>NZ_JABACJ020000040.1 GCF_012524165.2 Faecalicatena faecalis
CTTGCAAATCTTGAAAGGAACATCATGGAAGTTGCGAGTTAGGCAAAGCTATCCACAAACGGGAGAAAATTGGTTACATTTAATTTGTACTTTTTCTTGACATAGGACCAGTTTTCGGAACAGCCTGATTTCACAGACTGTACCAAAGCGACAATGCAGAGCCTTGTTACTGCGGTTTCTGAAGTTCCGGTTTTTGACCGAGAAACAGAAATCCTATATTCCGTGCTTGGCAGATTAAAGATTGACGACATTGCTCTCAGTTATGATGAAAACGGTCTTGTTGCAAGGGACAGCGATAACGAATGGCACGGTGCAGAGTTTTATCATTTCCTTGTTGATGAAGCCTTTGTATTTGAAGATGACGGTTCTGTACTTGGTATCAGACCTGACTTGCTTGATGACTTTAAGGCTTTATCCGAACACAACGGCGTTGAAGTTAAGGACAACCGAGAGAAAGAACCTGAGCCGATAGTTCCCGTTTGGGAGCAAAAGAAAAAGTCAAAGGTAAAGAGCTTTGACCTCCATCCGGATATTCCTATGTCGGAGCGACACAACTTTGACCTTGCTAATAATCAGGTTGAGGAAGTGAACAAGAAAGAGCGTTTTCACAGAAACTATGCGGCGATTAAGGTCTTGAAAGATTGTCAAAGCGAAAACCGTTTTGCGACACCCGATGAGCAGAAAATCTTGTCGAGATATGTCGGTTGGGGCGGTATTCCCGAAGCCTTTGACGAACGAGCAGGAGCTTGGCATACAGAGTATGCAATGCTGAAAAACATCCTGACGCCGGAGGAATATGCGTCGGCAAGAGAAAGCACCTTGACCTCCTTTTACACTCCCCCCGAAGTATCTACCGCCATTTATAAGGTGTTGGAACAGATGGGATTTCAGGAGGGCAACCTGCTTGAGCCGTCCTGCGGTATCGGTAACTTCATCGGTATGCTGCCTAAGTCAATGGAAAACGCAAAGGTTTACGGCGTGGAGCTTGATACCATTTCAGCCGGTATCGCTCAGCAGCTTTATCAGAAATCTTCTATTGCGGCACAGGGCTTTGAGAAAGTAAATGTTCCCGACAGTTTCTTTGACGGTGTTATCGGCAATGTGCCTTTCGGAGACTTCAAAGTCTCCGACAAACGATATGACAAGTACAACTTCTTAATCCACGATTATTTCTTTGCAAAATCGCTTGACAAATTACGCCCCGGCGGTGTGATGGCTCTTGTGACAAGCAAAGGAACTATGGACAAGGAAAACTCCAATGTCCGAAAATATATCGCACAGAGGGCGGAGCTTCTCGGAGCAATCAGACTTCCGAATGACACCTTCAAAGGCAATGCCGGAACAGAGGTTGTATCCGATATTCTGTTTCTGCAAAAGCGAGACAGACTCATAGATATTGAGCCGGATTGGGTTCATCTTGACACCGATGAAAACGGTATAAGAATGAACTCATATTTTGTTCAGCACCCGGAAATGGTACTCGGCGAAATGAAAATGGCAAGCGGTCGCTTCGGACCGGAAGCAACCTGTGAACCGTTTGATAATGCCGACCTTTCGGAGCTTTTGAACGAAGCAGTCTCAAACATTCACGGAGAAATCTCCGAATACGAAGTTGCCGATGAGCTGGAGGAAGAAGATAATTCTATCCCGGCAGACCCTACGGTAAGGAACTTCTCTTATACGGTTTTGGACGATAAAATCTATTTCCGTGAGAACTCCCGTATGTCCCCGGTGGAGGTATCTGCAACCGCCGAGAACCGTATCAAGGGTATGATGGGGATAAGGGATTGCGTCCGAAACCTGATTGAACTGCAAACCGAGGATTACCCCGACAGCGAAATCAAACAGGCACAGGAAAAGCTGAACACTCTGTATGACAGCTTCACAAAGAAGTACGGACTGATTAACAGCCGTGCCAATACTTCCGCTTTTTCCGACGACAGCTCCTATGCTCTGCTCTCTGCTCTTGAGGTCATCAACGAAGATGGTGAACTGGAACGCAAGGCGGATATGTTCTACAAAAGGACGATTAAACCGCACAAGCCGGTAACGGAGGTTGGCACCGCAGACGAAGCTCTCGCTGTCTCTATGGGTGAAAAAGCAGCCATTGATATGGAATATATGATGGAGTTGTCCGGTAAAAGCGAGGAAGAATTATTTTCTGACTTAAAGGGTGTTATCTTCTTAAATCCCCTTTATGAGTACGGCAATTCTTATGAGCCGAAGTATCTGATGGCAGACGAATATCTGTCGGGCAATGTTCGTGAGAAGCTGGCAACAGCCAAAAGGTCTGCGACTCTGTATCCCGAAGATTACACCGTCAATGTGCAGGCACTTGAAAAGGTGCAACCAAAGGATTTGACGGCAAGCGAGATTTCCGTAAGGCTCGGTGCGACTTGGATACCGCCCGAAATATTCCAACAGTTTATGTTTGAGTTTCTCGACACCCCACGCTATGCACAATGGAATATCAAGGTTCACTACTCTCAGTTTACCGGCGAATGGAACATTGAGGGAAAGAGCTATGACCGTTCCAATGTAAAAGCGTACAGCACATACGGTACTTCCCGCATCAACGCATATAAGATAATTGAGGAAACGCTGAACCTGAAAGATGTCCGTATCTTTGACTATATCGAAGATGAAGAAGGCAAAAAGAAAGCCGTCCTCAATAAAAAAGAAACGGCAATCGCACAGGCAAAGCAGGAACTCATAAAGCAGGGCTTTCAGGACTGGATATGGGCTGACCCTGCCCGCCGAGAAAAACTCACGAAGATGTATAACGAAAAGTTCAACAGCATAAGACCCCGTGAGTACGACGGAAGCCACATTGTTTTCAACGGTATGAACCCAGAAATCGAACTCCGTGAACATCAGAAAAATGCGGTTGCACACATTCTGTACGGCGGCAACACGCTGTTGGCACACGCAGTCGGTGCAGGCAAAACTTTTGAGATGGTGGCGGCTGCTATGGAGTCCAAACGACTGGGACTTTGCAATAAGTCGCTGTTCGTAGTGCCAAATCACTTAACCGAGCAATGGGCGGCGGAGTTCTTACAACTCTATCCGGCGGCGAATATTCTTGTGGCAACAAAGCGAGATTTTGAGACAAAGAACCGTAAAAAGTTCTGTGGTCGAATTGCTACGGGAGATTATGACGCCGTAATCATCGGTCATTCTCAGTTTGAAAAAATACCGATGTCCATTGAAAGACAGAGGGCAATTCTTGAGCAACAGCTTGAAGAACTGACAGACGGTATTATGGATTTGAAGCGAAACCGTGGAGAAAATTTCTCCATTAAACAGCTTGAAAAGTCTAAAAAGTCCGTGAAACAAAAGTTGGAAAAGCTCAACGACCAAAGCCGCAAGGATGATGTTGTTACCTTTGAAGAACTCGGTGTGGACAGGCTCTTTATCGACGAGAGCCATTATTACAAGAACCTCTATCTTTACACCAAAATGCGTAATGTGGGCGGTATCGCTCAAACGGAAGCACAGAAATCCTCCGACCTGTTTATGAAGTGCCGATACCTTGACGAGCTTACAGGCGGTCGAGGAACGATATTTGCGACCGGTACTCCTATCTCAAACAGTATGGTGGAACTCTATACCATTCAGCGATACTTGCAGTACAACACGCTTGTGAAAAACAACTTGCAACACTTCGACTCGTGGGCAAGTACCTTCGGAGAGACTGTAACAGCTGTTGAGCTTACCCCGGAGGGAACGGGTTACAGAGCGAAAACCCGCTTTGCAAAATTCTATAACCTTCCGGAGCTTATGGCGATGTTTAAGGAGGTTGCCGACATTAAGACGGCGGATATGCTGGAGCTGCCTGTGCCGGAAGCACACTTCCACAATGTTGCGGTCAAGCCGTCGGAAATGCAGAAAGAAATGGTTGCTTCCCTTGCGGAACGAGCCGAGAAAGTCCGTGGTGGCGGTGTGGATTCGAGTGTAGATAATATGCTCAAAATCACAAACGACGGCAGAAAGTTGGCTCTTGACCAGCGTATGCTCAACGATATGCTGCCTGATTTTGAGGGTAGTAAAATCAACGCCTGCGTCGATAACATCTACCGTATTTGGGAGGAAACAGCCGATAAAAAATCGGCACAGCTTGTGTTCTGCGACCTCTCAACACCAAAGAACGACGGCACATTCTCGGTATATAACGACATCAGAAAGAAGCTCATAGAGCGTGGTGTCCCCGAAAGCGAAGTCCGCTTTATCCACGAAGCAGATACCGATGTGAAGAAGAAAGAACTGTTCCAAAAGACCCGCAAGGGCGAGGTCAGAGTGCTTCTCGGCTCTACGCAGAAGATGGGAGCCGGCACGAATGTTCAGGACAGACTTATCGCACTTCACGATGTGGATTGTCCGTGGAGACCGTCAGACTTGGAGCAGCGTTCCGGTCGAATTATCCGTCAGGGCAACTCAAACCCTGATGTAGATATTTACCGCTATGTAACGGAGCAGACCTTTGACGCATATCTCTATCAGCTTGTAGAGGGAAAGCAAAAGTTCGCCAGTCAGATTATGACGAGCAAATCTCCGGTGCGTTCTGCCGAGGATATTGATGAAACCGCTCTGTCCTATGCAGAAATTAAAATGCTTGCCACCGGCAATCCGTATATTAAGGAGAAGATGGATTTGGATATTCAAGTCCAAAAGCTGAAGCTCTTAAAATCCAACTTTCTCTCTGAAAGATATGCTTTGGAAGATAAGATAATCAAATATTATCCGCAGCGAATTACAGCTTTGGAAAACCGCATTGAAGGCTTGAAGCAAGATGTAGAAACTGCGAAACAGCACCCGAAACCAACGGACGACCGCTTTGTCGGTATGGAGGTTAAGGGTGTTTTTTATTCCGAAAAAGCCGACGCCGGTAAAGCAATCATTGAAGCCTGCAAACAGATGAACAGCCCCGACCCTATTCCTCTCGGCAAGTACAGAGGGTTTGAAACGGAGCTGCTTTTTAATACCGCAGAGCGAAATTATGAGGTTCGACTGAAAGGTGCAACAAGCAGAAATGTTCCTCTCGGCGATGACGCATACGGCAATATTATCCGTCTTGATAACGGAATTGAGAGATTTGCCGAGAGCTTGTCACTTGCGGAGAACGACCTTGAGAACACCAAAAATCAGTTGGAAACCGCAAAGAAAGAAGTCCAAAAACCATTTATCCAAGAGGAAGAATTGAAAACAAAGCTTGCCCGACTGGACGAGCTGAATATTCTGCTCAATATGGATAAGCGAGAAAACGAAATTGTCGGCGGCGAACCCGATGAGGGCGAAGTGCCGAACACACGAAAGGAGAAAACCTATGAACGATAAAATGACACCCGATAAGGAAAGAGAAAACTGCCCTTGCAGAAAAGCAATCATTAACCCTTTTGATGCAATGATGATGGTTGTGGTCAGGAGACTTGATAAAGCATATCTCGAATTAAAAAGAAGCAAACCGCCCGCAAAGGAAGCAGAATTTGCCCTTAGAAATGCAAAGCTTTCTTTCTACGGAGAGTTGGTTCGACAGAGCATTGAAACGGTGTTTTCGCCGGAAGAAATCATTGCTTTGTATGAAAACGACGACCTTGCGGGAGGTGCTTGGACTGTTTGGAATGACATCGGCTGCCCTGTTGATAAGATACTCATTATCATTGCAAAGCTCAGTATCAACGAACCGATACAGAAAGCGGTTGCCGATTTGCTGATGTAGAACGGCGGTGATACCTATGCCGTATATTGCACCGGAAGTCATAACCGAAGCCAAACGAATGGATTTATTAACCTATCTCAGAGAGTATGAACCGGGCGAGCTTGTCAAGTTTTCAAGCAACACCTACACCACAAGAACCCACGACAGTTTGAAGATTTCCAACGGAAAATGGATGTGGTGGTCGAGAGGTATCGGGGGCAAATCCGCCCTCGATTACCTTATCAAAGTCCGTGGAATGGATTTTGTGCAGGCGGTTCAGACCATTATGGGAAACGGTTCAGTCAGCTTTCCGACTTGTGAAAACATCAAAAGCTATGAGGAACAACCCTTGCTTCTGCCTGAAAAAAGTCCTACTGCCGATGTGGTATTTGATTACCTTTTCGGGCGTGGGATTGATTATGAAATCATCAACCACTGTTTGGAACAGGAGCTAATCATTGAGTCGCTCCCATATCACAATGCTGTTTTTATCGGCTATGACGAGAACAAAGAACCTAAATACGCCGCTTACAGAGCAACAAATCAATCAAGGATTATGGGCGACTGCACCGGCAGTAAAAAGCAATACTCTTTCCGCCTGACTGCCGAAAACACCGGAGAGGTTCATCTTTTTGAGTGTGCTATTGACCTGCTTTCCTATGCAACTTTGATGAAGCTGGAGGGCAAAGACTGGCGACAGTTTAACCTTGTTTCTCTTGCGGGAGTGTATTCCCCAAAGCAGAAAATCGAGGACTCAAAAGTGCCTGTTACACTCGGCAGGCTGCTTGAAAAAGACAAAACAATCAAGCGAATTGTTCTTCATTTGGATAATGATATTGCCGGAAGAAAAGCAACCAAAGCGTTGCAGACGATTCTTTCAGATAATTATGAAGTCGTTGACGACCCTCCCCAATACGGGAAAGATGTCAACGACTTTCTTTGTAAACGCTTGGGAATAAAAGATAAAACCGAAAGGAGTTTTGCACGATGAAACTAAAAGAAATCAGAGAAATGTACCCGGAGGGTACGCAGATTGTACTCACTGAAATGGCTGGAGAAAGTCAAATGCCCTACGGTCTGAAAGGAACGGTTAAGTTTGTTGACGACGCCGGACAGATTCATATGAGTTGGGAAAACGGAAGCTCTCTCGCTTTGAATATTCACGAAGATACCTTTGAAAAGGTCGAAGCACCGGAGAAGATTTCCGTCATTCTCGTTGAGCCGGGCAGGTATCCGAAGCTCATTGAGATTGAGGATACGCTGGAAGCAATGCAGTCTCTTGTGGAGGGAGATATTGAAGAATATATGCCCTTTGAGGACGATGTTGCCATCATCTGCAACGATGAAGGAAAGATGAACGGCTTGCCGCTGAACAGGGCTGTTTATTCCGAGCCTGAGAATGTTGAGATGAGTTATCCGCAGTTGAAAGCTCATTTCCGGCAGGTAGAAAAAGAAAGAAACCACACGACCGGATATATTGTTTTTACGGCTGACAGCTTTGACAAGCCATACACAGAGGAACAAAGAACCTATGTTGTCAGCAGTAACAATAAGGCTTTCATTGAGGGTATGGGCGGATATTCTATCTATGCTTCTTCCCTTGACGGGTCGGATAAATGTGTGCGACTGGAAGCGTATATGGCTGATGAACACGGTGGCAAGGACGGTTGGAAGATTGAAAAATGTTATGTGAAAGATGACAGCAACCGTGAAATGCTCGACATTATTGCCGGCAAGTTCTTCATTGCTTACGCACCGATTGAGTCGGAAAAGTTTCTCAGTATGCCGAAAGAACTGGCTCGTAAGTACGAGGAAAAGTTCAAATACCCGGAGAGATTTTACAAGTCTTTGGACGGTATTGAAGCAAAGCCGTATAAGCCTGTCTCAAAGGATATGGAGAGATAAAAGTCAATCTATGGGGCAACCCTGAGTGTCTGCATAATCTTAGCGAGCAGACCATTTGGATAACCACAGGTTTCCAAACGGTACACTCGTTAGGGGTTGCCCCTAATACCCCAAGCAAGAAAGGAGCATAAGCTATGCGGGAGATAGCATTGGTCGCCGCCGGGTTAATCATCGGCGGCTCTTTCGGAGTAACAACAATGTGCCTGTTTCAGATAAACCGGGACAGACACTATATTTACAGAAAGGACAGCGATAAAAATGAGGAAAAGAAACATTCAGAAGATTGTTAGGTTAAGCCGAGATGAAGCTCAGGACTTACAGAAAAAAGCAAAGCGTTCTTGTATGTCCGAGTCTGGTCTTATCCGTTTGCTTCTCAAAGGCTACGAGCCGAGAGAAAAGCCCGACGAAAGATTTTACGATGTTATGCGTGAGCTTTCTGCTATCGGCAACAACATCAATCAGCTTGCTGCGAAAGCAAACACCCTCGGATTTGTGGACGCACCGCAGCTCAAAAAGGAAGCCGAGCGTTGGCACAAGTTTCAGGCTGATGTGGAGCGTACTTTTTTAAGACCCGATAAGAGCGATATGAAATGGCAGTAAGTAAATTGTGGTCGGTCACATCAAGGCTCGGTCAGGTAATCGACTATGCCGCCAATCCCGAAAAGACGGCGGCAGATATTTACACCGAGGAACAGTATCAGGCTCTCCGTGATGTGCTTGCCTACGCAAAGGACGAAGAAAAAACCGAGCGTGAATTTTTCGTTGAGGGTATCAACTGCAACCCTGCGACCGCAAGAGACCAGTTTGTATCTGTGAAAAAAGCATACGGCAAAGACGACGGCATACAAGCCTATCACGGATACCTGAGTTTTAAGGAACAGGACATATCCCCGGAGCTGGCACAGAAAATCGGAATGGAATTTGCAAACGAAGTGTGGGGCAAAAGATTTCAGGTGGTGGTTACTACTCATCTGAATACGAAGCACCTGCACTGCCATTATGTAATCAACTCCGTTTCCTTTGTAGACGGCAAGCGGTTATGGGGAGATGAAAAAGCGTGGTTCAAGTTCCGTTTTGTTGCCGACCGTCTCTGTGAAAAGTACGGACTGTATTATAATCCGAACCCGAACCGCAGTAAGCAATCCTCTTATTACTACAAGCAGGAGCAAGCCGGTATGCCGAGCCGATACTCCATTACTCGTGACGCCATTGATGAAGCGATTGCACACAGCACCAACCTAAAGACCTTTGATTATATTCTCACGCAGATGGGCTATGAGCATTGTCTCAGCGACAGCCGAAAGTATTGGACGATTGTTCCGAAAGGATACAAGAAGCCGATACGACTTAAATCCCTCGGAGAGAATTATACCGAGGAAGCAATCAAGCGTAGGCTGACGGAAAATCAAAAGGTTCTCATCGTTCCTTTTGCCAAAGAAACGGTAAGAGTCAGGCAGTACCGAATGCCCACAAGAGAACACAAAATCAAAAAGGTCGGCGGACTGTATGGGCTGTATCTGCATTACTGCTATAAGCTGGGTTATCTGCCGAAATACAAAAAACAGAATACCGCAAGGCTTCACTATCTTTTGAAAGAAGATTTGCTGAAGCTCGACAAAATCACTCAGGAGACAAGGCTGCTTGGACGGGAGAACATTTCTACCGACGAGCAGCTTTTCTCATATAAAGAGTCCGTGTTGTCGCAAATCAAATCATTGACTGACGATAGAACGCACCTGCGAAAACAGTTAAGAAGAAATTTGAGTGACGATGAGCTATCAAATGTCAAAGAACAGATTGCGGCAATCACGAGCAAGCTGTGGACTCTCCGCAAAGAGGTCGGTCTTTGTGATGACATAGCCGAAAGGTCAAAGGTCATTGAAGCCAACCTTGAGACGGTTAGAGTTTACGAAGAAAAACAGGAAAGAAAGGAGCAGAACCGTTATGACAAACGGAGGTGATGCGGCAGAACAGGTCGTCAGGCTATCGCTTGAGGGCTTTGAAGTAGCCGCAAAATTAAGCGGAGCGGCAGCAAAGAATATTGCCGTTCTATTAGTCTCTGTTCTCAAACAGGAACAGAAAACAAAAGGCAAGGCTCGACTTACCAATATGATTAAGTCGGGCAAGGAACTGAAGGTGTTTTCTATCCCCAACAAGGACTTGAAGAAGTTTACCGAGCAGGCAAAACGCTACGGCGTTCTATACTGCGTACTCAGGGATAAAAACACAAAGGGCGATAATGTACCGATTGATATTATTGCCCGTGCAGAGGACGCTTCCAAAATTCAGAGAATCGTTGAGAGATTTGAACTCGGTAAAGTTGATAAGGCTGCGATTGTCACCGAGTCTCAGAAGGCTGTCGAAAAGCGTGAAGCTTTGGAGAAAGACAAGCCGACGAAAACCAAAAACGAAATCATCACTGAGGAAGCCGTCAGAAAACCTATTCAGAAAGAGGGGTATTCCCAGTCAAACCCCACAGTCGCCAAAACGGACAAAAACCCTCCGTCAAGGCACGACTCCGAGCCGGTAGATATGCAAACTGATAAGGGTACTGTAAGCGACAGACAGAGAAAGCCGTCGGTGAAAGCAAAGCTTGACCGATATAAGGCACAGTCCAAGCAGCAGAAAGAAGCAGAACGCAAAGAACCGGAGGTATCAAAGCCGGAGGTAAAGAACGCCCCGGCACAGACCGTACACCAGCAGCCGAAACCCAAAAGCAAAAATGTGAAAGAGAGGTAATCACAATGACAAATAATTTTACCCCTGCTAAGGCAGGACAGCAGAGCAAACGACTTTCCAAAGAGGAATATGCCGAGAAGATGAAAGCGGAAAAAGAAGCCGTATATCAGATGGCGGACGACACCGCAAAGGCGATCGTTTCCGACCCGGAAAAGTTCAAAGCCTTCCTTGATACGCAGAGCCGTCTCGACCGATACTCTGCGGTCAATGCACTTCTGATTTTCAAGCAGCTTCCCGAAGCAAGCCAGCTCAAAAACTTTGATGACTGGAGCAAGGATAATGTGAAAATTCAGAAAGGAGCGAAAAGCATTTCCATTCTTGAACCTGTCGAGTATGCAAAGAGAGACGGTACAACCGGCATTTCCTATAATGTGAAAAAGGTCTTTGATGTTTCACAGACCAACGGCAAGAGACCGCCTGCTCCGACTGTCAACCGTGACCCGAAAGCACTCATTACCGTTATGCTGGATTCTTCCCCGGTTGAAGTGGAAGCAACAAATGAGCTTCCGTATCCCAATATGGCGGCGTTTTACAACAATGAGGAGCAGACCTTGTATGTAAAGCGTGATGTGGGAGACAGCGTAGCGGTCGCTCAGTGCGTAGCACAGGAGCTTGGCCACGCACAGCTCTCCATTAACAGCGACAGTTACAGCAGAGCGGATATGGGCTTTCAGGCGGTATGTATCGGCTATATGCTTTGCAAGAAGTACGGCGTCGATACACAAAATTTTGCTATCAACCGTATTCCTGAGAAGCTCGCCGGCAAAGAGCCGAAGGACATTCGCTATGAGCTTTCCAAAACGAGAAATGCAATGGCGGATATTCATTCCCGTGTTTCCGATGAGCTTTACAAGAAAAAGCAGGAACGAAGCAAAGACTACGAAAGATAAGGTGAGACTATGGCGAAGGAAGAAATGTATCATATCGCATTGGACGATTATGAACACGGCATTATTATCCGTTCTCTCAATGACGAGAAAACAGATTTGATGAACGAGGGTAAATCTACCGATGCGGTGGACGACCTTATCATCAAGGTCGGAACTGCCCCAAAGAAAAAGTTCAGAGTTATCGAAAAGGAACGCTCCTGTGAATCGAGATAACGAAAGGCAGTCTGCTATTATTCTTTCCGTCATCGGTATTATCCCGGTCGTATGGCTGGCACTTCTGATTGCACCCTCTGTAAAAGGAGGATTGCCGGAAATACTGCCGAGCCTATTAACAGCGTTCAACGAACCATTTCATATTGAGCTATGCGAGGACAGCCTAAAAACTGTCCTCGTTTTGCTTCTCTGCTATGCAATGGGTATTGGGATTTACTTCTCAACACAGAAGAATTACCGAAGGCGTGAAGAACACGGTTCTGCGAAATGGGGCAATGCAAGAGCCGTAAACAAAAAATACAGACAGTCTCCGGCTTCTGCAAATAAGCTGATGACGCAAAATGTCTGTATCGGACTCAATGCGAAGAAGCACCGAAGAAACTTAAACACCCTTGTGTGCGGCGGTTCGGGAGCCGGTAAGACAAGGTTTTACTGCAAGCCGAATCTTATGCAGTGCAACACATCATTTGTCATTCTTGACCCAAAGGGCGAAATTCTCCGAGATACCGGAAAGCTGCTTGAAAGCAAAGGCTATGAAGTCCGTGTTCTCGATTTGATTTCAATGGAGAAAAGTCATTGCTATAACCCATTTGTCTATTTACAGAATGACAACGATGTGCAAAAGCTCGTGACGAACCTTTTTAAGAGTACCACTCCGAAAGGCAGTCAGGCACAAGACCCCTTTTGGGATACCTCGGCTTCAATGCTTCTGCTTGCACTAATATTTTATCTTCATTATGAAGCACCCGAAGATGAACAGAATTTTGCAATGATAATGGAAATGCTCAGAGCCGGTGCGATTGAGGACGAGGAGGACACAAGACCTTCTCCTCTTGACGAACTGTTTGCGGAACTGGAAATGTCAAATCCCGACCACATCGCTTTGAAGTATTACCGTTCCTATCATTCAGGTGCGGCGAAAACCTTAAAGTCCATACAGATAACCCTTGCGGCAAGACTGGAAAAGTTCAATCTTGAAAGTCTTGCTTCTTTAACCACCACAGACGAGCTTGACCTCCCATCACTCGGAGAGAAAAAGGTCGCTCTGTTTGCTTTGATACCGGATAACGATTCCAGCTTTAACTTCTTGGTATCTATCCTTTACACACAGCTTTTTCAGCAGTTGTTTTATGCTGCCGACCATATTCACGGAGGCTCGCTTCCCGTTCCTGTTCATTTCCTGATGGACGAATTTGCGAATGTGAGCCTGCCCGATGACTTTGACAAGATACTGTCAGTTATGCGTTCCCGTGGAGTGTCGGTAAGTATCATCTTGCAGAACTTGGCTCAGTTAAAAGCCTTGTTTGAAAAGCAATGGGAAAGTATTGTCGGCAACTGCGACGAGTTTTTATATCTCGGCGGTAACGAGCAAAGCACTCACAAATATGTGTCCGAGCTTCTCGGCAAGGAAACCATTGATACCAACACTTTCGGAAAAAGTACCGGGCGAAGCGGTAACTACTCCACCAATTATCAGATTAGCGGTCGAGAGCTTCTTACCCCCGATGAAGTTCGTATGCTTGATAACCAATATGCAATTCTGTTTATTCGTGGAGAACGCCCCGTTATGGATTTCAAGTATGACATCTTGAAGCACCCGAATGTGGCACTTACAACCGATGGAAAGGCTTCTGCCTATAAGCACGGCGAAGTTACCATCAAACACTCATCAATTTCCGTTCTTTCTATTGACCCGGAAGAACTTCCGGAGGAAAGCTACGGAGAAACCAATTACGAGCTTCTGTCCGATGAGGATTTTGAAGTAAATAAAAACTTATTTTAACGGAGGAAAACACAATGACTATTTTTAAGAAGAACAACGAAAAGAAAACTACTCAGAAGCTGCCTATGACCGGAAAGGTTAAGAAAGGCTTCCGTGCTTACTGCGCCGTAATCGCAGCAGCAACTCTTGTCTGCGGCATGAGCGTTACCGCTTTTGCCGCAAGCGACCCGATTACCGTAGTCAACAATCTGTCCGATTTCATCTTCGGACTTATCCGTGCCATCGGTCTTATCCTGCTTGGCTTCGGTATCGTTCAGGTCGGTCTCTCTTTGAAGTCTCACGACCCGTCTCAGAGAGCCAACGGCTTCCTGACCCTTGCGGGAGGTATCATCATCACCTTTGCCAAGGAAATCCTGACCCTTATTACCGGCTAAAAGAACACAGTTATCAAACGGGGCATACCTGGCGTTTCAGGTATGCCCCTAATCTTAAAGGAGGTGCAAACAGATGAGTGATAACTGGGTGGTTCAGAACCTCGAAAATGCCCTTGAAACTTGGAACAGCAAGCTATCGGAAATATGGCAGTTACTAACCACTTCACCGCAGCAGTTCAAAGGCGGCAGTATTTGGTCGGTAATGGTGAATATCAACGGTGCAGTTCAGGCTATCGGTCTTGCCCTGCTTGTTCTGTTTTTTGTTGTCGGTGTGGTTCGCACCTGCGGCAGTTTTACCGATGTAAAGAAACCGGAACACGCATTAAAGCTGTTCATTCGATTTGCCATTGCCAAAGGTGTGATTACCTACGGGCTGGAGCTTATGCTTGCCCTGTTCGACATCGTACAAGGTACGATTTCAACCATAATGACATCTGCGGGATTCGGTACGCCCAATCAAACAACCTTGCCTGCTGAAATGGTAACAACCATTGAAAGCTGCGGATTTTTTGAGAGTATCCCATTGTGGGCGGTTACTCTTATCGGCGGACTGTTTATCACGGTCTTGTCGTTCATTATGATAATGACGGTGTACGGACGATTTTTCAAGCTGTATATGTACACGGCTCTCGCTCCGATACCGCTTTCCACTTTTGCCGGAGAGCCGTCGCAGAATGTGGGTAAGAGCTTTATAAAGAGCTATTGTGCCGTTTTGCTTGAGGGAGCAGTAATTGTACTTGCTTGTATCATCTTCTCCCTATTTGCTTCTACGCCGCCGGTAGTAAACCCTGACGCAGCAGCCGTTACTCAGGTATGGGCATATATCGGCGAACTGGTATTCAATATGCTTGTGCTTGTCGGTGCAGTAAAGATGAGCGACCGAATTATCCGTGAAATGATGGGCTTATAACGGGAGGTTCTCTGATGAAGAAAAACAAGAAAAATAACGATAGATGGCAGGGCTATACGCCTGCCGACTGCGACTGCAAATATTGTGTGTACTACGGAGGAAAGAAAAACGGCAATGTAATTTGCCTTGCGGACGCCTGCGTCTGCTCTGATGAAATCCGTCACGCAAAACAGGCATATCGCAGAGAAAGGAGCTTTTGATGGAAGTCAAAATTAACCGAGAGATACGAAACTATACAGAGTCAATGTTTTTTGGACTGTCGCTCAGACAGTTCATTTTTTCTGTTCTCGCCTGTGCGGTAGCGGTAGGACTTTACTTTCTCTTAAAACCGTACCTTGGAACAGAAACCGTATCGTGGGTGTGCATTTTGGGAGCTGCCCCTTTTGCGGCTCTAGGCTTTGTGAAATACAACGGAATGACAGCTGAGAAATTTATATGGGCGTGGATTAAGTCCGAGTTCCTTATGCCGAAAAAGCTGGTTTTTCATTCCACCAACACCTATTACGAATTGATGAAATCGACAATCGAACAAAAACAAAAAATCAAAAAGGAAAATTGAACAGTTTTTCGGGATTGACAAGTAAGCATTGTTTAATTATAATAATATGATTTAGCATTAGCTGAATGGACGGCTTGGGAAGAAAGGAGTTTTACTATGTACGAGTATGTAAATGACAAACAATTTCTGAGCCGTATGCGTTCTCTTTGTGGAGATATAATGCAAGACCTTTGTCACACATTGAAAGAAGAATATGACATTGGTGCTTCATTCTACCTTGTGGGGAGCGGTGCAAAAAATCTAATAATGCAAAATGCCAACAGACCTATTGACTTGGACTATAACCTTGAAATCACGAGAATAGATGACTGGGAGGATTGTAGAAACATCAAGGAGTGTGTCAGAAAGGCTTTTAATACGGTTCTTCGGAAACACGGATGGAATGACTGTGAAGATTCAACATCATCACTAACTACGGAGAAGCGCTGTTTCACTCAGGGCAATGATACAGATTTTTCAATAGATGTCTGTATTGTCTGTGAGGATGTTGACGGCAATTATCACCGCTTAATTCACGAAAAAACAGGCTTTTCTTATTATGATAAGTATTTTTGGAATCAAGCACCTAATTCAAGGCGACTCAAAGAAAAGGCTGATTATATTAAAAGCAAAGGCAAATGGGCATTAGTCAGAGAACAGTACAAAAGAATAAAAAACAAGTATTTGACCTCAAATGACTATAACCATTCTTCGTTTATTTGTTATATTGAAGCTGTAAACAATGTTTATAACTCAAGAAAGCACTGGGATTAAAACTTAACAACACTAATTTTTATCGTCACTTAATTAAGTGGCGATTTTTTTATGCAAAAGGAGGCATACAAGAACAATGATTAAAACCCTTACGAACCTGTTAAAGCAGGACAAAGAAAAGTTTGTAGTACCAAAGGGCGTACAGGATTGTATTCCCATTACCGCCATTTATGATGACGGTATTTTCCGTGTGGGCAAGGACAAGTATTCCAAGAGCTTCAAGTTCACGGATATTAACTTTGCCGTAGCAAGCCGTGAGGACAAGGAAGCAATGTTCCTTGAATACTCCGAGCTTCTCAACTCTCTTGACAGCGGAGCTACTACAAAGCTGACTATCAACAACAGACGGCTTAACCGTTTGGACTTTGAGAAAACCATTCTTATCCCCGAAACCGGCGATGAGCTTGATGTTTACCGAGAGGAATATAACAAAATGCTTCTCGACAAGGCGACCGGTGCAAATGCGATCGTTCAGGATAAGTATGTTACTATCTCCATCAACAAAAAGAGCGTGGAGGACGCAAGAACCTATTTTGCCCGTGTCGGTGCTGACCTGATTGCCCACTTTGCAAGACTCGGAAGCAAATGTGTGGAGCTTGAAACCGATGAAAGGCTGAGAATTGTCCACGATTTCTTCCGTGTCGGTGAGGAAACCGCCTACCACTTCAATATTAAGGAAACGAGAAAAAAGGGACACGATTTCAAGGATTATGTTTGCCCGGATACAATGGAACTTGAAAAGGACTACTTCAAAATGGGAAACCGTTACGGGAGAGTCCTTTTTCTTCGTGAGTACGCTTCCTATATCAAGGACAGTATGGTAGCTGAGCTTACCGACCTGAACCGCAACCTGATGATGTCCATTGACATCGTACCTGTTCCTACCGATGAAGCGGTGCGAGAAGCAGAGAGCAGACTGCTTGGGGTTGAGACGAATATAACCAACTGGCAGAGAAAGCAGAATCAGAACAATAACTTTTCCGCTACCGTTCCGTATGATATGGAACAGCAGAAAAAGGAAATGAAGGAGTTCCTTGATGACCTTACCACTCGTGATCAGCGAATGATGTTCGCTGTACTCACTATGGTTCATACTGCGGACTCCAAAGAACAGCTTGATAACGACACCGAAGCTCTGCTTACTACGGCAAGAAAGCATTTGTGCCAGTTTGCCGTTCTCAAGTATCAGCAGATGGACGGACTGAATACGGCTATGCCCTTTGGAACACGCAAGATTGACGCATTCAGAACCCTTACCACAGAAAGCCTTGCGGTATTTATCCCGTTCAGAGTTCAGGACATTTACCACGAAAACGGCATTTACTACGGTCAGAATGTTATCAGCAAAAATATGATTATCGCCGACCGCAGACAGCTACTCAACGGCAATTCCTTTATTCTCGGCGTATCCGGCGGCGGTAAATCCTTTGCGGCAAAGGGAGAGATTGAAAATATCATTCTTTCCTCCAACGCAGATGTTATTATCATCGACCCCGAGCGAGAGTATTCGCAGCTTGTAAAGGCTCTCGGCGGCGAAATCATCAATATTTCCGCTACTTCTCCGAGCCATATCAATGCAATGGATATGAACAAGGAATACGGCGACGGAGCAAATCCGGTTATCCTGAAATCCGAGTTCATTATGTCCCTTTGCGAACAGCTTATCGGCGGCACAAACCTCGGAGCAAAGCAGAAATCTATCATCGACCGTTGTACGGCGAGCGTTTACCGAGACTATCAGCAGAGAGGATATACCGGTACTGTTCCTACTTTGCAGGACTTCCGTGCGGAACTTTTGAAACAGGACGAGCCGGAAGCAAAGGAAATCGCCCTTGCTATCGAGCTGTTTACACACGGTTCTTTGAATACTTTTGCAAAGCCGACCAATGTTGATACGGATAACCGACTTATCTGTTATGACATTCTTGACCTCGGCAAGCAGCTTATGCCTATCGGTATGCTTGTCGTCCTTGACTCTATTCTGAACCGAATCACACAGAACCGTGCTAAGGGTAAGCAGACTTTCATCTTCATTGATGAAATCTACCTCCTGTTCCAGCACGAATACTCCGCAAACTTCCTGTTTACCCTTTGGAAGCGTGTGAGAAAGTACGGTGCTTATGCCACCGGCATTACGCAGAATGTGGACGACCTTTTGCAGAGCCATACGGCAAGAACTATGCTTGCAAACAGCGAGTTTTTGATTATGCTCAATCAGGCGTCAACCGACAGAATTGAGCTTGCCAAGCTGCTTAACATTTCCGACCTCCAGCTTTCATATATCACGAATGTTGACGCAGGACACGGACTGATTAAGGTCGGCAGTTCGCTTGTGCCGTTTGCAAATAAGTTCCCGAAGAATACGAAGCTGTATAAGCTGATGACAACCAAACCGGGCGAGGGTGTATAACCCTTGCCCTATTCTGTAAATGAGAAAGGAAACACCTATGAAAAACAAAATCTATATTGCCATAATCTGTGCTTTCAGCATTGTATTTGCCGTCAGTTCAGGTTTTATCATCAAGCACTATTACGACTCTGCAAAGCAGGCGGAAATGTACGACAATCTGATTGGGGTAGTGGAGACCGAGCCTGAAGAAACAAAAGAGCCGATGAACTACTCCGAAGAAAAGACCTTTATCCCGGAGTATCAGGAGCTTTATCTGCAAAACAACGATATGGTCGGCTGGATTAAGGTTGAGGACACAAAAATCAATTATCCCGTTATGCAGTCAAAGGACAACCCGAACTTCTATCTGAAGCACGGCTTTGATAAGGCATACACCGACTACGGCTGTCCTTATGTTCAGGAAAACTGCGATATGGAGCTGCCAAGCGACAATATCATCATCTACGGTCATCATATGAACGACGGCTCTATGTTCGCCGGTCTTATGAAATTCAAGGACAAGAGCTTTTGGGAAAAGCACAAAACAATATCCTTTGATACGCTGACCGACCGACAGACCTATGAAGTAATTGCCGTGTTCAAAACCGTGGTTTATACGGACAGTCCTGAAAGCTTCAAATATTATCAGTTCGTCAATGCGGAGACTGCCGAGGATTTCACAGCCTATGTTGAGAAGTGCAAGGAACTGTCGCTTTACGATACCGACGTAACCGCTGAATACGGCGACAAGCTCTTAACTCTTTCCACCTGTGAGTATTCCAGGACAAACGGCAGACTCGTTGTAGTGGCGAAGCTCATTAACGAATAACACAACAGGTGGTTCAGCCTGCATAGGAAGGAGGGATTGTATGGCTGATATTAAAACGAAAGACAATGCAAAAGGTACGATACGAACCATAGATAAGGCTGCCGTTGCAACCCAACGAATGAAGCAGGCGTATATCGCAACAAAAGAAAAGGCGGAACGGTCGGTAAATGCCAACAGCAGTTCTGCCGAGGAATATGCTTCCGATAAGCTGGAAAGCGGTATTGACGAGATGGTTCACGATGGTGCTTATGCGTTCGATAAGGCTGGACGAAAAGGACTTGAAACCACAAAAGAGAATATCCGCACCGCAAAGGACGGTATTCAGCGTTTCAAGCAACAACGAGCCGAGCAGTCTTTGAGAAAACAGGCTTCGCAGAATACAAGCTCGGCAATTAAGACTGTCGATAAGGCGGAAAAGACCATTAAGCAGTCGGCTACTTCCTCCGGAAAGAAAACCATTAAGTTTGCCGGGAAAGAAGCAACGAAAACCGCACAGAAATCGGTTAAGACGGCTGAACAGACTGCAAAAACGGCGATAAAGACAAGCCAGCAAGCGGCGAAAGCGGCACAGAAAACAGCTCAGGCGACGGTTAAGGCTTCGCAGAAAGCGGCACAGGCGGCAAAAGCTACCGCCAAAGCAACAGCCGCTACGATTAAAGCCGCAGCCAAAGCCACCGTTGCCGCAGTAAAAGCAATCATAGCGGCGGTAAAAGGTTTGATAGCCGCTATCGCTGCCGGCGGTTGGGTTGCGGTGGTAGTAATTATTGTGCTATGTCTTGTAGCCTTGATTGCGGGTTCTGTGTTTGGTATCTTCTTTTCGGGAGAGGATTCCGGCACGGGAATGTCAATGCAGACAGTCGTTCAGGAAATCAATCAGGAATATGATGACCGATTGGAACAGAAAAAGAACTCTGTAAGCTATGATGTGCTTGAAATGAGCGGAAGCCGAGCTGTGTGGAAAGAGGTTCTTGCGGTCTATTCTGTTAAAGTAAATACCGACCCCGACAATCCGATGGAGGTTGCCACGGTTGATGAAACCAAGAAACAGCTACTGTCGGATATTTTTTGGGAGATGAACGATATTTCTTCCCGAACGGAAACGAAAACCCATACCGAAATCGAGGAAAGCGACGACGGACACGGCAACATCGTACAGACCGAAACCACAGTAACCGAAACTTTTTTGTATATCACGGTATCGCACAAGACCGTAGATGAAATGGCGGCTATGTACGGCTTTAATCAGGAGCAGAAAGATTATCTTGCCGAGCTGTTGCAGGACGAAAACAATCAGCTATGGTCACAGGTGCTTTACGGTATCGGATACAGCGACGACCAAATCGTAACGGTCGCTCTGTCTCAGGTGGGTAATGTAGGCGGTCAGCCTTACTGGTCTTGGTACGGCTTTGACTCCCGTGTAGAGTGGTGTGCCTGCTTTGTTTCTTGGTGTGCCAACGAGTGCGGATATATCGACGCCGGTATTATTCCGAAGTATGCCGGTTGCGTAAACGGCGTTCAATGGTTCAGAGACCGAGGACAATGGGCAGACGGTTCGTATGAGCCTTCGCCCGGTACAATCATCTTCTTTGACTGGGAGGGCGACGGTGTGACAGACCACACCGGTATCGTTCAGAGATGCGAGAACGGTACAGTCTATACCGTTGAGGGCAACTCAGGCGACACTTGCAGAACCAAAACATACCCTGTCGGAAGCTCTGTTATCTACGGATACGGTATTCCGGCATATTAAAAATGATGGCTGCTCGTTTGAGTAGCCATCAAGTACATTTACCATAATACTGTTGGTTTTGGAATTTCAAGGTTTGATTTTATGATTTGAAAATAGTATATCGAATTTTCGGTTGTTATCATCAATATGCCATCTTTAATTTCGTAGTCATCATTAGATGATACCATTCCTTTAGAAAATACCACTTCGCTGTCGATAATAGGATTCCATTGAAAATACTGTTTATGAACAGATTTAATGATATAAAGTACACCTATTAGACCGAGATATTTTTTTCGCCAACTATCGGTTTGCGATTCACCTGATTTTGATGTGGAACATTTATAAGTCACAATGTATTCTTTCAATATAGCTTTATTTTTCATTGAATAACAAATAGGAATAATTCATTTTCTTTCTTGAAATTAAGTTAATTAAAGCTGAGCGTTGTTCCACTGCCCAAGAAAACCAATTATTCAATATCTTCTTTGCAGTCGGTCTATAAATAGTACCACCAATAGCTTTTTCAAAATCAAGAATCATTTGCTCAAAAGCCTCGTCGTATGTTACTTCATATGTATATTTATCATATCTCTTAGGTCAGTTTACAAGGAACTACACGCAGACCGTGAAACGGGCTGCTGACAACAAACGGCGGTATGCTCCCGGAGAGGGCAGCATACCGCCTGTTTTGTTGTCCGGGGTTTCCAAAGGGGTGCCCCCTTTGGCACACGACTTTGCTTGCAAAGTGTAGTGTGTTATACCTGCTGGCGTGGCTGACGGGGGAAACGGGGTGCGGTGCTTCTTGCGCCCCGTTTGCTCCGGCAGGAAAACAGGCTGAATTTTTGCGAATGGGAATGAGCAAAAAATCGGCCTGTTTTCAGAGAACGGCGGCAGGTATATGAAAGCCCCCGTCCCTCGTCCTACGCTCCGACTTGTGGACAAAGTGTCCCGAAGTTGTGGCCACACTCCCGGAAAAGTAGCAGGACAGCGGGCAACCGTCAAGGCTGAAATGAACGGGGTTACACCCGGCCTTGACCGCCGCCCGCCGCCCCGCTGGATGGGTGGACAAGGCGGCCAATCCCTCAAAGTGCTTGTCCGCGCTCTTTCTGATTTTGAGGTATTCAGTTTTTCAAAATTGAATAATCAAAATAAATTTTTTCGATTGAAAAAATTTTATTTGTTATCATCTTCAATGCCATATTTTTTCTTTT
>NZ_JABACJ020000041.1 GCF_012524165.2 Faecalicatena faecalis
GTAGATAGGGCAGAGGTGGAAGTGCAGTAATGCATGGAGCTGACTGTTACTAATAGGTCGAGGGCATAACCAAGCAAGGTGATAGGAAATGGATGTTTAAAGATTCTTTGTATGTAGTTTTGAAGGTACATCAGATAGATGGGATGAGAGGACGATACCGATTGGTATCGTTTTTTGTATGTGAAAATATATAAAGAATTGTGTGTATAAAAGAGGAAATGGAAAGAGTTATATACAGGTGAAGTGATTTCTAATAAATAATTTTGAGAGTATTCTCAAAATGAAGAGCAAAAGAGCCTGCTCCCATTCACAGATATCCCTTGCAACTTTTGCTAAACCAACCTATAATAGATATACTACATAAAAAGGAGAACACAGATATGAGTCAGGAAGTTTTAGCAGTTGTTGCAGGGGAAGAAATCACACAGGAGGAATTTGATGCATTTCTGCATACTGTGCCGAGAGACCGTCAGGCATATATTTCTAATCCGCAGTTCAGAAAGCAGTGCCTGGAGCAACTGATTGCTCTGCATTTATTTGCAAAGATGGGAGAGAATCTGGAATTGGACAAGACAGAGGAATATGAGAAGATTCTGGTCAACGCCAAGAGAGATATACTTGCCCAGATGGCAATGGCAGAGGTGATGAAGGACATCAAGGTCACTGATGAGGAGGCTGAGGATTACTATCATGCCAATCCAAAACAGTTCACAAGAGGTGCGACTGTCAGTGCAAAGCATATCCTTACAGAGACAGAAGAGACAAGCAGTTCTATTTTGGAATCTATCACAAGTGGTGAGAAGACATTTGAGGATGCTGCAAAGGAATTCTCTACATGTCCGTCAGGAGCTAAGGGCGGAGATTTAGGTGAATTTGGACAAGGCCAGATGGTGAAGGAATTTGAGGATGCTGCATTTGCAGCAGAAATCGGACATGTTGTAGGTCCAGTAAAGACACAGTTCGGATATCACTTGATTAAAGTAGAGGATAAGAAGGAGTCTTCTGATATGCCATTCGAAGATGTAAAAGAGAGCATCAAAATGAATCTCCTTCAGCAGAAGCAGAATGCCGCTTATTCGGATAAGGTGAATGAACTGAGAGCAAAATATGTTCAGGAATAGAAGATAATTTGAGAATATAATTTAATCTAAGAATATTCTGAAAATGGAGCGCAAAAGGGTCTGATCCCTATGCACTCCATTTTCAATTTTCTACATCCCAGGAGTTATTTTTATAGAAATGTCAGGCTGGATTTGTTATACTAAAAACATTGCAGGAAAATAGTCGGTATTTGTAAAGTTCTATAAACCGTTATATTACATACAGGAGTTAGATACATATATGGGGAAAGAAAGACTAGAGAAGCTGGTTTCAAAATATAGAAAAAGTATAGCATACTATCATGATTCTAAGAACGCATATAACGAGCAGAATTGTAGAGATGAGTATATCAGTCCATTTCTTGAATGTCTGGGGTGGGATGTTCAGAATACGAAGGGAACTCTGCCTCAATACCAGGAGGTTGTTTCAGAGAGATATTCGAATAGTGCGGAGCGGCCGGATTATACGCTGACATTGAATGGGGTATCCAGGTTGTTTGTGGAAGCGAAGAAGCCGGGAGTGGATATTACTGTGGATGCGGAGCCTGCCATGCAGACGAGACGTTATGGATGGAATGCGAAGCATAGGCTTTCGGTGCTTACGAATTTTGAATATCTTTTGATTTATGATACAACAAATAAGCCGGAAGCGGGGGAAGGGGCGTCGGCCTCTCTTTTCAGAAAGTATCATTATGAGGAATATGTGGAGCATTTTGAGGAAATCTATGATTTGATTTCCAGGGAAAGTGTATACAGCGGAAGATATGATGAATATGTGGAACAGCAGTTCCCGGGGGCTCAAAAGTATCAGACAGAGATTGATGGGACATTTTTAAACCAGATCAATGACTGGCGTCTGGAGCTTGGCAGATATCTGTATGCAGTGGATGAGAGATATCAGGATTTGGACAGGCTGAACGATGAGGTTCAGGCGTTCATCAACCAGATTATCTTTCTGCGCATTTGTGAGGATCGGAATTTGCCTTTATATAGAAGCCTCAAGGATGCTGCTAAAGATAAAGAAGAACTGAAAAGGGTATTGAACCAGATGTTCAAAGAGGCCGACAAGCGCTATGACTCAGGACTTTTTCGGGAAGAGAATCCTCTGTTTGATTTGGAAAACGATATGATTTTTGATATGGTGATGTCGTTATATTATCCCAAGACGCCGTATTTATTTCACATCATTGAGCCCGGGATATTGGGGAAAATCTATGAAAGCTTCCTGACAGAACGAATTGTATATGCAGATGGAGAAATCAGGCTGGCACAGAAGTTCGAGTATATTTATAAATCTGTCGTAAGTACTCCTCAGGAAGTTGTAAAGTATATGGTAAAGAATACGCTGGATAAGGTCTGCATAGGAAAAACACCGGGGGGGATTCGAAAGTTGAAAATTGTGGATCCCTCCTGTGGTTCTGGAATTTTTCTGGAGGAAGCGTATCAATATCTGGTAGATTACTGCACCCAGTGGTATGCTGTCAATAGGCCGGAATATCTTCTGGAACTGGGAAATGGACGAAAGAAGCTGCCTATAGAAGAGAAACGGGAACTTTTGGTCCATTGTATCTATGGTGTGGATATCGATATCCATGCCGTAGAGGTAGCCAAATTTTCACTTGTATTGAAGCTTCTGGAGGATGAAACGGAACCATCTGTAAAAGTGGTGAATCCTATTCTTCCAAACCTAGATGCCAATATCCATCATGGGAATGCTCTGGTCAGCAGAACGGCGCTATCAGAGTTGGATCCAACGGTTCAGGAATTGGTCGATATTGTTCCGTTTGACTGGGATGAAATCAATGGGGGAGAAAAGTTTGATGTTATTTTGGGAAATCCTCCTTATGTGAAGACAGAGGATATCAAGAAGCTTCATACACGAAAGGAACAGAAATTATATAATCAATACCAGAGTGCATACAGGCAGTATGATAAATACTTTTTGTTTATGGAGAAGGCCTTGGAGCTGATAAAAGAAAGCGGTTACATTTGTTATATTGTTCCTAATAAATGGATTCGTGTGGAATCGGGAGAGAGGCTGAGAGGTCTTTTGGCAGAACAGATTCTGGAAATCGATGATTTTGGATCTAAGCAGTTATTTGCAGAGAGAACGATTTACAGTTCCATAGTAACGATTGCCGGAGAAAAAAGTGAGAGACTGAGCTGCCATGAAGTGAAGGATCTGGTATCTCTGTGGACAAAAGGACGCACCGATGCGGTGTCGATTCCGAAGCAGCAGTTGAACTCACAGCCGTGGAAGCCAGCCGGAGAAGCATCTGTTACAGAACCATGGTTTATTACTGGGAACCAGGAGTATTATGATATACTGGAAGGAATCAAAGGGAAGACAGAAAGTATCACGGAACATATCGATATTTTTAACGGCATACAGACAAGCGCGGAGAAGATCTACCGAATTGATGGGAAAGAAATTGTAGCAGAGGACAGCCAATACGTAACCTTTGTCAAGAATGGGAAAGAATATACTGCGGAGAAGGCAGTACTACGTCCTTATTTTAAGCCGAACCGTTTGGAAAAGGAAGCTTTGTCATCTTATAGTAATATGAAGCTGCTGACAAAGACCTATAATATTTTTCCTTATGACAGGCAGGGGAATCTGATTGGAATCAAGGAGATGGAGACGTCATACCCGAAAGTGTGGGCGTATCTGTTGGAACATAAAGAAGCGCTCCTTCCCAAGTATCTGGGCGGAAAAAGGGATGTGCAGCCTCGTATGGGAGCTGAGCAGTGGTATTGCTATGGAAGGCGGCAGGCAATTACCAGCCTGAATGAACGGGTGAAAATCATTGTCGGGGTAAACCGGAAGAAGGATAACCCGCTGTATCTGCTGGATCATGACAATATGTTGATAGCGACCGGCGGGACAGCAGGCTACGCAGCTATTTCCAGCAAAGAAGGAAGCCCCTATGCTTTGGAATACATTCAGGCCTGGTTAGGTCATCCGCTGACTGATCTGTACCTGCAGATTATAGGCAGTGACTTTGAGGGAGAATTTATCGCCCGGGGAACCTATACGCTGCCGATGGTTCCTTTTGTAAAGCTGGACTTTGGACAAGAGGAACAGCGCAAGCTGTATGAGAATGTGGTCACCTCAAGCCAAAAAATCTATGAGATTAACAAGCAGTTAGAAGTGAGTGGAAATAAAGCAGTATGCAGTGTGTTAGAGAAGGAAAAGAAAAAGCTGATAGCGGATATCGAGGATGATATTACCCGGATATATCAGCAGAAATTTTAGGTGGGATATTATGAAATTAAGAGAACATAGCTCCGAACAGAAGTTAAGAGGTGCATATTATACTCCACTGCCGCTAGCAGAGATGATGATAGGTCTATTCAGGGACGATCCGGCAATTCGGACGGTCTTAGAGCCCAGTTGCGGCGATGGAGTGTTTGTGGATGGGCTGATCAGGACAGGGGCTATCGGACAGATCGAGGCTGTGACTGCGATTGAGATAGATGAGGCAGAAGCCTTGAAGGTATCAAAAAAGGTATCAGCGGGCATGTTGCCAAAGGACGAAAATCAGGAAAAGGTGACGGTCTTAAATCAGGATTTCTTTGAATTTTATCAGATGAATAAAGAAAACAGGTATGACTTGATTCTGGGGAATCCTCCTTATATCCGGTATCAGTACCTTTCAGAAGAACAGCGGGAGAGTATGTCGGCGATTTTGACCTCTCATGGAATGAAGGCGAATAAGCTTGTGAATACCTGGGTCGGCTTTCTGGTCGCATGTGTACAGATGCTAAGTGACAATGGACGGATCGTGTTCGTTATTCCTGCAGAAATCATGCAGGTGGCATATGCACAGGATTTGAGGCTGTTTCTGGCAGATTCGCTGTCTCGAATTACCCTGATTACGTTCGAGGAGCTGGTATTTCCCGATATTGAACAGGAGATTGTTGTTTTTATTGGGGAAAAGGGAGGCGATGAAAAGGGAATTCGGATTGTAGAGCTGAGTAATTTAAGTGATCTGGAGGAATTTGATCTACAGGCCAATGAGTTTCAGAAGATGCAGCATGTTCATGAAAAGTGGACCAAATATTTTACAAATAAGAAGGAGAACGAACTGATCCGAGATATTCGAAGTTACGAGCGGTTTCGGAAGCTGTCGGACATCGCAGTGATCAATGTCGGGATTACTACTGGGAATAATAAGTATTTCTCTGTGGACCAAAAGACGGTGGATCAATTTGAACTGGCGGGGACAGTACGTCCGCTGATTGGACGCAGCTCCCATGCGCACAGCGTCTATTTCAGGGAGAAGGACTGGAAGGAGAATGTGGAAGCGGGAAAAGCAGCATACTTGATTGATTTTCCAGATATTCCTTATAAAGACTATCCGAAAAAGTATAAGAAGTATATCAGACAGGGCGAGAAGGCGGGAGAACATACTGGGTATAAATGCTCCATCCGGGAGAGGTGGTACAGGATACCGTCAATTTGGGTACCGGATGCATTTTTCCTCAGACGGAATAACCTGTATCCGAAGTTCGTGTTAAACTGCTGCGATGCGGTATCAACGGATACGATGCACCGGATTAAATTCAAAGAAGGAATTGAGCCAGAGAGAATCGCATTGTCTTACTACAACAGTATTTCATTTGCCTTTACAGAGATCTGCGGTAGAAGCTATGGCGGCGGTGTACTGGAGATCCTGCCCGGCGAAGTCGGTGAGATCATGGTTCCAGACTTGGACAATGTACCGCTTGAGAAGGTAAAGGAGACATTAAAGCAGGTGGATCAGATCATTCGTAAAGATGAGGATATAGAGCAGGCGCTGGATCTGGTGGATGAGAACATACTTGTGACAGAAGTGGGCGTGTCCAAAGAAACCTGTGAGAATGCAAGAAAGATATGGAAGAAGCTTCAGCTAAGGAGATTGAAGCGGAGTTAGATATTTTAAGAATATTCTAAAAATGGAGAGCAAAAGGGTCAGGGCCCTTTGCTCTCCATTTTTGTAATTCAAGCTACAATACAAATTCACTGATGGTAAATACATTATATTTCTTCAATAATCTGACATCTTCCTTGGAAAAAACAAGTTCCTCCATGAGGTCGCTTTCTTTTTGTATACTGGAAGTAATCAGCACTTTTCTGGCACAGGGGTACATTGTGAACGAGGACAGACCTGCCAGAATCCCGATTTGGTGATCACTCTTAAAAAGTCCATTCATAGAGCACATCCAAATCTGTTCCATGGGATGAGAGAGGTTCTGCAGATTGTAATTGCGGCAGAGATCGAATTCCTTGCTGATTCCAGAATAAATGACTTTACAACGTCCCATAGTATGCAGATCTTCCATGTCGTAGAAAAGTTGTACGGAGTTTGTTTCAGAATCGGAGGAATGGAATTCTTCGAGAACACTTTTCATGATCCTTTGGCGTTTTCCATCAAAGGCATAGACGTACTGACGGTCTAGAAAATCAGCCTTTTCAGGTTCTGCATCCCGGATACAGGGAACTGCCAGAAGCTGAGCGGCAGGAATCTGGAAGATGGCGGCCAAATCAGCTATAGTATCCACATCAATAGAAATCAGGCCCTTTTCATACTTGGATATCGTGGAGCGGCTCTTATGGATTCGTTCTGCCAGCTCTTCCAAGGTATAACCATATGCCTGGCGGTATTTCCGAAGGTTATTTCCGACCGTTTCATTCATTGTCATATTTTTCGCCTCATTTCTTATAAATCCACTTTTTTATTAAAATTACACGAAATCATAAATTTTATCATAATATACGAAAAAATATGACTAAAATTCATTTATCATGATAATAATACGCTGAAAGTTTCCTGTCAAGACACTCGCCGTAATTTGATTTATAAATAAACTGCCAATAAAATATAAATTAGTTATTAAATTCATATAAAGTTGGAGGTGTGAATCATGCAAAAGGAGAGTGCATGGAAGACATACGGGCAGAAGGAATTGGAGGAGCTAAATCGTATCTGTGTGAGATACAAAGAATGTCTGGATATCGGAAAGACGGAACGGGAATGTGTCTCTCTGACAGTCACGATGGCGAAGGAGGCCGGATATCGTGATCTCAAGGAAGTGGTGAAAGAGAAAGGGACATTAAAGAAAGGCGACAAGGTATATGCTGTATGGATGGATAAGATGGCAGTCCTGTTTCAGATTGGGGAGGAACCGCTGTCACATGGGATGAACATCATAGGAGCACATATCGATTCACCACGTTTGGATGTGAAGCAAAATCCGTTGTATGAGACGGATGGTTTTGCTTATCTGGACACTCATTATTACGGCGGCATTAAAAAATATCAATGGGTCGCTCTTCCATTGGCACTGCATGGTGTTGTGGCATTAAAAGATGGGGAAATCGTCACAGTCAGCATCGGTGAAAAAGAGGACGATCCAGTCTTTGTCATCACGGACATCCTGATTCATCTTGCTGCAGAGCATATGGAAAAGAGTGCCACAAAGGTGATCGAGGGTGAGAATCTGGATCTGCTGATCGGGAATATTCCTTTGAAAGACAGGGATGATATCAAGGAGAAGGAAAAGGAAGCAGTCAAGGCAAATGTACTCGAAATGTTAAAAACACAGTATCACATAGAGGAAGAGGATTTTCAGTCTGCAGAATTGGAAATCGTGCCAGCCGGGAAAGCGAGAGATATGGGGATCGATCGCAGTATGATTCTGGCATATGGACAGGATGACCGAATCTGCGCATTTACCTCCCTGTTCGCCATGTTAGATGCAAGGGATTTGAAACGCACAGGGGTATGTCTCTTGGTGGATAAGGAGGAAATCGGAAGCGTGGGGGCTACCGGTATGCAATCCAGGTTTTTTGAAAACACAGTTGCGGAGCTGATTGCTTTGACAGAAGGGGAATCTGATCTGAAGGTGAGAAGGGCTCTTGCACATTCGAGAATGCTGTCATCAGACGTAAGTTCAGCCTATGACCCATTGTATGCAGACTGTTATGACAAACGAAGCGCTGGATTTTTCGGAAAAGGTCTTTCCTTCTGTAAGTTCACAGGCAGCAAAGGAAAAGCAGGATCAAATGATGCAAATGCGGAATATATCGCGGTATTGCGCAGAATATTGGATGAAGCAGGCGTCGCTTATCAATTTGAAGAATTGGGGAAGGTTGATGTAGGCGGCGGTGGTACGATTGCGTATATTATGGCAAATTATGGTATGGAAGTCATTGACAGCGGAATTGCCCTTCTTTGTATGCACGCACCTTACGAGGTCAGCAGCAAGGCAGACATTTATGAGGCGGTAAAAGGATACCGGGCATTTTTAGCAAACGCATAAGAAAAAACTTATAACATTGGGAGGTAAAAGGTAATGTCGGCAAAAACGAAGAAATTAACAATGGGGGCATTGATCCTCATGATTTTTACATCTGTATATGGGTTTAATAACATGCCCCGGTCATTTTATTTGATGGGATATGGGGCAATCCCGTTCTACATTTTGTCAGCGGTGGTTTTCTTCGTACCGTTTGCGTTTATGGTAGCAGAGTATGGATCTGCATTCAAAGATGAAAAGGGTGGTATCTTTTCCTGGATGCAGATCTGTGTAAATACAAAATATGCTTTTGTTGCAACTTTTATGTGGTATACATCATATGTCATCTGGCTGGTCAATATTGCATCTGGAATCATGATTCCACTATCCAATGCAATATTTGGCACGGATACGACATCAAAATGGAGCCTGTTCGGATTATCCTCCACACAGACACTGGGAATCCTGGGAGTATGCTTTGTTATCGTCGTTACGTTTTTTGCAAGCAAGGGAATGAAAAACATCCAGAAGGTCAGCTCTATCGGTGGTATTGCCTGTATGTTCCTGAATGTACTTTTGATTTTGGGAGCATTGCTGGTACTGATCGGTAATAAGGGACAGCTTGCCCAGCCGATTACATCGGCAGCTTCCTTTGTTGATTCTCCAAACCCGGAGTACGGCGGAGCACTGGCTGTATTGGCCTTTGTCGTATATGCATTGTTCGCATACGGCGGAACAGAAGCTGTCGGCGGTCTGGTAGATGAGACAGAAAATCCAGAAAAGAATTTTGGAAAAGGTCTAACGATTGCGGCTGTCATAGTGGCAATTGGTTATTCCGTCGGTATTTTCTGTGTTGGTATCTTTACGAGATGGAGTGATGTCCTTTCCGCAGAGACGGTCAATAAAGCAAATGCATCCTATATTATCATGAATAACTTAGGATATCAGCTCGGAGCGGCTTTTGGGGCGAGTACAAATGTCTGTGTACAAATGGGAAACTGGACGGCAAGGATCATGGGAATTTCAATTCTTCTGACCTTAGTAGGGGCAGTATTTACTCTGATCTATTCTCCATTAAAACAGTTGATCGAGGGAAGTCCCAAAGGACTTCTGCCGGAAAAATACTGTAAGATAGAAAATGGAATGCCAAAATATGCACTGAAAGTACAGGCGACCATCGCAATTGCATTTATCCTCCTTGTTTCTATGGGCGGAGATACAGTCAGTAAATTCTTCAATATTCTGGTATCTATGACCAATGTTGCCATGACACTTCCATACATGTTCATTGCGGCAGCGTTTATCAAATTTAAGAAGAATAAGGACATTAAAAAGCCGTTCGTAATCTTTAAGAATGATAAAGTAGCAATCGTATTCACAGTACTTGTAACAGCGACAGTCGGATTTGCGAACTTCTTCACAATCATCCAGCCGGCCATCGACGGGGATATAGCGACCACAGTATGGAGTATTTTAGGTCCTGTATTGTTTACAGCAGCCGCACTGATCTTACACAGCCGGTATGAAAAAAAGATGGCAGCAGGGAAGAATCCTGATGATACTGCAATATAGAACGAGTAGAAAATAATAGGATAGAGGTCATATACAGCCTTCCTGCAAGTCGGCAGTATATGGCCTTTTAAATTATCAGGAATTCTTTTTGCTTTTTTGAAAAAACTATTGACATCCTTAACTGTATCTGATATTGTTACAGTAACAACTGAAATAAAAATGGATACAGATAGATAAGGAGGATATCAGATATGAAATATAATGATGTGATCATCGGTTTTGGAAAAGGTGGAAAGACAATCGCCGGAGCATTGGGGAATGCAGGAAGAAAGGTGGTTCTGATTGAAAAATCGGATAAAATGTATGGAGGAACCTGCATCAATGTGGGATGTATTCCGACAAAGTCATTGATAAATAGTGCGAAGAAGGCAGTTTTAGGATGTACGGATGGGAAAAGCGCTTATCAGGATGCTGTTGCAAGAAAAACACAATTGGTAGAAAAACTGAGAAAGAAGAATTATCAGAAGCTTGATACGAATCCGAATGTAAGCGTAGTGAATGGAACTGCAAGTTTTATCTCTCCGCATGAAGTAGAGGTCGTAACGGAAAATGGCCGTATGGTGATTGAGGGAGAACGGTTTTTTATCAATACGGGTGCTTCCCCGTTTATCCCTCCGATCAAAGGAGTCGAGGGGAATCCTTATGTATATGTGAGCGAGACCCTGATGGATGTTACGGAACTGCCGGAGAGACTGGTCATCATCGGCGGCGGATATATTGGCGTTGAATTTGCATCTATCTATGCAAATTTTGGCACAAAAGTGACGATAATACAGGATGGGGCTGTATTCCTTCCAAGGGAGGATGCAGAGATAGCAGATGAGGTCAAGAAGAGTCTGGAAAAAAGAGGAGTCAGAGTCTTGACAGAGACGAAAGTACAGGAAGTGACAGAAGAGTCCGATCATGCTGCGGTCCATATTGAGACAAAGGAAGGGGAAGAAGTACTTTCGGCAAAAGCAGTACTTATTGCTACCGGACGCAGACCGAACACGAAGGGCCTGAATTTGGAGGCAGCAGGTGTGCAGGTCAATGAAAGAGGCGGCATTATTACAGACAATACAAGGACCACGACTGCACCGCATATATTTGCAATGGGGGATGTGGTCGGAGGGCTGCAGTTCACTTATATCTCACTGGATGATTATAGAATCGTGGCATCAAAAGTTTTAGGAGATGGCAGTTATACACTTGACAAAAGAGGAGCTGTACCATACAGTGTATTTCTAAATCCTCCTTTCTCCAGAGTCGGTATGAGTGAAAAAGAAGCTCTGGCAGCAGGATATAAGGTAAAGATCGCGAAGCTGCCTGTAGCAGCGATTCCAAAGGCACAGGTCCTGGAGCAGCCGGAGGGGATTTTGAAGGCCGTGATCGATGCGGATACGAGAAAAATCCTTGGTGCACATCTTTTCTGCGAAGAGTCACATGAGCTGATTAATCTGGTCAAGCTGGCTATGGATGCAGGACTTGAGTATACAGTACTTAAGAATATGATTTTTACTCATCCGACAATGGGAGAAGCATTGAACGATCTGTTCAATTTATAATGGCGGCAGGCAGAGGTTGTAAAGCGGATTTATCCGCCTTACACCATTTGTCTTGCTTGAGAGGATTTCTAATAATTTTCGGTATCGTTTGAGCCGGGATTATGCCACCAAATGAAAACTACTAAGAATAGGGAGAATGTAAGATGGGATTTTCATTAGATGTTAGCGTGCCGGTACTAACGGTATTTGTTCAGGGACTGCTAAGCTTCTTTTCCCCATGTGTCCTTCCGCTGATACCATTATATATCGGGTATCTTTCCGGCGGCACGAGGACAGTGGGAGAGGACGGGAAGGTTTATTTCAGCAGAAAAAAAGTAATGATCAACACATTGTTTTTCGTCATTGGAGTTAGCTTCACCTTTTTCCTGCTGGGCTTCGGAGCATCCGTGCTTGGCAACTTTTTCAAGGGGAGTCAGACCATGTTCGCAAGGATCGGAGGCATTCTGATCGTTCTGTTCGGACTCTATCAGCTCGGTATCTTCGGAAGATCCAAGATGCTCAGCCAGGAGCATCGCCTGCCCTTCCATCTGGATGCCCTGGCAATGTCACCATGGACGGCATTGGTCATGGGATTCACATTCAGTTTTGCATGGACCCCATGTGTAGGCCCGGCACTTTCCAGTGTCCTTTTGATGTCGGCTTCCGCGAGCACAAAGGTATGGGGATTTGTACTGATCGGAGTCTATACGCTGGGATTCGTTCTACCGTTCCTGGCAGTGGGCGTGTTCAGTACGACTCTTTTGGATCTGTTCAAAAGGCACAATAATGTAGTGAAATATACAGTGAAGGTCGGCGGTATCCTCATGATTCTGATGGGGGCCATGATGTTTACCGGGAAAATGAATGCAATTACAGGATATCTGTCTGATGTACAGACAGAGCAGCAGGCAGATGGCAAGAATGCCGGACAGAGTACAGATAAGAACGCCGGGCAGTCGTCCAAGCAGAAAGCTGATGAGCAGAAGGATTCCGGCAGTTCTGACCAGAAGAAGGCAGAATCCGGGGCACAGTCTCAGGATAAGACACAGGGAAGTTCATCTGATTCTCAGGAAAAAGAGCAGGAATTGTCCAATGCGATTGATTTTGAGTTAAAGGATCAGTATGGAAATGTGCATAAGCTTTCTGACTATAAAGGGAAGACAATCTTCATGAACTTCTGGGCAACATGGTGTCCGCCGTGCCGTGCGGAGATGCCGGACATTCAAAAGCTGTATGAATCTTACCAGAAGGAAGAGGACCCAGAGGTGGTGATTCTCGGAATAGCTGGACCTGGCTATGGACAGGAAAAGTCAGAGGATGAAGTAAAACAGTTCTTAACGGATAACGGTTATACCTATCCAGTACTGATGGACAATGGAGGCAGTCTGTTTGAGCAGTATGGAATCTATTCCTTCCCGACCACATTCATGATCACGAAGGAGGGAAAAATATTCGGGTATGTGAGTGGTCAGTTAAGTGAAGAAATCATGAAGAATATCATCGCACAGACCATATCAGGAAAACGGAATTAAAGCATTCAGATCAGCAACTCGTTCAATGCAGCAAGAGAGATAATAGACAGAATCTATAGTGACTTTATTGTTATAGTGTGCTAAAATGGAAAAGGAAAATTCATTGAGGAGAGGGAACATTATGAATACGAGGGACAGAATATTAGATGGTGCCCAACAACTTTTCTGGAAACATGGCTACACGAAGACAACGCTGAGGATGATTGCAAGGGAAGTGGATGTGAACTTGGGATTGCTGCCCTATTATTTCGACAAAAAGGAAAATATCGGGATTGAGATATATTCCCGGTTCATGAGTAAATTTTATGAAAGAATCCCTTACAAGGAGTATGATGTACAGAACAGTATTGAGCATTTACTCCTCACGTACCTGCTGCTGCAATATCAGATGAATCTGGAGCCCGGGCTTTTAAAATTATATGTAGAGCTAGTGAAAGAGGATGTTCTGAAATATTCAGTCGAGAGCTATACCTTTAAGTCTCTGGAACTGATTGAGCAGGAGTATCACCTGGAACTTAAGAGCCTGGATCTGGCAACTACGATCAGTATTATCAAAGGTGTGGAACGTGCCCTGATTGTGGGAAATATAGATGGAAAACTAGATATGGACTACTTTGATATCAACGTCAATCTTGTGAAATGTGCGCTGCTCTATCTTGGAATCGAACGCGGAGTGATTGATGAAAATATAGCAGTCGTGCGGAAAAAGTTGATGGAAAAGAAGATTGATTTTACAGTTTTCAATGGAGAAATTGCGGATGAGCATTAAAGGTGCTCATCCGTTTTTTTCTTATAGAAAAGTTTATTCCAAGCTAGGGGATAGAAAAAATATTTACTGATAGAAAAGTTTGATAAATTCTTGACAAATAGTCCTATTCTTGTTATTATACATGTATAATTTATACGCGTATAATATATAGAGAAGGAGAAACTATATGGGAGAGACACAACCTAGTTATAAGAAAAATCTCGGCAAGCTTCTGTTGATTGCATTTGCCGGGTCAATTATCTACGGTCTGCCGTATTTCAGGCAGTATTACTATGATGCCTATATGGAAATATACCATCTGAACAATACGCAGATGGGAACATTGGGGTCTGCATATGGGCTTTTGGGACTGGTTTCCTATTTTATCGGTGGAGTTCTGGCAGATCGATTTTCTGCAAAATGGCTGATGATCGGTTCTTTGATTGCAACCGGAATCGGCGGATTTGCACATTTATTTTTTACTGACTTTAAAGTGCTCGTCTGCATCTATGCACTCTGGGGACTGACCTCACTTTTGACCTTCTGGCCTGCCCTTTTAAAAATGATCCGTACACTTGCAAGTGACGAGGAACAGAGCCGTGCCTATGGTACATTTGAAGGTGGAAGGGGTGTTGCCAACGCATTACATATGGCAGCAGCGACTGCAATATTCGGCTTTTTTGAAGCAAAGATGATGGCTGGTGCAGGAATTAAATGGATTATCATTTTCTATTCCGTCTGCCCGATCATCTGTGGTATTCTATTCATCTTCCTTCTGAAGAATCCGGGGGGAACGGAGAAGACAGAAACAACGAAGATGAAAATGTCAGATATTATTCGTGTGTTGAAGATGCCGGCAGTATGGATGATGATTATTATTACATTTACAACGTATACCTTTAATATGTCCTATTTCTACATTACTCCATATGCGACCAATATCCTTGGTACGACAGCGGTACTGGCAGCAGTTTTGACCATATTGGCACAGTATGTAAGACCGGTCGCATCTACAGGCGGCGGCTTCCTGGCAGATAAATTTGGAAAGTCCAGACTCATGATCGTTGGATTTGCCTCCATGATCGTTGGTATGCTTTTGGTCATTTTAGTTCCGAAGCTGAGTTCAGGAATGCAGATCGCGGCGATGATACTGGCTTGTATCCTTGTTTATCTGGCGATGTATTCTAATTATGGTGTTTATTTCTCCATGCAGGCAGAGGGTGGTATCCCGATTGAAGTTTCAGGTATTGCAATCGGTGTGATCGCGACGGTAGGATACCTCCCAGAAGTGATCTGCCCATATGTAGCGGGCAAGACTTTAGATGCATTCGAGGGAGTTACGGGATATTATTACTATTTTACCGGAATGATCGTGATGGCAGTCATTGGTTGCATCACATGTGTAATCTGGTACCGCAAGTTCGGAAAAAAGGCATTGGCTGACAGTAAGAAGGCAGCCGTTGAAAGCAAAAAGGAAAATTAGGAGGAAACATAAATGAGCGTTGAAATCCATGAAAAAAAGATCATTACAGATTTACCATATGAAGTAGAAGTATTTGAAAATAAATGGCTCACTTTATCTGACGGGACACAGTTGTCTTATAGACTGTGGCTTCCGAAAACAGAAAATAAAGCGCCGACACCGGTAATCCTGGAGTACATTCCTTACAGAAAGCGTGATGGAACAAGAGGAAGAGATGAACCGATGCATGGCTTTTTCTCAGGCTACGGATATGCATGTATCCGTGTGGATATGAGAGGAACCGGAGAATCTGACGGCCTGATGCATGATGAATATCTACAGCAGGAACAGGATGATGCTTTAGAGGTATTAGACTGGATCAGCAAACAGCCGTGGTGTGATGGAAATATTGGTATGATGGGAAAATCATGGGGCGGATTTAATTCCCTCCAGGTAGCTGCTTTACAGCCGCCTGCACTGAAGGCAATCATCTGTGTTGGATTTACAGATGACAGATATAACCATGATATCCATTATAAGGGCGGTAACCTTTTGAATGATAATTTCTGGTGGGGTTCCATTATGGCTGCTTATCAGAGCAGACCAATCGATCCAGAAATTGCAGGGGATAAGTGGCATGACCTCTGGATGGACAGACTGGAAAATATGCCGTTCTTGATCAGCAACTGGACCAAACACCAGACAAGAGATGAATATTGGAAACATGGTTCTGTATGTGAAGATTACTCTGCAATCAAGGTGCCGGTATTTGCAATTGACGGATGGGCTGACTGCTATAGAAACACTCCGTTTAGTCTGATGAACGGCCTGGATGTGCCAAGAAAGGCGATTATCGGACCATGGGCACACGTATATGCACACGATGGAGATCCGCTTCCGGCTATGAGTTTCTTAGAAGAAGCTGTGAAATGGTGGGATAAATGGCTCAAGGGCATTGACAATGATACATTAGACTGCCCAATGATCCAGGCATGGATGGAAGACTATATGACACCAGATTCCCAGATGCCTGTCAGTGAAGGACGCTGGGTCGGTGTGGATTCCTGGCCGACAAAAGATACAGAAGACCAGACATATTTCCTTACAAGAGGAAAGATGATGGATGTTAAGAATGAGAAAACAGAAGTTGAGCTGCTCAAGACTCCATTGAACCACGGTATCTTAGGCGGAGAGTTCATGGGTGCCGGCGTTCACGGTGAGACTCCGAGCGATCAGAGAGTCGAAGACGGTATGGCTATGGTGTTCGACAGTGAAAAACTGGAGGAGCCGATCGAAGTATTAGGAGCCCCGATTTTCAAAGTCAGATTATCAGCGGATAAAGAAGATGCGATGATCTATGCTGCTTTAGAGGATGTGGCACCGGACGGAGCTGTCAGAAGAGTTTCTTATGGAGTTATGAATCTGACACATTTACAGGGACATGACAAGGTCGTAAAACTTGTACCGGGCGAAGAAGTAGATGTGACAGTGACATTGGACTGCTGCGCACACCGATTTGAGGCAGGACACAGATATAGACTGGCTCTTGCAACAAGCTACTGGCCGATGTTCTGGGTAAAACCAGAAGATGTGACCTTATCGCTTGACCTGTCCACTGCTGTACTTACCATTCCAAAGTTTGTTGGAAATGACTGCGAAGGACCGAACATGAAACCTGTCAGTGCAGCGTATACACCATGTACTGTCCTTTCAGAAGGACGTGTTGACAGAAGTGTAACTTATGACATTGTAAATGATGCATGGACATGTATTACAGATGGAGTAGGCGGGGTGTTCGGAGAAGGAATTTACCGTTTCGATGATATCGGAACTGTAATTGAACATAATTTAAAGAGAGAATTAACTCTGTCCAATAAGGACCCGCTATCAGCCAAATATGTCATTACTCAGAAAATGAAGCTTGGACGCGAGGGCTGGCTTGCGGATGCAGATATTATTACAGAGCAGACCGCGGACCATGATTACTTCTATATCACTTGCGATATGAAGGTGAAAGAGGGAGATCAGTTAATATTTGATAGAAAGTGGGAAAGCAAAATAGAAAGAAATGGAAACTAATATATGAAGAAGATTAAGTTAAAGACTCTCATTTTAGTGAATATTTCCGCCTTATTTGGTATCAGATGGATTGCAAAATCAACCTCCGATTCTTTTGGACTTGGTGTTGCGGCGATACCGATGTGGTTCATTTTTGCATTGCTGTTCTTTGTACCGCAGGCCCTGATCTGCGCAGAATTGTCCTCGGCTTATCCGAGTGACAGCGGGATGTATGTGTGGGTAAAAGCAGCCTTTGGAGAAAAATGGGGATTCATGGTATCCTGGCTGAATTGGACTTCAAAGCTGTTCTGGTATGCATCCTTTATGACGTTTTTTACCGTTAACATTGCCTATATGATAGGAAAGCCTGAAATCTTGGAGAATAAGTATCTGACGGTAGCAATTGCGGTGATTGTCTTTGTGACACTATCGATCCTTAGCATTAACGGATTGGCAAAGGTGAAGTTTTTGACGGGACTGGGAGCCTTTGGGTCTATGATCCCGGCGGCAATCCTAATTATCCTTGCGGTAGTTACGGTTTTTGCAGTCGGGGCAGAACCGGCCTCCTCCTATACGCTCCAGACGCTTACTCCGAAGATGAACGGGAATACACTGGTGGCAATATCGGCGATTATTTTTGGCTATACCGGTGGTGAAGTAGTTGCCAATTTCGTGACAGAGATTGAAAACCCACGTAAGAATTATCCGAAGGCAATCCTTTTATCTGCTGTACTTGTAGGAATTATTTATGTGATTGGCTCTATCGCCATTACGTCTCTGATGCCGACGAGTGAAATCAAGGCATCCACAGGAATTCTGGATGCAATCAGTATCGGTGCACAGAATGTTGGAATTGGTTCATGGTTGGTAAGGCTTGTGGCATTAGGTATTTCAGTTTCCATCTTAGGTGCAACGGTCATTTATATTGCTTCTCCGATTAAGATGTTGTTCGGCAGTGTCCCGGAGGGGATGTTCGGTAAGAAACTGACGGAGATGAATGAGGTCGGGATTCCGAAGAAGGCAGTGTACCTGCAGACTGCAATCGTGTCCCTGCTTTTGGTAGCAACCTCACTTTTTCCTGGGGTAGATGCGATATATAATATTTTGGTAACGATGACTGCTTTGACAGCTTTGTTCCCATATGTTATATTGATTCTTGCTTACATTGAGATTAAGAAGAAGGATATGATCAAAGATCCGGTATATATTTTTAATGATAATAAAAATATCTGCATCAATATAGCAAGAATTGTATTGTTTTTATGTGTCATAGGAATTATCTTTACCTGTTCACCGATCATGGGGGATTTCAAGATGAATCTTATCTATGAGATAGAAATGATCGGCGGTGGATTACTCGTGATGCTTTCAGGGCTGTGGCTCTGGAAGAAGTATGAAAAGAGAATACAAGCATAAAAAAAGACTTGGTTTTTGAAGTTTGAATGGATGGATATTCGTCTTAGGAAAAAGATGGGTATCCATCCGTTTTTTTATTTGCTTTTTTATGGGCCTTTGTATAGAGTTAGATTCTTATAAAATATCTTTTAGCAGGATTCCCTTTTTATAAGGGGGGAGGAAGAGTAAATGCAAAGAAAATGGAAAGAAAAGGAATATTTTGTTGACAAATGGCGGTGATGTGTGGTAATCTAACTAAGCTGTCGTTTGCGCACACCGTTAGATTTTATGTGTTTCTAATCATGTATTTGACATTCAATTTGAGATTGTAAAAAGTGGTTGACAAGCTTGAGGCAGTGTGGTAGCATATTAAAGCTGTCGCTTGAGGAAACGGTATCGACCGGGACTCGGCGGAAAAGAAAATGAAAAAAGTTCTTGACAAACAGCAAACGATATGATAATCTATAAAAGTTGCTGCTGACGACAATAACCGACGGCAGAGAACGACAAAAGGACCTTGATAATTAAACAATAGACAACAAACCCTTGAAAATTTCTTATAGAGAAAATTTTTAAGAACAAGCATCATTTATGATGCACCCATCAC
>NZ_JABACJ020000042.1 GCF_012524165.2 Faecalicatena faecalis
AACAAGAATAATGGCACTTGCTATGACTGTTATCAATTTGTTATCAAAAGACTAATCGAAATCGCTGAAACCCGCATAAACACTGGCTTTTTTAAGCAACTCGATTTATTCAAATTCTATCGTCCCAGGTGGCTTCCCTGTCAAATCGTAGAATACGCGATTTACATGATTCACCTCATTGACAATCCTGCTTGTCACCCGATGCAGCACCTCCCATGGTACCTCAGCGGATTCTGCAGTCATAAAATCAATTGTATTGACAGCTCTTAATGCGACCGCATAATCATAGGTTCTTTCATCCCCCATAACTCCTACAGACCGCATATTCGTCAGTGCAGCAAAATACTGTCCCACGATCTTATTCATTCCTGCTGCATCCATCTCTTCGCGGTAAATCGCATCAGCATCCTGTACGATTTTTACTTTTTCCGCGGTAATCTCTCCAATAATCCGAATTCCAAGTCCCGGCCCTGGGAATGGCTGTCTAAATACCAATCTCTCTGGTATTCCCAGCTCCAGTCCTGCTTTACGGACTTCATCCTTAAACAGATCCCGCAGCGGTTCGATTATTTCTTTAAAATCTACATAATCCGGCAGCCCGCCTACATTATGGTGAGACTTGATTACTGCAGATTCTCCACCCAGACCACTTTCTACAACGTCTGGATAGATGGTTCCCTGCACAAGAAAATCTACTGTACCAATCTTCTTTGCTTCTTCCTCGAACACACGGATAAATTCTTCACCGATAATCTTTCTTTTTTCCTCTGGCTCAGTAACACCAGCCAGTTTTTCATAAAATCTCTCCTGAGCATTTACCCGGATGAAATTCAAATCATAATTGCCCTCTGGTCCAAAAACAGCTTCGACCTCATCGCCTTCATCTTTTCTCAGAAGACCGTGATCCACGAACACACAGGTCAACTGGGATCCGATTGCCTTAGACAGCATCACTGCTGCTACAGAAGAGTCTACACCGCCTGACAGGGCACAGAGCACTTTTCCATTTCCGACTTTTTCGCGAATTGCTTTGATTGTCTCATCGACAAACGCATCCATCTTCCAGTCTCCAGCACAGCAGCATACATTCTTTACAAAGTTATTGATCATCTTTGTACCCTCTACTGTATGAAGAACTTCCGGGTGGAACTGAATCGCATACAGACCTGCCGCCTCATTTTCTGCCGCTGCAATTGGGCAGTCCGCCGTGTGGGCTGTAATTTCAAAACCAGGAGCAGCCTGTGAGATATAATCAAAATGGCTCATCCAACAGATTGTCGGTGTCGATACATTTTCAAACACTTTAGAAGTCTGCTTGTCAATCAATACTTCTGTCTTTCCATACTCACGCACCTCAGCACGTTCTACTCTTCCGCCGAGCACATGCATCATTAACTGCGCACCATAGCACAGTCCAAGAACAGGCACGCCCAGTTCAAAAAGTTCTTTCGTATAAGTCGGTGAATCGGCCTCATAACAGCTATTCGGCCCTCCCGTCAGGATAATTCCCTTCGGATTCATTTCTTTGATTTTTTCTATATCTGTCTTATAAGAATAAATCTCGCAATATACGTTGCATTCTCTGACACGCCTTGCGACTAACTGGTTATACTGCCCGCCAAAATCCAGGACAATCACTAATTCGTTCTTCAAAGTTTTCCTCCTACTCAAAATATGGAATCAATACATATTGAAACCTATCTCTGATTTACTGGTACCACTAAAGTTTGTTTCGCTTAGCGGCTGGTACTCAATGTACTAGCCTATTATAATGGAGCACTTTCCGTTTATCAAGCCTCTGTTTACAAAAAAATCTCCTGATGGCCTGAATTCTGTTACTGTTCACGCCTTTTGAAGGTATACAGCAACAAAATTTCAACTATTTTCTACTTCCCTGATGAGATTAAATCGTTCGTTTCAGCTTCCATTTTCCACGTCGATATCTGATACACATGCACACGGCTCTAAAGCACCAGTCAATGACCATAGCTACCCAGATACCGAAAACACCCATTCCCATATAACGTCCCAGGATATAACTGAATATAATTCGGAATACCCACATAGAAAAAATAGAAATCACCATGGTTACCTGCGCATCCCCTGCGGCCCGCAATGTCGAAGGTACAGAGAAGGACAACGGCCATACGATCATACAGCTAATACTGTGGAAATAAAGGATCTGTCTTGTGGTCTCCGCTGTCAGGTCTGACAGATTATAAGCCCTAAGTATAAGCGGAAGCAGCATAAAGATCACCGCATTCATAATCCACATCAGCACATAAACAATCCCCATCAGTTTCTTGGTATAATAGTGCACCTGTTCATAATCTCCGGCACCTACGCACTGGGCGATTACAGATGTAATTGCCAGATTCAATGCCATTCCGGGAAGAATCTGGAAAAGAGCAACTGCATTGCTGACTGCATTTGCCGCAATTGCATATGTACCGAATGTAGAAACCAGACTCAGTACCAGAATCTTACCGAGCTGGAACATACTGTTTTCCAATCCGTTTGGAATTCCGATGGTCAATATCCTCTTGATCATCCTCCATTCAGGCCGGTATTTCAGGCTCCGTTTTACATGAAGCTGTCGTTTCTGATCGCACAAAAGCCCGATGATCAGGACTGCGGCTACCATCCTGGATACAAGTGTTGGAATCGCCACACCTTCTGTTCCTCTGTGAAATCCATAGATCAACAGGGCGTTCCCACCAATATTAATGATATTCATAATGATGGAGACCTGCATGGAAACCTTGGAATTTCCCATCGCCCGAAATGTTGCCGCGCCCGCATTATACAGTGCAATAAACGGAATGGATGCGGTCACGATCATCAGATAGGTATTCGCATGCCCCATAACATCTGCTTCGATTGAACCAAATACGACATGCAGGATGAACCATTTCCCGCAATATATAATTGCCATGATTCCTATCGCAATAATTGTGATGAACCAGACAATCTGTGTGGAGGCCTCACAGGCAGACTTTTCATTCTTCTGTCCCAAATACTGCCCTGATACCACCGCCCCTCCTGTTGCAAGGGCTGCAAAAACGTTGATAAACAATACCATGATATTATCTACCAGGGAAACGCCCGATACTGCTGCCTCCCCTACGCTTGCAATCATAATAGAATCTGCCATACCCACCAGAACCGCAAGAAGCTGTTCTATGATCAATGGGATGATCAATGCTTTGAGTGCCTTATTATCAAATAAATAAGCACTTCTGTCTACTTTTGTTTTCAATACTCTACGTTCCTCCAAATAAAAACTCCTCAGCGTATTTTATTATACGCCGAGAAGTTTCTGTAAACAAGTATGAACCAATTTAACTGCATCTTTTCTGCATTTTTTCTTATAAATTCAGTTACTATTCACTCACGCCATTCGCAAAATCGCGTCTTTGGCGCTTTCTGATGCTATGCAGCTGCATATTTGGAAATCTCTTTTTTCAGGTCTGCACAGTCTTCGTCATATATTTTCAGTTCAATTGGGTTATTGAATCCCAAATTCATGATACCGAGGATAGACTTCGCGTCAACAACGAATCTGCCGCGTTTCATATCCATATCATATGGATATTTTGCTACCTTATTTACGAATTCCAATACTTCTTCAGGGTTACTGAATTTGATCATCATTTCGCTCATTGCTTTTCTCTCCTTTTCCAGATTATCTATTCTCCTACTGATTAGCCTCTCTTTTTTGTTATCGACATCATATCACAATTTTTGACAAATTTTAGGATAAAATTTCTGAAAAAGGTAGAAATATTTAATGGGCTGACTTACGGAATTCGTTTGGAAGCATCCCGACCTCCTCTTTAAAAACACGGCTCATGTACTTGGGATCTGAGTATCCTGCAAGCTCTGCAATCTGATTCAGCTTCAGATGCGTATTCAAAAGAAGCTCTTTTACCTTCTCGATTCGGTACTTTCGAATCGTCTCAGAAAAAGTTGCACCCGTCTCCTTTTTAAATTGGGCACTTAAATATTCCTCTGACACGAACAGTTTATTGGCAATCTCATCCAGTGTAATCCCCTGGTCGTAATATTTGCGGATCATCTGCTGCGCCTTCTGGACCAGCACACTGACAGGAAGCTCTTCTTTCTTATTTTCCTCATTGATAAGATCAAAAAGTTTATGCAGGCTCGCATCGATCTGATTCCAGCTTATTGCCTCCGATATTTCTCGTAAAATCCCCTGAATCTGCAGATCCACATCGATCTCATTCACCTCCTTGTAGGCATTTATCATTGACCAGGTGAAACGGATCAATGATTTCTTTACCTCTTCAGGGGTGTGCTGTACTTCCTGATAATATTGGAACAAGGCTTTAAAACAGCGGGACACAGTCTCTCTATCCAGTCTTTTTACTGCCTGGCATGCCTGATCCTCTAGCTCTGTAGGATGTTTCAATGGAACCGTCTTAATGTTTTCCACATCTCTGCGTCGAATCAAAAAACCTTTCCCCAAAAGAAGATTCCATTCCCGATCCTGCTGCATTTCCTCCATCACTGTGGAAAGCTCCAGCAGATTATCTACATGACGCCACAACAGGACAATCGGGGAGTTTAAATTGCTGCACAACATGGGCGAGACAGATTTTTGAAAATATGTATACTGGGAGCTGCCGTCCAGCCGGTATAAAATCATAATCAACATTTTCCATGCATCAGCCTCGATTACGTAGGATGCAAACTTGACCGTATGGGCTCCCACATCCTCCAGCAACTCCTTCGCCCGCTTTTTTTGTTCCTCGTAGCCATCTCCCAGCCATATTGCGAATACCTCCGCCGGCTCCTCCAACGCAAATCCAAAACGCTCCCGGGTCATGCTGTGAAACTGTTCGTCGGGTTTGATCTGTCCGTTCAGACAGGAGAGAAAAATCCCTTCTATAGAGAATGCCTTCTCCCGGTTCTGTTCTTTTACCAGACTGTCCTCCACCTGCTGAAGCGCTTTTTTCAATTCTGGTATCTTGATTGGTTTTAACAAATAATTTTCAATATTCAATTCGATTGCCTGCTTCGCATAATTAAAATCAGAATAAGCGGATAGAATCAGCACCTTACACTGATATCCCTCTTCACGCAGCCTCGCAAGCATCTCTAACCCATTCATCTTTGGCATCTCAATATCCATAATGATTAGATCCGGTTTGGTCCGGCAGATCAGGGCATACCCCTCCTGCCCATCAGCCGCAGTCCCCTCCAATTCATAATCGGGATTAATCTTCTGGAGTATTTTTGCAATTCCTTCCCGGATCGGTGCCTCATCCTCTACAATGACAATACGCATATATGTGACCTCCTTTCCCGATTCCTCTGTCTGTTTCTTGTCCTTTCCCCACTTGGACATATGAATCTCTTCTCCTGTTTCTTGAACGATTATCCTTCCCTCTCCATGCGATAAGGAATGAAAAGATGTGCTCTTGTATAACTGCCCGGCTGACTTTCAAAATAAATATCAGCTTCTTCTCCATAGTACAGTTTCAGACGCTTGCGCACATTTGTAATCCCCACATGCCCCTCCATCTCTTGGGATTGGTCATTCAATTTTTTCAATATATCAGGCTCAATTCCATTTCCATTATCTTCTATAATAATGTGAATCTGCCCTACTCCCAGCCTCATGCTTATCCCAATCCTGCATTCGCCGTCTTTTCCACGGAAACCATGCTTCATTGAATTTTCAATAAAAGGCTGCAGCAACAGCTTATGAATCTGATAGCCCATGATTTCTTCTGATACCTGCTCGTCCACCCAGACTCCCTTACCAAGCTTTGCTTCTTGCAGCATAATGTATTCCTTAAGCCATCCTAACTCCTGACGGATGGTCGTAGTACCACCTGCATTTTTTACTGTATAGCGCAGAATATCTGCCAATGCCCCCACCATTCCACTGATCTCATACTGCTCATTTTCGATTGCTTTCCAGTTGATCGTATCCAGCGTATTATATAGAAAATGTGGATCGATCTGTGCCTCAAGTGCGGACAGCTCTGCATTCTTCTGCTCCACCACAGCCTCCTTCACCTGGGCGATCAGGCTTTCTATATGAACGACCATCTCATTGAATCCTGAACCAATCCGCTTAATCTCCACAGGCATATTTTCCGGAGGTTCTACACGGATTTCAAAGTTTCCGCGCTCTACTTCGTTCATTCCATCTACCAGGGAATCCACGGCCAGAAGATATGGCTTTGTAAAGGAATAAATCAAGAGCAGCATCGTAATAACAGATGCAGCAGCAATCACAAAGAGAAAAATGACCTGTTCCCAGATTGCCTTGTTGTAATCCTCCAAAGGCTGTTCATTACAAATGATAAAACCGCTCTTTGTATTCACCGCCTTTGTATATTTATTCTCAACCGTATTCTGCAGGCGGGTGAACTTCTTTCCAATCTGGGTTGAATCCGGCGCACTGATCACAATATCATTATCCAACAGATACGTCTGATTATCCGGCCCTGTCACGAGCGCTGCCTTAATCTGTTCCTCATTGATGCTCACAATGACCGTTCCGAGCTGTTCATGAATGTTTTTATAATCTACCAGCTTCCGTGCAATACGGAACAGATAGTTCTTCTTCTCATTGGCTGTCACGGGGACTGTAACGCCCTGGTAAGCCTCTCCCTTTGTAATCTTTGGTATGTGAATCTGGTCCGCCCATATACTGTCTGTCGAGGAGGAGTTCAGACGATCATAAAAAATGACTCCGCCATTCTCCAGATAAATCGTAATCCCCTCGATTCCCGGGTTCCGGTTGCAGATATGGCTTAACTCATGGCGGAGGATACTGGTATTAGCGTCCAGGTCATCCTGCTCCTTTATGAGCGCTTCCACGGTATCAATAATCGTGTCATCCGTACACATATCATACAGAATGGTCGCATACTTGTCCAACACCATCTCCAGACATTGATCTGCATTGCTCATATTACTAGCTATTTTTCCATTGATATTATCTTCCAGGCTGCTCCTTAGGCGAATCTGGGAGAATACAGCGAAAATACTGACCGGTATCAGAGCTGCAAGAAGAAATCCAAGAGTCATTTTTCGTCTTAATGTACGCTCCTTTATCATCGGTTCTCCTCCCGAATTTCCTTCATCCTGGCAGCAGCTTCTGTTATGAGCTCATCCTCATTCCGATCGCCAATGATCTCTGCCTCCATGGTATCTGTAATGACCTGGGAAATATACGGCCATTCCACCGTGAATTCCCTCAGCCTTGCTGACTGGGTCAATTGGATCATACTTCTCTTGAGAGCATTTTCTTTGTATTGATCTTCAAGGACATCTGCGCGCGGAGCCATGTAGGAGGACCGTTCCATATACTCTGACATACGTTCTTTATCGCTGATATATCTGAGGAATTCAATCGCAGCCTTCTGGTGCCGGCCATTCGTCACCCCAAAAACCTCTCCACCGAGTACTGTCGTTTTTGTCCCATCCTCTGCAGCAGGAAGACTTGTAACGCTATAGTCCAAATAAGGATTCAATACCTCTACGGAATCAATCATTGACGTTGAATTGATCATCATGGCAATATTCCCCTCCACAAACTGCCGCAGCAGATCTTTTGCAGTCAGATTGATTGTCTGCCTGCTCATGGCGTCAGAATTCGTGAGTTCCCGTAAAAAGTGGAATGCTGCCCTGCTCCCGGAGGAATCCAGAGCATCCACATCTCCCCCCATGGACCATAGAATAGGAAGGAAACAATAGACACTCTCTTCGCTTGCCAGCGCCGGCATAGCGAATCCACAGTGTCCTTCTCCTGAAAGCTCAACGGCGGTATCATACAATTCCTGCCATGTCTGAGGTACCTGAATCTGGCGTTTCTCAAACACTTCTTTATTATAGAACAACACGGCGCAGTTCATCCCATAGGGAAGCCCCATAATCCGTCCGTCTACTGTACATGCTTCCTTTACTTCCGGCAGATATTCCTCGATTCCTTCAATCTCATCTGTTAGATCCACAAAAGGCTCCATGACATGAAAATATTGGAAATCAGAGGAATCCACCAGCGCAAGATCTGGCATATCTCCGTCCGCCATACTGTATGCCAGCCTCTTCTTAAAATCCTCGTCCGGCACATACTGGGTGGTCACTTCAATTTCGTCCTGCGAGCGGTTGAAGCTGTCCACCAGATATGCCAGCTCTTTCTTGCTATAACTCTGGCTCCAATAATACCAGAGCGTGATGTTCTCCTTATTTACCTTAACAACCTGTTCTTCCTTCGCACATCCCGCGGTCAGCCCTGCTGTCAATAAAAAAACAAGCAGGACGGCACTAATTCTATGGTATCTTTTCACGTATCTCTCTCCTATAAGTCAGTCATTCGTCAGTTAGATTTTAAATATAATTATATCCATTATATCATAAATCTACTGAACTCGTATTTGTTTTAATGTTGATGGAGATACTTTTCTCTGGTGGCAAGTCCGCCGCGTATATGCCGCTCGGACTTATTCATGTCCAATACCTTGCGTGCCTCTCCCGCTAATGCAGGATTAATTTGAAGGAGCCGCTCCGTTACGTCTTTATGTACGGTACTCTTGCTGATTCCGAAACTCTTCGCCGTCTGCCGTACTGTGGCGCTGTTTTCTATGATATAATTGGCGATTTCCACGGCTCTTTCTTCAATATAATCTTTCAAAAAAATCCCCCTGCAATCATTGTTTTTACAATGTATGCTGGGGGAAGAAGGAGTATGACCTCTTCTGGAATCTTTACCTCCAATTATAAATGGCTGCTTTCTCTTTATCATTCATCTCTTGACATCTCTGCCACTTTACAATCTCCTCTTCAAACAATTTTGCACTTATACAAAGCGATTTTACGCTTTCCCAATGATTACAGACCTGTTCTGAGAACTGGCGATATAATTATTTCCCTGATTCTGAGATGCATTGCTCCTTCCCCACTTCTTCACACCATTCTGTGAAAAAGACTCTGAATGATATTTCCAATAGTCAGTATCCGTTGGTGTAGTCAAATGTACATCATATTTAAAAATATCTGACCTTTCTTCCCCTGCTACTTCCCAGCCATCTCCAGCAATTCACAAATCCTCCCAAGTTTCACATCTGTCTTCTCACATAAGGTATATGTGTAGCGGCTTGCACTACTTTAGTATATTCAGGAACACTACTCTTTTGTCAAACTGGAGGATGTGCGAAAAATTCTACTATATACATTTAGTTTTTGCATTGGATTGCAATAACTTTACTTTTATTAGATATTATTGCATAGCGATTGCAAATAGCGGATCCATGATACTAGCACAACGAAAAATAACTGCTGTACCCGTAAAATCCCACAGATACAGCAGTTATCTTTTTGGCTATAAACCTTACTTAATAAATTTATCAATCGCCTGATTCAGCAATTTAATCGCTTCTTCATCATTCTCTTCCACCGCCTCTACGATACAGTGATTCATATGATTCTTCAAAACGACCTTTCCCGTATTATTGATTGCAGACCGCACCGCCGCGAGCTGAATCAGTACCTCGCTGCAGTCCTCATCCTTCTCCACCATCCTCTTCACAGCTTCCAGATGCCCGATTGCCTTAGACAGACGGTTGATCACTGCCTTCTTCTCCGCCGCACTGTGCACATGCTTGTGACCGTGGGTGTGTGCATGGTCATGTGGATGAGCCGCGTCGTAAGTATGTGCATGGTCATGTGAATGCCCCGTGTCGTGAGTGTACACATGGTCCGCCCCGGCATGACTGTGCTCCTCGTGCTCATGTTGATGTTCATGAATCTCCGTATTTATCTTCATAGATCCTGTCTTTCCTGCCTTCTGTATTTTACCTGTGTCTCTTATCTAAACGACACAGCCAATATACCACAGATTATATCATAAATCCTAAGCTCGGGAAATACCTCGCTAATGATTTAGGTATCTATCTTCGCAGGCTCGAAAGAACCTCGACAACTTCGAGCAGCATACCACATCCGGACACAAATCTACAATCAAACTAACATCTACAAACGAACCTAATATGAATATGTTCTCACTTTATAGCATAATCCAGCCGTACCTGCCTGGTGCACACCTTTTCCAGAAGTGCCTGGTTATGGCTGACTGCAATCACCCCAATCTGCCTTTGTTTCACTTCTTTTAACAGAAAATTCCATATCTGGCTCTGTGTAATCAGATCCAGCATCGTGCTGATTTCATCTGCCAGCAGGAAGCGTGTCCGTTTCCCCAATGCACGGGCGAGACAGAATCTCTGCAGTTCCCCGCCGGATAATTCCGTTGGAAAACGGTCCATCCAAGCTTTTTCTATACCGAGAGCCTCAAGGATCCGTGGTTCTACCTCGTCCCCCTCAAGAATCACTTCCCTCATCCGAAGCCGTGGATTTACCGCCAGCTCAGGCTGCTGCCAGATCATCTGAATTGGACAATATCCTTTATAAGAAGATACTCGTCTCCCATCCAAAAGTATCTCACCCGAGTCAGGTGTCAGATAACCGGCAATCAGCTTGCACAGTGTCGTCTTCCCATATCCACTGGGCGCGATCAAACCGACCCGCTCCGTATCCCCCATTGACAGACTAAAGTTCTCCAATATTTTTTTATTTTCCTTTTTATACTGATAAGATACTTGATTCAATTCTAATTTCATCGTAATCTCCTACTTTGCATACAGACAGCGTACCCGTCCTTTCCGCATCTCACGGTACGGGACCTCCCCCTTGCACTGCGGCGTGCACATGTCGCAGCGAGGTGAGAAGGGGCATCCCTCTGGCATCTCCTTTACATATGGCTGTGTTCCCTCGATGAATTGAAAGCCATGCTGCGGCAATGCCCGCCAGAGCGCCTTTGTATAAGGATGACGCAGATTCTCTTCCTTCTCAAAGTCTGAACGATACGCTTCCTCGATGGTACATCCGGCATAGAATACGACCACCCGGTCCGCCGTCTCCAACGCCAGTTCCAGATCATGGGTAATAACCAGCACACCAGCTCCCATATCTGCCAGTTCACGAAAATGTCCCATCGCCCGTTTTGCCACTCTTAAGTCCAGTCCCGGAGTCGGCTCGTCTGCGATCACCAGTCTGGGTTCCTCGATCAGAGCAGTCGAAATCAAGATTCTTCGATTCATGCCGCCGGAAAGTTCGAAGGGATATAACTCTTCCACCTCTTCGTTTAAGTCATATCTCTTAAAAATCCCTCTCAGCTTATCCGCCGTTTTCTTATCTTTCCTACCTCGTTTTATCTGCTTCCCGATTTTTACCAGAGGATCCAAATAGGACAAGCTCTGGGGAACCATTACAATTTCATTCCCACGAAGTCTTTCAATACGTTCCCGGGTCAGTTCGCTGCCACGGTAGAAAATCCTCCCGCCCTGGACTGCATTATAGGGCAGAATACCCAGGACAGCATGGGCAAGCAAACTCTTGCCGGAGCCGCTGGAACCGACTACTGCGACCATCTCCCCTGCCCGCACCTCTACATCCAGGTCCCGGATTACATCAAGCTGCGTCTGATGGGTCCCGCTTTCATATTGGCGGAAAGAAATATTCAAATGTTCAATTTTAAGGATCGGTCCTTCCTCTGATGTATTTACGATATCTGCTTGATTCTCCTTGCGCATCTGTCCACTCCCTTTCAGACTTTTTTCCATCGAATCATTATCTTAGTTCCTCGCCCCTGTCCTCTGTCCCTTTTTACTCATGTACGCTGGCTGGGTCTGTCAGCTTCCTCACATTTTCTCCCGCCGCATAGAAAAGAACAACTACCATAACCAAAGCTGCTCCCGGAAAGAGGGCGAGCCACCATTTTCCAGTTACCAGGTATTTCATAGACTCCGATAAGATAATCCCGATTGCAGGCTGTTCCGAGGATAATCCAAATCCCAGAAACGTTACACTTGCCTCGTGCAGGATCGCATGTGGGAAAAGCAGTACAAGTCCCGTTAGGAACTGCGGAAGCAGATGGGGCAGCATATGTTTTCTCGCAACATACCAATTGGTCTTTCCCAGCTTCCTTGCAATCTGGATATAGGGACTCTCCTTTAGCTGCATGACCTCCGCCCGGATCAGGCGGGCCAAAGACGGCCAATGCGTCAGCGCCACTCCCCACGCAACACCGGCAAAGCCTTTCCCCAGAGCCACAGATATCAAAATCAAAAGAAGAATATGAGGGATTCCCAGCAGCAGATCAATCACGAATGTAATCACAGCGTCCGCCGTCCGCCCCAGCGTAGCTGCAGCAATTCCTAACAACAGCGCGATGCAGGCGCTCACTGCCGCCGCAAAAATTCCCAGCAGAATACTGAGTGAAATCCCCCGAAGGGTCCTCGCCAGCATATCCCGCCCCAGCCAATCCGTTCCAAAAGGATACGTAAGACAAGGCGGCAGATTCTTCCGTGTAAAGTCAGAGGTCTTAGCCGCTTCAGCACAAAAAAGCCCGCCAACACAAATGGCGAGTAGAATCGCTGCACCGACGATCAGTCCGATCAGCACCCGTTGTCTTAAATTTTTATCTCTCATCCTGCTCCCCCCTTTCTGATTCTGGGGTCTACAATTCCATACAGGATATCAGCAATCATATTTCCGCCAAAAACAATCAGTGCACTCAAGATCGCAATCGCCATCAAAAGCGGCATATCACTTCCCAGACCTGCCGATACTGCCGCCTGACCCAGGCCCGGATAGGAGAACACCTGCTCCACCAGGATAGAGCCCCCAAAGATTTCGCTGATTGCCGCGAAATGAAGGGTAAGGGCAGGAAGGAGGGCGTTGCGAAAACCATGGTTCCGAAATAAAATCCACCCCTTTTCGCCCCTTGCTTTTGCAAACAACACAAAATCACTGTCCATGATTCCAATCATTTTCTCTCTGGTGTGAAGCGCAATGTTGGATACACCTGTGATGCTTAATGTGAGAGCCGGCAGAATCGCATGATATAAACGGTCCTGCAGGGTCACTCCCGCCGCCTCCACGCCAATTGGAACACTCAGACCGATGGGAAGGACTTTCAGCCATACACCAAAGATCATTAAAAGCAGCAGCGCCAGCCAGAATGCAGGTGTACTTGAAATCAAGAGGCAATACCCCTTCACCAGCCTGTCGATCCATCTCCCTCGGTTCATTCCCGAAAGTACCCCCAGAAAAAATCCCAGAACCCCAGATAAGCCCCAGGCAATCACCATCAAAAAAAGCGAGTTCATCAGCTTCACAGCAATCACCTCTGATACCGGCTGACGGTATAACAGAGAAGTCCCCATATCTCCCCTCACAAAATCAAAGGCCCAATTAAGATACTGCTTCACTGGAGATGTACCGACACCCCAGTATTCATTCAGCTTTTCGATCTGTTCCTGGCTCATGCTCCCCAGTGCCGCCTGTCCTACATTCGCCTGGAGCGGATCAATCGGAGAGGCCTTCATCAGCATAAATGTAAGAATGCTCGATGCAATCACTAATAGAATCATGCGTATCATTTTATTTCCAATGCGTTTTCCCAAATGCTGATTCATACTGCCTCCTTCCTTTTCATCCCTCTATGATAGATCGTTCTTTTAAGCTGCTTATTCCCAAGACCACTGGTCCACATTATTGACAATAGACCAGCCATGTCCGTGAGGATGAATCTTTTGATCTGCCACTCGAAGACCATCCTTCACAAAATATAAATGGTCAATATTGCACAGCCAGATCCACGGGATGTCGCCCTCCTGTGTGATTCCTGTCGTACCGTCCCACTGCGCCTTCTGCCACAGCTCATAGGACTCTTCCAGGGTACTGGTCTTTAGCGCCTCATCCATATATCGGTCAACTGTCTCATTGGCATACGGTGAATACTGTGCCTGACCGATTCCCTTTTGGGCAAGTGTATGATAAATATTATACAGTTCCATCGGCGTATGTGCTCCCCAGCCCCACATAAGAGGCTCTGACTGCGCCCTGTCGTAAGCCACGTCCCAGCCCACACCCTCTGTGGTCACTTCGATTCCAATTTCCTTTAACTGGTTCGATACATCTTCTGCCAATGCCTGGCGCACGGAATCTCCGTTACTGAACATCAGCGTAAATGCGGCCTTCACACCATCTTTTTCACGAATCCCGTCTTCTCCTTCTTTCCAGAGCGCATCATCCAGAAGCTGTCTTGCCTTTTCCTGATCATATTCCACTTCACATTCACTGTTATACCATGGCATCTTGTCACACACACTATACGCCTTGGTCCCATAACCATTCAGTACATTTTCAATCATCTCATCCCGATCGATCCCGATGTTGATTGCTCTCCTTACATTGACATCGGACGTAAATGCATTTCCATAGGTAATCCCATCCTTTTCCCTTGGTTCCAAAGCTGGAAGATTAAATCCACGATTATCCACCGTCTGCACCTTCATCAAACTATAGCCCTCTATCGTCTGATCACTGTAAGATGCGGCCGTGTGGGCAACATCCACCTGGTCTGCCATAGCTGCAGCCAGAGCAGCATCCTCTTCCATAAAGAGCACAGTCACCTTTTTCATCTTCGGCGGCTCCCCGTAATAATCTGGATTTGCCTCGAATATCACCTGCTGCCCCTTATCCCACTGTTTCATAATATAACGTCCAGATCCAATGGGATTCTGCCCGTAACTCTCATCGTAGGCATGCTCTGGAACGATTCCTACGATCGCCATTGTATAAGGCCAGATTGAAAATGGCTTCGTCATTCTAAATTCTACAGTCTTATCATCAACGGCAACAGCTTCTTTCAGCATCGTGAAGTCATTGACCGTGCTTTTTTCCTTACAATTGTTATATGTAAATGCGACATCCCTGGCTGTCAGCGGTTCTCCATCCGTGAACTTTACATCATCACGGATTGTAGCTGTCCATGTAAGCCCGTCCTCACTCACATGATAATCGACCGCCAGGTCATTCTCGATCTTTAAATCCTTTGTTGTCGTCGTCAGAGTGCTCTGAATCAGCGGCTCATGTACATGCTCTCCCGCTCCCCACCCATATGCGGGATCAAATCCTGCCTCCGGCTCTGATGTCGTCGGCATGGTCACAATCACAGAAGCCTCTCCTGCATCATCCTTCTGCTGTACTTTTTCCAGATCCGATTCCTTCTTGGCACCCTTATGATCTGCCTGCCCGGCACACCCTGCCAGAAGGCTGGCTGCAAGCCCTGCTGCACATAGAATACTGATCAGTTTTTTCTTCATCACGTTCCCCCATTTTCCTGATTTTTTTCAGTATAACATTGGGATTTTTACGGCACAACCCCCGGTGGGGGATAGAACTCACCGGGGGTCGTGCTATAGAAAAACATCACTTTATAAATCATAGATAACATGCTTTTAGATTGGTCTTGACATAGCCGTTCATGTTCCGTCTCGCTGGTTACACAATGTAACCGGACCTGTCCGCACGAAACTTAAGCTACTATAATCTGATATCCCTTGATAAAGGTGCCGCGGCCTTCTACCTCATTGATTCCTGGCTTCTCGGAAATCTCTCCCTCAAAGCCGTGGTTGTCACACCTCCCCGCCCAAGGCTCCAGACACACAAAAGGTGCATCCTTCACAGACCAGATGCCAAAGTTCGGGAAATCCTCGCACCGCATTCCCACATATGGTTTTCCATCTTTTGTGCAGATCCAAACCTCTTCAATCTGGCCATTATCAAATATCAGGGCATCCTTCTTAAACATCTCCTCTGACAGCGGATAGACTCCATCCTCAAGCGCCATCTCAAAGACTTCATCCACATTGCCTGTACCAGATTCCGGATTGATCAGGATATAGCTCAGGCACTCCTTTTCCGGGAAACGCAAACAATAATTTGCCTTCTTTCCCTCTTCTTCTGCAAAACGAAATGCAGGATGTCCACCGATGGTAAAATAGATGGTCTCATCCATTGGATTCCTGACCTTCCACTGCACATCAATGGTCTTTCCTTTTAATGTATAGGTAATATAAAGCTCAAAATCAAATGGATAGACCTCTTTCGTCTCTTCATTAGAAAGCAGGAGGAACTGCGCCGTATCCTTTTTACTTGTGATACAGGTAAAGGTGTTGTCTCTGGCGAACCCATGCTGAGAAGTCGGATATTGGATTCCCTGGATGCGGACTGTATTATGGTATGTCTTTCCTACATTCGGGAACAGCACTGGAGAGTGACGCTTCCAATACTTCGGATTTCCCTCCCATAATATATCGTTCCTTTTTTGTTTGTCATAAATTCTTGTGAGCTCAGCACCTTCCTCTGATATTTCCACACAAAGATATTCATTTTCAAGCTTCATATCCAATTCCTCCATTCTAAAACATGTATTTCCTGACAAAAGCCCTTCTGTATTCCCCATTTACAGGCTTCCTCCAACTACACATTTTCCTTCGCTATTCTACCATGATCTTGATGATTTCTTCGTTCGTCTCACGCATACCTTCTTTTCCAAGACGGCCAACATTCTGAATGGTCTTCTCCACACCTTTGGTAATGATTCCATCACCGCCGTAGAACTGCTGTCCATGCTTGTACATATGATAGCCTAAGATTCCTGCGTCAACAGATGCCGCGATCTTGGCTGCACAGGACGCTTTTGCGCCGTCACAGACCATGCCGGACACGATTGCCAGAGCATTCACAACGGTATGTGCAATCTCCTCATAACCACCGCCGCACAGATATGCGATTCCTGCACCTGCCGCCGCTCCCGCACTGACTGCGCCGCAATAGGCAGACAGACGGCCGATTCCGGTCTTCTGATGGATGGCTACCAAGTTAGATAATGCCAGGGCACGGAACATTGTTTCCTTATCCACATTCAGTTCTTGTGCATATTCCAGAACCGGGAGAGAACAGGTCATCCCCTGGTTGCCGCTGCCGGAATTGATGATGACCGGAAGCTCGCATCCGTTCATTCTTGCATCGGAACCTGCCGCTGCCATAGCCTTGGCGCGATTTCTGACATCATCCCCATAGGAATCCAGAATCACGCTTCCGATGTTCGCACCGTAATCACCACGCAAGCCTTCCTGGGCAATCGCAGTATTATAATCAATCTGTCTCTGCAGCACGTCCCGGATATCCTCGATATCAACTGTCTGTACAAAATCCCAGATTCCTTCCACTGTCAGAAGGCTGCGGTCTGTAAGGCCCTCTTCCGTCTCACCGAGTACCGGGATATCCAGAAGAACCTCACCATCTTTATCAATATGTACGATATTCGTGTGATAATTGGCAATTCTGACCTGTGCATAAGATTCTCCTGCGGAAACGGTAACGATAATATCAAAAGTGATTCCATTATCAATGTGCTCCACCTTGATTTCCTTTTCATCGAGGAACTCCTGCATCTCCCGAATCTCTTCCTTAGAAACTTCTGAGATAACCTCCAGTTCCTTCTCCGGACGTCCTGCAATGATACCTGCTGCCGCTGCCGCCGGAATTCCTTTTAAGTGATCCGTATTAGGCACGATTACACTCTTTACATTCTTAATGATACTTCCACTCGCCCCAATATGCACACGCTCGGGCAGGCACCCCAATACCTCCCGGGCTTTTGCAGCCGCATACGCAAGTGCGATCGGCTCCGTGCACCCCATTGCAGGAACCAGTTCTTCTTTCAGTATCTGTACATAAGCCTGATACTTTACATCTGATTTCTTCATTTGATTTCTCCTTCCAAAACATACCGGTATGATTATCCGATTTACATATTACAAATGTACACTATTATGAGAGAAAGTGCAAGAACCTTAAAACCAACTCGCTGGTGGTTTTTTTCTTCCACAGCATGGGACAGGGGCCGTTATGGTGAAACACCATAACGGCCCCTGCCGCACTTTAGGAGTGTAATTCATTCAGGCCAAATGATAGGAAATACTTTGACCTGTTTCTATATAAAGGATCATTGTCTTTTTAGCACTTTGTAAAGTACATGGAGATTCCCTGTCCTCCACCAATGCACATGCTGATCATAGCATCCTTCTTGTCAGTACGCATCAGTTCGTACATTACCTTTACAGTCAGAATCGCACCAGTCGCACCGATTGGATGTCCAATGGAGATTCCGCCGCCGTAGATGTTGACCTTCTCCGGGTCTAAGCCCAGATCCCTGCTGACTGCATATGCCTGGCTCGCAAAGGCCTCATTGATCTCGAACATATCGATCTCTTTTAAGTCCAGTCCTAACTTGGCTGCCAGCTTCTCACTGGAGAATTTCGGAGAATATCCCATCAGCTCTGCATCAAATCCTGCCACTGCATAGCCCTCGATCTTCATCTTCGGAATCACTCCGAGCTCTTCTGCCTTTTCTCTTGCCATCACGACAACCGCCGCTGCACCGTCATTCAGACTGGAGGAGTTGCCTGCTGTGACTGTTCCGTCCTTTACGAAGCATGGACGCAGCTTTGCGAGCTTCTCAATGGTCTGTCCGTCTCTCGGGCCTTCATCTGTATCAAACACAGTCACATTCCCTTTTCTGTCCTTTAGCTCTACCGGAAGGATCTCATCCTTGAACTTTCCTTCCCTGATCGCTGCACATGCCTTCTGGTGGCTGCGCAGTGCGAACTCGTCCTGCTCTTCTCTGGATACATTATATTTCGTCGCAACATTTTCTGCGGTCACACCGTTGTGATTTCCATCCAGAGGCCAGGTCAGGATATCGATGACCCCATCCTCGAAGGTCTTGTGTCCCATTCTTGCTCCCCAGCGTGCATCCTTAATATAGTAAGGAAGCTGTGAGATGCTCTCCGCACCACCTGCAACAACTACGTCTGCCTGTCCGGTCTGGATCTCCATCACAGCCTCTGCGATGGACTGCAGGCTGGAGCCGCACTGACGGTTCACAGAATATGCCGTGGTCTCCTTCGGCATTCCGGCCTTTAAGCTGATGGCCCTTGCCACGAAGCCGTTCTCTGCGACCTCGCCCACCTGGCCGATAATGACCTCATCCACATCGGACGGCTGGATCCCGGCACGGTCCACTGCCTCCTTCACGACCATTGCTCCCATATCGATTGCTGAAATATCTTTCAGACTTCCTCCAAAGCTTCCTACCGGAAGTCTCACACCGCTGACTACTACTACATCTCTCATGATTCATTCTCCTCTCTTTGTTTGCGGATATACAAGGGGCCAGGCCCCTTTGCTCTCCATGTTCAAAATATCCTGTCTTATTTATCGTATTTGTAGAATCCCTGGCCTGTTTTACGTCCCAGATGCCCGGCCTTCACCATTGTCTCCAGCAGTGGGCACGGCCTGTACTTACTGTCATGGAATCCGTTATATAATCCGGTCATGGTCGCGAGCATGACGTCAATCCCGACGAAGTCGGTCAGCTCTAACGGCCCCATTGGGTGGTTCGCACCTAACTTCATGGCGTTGTCCACATCCTCAGGCCGGCAGCCCTCCATGACCAGAAAAGCAGCTTCGTTCTGCATCGGTACCAGAATCCGGTTCACAATGAAGCCCGGGTATTCCGGTGCATCTACGACGGTCTTCTGAATGCTGAGCGCGAACTCTCTCACCTTATTGTAAGTCTCATCGTCCGTGGCGATGCCGCGCACCAGCTCCACCAGCTTCATGACCGGGGCCGGATAGAAGAAGTGGACTCCCATCACTTTATGCGGCCTGTTAGTCACTGCTGCCATCTCGGAAATGCTCAGTCCAGAGGTGTTGGATACGATGACCGCCTCCGGGTCTGCTGCCTGATCGACCTGTCCGAATACGGATTTCTTCAGCTCGATCTTTTCTGGCACGGCTTCAATGATGATCTCTGCCCCTTTGACATCCTCCATGTTACTGCTGTAGGACATTCTTGCGAAGATCTCGTCCCTCTGTGCTTCTGTCATGCTTCCCTTTGCGATCTTCTTCGCGAACAGCTTCTCCATGTTTGCCTTCGCTTTTTCAATTGCCGGCTCAAATACATCGATATTCTTCACATTATATCCGGCCTGTGCACAGGTCTGTGCAATCCCGCTTCCCATCAATCCTGCTCCAATTACTGCTACATTCATAATAAATTCCTCTTTTCTAAAATATGTAATCTCATTTATTCCCAACTTATGCTAATTCTTCCTAATCTCTTTCTTTTAGTTCCAGACCAAAAGTCCCGTCCTGCACAAACAGTCTTTTATCCATCTCTTTGAGATCTGGACTTATCAATGGCTCGAAATCCATCCTATCCAATATCTGTGTTTGGAGGTCAATTCCAGGTGCGATTTCAATCAGTTCCACACCCTCCTTCACAAGACAAAAAACCGCTCTTTCCGTAACGATCAGCACTTCCTGCCCCTTCTTTCTCGCCATCGGACCGTTAAAGGACAACTGCGCCACTTTCTTTACCATCTTGCGGATTCTTCCTTCTTTCCGAATCGTGAGCTTCCCATCAGAAAATTCATATTCTGCACCGCCTGCCGTGAAGGTTCCCAAAAAGACGACCTTCTTTGCATTCTGCGTAATATCGATAAATCCACCGGCCCCGGTACAGCGAGGTCCCATTTTCGTAGAATTGACATTTCCATCCTCGTCCAGTTCCCCGAGTCCCATATAGGTAATATCCACACCGGCACCATTGTAATAATCCATCTGTTCATGATGTCCAATCATGGCATACAGGTTCTGCCCGATTCCAAAATCGATTCCGCCAGCCTGTACCCCTCCATAGATGCCGGACTCGACCGTAATCATAATGTCATCAGAGACACCTTCTTCATTGCATACTTTTCCTACCATATCATTCGGAATACCAGTTCCCAGATTCACGACTGCACCATGGTACAGCTCCTGTGTTCCACGCCTTGCAATAAATTTTCTTTCATTAAAAGGTGCTGGCAAAATATTTCCCTGAGGCACCCTGGCCTGTCCACAGTAGGACGGATCAAAATACCAGGAAGAGGTCTGCCTGTGGTCCTCCATCGGATTCTCACACACGACGATATCATCAATAAATACACCTGGCACTGTAACATCCTTCGGATTGATGGTCCCTGTCTGCACCACCTGCTTCACCTGCGCAATAACTCTTCCACCATAGCGCTTTGCCGCCAGGACCGCCGGAAGCACCTCCAGCTTCATGGCCTCCTCAGTGGTCGTGAGATTTCCCATCTCGTCACATACCGTACCACGAATCACGCAGACATCAATCGGAACCGCTTTATAGAACATATATTCTTCATCATTATAAGTAAGGATATCTACAATATCCGGCAGAGGCTTGGTGCGTTCATTCATCTTGCCGCCTTCAATACGCGGATCAATAAATGTCCCCAGCCCTACCTTAGACATCTTTCCCGGCAGCCCACACGCCATGCTCCTGTACAGTTGTGCAATCTGTCCCTGTGGCAGACAGTACGCTTCCACCTGGCTGTTCGCAATCATTTCCATCCATCTTGGCTGCAGTCCCCAATGAGAACCTATGATCCTTGTGACCATCCCTTCGTGAGCCAGATGCTGGATGCCATCTTTTCTGTCGCTTTGTCCGCAGGAATGCAGAAGTGTCAGTCCTGACGGATGTCCTGTATTTAAAAAGGAGGCTTCCAGCTCCTTTAAAATCGACTCGCTCGCACTTACAAGAGTCATGGCAATGGTACAGATTGTATTTCCATCCTTTACCTTCGCCGCAGCCTCTTTTGCGCTGATAAAATTTGCTTTCAGCATATCATCAAATTCCTTTCTCAAACAGTGTCCTAATCGTTTTCTTATCGGTCTTAAGGCCCGGCGTCTTGGGAATAGCATCCATAAAAATCACCTTCTCCGGGATTTTAAACCTGGCAATCCTGCTTTTTAACTTGGTTATCAGCTCTTCCTGCGTAAGCCGGCATCCCTTTTCCAGCACTACCGCCGCTGCCGCTACTTCTCCATATACCTCATCCGGGATTCCCACGACCGCCGCATCCTTCACGCCTTTCAGGGAAATGATTTCATCCTCCACGTCAGTACACCAGATCTTTTCCCCGCCTCTGTTGATCATGTCCTTTTTCCGATCCACGATAAAAACATACGAATCTTCATTGATGTATCCCATATCCCCTGTATTGAGCCATCCATCCTCTGTTATTAAGGGGGACTTCATCTTATAATAATACTCACAGATATTGGTTCCCTTAAAATAAATCGTACCGACTGTCCCATCCGGTACCTCCCTGCCTTCCTCATCCAGAATCTTCACCAGAAGACCCGGGACTGGCTTTCCAGAAGAGCCGGGATAGATGCTGGTAGCCGCATCGTAAGGAAATACAGTTCCCGGAGAGGCAGTCTCTGTCATTCCATAGACATTCTGAAACTTCATCTCCGGCATCCAGCCATGCAGCCTCTTCATCGTCTCCACCGGCATATAACTGCTGCCACATGCCAAGGTCCGAATACTGCTAAGCTTTGGAAATTCCTCCTGATAATCAAGCAGCAGGGCAAATACAGTTGGTGAACCATGCATGAATGTAATTCCATGCTCCACGACCCCTTCCAAAATCCGCTTCGCATCATACCGTTTATACAGATATATGGTCCCACCGATATAGACAAACAGCCCCAAAAGTGCAACCAGCCCTGTGATATGGTAGATCGGCACCGGAATAATCGTCTTATCCTCCTCCCCCAATTCCAGGAGGCGCTCATATACCATCACTGCATGATTCACATTGTAGTTTTTCAGGATGACGCCCTTACTGGCCGAGGTAGTCCCGGAGGTAAACATCAGAATCACTTCATCCTCTGGTCTTCCTAAGCCCTTTGTATGCTTCTCCTCAGGCAGGTTCAAATAACCAAAGCCGTAGCCATTCTCCTCCCCCCTGGTCAGTACCACCACAATTCCCATCTCTTCATAGACAGGTGTCCATTTCCCATAATCCTCACTCACCAGAATACAATGCAGATCTGCTTTTTCTACCAATGCCTGTATCTCAGGCTCCCTATATTTTGTAGGAAACGGGACAGCGACCGCCCCCAGCTTACATACTGCATAAAAAGACACTGCAAATTCAATCCCATTATTTAAAAGCAGGCCTACATGGCATTTCCTCTCCACATGCAGCACCTCTTTCATATATGCCGCCATCGAATCCACCATCTGTAAGAACTCCCGATATGTAAAGCTGTTGTTCCAGTTATCGCACAACCCTGTCTTATCTGGATATCTCTCTGCTGTTTCTTCCAGCATTTCGTAAAAACTATTCTTCATATCTGGAAATGTATAAACGGTACGGTCCCCGAACTGTCTTTCCTCCATATCTTTCTGAAACCATATGTTCCATACATCTTTTCCTGCTAACATGATCTACACCTCATTTTTTCTAAAGCCGGGTCTTACTCTTCGCTCGGCTTCTAGTACCTCCCCCGCTAAGGCAAGGTAGATACGGTCTATATCTTCTTCCTTTAATACTTTTTCCTGTTTATCATGCAGTCCTTTCACTGTCTGATAGACTTCTTTCCTTTGAATGACCGGAATTTCCTTTTCTGCTTCCTTCCAACGAATGGTACTGGTATTCGGGAAGACTACGACTGGAAATGCCGGGATTTCCTCTCCTCTCAGCTTCTGGAAAAGCTTCTTCTGAAAATACCGGACCTCATCCATTGGATTCTTCATAATCTTGATTTCTACTTTCGGCTTCTCACCTTTCTGCTTCGTGACCATTTCATATTTAAAATCACCTCTGGCGGATGCCTCGATGTCACCGGTCTGTTTCTTAATATCCAAAAGATACATGCCGCTCGTCAGAATCAGCACCACATAAGCCTGGGGCGTTTTTTCTCCCTTTGGAGCGGCCAATTGATAATAAATCCTGTGTTTTCCAAGGCGGGAGTCCAGAAAATAACTTTCTGAAAGCTTTGAGAGACTCTTCTTTCTCATCACATATTCCAGATAATTCGAATAGATTTCTTTATAAATGCTCCTTCGGAACAGATACCAACCGCTTCCGCCCTTTATAAGCAGAATGATCCCAACGACCAGGAGAAGCCCCGGCAGCAGATCAAGCCATGCATCCTGCATACTCCCACCTCACTTTCTTTTATAATTAATCCAGCTCTGGTCCCTGATATTTTTCAAAATCATATCTTCCACTGGAACCGATCACTCTCATATAATCTTTAATGAAATCTTTCATGGCATTCTGTGCAGCAATACACAAGTCCATATAATCAATCTCAGGATTTTCTTCCAATGTTTTTGCAGTTGCGATCCTAGCATGTTTAAATAAATCTGTGCAGACATTAATTTTATTAATTCCACATGCAACTGCCTTTTTAATATTTTCCTCACCCGCTCCTGAACCACCGTGGAGTACGAGAGGCATATCCAATGTTTCTTTTAATAGTTTCAGCCTTTCAAAATCAAGCTTCGGAACGAATCCCTTCGGATAGCTCCCATGGGCCGTACCGATTGCCACTGCCAGACAGTCGCATTTTGTTCTCTCTACGAACTCTTTCGCCTGCTGTGGATCGGTATAGAGATCCGCTTTCTCGTTATCCGCATCCTTGGCCATTCCCACGTGTCCCAGCTCGGCTTCGCAGGAAAGTCCCATTCCATGGGCGAGGGAAGCGACTAACTGTGTTCTTCTTACATTTTCCTCGAACTCATAACTGGAGGAATCGATCATGACACTGGAAAATCCAAACTTCATCGCATTTGTGATATCCTCCAGATCTGCACCATGATCCAGGTTGAATGCGACCGGGACAGACACCTTCTTAGCCATTCCTTTGATCATCGGAGCCAGAATATCACCGTGGCCATGAGCTTTCATCTGACGCGGAGAAATATTGATAATGACTGCTGATCTCTCCTCCTCTGCTGACTGGATGATTGCCTTCGCCTGCTCCATATTCACACAATTGATTGCCATGACTGCATACTGGTTCTTATGTGCATGCAGCAGCATATCTTTCATAGATACATACATATTTTTTATCTCCTATCCCCTGAATGATAGAAAGGAAAAAGCCGGGTAAGCTTCTTCCTTTCCTGTTTTTACAATGTACTAAATAATAGAAACGATATCGTCTTCGCTTTCAACGTATCCTTCCGGCAGCGGTTTTCTTAAGATTGCATACAGAACACCTGTGATGCATCCGCCCAACAGCCAGTATCCGATGAACATCAGCGGATTAGAGGTCATTGCAATAACAAATGCCCCACCATGTACAGCCGGAGATTCCAATGCGGAAATCATACATAGACCACCTGTGATCGCTCCACCTGTCATACAGGAAATAGCAACACGTATCGGATCTTTCATCAGGAATGGGATAACACCCTCCTGAACATAGCAGCAGGACAGAATGAATAAAGATTTTGCCTGCTCTCTCTCTCCATCTGTAAATTTCTTCTTTCCGCCGATGAAGCAAGCCAGACCGATTCCCAGAGGAGAAGTCATACCTGCACACATTTTAGCGGAAGTAGGAATTAAGAAACCATCTGCATTCAGTCCATTAACGAACAGGGCTGCTGTCTTATTGATCGGTCCGCCGTGGTCAAAGCAGATCATAGCACCGATTACTGCACCAAGTAAGAATTTAGAACCACCGCTTAAGGAGGTCAATCCTGCTGTTACCCATTCCATGAACAGACGAATCGGCACACCAACAACATAATACATCAATAGACCACAGACTAACGTCGTAACAACCGGAATGATCAAAATAGGCATGATGCCCTGGATTGCCTTCGGAACTTTAATCTTTTTTATTGCCAGTACAAAGTAACCAACCATGATACCGCCGACAACACCACCAACGAAACCAGTATTGATTGCACCTGCCAATGCACCCATTACAAAACCTGGTGCAAGACCCGGCTTATCTGCCATCGCATAGGCAATAAATGCTGCGATGACCGGAACTACGAAGTTCATCATGTTCTGTCCAAGAAGCATGATCGCTTTTGCTAAAGTATCGATCTGATCCATATGGTTTCCGATATCATATCCGCCCATCGCCTTAGCAATCGCCTGAATCACACCTGCACCTACGATGACAGGAATCATATAGGAAATACCTGTCATAATAGAATCTCTTAAAAATGCACCCTGACTTTTCTTTTTCGTTTTTCTCTTTATCTCTGCCATTATTCCAACGCCTCCAGTAATTCTTCAATTATTCCATCTGCATCCTTGATTGCCTCGCTGACACCAACAGTCAGTGTTGGAAGGTCATCAAAACGTTCCCCGTTCTTGATTCTTACATCACTTGCGACGATTACACCGTCGGCTCTTTTCAAGTCTTCTTTTGTGATTTCATTCTCTACGCCTGTTGCTCCCTGGGTTTCGATCTTGATTTCCAGGCCCTTTTTCTTAGCACATTTTTCCAGATTAGATGCTGCCATATAGGTATGTGCGATTCCTACCGGACAACTTGTGACTCCCAGAATATACATACTTACTCTTCCTCCTTTTTTGATGAAAATAAATCTTCGATTTCCTTTACAGTCCCTGCACTTTTCAGTGATTCACGGAAATCATCATCCATCAGATTCGCAGCCAGCTTAGAAAGCATCTTTAAGTGTACGTTATCTGATGTGTTTGGTGCGGCCAGCATAATCACATAGTCAACCGGACGTCCATCCAGCGTTTCCCATTCAACCGGATTTTTTAGTTTTACCAGTGTAAATGCTGCCTCTCTGACGCAGTCGGATTTGCAATGGGGGATTGCAACGCCATTCCCTACCCCTGTCGAGAACTCGGCTTCTCTTTCGTAAAGTCCTTCTATATATCTGTTCAGGTCATTTACTTTACCTGCATCATACATCATCTTACCAAGACCCTTTAACACATCATCCTTTGTCCTGGCGTCAAAATCAAAACTTACTAATTTCTCGTCAATCATTTCTGCAATATTCATGTAACTAATTCCCTTTCTTTTATCTTCCTAACTCTTTTTGAAAATCTCTATCTCATGGAACTTTCTTGCTTTCAATACTTGTTCGGTATCTTTTAAGTTTCTTGTCAGATCCAGTATTTCTCCAAAAATTCCTTGGAAATGGTTATCCACATTGGCATTTAAAGCAAGCATGAACACGATCTGTACCTTTTCATTTCCCCAGGTAATCGGTCTTTGTAATGTCAGAAGACCAATCCCCTGTTTTCTGATATGTCCTTCAAATGCATGAGGGATTGCAATCAGACTGCCTATGGAGGTATCGGAAAGCTTTTCTCTCTCGAAGATGGAGGCTACATATCCTTCATCTACATATCCCTCCCGGCACATCCGGCCTCCAAGAAGTTCTATTACCTCTTCCTTCGATTTCAGATCACAATTAAGAATCGAAATTTCTTCATGCAAAAATCCTTTCAGGTAAGAATATACACATCGTTCTTCATCCTGGCGGTTTTCCTTCTTATGGATATACTTTTGAACCCTGCGTATATCTTCTTCATTCAAAACAGGCAGTACCTGTATCACATCAATCCCATCCAGATAGAGCGGAATCGTGGAAATCACAAAATCCTGATCCTCCTTTGTGAGGCCTTCCGCCATATTACCGGAAACAATGCGTTTAATTTCCAAATTTGGGAAGACCCTCTTTAATTTCATAGAAATAAACTGTGAGGTTCCTACTCCAGTCATGCACACGATAGTTGCAGACAGGTTTCTTTTATTCTTCTGGGCCATCCGTTCTATGGATGCACCGATATGGAAGGTGATATAGCCGATTTCATCTTCTGTTGCCTCGATTCCATATCGCGAGTTGAACTTTGCAATTAAATAAGAAGCAATCTCGTATTCATAGAACATTTCCTTTTTCACAGACTCCAGAATGGGGTTCGCCAGATACATCTTACTCTGTATCCTATGTACCATGCATTCCAGATGATCGAACATGGCACATGCCAATTCATCGTCATCTTCCAGATCCAGGTGGTACTTTTCATCCAATTGTCTTAAGATATCCATCATAAAGTCGAACATCTCTGGTGCCCGGGAGCGCAGTTTGACTTTATCATTCTCCTTCCTCATCGGAATCAGGAAACGCATCCCCTGTAGACAAGTAATCAGATAAGAGACCTCCTCCTTAGGCATCTCGATCTGCAGATACTCTGCAATCTGTTCTTTTAAGAACTGACTGACGAACCACTCTTTTCTTTCTACATTCGAAGAGATATCTCCCTCATTTTCTATCAGACAACTTATCTGTATGCGCTGAAGCATCACTGCTAACTGCAGAAGAAATTCATCGAACGAAATATCCGTCAATACAAAATGGAATCTTTTTTCTGTCCCCTTGACAATCTCCCTGAGGGATCCAAGGTCCACATGTTCAAATAGAGGCTGTATCTTCTCCAATGCTGCATTTCCGGGACGGCCTGCTGCTTTTTTAAGTGCATCGACCAGTGCTAACCGGATCTGCCGTTCAGAGCCTTCTGCCTTCACTCCATATTTCACCTTTTTTGTGAAGGTAATTCCGAACTTCCTCCAAAAGTCTTCCAGTTCATTCAGATCATTGACAACTGTACCTTTACTTACGAAAAACGTGTTGGACATCGCTTCCATGGAGGTATACTCTACATTATTAAGAAGCTTTGCCGCTATGTAATACTTTCTGACTTCTGATGAAATATAGGAATCCTGCTCTTCGTAAAGGGCCGTTTTTAGAAACTGTTCTCCTTCTGTATCATAATCAAGCCAGAGCCCCACACCTTGTTTTGTTCGGATATAACAGGAATGTTTTTCTAACTCCTCATTAATCTTCTTGATATCCGTTTTGATTGTCCTGGGACTTACCTTTAGTTCCGCAGCAATCTGTGATGTGGTAAACTTCGTTTCATTTTTTAAGAGCAAACTTAATATTTTCTTTTCTCTTGGTAAAAACATTTGACCACCTTTCCTTGCTGTTTGAGCATATTATATCTGCCGTCCAGCCGTTTTTACAAATCATATAATTGCACTTGCATTGCAAAACTTGGTGCAATTTTTGTCTAATATTTGGTGATTTACGCAGTTAATTGATTATTTATTGTTAATTATGTCCAGTCAATAGATTTTTTCACCAAATCAGCATTTCCACTTTTGTGCACACTGTCTAGTTTATAAAAATTTTATACTTTTTACAATTTTATTTCACTTACTTAGTGCAATTTTTCGATTATTCATTTTCACAAAGAATACTTATAATGAAACCATAGCAAAACAAAACTCACATTTATATAATGTAAGATTGATTCTAAGGAGGTTCGTACATGATTAATTTTGAATTTTACAATCCAACAAAGGTAATCTTTGGAAAAGGCGTTGAAGCTGAGGCTGGAAAAGAGATCAAGGCACTCGGCGGACACAAGGTACTGGTTCATTTCGGTGGAACATTTCTACAGGAAAATGGAACGCTGGACAGAGTCCACCAGGGGCTCAAGGATGCAGGTCTGGAATATGTAGACTTAGGAGGGGTCGTTCCGAACCCGCGTCTCGGACTTGTTAAAGAAGGAATTAAACTCTGTAAAGAGGAAGGAGTTGATTTTCTGCTTCCAATCGGAGGAGGAAGTGCAATCGATTCAGCTAAAGGAATCGGTTATGGACTTGTGAATGATTTTCCTCTGGAAGACCTGCTCCTTGGAAAAGTCACCACAGATAAGATTGCACCGATCGGATGTATTTCCACCATCGCTGCTACCGGCTCTGAGACAAGTAACTCTATGGTAATCACCATTGAAGACGGCATGCTGAAACGCTCCTATAACCATGACTGTGCAAGACCTAAATTTGCGATCATGAATCCAGAGCTTACTTATACACTGCCAGTTTACCAGACTGCCAGTGGTGCATCTGATATCATGATGCATACTATGGAACGTTATTTCACGAATACCCCAGATGTTGATCTGATTGACCGTATGGCTGAAGGCCTGCTCGTCTCTGTCCGCGAAGCCGCAAAGGTAGCTGTCAAGGACCCAGAGAACTATGAAGCACGTGCCACACTGATGTGGGCAGGAAGCCTTTCCCATAATGGACTGACCGGAACAGGACGTGTGTCTGACTTCGCATCCCATAAGATCGAGCATGAGTTGGGCGGTATGTTCGATGTTGCACACGGGGCAGGCTTATGTGCAGTATGGGGAAGCTGGGCAAGATATGTATATAAGACCAATCCGGCAAGATTTGCACAATTTGCTGTTCGTGTATTCGATGTAGCCGAGAATTTCTATGATGCTGAAACTACCGCACTCAAGGGAATCGAGGCATGGGAGGACTGGTGCCGTAAGATTGGAATGCCGACAAATCTGCGCGAACTCGGTATCACACCGACAGATGCACAAATTGAAGAATTGGCAGAAAAATGCGTTGCAACAGGCGGCGGACATGTAGGATTCTTCCAGACCTTATACAAAGATGACGTGATCAAGATTTACGAGATGTCCAGATAAAAATCTGCATATAGCAATGTAAATGAAGGGATAGCTTTGTTAAAAATGACTCCTTTTTGATAAGAATGAAGATTTGACGATTCTTATTGAAAAGGAGTATTTTATTTCCGCTATAAACAATTTGTATTGCATTGACAATTCGCGAAATATATCTTAACATGAAAAAAAGAATTTATTTCTAAGTACCCCCTTTTAGCGAAATAGTGGTGATCATATGAGAAAATTGGTAATGATTGTATTCGTTTTTATTTCCCTTTCCTTTATAGGATGTCAGCGTCTCCCAAACAAAAATGAGAAAATAATTGATATAATTGAACAATTTCGTAAAGGCAATTATGAGTATACTCTGAAAGGTTACAGCTATGAACCAGGGCAAGGAGAAAAGTGCTTATACGAGATGCAAGGGAAATTGATTTCAGACCCATATCAACAATATGAAAAAGGAGATATGGAGGAAGTCTATGCATATGAAAAAGAAGGCAGCACTTATCGAGATATAAAACTCAGCACAAACGATGGAAAAAACAAATATATAACATATAAAGCTGAAAAAGGAAGTGAGTTATATATCCGAGATAATCTTAAATTTACATATATTCGTGATGAAAAAGTTGACGATTGTAAATTATCTGTATTTTCATCTGAGTATGAAAAGGAAAATGTAATTGCAGATAGTAATATGAGAATAACTTTGCCTTGTACAATTAAATTAGAATATTATGTTGATTTAAAAACGGAAGTTGTCCAGAGAATCATCGTAGATCTCACTGAATCTGATAAAGTCGATGAAATCGGAGGACTTATACTAAATGGTATCACCGAAGATGATGCCAAAGAAATTGTTGATGCACGCAGCAACATGAGTAGTATGAAGGTGGTAATCGACATCAAAAATTTTGGTGGAGATATTAAAATTGATCATCCACATTAAAAGTTAAAAAGTGCCACAAACCCAGCATTTTCAAAGGGTTGTGGCACTTATATATTCCCACATATGTCAAAAACAGAATTATAAATGATAAGGTGATAAAAGTATAGTGACCCAATAATTGAGCACTTACAATGATATTATTTCATCAGTCCTTTTAATATTTTGATATTCTTTTTTCAAAATGAATAATGACAAACTTAATATTAAAAAAAGAACAATTATAATATGATATCCTATATTTTTGTCTTCTACATTCACGCCCTGTGTCCCATAATGTGACATTGTATCAAATGCGCTATGTGCCAATCCACATAACCAGACATTATTGGTTCTCATATATACATATCCAAGAAAGATTGAAAAACTAATTGCAAGCAATATTCTGAATGGAATTTCCCATAATTTCAAATCATATACCGTAAACCAAAGTGGTATATGCCAGTATTCCCATAATATCCCTAATAAAATCACACCCGCTCTTTTTCCAAATTTCTTCTGCATAATGGGCTGCAAATCCCCCCTCCAGCCGTACTCTTCCCCCAAAACTCTTATACCACTGCCAATGAATATAAAAGCTATCATCAATACATTACCAATAAGGCCAAATATCATGGTGTTATTCTCTTTTAAATATGGCAGCATATCTAAAAAAGCCTTTCCTGTCATTATTACAATAAAGAGCACAAAATCTTTATGTACAAGTTCAAATTTATAAAATGGCTTATTTTCATTTCGACCTCTTGTTTGTCGCACCAATAATATGATACTGACGACAATTGTGGCATACTCTCCTAACAGCAGAATTCTACTTTCATTGATTCCCGTAATAATTTTGATGATAATTATAATTCCATAAAACATACAAAAACCTGGGATTACAGAAGGTATTGATTCTATCTTATCATCATGACTATACCTTTTTGCCAGAAACACGCCACTTGCTGGCAGCAATACCATCTCTCCCATAAATAGATTAGGATTTAAAAAGGCATTCCTTAACAACAGGATTCCTAAAAGATAGTTAATACCATATGTCACTAAAAAAAATATACTAAGCTCACTAATTTTTTTATTCATATTTCCCCTCACTGCCCACTTTTAGCAGTATTTCTTCTTAGTTAAATGACGAATTGGCTAATTTAATTTTTAAATTCAATATCTTTCTTTTATCATCATATCATAATTTTATCATTAACGTATTATTTTTCTTTTTCCAATTCCAGATTTACGTAATAACAACAATTCTTCCAATCTGTAATGATATGGTATATTTTTTCTATTTTGCCAGATACTATCCTTAATCATGAACTTAAAGGAGACGTTATTATGGATAAGGTAGAAAAGATGAAACAGGAGAAACAGTATGAGCAGTACGTCAAACAGAAGACGCCCGTCCACAATGTCTATGTCAATATGCTTAAAGCCTTTATCACTGGGGGAATCATCTGCACGATTGGGCAGTTTATTTACAATTACTGTGAGCTGCAGAAGCTTTCAAAGGAAGAATGCGGCGGCTGGACCTCCATGCTCTTAGTCCTTCTCAGTGTCATCCTGACCGGAATCAATCTTTATCCTAAGATTGCAAAATGGGGTGGTGCCGGTGCACTGGTCCCGATCACTGGTTTTGCCAACTCTGTGGCAGCCCCGGCCATCGAGTATAAAAAAGAAGGACAGGTCTTTGGTATCGGCTGTAAGATTTTTACGATTGCCGGACCTGTGATACTATATGGAATCTTCACGAGCTGGGTATTGGGATTTGTCTATTGGATTTATAAATTACTCTGATTGGAAAAAACTTGAAATATTTCTATAAAAATAAGAATCTGGTGTTGATGTCAGGAGGTTGTCAGCACCAGATTCTTATTTTATGCTGTAGTAAACGATCAATAGAGCGTTCTATAGAGCCAATATTAGAAACCGTTTCCAAGGAATTTTTGATCATCTCCCGGTCCTATTTTTCTGATTACTCTGCAGGGATTTCCGCATGCCAGGACACCGGATGGGATATCGCTTACTACAACACTTCCTGCTCCGATGATCGTATTGTCTCCAATCGTCACACCGGATACGATCGACACATGTCCTCCGATCCAGACGTGATTTCCGATATGGATGGGAAGTGCGTACTCTAATCCCTCATCCCTTCGTACCGTGTCGAATGGGTGTCCGGCCGCATAGATTCCACAGCTTGGGCCAATCATGACCTCATCTCCAAAGGTGACCTCATTTCCCGCCAGAATGACCAAATGATAGTTCGCAAAGAAATTTTCTCCTAAGGTAACGCGCCCCCAGAAATCACAGTGAAAAGGTTCCTCTATCCGAAAATTCTTCCCTGTCTTTTTCATTTCCCTGCGTATCATTTCTTCCCGCTCTTGAACTTGGCAGGGCCGCAGTTGATTATATGCATAGCTTAACTCCTGGCTCCTCTCTCGTTCCTTCTGCAGACTTTCCTCTTTTGCATAATAAAGCATCCCGGCAAGTGCCTTCTCCTCTTCGGTCATCTTTCTTCTCCCCTTATTCTCTTAAAATTCAAGCTCATATAATGTTCCTATTTCCGGTGAAAGCACCTCACATCCGGTCTCTGTCACTGCGATTCCCTTTTCCCAGCGTACACCGAATGTTGCCGTAGAAATAAAGGTGTCGATCTGGTATGTCATATTCGGTTTCAATCTATAATCTGAACTTGTCTCCACCCACGGCGCCTCGACCTCGATCATGCCGGTCCCATGGAGCGGACCATATACAAAATGATCCTGATAACCGTGTTCTACATAATATTGATAAAAATTCTTTGCAATTTCGGATGCCTGAACTCCGGCCCTTACCTGATTCTGTGTCCATCTATGTGCCTCGAGACCGAACATTACGGCATCTCTTCTTGCTCCCTCCAGTTTTCCTAGTACGATAGGATATCCTATGGATGCAGAATATCCGTCGATTCTTGCAGACAGATTAAGCTGTACAATATCTCCCTTTCGAAATTTCCGATAGGAGGACCTGGAAATCGCATGCCTGGTGGAAGCTTCTGAAAAGACATACATGGGAAGTCCCTCATATTCTGCACCATTTTCATAAATCACACGCTCTGCAACCCCTACCATCTGTAATTCTGTCATGCCCGGCTGTATTTCCCGGATGACCTGTTGTGTAGCGAGCTCTGCGATACGGTATCCCTCTTTCAGACATTGAATCTCATTGACTGATTTGATAGAACGCAGCTCTACCATAATATGATCCGCACGTACAATCTCAGACTCTGGAAATGCTGTTTTAATACCCTCCATGATCACCACTGAAGTATCCAGGTAACTTGCCACTCCGATCCGAAGCTTTTTCCCTGTGATTCCAAGTGCATGAAATACATCCTGATATGTATCTGCCTGTAATTCAGGATATGCCGGATCTGCTCCCTCCCTGTACTCTTTTAGTACAAAGACCTTGTCCAGCCTGGAACGGTCAGCTCCGAACTCACGGCTTTCCGGCCCCACCAACAGGGCAGCCTCTCCATTAGGTGCGATCGCCACTCCTGCTCTCTCGAACAGCGGCCAAAATCCAGAAAAATACCTGGCATTTGCGTAGTCTGCCTCATTAGAATTGACGATCAGTGCATCTAATCCTTCTCTCTGTAATATTTTTGCTGCTCTGATTACTCTCTCTTTATATTCCTCATCTGGAATATATACGTTTCCGTGCTCTCTCATTTTATGTTCCTCCTTAAGCTGGGCCGCAAATGATGTGTCCGGCCATATTTTATTTTGTTCTTCTTTTGTTTCTGTCATATTCCACATGCATATCCAGGAGTTGTATAGAACGCTACCTCCCTTGTCTCTGCTCTTCCATACTGTGCCACTACAGGAATGTCGCTCTCTATCATGATTGCATACTGTTCTCCTACGACTGCTTTATTTTCCCCGAAAATCTTCTGCTCATTTGTCTTGATACAGCGTACCCGTTCTGCCTCTATTGTGATCTTGGTTGCAATTACAGGCGGCCTGTCTGTATAAAAAAATTTGACTATTACATGTGCATCCAGATCTCCTGTATTCAATATGATAATCGATTCATGCCCTAAAATACTGTTGACACCTTCCGGTGGACACTCTGCATCTGGAAAAATCCATCTCTGTTTTCCGAATTCCATCTTTGTATCTCCCTGTGTTCCTAATCATAAAGGTTCGGTGCGATTTCTGCGTCATCCATATTATCCGCATCATACCAATAGCAGTCTGTTGTGATATCCTTGACCTCTTCGCCCTCTGCAATTTGATACAATGTTTCTACGGTCTTCTCTCCCATTTCCACTGGTGACTGAGTGATAGCACCATATAACAGTCCATCCCTGACTGCCGCCTTAATTGTCGTTCCTGCATCAAACCCGACTGCAACAACTGTGTGATCTGGATCATTTCCCAATACAGACAGATTGGAATTCGCGGTCAGGATTCCCTCTGCTGCAACCTGATTAGAGCCGAAAATCGCAATCAGATCACTTTTGTTCAAAAGGTTGGATGATTCTGTTGCACACAGCTCCACTGTTGTCTGTGAAGGCACAGCTACCTCAAAGATGATATCCGCTTCACTTTCTGGAACCCCATCCACATTACAGTTCTTTACAAAATAATCGTTTCCGATCACCGCAATCTTTTTCCCATCTGCAATTGCCAGTTCACTGAACTTATCTATAAAACCAAGTCCTCTTGAACTGATGCTTTCAGAGGTCGACTCCTGATTGACCTCTCCAATTCTGACTGGCCCTGGTGCAGCAGCAATTCTATCTTTTAGACCTGCATATAAATTCTCTGCTGCGAGTTCTCCAGAAGCATAATTATCACTGGCGATCGTACAGTATACGGCCCCATTTGGCGCACTCTCTACGCCTGAATCAAAACAGACCACCGGCACTTTCCTGTCCAATGCGGTCTGAAGCGATTCATGTACGGAGTTCTGATCGCATGGTGCAATTGCAATACCGTCTGGCTTACTGTTGATGGCATTATTCAGCATATTCACCTGATCTGCAATATCAGATTCTGAATTTGGCCCTGTGCAGACAACTTTGATACCCAGCTCTTCTGACGCTTTGTTAATCCCCTGGATAGCTGCCTGCCAGTATGTAGACTGGTAACTCTGCACGATGATCTTGAACTGGTATTCTTGCTTCGTCGTGCTCTTTGCAGAAGGACTTTCTTCTTTCGTATCCGCCGTACCCTTCTGGCATCCCCCAGCCAACCCCGCAATCATACAAACCGCTAATGTCAGGGCTATTTGTTTCTTTTTCATGTGTGCTCCTCCTTTACTTTGGTTGTTTCTATCCCTCTTTGAATCTGCCCTCATTTTATGTTTCAGTCGTCACATAGTCAATTGTTTCACTGATTATTTCACCAAATTCAATTTAAACGTTTTACTATTGTTTACTTCACTCTCTGTTTGTGATATGTTAAACACAACTACTAAACTTCATTCAGTGAGAGGAGAAGTACATATATGGCTACGATCAAAGATGTTGCCTCATTGGCAGGTGTTTCCATTGGTACAGTGTCCAATTATTTAAATCATACAAAGCCCGTAAGCAGAGAAGTTTCAGAGAAAATACAGCAGGCCATAGATCTGCTTAAATATACCCCGAACCAATATGCCAAAAATTTGAAATCGAAGTTAAGTACGGACATAGGAATTATTCTGCCCAGTTTAAATGATTCCTATTATGTGCAGATTTTCCAAGGAATCAAATCCTGCTTTCAGAACACAGATTATTATATGAACCTGGCTTTTTCAGAGAATATCCCTGAATTCGAGACCAATATTGTCACAAGCCTTTTAAAAAAACAGATCTGCGGATTATTCCTCGTATCCTGCCAGCCGGATAACTGGAAATTCTACTATGACAATCTGATTTCCAAACATATCCCTATGGTTCTGATCGACAGGAATATCCGCAGCCTTGATACGGACTTCGTATCCTTTGACAACCGAGTCCTGCTCAAAGACATGGTAGAATCCCTGCTAAAGATGGACTTTAGACGAATTTACCTGATATCCGGTCCCGAAAAATTTGACTGTGAAGCGGCATGTATGCGGGGGTTTTGCGATGCCTATAAAAATTATGGGATGAATCTGGATGAGAAATTTTTTATCCAGACGGAACTAAGTAAGGAAGATGCGTTCAGAAAGACGATTAAACTTTTGAATGCAGAAATCCCTGAGGTCATTGTAACCACGTCTGAGTCATTGACCGCGGGAGTCATAGAGGGGATTACTATCCTCGGTTACACCACAGATGATATCCCCGTATTTACATTAGGTGAGGAGCACTGGAATCTGCATACCCATTCTTTTTCCTCCGGTTCCACGGTACGGCCTGCAATTAAGTTAGGACAGACTGCCTCCAGGCTCCTGATAGAACAGCTCAACTCCCCTCTTACCAAAGAGACGGAACGAGTCATTTTAAGCGGGCGGAAATTCAGTAGTATGTCGCAGCCGTCTTCTGGAATCAGAGTTTCACCAAAGAGCATGTGTATGCCTGAAAAAGAGGGCTCATCCCCTCGCCGCATTCGCGCATTATTACTGGACACCCCGCAGGTACATTATCTTTTGAGACTGCTTCGGAATTTTGAGATTCGGACAGGAACAACAGTCGAGGCTACCATTCTGCCCCATCACTTCCTGTACGAGACTATTTTAGAAAATCATAGCTCTGGTCAGGAGAATCCTTATGATGTCATCATGTATGATATCCCTTGGATGCCTTCTCTTGCCTCCGAACACATATTGGCTGATATTTCGAAAGAGATAAGCTCTCTCGATACCAATATATTCCTGCCTGACTGCCTCAAATATTACAGTATTTTCAGCGGACGCTTTTATGGCATACCTTTTATGTACGCACCACAGATTCTCTATTACAGGAAAGATCTGTTTGAAGACCCGGAACTTAAGGCAGATTATAAGAAAAAGAATAAGATCTCCCTTCGCCCGCCAGTTACATTGAAGGAATTTAATACAATCGCGGACTTCTTTACGAATAAAACTTCTGCGATTCCATATGGGATTTCTGTTCCCACCGCATACAGTGAATGCCTGACCCCCGAAATCTATATGCGCCTGCGCGCTTTCGGCAGTAATCTCTTCACACCTTCTGGACAGGTATGCCTTGATTGTGACCAATCGCTCAAGGCCTATATCAATTTTGTCCGCTCTATAAAATATGCCAAGCCCGATTATAGGACTGCAACAGATAACAGTGCTGTGGACGATTTTCTGGCAGGTGAAACAGCGATGCTGATCTCCTATCCCTCATTTCTCAGGGATGTCACCGATCTGCGCAAGAACAGTATTGTTGGTTCCATCGGATACCACCTGATACCCGGACGTGCCCCTTTGCTTGGCGGCTGGAGTCTGGGAATCAGCAGCCAGTCTAAGAACAAGGATGCCGCATTTGAATTTCTAAAGTGGACATGTGAAAAGCAGATTACGAATTATTCGATCCTAACAGGCAGTCTGCCCGCTACGAATAGTTCTTATCTGAATGATGAATTGGGAGAGCTCTATCCCTGGCTGCCTCTGTATCACGACATTTATAAGTATACCAAGCCCACATTTCCACCGAAGCTTGCTAATAACAAGGTAGTGCCCCAATATGAAATAGATGAAATTGTCTGTAAATGGATTTATAAGCTTCTTGAATCAGAGATAAAAGTCCAGGAGACCATTACTAATACACATGAAGAATTAAAAGAATTGGTACAGAAATATCTCAAATAGGATTCCAAATCAAGCAGGCCTTTACGCCTGCTTGTAAATTGCAGAGAAAGCAATCATGGAAGCGCCAGATATTTCTGTACAAAATGACTGAGTAAGTTTATGGTAGGAGCAATCATCCCCTCGTCCGGGCAGAACTTCGAATTATGCAGAGGATAGTTCTCTTTTTCAATCCTGCCTGCTCCTACAAATAAAAAAACAGAGGGTACGAGATCTGATATGAATGCGTAATCCTCACCACCTGTAAAATAAAATGGCCGCTTTTCTAATGCGCTGTCACCATACATGCTCTGAATCGTCTCTCGCATCAGTCTGGTCATTTCAGGATGATTAACAACCGAATTCATGGAAGTACGAAAGTGAAGTGTGCATCTGGCTCCACTTCCTTCTTCTTCCTGGCTGCAGATTACCTTTAGATCTTGATGAATCTTGGAAATATCATCCTCTGAAAATGTCCTGACTGTTCCTGAAATGGTACATAAATCAGGGATAATATTCTGTGCGTTCCCGCTATGAAACATGGTAGGACAGACTACTGTCTTATTGGCCGCTTTTGCGTAATGGTGATGCAGTTTTTGAATTTCCAGATAGATCCGGCTTGCCGAATCCATCGGATTGATACATTTTTCTGGTTCTGAGGCATGTCCTCCGCGACCTTCTACCTCTATCTCAAACCAGGATGGTGCTGCTGTCACCGCCCCGATATCAGCAAGATAATGTCCCGCGAAAAAATCTGGCAGCACATGTAATGCAAAGGCCGCATCTACCTTGGGATGTTCCAGTATTCCCGCCTCTATCATCTGCTTTGCTCCACCAGGAACATTTTCTTCACAGGGCTGGAACATCAGTTTCAGGTTCCCATGCATTTTGCCTCTCATCCTGGAAATCATTTCCGCCACTCCCAGTGCACAGACCATATGAATATCATGCCCGCAGGCATGCATCACCCCTGAATTCTTTGAAGCGTAAGAAAGCCCTGTATCTTCGACTACAGGAAGCGCATCCATATCAGCACGATATAAAAGCGTTTTTCCCGGACGTGCTCCCCGGATGACAGCCGCCACACCTGTACCATATATACTTTCTGTAGGAATCCCCATACGTTTAAGTTCTCTTTTTATAATCTGAGAAGTCTGATATTCTTGGAGCCCCAGTTCCGCATTCTGATGGAGCTCTCTACGAACCTTGAGCAGATGTTCCCAGTCCATATTCTTATCCGCTGTCTGCATGATACCTCTTTTTTCTACTGCAATCAAATTTTAATGTTTCTATTGCACCTGCCTGTTAATGAATTGTCTTGTACGCTCCTGCTTTGGATGCTCGAAAAATTCCTCCGGCGGTGCCATTTCAACTATATGTCCCTTTTCCATGAATACGATCTGATCCGCCACGTTTCGTGCGAACTTCATCTCGTGTGTCACAATAAGCATTGTTGTATGTTGTGCTGCCAGATTTTTAATAACTTCAAGGACTTCTCCTACCAGCTCTGGGTCAAGAGCAGAGGTAGGCTCATCAAATAGAATAATATCCGGCTCCATCCCCATTGCACGGGCAATCCCGACCCTTTGCCGTTCTCCTCCCGACAACGTCTCTGGATAAGAATCCTTTTTTTCCAACATACCTACCCTGTTAAGCAGCTCCATCCCTATTTTTTCCGCCTCTGTTCTATTCATCTTCTTGACCAATATTAAAGGTGTCGTAATATTCTCCAGCGCAGTCTTGTTTCTGTAGAGGTTGGAATTCTGAAAAACCATCGATGTTCTGGAACGCAACGTCTGTATCTGTTTTTTTGTAATATTTGTAAAATCTGCTTCAAAATCTTCCAGTCTAATGCTGCCTTTGTCTGGCTTTTCTAACATATTTATGCAGCGCAGGAGCGTAGACTTTCCTGTCCCGGATGGTCCGATAATAACAAAGACCTTTCCCTTTTCTATCTTTAGGTCAATATCTTTCAGTACTTCCTGCTGATCAAATTTTTTTGTAAGATTTTTTATCTCTATCATCTTTCTTCCCTCATGCTCCTAAAAAGGAAGGATGCTGATCATCAGCACCCTTCTTTATTTCTGGTATGCAGTACTGATTCTTTTCTCAATCTTTTTCTGCACCCGTCCTAAAATTACCGCCAATATCCAATAAAATGCTGCCGCTAGTATATACGTCTCAAATGTCTTGTAATAGGTAGCCGCCGTCAACTGTGCCTCTCCCATAATATCCTGGATTCCAATTGTCATTCCCAAGGAGGACATTTTGATGATATCCATACAGGAATTTGTAATAGGCGGGATAGCCGCTACCGCTGCCTGGGGAAGAATAATCCTCGTCATCATCTGAAAATGTGTCATTCCAAAAGCCAGGCTCGCTTCGTACTGGCCTTGATCAACACTGTCTATTGCGCCTCTGATACTTTCGGAAATATATGCCGCACTATTTAATGCCAAACAAACAATCAGGGCCACATGCTTAGGACAGCCCTTCATCGCTTCAAATATAATCGGCAGTCCATAATAGAACAAAAACAACTGTATCAGTAATGGGGTCCCTCTGAAATAAGACACATATACCTTTGTAAGCTGATGCAGCCCTCTAATCTTAAAATGCTGGATTATCGCTAAAACGGCTCCCAATACGATACTAAGAACAAACGCTGCCGCTGATACATATATGGTAATCCATAGTCCCTCCAGCAAAAGGGGAATCAGCATCTTTGCATATGGTAAAAAAGTTTCTGTTAAGTATGCCATTTTCCTATTCTCTACTTACTTTCTTCAGAAATATCGGCGCCGATCCATTTCTCAGAAATCTCTTTTAAAGTACCGTCTTCCCGCAAGATTCCCAAAAACTTATTGACAGCCTCGGTAAGTTCTGTATTATCCTTGCTCATCACAAGATTCCCTGTGGATGAGTTAAATGGCGGCAGCACCTTGACCTTGAGATTACTGTTATTCTTCATTGCTGTATAGGTCTGGATATCCTGTGCCAGGACTGCGTCAATCCTTCCATATTCCATATCTGCAAACATATTCTCCAGGGTTGCGGATGTATAAGTTTCAAAAGTGACTTCTCCGTTCGGGTATTTTGCTTCTACATCCCCCTGCATATTATTGCCTGCACCTACTCCGACTACCTTGCCTGCCAAGTCATCTACACTCTTGATTTCCTTGTTATCCTCAGAAACAATCACACAGGAGCCATAATAAGATACCGGATCAGAGAACGAAAATTCTTCCTCCCGCTCTTCTGTCGGTGTCATCTGTGCTGCTACAACATCTGCCTTTCCTGACTGGAGCAGTCCCAGAAGTCCACTGAAATCTGTATATTCCCATTCCACTTTTATTCCAGTTCGCTTCTCAAATTCATTCCAGATATCCACATCATAACCTTTGAGTTCCCCATCCTCTTCATATTCAAAAGGCTCATAGCCAGGAGATGTGGCAACTGTAATCTTGTCCATATCAAGTCCCAGGTCAAGCTCCGCTGTTTTCTGTGTCTCCTCTTTTGTCTCTTTGTCATCTCCCTTGTTCCCGCATCCAACGATGCTTACTGCGCTTAGAGCAGCGCAAAGAATCAGACATAATGTTTTCTTTTTCATCCTTTTTCCTCCAATTATCCCATAATATGTATATTATATTGCTGGTAACATTCGAGTGTCCAATTGGAATATCTCATGATCATATAGACTTTCTCTATAATATTCACACGGCTGCTGAAAAAGAAAAACTCCGGGACTGTCAGCAAATTTTTGCTCTTACCGTCCCGGAATTTTAAAGACCTGATTCCTGCTCCTTCTATTAGAAAAGACTTATGATTTTTTCCATAACGTCAGCCATCTTCCCACATATGGAATATGGAAAACTACTTTTCCTATGACATCATCATAGGATGTGATGGATGCATCGCACTCTTCATTGTCCGTTCCCTTCGTACGGTATCCCGGACCACTGTTGTATTCTAATATCACCTCAATGATCTCATGCGTCACAGATATATGATTGCCATTGATAAACGTGATAATATCCCCCTCTTTTAGTTCCTCCGGCTTCACGCTTTTGACCACCAGAAAGCTGTCTTTTGGAATGACACTCTCCATACTGGATGAACCCATACAGTAGAAGTGTATTCCCAACCTGCCCAGGTTCGCCGCGCCCAAGATCACAAGAATCAACAGCAAAAGAAATCCAATTGAGAATCTCTTAACCACCTTATAACGTGGAATCGGCTTCCTAGTATGATGGGAAGAAGGAGTACTCTTTCCTTTTTTATCTTTGTTTCCTTCCTCCTTATGAAATAATTCCTCCGGTGAAGGAAGCTCATCCGGTACCGGATCAAACAGCTCATCCGTCATAATTGACCACATCCGCCTCCATTAATTGATTCGTTTCTTAGCCACTCTTTTTATCTGCTTCTTAAGAAGGGTATCCAGGGAATTGACTGGAAGCCCGATTGTCGGCTGTTCCATTTTTTCGAAAGCGCGTCCCAATCTATCGATTTTCCGTTCCAGGCGTTCCATGGCTGCCTTCGTAACCAGTGTATCCTGCTGCTCTGCAATACCCTTCTGACTGCTTAACAGGCTCTCCAACTTCCGTATCAATTCCTCCTGCCCACGCAGCAGCTCCATCTGACTCTTGACCACTTCATTCTGATCCTTAATCAGCTTCTCCTGTCCCTTTCTCATCTCGTCCCGTTCTCTCAGCAGCTCCTCATGCCCCTTCTGCAGACTCTCCAAGCTTCTGATCAGCTCTCCCTGCCCTTTCATCATGACTTCCTGGTTCTTAAGGACCTGCAGTTGCCCCTTGAGCAAAAGCTTCTGCTCCCGAATCAATTCTGCCTGCCCTTTCATCTGTTCGTCCTGCCCTTTGATATCAGCTCTTAACTGTACGATCAGCTCGTCCTGTGTCCTGACCACTTCATCCTGTCCTTTGCTTTTCTCCCAAAGGCTATTATAACAGGCCTCCGCCTTGGAAAGCTTCTCTTTCATCTCTTCCTTCTCATTGCGCTCAGCCTCCAGTTCCGTCTGAAGTTCTTCGATCATCCCCTGAAGCTCCTGCACATATGCATCCATCTGCTTTTTATTATATCCGCCAAAAATACTGCTGTTGATTTCAAATTCATCCTTCGTATTATTCTCCATACTCCTCTATCCCTCCTGGAATCCTGTTCACAAAAACTATTTATTTGTCTTAAATTTTAGCACATTTTCCTCTAAAAGTCATTTGTTTATACTTTATTATTATGTTCCGAAATACAAACAACCTGGAACCTCCATTGGTACGATACCATCGGAAATCCCAGGCTGCATTGTACAGAACACCTCTATGTCCCATTTACATCTATTCTTTTTTATCTTTCCTCGCGGAAGTAATTTAATCCGCAGCTCTTTGGCTGTGCATGTTCTTTGCTCTGTCTCATACTTGTCACAACAAGCACAATAATCGTAGCAACATAAGGCGCCATGTCATAAATCTGTGCTGGCAGTCCCGGAATCTTCACATACATACGCATAATTGTCAGCCCGCCAAATACAAGTGCGACTAAAATACCTCTTGCTGGACTCCATGTAGCAAAAATAACAAGTGCCACCGCCAGCCAGCCATAGCCGCTGACACATCCATGTACCCAAACGCCCTTCGTTGTGACCATACTCATATACATACCGCCGATACCACAGATTCCTCCACCTACAACGGTTGCGATATATTTATACTTTGTAATGTTAATTCCTGCTGCATCTGCTGTTGCCGGGTCTTCTCCAATCGCACGCAGATTCAAGCCGACACGTGATTTATTGAAGAACCAAGTCATTACGACTGCCAGTATGATTGCAAAATATACAAGCCAGTTATATTGGAACAAAAGTTTTCCAATGACTGGGATATCAGACAACACTGGAATATGCAGCCTGGAGAATGCATCCTTTGTGATTCCGCTTACTGTCACATAACCTCCGGCCTTAAGTCCGATATATTCTCCGAAAAAGTTACCGAATCCTGTACCAAATATGGTCAGCGTCAATCCTGTTACATTCTGGTTCGCACGCAGCGAAATGGTCAGGAAACTATAGATCAATGCACCGAAGCTGCCCGCAATAAAGGATACAAGCAGTGCGATCAGTGCAGACACGGCTCCGCTTGGAGTTCCTCCGCCCTTTGTGACTGCCTGCTCATAATAGTAAGAACCGGCAAGTCCTGTGATTGCTCCCATGAACATCATACCTTCCACACCAAGGTTCAGATTTCCTGATTTCTCTGTCAGGATCTCACCCAATGCGCCCAGGAGCAGCGGTGTTCCCGCCAATACTGCTGCAATAAATAAACTATTTAATGTACTAAGCATGATGTTCCTCCTTTCCTCTGAAGATCAGCCGGTATGTAATAAAGAACTCACATCCCAGCATAAAGAACAGGATAATACCAATCAATAGATCCGATGCCGACGCCGGTATCTTAAAGTTGGTCTGAATAGTATTCGATCCTCTCTCCAGCATAGCAATAAACACGGATACAATGAGCATTCCATAAGGATTCATCTTAGCCAGCCAGGCTACTGTGATTGCAGTGAAGCCGACGCCGCCAGCGGTCCCTTCTGTAATTGTGTAATCCGCGCCTGCAAACTGCAGCATACCTACCAGTCCGCATAAAGCACCGGATAAGAACATCGTACGCCGAAAGACCTTGCTGACATTGATTCCCGCATATCTCGCAGTATTGTTACTTTCACCTACAACTGCAATCTCATATCCCTGTTTTGTCTTATTGAAATAGATCCATGATACAACGACCAGAACTAAGGCCAATATCCATCCCCAATGAACACCAAGCACCTTGGTAAGTCTTGCCCCCGGCACCAGCATAGCAATCTTTGGGAAACTGCTGCCTGGTGCTTTCCAAGGACCATTCATCAGATATTTAATGAACGCCAGTGCTATATAATTCAGCATCAGGGTGAACAGTGTCTCATTCGTTCCCCATTTTGCCTTGCAGACTGCCGGCAGAAGTCCATACAGCCCTCCAGCGACCATTCCTGCAAGCATCATCAAAACGACCAGCGGAAGCTTTGGGAAAATGTGTGCCGTAAACAGACCAAATGCTCCTGCTGCCACAGCGCCTACCAATATCTGTCCCTCTGCTCCGATATTCCAGAACTTCATCTTAAAAGCAAAGGAAATTCCAATTGCCGTAATCAGAAGCGGAACTGCCAGTTTCACGGTCTCATGGATAACGGTCCTGGACCCCCATGCACCAATCACCATCGCTTTATATACCTCTAATGGATTGTGCCCCAATACTAAAATCAGAAGGCCTCCGGTAATCAGCGAAAGTACAAATGCAATAGCACGGATTCCCCAGGCTTTCTCCTGGGAGATGGTTCCCCGTTTCACCATACGGATCAACGGTTCTTTTGCCTGTACGTGTGCTTTGCTCATGATTCCACCCCTTCCTTCTTAGCTGTCTTATTTCCTTCTGGCTCATCCTTTGCCAGCTTATCATCCTCTACATGAATCATCATAAGGCCGATATCTTCTTTTGTGACCTCCTTCGGATCTACAATACCGCTCACTTTTCCTCCGCACAGTACCATGATTCTGTCAGAAAGTTCCATCAGGACATCTAAGTCCTCACCTATGAAAATGACTGCAACGCCCTTTTTCTTCTGCTCATTCAGCAGTTCATAGATTCGGTAAGAGGAGTTGATATCCAATCCTCGTACCGGATAGGCCACGATCAGTACGGATGGACTTAATGCAATCTCCCTTCCCAGCAGGACCTTCTGGACATTTCCGCCGGACAGACGTCCTACCGGAGTCTCCACGCCCGGAGTTACGATCTCCAGTTCCTCGATCAACTGCTCTGCCAGCACTTTAGGTGCTTTCCTGTCTACAAAAATACCTTTTTTATTTTTATAGCTGCGCAGCATTACATTATCGGTCATATCCATGCCTGCCACCAGCCCCATACCAAGCCTGTCCTCTGGAACAAACGCCATTGAGATTCCCTTTTTCACAATCTCATCCGGTCTTAATCCCAGGATTCGCTCCTTGATCGGTTCGCCTTCATGTTCTCCTGTGTAGAGTACGGAACCTCCGATCGTAGGATATAATCCCGCAATAGCCTCACAAAGTTCTCTCTGTCCACTGCCTGCGATACCGGCAACTCCCAGGATTTCTCCGCCGTATGCAGAGAAGGAGACATTATCTAAAGCCTTTACCCCGTCACCGTTCAAACAGGTCAGCCCAATGACTTGAAGCCTCTCCGGCCTCTCTTCCACCTTCGGGCGGTCAATAGCCAGACTGATCGGCCTTCCCACCATCATCTCGGTAAGCTGGGCCTGATTCGTCTTATCGGTATCTACAACGCCGATATATTCCCCTTTCCTCAAAATCGCCACTCGGTCTGAAATCGCCATAACTTCATTCAGCTTATGAGTGATGATAATAATCGACTTTCCATCCTTCTTCATGTTCCGCAGTACGGCAAAAAGCTTTTCTGTCTCCTGCGGTGTCAGAACAGCCGTCGGCTCATCTAGAATCAGGATGTCTGCCCCTCTGTAAAGCACCTTAAGAATCTCTACGGTCTGCTTTTCAGATACAGCCATATTATAGACCTTTTTGGCCGGATCGAGCTCAAACCCATAACGGGAAGCCAGATCCCTGACCTTTTGATTGATTTCCTTCCGATTCACGGTCGCCTTCCCGTCCAGGCCGAGTACGATATTCTCTGCCGCGGTCAGTACTTCAACCAGTTTAAAATGCTGATGAATCATACCGATTCCCAACTCAAAGGCATCTCTCGGAGAACGGATCGTGACCTGCTTTCCATGAACATCGATCTCCCCATGGTCCGGAAAATAAATTCCAGAAAGCATGTTCATCAATGTTGTCTTACCACTTCCATTCTCTCCCAAAAGTGCGAGGATCTCTCCATCCCGTAGTTCCAGGTCTACATCCTTATTGGCAACGACCTTTCCAAATGTTTTGGTGACATGATGCATACGAACTGCAAATTCTGTAGTCTCGCCCAATTCTTCACCCTCCTTCTTATCCTTCCTTTTCCTCTCCTATTTCAGGTACCCCGTAATGCACGCCTTTTTGGACCTCTAAGGTATGTATTACGTGATGTCCGAAAATCTGTCTTATCCTAAAAACAGAGCCGTCATAACAACGGCTCTGTCAAACAACTGAACGAATCTCTGGCTGATAATACGATTATTCAACCACGTTGCATCCATCAATGATATAGCACCAGGATGGTGCGGATGCTTCTTCCTGCTCAGGATAATGATCGCCTTCTGCAACTTCAATTTTCTCGCCATCTGGGCTTGTCCCTTTAAGCGGGCCTGCAAATACCTGAAGTTCTCCTGATTTCAATGCTTCTGTTGCCTTATCAATCGCTTCCTGTGTTCCTTCTGCTGCGATATCTGTATTCAAAGGTGACAGATAAACTGCACCAACATCAAGGCCCTTGCACCAGTCTGTCGGGAGTTCTTTTCCATCAATCATATTCTGTACGGCTTCTGTTACATAGATGCCCCAGTCAATACGTGCGGAAATCAGAGAAGCCTTCGGAGCTGCGTCAATCATGTCGTTGTTGTATCCAACCTGGAATGCACCGTTCTCCTCTGCTGTTGTTGCCGGAGCGGTAGAATCTGAATGCTGTGAAATCACATCGCAGCCACGCTCGATCAGAGCCTTTGCAACCTGTGATTCAACGGTCGGATCATTCCAGGAGTTCGTGTACATGATGTCCATTGTAACATCTGGGTTCACGCTCTTAGCTCCAAGATAGAATGCTGTGTATCCACTGATGACCTCTGCAAATGGGAAAGCAGCAACGTATCCGAGCTTGTTGCTCTCTGTCTTCATTCCTGCTGCGATACCTGCCAGGTAACGTGCCTGATAGATTGATGCAAAATAGTTATGCATATTATCAAGACCGGAATCCTTTGCCTGATATCCTGTTGCATGGCAGAACTGAATGTCTGGGTACTCTGCAGCAACTTCTTTTACATAATCCTCATATCCAAAGCTTGTTGCAAAGATAATGTTACATCCTGCATCTACAAGCTCTCTTAATGCGGTGTCACACTCTGCTCCCTCCGGTACGTTGAACTTATTGACAATCTGATCATCACTTAAGCCCAGAGATTTCTGCATCTCTTTTGTACCGAGATCATGGTTGTATGTGTATCCCATGTCACTTGCGTCAGAGATGTGCACAAATCCTACTTTGATGTCTTCTTTCGCAATCCCCTTTGTGCTCTCTGTCTTCTTGTCGTCTTTGCCTGAACTGTCGGATTCAGCCGCCGGCTTAGAACCACACCCGGCTAACAGGCCGATGACCATCGTCGCGCACAAGATTGCGCTCAAAATCTTCTTTTTCATAATCTTCTCCTCCTACAAAAAAACTGGCTACCCTTTTAAGAATCACATTCCTATCTTGGATAGCCTTTTACTACACTTAAATTTTACACCGCTGTGAAAAATAAGTCAAGGTATCTGTCCCCTCTTTTACTGATTTGTCTATAAGTTTATTGATATTATGTACCCAACCTCTTATAATTAAAACAATATCCAGAAAGAATCCACAATGTTTGGAAATATAAAAGATTTTTCCAGGAAATTTTTTCATATTTTAAACATTTTTATGTCACATAGAGTGATTCTCATTGTCTAATATAACAGGAGGTGTTACCTGAAATGATGCTTGGTGTAAAAGAGGAGATGGAGGATATTCATAGACTGCATTCCCAAAATTTAAAAGCTGGTATCTGGAATATCCGATTACCGTCCCGGTAAAAAAAGACAGTACACAGGGGCAGCTGCCATGAGGAAGCTGCCCCTGTGTACTGATCATTATCCATAGCCAATCCTTCTGATATCTCTAAATCAGACCTTCTATTTTCATTACCAACGTTTAAAAAAGAATAGCAATGAACCCAGCCCTTTTCCCAAGGCCATCCCAATGACAAAAACAGAGATATATCTCACAATCTTCAGTCTGCGCACAAAAATAGGGAATACATTCAGAATTTCTGCCAATGCCATGGACCAGCATCCTACGAAAATTCCTGCCAGCAGTCCAAAGACAGGAAGAATCCATGCCCCGTTGGGGATATGAATCTGAAATACGGAAAATAAATTACCTACGATTCCACCTATGGCAACACAGTCTTCGTAAAACAGGATATGCTCTCCTGTATGGGTCCGGTCTGCAAAGTCTGCAATCACTCCCAGTTCGATGATAAAGGAGAACAATCCGCCTGCAACTACCAGACCGCCGCTAAGTCCGATGACTGCTAATATGATTTGATTTACCCACATCTAGCTCCTGCTCCCTTCTGGATGCATCCTCGACAAGCGTTGTCTGGATATCGTTTTCATAAAGGCGCATCTGTACCTCCATTGGTGTAGGATCCACGGTAAACCGTTTCTTTCCAAAGTGATTGAAAAACACAAGAATTCCAATCGTGATCCCAATGGAGTAGGTCACCTCCATAATCGTAAATCCATCCGATTTCGTTCCCGTAACAAACTCATATATCTGTTTAAAAAGATCTGATGCAGATACATCATTATTAAAAGCCATGATAGAAAAAGCCGCACCACAGAATGTAATCAGCACAACAACTGCTGTTTTCAGTATATGAATGAACATCCCAGGAGTCTTCTGCTCTTCGTATGTGATGATAATATCCTGTTCCCCCAGGTTTTGAACCTCCAGTCCTGGATATTTTTGATGGATACAGGCAATAATCTTTAATATAGAAATTACAAATCGCTGTTTCCCATTATCCGGGATCTTCAGCAGCTTGAGGGTCTTTAATTTCGGTATGATATCCTTATTACTGCATTCCAGCTCCACGATATCCCCGAGTGTGATATCTTTCTTCTGGACCTCCACATTCCGGTCTCCCTTAAGGTACACAGTATCATGATTAACAGCCATAGGATTCCACCCTCGGCCTCTGAACCAGAGTCCCCTCACTGCTTCTGATCTGACTGTTTTCACTCATATAGTAATAAAGAATCCCAATCACCACCGCTGCAAGCACAATACTAAACAGACAAATACGTATTTTCCTTCTGCCGTTTTCCATAACAATCACCTGACCTTTCCTAAAATACTACACCATTAGTATCTGAAATTTCAGGGAAAGTATACCTTAATTTTCAGCTTTGCTGAAAACCCGCCCATCATACGGTTCCGAGTTTTCGCATGTTCTCGATAATACGTTTTTCCATCCGGGAGACCTGGACCTGGGATATGCCCAGTTTTTTCCCGACCTGGGTCTGAGTCTCATCTGCAAAATACCGCAGATAGATCAACTGCCTTTCCTCTTTGTCCAGGCTTTCCAGTAGTTGTTTTAATAACATATGGTCCAGAATCTTATCCTCTTTACGTTCTTTTTCTTCCAGCTTGTCCACAAGCCGGATCTCGCTTCCCTCCTTCTGATGAATTGGCTTATACAGAGATTCCACCTCACCGCCAGCCTCCATCGCCTGCACGATTTCTTCCTTATCCACCTCCATAGTCTCCGCCAGTTCTTCCAGAGTAGGCTCCCGGTCCAATTTTGCAATCAGTGCTTCTCTGGTCTGGAAGATTTTGTAAGACAGTTCTTTTAAAGAACGGCTCACCTTGATCATTCCATCATCCCGCAGAAAACGTTTGATTTCTCCTGATATCATAGGAACCGCATAGGTAGAAAACTTGACATCATAGGACAGATCAAATTTGTCGATTGCCTTTAGAAGTCCGATGCTGCCAATCTGAAAAAGGTCCTCCGCATCTGTTCCCCTGCCATAAAATCTTTTTACCACGCACCATACAAGTCCTACATTTTCTTCTACTAATTGTTCTCTCGCTTCTTTATCCCCATCGTGTGATTTCTTGATTAAAGCGATTGTGTGGTCCATAGTTTACTTCCTTTACCGATGGTTTTCTTCATCCGCACAGTGGTCCCTTCCCCCGGCACGGATTCGACTTCTACTGAATCCATAAAGGCTTCCATGAATGCAAATCCCATCCCTGAACGTTCCAGCTCTGGTTTGCTTGTATATAAGGGCGTCATGGCCTGTTCTACATCCTCTATGCCAACTCCATTATCCTTCACTTCCACCATGATCTGCGCCCCTTCGATCCGGCAGCGGATGGAAACCTTATGTATCTCATTCTCATATCCATGAATGATTGCATTGGTCACCGCTTCTGAAATAGCGGTCTTCACATCCGCGACCTCCTCCACAGTAGGATTTAACTGTGTCAAAAATGCTGCCACCGAAACTCTTGCAAACCCTTCATTTGACGAATGACTGTCAAATATAATCTCCATTTCATTTGTGTTTTTCATGCCTCGTCCTCCTCATATATCTGCATTATTTTTGTCACTCCCGACATTGTCAGGATCTTTTTAATCCTCGCATTTGTGTGTACTGCCCAGACTTCTCCGCCGATCAGCCGAATCATCTTGTACCGTCCCATGATTACTCCAATTCCTGAACTATCCATAAAATCCGTTAGTCCAAAATCAAAAATCACATATTTGATATGATTTTTCTCGATCAATGTGTCTGCGTTCTTCCGCATCTCTTCTGCGTTATGGTGGTCTACCTCTTTTGGCAGATAGATGGTCAGGCAGTTTTCCTGTACCTGATATTTCATAATGCTCCTCCTCCATATTAATGAATCCTGCTCTATTGTTCAAGGCGCTCCCCGCCCTTTTCTCCACTCGTACCTTTTCTATCTGTTTTTATGCATCAGAAAAAGGATATGCAATATCCGCATATCCTTCTCTTACGTAATGCTGACGAAACAATAGAATTTCTTCCTTTTTTCGTCTCTTATGTATCTTTCATTGCTTTCTTATTGGCCTTCTGTACCGTCTATATTGCCAGTATCGTTCCCGCCTGTATCGGTATAACCAGTGCCGTCCTCTAACGGGGCAGTGCCCCCGGTATCAGTACCTGTGTTATCCGCAGTCCCTGCATCCCCCTGGCCTGTATCTGCATTGTCAGAGCCTGATGCACCAGCATTCTGGGCATTCGCATCCCCTTCAGGGTTTCCTCCCTGTGAGATGGTGTTGAGTGCATTCTGAGCCGCGGTCGCATTCTCTGTATCCGGGAAAAGCTCTCCGACACGCTTTAAGTACTTGATCGCGTTGTCATTGTCACCATTCCTCATATATGCCAGTCCCAGATTCAATAACGCGCCACCATTGTCATAATTCTCATCCATCTTCACGACCTTACCAAGAGAGGCGATCGCTGTGTCATAGTTCGCCACATCCAGAGACGCAGTTCCTCCTGAATACAAGGTCTCACAAGCTCCCGGGAAGATATCCGATGACATCTGGTCATACAAAGTCTTTCCACCCTCTCCGAGAGAGTCTTTATTCACATTCAAAAGGGCATCTGCCATCACATCATCTGTGTAGCTCTGGGATATCCACTGATTATAAGCTGTCAGTAAATTCTCATAGCTGTCGGCCGTTCCTGCTGCACTCTGGGCATTATTCGCCGAATCCTTATCATTTTTGCGATATTCATCCAGTGTTCTCGTCTGGGCACTGACCTGAGCCTCCAGTGCATTGATACGCTCACTGTATTCTACCATCTGCTGGTTGACCTTTGCATTCTTTGTCTGATCCACCGCAGGTACGATCAAAAACCAGATGACCGCCGCACCGATCAGGGCACCTACCACGATATTCATAACTGTGAACTTGCTCGCCAGAGCCTTGGCCGCCGAATGTTTCGGCTGGATGATCGTCTCATTCCCTAGGTTATACTCTACCGCAGCTTCTTTTCTCGGCTTCTCTTCCTTGACCTTCTTGCCCCGCAAATTCGTCAACTCATGCATATAGCGCAGCGTCATCTCATTGGTCGTATCCAGCTTCCTGGCCGTCCTAAGGATCTGCCTTGCCATTGCATACTGTTCCGTATGGAGATATAAAAGTGCCAGAAGCTGATATGCCTTTAAAAATGTCGGGTGCGCTGTTACCACCTTTTTCAGTTGGATGATTGCCAGGTCTTCGCCGTTCTGTTCGCAATATGCCAGACACTGATTATATCTCTTGACTGCCTGATTCACTACTTCCAGTTCACTGGCTGATGCCTGTACCTGATTGATAAAGTATCCTGCGATATTATCTCTCGGCTTTAGGTTCTTGCTGATGATCCATTCGACCAGTCCCTCTGCCACTTCTCCTCGTCCGTAGTATACAAGACCCAAAAGATTCCTGGCAGCAATATTGCCTGTATTATATTGTAAACTCCGCCGAAGAGAGGTAATCGCGCCGGACATATCCCTTATCTGTGCTTTCCTCAGGCCATCGTTATACCAGTAGTTCGACTGGTATAAGATCTTCTTCGTATAGTCCATCTATGCTCACCATAATCTTTCTTTTACTTCGTCTGATCCATAACTTCCCGAAGCAGGTCCGTCATGTCGGACAGATCTTCCTGATAAACTGCATCTTCAATGTCTTCTACTTCCAGGCTTGGTTTAAACTTCTTAAGTTCTTCTTCGTAATCCAGCATCATGCGGCCTCCTTTTCCTATTCAGACGCATCCGTTCCTTCTGATGTTCCCGGACACGCATGACTTAGTCAAAGCGGACATATAACATCCGCTCTGCTACTTACTTGATGATGTTAATTCTTTTATCATCCCTGTGAGGTACAAAGATCCCAGGCAGTAGATCTTCCTGCCCTCCTGATTCTGAAGCACATAGGAAAATGCTTCCTTTAGTGACTCTTTTACAATCACAGGTTTTGTTGTATGCTTTTCAAAAATGCGCTGCAGCTCTTCCATTCCCGCTGCCCGCTTGTCCTCAATCAGGGTAATGACATAAAACGCCGTGTTCAGATTCCTGCACAGGCAGGCGATCATCTCTTCATAATCCTTGTCACTGACCGCGGAAAAAAGAATGATATTCTCTTCTCCCTGTGGCACGCTTCTTAAAAATCCTTCCACTGCGCTGACATTATGTGCCCCATCTACATAGACATCTGGAAGAATCTCTTCCATGCGTCCTTCCCACTTAAGATCCCTTAATGCCTGCCTCCACAGCTTTGGATGAGAGTTCTCCTTTAAAACATATCTCATGATCTCCAAGGCCAGCATCGCGTTCCCTGGCTGATATGCTCCGATATTGTTAAGGCTCCATGTGGTATCTCCATAATACGCATTTACACAGGAAAATGCAATATGTTTGTCCCGGATTCCCAGAATTTCGTACGCGTCTTTCCCTATTTTTTTACATGGTGCTCCAAGATCTGCAGCCCTCTGTTCAATGACCCGGTTGCTCTCTTCCTGCGTATCCGCATAGAATACCGGGATCTCCGGCTTTATGATTCCTGCCTTCTCAAAGGCGATCTGACCGACTGTATCTCCCAGGAAAGCCATATGATCCAGACCAATCGATGTGATTGCTGTAACAAGCGGCTTCTCCACTGTATTCGTCGCATCCAGCCGTCCGCCAAGCCCAGTCTCAAGCACGGCATATTCCACGCCTGCCCTTGCGAACGCAGTCACTGCCATGCCGAATAAAAACTCAAAAAAGGTGGGATGGGGCAGCCCTTTTGCCTCCATCCCCTTTACTTTTTCAAGAACAAATTGAAAGATGTCCAGAAAACTCTCATCTGTGATCATCTCTCCGTTTATGACGATTCTCTCGTTCATTTTCACCAGGTGCGGTGAGACAAAAAGTCCCACCGTCCTGCCTTCTGACAAGAGCATCGCATTCAGATACGCACATACCGAGCCTTTCCCGTTCGTCCCTGCCACATGGAGTACCTTGAACTTCTCCTGCGGGTCCCCGAGACATCTTAAAAACTGTCGGGTATGGGAGGGTTCATTTTTCTTCGTGAACTTTGGAATGTCCAGGATATATTCTACTGCTTCTTCGTATCTCACTTTTCCTCACCTGTATCCTGATTTACAAAAGCATTTCTTCCCTGTTCCACTGCATCTGGATCGGTCGGAAGCTCTATCAGTTTTCCATCTTTATATTCATATTCTTTGGAAGTACGGAAAATCGTGTTGCTGGAACCGACCTGATTTACCTGGATGATGTCTCCATCCACCAGATTTGTATCCTTCAAGTCAATCCTTGTATTATTCAGGAAACTGCTGCTCTGCTTTTCACCGTTGACATAGACCTTGCTCTGCTTTGTAAAGTTTTCACCGTAAATACTGTATGTCCCGTCAAGCTGTGACACCAGTTCTGTTATTGATGTGTCTTTCACACCCATAGCCATATGGCCTTCTGTGATTGGTTTGGCGCTGTCTTTATAGACATACTGCTTACCATACAGAATATCATACTGCAGAAGCTCCAGATCAGACAGGTAGTTCTTGGACTGCCTTCTCTGCTGATGATAATTAAATACCGTTCCAGAATGGATATCCAGCCGTTCAAATACATCAGCCATGATCTGATATGCCGGGACATTGCGGTCCTGCTTTTTCAGTCCGATATTATCCCAGATGACATAATTCGTATTGTACAGGTATCTGCTCTTTAGATCCTTTGCTTCCAGCCCCATCGTCGGCAGATGGTCTCCGTAGAATACGATGACCGTCGGCTCGCCGTGTTCTTCAATGGCTTTCACAAGGTTTCCTGCAAATTTATCCATCTCATGCACTTCATTGACGTAATATTCCCAGGCATTACGTTTGCCTTCGTCCTCCACGCCGCTGACTACAATCTCCGGATTCTCAATCACCTTCTCTGTCGGGTAATCCCCATGTCCCTGTACACTGATGGTAAATACAAAATCTTGCTGCTCGGTCGTATCCATCGATTCCAGGATATTCGGAATCAGAATATCGTCTGTCGCCCATCCCTTCGGCGTGGTCTGCAGAATATTCATGAACTCCTTGCTTGTATAATGGTCAAATCCCATATGGTTGAACACCTGTGCACGGCTGTAGAAATTCCCCCCGTTATTATGGAGGGCTTCCGCCCCGTAGCCCAGACTTGTCAGTGCCGTTGCCGCACTCTCCAATACTTTGGTCTTTGCATAAGTCTTATAGGGGTATTCTCCGGGACCGAAGAAACGCATACTCATCCCTGTCAATACCTCGAACTCTGTATTCGCGGTACCGGCACCAACAGAAGGTACTTTAAAATATCCCTGTGAGTGCTCCTTGTACATTTTCCTCAAATTCGGAATCGGGTCCTCGGAGAACTGCAGCCACTCTACCTCTGTAGGATCAAAGTAAGATTCCAACTGGACGAAGATGATATTGGGCAGTTCATCCTCTGAACGTCCCGTCTCACTCTTCGTAATGTCACCGTTGTTACTGATCTTATCCATGGTAGCTTCGCTGTATCCTGTTGGTTCCGAGATTCCGGTATTAAAAATACTTGCTGTAAAGCAATATGGAAAACCATAATCCTCATAGGCAAAGGCAATATTTCCAAAATAATTGGAAACTACACGCTTGTCAATTGCCACATTAGTCAGCACCACATAGGCACCGATCCAGAATACGACACCAGCCAATGCAATCAAACGATGCATTTTCCCGGTATACTGTCCGCCTCTCCTCCACATGGAAATAACCCACAGAACGACTGCCACAATTCCCACGATCAAAAGGACCAGTTCAAATGTATTGAAATAATTTCCAGTCAACGCCAGTGCATCTGAAAGTACTTTTAAATCCTGTGCGTTAAACGGTGTTACCCTCTTTAACAACAGATATCCGTTGCATGTTCCTAAGAACAGCCAGAATACACTCAGCAGGATTCGGGCAAACACCCGCCTCCTGACAAGATACACAATTGAAAACGTGGAAAATATCAAAAACGCATTGAACAGAAATACCTTCGGCGTCCCTGTCATGTAGCTCCAAGCCTCGAACAGTGAATGCCTGGAAATCACCTCGATAAAAAAGTTCAATATACAGGCCAGCAGAAAGTGGAACACAATCGAGAACTTATCCATGAACCTGTATATAGGCTGCATCTTCTTTGCAAAGCGGCTGTTGCGGCGCTGCTCTAAGATACGCTCACGCCGCTCCTTCCTTGCCTTCCAGTGCGCTTTGATATCTTCTTTTTTCAGATTCTTTATCTTATGAAAAAAGCCTTTTATATCTGGTTTCTTAATTTGAATATGTTTCATTTAAGACCTCTCTATGCTTTCTTTAAGCCAGCCATTCTCTCCTGGACCTGGGCAAGCATCTGGGTGTACTTCTCCAGCTTCTCTCTTTCTTCCTGCACTTTAGCCTCAGGAGCCTTGCTGACAAACCTTTCGTTCGCAAGCATTCCTTTTGCTCTTGCGATCTCCTTCGTCAGTTTTTCTTCTTCTTTTTTCAAACGTTCCATCTCCTGCTCGAAATCCACAAGGTCTTCCAGAGGCAGGTACACAGAAGCATCCGGTACAACGATGGATACAGCATCCTCTGCAACGCCCTGTTTTTCGCTGCCAATAAAAATCTCTGCTGCATTCATCAGCGGTTTTACAGAATCCGTCAGTGTCTTAAAGCCCGCACATAACTCACTGCTCTCGCTTACGATATATACCTTTGTCTTACGTCCATTTTCTACGTTCATCTCCGCACGGATATTACGGATTCCACGGATGATTTCTTTCATGTGGTCCACGATATCCTCGGAAGCCGTGAAGTGATACTCTTCCTTATATACTGGCCACTGTGACATCATCAGAGCTTCCTCTTCCGGCACAAGCGCACTGTAAATTTCCTCTGTGACGAACGGCATGAATGGATGAAGCATCTTTAACGCCTGTCCTAGTACTGTCTTTAATGTCCAGAGTGCACAATTCGCTGCTTTCGGGTCCTCATCCTTGTGATAGATACGGAATTTTGCCATCTCAATATACCAGTCACAGAATTCATCCCATACGAAATCATAGACCTTCTGTACCGCGATACCGAGCTCGAACTTATCCATGTTCTCGGTCACATCCTTTGCAAGCGTATTGACCTTGGAGAGAATCCATTTATCCGTTTCCGCAAGTTCGGAAATTTCCGGCTGTGTAAGCTGTTCATTTTCAATGTTCATCAGAATAAATCTGGATGCATTCCATACTTTATTCGCAAAGTTTCTGCTGGACTCTACACGTTCATTGTAGAAACGCATATCATTTCCAGGCGCATTTCCTGTTACCAATGTCAGACGAAGTGCGTCTGCACCATACTGATCGATGATTTCAAGCGGATCGATTCCGTTTCCAAGTGATTTGCTCATCTTGCGTCCCTGCGAATCTCTCACAAGACCATGGATCAGAACCGTGTGAAATGGTGACTTTCCGGTGTGCTCATATCCTGAGAATACCATACGGATGACCCAGAAGAAGATGATATCATATCCGGTTACCAGTACGTCTGTCGGATAGAAGTAATCCAGATCCTCGGTCTTGTCCGGCCATCCAAGTGTGGAGAACGGCCATAATGCGGAACTGAACCAGGTATCCAGCGTATCCTCATCCTGTGTGAAATGAGTACATCCACAATGTGGACATTTTTCCGGCACCTCTCTTGCCACTACAAATTCCCCGCATTCATCACAATAATATGCAGGAATTCTGTGTCCCCACCAGATCTGTCTGGAAATACACCAGTCCTTGATATTCTCCAGCCAGTGCAGGTAAATCTTATCAAAACGCTCTGGAACAAACTTTAATTCTCCAGTCTTTAATGCCTCGATAGCCGGCTTTGCAAGCTCTTCCATCTTCACGAACCACTGCTGCTTGATCAGTGGCTCTACAGTCGTACCGCAGCGGTCATGGGTTCCTACATTATGAGAGTGAGGCTCGATCTTCACCAAGTAGCCCTGCTCTTTCAGGTCTGCAACGATTGCCTTTCTCGCCTCATAACGCTCCATACCTGCATACTTGCCACCCTTTTCATTGATGGTGGCATCGTCATTCATAATATTGATTTCTTCCAGATTGTGACGCTTTCCAACCTCAAAGTCATTTGGGTCATGTGCAGGTGTAATCTTAACTGCACCCGTTCCGAATTCCTTATCTACATAATAATCCGCCACAATCGGAATCTCCTTGTTCACCAGTGGAAGAAGTGCTTTCTTTCCAACGATGTCTTTGTAGCGCTCGTCATCCGGGTGCACTGCGATTGCAGTATCACCCAGCATCGTCTCAGGACGTGTGGTCGCAATCTCCAGGAAATCGTCTGTTCCTACGATCGGGTACTTAATGTGCCAGAAATTTCCGTCCTGTTCCTCATGCTCTACTTCCGCATCGGAAAGAGAAGTCTTACATACCGGACACCAGTTGATGATCCTGGAACCTTTGTAAATATATCCTTTTTCATACAGCTTGATAAATACCTCTTCAACTGCCTTGGAACATCCCTCGTCCATTGTAAAACGCTCTCTGTCCCAGTCACAAGAAATTCCCAGCTTCTTCAACTGATTCTCAATCGTTCCTGCATATTCTTCCTTCCACTGCCAGGTCCTCTCAAGGAATCCTTCGCGGCCTAATTCCTTCTTATCAATGCCTTCCTCTTTCAACTGATTCGTAACCTTGACTTCCGTGGAAATAGCTGCATGATCTGTTCCAGGAATCCACAGTGCATTATATCCTTCCATTCTTTTATAACGGATCAGGATATCCTGCAGTGTATTGTCGAGTGCATGTCCCATATGCAGCTTTCCTGTAATATTCGGCGGCGGCATCACCGTTGTAAACGGCTTCTTGCTCCTGTCTACCTCGGCGTGGAAATACTTGTTCTCACACCATTTCTCATACAGCTTCTCTTCAATCTCTTTTGGATTATAAGTCTTAGCCAGTTCCTTACTCATAATTACCTCCTTGTTTTCCCTCATAAGAATCCTCATATCTTACGCCTTATCACCAGCGTATTAGATCATTTCCTTTACCCTCTGATGGATATCTGCTTTTACGTTCTTCACTGTTTCTTCACAATTTAGAACATTTAAAAAGCCCTTTACAATCAATTATGTAAAGGGCGTTATTCTACGCGGTACCACCTTAATTCTCATGCCTTCTGTCCAACAACGCAGACATTCAGTCAAACAGCATCTCCATGCTGCCACTGCGGCAATCCTCAGTAGTCCTTTAACGCGGACAACTCCGGGATACCCTACTCATAGAAGCCGTCTCTTCCTATTATAATACAGAAAAAACGCTACGTTCAGATATCCGGTTCAGAAGCTACCTTCCATGATCCTTACTTGAAACCGTCTCCCAGCCAATGGACAGTTCTCTCTGGCAAGAGTCCTCATGTACTCCTCTTCATCAGCACCTTTATACATATGAATAAAATGTTAACATAATATTAACTACAGACTATCATAGCCGCGAACCGCCGATTTGTCAAGGAAGTTTAAAAAAACTTAAGACTTTTCCGCAACTAACTAGCCATGCGGTGAGAACTGTAGTCCCCATGCGTGGGAGCTTGCTCACTAAGCTTGGGGACTGTAGTTCTCACCATACGGCGTTTAGCCGAAGCGAGATGCAGCGGCTTCGCCGCGGAATCGAGCTTGCATGGCGGATTACCTCTTTACATAAGCCATGCGATATTACCTGTAGTTCCCATGCGTGGGAGCCTGCTCACTAAGCTCAGGATTTGTAATTAACACCATACGGCGTTTAGCCGTAGCGAGATGTAGCGGCTTCGCCGCGGAATGGTCTTATTATAAAAAATCTATTATCAATGCCTATTTTTCTAAAACTAATTATGCTAAAATGAAAGAAACAAAACATATGACAAATAACATACTTTATCGATTCAGAAATCTGGGCCGCGAACATCGAATCAACCGGAGATACAAAGATCAATTATTTCGACTAATTTTCAACAATAAACAAGATCGGTTAGAATTATACAATGCAATCCATTCCACATATTACCAGGATTCAAATGACTTAATAATTACGACGATTCATGATGCTGTATATCTGGGCATGAAGAATGAGTGCGACAAGAAGCGGCTTCTTCCTAGGCACTTTAGTATAGAAATAAAATCTATTATCCCAGTGACAGGGATATTTCCGTCCAAAACTGCGTCGTGGGTA
>NZ_JABACJ020000043.1 GCF_012524165.2 Faecalicatena faecalis
AGATCAGGATATTCAACAGAAGTTGGAACAGATACTATGTGTTGATACTAGTTTAGTGGTCAGAAGAGCATTTGAAATGGTGAATTCTAAATTTAATAGTCGTACATATGCCGAAAATTTAGGGAAACTATTCAGGAGTGTATAAAACAAACGGGAAAAATTTTATATCTATCCATTTATTATGGAGGAAAAGTGTGATTTATGAATAAATTTAAAAAGGTAATAGCAGTTGTCTTTCGAAATTTAATAAAACCTATGCAATATATTAGACCTAATACTTATATGCAAATATATTCATGGTATTTAAAGAAATTAGGATTACATTTAACCGGATCACCAAGGTATATCCACCCATCTGTTTCATTGGATGGGACTGGTTATGATAAGACATATTTAGGAGACGATATTGTTATTTCCAAAAATGTTGTATTCCTTAATCATGATTATTCATTGGGGTGTGGATTGAGGGCTTTAGGAGAGCATCATGATACAACACCATATTTTTAAGAGAAATTCATGTTGGAAATAATTGCTTTATTGGAGCTAATTGTGTAATACTTCCAGGAACAAATATAGGTGATAATTGTATTATCGGGGCTGGAGCAGTAGTCAGGGGACGGATTCCTTCAAATTGTATAGTAATTGGAAATCCAGCTACTGTTATTTCAAAGACTACTGAATGGGTTATGAAATATAAAGACACCAATAAGTATAAATAATATTGAAATGCTAAGGTACTAATCTCAGGGGGAAATATGAAAAAGCACTATATGAATAACATAGATATAGATATTGTTGTTCTCTGGGTTGATGGAAATGATCCATTGTGGCAAAAGGAGAAAGAGCAATATAGCCAAAAAAGAGATTCATCAAAAGATTCTGCTAGATACAGGGATTGGAATATTCTACCTTATTGGTTTAGAGGAGTAGAAACATTTTTACCTTGGATTAGAAAGATCCATTTTGTTACATGGGGACATTTGCCCAGATGGTTAAATGTTAACCATCCCAAATTACATATAGTAAACCATAAGGATTTCATCCCAAAGGAATATCTACCTACTTTCAATTCCCCTACTATTGAAATGAATATTCATAGAATAGATGGTCTATCGGAACATTTTATATATTTTAATGATGATATGTTTGTTTTGAAGCCGATGAGTAAAGAAGATTTTTTTGTTGAGGGACATCCATGTGAAACAGCAATCATGAACGCAATATCGTGTGTACCTGGCTGGGAAAATGAATCCTATATACAGTTTAATAATGCAGGGATTATAAACAAGCACTTTAACAAAAAAAAAGTTATTAGAAATAATGTAAGTAAATGGCTCAGTTTAAAATACGGGAAACAGCTATATAGAAATATTATTTTATCATCTTGGCCATATTTTACCGGTTTTTATACGAATCATTTACCTACCTCTATGAAAAAAGATACATTTGAGCAAATTTGGGATAATGAATTCCCACTTTTAAATAAAATGTGTAAACATAAATTCAGAAGTCCAGATATGGTGAACCAGTGGCTGATTGCTGAGTGGCAGATGTGTCAAGGTGATTTTGTTCCAAGGAGTCCTGGTATAGGTAAAACTTTTAGTATATCAGAAAATCCAATTGGAAACAGACAAATATTTGACGCAATTAGTAATCAAGAATATAACCTTATTTGCATCAATGATTATATATATGACGATGGACTTTTTGATAATCTACAGATAGAACTTGAAAAAAGTTTTCAGAAGATTTTAGCAAATAAATCTAGTTATGAAATTTAAAATGTTAACTATTACAAGAGGTTTATATAAGATTATGGAATGCAAAATTTCAGTAATTACTGTATGTAGAAATGCTGGCAATACAATTAGAGAGACTATTGAATCTGTTTTCCAACAGAATTACGTTAATTATGAGTATATCATAATAGATGGTCTTTCTAGCGATAACACTCTTCAAATCGCGCAAAGTTATAGAGAGCAGTTCGCCAGTCAAAATATCATGTATAAAATTATTTCAGAAGAGGACAATGGTATTTTTGACGCGATGAATAAGGCTGCCGATTTAGCTATGGGTGAGTGGATTATTTACATGAACGCAGACGATAGCTTTATTAATAATCATGTACTTTCTGATATTTCAAAGTATTTATATGAACAATATGATGTAGTGTATGGTAATACGATGAGGATAAAGGGCAAAGAGAAGTTTTTAGCAGAGGCCAGTCCGATAAATAAAATTACAAAAGCAATGCCATTTACCCATCAGTCCTGTTTAACAAAAACGATGTTAATACGTGAATATCGATTTGATCTTAATTATGAGGTTGCAGATTATAACTTATTTCTACATTTGTGGTTGGATGGATATCAATTTTTACAAACAGATGTAACAATTGCTAATTATTCTGTGGAAGGATATTCCAATCAAAATAAATATAAAACATATAAATCTACTTTGCACATAAAGCATGACTTCGGTTTGTTAAATAAGGACTCTTTAATACAAAAAATTAAGAATATTTATTTCCGTATGCTGTTGGATGAAAATATACTTGGGCATAGAGTAGCAAAGATAATATGGCAGAAATATCATAATTCTTAGAGGTGAAATAATTGAAGAATACGCCAATACATATAACAACAAAATTAAGTACGTGTAGAGTTGTAATATTTTTCTTTGGTATAATGGAAATTTTGAATTGTAGAGGATTCCGACTTCTATTACCAATTTCAGTTCAACAATATACATTCCATTCTTATAAAATATGTACATTCATATCAATCGGAATTATTTTGTTCTATTGTAATAAAGATATTAAACTATACAAATCGACGCTAAAATATATTTTTTCCGTTTTGATCTTGTGCTTTCTACCACAATACTTTTACACATCTGCACAGTATTCCCAGACCCTTGCAGATTACATTGAAGCCGTTGATCAGTACATTTTTATAGTATGGGCTATTCCAATTTTATATGTATTTAAAAAGAAAAATGGTATCCAACAATTATTGGAAATTATGACTACTATAATAAATGTTGGGTACAGTATAATACTGGTTCAAGCCCTTTTAAAAAATTATTTTAATTTTGTTTTTTTTAATGTTGAAAAATGGGGATTGGCCAATGGTAGAATTCGTATGCCAGATTTGAGCAGTTTTGCAATTTTATTGCTTATTTTTAATTGGTACAAGTTCTTATGTCATACAGCACGAAAAAAAAATGTCTTCGCAATTGCTTTAATCGTCGCTGTTACTATATATGTTGACCGTGGAAGAGTACAAATCTTAACAATGCTTTTAACGCTTTTTTTAATGTTATTATTTTATAATCAAAAAAAGGTGAACAAAGTTTTTCTATGGAGCATAACAATAATATCTTCTGCAATCGCCTTGTCTAGTGGCCTAATAACCACTTATCTATCACAATTTACAGAGGCCAATAATGGTATATCAACAACTAATAGGCTAAAAGAACTAGAATTCTATTTGGGGAAATTTACAGAACATAAGTTTTTTGGTATTGGATTAGTTCCAGAACATAATATATATGATTTAATGGGTATCTCTTCTGCAGGAAATATGAATCCTTATGATATAGGGATTTTTGGTTCTTTAGGTGTTTTAGGTCTTGGTGTGATAATTATATATGGAATTGTTTTAGTACGTTGGGGAATTATCTGTAAGAAAACTATGTCTAATTCTAAATATGACAAAGAGGGAATTCTTTTACTGGGAATATTTGCTCATGCATTACTTTCTAGTTTTACAATGATTGTACTTAATTATGTGAGAATACCAGTATTTCCATTTTATATTGCTATTTTTGAATATTTTAATTACTTACAAAAATATAATGTGGGGCCTTAGTTATACAAGGAAAGGTGAAAAAATGTTATTACTGATTACAGGTTGCATAAACGTAAATCCAAACACACCCTATGTAACTATTTCAGATATGAAAGATCGTTTAAATTCATATAAGGAAACTGTTCGTTGGGCAATAGAAGAGAGTACTTTTGATAAAATTGTATTTTGTGAGAATAGTGCATATCCGTTCGATATGGGAACTTTTCAATCGATAGCAAAGAAGAAATGCAAAAAAATAGAGTATTTGACATTTCAAGGTAACACCTCACAGGTTATTAAACATGGAAAAGGGTATGGAGAAGGTGAAATTATAGAATATGCCATAAAAAAAAGCGTATTGCTGCAGCACGAAAATGCGTTCTGTAAAATTACTGGAAGACTTAAAGTAAAAAATACTTTTGAACTTGTTTGTGATGTAAATAAAAATTATTTTATGAACAAAAAATATTTGCCACAAGTAGATACAAGGTTTTACTATGTACAGAAAAAAATATTTTCTGAGTATTTATTAAAACAGTATCTTAGAGTAAACGATTATGAAGAATATTATCTAGAAAATGTTTATTATGATGTTTTAAGGAGTAATAAGATACAATATTCCTGCTTCAGTCATCGCCCTCTTTTTAAAGGCGTTGGAGGTAGTAATGGAACTAATTATGATGATAGGAAAACAAAGTTAGAGATAATATACAATGTACTTTGTAAAACTAATCTATATAATTCTACCACATTCTGGAGGTTTGGTCATAAGATAAAAAATTTATATAGGAATATTGTTAAGTAATAAAAGAGGTGTTACAGCATAACATTTACGTTATAAGATGGTCTTAAGGAGGATATTTGAACAGTGAAAGAAAGTTTAAGGAAAAACTACATTTACAATATGATATTCCAACTTATTGCTATCTTGGCTCCTTTTATTACCACCCCATATGTATCAAGGGTTCTAGGGGCAGATGGTATTGGAGAATATAGTTATGGACTTTCTGTAGTGACATATTTTGCTATTTTTGGTACTTTAGGAATTACTACTTACGGTCAAATTGAAATAGCCAAAATTAGGGATAATCAAAAACAGTTAAAATGTTTAATAACAGAAGTTATGGCAGCCCGGGTTTTAACAATGCTTTTAAGTTGTATTACATATATTAGTGTCATAGCCCTTTCAAATGCTCATAGTAAAATGTTGTTAGTATTATTACTTTATTTGCTGTCACAGATAAGTGATGTATCCTGGATATTACAAGGGCTGGAAGAGTTTCAATCTCTTGTTATTCGGAACATAATAATTAAAATAGTTAATATAGTTATGCTCTTTCTTTTTATACAAAACAGAACAGATTTGTATCTCTATGCGGGTATAATGCAGGGAACTGTATTTGTAGGGAATTTTTTCCTTTGGCCATATGTATGGAAATATTTTTTACCATCTATATTTTCAATAAATGTTTTACTCAAGCATTGGAGAGCCAGTATGGCTTATTTTATTCCCACAGTTGCCACAACGATCTATACTGTGTTAGATAAAAGTATGATTGGGTGGATTACGCATTCGGACTTCCAAAACGGATTTTATGAGCAGGCTCATAAAATTGAACAAATCTTAGTAGTTGTCCTAACCTCTTTGGGAACAGTTACTTTACCCAGAATAACAAATATGTTTAATAAACATGATGATAAAGGTATAAAAATCATTATGAAAAAAACAATTACATTGGTTTTGTTTATATCGATTCCTATGTGTTTTGGTTTGATAGCAATTGCTGATAGATTCATACCATTATTTTTAGGGAAAGGGTATAATGAATGCATTATCTTGACCCAAATTTTCAGTTTATTAATTATTGTTGTAGGATTGGATAATACAATTGGGAGACAATGTTTAATGGCTGCAAATCGACAAAATCTTTTTAATAAAGGAGTTATTTGGGGGGCGATTGTAAATGTCTGTCTCAATTTAATTCTGATTCCAAAACTAGGAGCAATAGGAGCAGCAATTTCTTCTGTATGTGCAGAACTATTAATACTAGTAATTTTTGTATACTACAGTAAAGACTTGCTGGATTTTAGTATAAAAAAATCCCTTGTTAATTACTTGGTATCAGCAACACTTATGTTTATTTTACTTAAAACTTTAGAGCTTAAATTAAATGATAGTATTTTTTCTATTATTGTCATAATTACAGCCGGTGTTTGTTTCTATATAATAGGACTATTAATTATGAAGGAAAGTTTAGCAAAAGAAATCCTTATACAGAGTATTAATTTTCTTATTAAAAGAAAACATTTTTAAAGGAATTATGAAAGGTATAATCAGATGACTAGAAAATCAAATATTGAACTAATTAGAATTTTTGCGATAATTATAATCACATTATCACATTTAGCATGGAATACCACAGTTCTTCTGAATGAGGGCATCAATAATATTATTGGTGATTGTTTTGTAATCGGCGGCCGAATAGGAGTAAATATTTTTATATTGATAACGGGCTATTTTTTATGTCTGCAACAACGTAGATTTAAAAGTATTTTAAAACTTTGGTTACAAATTTTTTTCTATTCAATAATCCTTTATATAATTAGCATCTTATTATTTCATGACTCAATAAATATCACTGAGTTTATTACATACTTATTACCGGTAATATTTAAAAAGTGGTGGTATGCTTCTGCTATCATAGGATTATATCTCATAATACCAATTTTAAATTTACTAATTTTACAAATGTCAAAGAATACACATAGACTTGTCCTTGTTGTGTCAACATTTATGCAAGTTATAATACCAACCATTACAAATCAAGAAACATTCTATTCCGATTTGTGCTGGTTTGTTTATATATATTTTATTGCAGCATATATTAGAAAGTATTTTGAAAGAGAAATAGAAAAATGGAAGAGTAAAAAGCAGATAATTATTTTCCTTGCCATTTTTACCTGGATTTTAATATTTTTGTCCATTATTATTATGGGTAAATTGGGGAATTACTGGGGCATATTTAAACGTGCACAGTACTACTTTGCATCCAATACGAGTTTTTTTGCCCTGTTGGATGGAATTTTGTGGTTCATTGCGGCTTTAACCATTAAGGACATTAGCAATAACTTTGTAAATACAATTGCGAAACATACTTTTGCAGTTTACTTAATACAATCTCATCCTTTTTTTAACAAACATATATATGATTACTTTAATTCAATAGTTTTTTCTGCTACATTTTGGCTACAAGGTTTTGCTTACATAGTCTTTTTATTTATATGTGCATTTATTATGGATTCTATAAAAGAACCTACAGTAGAAAAGATGATTAATAAGATGGAAAAAAGAAAAGCGTACAAAAAATTAGAAAAAATTTTAAACTATGATATACCAAATTAGTAGAAAATTTGATTATTAAAAGAGGAAGATGTCGCTCAATCATTTAGTACCATGATTTTGTGGCACCTTCCTCTTTTAATAATCAAAATTTAGAAATGTCTATTTGAAATAATAGACATAGTCTAAATAAATTCTTATACTCTTATCCCCAATTTATAATTGTACATATTTTTCAATATCTGTAACAAGTATTTTTTCAATATCTCCTGCCGTTGTCTTATCCTTCGCACATACAGAAATGTACACTTTCATTTTTGGTTCTGTTCCAGACGGACGGATTACGATAGAACAATTCTCTTCTAATATGTATTTAATTACATTAGATTTGGGCAGTCCCTCAATACCCAATTCATAATCTAAACATTTTACTACTTTATAACCGCTAACCTGTTCGATTCCGTGGCGAAAGCTATGCATAATTTTCTGCATCGTCTCTACTCCCTGCGGACCTTCATAAGTATATGAATGCAAAGTATTTAATGTATAACCATATGTTGAGTATAATTCATTAAGCTTATCTAAAAGTGATATTCCCATGGTCTTATAATAAGCAAACATTTCACTAATCAGAAAAGTTCCTGCAACCGCATCTTTATCACGTACATAACCTCCACTAAGGTACCCATAACTTTCCTCAAAACCGAAAATATAAGAATCTAACATCCCTTTACTTTCAAGTATGCTAATTTGTTCACCAATATACTTAAATCCAGTTAGTACATTGATTGTTGTGACGCCATAATGAGCAGCAATTCGTTCCGCCATATCGGTTGTTACAATTGACTTGATAAATACTGGATTTTCGGGCATGGTGCCGTTTTCTATTCGCCTTGCACAAATATAGTCCAAAAGTAAGATTCCAGTTTCATTTCCTGAAAAAAGAATATATTCTCCATCTGGACTTTTTACTGCAACGCCTACCCGATCACAATCAGGGTCGGTGGCCAATAGTAAGTCGGCCTCTACATTTTTAGCATATTCTATACCTAACGACATTGCCTCAAAAACTTCTGGGTTTGGATATGGGCAGGTTGGAAAATTTCCATCGGGCAGCTCTTGTTCTTTTACAATTTGGATATTGGTATACCCACTTTCCTGTAGAGTACGAAGTACAGGTTTTAAGCCAGTTCCATTTAATGGACTATAGACTATTGAAACATTTTTAGAAATTAAATTATCTGGTGTTAAAAGAGACTCTTTTTTTACATGTTCTATATAGTTTCTTTCAAGTTCTGCTGTAATATATTGAATTTTGCGAGTTGAAATACCATGTTCAAAGGTTATTTTTTGAACACCCTCAAATATATTTACCCGATTAATTTCTGATAATATTAAATTAGCTGCTTGAATCGTTATCTGACAGCCATCTGGTCCATAGACCTTATACCCATTATACTTTGATGGATTATGAGATGCAGTTATCATAATTCCTGCTGTACAATTTAATTCTCTAACAGCATAAGAAAGGCAGGGCGTCGGCATTAGTTGGGAATATATATATACATTAAGTTTATTTGCTGCAAATACTTCTGCAGCTGTCTGGGCAAATAAATCTGATTTCTTACGGGAGTCATAGCTTATGGCAACTAACCATTTATCCTTAGGAAAGTTATTCTTTATATAATTTGCTAACCCTTGGGATGCCTTTGCAACAGTATAGATATTCATTCTATTTGTTCCGGCACCAATGACACCCCTAAGTCCTCCCGTTCCAAATGACAGATTGCGATAAAAGCAATCTATTTTTTGTTCAGGAGAATCCGATATTGCCTGCAGCTCATTAATAATATCCTGGTCCTCGGTTGCATGCTCCAGCCAGGATTGATATAACGTTTCTATATGCTTCATTTATTTATCCTTCCTTATTTTAAGAAAACCTAATTTTAACAGTGTACTCCTAATAGTTCTGCTTTCCCGTGAAATCTCATATTTACAGAGTTAGCTGGAGTAAAAATACAGTCCCCTTTAAAGAAATTTAAGAATTCCCCATCTTCCATAAAAATAACTCCACAGCCTTCCATACATAAAAAAACATGAAAAGAATTTTTTTTAGTATAAAATTCAACCATTTCTCTGGAACGTTCCGTATTAAGTAAATGACGTTCGACTTGGAAATATTTACAACGACATAGTAACTCGGAGGCAGATCCTTTTTGGTATTTCAGTACCCTCAGTGGCTGTCGCGGTTCACTACTGCCTTTTAAATTAATCACGTCCAGGGCTTTTTCCCTGTGGAGTTCTCTTAAGCATCCATTTTTATCCAATCGATCATAATCATACAAACGATAAGTCAAGTTAGAATTTTCTTGTATTTCTGCTATCAAGGCACCTGCACCAATTGCATGAATTGTCCCTGCTTCAATAAAAAACACATCATCTTTGTGGATACTTACTTTTTGTAGATACTTTTCAATTGTTCCATCCTTCAGACTACTATTTAAAGTATCTTTATCCATATCATGATAAAAACCATAAACGAGTTTTGCATCCTCCTTAGCATCCATTACATACCACATTTCAGACTTTCCCTGTTGTCCATGCTCTTTAGCGTGGGCATATGTATCATCAGGATGAACCTGAACAGATAGATTTTCTTTGGCATCAATCAGTTTAATTAAGATTGGGAGCTGTCCATTTCCTGATGTTTGTTCTGGATGGGTCCCCAAGTATTCAGGATGTTCGTTTAATACATCTGTTAACGTTTTTCCCTTCCACTCACCACTTGCTACTATGCTTGGACCATCTGGGTGCGTCGAACATTCCCAGGTTTCAGCCAAACATTCATCTGCTACATCCCTCATAGTATCTTTTCCAAATTCTTCTCGAAGTCTCACTCCTCCCCACAGATAGTTCTTACCTGCTGGTGACAGAAGAAAGGGTCTGCTGTGGTAGCTTATATTTCTTTTTGTCATGTACACTAATCTCCTTACCTAGCTGTACTTCCATAACCTTTAGTTCAGTTTCTGCGATAATTGTATGTCGTGTACCAGCCTGCATTGTAATCACATCACCACGGTGTACAGGTTCCTCCATCCCATCAACAATCGTTCTACCTATTCCGGAAAGGATTGTCCATACCTCATCTCGCCTCTCATGACTATGATAGTTCATACTATGTCCAGAATTTAAGGTTACTTTGATTGTCATGCTTTCATCTTCTATGTCCTGTACTTCAAATTTTCCCCAAGATTTTTCTGCAAACATTATTTGCTGTTCCATGGCATCTACATATGGCTTAATGTAACTGGATTGCTCCTTATCGGATACAAGGATTCCCTCTGCACTGGCAGAAACGATTACATTCCTTAACCCCATACATAAGATGGGAATATCCAATTCATTGATGACACTGGTATTTTCGCAAGTATTATTACATATACCATTACCAATTATATTTTCAGACATTTCTTCACTTAAGGTATTCCACGTCCCAAGATCTTTCCAGTATCCTGAAAATCTCATAACTTGGATACTAGGCTCTTTTTCCACTATAGCATAATCAAAACTTATTTTAGTTAATGATTCATATTTGTCATATAAGTCTTGATAATCCGTAAAATCAATTAATTCGTGAGCTTTTCTTAAAACATATCCTAGTTTATAGGCAAAAACTCCGCCATTCCAAAGGGCTCCTTGTTTTATATATGTTTTGGCAGTTTCAATGTCAGGTTTTTCTTTAAATGTTTCCACACAACTCAATTCTTTACTACTCTTAGGAATTATGTATCCATACTTTTCGCTAGGATAAGTTGGTTTTATTCCCATCAGAACCAGATTTGCTTCTCCTTTTTCAGCCTGTTTTCCCAATTCCTCTAATGCTTCAAAATATTCATTTTCAACATAGGGGTCTACTGGACATACAACAACAGATTCTTCCTCCGATATTTTTTTGACATCATGCAGATAAGCTGTTGCAAGTGCAATAGCAGGAAAGGTGTCTCTTCTAAATGGCTCTACACTGATTCCAACATCATCCCCCAATTGATTATGAATTGTGGAAACCTGTGTTTTAGACGTAGCAATTGTAACAACAGAATTGGTATCAACAGCCTTAATCTGACGATATACACGTTGTACCATGGACTCATATTCTCCATTTATTGTTTTAAAAATGGGGATAAATTGTTTAGAACGAATTTCATTTGATAGGGGCCATAATCTTTTCCCAGAGCCTCCAGACAATAGTATAATATTCATAAATGTTCTCCTTCTATTAAATTATAACGGTATTTCATATTATCTTTCTGCCCTTATGGGATTTTTTAGAAAGTCTTCATAAGCTAGACGGATTCCATCTTCCAACTCTGTTTGATAATGCCATCCCATCTCTTCAATCTTAGATATATCCAACAGTTTACGAGGGGTACCATTAGGCTTGCTAGTATCCCATTTAATATCCCCATTGAATCCTACGATTTTTGCGACTAATTTAGTCAATTCCTTAATTGATAATTCTTTTCCAGTACCGGCGTTAACCGTCTCATTTCCACTATAATTGTTCATTAAAAATACGCACAGATCAGCTAAATCATCAACATAAAGAAATTCACGAAGAGGAGAGCCATCTCCCCAGCAGGTTACTTCTGACAGTTCAGCCTCTTTTGCTTCGTGAAAACGGCGAATCAAAGCTGGTAGAACGTGACTGTGTGTGGGATGGTAATTATCATTTGGTCCATATAGATTAGTAGGCATAACGCTAATAAAATCAGTCCCATATTGTTTATTCAAAAATTCACAGTATTTTAAACCAGAAATTTTAGCCAACGCATAAGCTTCGTTTGTTTTTTCTAATTCACTTGTAAGTAGACAGTTTTCTTTCATTGGCTGAGGTGCCATGCGAGGATAAATGCAGGAAGAACCTAGAAATTCAAGTTTTTTACAGCCATTCTTCCATGCTGCATGAATTACATTCATTTCCAGCATTATGTTATCATACATAAAATCTGCAAGTGCCTGCTGATTTGCGACAATTCCTCCGACCTTTGCAGCTGCTAGAAACACATACTCTGGTCTTTCCTCTGCAAAGAAATCCATAACGGCCTGTTGATTAATTAAGTCTAGTTCTTTATGTGTTTTTGTAATAATATTGTAAAAGCCCTGTCTTTCGAGACAACGTTTAATTGCAGAACCAACCATGCCTTTATGTCCGGCTATATATATTTTTGCACTTTTTTCCATAATTTAAATGTACCTTCTTTCAAATTTTACAGAGAGTCCTCTGGTTTTCTATTGAGCCGCTTTCATAGCCGCTTCTTTTTTCGCTAAAAAACGATCATGCTCTGACATAATCTTTATTAAATCCTCGTAGCTGGTCTTCTGTGGATTCCATCCAAGTATTTCTCTTGCTTTAGTCGGATCCCCCCAAAGATTATCAACATCGGTAGGACGGAACCAAGCAGGATTAATACAAATCAGCATTTTTCCACTATCTACGTCATATCCCTTTTCATCTAATTCTTTACCTTCCCAGCGGATTATTATGCCATTAGCTGCAAATGCCTTTTCTACAAAATCCCGAACTGTATGCTGTTCACCTGTAGCAATAACAAAATCTTCTGGTGTATTGTGTTGGAGAATCATCCACATACATTCTACATAATCTTTCGCATACCCCCAATCGCGAAGAGAATCCAAATTACCAAGCTCAAGATGATCCTGCAGACCTTCCGCTATTCGTCCCGCTGCAAGGGTAATCTTTCTTGTTACAAAGTTTTCTCCCCGTCTTTCGGATTCATGATTAAACAGAATTCCATTTACTGCAAACATACCATAAGCTTCCCTATATTCTTTTGTAATCCAATAGCCATACTGTTTAGCAACTGCATAAGGACTATATGGATGAAAAGGGGTGGTTTCCCGTTGTGGGACTTCCTCTACCTTTCCGTATAATTCGGAAGTAGACGCTTGATAAAATTTTGTCTTTTTAGTAAGTCCCAGAATACGTATTGCCTCCAGAATCCTAAGTACACCAATAGCATCCACATCTCCGGAATATTCTGGTACGTCAAAAGATACCTGTACATGTGATTGTGCCGCCAGATTGTAAATCTCATCCGGTTGGACTAAATTAATAATTCGAATTAGGGAAGAAGAATCTGATAAATCACCATCATGTAGCGTAATTAAATTTGAGGAAATCAGATGGTCAATCCTTGCCGTGTTCGAAATTGATGACCGTCTAGTAATTCCGTGCACCTCATAACCTTTTTCTAATAAAAACTCTGCTAGATAAGAACCATCTTGTCCTGTAATTCCTGTAATTAATGCCTTTTTCATATTCATCCTCCATAATATATTTTTTTAATTAACATATAAATCTATTTTTATGCCTGTTATATATTGTAGCGGATGTAATTACATTTTTTGAGTGTTTATATTGCCTATTATTAGCACGATATTGACTTTTCGAGTTAAGAAGAATATGATTAAAATTATTATATACGCTATAGAAAGGAGAACAATCTTGAACTCTTTTACCTTTCAGGGAGATATGGAGTCTTCAAATCGTATCTTATATACACCTTCTAGTTTTGCGAAAAAAAATCTACTCCATTTGCAGGAAATCGGACAACTAGAAGCCACAAGCCCGCATGATAGTAAACGTGAAAATTTATCTTCGTATTTATTTTTTATGGTGACATCCGGTTCTGGCTCGTTGAGATATGAAGGTATTTCATATCCTCTTATAGATGGTGACTGTGTATTTATTGATTGCAGAAAACCTTATTCTCACAGTACAGGAGATAATTTATGGCACTTAAAGTGGGTACATTTCTATGGCCCCAATATGGATGCTATTTATGCGAAATACGTAGAGCGGGGAGGTACACCTGCTTTTCATCCTAAAGATGTATTTCGTTATGAGACACTAATATCTACGTTAAATGAAATAGCGGCCTCATCTTCTTATGTAAAAGACATGAGTATTTGCGAAAAATTAACAGCATTGCTGACGTTATTGATGGAAGACAGTTGGCATCGAGATCAGCATCCCGATGTTCTTTCAAAAAAACAAAATCTTCAGCAGATTAAAGAATATTTAGATCAGAATTATCAACATAGAATTACATTAGATAATTTGGCAGAATTATTTTTTGTAAATAAGTTTTATCTCTCTCGGATATTTAAAGAGCAATACGATGTTACAATTAATAACTATCTCCAGCAAGTCCGTATTACACATGCCAAGCAATTGCTTCGCTTTTCCGGCTTATCAATGGATAAGATTGCTGTAGAGTGCGGAATGAATGATGCGAACTATTTTGCCAGAGTATTTAAAAAAGTAGAGGGAATTTCTCCAGGAGAATTTAGGAGGATTTGGTAGGGAATGAGTATTTCAATGCAAAAGGCACAGATAAGTTGAACGAAAGTTTACCTTATACTGCTATTATTTGGCGCTTACGTTTATTGATATATATAGAATACAACTTACTGATAATTTAAGAAGAACCGGACTCAGAAGGATTCTTATATGGTTTGGTCCAAACTCTGATTATCTTACAGGATAGTATAACTTAAAATCTTTTGCAGACAAAATAGAATAAAATACTTGCAGTCCTCACGACTATCGTATAGGAACTGCAAGATTTAGATATCATTTTATTAAGTGCCTACTGGCGAAGGTGGTGCTCTTAGCCTTTAAATATTTTTCTTAAAATTAGTCTCTTCTAAAAACATCTCTAGTGTAAACCTTCTCACTTACATCATCTAAACAGTTGTCATACCTATTTGCAAGGATGGCGTTACTCATTGTCTTAAATTTTTCGAGGTTGTTAATGACAAGGCTACCAAAGAACTTTTCTCCATCAGATAAGGTAGGCTCATAGATGATAACGGTTGCTCCTTTTGCCTTCACACGCTTCATAACTCCCTGGATGGAGCTCTGACGAAAATTATCGGAATTGCTCTTCATAGTCAGTCTGTACACACCAATGACTACTTCCTTCTCTTTTTTACTATCCCACTTATTATCGGAACTATATCCATAGTATCCAGCTACAGCTAAAATCTGGTCAGCGATAAAGTCTTTTCTGGTTCTATTACTTTCTACAATAGCAGTCATTATGTTCTGCGGAATGTCAGCATAGTTTGCCAGCAATTGCTTGGTATCTTTAGGCAGACAATATCCTCCATATCCAAAGGAAGGGTTATTGTAATGAGAGCCTATGCGAGGATCAATACACACACCCTTGATAATTGCCTGTGTATCAAGTCCTTTCATTTCTGCGTACGTATCTAGTTCATTAAAATAAGACACGCGTAATGCTAAGTATGTATTAGCAAACAATTTGACAGCCTCTGCTTCTGAAAATCCCATGAATAGCGTTTCAATAGGGGTTTCATCAATATTATACCCCGGTGGAACATCAGATGCTTTTTTCCCTTTGATTGCACCTTCCAAAAGTAATTCCGCAAAGGTGTGAGCTGCAGCAACTAATTTTTTATCCCTTATATCTGTTCCTATAATAACACGTGAAGGATAAAGGTTGTCATACAGTGCCTTGGACTCACGGAGAAATTCTGGACTAAAAATTATATTTGAAGTTCTAAACTTTTCACGCACAGATGTTGTATATCCTACAGGAACGGTAGACTTGATTACTATGATTGTATTCGGATTCACTTCAAGCACTAGCTTGATAACTGATTCTACAGCAGACGTATCAAAAAAATTTTTAACAGAATCGTAATTTGTTGGTGTTGCGACTACCACGAAATCAACATCTTTATAAGCAACTGTTCCATCAGTTGTAAAAGATATATTTAGATGTTTTCCTCCATCTCTATCTTCCTTCAAAAATTTTTCAATATAATCATCCTGAATCGGAGATATTCTTTGATTCAGCATCTCTATCTTATCAGGTATAATATCCACAGCCGTTATTTTATGATGTTGTGCCAATAAAATTGCAAGGGATAGACCTACATAGCCTGTTCCTGCAACGGCAATTTTATATTGTTTCATTTTGTTTTTTAACTCCTTTATTTTTTAGTAAAATTTCTAATAAGCTTTTTCGAACAGAGTGAAAATTTTTCAGTAATATTACTTATTAGATACTGGATTTCATCAGCTTTCTTTTTAATGTAGTTGTGATTTTTTTATCTATTAAGTATAAAATTACTGTTCCTATAAAGGTTATGATTATGAAAAGCGTTATCTTATTAAATTCAGGTATATTCAGTGTAAAAAGTTTCAAGGCATATCCATGAACCAAATACAATTCATAAGAGACCAATCCTATTACATACCCAAAGTTGGCTAAACGGCTTTTATGTCTATTTTTACAATTACAGTTTAGTAATAAACGTACTAAAAGGATTAGCCCACTTGATATACAAATTTTTATGCATAAATCTCCTGTTATAAGGAGAATATGTGGTAAATTTGATTATTCCGGGCCTGCGGCCCACCTAGGCCGCAGTTTAGCGCAGTTAGACCGCGCATCAGCTCATTTGATACAATCCGCGTTTCGGCACATGCCGATCGCAGATCAG
>NZ_JABACJ020000044.1 GCF_012524165.2 Faecalicatena faecalis
CTGATCTGCGATCGGCATGTGCCGAAACGCGGATTGTATCAAATGAGCTGATGCGCGGTCTAACTGCGCTAAACTGCGGCCTAGGTGGGCCGCAGGCCCGGAATAATCAATCACCAAATTAATTGAGACAGTAATGATATACTAACAAGCGTTCTTTTTTTAAAGTTTCGTTTATAAAATACTAACTTTCTATGTTTTATACTTGTTCAATTTGCTCACTGACCATTGAGTCTATTTTATGTAATAACTCGTCAAATATTACAATATTATTTACAAACTGTTTAAACTCTCTATTCTCAGCCAAGAAACAGTATACTTCATTTAATATATTAAGCAAATCCGGTTCAACATTACCGTCTAAGATATCTCCTTTAAAATTTTCAGTATGTGATGAACACAATTCTATAAACGTATAATATCTACCAGCCGCTTGCATAAGATCGTATAATCGTCCTTTGCTACTATAAATCGAAAAATTCGCATTAATTCCTTCAAGAAACTCATATCTGTGCTTTTTAAACTGTTTCCATCCTTTTCTGAATTTGTATTCTATAAATCTCTTGTAACCGATTCTCCGAGCATGAAACTCTGTCCATAGGAAAAATGCGTTATAGTATTGTGAATTAAAAAGTGTATTATAGTCACTAATTTGTAAATAATCCGCATAATCGTAATAATCGTGTGCATGGGTCAACTCATGTAATACAGTTCCATGCACTTCGTCAAGATCTTTTTGAGGCAACACCTTCTTAGATAATACTACCAGTGTTGTTTTATCTCTTGACGGTGCAAAAATCACTGTCCCGTTTGAATCATTGAGTGCAGCACCAGCCTTCATTACCGCTTCTTTTTGTACATCACACATATCATATTCAAGTACTTTTGCGTAAACATCGTCAACCATAGCAATATCAATAATGCGTTTTTCATCATAATCTCGTATACAATTATAAAAGTATTGTACTTCTTCTTGTAATATATTACTTAAAATAGTGTTTGAATCCATATTTGTATCTCCCTTTTATTATTTTTTATTCAAAAGCAAACAGAGCCTCATCTATTTCAAAAACATTATCCCGGACTTAACTATAAAATATTTATTCTTTAGTTCGGAGTAAATTTTTACTTATTGTAGTAAGGGCTTTTCCGCTCATTTGTCGTACTTGTTTACTGGATATGAGTCCACCTGCAACTGCAAGACAGAGAATACCACCTGTAATATTTCTATTTGCTTTTTCTCTTTCATTTTTGAGGAAATCATTGTGAGTGTCGACTTCTTTTTCCTTAATACGATCAAGTTCCGCAAGTCGCTCAAAAGCTTCCTTTCTTCTTGTTTCATCTTCACATTTTTTTATAATATCATAAAGTGCAGTCCGTTCTACTTCCTGAGATTTTGATACTACTTTAGTAAACTCCACAGACGAATCAAGTGTCTGCTTATGAATCATTTCTAACGAATCCATTCCATGCTTCAGACCGTCTTTAAAAACATCAAGTTTTTCTATAAATTTTTTGTGTGCTTTATCTCCACGTGTAAGCTTAGTATTCATTGTATTTACTTTTGTCATAATATAAACTCCTTTTCAATAATACTCTCTCTTACCTTGTCTGTTGCTGTTTTCTCAGTTTGTCACTAATCAGATTGGCTCCCATGTCACAGATCTGCTAAGTTTTGTGTCATTGGCATTTTTGTGCAATCCGGCAGATTTCCTGCCGGATTATCTGTTTCATTTACAATGTTACATATGAGCTGAGTGCTTCAAGTGCTTTTACAATACATTGCAGTGTAATAAAAAACAGGGGCTATCGGTAAATAAGGTTTTTTAAAGCTACCAAATGCATAAGAATGCAAAAGAAAAGACCAGTGCATCACCCTTCCGCTGTGGCAGAAGTATGATACAATGGTCCATGATTTCTTTTTTCATATTTCATTAAAGGATTTGCTTGAGGGGAACTATTAAGGTTCCCCTTTATTTCATGTCTTCACTATTTTCCAGCAGCTTTTTTAAATATCCGTTTTTCTTCATTAATTCTTCAAACGTTCCCATCTCAGCCACTTTTCCATGATCCATGCAGATAATCCGATCTGCGGACTTAATCGTAGACATTCTGTGTGCAATCATCACGACCGTACAGTTTTGGGCACTTTGCTCTATGGATTCCTGGATCTTTCTTTCATTTTCCGTGTCAAGATTCGATACTGCCTCATCAAAGACCAGAATTGGAGAACCCTTTAGAAATGCCCGCGCTATCGCGATCCTCTGTCTCTGACCACCGGATAGTTTCACTCCGCCTTCTCCTGCAATCGTCTGATAACCATCCGGAAGTTCTGTGATAAATTCATGGGCAAATGCTTTCCTTGCTGCCTCCATTACTTCTTCATCCGTTGCACTGCTTCTTCCGAGACGAATATTTTCCAAAATCGGTATCTGAAATAAATACACATCCTGTAATACCGTGGCATACATTTCATTCAGGCTCCTTAAAGATATGTCTCGTATATCCTTTCCTCCAATACGAATACATCCTTTTTCAGTATCCCAGTTTCGAAGCAGCAGCTGGATACAGGTTGTTTTTCCTGCACCGGATGCCCCTGCAATGGCTACATGTTCTCCCGGTTGAATCCGAAATGAAATATCTTCCACAGCAGCCTCCAGATCCTCTCTGTATCGAAAACTTACATTTTCAAAACATATTTCCGGTGTCAGATCCTTTGTATTGATGTCATTTCCAGAATCCTGTACCAGCGGTTTTGCTTCCAGCACCCGATAAATCCGGTCTGCTGCTGCAAAAATCAACCCAAAGTTTCTTGCTGTATTGCAGATCTCAATGACAGGTCCCAGAATCATTGCAGACAGTACCACAATAATTGTATACATGGAGGCTGCCATTCCATCTTTTCCTACATACCATGCCGCGATCAGCGCCGCCACAAGGCCAGATACTCCAAGCACCATTTGAAGCAACATTCCTTCTGTACCCAATCGTTTGCTGTATGAAAACTGTTTTTTATACATACGTTCCAGGTATGCTCTATTCTTTTCCTCGTATCCTGTTCGATAGTTCAGAGTCAATATTTCTTTTAACCCCTGCACACCTTCCAACGTTACCGCATTGGCATCTGCCAGAGCTTCACGGACTTCTCTGCCCTGTTCATCTGCTTTCTTTTTCATCCATATCGGTATGATAACCGCTGCCACTGCAAAAAGAAGCATTACCAGATCCAGAATCGGAAGTATCTGCCATAAAATAATCATTAAAATAACAGGTGTAATAACTGCAACCAGAACGCTGCCAAAAGTATGGGCAAAGAACCATTCCATGATCTCCACATCCCCCATTAATGTGGATGCAAGCTGTCCTGAGCGCATATTCAGCAAAATTGCCGGTGACACTCTTTCTATAGAATCAAACAACTGTATTCGAAAATCAGCAAGTACTTTAAATGCCACATCGTGACAAATCCACATTTCCAACGCGTAAAACACAATCCGGATGATAATTGCTGCTATCGTAGCCGCAATCACATAATTCAGTTCCTGCATCAGTTTTCCATCAATTGCCAGACCCACTGTCCATGCCCCAAGCACAGATGCAGCCACAATCGATAACTGATTTCCCACACCTGCCGCAATTGCCGCTACCATACGCAGACGATATTTTTTCAGCCTCTTCGAGAGCCGTATGACATTTTTCAGTCTTGTAAATTTCTGTTCTTCTTTATTCATAACTTTGTGCCCTCACCAGATTCTGATAAATTTGATCTTTCTGCAGTAATTCCTCATGCGTTCCACATCCCTCTACGTGTCCATTTTGCATAACGTATATCTTATCTGCATCTTCGATTGTCGTCATACGATGCGCAATCACCAAAGTTGTGCGATCCTTCATCGCTTCTTTCAGCGCATTCTGTATTTCCTGTTCATTTTTGCAATCCACACTGGAAGTTGCCTCGTCCAGAATCAGAATTGGCGCATTCTTTAAGATTGCTCTGGCAATGGCAATCCTTTGTCTTTCTCCTCCGGAAAGAGTAGCTCCACGTTCTCCCACCAATGTATCATACCCATTTGGAAGATTTACAATAAATTCATGGGCATTCGCTGCCATAGCCGCCTGCATGATCTCCGCATCTGATGCCTCTGGTCTGGCCATCCGGATATTATCCTTTACCGTACCATAAAACAGAAAACTATCCTGAAATACTACCGAAATCTGGCTTCTCAGATAATCCGGTTCGAAGCTTTCCAACGTTTTCCCATCAATCTGAATCCTGTTTTTTTCTGTTTCATAAAATCCCAGCAGTAAATTTACAATTGTGGATTTTCCGGATCCTGACTTTCCTGCAATTGCAGTAACCTTACCAGACTTAAACACCATATCCACATTTTTTAAGACATCTGCCCCATCCTTTTCATACTGAAATGACAGATTTTGCAATACAATCTCCGGCTTCTTGCCTATCCCTGTATTCTGCAAATTCTCTTTTGGTTTTTCCGAAACCGGATAGTCCAGAACATACAATAATTCTTCAGCAACGGATAATCCTGTATAACTGTTATGCCAGTAAATACTTAAATCATTCATCGGTCGCAGACATTCACCTGCCAGAAACAGAACCTGTATCAGTACTGCATAAGGAATCTTTCCCTGTGCCACATGAATGGCAGACAACAGGATGCTGATACTGGTTCCTGCTGTAATGCAGATCGTAATTAAAGTAGAATCTGAAAGTGATATTCCCAGATTTCTCATGGATTCTGCCGCAAATCCAATGGCCTGGGTTTTCAGCCTTTTTCCTTCTTTCTTGCTGGCTCCTAGCGATTTCAAGGTACTCATCCCCTGCATATCATCGATGTACTGTGCATTTAACTGTGCATATTCTTTCCAGTACAATACCATGACATCTGATACTGCCGGCATAAATATATGCGGTACTATGACCGTCACCGCCGACATAAAAAGGAGCAGAAGTCCTACCGTCCGATCCAGTCGGCACATAAAAGTGGTAATAAATATTGTGGTAAAAACAACCACCGCAATCTGTGGTATATACTGAGTCAAAAAAGCTTCTAGCGATTCCACGCCATCTGTAATCAATGACTGGAGATTGCCTGTTCTCTGGTCATTCTTAAAGGATGGACCAAGAACCATAATCTTATCCAGAATCTGGCTGCGGATCTCATTCTTCACTTTCGCCGCATATTTTTTCAGAAAATACTCCTGATACTTTATCAAACCTGCTCGGATAAAAAGAGAAAGAAATTCTGCCAGAAAGCATATTAGAATTTCTTTCATATTTCTTTTCCCGCATACTGCTATAACCATTTTTGCAAGAAACCAGGTCTGGGAAAACTGGGCACCCACTATGCCCAGTCCCAGTAAAATTCGGATTGCAGTTTCTTTCTTTGCATATTTCAAAAAATATACTAATCGAAAAAACTGGTTCATCTTACTTTTCTCCGCCTACCAAAAACTGAGGTGTCAGTTTATTCAGCTCTCGTTCTATAGATGTTCTGGAAATCTCACTGATATCCGTCAGTGCAAACACTTTGGAAAATCCAATTTCTATCATATAATTCAAATCCCATGCCGGACGCTTTTTATCACTCATAAACAGTTTGCTGCTAAGTTCTTTCCCTGTTTCCACATCTTCATGAGCATGAATGCCTCTCCCATATTTTTTCCACATGGCAGCATCATGTGCTTCATAAATCTTTTTCTTTTCTTCATCGTAAAGATGCTGATACCAGCAGGCATCCGATACCAGAAGACGTCCACCTTTTTTCAGCACACGCAGCCACTCCTTGTAAGCCTTCTGTGGATCGTCCAGCGTCCATGTGATATTTCTGCAGATAACCATATCAAATGTCTCATCCGGGAAATTCAGATTGTGGCAGTCCATAGTCATCAGATCTGCAGATAAACCTGCTGCCTTTACATTTTCCTTTGCTTCATGGATCATATTTTCAGTAATATCGATCCCTGTCACATGATGTCCTTCTTTTCCCAGCATAATTTCAAAAAATCCCGGTCCGCAGCCTACATCCAGTACTTCCAGATGTTCTTTTTCCGGCGCATACTCCAGAATCAGATTTTTCCAGTTTTCTGCTGTTTCACTTTTCAATTCTGCCTTGATCCCTTCGCTGTAAATGCCAGCTTCTCCTTCCCAGTACTCTTTGATCTTATCGTTTTGCATGTCACTTCTCCTTCTTTGTGGCTATTACAATAAATTTTTTTCCCTGATATCCGTATTTCCAGAAATCCATCGTCCATGGTCTGTTTAGCCAGCGGTTCTCTCTAATCTGGATCCTGGCAAAACGTACCTTTTTTAATATCTGAAAGTCCGCTTCCGGACGCTTCTGCGATGTAAATGGCAGCTTTTCATAAATTCCGCTGTTTTCCTTCACATCAGATCCATATATTTTTCTTTCTGTAACATAAATAAGAAAATCAGCAATTTTCATATGGATCTTATTTTTTAATGTGGGTTCGATGGTACGATAGTCCCCATCAAAATAAATAATCCTTCCGCCTGGTTTTAATACAGTCTTCCAGCGTCTGAAAGCTTTTTCCGGATCATATAATGTCCACACCGCATCTCTGGAAAGTATCACATCATAGCTTTGTTCCTGTTCCAATGGCAAAGTTACACCATCTTCCTCACAGATTTCCACCTGTTGATGATACTGTCGCATATTCCTTCTGGCTTTTTCTACCATTCCTGATGAACCATCAATTGCTTTTACATCATGTCCCAGACGCGCTGCTATAATGCTCATAAAACCTGGGCCGCAGCCCACTTCTAAAATACGAAGGGGCTCAGGTCCAAGCAGTCTTTTCAATTCTTTTGTCCAGTGAGATACCGTTCTTTTGTTACTCAATTGTTTTTGGATCATATCATCATAATCACCGGAATCTTCTGTCCATTTATTCTCGATTTTTTCAAACATTTTTTACTCCACTACGTCCAGTGTTGCCCAGTTAATGCCCTCATAGGCAGTCGGTGCAAGCTCTACATTGGTCAGTCTTGTATTGTTATAGATATAATCACGGTTCGGATAATACAGCGGCACTGTTACTGCCTGATCATTGATACGTGTAAGGATCTTGTCGTATAATTCCGTACGTTTTTCTTCATCCTGTGTTTTTAATACTTCTCCGAGATCTTTGTTCAGCTCCTCATCGTACCAGTTTACTGCCTTTGCTCCATCTTCCGCATAGAACATTGATTTCAGGAAACCATGAGGCATCCAGGAGTCTTCATAGCTGCGGTAAATACACAGATCGTAGTCTCTGGTGTTCCAGATCTCATCATAGTAAGCTGCAGATTCTTTTTCTACCAGTTCAATACCCACACCAACCTTCTCATATTCAGATTTCAGGTATTCACACAGTGACTTCCAGGAAGCATATTCTTCAGTCTGGAATACCAGTCTGAGACTCAGTGGTTCTCCGTCTTTTTCTACAATACCATCTCCGTCTGTATCCTCATATCCTGCTTCCTTTAACAGTTCCTTTGCTTTATCCGGATCATATGGATAGCCCTTGCTGTTTTCTTCTGTTACATAAGGAACTGTCGGAGCCATAAGTCCAGTTGCCGGATTGCCGTAACCATCCAGCAGATCATTTACAATGCTTTCTTTATTTGTTGCATAATTCAGTGCCTGACGTACGTTTATATCCTGAAGCGCCGGTGTATCATAATTTTCGATCAGATAGTAGGAAAGTGTGGAAATCTGCTGTTCTGTCGATAAATTTTTATCTGCCTGGATAATACTGAAGCTTTCGGATGGAATATCCTGAAGATTCAGATCTGCCTCTCCACTCTGAAGTGCCATCACTCTGGAATCACCGTCTACCACCTGTTTCAGAACTACTTTATCAATATTTGGTTTCTCACCGTAATAATTAGGATTTGGTACCAGGACAACCTCCTGACCGCTTTCATAACTGTCGATCATCCACATTCCGGTACCCACTTCCTGACAAAATTCTCCGTCTTCATCCAGTGCACTTTCACAGGTGAAACGAAATGGTCTTGGATAGCTGAATTCGATCAGCAATGTATAGCATGATTCTGCGAACTTAAATTCTACAGTATAATCATCTACCTTTGTAACATTTTCCAGTTTGGCTGAAAAGTTACCGGTCACATCCTGTTCCACCCATCTGTTATAATTCCACATCACATTGTCTGAATTGAACACTGTACCGTCTGAGAATTTCACATCTTTTCTTAAATGAAACGTATAGGTTGTGCCATCTTTGCTGATATCCCAGGATTCTGCCAATGCCGGTTTGATTTCTCCATTTTCTCCATAACGCACCAGTGGATCATAGATCATTTCATAAAGACGAAAATCCGGACCACTTTTTATAGGGTCACAAAGTTCCGGAGTCAGATCAATGGATGTCATTGCCGTAACTACTTTTTCCTCTTTTGCCTGTACATTGACACCTGTCAGTAAAGTTGCCGCCACCATGCTCATTGCTATCAGTTTTGCTACACGTCTTTTCTTCATTTCTTCCTCTCCTTTGTTTGTTTTATATTTTACAGCATATGACATGCCGCAAAATGTCCTGTTTCAATTTCTGTCAATTCCGGTATCTGCTCTCTGCATATATTTGTACATCTTCTGCACCGGTTCTGATATGGGCAGCCCTGTTCCGGAATGGTATCTGAAAATATTTTCTTTTCCTGCGATCCTATTCTCCGCATTTTCGGTTCTTTTATCGGAATAGAATCAAACAGATCTTTTGTATAAGGATGTACGGCAGTCTCCTTTAAGCTGTCCGTATGATCGATAAACTCGACCATGCGTCCCTGATACATAATAGCCACCTCTTTGCAGAGATATGGAACATTGGACAGATCGTGAGTGATCAGTAAATAGGTCATCTCATATTTTTCCTGCAGCTCATTTAACAGATGCAGGATCTGCTTTCGTATGGAATAATCCAGACTGGATACCGGTTCATCACAGATCACAAGTTCCGGTCTTAATACCAATGCTCTCGCAATATTAGCTCTCTGACACTGACCTCCTGAAATCTGTCCAGCATAACGGTTGCGAATATCCGTATCCAGACCCGTCTGGATCAAAGCTTCTTTTACCCGTTCTTCATACTCTCCCTCTTGCAGTTTTTCATGTAATTTCAAAATTTCCAGAATATTTTCTCCAATGGTATAACCGGGATCAAATACCCCGCTGCTGCTTTGAAAGACCATCTGAAGATTCTTGCGATATGGACGAAACTGCTTTTCAGACAAATCCTGCATTTCCTGTCCCTGAAACCAGAATTTTCCATCTGTAGGTTTCTCCAGGCCGGCGATCAGCTTTCCGAATGTAGTTTTACCACTTCCACTTTCACCGATCAGGGCCATGGATGATCCTGCATGGATTTCCAGACTTACATCATCCACTGCCTTCACAATTTTTTTCTTGCCATAATATTTTTTTAAATGTTCTGTCTTTAGTAACGTACTCATACTTTTCCCCTATAAAACTGCATCCAACAGTTTTTTTGTATATGAATGCTGCGGATGATAAAAGATTTCTTCAACTGTTCCGTTTTCCACTATTTCGCCGTCTTTCATGATCGAAACATCATCTGCGATCTCTGCCACCACACCCAGATCATGCGTAATAAATAACACGCCCAGATTTTCTTTCCTGGATAGCTGATAAATTTCTTCCAAAATCTGCTTCTGCACGGTTACATCCAATGCCGTCGTTGGCTCATCTGCAATCAGATAATCCGGTTTCATGGACATGGCAATGGCGATCATAACTCGTTGACACATACCACCTGATAATTCGTAGGGTTTTTTCTTCATCAGTTCTTCCGGATCACGCAGATTCATCATCCGCAGACTTTCCAACGCAATTTCTCTTGCCTGTTTTTTACTCATTCTGCGATGTTTTCTCAGACCCTCCAGAAGCAATTGTTCAACTGTAAAAAGCGGATCAAGAGCAGCTGTCGGATCTTGAAAAATCATTCCGATCCTGTCTCCGTATAACTGTCTCTTTTCTTTTCCTGATAAGTTCAGAATGCTCTTTTCGTTTAGTGTTACATCTCCGGATATCACCTTGCCGTTTCCTGCAAGCAGATTCATGATCGTCAGAGAGGTAACTGACTTGCCACTTCCGCTTTCTCCTACCAGTGCATGAATCCTTCCTCTCATTATTTCCAGACTGACATCTTTAACTGCATGAACTATTCCGTGAGAGGTCTGAAACTCCACATGTAATCTTTTCACCTTTAGAACATCATTTTTTAGCTGTTCCATTCTGTATACCCTCCCCTAGATAATTAAATGCCAGAACAATGATCATAATCAGTATACCCGGATAAAACATCAACCTTGGATAAGTCTGGATATAACTCTTGCTGTCACTGAGCATGATCCCCCATTCCGGTGTCGGTGCCTGTACACCAAGGCCGATAAAGGAAAAACCAGCAATTGACAAAATAATTGAACCTATTTCCATTGTTGCCAGTGCGATTACAGATGGCAGGATATTTCTTAACACATGCCTGAATACAATTCTGCCATGGCCACAGCCGCCGGCTTTTAGTGCAGTCATATAATTTTTATTTTTTTCCTGAAATGTCAAGGCACGGGCAAGTCTTGCATATTCTGCCCAGGATACAACCGATAAGGACAGAATCAGATGAGCACCGCTGGCTCCCATGCTTCCTGCAATGGCAAGTGCCACAATAAAAACTGGCATAGCCATAAATACATCAATGATCCTCATAATTATGGAGTCAATTTTTCCACCTACATATCCGGAAAACAATCCAATCGGCACACCAACACATACGGTTATCAAAAGAACTGCAAAACTGTAACTCAGCGAATACCTGCTGCCCCAGAGAAGTCTTGACAAAATACATCGTCCCAGCTGATCAGTACCTAAAGGATATGCCGCAGACGGATTCTTTAATTTAATTGAGACATCCACAAGCAACGGATCATGCGGTGCCAGTACAGGTGCAAAGATAGCTGCCACAGCAAAAATTATTACCACTATCAATCCTATTTTTGTTTTTGGTGACTGAAATACCTGTTTCCAATACAGATTCTGAATCATACTCTTTTCTGTTCTTTGCTCTCTTCTGCTTCCCATTCTATGACTTCTCCTTTACTTTAATTGAATTCGCCGGTCAATCACAGAATAGGCGATATCCACAAGAAAATTTAATACTACAATGCCAACAGCCAGAATAAAGATAAAACACTGCAGCACCGGAGTATCTTTTGAGATCACGGATTTCAATGCAAGATTTCCGATTCCCTGGATTGAAAAAATGCTTTCTATCACAGCTGAACCACAGAAAAAGCCAATCACAATTGATACCAAACGTGTCATCACAGGGATCAGAATATTTTTCAAACCATGACGTAAAATTACATTTACAGATGACAGTCCCTTGGCTCTGCTGGCACGTATATAATCCTGCTTCAATACTTGTATCATATTTGTACGGATCAATCTTGTCATAATTCCTAAAAAACTGATATCCATGGCAAATGCTGCAAGAATTGGGATTCCTCCGGCATCTCCTCCGATTACAGATATTATTTTAAATTTTACTCCAAATATATAAAGCAACATCAGACCAATCCAGAAAGATGGCATGGATACACTAAGAGACGATAAAATGCGAATGATTTTATCAGGAAACCTGTTTTCATAAATTGCTGACAGAATTCCAAGAGGAACCGATACAATCAGCAACAATAAAAATGAAGTAACTGCCAGTTTAAATGTCTGCGGAAAATATTTTTTTAATTCCTCAAGAGCCGGTTTTCTAGTAGAATATGATTTTCCAAAATCACCATGAAGTGCCTGATTTAACCATTTCCCGTATTGTACCAGCATCGGCTGATCCAGCCCTTCCTCATGCCGTACTTCTTCCACCTGCTCCGGTGACGGATGTTCATATTTTTTCTCCGCCAGAACTCTGGCTGCATCTCCTGCCGATGCAAAACTCAGCATAAAAATAATAAATGTAACTGCCAAAACTACCGGAATCATAAATACAAAACGCTTTGCAATTACTTTTCCCATCTTCCTTCCTCCTCATTTTCATCCTTTTATTGTGTTTAAATGCTAACTTCTCATTATTTTCCTACTCAAACACTTAAAACTCTGATAAATACTGAGTTGTTCGTAATTTTGTTGGTGGATAAATGAGTAGGTATGTTTACTTAGCAAAAAACTTTAAAACCTTTTGTTTTAGCTAATAACAGGGTGTGAGTAGGAAAAAAATAGGAAGTTAGCATTAAAATAAAAAAAACTGATATGATTCAACATCATATCAGCAAAAAATAAACCTCTACCTCAGGCAGAACTTATTATTTTTTCTGTATCCCATCCGAATCAGAATTATTCTATCAAAAAGGCAAGTCTCCTGACTCCAGTTCATCCTACTTACCATCTTCCCGGATTTCTCCAGTGATATCTTGGTTTTCGTCCCTGTTACAGTAGCGGTGGCTGTTCTGGCATTTCACCAGATTCCTTATTAAGTACTTTGTACACCTTTATGACTATTCAGTTTTTTAGTTTCTGGTCTTTATCTTCCCTGCACCATCTGTTATAATGACTGTCAGTACATCATAATGGAGGCATGCTATGAAACAAACATTACAATCTATCTTAACTGCATCTGATGCTGCGCTTTTTCCTGATATTTCCAAAAGCTGCAGCCAGAATTCTGTTCTCTGTATCACAGAATCTGACGTTTTTCGCTGCAATGAAGAAATCGCAGTATTTTTGCAGGATCCTGATTTTCAAAATCGTCTGTGTAAGCAGGATTTTGTGGATATTCTGTTTGTTCTTAAAGGGAACTGTACCTGTAAATTTTATAAAACAGATCTTACAATCGCACCGGAATCTGTCTTTCTATCCAGACATTCCTTTTGTATGATTCCGCATCAGGTGATTCATTCTTTTTCTCCTGATCATGGCTGCCAGATCTTGCATATTTTTTTCAAACTGGATTCTCTGAGAAGTCACTATTCCGATCTGATCTCGGCGAATAATACTCTTCTTCTTTTTTTTTCCAATATGCTGTATCAATCACATTACTGGAATTATCTTTATTTTTCAGTCTCCTACACAGATAAGTTGGATACTCTGCTGGCTGAAATGTACGAAGAATTCTATCGTAAACAGATTTATCATCAAAATATGCTTTATTATTCATCCGGTACGCTTTTTACCCTTATGGAGCGGCAGTTATTCAGCCAGATCTCTGTTTCGCCTTCCAATCCACTTCGACTGGTGCGTTATGATCAGATTTATTCTTATATCTGTGATAATTATCCAATGACCTCCGCCAGAAAAATTGCAGAGCATTTTCATATCAGTCAATCTTATCTCTACAAACTGTTTCACGAAAACGGTACCACTGTTACCACCGTCATTCAAGAAATCCGGCTTCAGCAAACCCGAAGTCTTCTGGAGCAAAGCGACCTTTCTATTCAGAATATCGCAGAGCTGGTGGGCTATCACGATCTGACATATTTTATCAAATTGTTCAAACGCAACTTTTCGATTACTCCTTATCAGTATCGAAAAAAATACCAATCTGCAAAAAATCTTTCGCAGTCGACAGAATCATAGTACCATATCTTCATTTTTATGAAAATGGTTTATTTTTTATATAAATAGTGTTTTTTTACACTAAAATTTTAAAAAAGAGGCTGTTGGGAAATAGATAGTTCCCAAACAGTAAGGATATGACTCACAACGAGTCATACCCTCACTGAAATTTTATCTGAAAAAAGAAAAAAGATGGCTAACGACAACCATCTTTCCCTCCATTACATATTATAATGTATCTATTCTAATAACTGATTATTACAACGATTTTTTTGAGTTTTGTCAACAGAAAATTAACTTTAGTTTCTTCGAATTGAGTTTACTCGATGACGATCCAGTCTATACTATGAAAAAAAGTAATGAAGGAATTAGATTTTTCTGACAACATGAGACGGGGATCTTTGAAGATGAATAATTCTATATCTGCCACGACGAACGTGAACGGCGACATCTCCGAACAGAGAGTAAAGATCAGGATGGATATACACAGACCTTTGAGGTATATGGCTGTTCAGACTGCAGTGGATGTGAACATAAAACCCGCTGTCTGTATAAATATGATGCAGAGAAAGATGCCGGAAAGAACAAAGTCATAAAGATCAATGAACATTGGGAGGAACTAAAAGAAAGATCCCATGCCAATATCCAGAGCGAACGCGGAATCCTGAAATGTCAGACACGTTCCATTCAGACAGAAGGACATTTTGGAGCTATCAAGGAAAATGAGAACTTCCGGCGTTTTAACTACTGTTCGGCAGATAAGGTATATAAAGAATTCATGCTGTATGCCTTTTGCAGAAATATAAATAAATACCATCGTTTTTTATATAAAAAACTGAGAAAATTTAATGGGAAAACTGCCTAGAAAAAATGCGGCTACAAAAAACCAAACAAGTTTTTTTGCGGCCAAAAATAGAAAGTATCTATCAAAATAAGAATATCCTGAACAAGTTGCAGAACCAGAAAGCCCTGTAACTGTCAGGATATTTTTGTTTGGTGCTGTCAGTTCTAAAAAATGTTATTTACCGACAGACGCTTATCAAAATATATTTATTCTTTACTCGATTGTAACACATATCTGCTTAAATCTTCTTTTTTTATTCTCCATCTTCCTCTGACTTTGAATGCTTTTAATTCATTTCTTTTAATCATTTCAAGTATAGTTGTCCTGCCAATCTGTAATAGTTCTTGTGACTGCTTTAATGTAAGCACTTCTGGTAGTGTTTCAAACATAGCATCGCCTCCCATAGTATTCTTATTTGATTGTTTGTCGTCAAATATGTATTTTAAAAACTATTTCTGTATAACAGTAACGTAATACGATATATATTCATCAACGGTATACATTTCGTATATATAAGGGGAACAAATACCATTTATTTTTGAAGAAAAAATCTCGCATCGCAAAAAATCTCATCGAGAAAACAAATTTGCAAAATCAAAAATGCGAGTAAAAATATCTCTAACGGAGAACACGAAAAATGACTACAATTATTCCAAAGCATCTAAACAAGTCACTGTCTGTACATACGTTTACTTATTTTTATAAATGTAGCGACAAAACCTATTATGGACTTTTTCAATATCTGGCAGAAAAACCAGATTGTAATTTTAAGAAACACAGAAAGAAAAAATGTACTAAGTACGTTACCCGTTCTTTCCACTCACTCGGATTTAATCGTATCGAATTTGTAGATTGTATGATTCCAAACCAAGACTACCATGTATATAAAATCAAGTTCACTGTTAATCCACGCATCCTGATCGGCGAAACCAAGAATCTACGTACCCGTATCATCGACAAAGATTATTTGACACAGCTTCCAGATATTCTGGATAACGCTATATGTGAGATAACCGGACCTTTCAAAAACCAGCTAGTACATGGCAAATTTCAGCGAATCGACTATTGCTTAAATTTCTGGCTGAACTCGCAGGAAACCGCAGAAGAATATATGCGTTTATTAAAAAAAGCTCTTATTCCTTATCCATTCGAATTAAAAAAAATACTGAACAGTACACAACACCGATATGTTCCAGAATCCCACGCCATAACACTTACCTGCAAAAGCTATGAAGTATCTCTATATTTAAAATTACCCCAGTTAATTGAGGAAATTAATAATCTTGAGAATGACACTATTCCACCTGAGTATGCCCCCGAATTGGCAAATGCACGCGGGCAATTACGTATAGAATTGCGCGAATACAGGTGTCAGCTACGAAATAATAAAAAGAAACTGCATTGCGGTAGTGATGAATCGCATCTTTTAAATGGCTTAAACACTCTTCCATTCACCACCCTTTGTCAACGATTAAAATCAATGTATGGAACCGGTGACTTCTATTTATACGAGGATGCGAAAGACATTATTAACCAAAGCGGCTACGGAAAAAAGATAAAAAAAGAACTGTTGGAAATACTAAAAGTTGTGAATACCAAAAAAAGAGGACTTGATACCGCCGCAAATGGATTTGAATATAATTATCTTAAAAGTCATATGCGTTATTTTAATGAACTTGACTTGTGCCCAATCACTATTTCCAAAAAGAGTTATAAACATTGTGGCGAAGATTTCTTTCCAAATCCCTTAAAATACATCACCAGTGATAATAATGAACTATTGCTGGATTCCGACATCTAAATAATCAAAAAAGAGATAGGCAAACCAAATACGCCTAATTCAGCTTGCCTATCTCTTTCCTATTCATATCTTTCTTTCAACTTGAGATACATCTTATACAATTCTTCATCATTGATATTGTTATCAGTATCTTTTTTGTATTTGTTACTGCTCACATGAACTGTCACCAAACTGACTTTTTTATTTGTCAGGAAACAGCTCATATTTGTGTCATTTAGTGTTTGGGCAGGCAGGTGATCTGCCTGCCCATGAA
>NZ_JABACJ020000045.1 GCF_012524165.2 Faecalicatena faecalis
GGGCAGGCTTCCCATGGCATGAAAGAGAAAGTCAGCGCCTTGAGGCGCGGCCTAGTAGGGCGGGCTTAGAGCCCGCGTCCCGAGCCACCCGTTTTACGGGTGGAGGCGACTCAATAGTATCTCAACGGTATAGAGATCGGTAATTTACGGGCTGCATCTCGTACCGTTCCTTAAATTTCTTGGAAAAGTAACTAATATTTGGAATTCCTACATTCAGGGCAATCTCACTAATCTGAAGATTGGTGGTCTTTAGCATATATGAAGCAATCTCCAGCTTGTAGTCCATCAGAAAGGTATTGAGATTCCTGCCTGTTTCCTTTTTAAAAAGCCGGGTAAGATAATCCGTATTCAGATGGATGTGATCAGCAATCTCTTTTATGGAAGAGATATCAGCATAATTTTCTGCAATGTAGGTCAGGGCCGCTTCTACATGGGAGCTATATGTTTTAGCGGCTGGGAGTGATAAAATATAATGCCGTATCATAGACCAGGCATATTCTTGCAATTCAGAGAAGGAAGTTGTATGCTCAATCTTTCTTTTCATCTGTACAAAAAGATCAGATAGAATAGCAGTATCCTCACAATAATATAAGCAGAGTGAGTAAAGCAGGCTGCTGTATGCTTCTTTTATAAAGGGAACTTCAGGTTCGTATTTCAGAATCCATTCCTCTTGATTGCGCAGATCATGAAAGAATTTCTGATTATCATAGGTACGTATATCCTGGATGAGCTCTGCATTTAAATGCTGGAATTCTTCGATTGGGATTATTTCATGGAGAGAAATCCCTGTCCTATAAGAAGCATTTTCATAATATAACTGTTCCAGGTTCCTAAAGGCTTCACGAATACATAATATAAGTTCAGAAAGCTGGTGAGATACTTTGCTGCATCCGGCCTTCATTTGAGGGTGTTTTCTGCATATTTCCGCCAGAAAGGAGGGCAGAATGATATGCCAGCCTTTTCCTGATTTAGAGGAATTTATGTGGATTGGTCTCCATTCAAAAAGGTAATAAAAAACGTTCTCCACCTCTCCAAGGAAGAGAATATTGTCAGAGATAACATTCCTAAAATCAGAGGCAAGAATAGACTGCCTTAATGAAGCTGAAAAATTCTCTAAATGATCCAATGTAAATGAAATTACAAAATAAGATTTTTCTTTCCATCCAGGGAAAAGCGATAGAATCTGTTTTTCCTCTATATCTTGCTTCTGCAGGACTTTGACTAAAAAAGTATGGATAGATGCTTCGATGTTAGAATGGCTGTCCTGTAATTGGTTACGGCATCTAAGCAGTAGTTCCTTTAATGAGGTTTTATCACACTCACTTTTTAAGATGTACTCGAAAGCTCCGTTCCTCATAACTTCCCTGGCGTAGTCAAACTCATCATGGCTGCTTAATATGATAGGAAGGACCTTCTGGTTAATTCTATGGATTTCACGGATTAGGTCAATTCCATTCATTCTTGGCATTTGGATATCAATAAATATGACATCATAGGAAATCTTCTGCAGCATTTCTAGTGCCTCAATCCCGTCAGAGGCAGTGTCGGCATGTACATTCAGACCTTCCAAAGACTGAACCGTATGCTGAAGCCATTCGCGGATAATCGTTTCATCATCTACGATTAAAATGTTCATAACCCGTTCCTCCCTTAATAATAAAATTTATAAGCCTGGGCTTACACGTGAAATAAAGAAATGTGTATCAAAACAGCGTCAAAGTGGACATTAGGAATTCATTTTCTCACTTAATGAGGTTAAATCGTATATTTCGGCAGTGTGATGGAAATTGTGGTTCCTTTTCCTTCTCTGCTGGATATTTCAAATTTATAATCACTCTGATAATGCAGCTCCAGACGGGATGCAATATTTTTTAGACCAATATGACGGTGATCTTTGGTATCTGGGGTCGTTAGTGAATCGACCTGTTCCTTGGGCATCCCTTTTCCGTTATCTGTTACTTTCAGCAGGAGATATTGTCCCTTGCTTTTAATTCGAATGACAATCACACCATCCTTTCGGTTGTTGGAAAAACCATGGAAAACAGCATTTTCAATAATAGGCTGAAGAATGAACCGTAGGATTAACTGGTCCTTACATTCGTCATCGATCAGAAATTTAAAGGTGAACGAGTTGGTATACCGCTGTTGTAAAATATAGGTATATTGTTTCAAAGTATCAACTTCTTCCTGAACCGAAACAAGCTGCTGTTTACAGTTCAGGATATTTTTTAACATGGAATTCAGCGCATCGATCATCCGGCAAGCTTCTTCCGAGCGGCCCATATCCACCATACACTTAATGCTGAAGAGAGTATTATGCATAAAATGCGGGTTGATCTGCATCTGAAGGAAATGCAGCTCTGTTACCCGTTTGGTGTGTTCCTTCTTTTTGATATCATTCAATAAAGAGACGATACGGACAACAAAGTTTTCACATGCATCAGCAATCCACTGTGTCTCAGCAAAGCCTTTTCGTGGAAAAACAACATTAAAATTTCCTCCCTGTGCTTCATCCATTGCGGTATATACCTCAGTAAGTGGACGAGAGATTGCATAGGAGACCCAGGCCGCGGCAAGGATACTGATTACGCATACCAGCAGAGCAATCAGAATAATTGAACGTTCAATCCGGTAGAGTGGGTGCAGTATAGAGGACATAGGAATCTCTTCTACCACAATCCAGGAGGAATCATCTGTAGAGTACTTAGAAAATAAATACGGTACCCCGGATTTCTGTATGGTGGCGGAGTTGCTGTCCCCAAATAATTCGTAAAATACAGGCATTTTATAGAAATAATGACCAATCATAGATTCTGTTGTATGTGAGATTATCTGTCCTTCGGTATCAACCACATAAACATTTCCATTATCTGAAGTCAGATTCTGATAGGTGTCATATAAAAAACGTTCTGGAATATTGATCATTATCATCCCGGCAATCTCAGAAGACTCCGTTCTAAAGAAACGGAGCAGGGAAAAATAATTAGGGTCTTCTCTGGTGCTATATCTTGTCCGCAGACTGGAAAGCCAATAGAGAGGGTCAGGGGAATTTACAGCCTTGTAGTACCATAGCTCATTAGTATATAGTTCAAGGTCCTTCAGCTTTTTAGCATCTGTAGAATATCTCAATCCATTAGTAGTAAGCAGCTGCATTTCGTAGTCAAAGGAGTAATGCGCCAGCGTTTTTCGTATTTTGTGATCCAGATTTTTTAGATATTCCATTTCTTTTTTTGTATCTTTATAAACGATATTATTCACTGCCATTGACTGAAGGGTATCATCGTAAAAAAACATATCTGAAATCGTTGTGATTTCCCCTTTCATTTTATCCATATTTCCATTTACCTGAGAGAGTGTGTCAATGCGGCCTTGGGAAATATTTTCTATCAATTGTTTCTTATAAAAGTGAAAAGAGGGAACGATAATCAGGATGGTCACAAATAAAATAAAGGTTATAAATAAAATGGATAAAACTTGTTTTAACTGTAAGGGTTTCTTCTTATAAAAGATTATATTTTGTTTCATCGCACAGCTCCTATGTAAATATACATGACGGAATATAAAATGGGGTGATAAGTCCAGTTTCTAATAAGAAAAAAAGAATGTCAAGGAAAAACAAATGGAAAACAAACGAAAGGGTTATATCATCGGAAAAGTGATATAAAATATACGGATTTGTGATAATCAAAAATAGTATAAATCTGATCTGCAATAAGGAGAACAGAAAAGTGCTAAATTCAATACAGCTTTTAGATAGCGGTAAATAGGAAGGGGATATATAATTGAAGCAACTTAAGAAAACCGAAATTAAAGGAAAGGAATGAAAAGAATATGAAAAAAAGGATGATAAGCCTCTTATTAGCATTGGCAGTTGTATCCACAGCATTGACAGGATGTGGAGGTGGAAAAGAGGAGCAGGGGAAAAATGAAAAGAAGTCGGAGAGTGCAAAGTCAGAAGAAGATCTGACAACTTTAAGAGTACAGTCCATGCCGAATTTTAACGGGGTCCTGCTTTCTTACATTGTGGACCAGGGCTGGGCGAAGGAAGAGGGACTTAATCTGGATGTTGAGCTTTATGCAAATGGAGCTGCCGCAAATGAAGCATTGGCAGCAGGCTTATGGGATGTGGGCTTTCAGGGACCAGCCTATGTATTCGGTTCAGTCAACAATGATGCGAAGATCATTGGAACATCCAGTGATACAGGAGGAGATACCTTATTTGTCAGAGAGGACAGCAAGATTCTGGACGTCCAGGGATTTAACCCAACTTACCCTGATGTATACGGAGACCCAGATACAGTGAAGGGAACCACGATCCTGTTCTCCGCCGGAACTTCGCTGCATCAGTTGACCTTAGAATATCTGGAATCGCTTGGAATCAGTGCAGAAGAGGTCAGTATGGTCCCCATGGATTATCAGACCTGTGAACAGACTTTCCAGATTGGAGAGGGTGACATTGTGGCACTTCCGACACCATGGTCAACAGCGGTTACCGATAAATACGGCTGGCAGCCGATTGCAACTTTACAGGATTTTAGTTCCACTAATACGGATGTGATCTGTTCAAAAGAGGCATATGAGGATATGAAGCCTGAACTGACTAAATTCATGAAGCTCTGCTACCGTGCTGCGGATGAATTAGAAGCAGATAAAGACTTAAAGATGGCCCAGATTAAAAAATTCTATGAAGAAAATGCGCTGGAAGTAACCGATAAAACAATTGAAGAGGAAGCGGATCTAAGAATCTTTATAACATCTGAAGAACAGAAAAACATGGAGTATGGAAAGGCAGAAGCAGATGCCGCTGATTTCTATGCTTCCATCGGTCAGATTGAAGCAGACCAATGTGAGACGTTTAAAGGAAATGTAGTTGATGATATCTGGAAAGCGGCATTAGAATAAACTTACAAAATATATGCAGCATGGGGGAGTGAAAATGCCTCCCCCTTTTGTATACAAAAATTGAGGTGAATTAGGATGAAGGAAAAAAGAGAAAAACAGAAATATAGGATAATCTCAGTGATTTCCCTGGCAGCATTCATACTGATATGGGAGCTTCTGACAGATGTACTACATCTGCTTCCCGAAAAGAAGCTGCCGAGTCCGGCGACAATCATAGAGACATTTCTCTATAAGCTGACAAATACGAACCCGGATGGAAGTGTACTGGGTATCCATATACTGACAAGCTTAAAGGAATCCATATTAGGATTCTGTATTGGCGTAGGCTTAGGAGTACCTCTTGGAATATGCATGGCATGGTTCGAGAAGTTCGATATGTTCTTTAAGCCGCTATTTGATCTGATTAAGCCGATTCCACCGGTCGGCTGGGTCCCAGTCATGCTGATGGCTTTTGGACTTGGAATTATGTCAAAGGTAACAGTAATTGTAATTGCTGCAATTGTACCTGCAATTATTAATTCATACAGTGGGATTAAGCAGATGAATCCGGTACATAAATGGGTCGCTCAGACATTCGGCGCATCCAATGGGCAGATTCTGCGGACAATTGCGATTCCAACGGCCGGACCGATGATATTCGCAGGGATTCGTGTATCACTGAATGCATCTTGGGTAACCTTAGTGGCAGCAGAATTAGTGGCATCTACAAAAGGGTTGGGATATATGATACAGATGGGCCGTATGGTAGGAAGAATCGACCTGGTATTTATGGGAGTGCTCGTTATTGGAGGTTTTGGTGCATTATTTTCTGCACTTCTTGGAATGGCAGAGAAAAAAATCGTGAAGGGAGGCCGTTAGTATGGGTGCAGTAATAAAGACAAAAAAGACACAGACTGTTCTCATGGGAACTCTGGGCATCCTTGTATTCTTAGCAGTCTGGCAGATTGCGGTATTGGTGACCAGATTTGGAACAATCTTCCCCACGCCTTTCGAGGTGCTATCAGGTATGGCAAAAGCGGTAGTGGAGCCAATTGGTAAGACAACACTTCTTGGGCATGTGGGAATCAGTCTGAGCAGGGTATTGGTAGGCTATATTCTTTCCTCCATAGCAGGAGCTTTGGTCGGTCTGGTCATGGGGGCTTCTAAATTAGGAAAGGCAGTTTTGAACCCAATCTTCAATATTATTAAGCCGATTCCTGGAATTGCATGGATTCCACTGGCAATCTTATGGTTCGGTACAGGTAATACGACAATCTATTTTATTATCTTTGTAGGAGGATTTGCCCAGATGGTCATGAATACAATGGCAGGGGCGGAAAATGTAAGCCAGGAGCTGATCGGTGTGGCAAGGGTCTTGGGATTAAAGAAAAATAGAATTTTTCTGACCATTGTTCTTCCGTCCTGTGTGCCTTATATTTTCAGTGGTCTTCAGGTCTCACTCTCCACCAGTTGGATGGCGGTGCTGGCAGCAGAGATGATTACAGCTACATCCGGCTGCGGATGGCTCATCCTTTCAGGTATGCAGAGCGGCAACATGGTAAATAACGTGATGGGAATGATATCAATTGGTATTGTCGGTTTGGTATTGGCATCCTTCATGAGAATTATGGAAAGGAGATTATGCTCATGGAAAGAACGGGGGCAATAGAAAAGCAGTCTATGGTACGTCTGGAAAATATAAAGAAAAGTTTTGATGTTAGTGGTAAGTCAGTAGAAGTAATTGGAGGAATTGATCTGGATATTGAGAAGAATGAATTCGTTGTCCTTTTCGGGGCAGGCCAGTGTGGAAAGACGACGCTTTTAAAAATGATAGCAGGTCTGGAGGATATTACGAAAGGAACTGTTTACATAGACGGTAAGAAATCTTCTGGTTTTCATCCGGGAGTGGGGATGGTCTATCAGACGACCTCTCTGTTCCCGTGGCTCACAGTCATGGGAAATGTAGAATTTGGTCCAAAGGCAAGAGGAATCAAAAAAGAAGAACGTAGAAAAAAGGCCCAGTATTATATTGATCTGGTAGGACTCCATGGATTTGAAAAGCACTATCCAGTTAAGCTTTCCGGTGGAATGTGCCAGAGAGTCGGAATAGCAAGAGCATACTGCAACGACCCAGACATTATCTTGATGGACGAGCCATTCGGACATTTGGATGCACAGACCAGATACATGATGGAAGAAGAGGTAGAAAAGATATGGGCGAAGGAAAAGCGGACGGTCATTTTTGTAACAAATAATATAGAAGAGGCACTTTATCTGGCAGACCGCATTATTATACTGACGGAATGTCCGGCAGTCGTAGCAAAGGAATATAGGATCGATCTTCCCAGGCCGAGAAGTATGGTTAGTGAGGAATTTTTGGCATTAAGGGAGGAAATCAGCCAGTTAGTCGATATTCCGAGAGAAAGTGAGGAGAAGGCAGTATGAGTGAAATAAAAGTATCCGTCGATAATCTGACGAAATCATTTGGCGATCTGCTTGTTCTGGACCGTATTTCATTTTCTGTGAACCGGGGAGAATTCCTTTGTATTGTTGGCCCGACAGGATGTGGAAAAACAACGTTTCTGAATTCATTGACGAAAATATTGGAGGCCGACAGCGGTACGATTCGAATTGATGGAGAAGAGGTTGATCCAAAAAAACATAATCTTGCGTATATTCTCCAGGAATATTCTACATTGCCCTGGCTGAATGTAGAAGAGAACATTGCTTACGGGCTTAAAATAAAAGGAACAGATCCGAAGACCATCAAGGAGCGTGTGGACGAAGCTGTTGAAATGGTCAATATGCAGGAGTTCCGTAAATTTTATCCAAAAGAGCTTTCTGCCAGTATGCTGCAGCGAGTTGTGATTGCAAGGGCGTTTTCTACGCAGCCAGACCTTCTTTTAATGGATGAGCCTTATGGACAGCTTGATCTGAACCTGAAGTATAAATTGGAGGATGAGCTTTTAAAGTTATGGGAGAAAACAAAGACCACGGTTATTTTCATCACACATAACATTGAGGAGGCCGTTTATTTAAGCGACAGAATCCTGGTATTAACGAATAAGCCGACACACGTAAAAACAGAACTCATCAATGAACTTCCGCGTCCGAGAAAGGTCGCAGATAAGGAATTTGTCAGTCTGCGGAATAAGGTCACTGATCTGATCCGCTGGTGGTAAGAAAGGAGAACAAAATGGATAGACCTAATATTTTATATCTGATGTGCGATCAGTTCCGGTTTGATTGTATCAGTGCATTAGGGAATAAAATCATACAAACTCCGAATTTGGATCGACTGGTCCAAAGAGGGCTGATTTATACCAATGCTTATTCTCCGTGTCCAGTCTGCGTTCCAGCCAGGTATGTGGTGAGGACCGGAAGAGAGCCCTACCATCTGGGATGTTATTGTAATGAGAATCCGACACCGGTATACCATGATGCTATACAGTCTGCATACATTCCGAGTCATGATGGGAATCTAGTAGAAAATAGCTGCGGAGAATATCTGGCCAGGAGAATGGGAAGGCTTGGATATCGTACATTCGGTATTGGCAAATTTCATACAAGCCCGGATGTTTATGAGAATCTAGGATATGAAGTCCAGATTCATACAGAGGAGATGTATGATACCCCGGAAATTAAGGAGAAGGATGGCTTTGCCTCCTTTATTATGAAAGAACATCCTGAATATGCTCATTTAGAGCAACTTCACGGTGAACGGACGAATATGTATTTTGTACCGCAGATGAGTCCCATGCCGGCTGAATATACGGTGGAAAGGTTTACTGCAGATCAGGCGATAGAGCAGTTAAAGAAAGAGGATGAAAGGCCGTATTTTGGATTTGTATCATTCGTGGGACCGCACCCGCCTTGCGCGCCTCCGATTCCGTACAATCGTATGTATGATCCCGATGGAATGTCAAATCCCATCCGTGGAAACAGCTATACGGATCGAATGGATGAGCAGATTCAATGGATGAACTATTTGATTTATGCGGATGAAATTAATGACGCCTGGGCGCGTAATTTTAAGACAAGGTATTATGGGGAAATTACATATATTGATGACTGTATCGGAAAAATTTTAGATGCAGTTGAGGAGAGATCTGATTCAGATAACACAATTATCTGTTTTTTTAGTGATCACGGAGAAATGGCCGGAGATCATGGAGGATGGCAGAAGGAGACATTTTTTGAGGAGGCAGCCAAGATACCGTTCCTCTTAAGCTGGCCGGAGAGATGGAACCAGCCTGAGGTGAGAACCAGCCTGATCTCACTGACAGACTTATATGGAATTGCCACTGCTGCTGCGGGAGCGGCAGATGCCAGGGATGGAGTTTTGATTCTTGAGGGAGAGAAAAGAGAGGTATTGTTCGGTGTTCATGGAAGACCTGAATCCGAACAGTTTAAAATGATGGTGCGTAAAGGGGAATGGAAATATATTTATATGGCAAATGGCAGCAGGGAACAGCTCTTTCATTTAAGTGAGGACCCTCATGAACTGGTCAACCTGGCATCGTCAGAGAAACAGGTGAAGGAAGAGATGTATCAGTTGATGCTTAAAAAATGCCAGAGCGAGCCGGGGCTTAAGGAAGCTGTTTTAGAGGGCAGAATGCATGGTATTCCATATCACCCGCGAAAATTGGAAAGACTTCATCAATTTGATTTTTCGAAAAATATTATGGATTATACTGTTCCTTCCGGCTGCAGTTTTATGAGCCAGGCGTTATTTTTGGAGGAGTAGGCATATAAGTTCCTTTCTTTTTATGATATAATAAATAAAATATAGTCTAAAAAGGGAGGGGCACATAAGATGAATAAGAAACAGATAGGCGGTCTGGTCATCGCAGTGGGACTATTTATCATCACTGGGATCACAAGCGTATTTACCAATACTATAGCCAAACGAAATGCCGCCGATACGGCAGATGCAGTGGAGAAGATGCTGATTGGAGGAGTGACCTTCGATGCGCCGAAAAGTGATTATATTGCGGTGGTAAGCGTACAGGGAACGATCCAGCCGCAGACAGAGACTTCATTGTTCGAGACTGCAACAGGATATCAGCACTCAACAACCTTGGATTATATTGATCGGCTGATGTATGACGACTATAATCAGGGAGTGCTCCTCTATGTAGATTCACCAGGAGGGACGGTCTATGAGGCAGATGAGTTATATTTAAAGCTGATGGAATATAAGGAAGTAACGGGACGTCCGATCTGGGGATACATGTCACACTATGCAGCATCCGGCGGATATTATGTCTGTGCGGCTGCTGATCAGATTTATGCGAACCGCAATACAGTGACAGGTTCGATCGGTGTAATTATGTCCGGTTATGACATGACAGGTCTGTATGAAAAATTGGGAATTAAGTACGTCAGTATCACAAGCGGTCCGAATAAGGATTCTTCTAAGATGACGGAGGAACAGATTGCAATTTATCAGTCCCAGGTGGATGAGGCCTTTGAGCAGTTCGTACAGGTAGTTCAAGATGGCCGGCAGATGTCCGATGCCGAGGTTAAAAAGCTTGCAGATGGCCGTACCTATACCGCAAACCAAGCCTTGGAAAATGGCCTCATTGATGTGGTGGCCTCTTATGAAGACATGAGTTATGATATGAGCGAGGCGCTTGGAGTATACAATTTTTATGAGCCAAAATCAACCGAATCGATTTTAAGCTCCTTATTTTCTGAAGTAAAGAAAAACCTGCCAAAATCAGAGGCACAGGTCCTTACCGAGGTGGCCAAGGAGAAAGAGAACGGGGGGCTGATGTATTATGCAGAACAGCTTCGATAACCTTCAAAAGAGTCCATCTGCCGATATCACATATGCAGGTTTTTGGGTTCGTTTAGGAGCGTATGCTATTGATAGTATCATTGTCTTTGTAGGGCTTTTGATTGTACGGTTTACAATGTGGACCGTCACCTCACTTTTAGGAGATACTTTCCTAGGTGGAAATATTTTGTTCCACTATACGCTGAAAGACATCCTATTATACGCAGCGCAGGTGCTATATTTTATTTTATGTACGTATTTTACAGGAACTACTCTGGGAAAGAGAGCTATGAATCTCAGGGTGATTTCTGCGAATGATCAGAAAAAATTGACTTTTTTGAATATTCTTTATAGGGAGACAATCGGCAGGTTTTTGAGTGGGTTCATCTTCGGGATTGGATATATACTGATTGGAATCGATAAGGAAAAAAGAGGACTTCACGATATTCTGTGTGATACCCGGGTAATCTATGGAAAAAAAATCAAGGTATATCCGGTTTATCAAAGACCGGTCCAGCCCTATGCGCCAGTACAACCGATCTACTATGGAACATCCGGGAATCCGCAGGCGAAAGACCAGCCCACGGCTCCGGTACAGGAACCTAACGATTCCAATAATTTTGATTCAAAAGAATGATTTCTGCGGTACGTTTTACCGTAAAAGCTACAAATTCTGTACACTGCGCTTTTCGCTCCGGTGAATTTTTCTCCATCTTGCGTGTCAGAACGCGGCAGCAGGAAGCACCACAGTGTTTACAAAAGTCATCGTGCAGTTCCTGGCAGACCTCGAAGCATTTACTGATTTTCGGGTCGCCAGGTTTTGTACGTCCGAAGAAATATCCCAGCATCATTGTTCCGCCGGCCAGTGCACCACAGATGCAGCCTCCACCGCCAAGTCCCCAAGGAAATCCAGAACTCATGGCAATTGCATCATCAGACAGTTCTAATTTAAAGTGCTTTCTTATGGCATAAACAATGGATTCCGAACATGCGAATCCAGAATTGAATATCTCAACTGCATCTTTTTGCAGTTCTTCCATATCAATTACAAAATCTGTTCCCATCATAGAACCTCCCAGTACCGTAAATTTTTTAATTAACCTGTAAAATTAGGCCAACTTTACTATACCACTATTTTCTTTTTTAAAAAACTATATTATAATAAGAAAAGTTGTATAAGATCAGTACGATTATAAAAAAGTATACCTTATTGGATACTAGCAGTCCAATAAGTATCAGATTATCAGGAGGAGCTATGGTACGTTCAATTAATGTTGAAGAAATTACAAGAAATGTAAAAGAGATGTGTATTGAGGCGAACCATTACCTGTCACCAGATATGGATGCTGCCATGAAAAGAGCGGAGCAAGAAGAGAAGGCGCCGCTTGGAAAGCAGATTTTAGAACAGCTTCAGGAGAATCTAAAAATCGCAGCAGCAGATATGATTCCAATCTGTCAGGATACAGGAATGGCAGTCGTATTTTTAGAAATCGGCCAGGATGTGCATTTGGAAGGTGGTCTGTTAGAAGATGCGGTAAATGAAGGGGTACGTCAGGGATACACAGAAGGATATTTGAGAAAGTCTGTAGTCAAAGATCCTCTGATTAGAGAGAATACAAAAGATAATACACCAGCTATTATACATACTAGAATTGTTGCCGGCGATAAAGTAAAGATTAAAGTTGCTCCGAAAGGATTTGGCAGTGAGAATATGAGCCGTATCTTCATGCTCAAGCCTGCAGAAGGCATTGAGGGAGTAAAGAATGCAGTTCTTACTGCGGTAAAAGATGCTGGACCCAATGCATGCCCGCCAATGGTAGTAGGTGTCGGAATCGGTGGTACATTTGAGAAGTCCGCATTAATGGCCAAAGAAGCTTTAACACGAGAAGTAGGAAAACATTCTGATATAGAATACGTAAAGGACCTTGAGGAAGAGCTGTTAAGCCGGATCAATGGTCTTGGAATCGGCCCCGGCGGATTGGGCGGCACGACAACAGCACTCGCAGTGAACATCAACACTTATCCGACCCATATTGCGGGGCTGCCGGTTGCTGTGAACATATGCTGCCATGTGAACAGACACGTAATTCGGGAGGTTTAGCAAAAGGGGCAGGCCCTTTTGTCAGCCATATTTAGAATATTCTTAAAATTTAGCCGGAAAGGATTGATTATAATGGATAAACATATCACAGCACCTATCACGAAAGAGATTTCTAAATCGCTGCGTTCAGGAGATTATGTGTATATTACAGGAACAATATATACAGCCAGGGATGCTGCACATAAAAGAATGTATGATATTCTTGCGGAAGGAGGGGAACTTCCGATTGATATCAAGGATCAGGTGATTTACTATATGGGACCGTCTCCGGCCAGAGAGGGTCGTCCGATCGGTTCTGCAGGTCCGACGACGGCAAGCCGTATGGATAAATATGCACCGCAGCTTTTAGATTTGGGTCTTGGTGCTATGATCGGAAAAGGAAAACGTACACCAGAGGTCATAGATGCGATTATACGGAACGGCTGTGTCTATTTTGCAGCGGTAGGCGGAGCAGGAGCTCTGCTTTCAAAATGTATTACAAGCTCAGAGGTCGTTGCCTATGATGATTTGGGGACGGAGGCAATTCGCAAATTGACAGTAGAGAATTTCCCTGTCATTGTTGTAATAGATAGTGAAGGAAATAATCTATACGAGACTGCAATCAAGGAGTATTGTACGGAAGCTTAATTGAATCCCAACAAAGTAAGTCTTCTATTTTAGACAAAGAAATATAAGCGGCGGCAGAGGCTTATGTATATCAGCAGGAGTTCAAGCTCCTGCTGATAAGCAGTGATAGCTGTTTTATGTTTTTAGGAAATAAACATTTCTATTTCTAAAGATGTTTATTTCTTATATTATTGGTAAAACTTAGAGTTGAGAGGGAAATATAATGAAACGTATACTAATGATGGTATTTCGAAATATAATCTTGGTACCTTATATGTGGTGCCGCTTGTGTTATCATGCTTCGCACACGGAGAAATACACAGAAGAAGAGCAGTATGCTCTTTTGAAATTTATTGTACTCCGTGCCAATAAAGGCGGTAATGTAAAAATAGAAGCACATGGTGTAGAGAATATTCCGAAGGAAAGCGGTTTTATGTTTTTCCCGAATCATCAGGGACTGTATGATGTACTTGCAATACTGGAGGCTTGTCCAAAGCCATTTTCCGTAGTAGCCAAAAAGGAAGTAAAGAATGTACCCTTTTTAAAACAGGTCTTTGCCTGCATGAGGGCTTATATGCTGGACCGAGAAAATGTACGTCAGGCAATGCAGGTAATTATTGATGTATCAAATGAAGTTAAAAATGGGAGAAACTATCTCATCTTTGCAGAAGGTACTCGTTCTAGAAATGGAAATAGAATCGGTGAGTTAAAGGGGGGAAGTTTTAAAGCTGCTACAAAAGCGAAGTGTCCCATTGTGCCTGTCGCATTGATAGACTCATTTAAACCGTTTGATACAAACACAATTAATAAAGTGACAGTCCAGGTGCATTTCCTTGAACCTTTATGTTATGATGAGTATAAAGATATGAAAACAACAGAGATTGCAACACTTGTACACGACAGAATACAGGAAACTATCGACAAATTTGAGAAAAATTGAAAAACTTGCAATTTTATCGTTGACATTAAAGGAACTGTTTAGTATAATAACTTTTGCACTGTTGATGACTTATTTATGAAAATCATTCGGCAGATTTAATTGCATAATGTCCTGTCCGTGAGGCAGGTATTATTCAGAATCAGGAGAAATACTCAAGAGGCTGAAGAGGCGCCCCTGCTAAGGGTGTAGGTCGGGGAACCGGCGCGAGGGTTCAAATCCCTCTTTCTCCGTTTGATGTTTTCCAGAACTACTGGGCAAAACCAGTAGTTTTTGCATGTAGGCTCTGCCATAATGTAAAATGAAGACATCAGTTTGTTCGTAAAATATAGTATCAAAAAAACATTTGAAAAAAGTTTAAAAAACTGTTGACAAATAAAAATACACATGATATTATATCTAAGCTGACTCGCGAGAGACAGCAAACGACAAAAAGAACCTTGATAATTAAACAATAGACAACAAACCCTTGAAAATTTCTTATAGAGAAAATTTTTAAGAACAGCATCATTTATGATGCACCCATCACCAAGAGAGATCTTGATGATAAGAACAGTAAAAGGGATAGAATTAGCTAGTAGCGATTCTTGAACTGGAACAAACACTTTTAACGAGAGTTTGATCCTGGCTCAGGATGAACGCTGGCGG
>NZ_JABACJ020000046.1 GCF_012524165.2 Faecalicatena faecalis
AAATAAATCGAAATAGAAAAGCAAATTTGTGAAAAATGAATAATGAAATAAAAATATTAGACAGATAATTTATCTATAAAAGTTGGATAATGGGAAAATATAGTATATAATGTAAACAAGTCATGATCTGATTATGGAGGGAAAATGTTCGAATTTATTAAGATTATTACATTGCGTGCAACATATGAATGTCAGGAAGAAGGCGGTCTGCCTGCATATCTGGGATCTACAATAAGAGGAATCTTAGGGCATTGTCTGCGTGATTCTTTCTGTGAATATCCAAGAAGGAGATGTTATCGGTGTGAGAGGAAGGATGCTTGTACCTATGTCCGGTGTTTTAGCAATACAGGCGGAGAAGCAGGAGCCGTAAATCCCTTTACATTATATGTTCATGGTGGGGGAAAGGAAAATTGGAAAAAGGGAGATGTGTGTATATTTGACCTTACCCTTTTCGGAAATGGAGCAGAACAGGCCGGTGTATATTTGGATGCACTTATAGCTGCGGAACAAAAGGGCTGGGGAGCAGCAAGGCTTTCATTCCGGCTGATTCAGGTGATAGAGGCAGAAACGGGTAACATGATTTATGTGGACGGAAAAAGGTGGATTTGTAACCTTTCACCAAGACCATTACAGATAGTAGAGCGAAATGCTTCTTATGCCAATTTGTTTTTTGATACGCCACTTAGAATTGTATCAGGTGATAAATTATTTGAAACACTGCCATTCGATTTGTTGATACAGTTTCTTATCAGGCGTATATCACTTTTAACAACAGCTCACACTGAGTTTCAGTTGGAATGGGATGAAGCGGGGCTATTAGAAGAGGCAGGGAAGATTAGAACTATAAGTGAATATTGGCGGGAAATCCCCTTTGAACGTTATTCTATGAACCGAAAGAATGGAAAACTGGAGCTTCCGTCTAAAACGGGATGGGTTCTGTATGAAGGAGATTTATCAACATTTGTGCCTATACTGGAAGTCGGTAGATATTTAAGGCTGGGAAAAGGCGCGACGATAGGATTTGGCCACTATGAGATTTCTTATGACAGATAGAGGGAGGAGAAAAATGTCAGAGTCGGTTACATATGAAGAATTAATAAGAATGCTTGGGGATAATTACAGGAAAATTGAGAGTTCCATTGTAAATCAGATTCTATTAAATGTTGATAATCATTATCCAACAGTAGGGTCTTATAGAGAAAATGTCTGGAAGTCTCTATTTGAAATGGTTGTACCTAAAAAGTATTGTATTGAGCAGGGTGTGTTTATTATTGATTCTTATGGAAATAAGTCTGCGGAAGTTGATTTGGTCATTTTTGATGAAATGTATACCCCTTATATATTTAATTACGGTGAGATTAAGTTTATCCCTATCGAAGCTGTGGCCGCGGTGATTCAAGGTAAATCCCATAGCGTAGAGTATAAAGATGTGGAGAATTGGAGAAAAACAATAAGAAAATTGTTTACATCTCTTGATTCGGTTGCCCGTATGACAACATACATGGTTGATAATAAAGCACCCAGAACAGTGCCTGCTACCCAAACTGCAACAAGACCAATTATGATTCTATGTGCTATAAAACCTATAAACTCTATTTTAAAATTGCAGAAGGACTTTGACATAATATTGTCAGTTGATGAAACAAGTAAAAAATTATGTAAGTACATAAGAGGAGAAGAGAAATCCTTAGAAGAGTGGAATAACGCCCTAAATCATGCGTTGGAGTATACAGAATCCGAGTATGAGGAAATGGTTAAGGAAATTAAAGAAGAGATTGAGACAAGGAAACAGATAAAGAAATTTAAATCAGGAAATCAAAGACAACAAATTCTACAATCTTTAAAAGTTATGCAGGTAACCGATGGCAAGGAGGAAGAAAACGTCCTTCTCTCATTGATTTTTCAGTTAAATCAGCTACTTATGATTCTGAACAATCCAATGCTCTTTCCACATCATGCATATGCTGAACGTTTTAGCACAATTTTAGGAAAACCAGAGAAAGGGGAAACGAATGGACAGCAGAAGTAACGATTATATTCTGGCAAAGTATGATATCAGCGGGATACAACGATATATCTTTGCCACGAACAGGTTGAAGGAAAATGTCGGGGCATCGTGTCAGGTAACGAAAATTCTGGAGGTATATCTCCCGGATTCCATCAGGGAGGCAGTCACACAGACCGATGCATATGTGATCGATTGGCAAAAGGAAGATAAGCTTCTGCTTCTGAAAGATCAAAGTATCATAGTGGAGATTATCTATATCGGTGGTGGGAATGCGCTGGTCCTTTTTCAGGGGATGGAAGTATGCCAACAGGTTTCCCGAAATCTGGCGAGGAAGGTTGCAGAAAACTGCCAGGGCATCTATTTGGCAGCTGCCTATGTGGAAAAGATTAACTTAGAAAATTTTTCAGAAGATGTTGAGAAGCTGAATAGGAAAATGGCGGAGAAGAAAGCGGGCATGATCAAACAGCCAGTTTATTCCCCATTCCCGGTAGTGGAGCAGGATAATGCGAACCATCAGCCTATAACACGGCGGTATTGTCTATCCAAAGAGGAAAATATGGATATGACAGAAATGCAATATCAAAAATGGATGGCATATCAGGAGACTAAGGGGCAGAAAGAAGGAAAGTTATATCCGCTTATAGAGGGAGTCAATTACGATTATCCGGTGGATATGGATGCTTTATGCCGTGATCCCGGCGGAAACAGCTATATTGCGATAGTTCATATTGATGGCAATGGGATGGGAGCGCAGGTTCAGAAAGTGTTAGCAGAAAGTAAGGAGTATGAAATGGCAGTCCCTATTTTGAGGGAAAATTCAAAGAAGATCTCCTCTGTTTTTGAAAATACATATCAGGAAATGCTGAAAGGGCTGTTCAGATATCTAAAGCTTCCAGACAGAAAACGTGAGGAGGAAATCCAAATGCCCCTGCGTCCAATCGTAATGGATGGGGATGATTTCACGTTCGTATGCACTGCTGACCTGGCAATTCCGCTTGCCGCAGGATTCTTGCTGGAATTGATGAAAGGACAGAAGAAGGAGGCTGAAAAGATTACGGCATGCGCAGGCATTGCTTTTGTGCACAGTCATTTTCCATTTTATGAAACTTATTGTATTGCGGAGGAATCCTGTTCTGATGCAAAGAAGAAATGGTATCAGAAGCGGGAGGGAGGAAGCAGCGAGAATTGTTTTCTGGATTTCCGAATCTTAAAGGGGAGCGAAGTAGGAGGAACTGTCAGACATGAAGACTGGCAGCTGCGTCCGTATTCTGTGGAAGCGAAGGAGCATGAGAAGAAAGAGGATTCTCTGGCCAGATTATGTGAGGCTGTAAAAAAGATGGAAAGCTGGCCATCGAACAGACTCCATAAAATATCGCAGGCCATGCTTGAGGGAGAATATGAGATGGAATTTTTGCAAAAAGAATTTAAGTCTCGCGGTTATGATATCAAGGATCTGACTCAGGCGGAGGATTGGACAAAATCTCCGTTATATGATGCATTAGAAATCCGTGGATTATGTGAAATGAAACTGTTGGAAGAATTTTGGAAAATGCAGGAGATGTAAGGCGATGGAAAGATGGGTTCTGAAGATAAAGTTAGAGAGCAGCCTCTGTACAGCGACGGGGGAAGACGCACCGGGCATAACCAATATCATGACAGCGACGGAGGATGGGATTCCCTATATTCCTGCAAAGAGAATCAAGGGATGTCTTCTCGAATCGGGCAAAGAGATGCGGGACAATGGACTGATTGGAGCGGATGTGCTGGAGGGTATTTTCGGGAGAAAAGGTGCCCGGACAGGAGAAGGAATCTGTATTGGTGATGCCCATATATCTCTGATTCCGCGGTATCTGTTCGATGCTCAAGAAGAGGATTCTCAAGAAGATACTCAAAAAAAGGATTCGATTATTGAAAATTATGAACATTTTCAATCGGAGGTACATAAGCGCCCAGAGATGGAAAAGGCATATTTAGAGGAATTTTTCACAAGACAGCGTACACGTACGGCAATAGATGCGGATACGGGTACAGCTGAGGACCATTCTCTGAGGACGATGCAGGTGGTTCCAAAAGGGATAGAATTCGTCAGTTATATAGAAGGAGATTTGAGCCGGAAAGAGAAAGAAGCGCTTGAAAACTGTGTGAAAGGACTTCGTCACATGGGAATGGGGATTACCAGAGGCTTTGGAGAAGTGCGGTGTACTTTGGAAACGGCAAAGACAGAGAAGCTGGAAAGGAAAGAGATAAGCGGCTGCACAAAAGCTAGTGAAGAAGCGCTTCAAAGCTATGGAGAAGAAGAGGAAGTTGAACTTTCCTATGAGATTAAGCTGGACTCGCCAATTGCATTGGATGGGAATGAGGACTGTCTGCCGGCGGGACCTGTGCTGGGGGCGTTGGCAGGAATGTATATCAGGAAGTTTTCATTAGGATCAGATGCCCATAAGGATCAGAATTTCAGCAGGATATTTCTGCATGACGGAGTGCAGTTCGGATATGGTTTCCTGAAAAGGAATGGTCAGGTCTATTGGCCTTGTCCGAAAGCAATTGCAGAAGAGAAAGAAAATAGAGGAAAGTGGTTCCAAATAGCAGAGGGAAATGAGAATCGAAGGAGAAGAGAGATTTCAGGGCAGGTATATTGGAAGAATCACGAGCTGCATACGATATCTGCCCGTAGAGAGCTTCATTTCCATCATGCCCGCCCACTGGATCGAGGAATCGCACATGCTTTAAATGACCGGGCTGAGGATACCAGTGTCGATACGGGACAATTTTTTCAATACACAGCGCTGTCCAAGGGGCAGGTATATGCGGGAACCTGGCTGGGGAAGGCAGGAGATCTAAAGCGTCTGGCAGCGTGCCAGAAGGAAAATGATTACCAGATGAAGCTGGGTAGATCGAAGACGGCTGAGTATGGAAGGTGTACTTTTGAAATCACAGGTGTGTCCCCGAAAAATAATAAGCAGGAATCAGTATGCCAGGGGAAGAAATGGTTGCTGTGGCTGCTGACACCGATGGTCAGCCGGGACAGAGAGACGGGAGAGTATACGTTAGCTGAGAAAGCGTTCAAAGAGCAGCTGGAAGAAATATTAGGATGTAAGGTACAAGGGCTTAAAATGGCTGCGGGCGGGTATACAACTCACAGTGGATATAACAGCAGATGGCGGATGCCATTGGTATCCTGTCCGGCGATAGCGGCAGGCAGTACCTTTATTCTGGAAACGGACCAGGAAGTCTATCAGCACCAAATAGAATCGATTAGATGGGGAGAGTTAACAGGCAGAGGATATGGGCAGGTGGCAGTCAGACCGTTTGACAATAAAGAGGTGGGAGAAATAGTCAGGGATTCAGAAGAAGAGAATACTGAGAAGAATCAGGGGGCGGAAAGTCATGAAGAAGAGCGTAATAAAGCTATCCTTCATGACATCCTTTCTAACCAGTCAAAACGGCTGGAAGATAGAAAGGCAATTCTTGATAGGGTGGATATAATCGGTAAGGATGAGCTCCCACCATCTTCCGCTATTTCCATGTTGTCCAGGTTATTGAGGAGCTATGAAAAAGACAAGGACTTCTACCAAAAGATTGTAAATGAAGTGGGAAACATACATGATGAAGAAAAGAAAAAAAGAATCCTGAAGATAATAGGGCATTGTAAGAATAAATCATATGATTTTACGAAGCGCTACTTGGAAAATGCGAAGTGGAAAGCGAGGGGCAGGGATGAATCGTGATACAGGTAAATGTAATAAGATATGCGGGCGGCTGTGTGTCGAATTGAAAGGGCATCTTGCATCTCCACTGTCAATCAGTTCCGGGGAACAGGAGAGAACCGATGCGGATGTGATTTTAGATGAGACAGGACAGCCGATGATTCCGGGAAGCTCATTGGCAGGCGCCCTGCTCGCCTACAGCAGGGAATTTGTTCCAAAAGAGGACTTATACCAGCTTTTTGGCGCTCCCAGAGGAGGGAAGCCTGGGAGCAGCAGTGACAGGCAGAGCAGGCTTTTCTGTTATGATACGGTTTTAAAAGACGGAGTAGCGGGAATACGTGATGGTGTTAAGCTGGGAGAGAACAAGACGTCAGTGCACAAATCCAAATATGAAATACAGATGATTGAAAGAGATGCAAAATTTAGGATACGGATAGAACTCATCCAACGTCAGGATTGTCTGACAGGGAAGGGGACTATTCAGGATGCCTGGAACTGGGACCTGCGCTGGATAAAACGCTGGATTCAGGGATTTAACACAGGAGAACTCAGAATCGGAGGGAAAGCGAACAGAGGCTTTGGAAGGCTTCATATCGAGAGTGCCAGATTCAAACAGTTTCATATGGAAGAAAGAGAAGAGTATCTGAAGTGGCTGAACTGGCATTGGGATGATAAAAACGCATTTATGCAGGCAGAGAGTATTGATTCGGCAGACGGTATAGACAGTCTTGTAAGTTTGGAACATGTTTTGGAGGTTCCACTTAGGATTCCCTATACACTTTTGGTGAGATCCTACAGCACAGCCTTTACAAAGGCGGACAGCCTTCCCGACTATGGGCAGCTGACAGTTAAGGATGAAGGGGAACAGGCCGTGATTCCGGGAACCAGCCTGGCCGGGGCATTCCGCAGCCATATTGCCAGGATTGTAAAGCAGATAGCACATCTGGAAAATTGGGAAAAAGCACAACAGAAGCTGGAAGAATATTTCGGTACATGGGTTACCGGAGAAAAGCAGGAAGATCAATTACGGTCTTCAAGGATTGTATTTGAGGAAATAAAAGTAGATGGAGGACATGGGCTGCCGCAGACCAGAAATGCGATAGACCGTTTTACAGGAGGGACCGTTAAGGGGGCTCTTTTTGAGGAAACACCCTGGGCAGGCGGGACATGTACGCTTCGAATTCGCTGGAAAAGAGATAAGAAGGAAGATGACATCATCTGTGGATTGCTGCTCTGGGCAGTTTTAGACCTGCTGTCAGGTATTTTGCCGATTGGTGGTGAGACGGCAATCGGAAGAGGCGTTTTTTGCGGACAAGATGAAGAAGCAGCGGACATACTTTTAGATGGCGAAGTAATGAAAGAACCGAAAAAAGAGGGATGTATGCAGGCGGCCGCCGCATGGTGCAGGGGAGGAGAAAATGGAACAGTTAGTAGAAGCGTATGAAAAGGTTGAACTGGATTCCGCAGAAGATGTAGAAGCCCGCATAAAGAAACAATTCAAAGAGAAAGCGTGGCTTTATGTGGTGCTTGATTTTGCCGTAGGTTTTGGGATTTATGAAGACGGTAGTTTTATGATCAGACTGGACCACTATGAAAAACCAGTTCCGCTGGACTGGGAGTATCTCCAGGAACTCCGCATTTTTAATGAGACTGGTGAATTACGTCTGACTCCATATGAAGGAAGATGGATTGGAAGATACAGAGGGAGTAACATATTTAATAAAGAGAAGGTACTGCAAAGTAACGAATACTGCATAGATGAGCAGCAGAAAATCTGGGGCAGGGTGAAAGATACTTCTGGGCTCTGGAGCCTGCTGGCTTCTGAAAGAGGCACTAGAATCTGGGTGCCGGTAAAGGAAGAAGCACGGGAGTGGGCTGTCTGTGTGAGAAAGTTTATGCGTATTCCAAATATAGAAGATAAGGAACTGGTATACCAGACGGATATTCGAATGGTGGGCTTTTGCCCCTGGTATCAGGAGCATGGAAAGGCAGGTGATGAGCTTGGGGAGTAATAGGAATATTATACATGAAGATGTAAGAAAAAGATTTGTAAATCCCTATAATTTTATCCCCTTGGCGGAAAAGTGCCATAGAGAGGATTCCAAAGAAAAGGAGTCCAGCAGGGAGAAACAAAACTATTATACAGGTTATTTTGAATGTAGTATGAGACTGCTGACACCACTATTTATACCAAATACGAGTTCATCTGTGAGGCTCCTGAAAGTGAAGGAGGCACAGGAAGGAAAAGCAAAAAATAAAAAATATGCGGGGTATGATTTCTTCTCATACGAAGACTATTCAAAGGCAGAACCGTACACGGGCGAGATGCCATCACCGCCCTCGGATCCGGTGATTCCGGGCAGTGAAATCAGAGGGGCAGTGAGAAGTGTATTTGAAGCAGCTTTTAACGGATGTATGTCTTCTGTGGAGGGGGACAGGGAGCTGTCAAGGCGGAGTGCGGAGATTAAGAAACAGGATATACCAAACAAGAGTAAAAATCAAAATAAATCTAAACATGTTTACAAGGGACCTACGTGTATAGGAAGGGAAATATTTAAAAAGAAAATAGAAAGTCTGCTGGAGAATAATGGGGAGTATCAGTCCTGCAGTAATGAATATCTTTGTCCGGCATGTCTGATATTTGGAATGATGGGGAAATCTGAGAAGACAGAAACTTATGCATATGGTTCTAAAGTTAGGATAACGGATGCCACGTTAATCCATCCGGTCAAAAATAGTGCTGATCTGTTTGAAAAGCCTGTCGTTTTACCGGAGATGGGGGAGCCGCGTCCAAGTACAGCAGAGTTATATACGGAATCACCTTATGATCCCGGTGAAACTAAGGATAAACCGAATTACTGGACTTATGACTATAAATACGTTAAAGAGAAAGAGGGAGCAAAAAAAGGAAAAAAGAGAGTGTATCTGGATGATACCCAGCCTAAGATTCGAGGGAGAAAATATTACTGGCATAAAGATGTTGAAATGAATGAGTTTAAAAACAATAAAGTAAGTGCTATGCAGCAAAGAATACGACCGTTGAAACCGAGCAGGAAATCTGACCGTAACCCAACATTTCAGTTCAGAGTATATTTTGAACAGCTTAATAAAAAACAGTTAGAGCAGTTGAAATGGTCACTTGACTTTGGAAATCCTGACTGTGCCCATAAAATAGGCAGAGGAAAACCACTCGGATTCGGGAGCGTACAGATTAGCGTTGAAAGCCTGTGCACAAGAGAAATTGATGAAGAAACAGGAAGATGGGAACTCCTTACAGTTGGAGATAATGATAATAATGAAGTGAGATATGAGGAATTTTTTGTAGAATCCGGTTTTTCGAGTGAGAATATCCCAGAAGAACTGAAAATCATGTCTAACTGGAAAAAGAGACCATCAAATGTAAGCTATCCGCTAGGCGAAGATGAAGGCAACCGGGATAAGGTTAATGCAAAAGCTTCTCATCAATGGTTCAGGCTGAATAGAATGGAAAAGAAACAAGAAGACACTTCGGACGATGCTCTGGGAGATAACTATAATCATAATTTCTCCAAGGTTCTGCCTACTGTTGCGGAGGATGCAGATAAAGGGTTAGATCAGAAAAAAGCATTGTATAAACTTGTAAAGAAGAAACAAAGGTCCTAAAAAATATCAGGTGCGAATGTGAAGTGAACAGAGATTTACCGGGAGATTCGCACCTGAAAAAAGGAAGAAAAGAGCTTTATTGAAGCGGATTGGAAAGGGAAAATCCTAATTTAAGTTGCATTTGGAGAAGAAAAGGGATAGAATTTAGAAGAATGGTACAAAATTGACGGGGGAATATTGTGAATATTTGCTGATGTCGCTTGCGCGTAAGTGTGGATTGAAATCTATTATTAATGGGATAAAAACTCTTCCACCCAGATGTCGCTTGCGCGTAAGTGTGGATTGAAATAAACATTGCATAGTATCCCATGGATGGGGTCTCTGATGTCGCTTGCGCGTAAGTGTGGATTGAAATATGCTCTTCTCTCCAATTTGGAAACCATCATAGCCGATGTCGCTTGCGCGTAAGTGTGGATTGAAATTCTTACCAGTGCCCGGTACTGCATCAGCGTCTTTGATGTCGCTTGCGCGTAAGTGTGGATTGAAATACAGAAGAGGGGAGGTGGTGCAGATGGATACATGATGTCGCTTGCGCGTAAGTGTGGATTGAAATATTGCAGTTATCTTTGGGTGTACATACACGATTTTGATGTCGCTTGCGCGTAAGTGTGGATTGAAATCTAATTAACAACTAGCCAATCGTCTCGCATTAGTTGGATGTCGCTTGCGCGTAAGTGTGGATTGAAATCTGCATTTGATATAGTACTTGAGATCCAGAAGCTGATGTCGCTTGCGCGTAAGTGTGGATTGAAATGAGTCCTGCCGTCCCAATCTGGTGTTTTTGTCACGGATGTCGCTTGCGCGTAAGTGTGGATTGAAATGATCCATACTATCTGGTATGGCAGCTATAAACTGATGTCGCTTGCGCGTAAGTGTGGATTGAAATTTGTCATAGACACGAAGGAAAATCTCAGACACCGATGTCGCTTGCGCGTAAGTGTGGATTGAAATACCCAATCATAGCTGATTGGGGAGAGGCGTGGGGGATGTCGCTTGCGCGTAAGTGTGGATTGAAATCGATTATGTGTGCGATCCGAAGTGTAGATGAGACGATGTCGCTTGCGCGTAAGTGTGGATTGAAATTAAGTCATTCCGTTTACCCTGTCGTTCAACTGGGATGTCGCTTGCGCGTAAGTGTGGATTGAAATCATTTATTGGTGAAATAAAGTACAATATTAGTTGATGTCGCTTGCGCGTAAGTGTGGATTGAAATTACTGAATTAGTCGATAAATGTAAAGCGGATGGGATGTCGCTTGCGCGTAAGTGTGGATTGAAATTTCTGCATATACTGGCACGCCTTTACCGTATTTAGATGTCGCTTGCGCGTAAGTGTGGATTGAAATAATCTTCTTTTCTCCTTCCTGGCTCCCGAGGAGGATGTCGCTTGCGCGTAAGTGTGGATTGAAATGCAAAGGTCAGCACGCTTCTTGATTCGAATGTAGATGTCGCTTGCGCGTAAGTGTGGATTGAAATCTCATCTATCAGGTGGTCCTCTCCTGCATAATTGATGTCGCTTGCGCGTAAGTGTGGATTGAAATTGCTAACACCTTACCATCTAAATGTTTGTCATAGATGTCGCTTGCGCGTAAGTGTGGATTGAAATTAAACTTTTAATACGTAGATTGCTATACCCACCGATGTCGCTTGCGCGTAAGTGTGGATTGAAATACCCGTGATCCAGAGGTGAAGTACACAGATGGCGGATGTCGCTTGCGCGTAAGTGTGGATTGAAATCATTGATCTGCGCCAGATGCTGATAGGTTGTACGATGTCGCTTGCGCGTAAGTGTGGATTGAAATTGCTTTAAACTTCTTTCTCGCCGATCTTCCGTTGTGATGTCGCTTGCGCGTAAGTGTGGATTGAAATAAGCATGGCGGAGTAGATAAATTTATCTTTGACGATGTCGCTTGCGCGTAAGTGTGGATTGAAATAGATGCCACCCGGCCCCTTTCTTCCGGCAGGCCGATGTCGCTTGCGCGTAAGTGTGGATTGAAATTTCTACCATCACTTCTGTTGTGTATACCTTCACGATGTTGCTTGCGCGTAAGCCATTTTTTGAAATATAAGTTCGTTTCTGTATGTGGCTTATGATTTGCTGATATCACTTGAAGTTAATTTCATATCTGTCATAAGCCCCTCTACCACATTCAATTCCCCTCCCTATAATTATCTCCACATTGTGAATTGCGCTATTGAATAGTTCTGCCTCAAAATGCAAAAATCCTCCAAACGGAGTCAAGTTAAAACTCCCCAGTTTGGAGGTCTATTTTTTATATGAAAAAAAGATACCCTGTAAAAAGGCACCTTTCGAGATAAATCAGTTCTATTAGAAGAATCACAAGAAAAAGTCTATTATAAAAAAGTCGATTTTTGACTATTTATCTTTTGTCCGTCCTCCCCATTAGATATTCTAAAGACACTTTGAAAAAATCTGCGATTGCAACAACTTCATAATCGGGCACGAACCGTGTGCCTTGTTCGATTCTCAAAACCGTGAGATCGTTAAAATCGTATCCGCAAAGCTGAAGCTGTTCAGCCAGGGCCTTTTGTGAGAGGTGATGTTCTGTCCGCAATTCCTTTACACGTTTTCCTATGATATTTTTTGAGTTTGTTTCTTTGTTCCAGTAAATTTTCATTGAAATCCCCTTAGACTTTCTAAAGATGAAGTATTTATTATTGATTTTACGGAATAAAATTGTTAATATACTTCTAAAGATGAAGTATCGAAAAGATTTTCTGAATGAAGAATCCAGACCTGTCTGCAGATACTTACGGTAAGAGAAAGGTGGAAACAACTATGAGCGAGATTTATAAAGCAGCATCGGCATTTCTGGAGATGGTGAGCAGCGATTCTACAACGGGGAGGAACCTTAAGGAGAGGAGATACACTATGAAAGGGAAAAATATTATTGAAAGAGGGAAGACAGAGAGGGAGACGATTGAGAGGGAAAAGATAGAGCGGGAATACATAGTGGATTCCAAAGAAATACAGCAGGCTGTCTTGCTTCAAAGAGAGGCAGACCAGAAATTCAATAGGTATCTGTCAGAACTTGAGCAGACAGATAAGGCGTATCTTGAAAAATATATGGAGCTTATAGAGCATACCCATTGTATAGAGTGTCAGAGATCCTATTGCCAGGGCTTTATGGACGGAATACAAATGCTTGGTGACCTTGATCTAATCAAGAACTGTAAAAATATCGGAGAGCTGCTGAGAAATGGAAAGAGATAGACCAGAGAAATCAAAGAAAAAGAGAAAATAGGTGGGGTATGTTCTGGCAGTATCTTGCGTGATAAAATCTAGGAATTCCTCGAGAAATGATTATTCCGGGCCTGCGGCCCACCTAGGCCGCAGTTTAGCGCAGTTAGACCGCGCATCAGCTCATTTGATACAATCCGCGTTTCGGCACATGCCGATCGCAGATCAGC
>NZ_JABACJ020000047.1 GCF_012524165.2 Faecalicatena faecalis
TCTATCACATGCTTGATGACCTGGGCTGAACTGCGACCAGCCTTTGCTAAACGGCGATACCCATGCGCTGAACGCGCTTCAGCGCATGGGCTAATCGCCCGGAATAATCAAACAATTTATAATGGTAATCCAATCCTACATACACATTGAAGTACAGGATAATTGCATTGGCATAACTATTGAGTATAAGGATATTTATAATAAACCTACTAAACTCAATTGTCCCAGAATATGCAAAATAAAAGATATTACCGATAATTAGCCATAACCCCAGGTTAACTATAGAAAGACCTACACACGAAGAGATATACTTTTCCAAATCATTCTTATACTTATACTTTGCGTTCTTAAAACTTGAATGTAAAGCCAGTCCTATAATCACAAAAAAAATACCGTCATAAGCAGCATATGTATTGTAAATGCCGTAGTCTTCAGTTGTCATTAGTCTGGCAAAAATAGGAATAGTAAAGAAACCAAGTCCTTTAATCAGGTAATTCCCAATAGTATACCCTATTCCTGCCTTTAATACTTTACTGCTACCTTTATCTACCATATTATATCCTTCTTTGACTGTAGGTACTTACAAATAATGCCTTGTATCGCTTCCTTTGAAAACACCGTATTTCTAATTCTAGTATTTTCATACACTATGTTTGCTTCATTAGCCTCAATAAGTATGTCATGTATATCTGTTAACTTTTCATACCCAATTCCAACTATAGAGTTATAAGCCAACAATTTTTGGGGTGCCACTGGTATACTGTCCAAAAATACGGTTTCAAGTAAAATTCCGCTTGTCCGCTCATTATATAATTTCATGTCATATGGCAATATGACATATCTAGATTCAGCAATCAATTTATAATATTCATCATTTCCTACATACTTATTTTTTAAGATAATATTAGGTTTTGTATTTGCCATGGTCTCTAGTCTCTTAAACCGTTCCATGTCTTGAGAAAAATTTCCTATAATAAGAACCTGAAAAGATAAAGTGGATGCACATTCAATTAGTTCTTCAATCTGTTTTGTGTTCCCCATTGTTCCCAGACAGACCATTTGTTGTTTCTTTTCACTTGTTTGATACTTTGAATACAACTCTTCTTTATAATAATAATCAGGAATAAATATGGTATTTCCAGGAATAGTTTTCAAGAAATTTTTATTTGTAACTATTACCAAATCCAACTTTCTAAGAACCATTCGAACTATCTTCTCACGCCACCCGCTACTTCCCCGCAATGGATTATAGTAAAGATTAATCCAGACTTTATTTTTATTTGAACCAAAAAGAAACAGATATAAAAACAGTGAGAAATCAACATTAATAAACCATAAGACTCCTTTTGAAGTACTAAAAATAGTATGAAGATTCTGCCACTTTTTCTTTAAGTTTTTCTTTTTATTATTAGAAAAAGTATAAATATAATTCGAAAGTTCATTTGTCTGTATTTTATCTTTGTTCTTAATCTCATTCAAATGGTTGCTAGGAGCTGCAACAGCAATATTCTCAAGGGGTAATAGTAAGTCAACAATTTCGTTTATGACTTTTACCGGATGTCCCATTGGCTTTCCATTTTTATCACTGTGTCCAATAAAATCAACAATTGTAATCATCTTCAACCTCTATTCCTTCTTTATAAAACATTTCATTTCTATTACTTAAATACACCCTTGGTCAGAGTTAAAGAAGTACCGGACTCTTTTTATCTGAAGTTATGTCTCCCTTAGTATATACAGTCCAAAATCATTAGTTTATTGCATAATTGTTTCTTCATAATTTGAAACATTAGATATCTCTTTATATATTTCAAGTAGACGCTTCAGATTGGCTTTTCTATCATGTGTTTTTCGAGCATGCTTCTGAGCTGCTCTACCCATTGCATATGCAGTGTCACTATCTGCAAAAATTTTTTTTACATAATATGCCAGCATATATGGAGCATCTCCTTGATATACATATCCTTCTTTGCCATGTTCTATAAGGTTTTTCACACCTCCTACATCAGAAGAAATGCAAGGTATTCCAAGAAGCATTGCCTCCCCTAATGAATTTGGAGAATTTTCAATAGAAGAAGGCGAGACAAAAACATTACTTTGAAGGAAATGTTCCTTCATTTGCTCCTCATTCAATGCCCCTGTGAAAGTTACATGGTTTTCGAGATTGTTCTTCTGGATCAAGTCTCTTATATACGCTGCGAATACAGAAAATTTAACCTTGGAATATAAAGAGTTCCTATTAACAATATTGTTACCAGCAATATAGAGATGTGTTTCTGGATATACTTTTACTATTTCAGGAAGAGCTCTCAGCATAAAGTGTAAACCCTTAATTGGTGTTGCCGCTTGACTCATAAAAATGCTATATCGTTCACAACCTTCTATTGTCCAACTCCCATAATAAAATGAATCGCGGAGAGATTCATTGCAAAAATGATACTTTACTGATGGATTGGTCTGTGTACAACAAGCTTCATCCCAATCAGTTCTTCCAATAACATGGTCCACTTGAGTTAATATCTCTGTTTCAAACAATCCTCTTTTTCTCATTTTCTCAGCTTGTTTTATCAGATTACCTCTTGCAATATTACTCAGTTGAAAACGCTTCAATTGATTGTAAGGAATCCCAGAATTGAAATGCATCCAGTAATAAGATGTCAACCCTTGAATATGTACTACTGTTTTATTAGGTTGATCAAAAAGCTCAGCAGCTACTTTTGCATGTGGGTATTCTGTACCAAAAATGTGTAGAATATCTGGTTTCACAGATTCTAAAATTATTTTTATATGCTTCCTCATCAAATTCGATTCATGAATCTGATCCTCTACAGGAAGAAAGCCAAGTAATTTAGGCTGTGAGAATGAATAAAATGCGATTCTTTCAATTTTCCCTTTAGTTATTTCTTTCGTCCCAAGAAGTGGAAAGCTTATGGTTAATTCAATACTATCATCATGATTAATCTCGTTTGCAAATCCAGTTAACCAACCACAGATGTTAGGAGTATTTATCCCAATGTGTTTTGCTATCAAAGGAATTGGAACATTACAGATCCATAATATTTTCATACGCACACTCTCTCCTCAGTATTTCTATTTGTAAAGTACATAAATCCCATGTAAATCGGATATGTTATTAAACTTTCAGTCATAAATAAAAGAAAAAATATTGCAATTATGATTACCCTATTAAGATTTTGGTATGTTCTTACTGCTCCCCAAAACATTTTAATTATTAGGACAGTACCAAAAAATACTCCAAAAAACTGCAACGCTGCAAATATACCGGATGAATTTCCTGTCATTCCAAATGAATTCCAAACAGATACTAGCTTTACACTCATTATTCCATATCCAAAAAGGGGCCTTTTTACCACAATATCCCAACTAGACACAATATCAAGAAGTCGTCGTGCGTATGATTCATTTGAAGACATAAACTTATTCGTAACAGTATTTGATGTTAAGATATATTGAATTGCTACTACTGCAATTGCCAGCAACAATACAATCTTGATTATAGTGAAAATAAGATCCTTCGATTTTTTATTCGATTCTTGAGAATAAAGCACAACAAAATAAGCAAACATTATTCCAAGAAGGATATATCCCGCAGTTGACATTGTTGTTAGTACTGTGAAGGCTAGTATAGCTAAAACTGGATAATTACCTTTCAATTTCCTCTTATTAAAAATAAACAAAATGGCCAGAATTATATATCCTTGAAAAGCGCCTGGCTCCCAGAAAGGACCAGCATTTCTTCCAAAGATATATCCCCAGCCCCAGGTATGAAACCAGCTAATTGTATATCCTGGAAGGATTTTTATATCAGCAATTTGCTTAACAAAATCTGTATCAGTAATCTGAATATAAAAACAACACAGACTGATTAAGGCTATGCCTGTCATAATAACAACATATTTTTTTTGGAATTCATCAGGCGAAATTACACTTAAAACACATATTACACATATGATTTCTATGAACAGAATTATATAGTCTTTGTAATTGGCAGAACTTAATGAATCCATATTTCCAAATAAATTTAAAAATAGGAATATACCAGCTACAAAGATATTAATAATATTTCTCTGTGAAACCCCTTGGTGTTTTTGCCATAATAATAGTAGAGTTATGAAAACAAACACTATGGTAGTCTCAAATCTATAGACCTGTGTAAAAAATACACATCCCGATAATATAATCATTAAGAGAACTGCAAAATATTCCAGTATCTTTACAGGCTTAATTTTTATTTTCATCCTTTCTCACCCTTTTCTACAAATGAACAAGTTCTTTTAACAGATTTTAGTCCTTTGCCTTATTTTCCTCCATTATCCAGTTCCAGATACTTTCACATTGTTTTACACTATTTTTATGTTTCAGTATGTATTCCCTCGCTGCTCGTCCTCTATTTCTTATCACGTCGGTTGATTCATGTATTACTGATTCTATGGTTTCTTTAACAGAATCTATGGTTTCCTTTTCTATTGTTACCAGATAGTTATAATACTCTTCAGGTATTCCATCTAGCTTAAAGCTTAGAACCGGAACCCCTGTTACCATATATTCAAACAATTTTGAAGGAAAACAATATGAAGAAGCCGGCTCTGATGGTAATCGCATATTAATGAGTAATGTTGCTTTTTTTTGCATATTAAGTACTTTCTGTCTAGATGGTAGAAAACCAAAATACTTAATTCTCTGATCGGAATCCATACACTTCTTAATAAAAGATTCCGCGTTGCCTCCGCCAGTAATCCATAGTTCTACATTTTTTTCTTTTATCTGCATAAAAGCATCCAATAGTAGACAGATTCCATAATCTATATCAAGTTTACCTGAATACATGATGATGATATTCTTCTCCATATTATTCTTAAGAGGTACCATATCTTCTTCTACATCGTTGTAACTGCCCTCCATTAACATCCATTTACCATCTGGTATTTTCAGAAACTCTGCCATTTTTTTTGCATATAAGATAAAGCCATCAAATTGTTCTTGCATTTTTTTGATACTTATCCAATCAATACGCTTTAAAGCAGCTTTCAGCTTACTTTCTCCTAAATCCATAAATTGAGGAAGATCTGTAACAATTAAGTATATTTTGGCATCTTTAATCTTTCTTTTAATCCAGCAAGCTGTCGCCATTGACGCTGAACGCATGGAATAAACAAGTATAATTAATTCACCATGTTTATATCTGCTTTCAACCCATTTTCTAGCTTCTCGGAGCATTGCATTCTTACAATATAAGCGGTTTACATATTTGTCATTCCTATACCCAACACTAATATCACGGCAACCACATTGGTGTTCCCACTCTACTGGAAGTATCTCTCTATCTTCATATATGGGATATGGTGGAAGAACACTACCATTTATTGAATCAAACAAAAGGCCGGTTACTTCCTCTAGGCCCGATATCAGATTTTTTTGTGACACTTGTGCAGAAGCGAGATCATAGCCCTTTTTGGCCTTATTTTTAAATTCAATTTCACTCTCCAAGCAGCCAATCCATAAAAGTTGTCTCACGGTCTTACCTCATAATTTCTTAATAATTCTTGCTGGATTCCCAGCAATCACACACTTATCTTCAAATATCCCACTAACCACAGCACCTGCTCCTACAACACAGCCATCCCCAAGGATAGTTCCTTTTAAGATAATGGCATTGCAACCTATAAAACAGTTTCTTCCAATATATATTTCCTTGCACGGCACAAGATTGCTATCACCGCCATGAACATCTTGTAGCAATCGCAACCGATTCTCAGCATCAATTGGATGAAAATCATTATCCAGTATCTTACTATTCCCGCCTATACAGGTGTTTTCTCCTATATAAATACCCTTTCTGGCATAAATTGTTGCACCGCTTATTCCCACATTATCTCCAATTGAAATCTCAGCCCCAAGAGATCTTGTCACAATAATTGTTCGGCTGTAAAGACCAACTAGATTACTCAGAAAGCTGCTCCGAATAGTTACATTTCTACCAATTTTAAGTATTGCCCCTCTTTTATTGAAGATAATAGGAATACCTTTTAATAATAGTTTTTTTCCATAATCAACTTTTGTTGCTTTCATTACTAGCTTGAACCAGTTACTATTCATGTAATATCCCCTACACTAAAGCTTTAATATTTCATCAACATATTTCTTTACGGAAGCTTCCCTTGTCAAATTCCGTATCAAATTTTCGTGACCGCGTTGCCCCATTTCAACAACTTTACTACTACCGGCATTATTCAGGAACCAACGAATATGTTTTTCTACAAGATTATAATCTCCTGGTTCACAACAAAGTCCACTTTCCGTTTCCTCAATCAGACAGCGAATCTCGGTCCCCTGTTCCAGTACACCAAGCACCGGTTTTGCAACAGCTGCTACTCCATAATACTTGCTAGGACAACTTACCCCTTTGATTCCCTTAGCATTTACACACCAGTGAACGTCTCCGGCGTTAAGGCTATATATTAAATCATCTTTATTCTGGTAAGGTATAAACACTACGTTGTCCATACTATGTTCTCTTGTATAGAGAATTAATCGATCTAGAACAGAACCATTACCAACAAAAGCAAAAATTACTTCTTTAGCATTTACAGTTTTTGTTCCTGGTTTGAATTTCTCTATAACTTTCATCAAATTTTCTAAGTCATAGTACAAGCCAATATTTCCGGAATACATAATAACGAACTTATTTTCCAGCCCATATTTTTTCTTAAATGCAATAACCTTATCATTACCAGCAGAAAGAGGAAAAATTTTTGTCTCATCGATCCAATTATTAATCAAGACAGATTTTGGAGGGTTTTTCTTAAAGCGTCTGTTGAGTGTCTCACTTAGATCTCTTCCTACTGTGATTACCAAATCACTTTGTTTACAGCTAAATTTGTCCAGCATCATCATAATCTTCAATGCTAATTTGAGTTTGCTGTATTTGACAGCTATGGTCTGTTCAGGATTAAAATCCTGGATGTTGTATATATACTTGGCATGCTTTGTCCACTTCCCCCAGACCCCAAGCATCCCTCCGAGTATGGGGGGCTGAGATATAGAAAATACATAATCTTGATCGCCCACTTTAAAGGTTGCGGTCATGGCACCAAAGAAGTAGCTTAGAATATTTTTTATACGGCTTATTTTATTGGTTTTGTTAAATTCAGGTACTCGAATACGAAGAACATCTACACCATTAATGTTTTCGTAGTAATACTTTTGAGTTTTGTATTTAGCTTGAATAGTGCCAAGATAGCTTGGAACTGTACAAATCACCGTTATGTTGAAAGTATCCAACATTCCTTCAGCAAGTTCCCTGAGAATTTGACCAGTTGACGCCGTATCCGGCACATAGTAATGGGCATATATGAGGAGCCGTTTTTTCTTCCCTTTATGTACCATGTGTTAATCTCTCCATATTTATTACTTAGGCCACAAGATATTTAGTGTAAAAATCTATTTTTCTTATCACTTAAATATCCATGATCCTCCATGTAAGTAACACCAAATAATTGTTATTATTGGTCTGGAATAAATCTTTATATTGCTTCTCATTTTTGCTGTTATATCAGATTTTTTAGTTCTTATTTTAAATTTATAACTTATAATCTTACAATTTACTTTCTGAGAATCTAAGTCTTCACAGCCCTCCCCCTTATTAGTACGTATATCAATCAAAGAATTGTTACATATTTTTAAATGTTTTCTTAAAATCGCATATTGAATATACAATCCCAAAATCTTCAATATCACTTCTGATTGTTTATCAAATTTTTAACTTTGCGAATTTAAAATCATTTGTTTTTCAATCCTATTTTTCCTTCAAAAACATTAAAAGTTGGCATGGATTCCTTTTTATTTGATATTTTTATAAAAATTGGGATATAATATAACCATGGCGATATCCAGCCTGAGGCTTTTGCAAAACCTTATGATTTAAATTGGTTAATACATCATAAAGATAAAAATCATCAAACTGACTACAGAGGGTAGACATCGTGCAAAGTCAATGTTATTCGAGATATTTCAGGAGTATTGCTAGAAAATTAATTTCATTGGATAAAGCGGCTAATTATGTATATAACTATATAAATTAGTGGGAAATCTGTTATACTAAATACATTGAATGGAAAGGATGATAGGAATATGGGACTCTATCTTAATAACCCAGATATTTATTCACTATATAAAAGTGAAACAGTAAGACCGTATTTTGTAGATAAGTCTTTGATGTTACAGGAATTATTCCCTTTGGTTGAACAGGGGAAAAATTATATTTGCATTACCAGGCCTAGGAGATTCGGAAAAACGGTAATGGCTAATATGATTGGCTCATTTTTTGCAAAAAGCATTGAATCAAACGACATATTTGACTCTTTGAAAATTTCAGAGACAGTTGGGTATCATAAGCATTTAAATAAATATAATGTCATTTATATCGATTTTAGCAGGTGCGATGATGAGTGTGATAATTATCGTTCTTACATTACACATATTAAGGAGCTGCTGAAAGATGATTTACATACTGCTTATCCTGCTTGTAGATTTCGGGAAAATAGTACTGTTTCGGAGGATTTGCAGCGAATTCATCAGGAAACCCAAGAGCGCTTCTTATTCGTTCTGGATGAGTGGGATGCGATTTTCCACATGCCATTTGTACAGGAAAAAGATAAAAAATCCTTCCTGCTTTTTCTGAAAGGTTTGTTGAAGGATCAGGCATACGTTTCATTGGTTTATATGACAGGAATTCTGCCAATTGCCAAATACTCAAGTGGATCTGAACTGAATATGTTTATGGAATACAGTATGGCTGTTCAGGAACGATATAGTGACTATTTTGGTTTCACAGAGTCCGAGGTCGATCAACTATATCAGCGTTATATTGAACTTACGGAAAAACCAACTGTAAGCCGGCAGGGACTAAAACAATGGTATAATGGATATCACACCGCTTCTGGAGAACGTGTATACAATCCTAGGTCTGTCGTTGCTGCTTTGAGTAATAATAACCTTTCCAGTTATTGGACCAGCTCCGGCCCATATGATGAGATTTTTTATTATATACAAAAAAATATAGCGGATGTACGCGATGATTTAGCCCTCATGGTAGCCGGGGAAAACGTTTCTTCGAAAATCCAGGAATATGCTGCTACATCAACAGATCTACGCACCAAGGATGAGATTTTTTCAGCCATGGTTGTATATGGATTTTTAAGTTACGAGAATGGAACTGTATCTATTCCTAATAAAGAACTTATGGATAAGTTTTCGGATATGCTCCAAAAGGAACCTTCTTTAGGTTACATTAACCGATTTGCCAGAGAATCCGAACGAATGCTTCTCGCTACAATAAATGGTGATACAGATACGATGGCAGAAATTTTAACTTATGCACATGATACAGAGACACCTTTGTTATCCTATAACAGTGAAGCCGAACTGTCTGCAGTTGTGAACCTGGTTTACCTGGCCGCCCGGGAAACTTATGATATTCAACGTGAAGATAAAGCAGGGAGAGGGTATGTTGATTTCATTTTTTATCCTAAGTTTGATAAATCAGCAGATTGTATGATTATAGAATTAAAAGTAGATCATACACCAGAAGAGGCAATTCTTCAAATCAAAAATCGTCAGTATATCATGCGTCTGAATGGTAAATTGGGTGAAGTCCCGCAATATACTGGTCGTATACTTGCTGTTGGGATTGGATATGACAGAGTAAAAAAAGAACATCTCTGTAAAGTTGAGGTGATACGCGATAAATTAAAAGATATTTAACAGATGCAATTAGGATTCTTTCATTATAATATAAAACCCTATTATCATAATCATCCTTTTAGCAATTTTTTTGAAATTACTAAAGTATATCTTAGTGAAGCATACTTTAGTAATTTCATTTATTATAAATGATATTTGATATAAGTAAGGTTTTATCAACAGGCTAATTTCTTAGACAACGTTTATAAAATTTCTCCCATTATACTTCATGAGAACCTCTTTCTTCCTATTTAAAGAGACTTCCGTATAGATTTGTGTCGTCACAATACTATTGTGTCCCATCAATTCCTGAACATCCCTGATATTTGCTCCATTATTTAGAAGTTGTGTTGCAAAACTATGACGTAGAAAATGTGGAGTTGAATGCGGGTTTATCTTGGATAAATCTCTATATTTATAAAATATATTTTCAATGCTGAAAATGCTCAGACGCCCTCCAGATTTATTTACAAACATCGCAGAATTTTCTGGTTCCAGCTCCAGCCTTGTTAAAAGCCAATGATTCAGTTTTTGACAGACAACGGGAGAAGAAATAAAAAGCATACGTTCTTTTTTGCCTTTTCCACGTATTAGAATCGAACAATCTTCCCTATTATAATCTTCTATATCCAGAGCAGCAACTTCCCCGATCCTAAGCCCTAGACAAAACAATAGTTCTATGATACACATATTCCGAATACATAAACGACGGTGATAGTCAGAAGAAACTGTTTGAAATTCTGCCGATACGGATGAAATCAGGCTTTGTATTTCTGTTTTAGATAACGTTTTTGGAAGATTTTTTGGGATTTGAAATTTTCTGGATGAAAACTTAAAGAAAACCTCGTTCATATTCAAGGTTTTATTTAAAAAATCGCAGTACTGTCTGATGGAAACATATTTACGACGGATACTGCGGCAGGACAACTCAATTTCATTTTGGAGATATAGGAAATACAGCATCACTGCTTCAGCATTTAAATCATTTTGATGGCGCAGTTCCATCCAGCTAATCATGTTGTCAACATCATTTTTATAGGCATATAAAGTTTTCTCTCCTAAATTACGTTCTATAGAAAGAACTTCTATAAACTCCTGGGCGAGTGCCAACTGCTGTCTTTGATTGTATTTCATGGCGAACACCTCTCTCTTTCGTAAAAGTTTACATGGGATATAAAAAGGAGAGAGAAAACCTGGAGAACGTATATGGGGGAGAGGATGTCTCATATTGATTACCTATCAGGATTGAAAAGGAACAGCTTTATTATCTCATATTTCTTAGTTATTTTCTACAAATATATATTATACGTAAATATTCGATATATATAGAAATATATTCGAAAGATATCATAAGTGCATATCAAAGAAAATGCTGTTCCAAGTATCCCCAAAATGAATTATGCTTTTTTCTAACTTGAATATTATGATTTTTTTGATGCAAGCAGAGTTTCATACCTTTCTTAAATCTGCTATAGATTCCCTTGGGTACCAATGTGTTAATGAGAGGTATATTTTTGAGATTTTACAGAAAGATCGGTATGTATATCAGATTATAACTATTGTACTGTTCTTCTTAAATTGGAGACTTTAAAGACAACCTCTCAATCCAATATAAACAAATGATTTTTACTAATTAAATAGATTCCTACAAGTGAACTACTTTCAACTTATTTAAACTATTCTATTATCTTTTTGTCATACCCCAATCTGAGGAAATCCCAAACATCTCTCAGTAATTCATTCCCCCAAAAATTGACTTTAATTAGAAGCCAATAGATCAACATTACTTTTACTTCGTATTATTAACTACGTAGTAAAACTTGCAAAAGCAATTCAGTAAGAATAGAACTGTATTTATTTAGAAACTATTAACAATTTTAGGAATAAAAAGAGTTAATACCAGTATTAAAAATTATATATATAATGTGAAAAATTCTGAATTTTAAAAGCATTTTCTGATATTTAAGATTGACACCATTACATTCGTACAGTGGGAGAAAGATATATATGAGAGATAAAGTTTATATTTTTTTGAATACATATAGCTGAATTACTAAAAACCAGATAATTTTAAGCTTTAAAAGGAAATGTGATTAAATTAAGAAGATTTATTCCAGACCAATAATAACAATTATTTGGTGTTACTTACATGGAGGATCATCGATGCCTAGTAGAACCGTGGAGACAACAAATGTATCTAAGACTGAAAGAACATTAAAAAAGAAGTTACT
>NZ_JABACJ020000048.1 GCF_012524165.2 Faecalicatena faecalis
ACTGATTTTATACTACACTATACGAGCTGCTTATGCAAGAATTATCCCTGATGTATCGGAACACGGAAAATCCAGGGACTTCTTGAAAAAATAGTACAGTACTCTTATAATGGGAAGATGAGTTTAAAAAAGAGGGCACAGGCTTATGAAGATAGATTATCAGGTGAAAAACAATGAAATAGAGATTATCCGCTGCTATGGAAATGATCCGAAGGTCATCATTCCAGAGTGCATCGCCGGAATGCCAGTCACAAAAGCGGCACCTTATGCATTTTCAGAACATAAAGAGAAGGAACAAGAGGATGTGCTGACTTATGAGACAGAAGGGCATGTATTGTTTTCAGGAGAAGAACATCTGTTAGTGGGACAGGCAGTGGAAGAAATTATGTTTCCTTCTACAGTAAAAGAAATTGGAAACTATATATTTTATGGATGTAAACGGCTGAACAGACTGGAATTTTCTGATTCTTTGATGCAGATAGGAAGCGGTGCCTTTACCGGGTGCAGCGGACTTAGGGCATTGAAGGTGCGTATGGAAGCCGGGGAAAAGTCTTGTGTCAAGGAGATCCTTGGGGATTTGTGGCAGCGTATGGACGTGACCTTCTGTTATGAGCGAGAAAAGAAATCGGCAGTTCTTGTTTTTCCAGAACATTATGAGGAAGCAGTAGAGAATACACCTGCCCGTATCTTATTTACGCAGCATCATGGATCAGGGAATAATTACAGACAGTGCTTCTATAATAAAGAAATGGATTACCGGAAGTATGACAGCTTGTTTTCTGTAGCGGCAGCATGGGACCGGGCAGAAGTGTTGGCAGATATTGCTTTTGGCAGATTGGGACATCCCTATCGATTGGCAGACAATGACAGACAGGTCTATCAAAATCTCATCAAGAATCGGTATGAAGAAATTATAAAATATCTGATTGAACAGGAGAATCTGCTCCATATCCGACTGATCTCAGAGGAAGAGCTGTGGAGTCAAGAAATGCTGGAGCTGGCATTAGATCTTGCTTCGCGTCAGGGAAAAGCGGAGATATTGAGTTACCTTATGAATGAGAAACAAAAAAGTTTTCCACAGAAAAAGAAAAGCTTTGTATTATAAAAGAAAGATTTTTATGGACAGGAAGGAGGTGCCATAAGCTATGATAGATTTGGAGAATCAGGATATCAGAGAGGCAGCCGTTCGCTTAGAGGCTCTTGGGAAGCAGATTTTGTGTGCAGCAAGGGATGAGCTATATCTGGGAATGCGCTTTCTGGATGTGGCTCTGAGCAGCTTTGTCTATCAGATGGACACGTCAGTGAATCCGTTCGGGACGGATGGCAGCGCAATCTATTATCATCCGCAGTACTTGGGCGGATTATACAGACAGAATCGGATTTTGGTCAACCGCGGATACCTCCATATGGTTTTTCACTGCATTTTCCGGCATATGGTGAAGCGGGGAATGGATGAGCGTTACTGGAATTTAAGCTGTGATATTGCAGTGGAACATATGACAGACAGCAATTTCCACCGCTCTGTCCGATTTTCGAAAAGTTTGCTCAGGCGGGAGACGTACCGCAAACTGGAACAGGATAAGAAGGTATTAAATGCAGAACGAATTTATGCGGTCCTGAAAGAATGGGAGCTGCCGGAAAAAGAACTGGAACGCCTGGAGGCAGAGTTTTATGTGGATGACCATAAATATTGGGAGAATCAACAGCCTGACAGACAGCCCGATCCTGATATGAATCAGAAATGGCAGGAAATCAATGAACGAATGGAGACGGATCTGGAGACATTTTCTAAGGAAGCATCAGAAAAGTCGGGGGATTTGCTTGATCAGATAAAAATAGAAAATAAAGAACGTTACGATTACCGGGAGTTTTTGCGGAAATTTTCTGTTTACCGTGAGGAGATATCCGTGGATCCCGACACATTTGATTATTCATTTTACAGTTATGGGCTGCGTCTGTATGGAAATATGCCTCTGATTGAGCCACAGGAGACAAGGGAGGTAAAGAAGATTTCGGAATTTGCTGTGGTGATAGACACGTCTATGTCATGTTCAGGAGAATTGGTGCACAAATTCTTGGAGGAAACATATTCCGTATTAAGTGAAGAGAATAGTTTCTTTAAAAAGGTAAATATCCATATTATTCAGTGCGATGAAAAAGTGCAGTCAGACCAGCGCATTACAAGTATTCAGGATTTGGAAAAATATATGTCACAGCTTACTCTGTATGGAGAAGGGGGAACAGATTTCAGGCCTGCATTTGCCTATGTGGATGAATTGCTGGAAAAAGGGGAATTCGAAAATCTGCAGGGCCTGATCTATTTTACGGATGGATATGGAATCTATCCCAACCGTATGCCTTCTTATAAGACGGCCTTTGTGTTCATGCAGGAGGATTACCGGGATGTGGATGTGCCCGCGTGGGCAGTTAAGCTTATGTTAGAAGAAAACGATTTATCAGAAGAATGATTTAGTTATAGATCAGAATATTTCAGGGAGGAATAAGAGCATGGATATTAAAAGAGCGAAACAAGAAATTAGAGACTCGATTGAAGCATATCTTGCAAAAGACGAGTTTGGGGAATACAGGATTCCGTCCATCCGCCAGAGGCCGATTTTATTGATGGGACCTCCTGGAATCGGAAAGACACAGATTATGGAGCAGATCGCCAAGGAGTGCCGGATTGGGCTGGTCGCCTATACGATTACTCATCATACAAGACAAAGTGCGGTCGGACTGCCGTTTATCAAGGAAAAGGTATATGGTGGCCAGGAGTTTTCCGTTACAGAATATACGATGAGTGAAATCATTGCTTCTGTGTATGAAAAAATAGAACAGACGAAAATTAAGGAAGGGATTCTTTTTATTGACGAGATCAACTGTGTATCAGAAACGCTCGCTCCAACTATGCTGCAGTTTTTACAGGGCAAGACGTTCGGCAATCAGAAGGTGCCCGAAGGATGGATCATCGTGGCAGCAGGGAATCCGCCGGAGTATAACAAATCCGTCCGTGAGTTCGATGTGGTAACACTGGACAGGCTCAAGAAGATTGACATTGAGGCGGACTTCGATGTGTGGAAGGAATACGCCTATAAACAGGGTCTGCACCAGGCAGTGATTTCCTATCTGGAACTGCGAAAGGAGAATTTTTACCGCATTGAGACGACTGTGGACGGAAAGTTTTTTGCAACCGCACGTGGATGGGAGGATTTGTCAGAGTTGATTCAGGTCTACGAATCACTTCACAAGACAGTAGACCGGGATGTGGTGTATCAATACATCCAGCACCGCATGATCGCAAAGGACTTTGCGAATTATCTGGAGCTTTATTATAAATATAAGAAAGATTACGGTATTGAGGATATTCTACGTGGAGAATGGGATACAGCCACCTTGCAGAAGATGAAAGCGGCTCCGTTTGATGAACATCTGAGTATTGTGAGCCTCCTGAACGGAAGGCTTGGTGAGCTGTTCGAGGCTTGTTATATGACGGATGCCTATGTGACAAAGCTCTATGAGTATCTCATCTATTATAGAGAAAACAGGGTGACAGCTATGCTGGAGGATATCTGGCATTTGGCCGAGAAGGATTTGGAAGAATTTAAGGCGTCAGAGCTTTTGACCCGCCGGGAAGAACTGACCTTAAAGAGAGTGATTGCCTCATTGGAGCGTTTTTCAATGAGCATTAAAGGAGAATTATTTATTGGGGATGGAGCATTTGATGAGGTGAAGGCTCTGTTCGAACAGGAAGTAAATGTACGGGAAGATGAAATTGCATATACATCTACAACTCTTCAGAACGTCTTTCATTTCATGGAAGATGCCTTCGGCGAAAGCCAGGAAATGGTGGCTTTTATTACCGAGCTGAATGCAAATTACTATAGCATATGGTTCATCAAGGAGAACGGATGCGACCAGTATTACCGATATAATAAAGGACTTCTGTTTGATGAGAGACAGCAGGATATTGTACGTCAAATGGAGGATGTCGAAGAAATCCTGAACCGGGGGATTAAGTAATATTTCAAAGGGGGCAGACCCTTTTGCTCACCATATTCAGAATATTCAGGAAAAGGAGAATACAAGATGATTAAAGTGATCGCATCTGACATGGATGGAACCTTACTTGATGATCACCATAAACTATCGAAGGAAACCCTGGCGGCAATTGATAAAGCCTGCAAGGCGGGCTTACGGTTTATAATAGCTACGGGCAGAAATTTCCGTGGAGCGATGGAGGAATTGAAGGATGTAGAGTTGACCTGTGATTATATCGTAGGCAGTGGCGCGGAGGTGCGTAATCCTGACAAGGAGGTCGTCTTCACTGCGCCAATCGATCTAAAGCTGTGTGAAGAGGTATATCGTGCGCTTCAAAAATATCCGGTTTCAATTGTGTTCTGTACGGATGCTTTTGATTATCGGATTGGGGATAAGGATGAGATAGAAGCTGGTTTTATCCATCAGCTCAGAGTATTTCATCTTGACCCTGATATCGATGAAGAGCAGGCCAAAAAAGATCCCATTTATCAAAGAATCAGAGGAAATACAAAGATATTATCGGATTTTTCAGAGCTCCGTCTGGCAGGCGTGCCGGTTTACAAGATTTTTCTTTATTCGGAAGATATATCTATGTTAGATAAAATACGTGAGGAATTACAGGATTATCCGGCGATCGCTGTAGCCGCATCTTTTGAAACGAATTTGGAGATTACGGATGTGAGGGCGCAAAAAGGGCCCGTTCTAAAAAAATATATAGAATCACTTGGTCATACCATGGATGAAGTAATGGTATTTGGAGACAGTATGAATGATTATTCCATGTTGTCTATGGATTTTGGGGCTACCATTGCTATGGAAAATTCTATGCCGGAAGTAAAGAAAGCTGCAAAGTATATCACCAAGTCTAACGAGGAATCCGGGGTGGCTTATGCTATTGAAGAACTGCTTAGAAAATATGGGGTATAACTAGGATGGATAGAGCGATAAAATTTGATAATTCGTATGGAAACAGGAGATTTAAAGTCCAACTTGTGGTACAATAATGAGAAGCAGGAAGTGACCCGGTATATGTAATGTGAAGTACTTCATGCCATACTATACGTACATTATTCTGAAGGAGTTTGAGTATGGACAAAGAGAAGAAGCAGATGATATACGAAGGCCGTACAATAGAGGAGCTGTTAGAAGAAAACAAAAACTTAAATGCATTGATCCAAAATGTCCCGGGCGGTGTTATGTGCTGTGACGCAGATACCGAAGGTGGTCTGGAACTCTTGGAGTACAGCGATGGTTTTTTGAAGCTCCTGGGATATACATCCGAGGAACTAAAGGAGAGATATGACAACAAATTCCAGAGGATGATTTATGAACCGGACTGGGAGAAGACGATACAATCTGTGAATGAACAGATGAGCAAGGGGAATACGAAGAAAATAGAATATCGGCTTATTTGTGGGGATGGCACTCTAAAAGTGATATATGATCAGGGCCAGTTGGTGCGCCGTAACGGCAGGGATGTCTTTTATTGCATTCTTACAGATGTAACAGAGCAGCGTGCTATAATGAAGGAATTGAAATTAAGTCTTGAGCGGCATAGGATTATCCTGGAGCAGGCCAGAGATGTCATATTCGAATGGGATATGGAGAGCGATACCATATTGTGGTCAGATAATTGGGAAAAGAAGTTTGGCTACAGGCCGTTCGAGAGCGATGTTGAAGTGGGAATTCTGAAAAGTGAGCATATATATCCAGAGGATAGAAATGTGCTTGTTGAGCTTTGCCGCCGCCTGCAGGATAATACGACTTACGCAGAGGAGGAGGCACGTCTGCAGAAGCTGGACGGCACATTTATCTGGTGTCGTATTCGTGCTACACTACAGACCTCAAAAGTCGCGAATAAGAAAAAAGTAATCGGCGTCATTATGGATATTGATGACGAAAAAAAGAAAGCCGAAATGTTGAAGGAAAGAGCCGAGAAGGATACACTTACCGGTGTTTATAATAAAGGGACGATGCAGACGTTTGCCAATCGATATTTCTCTAATATGAAGCAGGGAGAAAAGGCAGCGTTTTTTATGATTGATATTGATGATTTTAAGTATGTCAATGACTTTTACGGACACTTAAGTGGTGATGCATTATTAGCCGAAATAGCAGCTGGTCTGAAACGGATTTTTAGAAGGCATGATATTATTGGCAGAATCGGTGGCGATGAGTTTGCTGTGATCATGAGGAATATACCGGACAAAGAGGTTGTAGGAAAAAAAGCCGACGAGATTATGTCTATTTTTAAGGAGTATCTAAAAGGGGAAAAATGTAAGTTCTCAGCCAGTATTGGAATCGCCTTTCTGCCGGATCATGGCATAGATTTTGAGACTATTTATAAAAATGCAGATATCGCCCTATATAAGGCGAAGGCATCTGGTAAGAACAATTGGAAAGTGTATGAATCTGGCCTTCAAATGGAAGATGTAAACAGCGGTACATATGCAGCCAAGCGCAGCTTGGAAAATTTTGATACCATATGGCAGGGAGAAGCTGGGATTATAAGCTATGTTTTCTCCTCATTATATAGTGCGCCCAATGTAGAAAAAGGAATCGAAGGCATTCTAAAGATTGTAGGGACGAAGTATGGTGCCAGCCGTTCCTATATATTCGAATGTACGGATGATGGAAAATGTGGCTACAAGACGTTTGAATGGTGTAAAGATGGGATTGAACTGCGAGAGAAGAAGCTTCAGGGACTCTCTAAGAAGATAAAGAAAGATTATTATAGTAATTTTGATAAAAATGGTATTTTTTACTGTGAAAATGTAAAAAAACTCCCGGAAAAATATTGCTTTCTCGAGGAAGAAGAAGGCGTGCAGTCTATGCTGCAATGTTTGATTCAGGACGCAGGGGAGGCCAGGGGCTTCATCGGATTTCACGCATGTGAGGCAGGATGTTACTGGACAAAGAGTCAGATCGATACACTGGTAGTAATTGCCCAGATAATTAGTGTTTTTTTGGCTAAGAGCCGAATGAAAGCCCTTTTATCTAAGCTCCAGCCAGAGCAGGATGGGAAATAGGAGAAACAAAGAATGAGCAGGAAAAAAAGACAAGCAGACGGGCATGATAAAAAGAAAAAATCCAGCGGAGGTCTATTAACGGCTGTACTGCTGATAGCGATTTGTGTATTTATTTTTTCGGCATACCAGTTGATTATGATGCTGATTCCGTACTATTCTGGAGGAAAAGAATACGATGAGGTCAAAAAGCTGGCTATTACAAATGAAAAGAAAGACCCCAAAGATACGAAAGATGGCAAGAATGGAGAGGATGACGGCTTTCGGGTAGATTTTAATGCGCTGTTGAAAGAAAACCCGGATACAGTCGCATGGCTTCGTTTTGATGAACCGTCTGTCATCAGTTATCCAGTCGTGAAAAGTGCAGATAACCAGGAGTATCTCACAAAGACATTTTCTGCAAATGATAATAAATTAGGCGCTATTTTTATGGATATGCGCAACAATTCAGAATTTACAGATCTTAACACTTTTATTTATGGACATAACCTAAAAGTGGGAGGAGAGATGTTTTCGCAACTGAATGAGTATGCGAGTGAGGAGTTCTGTAAGAAGCACCCGTATTTTTATATCTATACGCCGAAGGGAAAGCTTACATATCAGGTATTCTCAGCCAGCACAGTAAAAGACAATGCGGACAACTATAATCTGGCTTATGCAACAACAGAGGATTATGCGAATTATTTGCAGTTATGCAGAAATTCTTCTAACTATCAGGTCGATGTAAAGCTGGATGAAAAGTCTCAGATCGTCAGCCTGTCCACTTGTACTAACATCAACGATGATGAGAGGTTTCTGGTACAGGGAGTGCTTGTGAAGTCGGAATAGTTCAAAGGGGGCAGACTCTTTTACACGCAGTTTACAGAATATTCTCATTTTATTAGGCTGGGCTAGAAGAAGTTAAGTCCAAGCTGTATAAGCAGGAGGTTAATTATGCCAGATAGATTTGATATTGGTGATGTGATACGAATGAAGAAGCCACATCCCTGTGGAAGTCATGAGTGGGAGATTTTGCGGGTCGGAGCAGATTTTCGGTTAAAATGTGTAGGATGTGGACATCAAATTATGGTTCCGCGTAAGCTAGTGGAAAAAAATACAAAAGAAATTCAGAAAAAGGCTTGAATCGGACAACCTTTTATGGTAGAATGAGAACTCGTGACGTACCCGTTGAATATAAAATTCACGGACATCAATTTTCCTTGTTCCCGCTAAGGTACGGGAGCCAGAGACCATAAGGAGGTGCAAGAGACATGAACAAGTATGAATTAGCTGTTGTTGTCAGTGCAAAAATCGAAGACGACGCTAGAGCAGAAGTTATCGAAAAAGTGAAAGCTTTAATTACACGTTTCGGTGGCAATGTTACTGACGTTGATGAATGGGGTAAGAGAAGATTTGCTTACGAAATTCAGAAGATGAAAGAAGGATTTTACTACTTCGTCCACTTCGAATCTGACAGTACTGTTCCAGGAGAAGTTGAACAACGTATCCGTATCATGGACAATGTACTCAGATATTTATGCGTTAGACAGGAAGCATAGAGAAAGAGGTATATATGAATAAAGTAGTTTTAGTTGGGCGCCTGACAAGGGACCCAGAAGTTAGATATTCACAAGGTGACAGTGCAACTGCAGTTGCTAGATATACATTAGCTGTTGACCGCAAGTTCAAGAGAGACAATGAAGCATCAGCGGATTTTATTCCATGTGTTGTATTCGGGCGCTCGGCAGAGTTTGCGGAGAAGTACTTCCGCCAGGGAATGCGTGTTTCCATTTCTGGTCGTATCCAGACTGGAAGCTACACGAACAAGGAAGGTGTGAAGGTATACACAACAGAAGTCATTATCGAGGATCAGGAATTTGCTGAAAGCAGAGCGGAAAGTGAAGCCAACAGAGGCTCCTTCCACCAGGCAGCAGCTCCGGCTCCATCACCAAGTGTTGATGCAGGTGACGGATTCATGAACATCCCGGACGGGATTGATGAAGAGTTGCCATTTAACTAAGACACGTATTGTGGAATCTTTCTATTAATATAGGAGGTAAAAAGACATGGCTTACGAAAAAGGTAACAGACCAGAAGGCGGCTTCAAGAGAAGAGGACCGGCACGCAGAAGAAAAAAAGTATGCGTATTCTGTGGTAAAGAGAATAACGAAATCGATTATAAAGACGTAGCAAAGTTAAAGAAATATATCTCTGAAAGAGGAAAAATCCTTCCTAGAAGAATCACAGGAAACTGTGCAAAGCATCAGAGAGCTCTTACAGTAGCAATCAAGAGAGCAAGACATATAGCTTTAATGCCATACGTTCAGGATTAATCTGAAGTATAAACACCGTTGCAGAGATGCAGCGGTGTTTTTTGATGGTGCGCCTTGCGGCGCACGTTTCTAATGGGTGAAAGTCCCTAGTCTGCCCTAGTAGTGGGAAGGACATAGCCAATGACAAGGGTGTCCATTGTGAGGTGGAATCTGAAGGAAGTCGGATGGCAAATCTCCGGTCTGACGAACAGAAATCACATTGGGCTACAGTTAAGGATAAGGTTGCAATACAAATCAAAGTCCAATAACTACTCGGAATTAACTGTGGTAAATGTGGCGGATATGTGGAGAGAAAGAAACGTGTGGTACCAAGGGCGATGTCACTAAGTTAAGATTGGTTTGCAATAGAAAGGTTGAAGATATTTTTGTCTTCAGCCTTCTTTTGAGATTAAAAAGCAGCACAAATAGACAGATTTGCATCTGCCTGA
>NZ_JABACJ020000049.1 GCF_012524165.2 Faecalicatena faecalis
TGTTATTGCCCGAATAAATTAGCAATCTTATGCTACACTTGATTGTCTCTGAAATGACCATTATACTGTCAATGAAGTATAAAAAGAAAGGGTTCCAGAGACCCTCCCTGCAAGATCGTCCCTGGAACCACGGTTTAAAACCATGGTTATTATATCAGATTATTCGATATCTTACAATGAGGATAAAAATATTTTTAGTTGAGAGCAGCGAGGATCCAATCTGCCCTGTCTGCGGCAGCCCTCTGAAATACAGGGATCATGTCCCACGTATAGTGAAAACCAGAGGCGGTGATGTAAGCTGGATACATATCCGGCGGTTAAAATGTACCAACGATCAGTGCCGGAAACTGCATCGGGAACTCCCAGATAAACTGGCTCCATACAAGCACTTTGAGACAGATGTTATATCAGGTGTTCTTGAAGGGAACATCACTCCGGATACCAAAGGGTATGAGGACCATCCGTGTGAAGCTGCCATGCAGTCCTGGCACCACTGGCTGAATGCCAACAGGCTCATGATAGATGGTACTTTAAAGTCAGCAGGCTACAGGCTCCTGGGATTCACAGAGGAACTTCTGACAGCCAGTGTCTCGCTGCTCGATCGATTGAAGTCAGATACCGCTGACTGGTTAAAGATCATCCTGCGCTTTATTTATAACTCAGGTAACTTTTTAAGACCTGTCTGGGACTGCTGATGATGCACCGACTTATTTTTTACTGTCATAACATCCAGGTGTAAGATGGCTTCAAAAGGAGGTAATCTTACATGATGAATATGACAGAACTACAAAATACACAATCTGCAAAACAATGGAGGGAAGATGCTGCCCTGGAGCGCTTTAAACTGATCTCTCCGCTCCTGGATGAAAATCTGGATACAGCCAAACGCTGTGAACTGCGGGAACAGATCGCAGCACAGAACAGCCTGTCTGCCAGAAGTTTATACCGTTATGAGAAAGCCTATCATACGGATGGCTTCGCAGGCCTGAAACCAATGGACCGGGAGATGCGCAGGCATCAGAACCGTCCGGAGAATTTCGGGGAACTTGTTGCGGAGGCGATCCAGCTTAAAAGGGAAGTCCCTTCCAGATCCGTTGCCCAGATCATCCTGATACTGGAGATGGAAGGAAGGGTAGCTCCTGGTATCCTGAAGCGTTCTACCATGCAGCGGTACCTGTACAACCGCGGATTCGGAAAGAAGCAGATGAAAAAATATGCGGAAGCCCGGAAAAGCTCTTCAAAACGCTTCTGCAAACCCCACAGGATGATGCTCCTTGAATCCGATATAAAATACGGATTACAGCTTCCAGTCGGACCCAAAGGAAAAAAAGTCCCTACTTATCTTGTAGTCATCATCGACAACCACTCAAGATATGTGCTTGAGGCAAGATGGTATGACCATCAGGAGGCTTCCATCGTGGAAGACTGCTATCACAGGGCGATCCTCAAATACGGGAAATGCTCAGCTGTATACCATGATAACGGAAAGCAGTTCGTATCCAGGGATCTGCTCAATTCCTTATCCCGTCTGGGGATCCGTGTATTAAGGGCAAAACCGTACTCCCCACAGTCTAAAGGAGGTGTTGAGGTCTTTAACCGCTTTGTAAATGCTTTCCTGGCAGAAGCAAAGGCCCAGAAGGTCCATACGATGGAAGACCTAAATGAACTCTGGTCACTATGGCTTGAAGACTACTACCATAAAAAACCTCATGAAGGCATTGAAGAATACTATAAATGCCTCCATTCCCCGGTCCCGTCCGGCGGGATCAGCCCGCAGCAGGAATGGAACCGGGATTCCAGGCCGCTCACCTTCCTGGATGCAGAAACTGTTGGCGAAGCCTTCATGCATCATGAAAAACGTACCGTAGACCAGGCAGGATGTATCAGTTTCCGTGGATATACATATGAAACGAGCACCAGCCTGATCGGGGCTTCCGTTGAGATATCCTATGATCCATTAAAACCGGATATCGTCACAGTATCTTACCCAGGAGTCCCTCCATTTCAGGCATCCCCCCTGCAGATGCCCGAGTATTGTGATCCCAGGCCATCCATTCCTGAATCTTTACTTCCGGCAGAACCGGAATGTTCAAGATTCCTGGAAGGCCTGAAACGCCAGCGTGAAAAAAATATACAGATGCAGGCCAATGCACTTTCCTTCAGCAGCTATGGAAAGGAGCGTGAAGACCATGTATGAGGCATACTTTGGAATGGAACACACCCCGTTTACACGTGATATCCCTCCGGGCTCCTTATATGAATCCCCATATGTTGCCGATGCCATCGGCAGGCTGACCTATGCTGCTGACCGCCAGCTTTTTGCGGTAGTTACCGCCGATGCAGGCTGTGGTAAATCCACCCTGATCAGGAAGTTTGTTGCCACCCTTCCAAAGGACAGTTACATTGTCCTATACCTGTCAGATTCAAAGCTGACCCCGCGCTGGTTCTACAAAGGGCTTCTGGACCAGCTGGGTATCGAATCCCGTTTTTACAGGGGCGATGCCAAGCGCCAGCTCCAGAACCAGATCGAGATCATCCGTGGTGTCCAGCACAAGAAAGTCATCTGTATCCTGGATGAAGCACATCTTCTGGAGAAGGAAACCATTGAAGAATTCCGTTTTCTCCTTAATTACCGTTTCGATTCCATGAGTCCCATGTCACTGGTACTGGCAGGGCAGACGGAACTTTGGGATAAACTGAAACTGCAGCGTTACGCTGCTGTCCGCCAGAGGATTGATATCAACTGCGTACTGCCGCATCTGGACCGTTCTGAAACAGAACTTTACATCCAGTCCCATCTTACATATGCTGCTGGAAGGGAGGACCTCTTTACAGACCATGCCATGGATGACATCTATAAAGAATCAGCCGGGATACCAAGAGCAATCAACCGCATTGCTGAAAAATGCCTAATGTACGCTTACCAGCAGAAAAAACGCCTGATCGATGAGCATATGGTCCGCTATGTTATAGACCATGAGATGCTGAAAGGCGGTGGAAACTAATAGGAACTATCACATTTACTGCCAAGGCATCACCCGGATCAAAAACCAGTTGGAAGGGAATTATCCGTCCTATCCAGCTTCAGCATGCCCCTTATGAAGTTGAAGTATCAGCGAGAGGCAGCTACTTTCACATGATAGTAGGCCGCCATTCTTACGGGAATTACATTTGTATTCCTAATTGGAATGTTGGAACGGAACTTTCTGCTTTATCTGATCTGTTTTGGAATCAAGAACGCCTGGGTAACACGGATCTCAAAAAAGTGGATGCCTGCAGTGTAGCCTATGCAATCATGGAACTATCCAAACATGTAAGTCTGTAATTCATGGGCAGGCAGATCACCTGCCTGCCCAAACACTAAATGACACAAATATGAGCTGTTTCCTGACAAATAAAAAAGTCAGTTTGGTGACAGTTCATGTGAGCAGTAACA
>NZ_JABACJ020000005.1 GCF_012524165.2 Faecalicatena faecalis
ATCTATCACATGCTTGATGACCTGGGCTGAACTGCGACCAGCCTTTGCTAAACGGCGATACCCATGCGCTGAACGCGCTTCAGCGCATGGGCTAATCGCCCGGAATAATCATTAACACTAAAGTCTGCATCTTTGCTAGGGATTCCACCGCGGAAAATGGAGCTTTTCATTACGATAGGAGGCAGCCAGCAGTATGAGAGGAGGGGGAGAGGGCGCAGGGGGCGGTTTTAAGTGCTTAAAAGTGCGCTTAGAAAGGGTTACAAAAAAACAGGAGAAAATGGAGGGCAGGCTTTGATGTCTCACATCAGAGCCTGGTGACGCCTGCGGCGCAAAATCATCAGATTTTGGGCCAAATGCGGCACGTACCTCCATTTTCTCCTGTTTTTTTTGTTATCCTTTCTTAGCAAACGACACGGCGCTTAAAGCCGCCCCTGCGCCCTCTCCCCCTCCTCTCATACTGCGTCCGATTCCTCTTCACCCTCGTAAAAGCTCATGTTTCAAAATCCCTCCTGCACATAGGCTTACCAGGAGCTGGCTTACGAGCATCCCCCAGAGATATCCCTGGATTCCGAACAGGGGGATTGCGATGAAGACGCTGGCAATGCGAATGACCAGTCCGAAGGAATTAATCAGGAAGGTGGACGTGGTCTTGCCCAGTCCATTAATGACGCTTAGAAGGGCGGAATTGGTATATAAAAAGGGACACATCCACGCCAGTGTCATAATGAATTTCCCGGCGGTGGCACTGTCAAAGAGAACGCTTCCTATCCAGGAACCCAGCAGGAGAAAGCAAAGACAGCATGCCAGGCCGAGAATGAAGCAGGAGCCTGCCACTTTTTTTATGATATCCAGCATCTCATGGCGGTTATCTGTTGTCTGGATTTCTGCGACAGTGGGCATGAGCATGATGGAGATGGAGCTGGTGATGGCCGAAGGAAATAAAATGCAGGGAAGAGCCATACCGGTCAGGACTCCATAGATACTTAAGGCCTCGGAAGTTGTGTGGTCATGCATCTGAAGGCGTGCAGGAATAGAAATCGCCTCAATGCTCTGCAGCAGCGTGATCAGTATCCGGTTGGCGGTCAGCGGCAGGGAAAGGGGAATTAATTCCCGAAAGCGGGCACTGAAATCGCGGCATTTTATCTGCATTCTCCCGATGCTCCGGGCGTGTGAGGTGAGAGATTTTGCGGTGTATAAGGCAGAGGTCATCTCTCCCATGACCAGTCCGAGCACAGCGATGGTGATGGGAGCGTCTTCCCCCTTTTTTATCAGAATCATATAAAACACATAGACGGCTATGATTCTTGTGACCTGCTCGACAAGCTGGGAGACCGCAGGAATCTTCGTTTCTTTTCTTCCATAACAGTAACCGCAGATGCAGCTGTGAATGGCAGCAAAAGGAAGGGCATAGGACAGGGGGATGAGCAGCGGCTCACAGCGTGGGTCCCCTAAAAACCGTTCCGAAATATATGCTGCGTTTTCCTGGAGAAAAAGCAGGCAGAAACAGGAGAGCAGGAAAGAAAGGATTAGTCCAAGCAAAAGAATTTCACGAGCTTCTTTTTTTCTGCCAAGAGAGATTTTCTGTGCGACAGTCCGGGAAATCGCGGTTTCCAGCCCAGCGGCCGTCAGTGAAAAACAGAGTGAATAGACGGGGAAAATGAGCTGATACAGACCGACGCCTTCTTCACCGAATGTATGACTTAAGAACATCCGGTAAAAGAACCCCATAAATCTGCATAAAAAGCCGGTGGCGGTCAGAATGAAAGTTCCGCGGATGATGGTTTGTTTTCTGGACACTTTTTATGTATCTCCTAAAAAACATATTTTTACAACATATTCCCGGCAGCGGCTTGACAGAACCACAAACGAGTGGTATTCTACAAAAGAAAAGAAATCCTAGTAAAATAATAGGGATTAAAACACTAGGAAATGAAATACTAGGAATTGAAGCTTTACAAAAAAGAGACTCATTTTAAGGTGTTAGGAAAAATACCAGAGGTTAAGAAGGTGATGATTTGAAATTATCAACAAAAGGCAGATACGGTTTAAGGGCACTGATCGACCTGGCACAGTACAGTGAGACAGAACCAGTTTCTATCACCAGTATTTCCGATAGACAGGGAATCTCGGAGCGGTATCTGGAACAGTTGATGGCGATGTTAAAAAAGGCGGGGCTTGTCAAGAGCATCCGCGGTGCCGGCGGCGGGTATATCCTGGCAAAGGAATTAAAAGATATTTCAGTGGGAGATGTCCTGCGTGCTTTAGAAGGAAGCTTAGAGCCTGTAGAATGTTCTGGACTGAACCCGGAGGAAGGCTGCAAGGCTGCAGACAGTTGTGTGACCAAGTATGTATGGCAGCGAATCAATGACAGTATCAACCAGACGGTGGATGAGATAAAGCTGGACCAGCTCGTTATGGAGAGCAGGAAGATGGGATGCCATGATCCGCACGGTCAGACAGGCTGTAAGAATTAAAAGCCAGGATAAGACATGGTATCAAATACAAATATAGGAGGAAAGAAAAGAATGGATAAACTCATTTATTTAGATAATGCGGCGACTACGAAGACCGCGCCAGAAGTTGTGGAGGCAATGCTTCCTTATTTTACAGAGAATTATGGAAATCCATCCAGTGTGTATTCATTTGCATCAGGAAATAAAGATGTGATTACCCGTCAGAGGGAGATCATTGCAGATACATTAGGTGCGGCTGCCAACGAGATCTATTTTACGGCGGGCGGTTCCGAATCCGACAACTGGGCATTGAAAGCTACGGCCGAGGCCTATGCCGGCAAAGGCAAACATATTATTACGACTAAGATCGAACATCATGCAATCCTGCATACATGTGAGTATCTTGAGAAGCAGGGGTATGATGTCACATACCTGGACGTGGATGAGAATGGAATTGTTAGGATGGATGAACTCAAAGCGGCGATCCGCCCTGATACGATTCTGATTTCTATTATGTTCGCGAACAATGAGATTGGAACAATCCAGCCGATCAGAGAAATCGGGGAACTGGCCCATGAGCGTGGAATTTTATTCCACACCGATGCCGTACAGGCATTCTGCCAGGTGCCGATCAATGTGGATGAGTGCCATATCGATATGCTCAGTGCCAGCGCACATAAGCTCAACGGACCAAAAGGAATCGGCTTCCTCTATATTAGAAAAGGCGTAAAGATCCGCTCTTTCGTTCACGGCGGTGCACAGGAGCGCAAACGCCGTGCAGGAACGGAAAATGTGCCTGGTATCGTTGGTTTTGGGAAGGCAGTCGAACGTGCAGCAGCCTCCCTAAAGGAGAGGACAACAAAAGAAGTGGAACTCAGAGACTATCTGATCGACCGTATTGAAAAAGAAATTCCATATTGCCGTTTAAATGGAGACAGAAAGAAACGTCTTCCTAATAATGTGAATTTCAGTTTCCGGTTCGTGGAGGGAGAATCTCTGCTGATAAAACTGGATATGAAAGGCATTTGTGCATCCAGCGGTTCTGCCTGTACATCAGGCTCCTTAGATCCGTCCCATGTACTTCTTGCAATTGGACTTCCACATGAAATCGCACATGGGTCACTGCGTATGACGCTCAGTGAGGAAACAACAAAAGAGGAACTGGACTATGTAGTAGGCAGCTTAAAAGAAATCGTAGAGAATTTAAGAAATATGTCCCCATTATATGAGGATTTTATCAAAAAACAGAACAGATAATAGGAGGAAAATCATATGTATTCAGAAAAAGTAATGGACCATTTCGAACACCCGAGAAATGTAGGGGAGATAGAGAATGCCAGCGGAGTAGGTACCGTAGGAAATGCGAAATGTGGAGATATCATGCGTATTTATCTTGATATCGATGAGAACCAGATCATCCGGGATGTGAAGTTCAAGACATTTGGCTGCGGCGCAGCAGTAGCGACCAGCAGTATGGCGACAGAACTGGTAAAAGGAAAGAATATCCAAGAGGCAATGCAGATCACGAATAAAGCGGTCATGGAGGCACTGGATGGACTTCCGCCGGTAAAAGTACATTGTTCACTGCTTGCTGAGGAGGCAATCCATGCAGCACTCTGGGACTATGCAGAAAAGCACGGAATCAAGATCGAAGGTCTTACGAAACCAAAGTCAGATATCCATGAGGGTGAGGAAGAAGAGGAAGAGGAATATTAATGAGCAAAGTAGTAGTCGGGATGTCCGGTGGTGTGGACTCTTCCGTGGCAGCATACCTTTTAAAGGAACAAGGATATGACGTGATCGGAGTTACCATGCAGATCTGGCAGGATGAGGAGCAGGCCGTCCAGGAGGAAAACGGGGGCTGCTGTGGACTGAGCGCTGTGGATGATGCCAGAAGGGTCGCAGCGGACCTGGAAATCCCTTATTATGTGATGAATTTCAAGCAGGAATTCAAAGAACATGTGATCGACTATTTCATAGGAGAGTATTTGGAAGGCAGGACGCCGAATCCATGCATCGCCTGCAATCGATATGTGAAGTGGGAATCTCTGCTTACACGAAGCATGGCAATCGGAGCGGATTATATCGCTACCGGACATTATGCCCGAATCGTGAAGCTGGAGAATGGACGCTATACCCTGCGCCGTTCGGCGACCCTTGAGAAAGATCAGACGTATGCACTTTACAATCTGACCCAGGATCAGTTAAAGAGGACCTTGATGCCAGTAGGAGAATACTCCAAAGAGGAAGTCCGTAAGATCGCGGATAAGATTGGTCTGCAGGTAGCAAATAAACCGGACAGTCAGGATATTTGCTTTGTGCCCGACGGAGATTACGCTTCTTATATAGAAGAGAATGCTGGCGTAAAAATCCCGGAGGGGGACTTTGTGACCAGTGATGGGACAATCCTCGGGAAACACAAAGGAATCACACACTATACAGTTGGACAGCGAAAAGGTCTAGGACTTGCTCTGGGATATCCCGCATTTGTACTGGAGATTCGCCCGGAGACGAATGAGGTCGTTATCGGAACGAAGGAAGAATCCATGACCACCATACTAAGGGCCAACCACTTGAATTTCATGTCGGTGGAAGATTTAACACATCCTTACCGTGTTTTTACAAAAATACGCTATAATCATAAGGGTGCGTGGTGTACGATAGAGAAGACAGGCGTGGACGAAGTGATGTGTACATTTGAAGAACCCCAGCGTGCGGTGACGCCCGGACAGGCAGTCGTGTTCTACGATGGGGAATATGTGCTTGGAGGAGGAACAATACTTTGATAACAAGTGATTTCCATATGCATACAGACTTTTCTTCTGACTGTGACACACCAGTCAGAAGCATGATTGAAGGGGCTATTGAGAAAGGCTTAAGGACGATCTGTATCACGGATCATAATGATAAGGATTATCCGTTTCATGAGGATATCGGACCGAAAGCATTTACATTCGATCTCGATGAGTATTTTAAAGTACTGGGAGCACTTCGAAAGGAATATGAGGACAGGATCGATGTCCGTATCGGAATTGAGATAGGATTGCAGCCTCACCTGGGTGAATATTATAAAGAATTGGTGAATAAATATCCATTTGATTTTGTGATCGGTTCTGTACATGTGGTGCATGGAAATGATCCATACTATCAGGAGATGTTCCAGGGAAGAAGTGATGAAGAGGCATATCGGGAGACCTTCCAGGCTACACTGGAAGACCTGGATGCGGTGGATGATTTTGATGTCCTGGGACATATTGATTATGTGGTACGCTATGGGAAAAATAAGACCCAGGAGTATTCCTATCAAAAGTACAAAAAGGAGTTGGATGAGATCCTGAAAAAGGTGATTTCTAAGGGAAAAGGGATCGAGATGAACATGGCCGGATTCAAATATGGTCTGGGCTTTTGCCACCCACATCCAGATGTGCTGAAAAGATATCGGGAATTAGGCGGAGAAATCATTACGATCGGTGCGGACGGACATAAGCCGGAGCACATTGCCTATGATTTTGAGAAGGCTTCAGACATCCTGAAAGCGTGTGGTTTTAAATACTACACAGAATTTTCACAAAGAAAGCCGATTTTTCAACAACTTCCATAAAAATGCATTTAGTACTTGAATTTTTGTTCTTGATTTAGTACAATAAACTACAGTTGATGAATCTTTAACAAACAAGCTGTTTGCTTAGGATTCCACTATTTAATGACTGTGTAACAGTTGACACTTTTAAAACTTTAGGAGGAATTAATCATGGCAGTAAAAGTAGCGATTAATGGATTTGGACGTATTGGACGTCTTGCATTCAGACAGATGTTCGGAGCAGAGGGATATGAGATTGTTGCAATCAACGACTTAACATCACCTAAGATGCTTGCTCACTTATTAAAATATGACTCAACACAGGGAAGATACGCATTATGTGATAAAGTAGAAGCTGGCGAAGATTCTATCATCGTTGATGGAAAAGAAATCAAGATCTACGCAAAAGCTAACGCTGAAGAGCTTCCTTGGGGAGAAATCGGTGTAGACGTTGTTCTGGAGTGTACAGGCTTCTATACATCCAAAGCAAAAGCAGAAGCACATATCAAAGCAGGCGCTAAGAAAGTTGTTATTTCTGCACCAGCAGGAAACGACCTTCCTACAATCGTTTACAATGTAAACCACGAGCAGCTTACAAAAGATGACAACATCATCTCTGCAGCTTCCTGTACAACAAACTGCTTAGCACCAATGGCTAAAGCACTGAATGATCTTGCACCGATCAAATCTGGTATCATGTGCACAATCCACGCTTACACAGGCGATCAGATGACACTTGACGGACCACAGAGAAAAGGTGATTTAAGAAGATCTCGTGCAGCAGCTGTTAATATCGTTCCTAACAGCACAGGTGCAGCAAAAGCTATCGGTCTGGTTATCCCAGAACTGAACGGAAAACTGATCGGATCTGCTCAGAGAGTTCCTACCCCAACAGGATCAACAACAATCTTAACAGCAGTTGTTGAAGGAACAGTAACAGTTGATCAGATCAACGAAGCAATGAAAGCAGCTTCCAACGAATCCTTCGGATACAACACAGATGAGATTGTATCCAGCGATATCGTAGGAATGAGATATGGTTCCTTATTCGATGCTACACAGACAATGGTACTTCCGCTTGAGAACGGAACAACAGAAGTACAGGTTGTTTCATGGTATGACAATGAGAATTCTTACACAAGCCAGATGGTAAGAACAATCAAACACTTCGGAACATTACTGTAAGCCGTAGTTTCGGAAATAGACTCAAAAAAGGGTCCGGTCTTAATATAGGGCCGGGCCTTTTCTTTTTCAGTAAAATTCCCAAAGGACCAACTGTGATTTTGATCCTGCGGGTTCATGACAGCATAGCTGTTAAATAATCTAAGGGAGGCAATTATATGCTTAACAAAAAGTCAGTAGACGATATCAATGTAAAGGGTAAAAAAGTGCTTGTAAGATGCGACTTCAACGTTCCGTTGATTGATGGCAAGATCACAGACGAGAACCGTCTTGTAGCTGCACTTCCGACCATTAAGAAACTGGTTGCAGACGGAGGCAAGATCATTCTCTGTTCACACCTTGGAAAGCCGAAGGGACAGCCTGTTCCAGAATTATCACTGGCACCTGTAGCAGCAAGATTAACAGAACTGCTTGGACAGGAAGTGAAGTTCGCAGCTGACGCAGAGGTAGTAGGACCGAATGCGAAAGCAGCAGTAGAGGCAATGAATGATGGTGATATCATCCTCCTGGAGAACACTCGTTACAGAGCAGAAGAGACAAAGAACGGTGAAGCATTCAGTAAAGACCTGGCTTCCCTGTGTGATATTTTTGTGAATGATGCATTTGGAACAGCACACAGAGCACACTGCTCTAATGTTGGCGTGACACAGTTCGTTGATACTGCTGTTGTTGGATACTTAATGCAGAAAGAGATTGATTTCCTTGGGAATGCAGTAGAGAATCCAGAGAGACCATTTGTTGCGATTTTAGGTGGAGCAAAGGTTTCCAGCAAGATTTCTGTAATCGAGAACCTGCTCGACAAGGTAGACACTCTGATCATCGGTGGTGGAATGTCCTATACATTCAGCAAAGCTCAGGGCGGAAGTGTTGGTAATTCTCTTCTGGAAGAAGATTACTGCCAGTATGCACTCGATATGGTCAAAAAGGCAGAAGACAAAGGCGTGAAGCTGCTTCTTCCTGTAGACAATGTGATCGCAGATGATTTCTCTAATGACGCTCACACAAAGGTCGTAGCACGTGGTGAGATTCCGGATGGCTGGGAAGGATTGGATATCGGACCTGAGACAGCAAAGATCTTTGCAGATGCAGTGAAGACAGCAAAGACAGTAGTATGGAACGGACCAATGGGATGCTTCGAGATGCCGAACTTTGCAGCTGGAACAGAAGCAGTCGCAAAAGCTCTTGCAGATACAGACGCAGTGACGATCATTGGTGGAGGAGACTCCGCAGCAGCAGTCAATCAGTTAGGATACGGCGATAAGATGACACATATATCCACAGGCGGTGGAGCTTCCCTCGAATTCTTAGAAGGAAAAGAACTCCCAGGCGTAGCTGCAGCTAACGATAAGTAAAAAGCTTAGCGAGGTATTAACGAGCTTAGCGTTTACTTAGTTCGCCGCACTTGTCGAGGTGCTATCGAGCCTAGTAAGGCGAACAACACGAAGAAGCTTAGCGAGGTATTATCGAGACTGATTTTAACTAAACATATTAAAGGAGACCATAATCATGGCAAGAAAGAAAATTATCGCAGGTAACTGGAAAATGAACAAGACTCCAAGCGAGGCAGTTGCATTAGTTGAGGAGTTAAAACCATTAGTAGCAAACGAAGAAGTCGATGTTGTATTCTGTGTACCGGCAATCGACATCGTTCCTGTAGTGGAAGCTGCAAAGGGAACCAACATCCAGGTTGGTGCTGAGAACATGTATTTTGAGGAGAGTGGAGCTTACACAGGTGAGATCTCTCCGGCTATGCTTGTTGATGCAGGCGTAAAATACGTTGTTTTAGGACATTCTGAGAGAAGAGAGTACTTCGGTGAGACAAACGAAGACGTTAATAAAAAAGTCCTGAAAGCATTTGAGCATGGTATTACACCGATCATGTGCTGTGGAGAGACATTAGAGCAGAGAGAGCAAGGTGTTACAATGGACTTTATCCGCCAGCAGGTGAAGGTGGGATTCCAGAATGTAACAGCAGACCAGGCTAAGAATGCAGTCATCGCTTACGAGCCGATCTGGGCAATCGGAACAGGAAAGACAGCTACAACAGAGCAGGCACAGGAAGTGTGTGCAGGAATCCGTGCATGCATCGCTGAGGTCTATGATGAAGCAACAGCAGAAGCAATCCGTATTCAGTACGGCGGATCAGTTAATGCAGCTACAGCACCAGAGTTATTTGCACAGGCAGATATCGATGGAGGACTTGTAGGGGGAGCATCTCTGAAAGCAGATTTCGGAAAGATTGTAAACTACAAATAAATCATATGAATGAAGAATCCGAGAAGGCATCAATGCCATGCAGGATTGGAACAGAAGGAATCGTGGGGAGTAAGAGGAAAGCGCTCACCACGATTTTTTCTTGAAAAGGAGGAGAACCTATGCAGTACGAAGTGATTTCTATAAAAACAGAGCAGTCCGCCCCGTATGCCAGATTTCATGCGTATATTCTGGACAGCTCCAAACAATATCAGCCGGATCGAATCCGCCCGATGATCATCCTGTGCCCGGGCGGTGGATATGAGATGACCAGTGACAGGGAAGCAGAGCCGATTGCTATGCGTCTGTTATCCATGGGCTATCATGTGGGGATTCTGCGCTATTCCGTGGCACCCGCAAGATTTCCAACGGCACTTCTGGAACTTGCCGAGGTCATGAAGCTTGTTCACGAGAACCATGAGAAATGGCATGTAGACTGGAACCAGATCTTCATCCAGGGTTCATCGGCAGGAGGACATCTGGCAGCCAGCTTCGGTGTATTTTGGAATCAGCCGTTTTTATACGAGGCTGCAGGTACGACACCTGATATCTTGAAGCCGGCCGGACTGATCTTGAGTTACCCTGTGATTACTTCTAAAAAGAAATATATGCATAAGAGCAGCTTTCAATGCCTTCTGGGCAGTGATTATAAAGAGAAGAAAAAGGAATTGTCCATCGAAAGACTGGTTACATCGGATATGCCTCCATGCTTTATCTGGCATACTTTTACAGACCCGACAGTTCCAGTAGAGAATTCACTTCTTCTCGCAGAAGCACTGAAAAAGGCAGGGGTATCTACAGAGCTTCATATCTATCCGACAGGCGGGCACGGCTTTTCCCTGGCGGATGAGACGACCTCTAACCCAGATGGAAGTTCCATCTGTGAACCAATTCAATCCTGGATGAAGCTTCTGGAGGTATGGTTAAAACAGAAGACCCATTAAAAGAGATGCGAAAAGGGGTTTGCAAAAAGAAGAAAAAACGGGTACAATAAGTACCGGAACAGATATCTCTGCGGGCAGCGGCCGGCGTCGGTCTTAGACGCGGGACTGTTCAATCAAGTTTTTAATGTAAAGGAGAAAAGAAATGAGTAAGAAACCAACCGTATTAATGATTTTAGATGGGTATGGATTGAATGATAGTACTACAGGGAATGCCGTTTACGAAGGCAACACACCGGTTATGGATAAATTGATGGCAGAATGCCCATTTGTGAAAGGAAATGCCAGTGGAATGGCAGTAGGGCTTCCTGACGGACAGATGGGAAATTCAGAGGTCGGACATCTGAATATGGGTGCAGGACGCATCGTATACCAGGATCTGACAAAGATTACAAAGGCAATTCAGGATGGAGATTTCTTTGAGAATCCAGCCCTTTTGGCAGCATGTGAGAATGTGAAGAAGAACCATTCTGCACTGCATATGTTCGGTCTGGTATCAGACGGCGGTGTACACAGCCACATCGAGCATATTTTCGGTCTGCTTGAGCTGGCAAAGAGACAGGGAATCGAGAATGTCTATGTGCATTGCTTCTTAGATGGACGTGATACACCTCCGGCATCAGGAAAGGAATATGTTGAACAACTGGAAGCGAAGATGGCTGAGCTTGGCGTAGGACAGGTTGCCAGTGTGATGGGACGCTACTATGCAATGGACAGAGATAACCGCTGGGATCGTGTAGAAAAGGCATATAATGCGCTGGTGAAGGGAATCGGTGAGACAGCACCGTCCGGCCCGGCAGGAATCCAGGCTTCCTACGATGCAGATACGACAGATGAATTCGTACTTCCTACCGTAGTTGTGAAGGATGGTGCTCCGGTAGCTACCATCAAAAACAACGATTCCATTATTTTCTTCAACTTCCGTCCTGACAGGGCAAGAGAGATCACAAGAACTTTCTGTGATGATACGTTCGATGGATTCGACAGAGGAGATCGTGTGAAGACGACTTTCGTCTGCTTCACAGATTATGATGTGACGATTGGAAATAAGCTGGTCGCATTTGTAAAAGATGAGATCACGAATACATTCGGTGAATTCCTGGCAGCCAACAACATGACACAGGCACGTATCGCTGAGACAGAGAAGTATGCCCATGTGACATTCTTCTTCAATGGCGGTGTGGAAGAGCCAAATAAAGGGGAAGACAGAATCCTGGTCAAATCTCCGAAGGTAGCGACCTATGACCTGCAGCCGGAGATGAGTGCATACGAAGTGTGCGATAAGCTGGTCGAGGCAATCAAGTCTGATAAGTATGATGTAATTATCATCAACTTTGCGAACCCTGACATGGTCGGACACACTGGAGTTGAGGCAGCCGCAGTGAAAGCGATCGAGGCAGTCGATGAGTGTGTTGGAAGAGCAGTCGAAGCAATCAAAGAGGTGGACGGACAGATGTTCATCTGTGCAGACCATGGAAATGCAGAGCAGTTGATCGATTCCGAGACAGGAGAGCCATTCACAGCGCATACGACCAATCCGGTTCCGTTTTTACTTGTCAATGCAGATCCGTCTTACAAGCTCAGAGAAGGCGGATGTCTGGCAGATATTGCACCGACTCTGATTGAACTGATGGGAATGGAGCAGCCGAAGGAAATGACTGGAAAGTCACTGCTTGTAAAATAAGTCAGTAAATCCACTTGACGCCATATGTGCTAGGATTCACTGAGAAGGCCCCGGGGAAGCAAAAGGCATGGATGCCGGAAGCTTCCTCGGGTTTTTCGCAATCATTCGTTCATTATGACGGCGAACATTGCGTCTTGGAACGTAATATCAAAATAAGGAATGGATGCAGTTATGTATGATAAGTTAACGAAAAGTGATGTGGAAAAAATTAAAGAAGAGATTGAACACCGAAAAGTCGTCGTGCGCAAAGAACTGATCGAGGCGGTGAAAGAGGCACGTGCACATGGAGATTTAAGTGAGAACTTCGAGTACCATGCTGCCAAGAAAGAGAAAAATCGCAACGAGAGCCGAATCCGCTATCTGGAGAGGATGCTAAAGACCGCGGTAATCGTTGATGACTCCTCCAAAGAAGACGAGGTGGGGATTAATAACACCGTGGAGCTGTATTTTGAGGAGGATGATGAGGTGGAGACATACAGGTTGGTCACATCCGTGCGTGGAAGCTCCATCAATGGCCTGATCAGCATAGAATCCCCCATCGGAAAGGCCATATTGGGCCATAAGGTGAATGATAAGGTGTTTGTAAAGGTAAATGATGATTTCGGATATTATGTGGTCATCCAAAAAATCGTGAACACACAAAATGACGAAGAAGACAAGATCAGGAGTTTTTAACATGGAAATAAGAACAGTTTTATTTGACCTGGATGGGACTCTGACTGATTCCGGTCCGGGAATCATGAACAGTGTACAATATGCCTTAAGGCAATATGGCATGGAGGTAGATGACTTATCTAAGCTGAGATGCTTTATAGGCCCTCCGCTGCACAAGCAGTTCCAGGAATTCTGTAATTTTACAGAGGAGGAGAGCAAAAGAGCTGTGGACCGATATCGGGAATACTACAGTGTCACAGGGCTCTTTGAAAACGAGGTGTATGAGGGAATCCCCGAGGTGCTGGCTGAAATGAAAAAAGCAGGCCTTAAGGTAGCGATGGCGACCTCAAAGCCTGAAACATTTGCGAAGCAGATCGCTGACCATTTCAATCTGACCCCCTATTTTGATTTTATAGGAGGCAGCCTGATGGATGGGGCGCGCACCAAAAAGTCTGAAGTCATCGAGTATGTTCTCGAAGCCTGCCAGGTGAAAGAGAGAAATACCGTTCTCATGATCGGAGACCGGGAACATGACATCATCGGGGCAAAGGAGGCTAAAGTCCGCTGTGTAGGCGTTCTGTATGGGTATGGTACCAAAGAAGAGCTTAAAGAGGCCGGAGCTGATTATATTGCTCTGAATCCGGCGGATATCCTGGATATCATCAAAGACATAAATAAGAAATAAAATAGAGCCAGATTTTACGAAGAGGATTTGATCAACAATCAAATTCCTATGAAAAAGAATCAGCGTCTGCTTTTGCAGACGCTGTGAATCTCTCAATCTTTCGTAAAATCTGGCTCTATTGTTATCCTTCTGCTTCCAGGTTCTTGTTCGCGGTGGACAGCATGAGCTTAATTCGATTCAACTGATTGACTTCGCTTGCTCCCGGGTCAAAGTCGATTGCCACTACGTTTGACTGTGGGTATCGGCGCCGCAGCTCTTTGATGACCCCTTTGCCGACCACATGGTTCGGCAGGCAGGCGAACGGCTGCGTACAAACAATATTACCGGCTCCGCTATGAATCAGTTCCAGCATTTCTCCGGTCAGGAACCAGCCTTCTCCGGTCTGATTTCCAATCGATACGATCTCGGAAGCCATCCTTGCCAGGTCCTCAATATGTGCCGGTGGATCAAAATGCCTGCTCTTTTCAAATTCCTTGGTCGCCGGTGAACGGAACCATTCCAAAGCCTTAATTCCCAGATTTCCCATGGTCGCCTTGGACTTTTTGAATCCCAGGTGAGAGACTTTGAAATTCTGATTATAGAAGCAGTAAAGTAAAAAGTCCAGCAGGTCTGGTACAACGGCCTCAGCCCCTTCGCTTTCCAGCAGATCTACAAGATGGTTGTTTGCCGCCGGAAGGAATTTTACAAGGATTTCTCCGACCACTCCGACACGCGGTTTCTTGATATCGACGGTCTCGATGGTATCGAAATCATGGATGATATCCCTGCACAGTTTTTTGAATCTTCGTCTGGAAGGATATCCACTGGATACAAATTCCTTGCAGACCTCGGCCCATTTCCTATGAATGGCATCTGTGGTGCCTGCTACCTTTTCATAAGGGCGCATCCGGTAGACACATTTCATGAAAATATCTCCGATCGCGGCTGCATAGACCCCACGCAGTGCTAATGCCGGCGTGATCTTAAATCCTGGATTTCCTTCCAAGCCGCTTAAGTTGATGGAGATGACCGGGATATGGGAGTATCCGGCTTTTTTCAGTGCACGCCGGATGAATCCGATATAGTTGGATGCACGGCATCCGCCTCCGGTCTGGCTGATGATGACGGCCAGCCTGTCGGTATCATATTTTCTAGATAAAATGGCGTCCATGATCTGTCCTACGACCATCAGGGATGGGTAGCAGGCATCGTTATTGACATATTTTAATCCCACATCTACGGCCTGTTTGTTGTCGTTGGGAAGTACCTCTACCTTATAGCCTGAGGCCTGGAATGCAGGCTCTAAAAGCTCGAAGTGCATCGGGGACATCTGTGGGCAGAGGATGGTATAAGTCTTACGCATCTCCTTCGTAAATGGTACTTTTTCGATGGAGGAGGGCTGAATCTCCCGGGTGGATTCCCTCTGTTCCCTGACGCGGATCGCTGCCAGCAGAGAGCGCACACGGATTCGGGCCGCCCCTAAGTTGTTGACCTCATCAATCTTCAAGGAGGTATAAATCTTATCTGAGCGGTTCAGAATCTCAGCGACCTGGTCTGTTGTCACCGCATCCAGCCCACAGCCGAAGGAGTTGAGCTGAATCAGATCCAGATTTTCTTTTGTCTTTACATAATTCGCCGCCGCATAGAGTCTGGAATGATACATCCATTGATCCATGACGTTGAGCGGCCGCTCTACAGCCTGCAGATGAGAGACAGAATCTTCCGTCAGCACGGCAATATTATAAGAGTTGACCAGTTCCGGCAGACCGTGATTGACTTCCGGGTCGATGTGGTATGGACGTCCGGCTAGCACGATTCCTCGGTTTCCGGTCTCATCTAAATATTGAATCGTTTCTTCCCCTTTCCGGCGCATATCCTCCCGGCAGGAGGCGAGTTCCACCCAGGCTTCATGCACTGCTTTGTGAATCTCATCTGCGGAGATCGAGAATTTCTCAGCCAGTTCTTCAGTCAGACGGCTGGAGAGTGTTTCCTCATTCTTAAATGAGAGGAAAGGATGGATGAAATCTACGTCCCCATGTACGATCGGGTCCATGTTATTTTTAATATTTTCCGGGTAGGATGTAACGATCGGGCAGTTGTAGTGGTTGTTGGCATCCTCGAACTCATTCCGCTCATATGGGACGGAAGGGTAGAAGATGTGGGAAACGCCCTGGTCGATCAGCCACTGCACATGTCCATGGGCCAGTTTGGCCGGATAACATTCGGACTCACTCGGGATGGAATCGATTCCCAGCTCATAAATCTTCCTGGTGGAAGCCGGAGACAATACAACACGAAAGCCGAGGTTCGTAAAAAATGTAAACCAGAACGGATAGTTCTCATACATGTTCAGTACCCGGGGAATTCCGATTGTGCCACGCTTGGCAGCGTCCTGATCAAGCGGCGTATAGCCGAAGTAACGCTGCATTTTATACTCGAAAAGGTTCGGCAGCTTATTGACGGCCTTTTCCTTCCCTAATCCACGTTCACAGCGGTTTCCTGTGATAAACTTACGTCCACCGCTGAAGTGATTGATGGTCAGGCGGCAGTTGTTGGTACAGCCTTTGCACTTGGTCATGGTAGTTCTGTATTCCAATGCCTCGATTTCGTCGATCGGAAGCATCGTCGTGCCTTCACATTCTACATAGCGCTCCCTCGCAATCAGGGCAGCACCGAAGGCCCCCATGATTCCGGCGATATCCGGGCGGATGGCCTCGCAGCCTGCGATTTTTTCAAAACTGCGCAGCACGGCATTGTTGTAGAAGGTACCTCCCTGTACAACGATATGATTTCCCAGTTCTGTCGCGTCGGACACCTTGATGACCTTGAACAATGCATTCTTGATGACAGAATATGCGAGTCCTGCGGAAATATCGGCGACCTCGGCGCCTTCCTTCTGCGCTTGCTTTACCTTGGAATTCATAAATACAGTACAGCGCGTTCCCAAATCGATAGGGTTCTTTGCATACAAAGCTTCCTGTGCAAAATCCTCTACAGAGTAATTCAGGGATTTGGCGAAGGTCTCGATAAAAGAACCACAGCCGGAGGAGCATGCCTCATTCAACTGTACGCTGTCAACAGTCTGGTTCTTGATCTTGATACACTTCATATCCTGGCCTCCGATGTCCAGGATGCAGTCTACATCCGGTTCAAAGAAAGAGGCGGCATAGTAATGGGAAACCGTTTCGACTTCCCCTTCATCTAAAAGGAGGGCAGCCTTGATTAGCGCCTCCCCATATCCTGTGGAACAAGAGTGGACAATTTCCACATCTTCAGGAAGCTGGCTGTAAATATCCTTGATAGCACGGATCGTCGTTCCGAGAGGGTCCCCTTCATTGTTGTTATAAAAAGAATACAAAAGGGTACCATCTTCTCCGACCAGAGCTGCTTTTGTCGTGGTAGAGCCCGCATCGATTCCGAGGAATGCCTTTCCGTGATAGGTGGACAGGTCTTTGACCGGGACCTGATGCTTTGCGTGGCGCTCAATAAATTCGTCATATTCTCCCGTGGTGGCAAACAGCGGTTCCATACGGTCAACTTCAAATTCCATCTTGATCTTTCCTGCAAGACGATCCTGAAGCTCGATCAGGGCTACATTCACGTCCTTTTTGGAATTCAGAGCGGAACCGATCGCAGCAAACAGGTGGGAATGATGTGGGGCGATCGTGTGTTCATCATCCAGTTTTAAGGTGCGCACAAAGGCAGCTCTAAGTTCAGAGAGGAAATGCAGCGGACCTCCTAAAAATGCCACATGCCCGCGGATTGGTTTCCCACATGCGAGTCCACTGATGGTCTGATTGACGACCGCCTGAAAGATAGAGGCTGACAAATCCTCCTTGGAAGCTCCCTCGTTGATCAAAGGCTGGATGTCTGACTTTGCAAACACACCACAGCGTGCAGCAATAGAATAAAGAGCCTTATAGTTCTTCGCATAGTCATTCAGGCCGGATGCATCTGTCTGTAAAAGAGAAGCCATCTGGTCGATAAATGAACCTGTACCTCCGGCACAGACTCCATTCATACGCTGCTCTACATTACCGCCTTCAAAATAAATAATCTTGGCGTCCTCGCCGCCAAGCTCGATCGCCACATCCGTCTGGGGGGCATAATCCTGCAATGCCGTGGATACGGCAATGACCTCCTGTACGAACGGGACACCTAAGTGTTTTGCCAGGGTCAGACCGCCGGATCCGGTGATGACCGGTGAGACATGGATCGGTCCCAGCTTATAGACTGCTCTTGAGAGCAGGTCGGACAATGTTTCCTGTATATTGGCAAAATGCCGTTCATAGTCGGAAAAAAGTACTTCGTTATCACCATTTAGAATTGCAATTTTGACAGTGGTAGAGCCAATGTCTATTCCTAAGGTATGTAATTCGTTTAAGCTCATAATATTTTCCTCATCCTCCAGAGTATGCCTTTGGGCAGACTCTTACTATTTTATGTCTGTTACTTCTTATTAAATGTGTTTCTTGTTTTTACAACAATCTACATTATACGACATACACAAAAAAAACACAATCGGCATTATTGTGCAGTATAAAAGAATATTTCTTTAAACTTTATAAAATTTAACAAAATCGTCACAGGAAAAGATAACATATATTTGACAAACAAAGAGGGGAACTGTACAATTACTTCATGAATGAGAAAATAAATGATAAGGAGAACGAGGTCATTGAATTGGTTGAATAAGTTAGAAAGAAAATTTGGACGTTTTGCGATTCATAATCTAACGATGTATTTAATAGGCGGCTATGTGATCGGGTATGGGATTTATTATCTGATGCCAAATCTTTTGAACTGGCTCACATTGGAGCCAGGAATGATTTTACATGGACAAGTCTGGCGGATCGTGTCCTGGGTCTTGATTCCACCAAGCGGGAATATTTTAACAATTATCATCATGATGATGCTTTATTATTCACTGGGCAATGCGCTAGAACGTACTTGGGGAGCATTCCGGTATAATGTTTATATTTTTTCGGGAATTTTATTTACCGTGATTGGTGCATTCATTCTGTATTTTATAACAGGTGGTTTTATAGGACTGGGAATCTTTTTCAGCACCTATTATATTAATATGTCGATCTTCCTGGCATTTGCGGCGAGCTATCCGGACATGGAGCTTCTGCTGTATTTTATTCTGCCCATCAAGATCAAGTGGATGGCACTTGTGTATGCAGTGATGATTCTGTATACAATGGTAAGAGGGAATATTGCAGTCAGAGTCGCAATCGTGGCGTCTCTGTTGAACTTTGTGATTTTCTTCTTCTCAAGCAGGAATATGAAGCCATATTCACCAAAAGAACGCGCAAGGAAGACGAAGTTCAAACAGCAGTCCAGACCGCATATGACCTATCCGGGCGGGGCACGGCACAGATGTGCGGTGTGCGGGCGCACCGAGTTGGACGATCCGACACTGGAATTTCGGTTTTGCTCGAAATGTAATGGAAATTACGAGTACTGTCAGGATCATCTTTTCACTCACCAGCATGTAAAGTAAGAAAAATAGAAGGACAAAACAGTCAGGCAAAAAAAGGAGATATGATATGAAGAAAACAAAAGTAGTTTGTACTATGGGACCGAATACAAATGACAGGGAGCTGATGCGTAAGCTGATTCAGAACGGGATGGACATTGCCCGATTCAATTTCTCCCATGGGGACCATGAAGAGCATAAAGGCAGAATGGATATGTTGAAGCAGTTAAGGGAGGAGGAGCGTTCCAACACAGCGATCCTTCTGGATACGAAGGGTCCGGAGATTCGTACAGGGCTTCTTAAGGATGGTAAAAAAGTGCATCTGGTAACAGGAGACACCTTTACCCTGACGATTGATGAGATTGAAGGTAATGATAAGAAAGTCTCCATCACATATGAAGGTCTGGTGGATGATGTGGATAAAGGCAAGCTGATTCTGATCGATGACGGTTTGATCGGCCTGGAGGTTGTCAGCAAGACAGACAGAGATATCATCTGTACAGTCGTAAACGGTGGAGAGCTGGGAGAGCGAAAAGGTGTGAATGTGCCGAATGTGCCTGTCAGACTTCCGGCGATCACAGATAAGGATAAAGAGGATATTAAGTTTGGTGTGGAGCAGGATGTGGATTTCATTGCGGCTTCCTTTGTAAGAAATGCGGAGTGCGTGCTGGAAATCAAGGCATATTTAAGGGAACTGAATGCACCATATATTCCGATCATTGCTAAGATCGAGAATGCAGAAGGAATTCAGAATATCGATGAGATCATCCGTGCTGCCGATGGAATCATGGTAGCTCGTGGTGACCTGGGCGTGGAGATTCCTGCAGAAGAGGTTCCATATCTGCAGAAGATGATGATCCAGAAAGCCAACAATAACTTTAAGACCGTCATCACAGCAACGCAGATGCTGGATTCCATGATCCGCAATCCTCGTCCGACCAGAGCAGAGGTGACAGATGTAGCCAATGCGGTATATGACGGAACTGATGCAGTGATGCTTTCTGGTGAGACAGCACAGGGAAAATATCCGGTTGAGGCACTTCAGATGATGGTGCATATCATCGAGAACACGGAGCAACACTTAGATTATGATATCATGCTGGAAAAAGCAGGAGAGCACTTAAAGACGGGAGTATCCAGCGCGATCGGTTATTCCTCTGTCCTTGCAGCATCCAATCTGAATGCAAAGTGCATTATCACTCCATCTGTATCAGGTGCGACTGCAAGAGTGGTATCCAACTTAAAACCAAAACAGGAGATTCTTGGTGTGACACCGAATGAGCGGACGTTACGAAGAATGTCTATTTATTGGGGCGTCAGACCTTTAAAATCATTAGAATTTGATACAACAGAAGATATCTGCAACGGCGCCATTGAGCTGGCACTTGTGAAACAGTATATTGAGGTGGGCGATGTGGTCGTGCTGACAGCAGGAATCCCTTCCCCAAGTGTCAAGAAGGAAAAGAGCGGCGTAAGCAATATGATGCGCATTGCAACAATCGAGTAGATCCAGGGCGTTATTGGTTCTGTGGATAGAATTACATGAAGAGGAGAGAAAGATGAAGAAAGAACCATTTGTGACAAAAGAACAGTTGGATGAGATCGTAAAAACTTACCCAACTCCATTTCACCTCTATGACGAGAAAGGAATCCGGGAAAATGTAAAGGCATTGAAAGAGGCCTTTTCCTGGAATCCGGGATATAAAGAGTATTTTGCGGTGAAGGCTACGCCGAATCCGTTTTTGATTGATATTTTGAAGGAGTATGGATGTGGGTGTGACTGCTCCTCTTATACGGAACTGATGCTCTCTGACGCTGTCGGTGTGCGCGGGGAAGATATTATGTTTTCTTCCAATGATACCCCTGCAGAGGAGTACGTGCTGGCAGACCGGCTGGGGGCTATCATCAATCTGGATGATATCACACATATCGAGTTTTTGGAGGAGACCATCGGACACATTCCAGAGACCATAAGCTGCCGCTACAATCCGGGAGGATTGTTCAAAATCAGTAATGACATTATGGATAATCCGGGAGACTCCAAGTATGGGATGACCACAGAACAGATCGAAGAGGCCTTTCGAATCCTGAAAAGCAAAGGGGCAAAGGAATTCGGCATCCATGCATTTTTAGCAAGTAATACAGTGACGAATGATTATTATCCGATGCTGGCGAAGGTATTGTTCGAACAGGCCGTACGTCTTCAGAAAGCAACGGGAGTACACATTAAGTTCATCAATCTTTCCGGCGGAATCGGCATTCCTTATACCCCGGACCAGGAGCCAAATGATATCCGGGTGATCGGTGACGGCGTGCGCAGAGTGTACGAAGAGGTTCTGGTACCTGCCGGGATGGGTGATGTGGCTATTTATACAGAGCTTGGACGTTATATGATGGCACCATACGGATGTCTTGTAACAACGGCAATCCATGAGAAGCATACACACAAGGAATATATCGGTGTGGACGCTTGTGCCGTGAATCTGATGCGTCCTGCGATGTATGGGGCTTATCATCATATTTCCGTTATGGGCAAGGAAGACTGGCCATGTGACCACCAATATGATGTGACCGGTTCGCTGTGTGAGAATAATGACAAGTTCGCTATTGATCGAATGCTCCCTAAGATCGAAATGGGAGATTATCTGGTCATTCACGACACGGGAGCGCACGGATTTTCCATGGGATATAATTACAATGGAAAGTTAAAGTCTGCGGAAGTGCTGCTGAAAGAAGACGGTACAACGCAGCTGATTCGGCGTGCAGAGACTCCGGCAGATTATTTTGCGACCTTTGATTGCTTTGAGATTGGGAAAAAACTACTTGAGTATTAAAAAAGGCTAAAAAAAGTATTGCAAAATGATGCAGGATATGGTAAGATAAATTTCGGCTTGAGGAACAGATAAACATCTGGTTCAAAGGCCGATGAGCGGATGTGGCGGAATGGCAGACGCACAAGACTCAAAATCTTGCGGGGGTGACCTCGTGTGGGTTCAAGTCCCACCATCCGCAGCCTTAGAAAGTCCCGTATTTTACGGGACTTTTTTTGAACTTAAAAACACGAAAAAGCCGGCTATGAACAATGCACAATATGGAATGCGAGTGCAATTCAGATTTCATGAAGTGTCCATAGCTTTATGAGGATTGCTTAGATTGGAGGTAGAGAATGACTTTAAAAAATAAATCTGGTATTACGGATGGGGCAGCAGGATGAGATTACTAAGTATTACAGCACAGAAGCCTGACAGCACCGGCAGCGGAGTGTATCTGACAGAGCTGGTCAGGGGATTTGGGAGAATGGAGATAAAGCAGGCAGTAGTTGCAGGCGTGAGCAGGGAGGACACCATCTGCCTGCCAGAGAAAGTGCAGATGTTCCCGGTCTGCTTTGAGACAGAAGAGCTGCCTTATCCGGTCGTGGGAATGTCGGATGAGATGCCATATAAGAGTACCAGATATTCTGATATGACAGAGCAGATGACACAACAGCTTAAGGATGCTTTTGAACAACGGATACATCAGGCAGTTCAGGAGTTTTGCCCGGATGTCATTTTATGTCATCATCTGTACTTCCTTGCAGCGATGGTGCGTCAGTTGTACCCAGAGATTCCAGTATATGGGATTTCTCATGGGTCTGATTTGAGACAGATTAAGAAAAACGGCTGGCAGAGAGAATATATCCGCCGATGGATACCGAAGCTGAATGTGATTTTTGCCCTGCATCAGGAACAGAAGGAAGAAATCTGCCGTCTTTATGCATGCAATGAGGAACAGATACAGGTCATTGGAACAGGCTATAACAGCGAGGTGTTTTACATAGAGGAGGCACAAAAGCAGAGGGCCAAACAAGGGGACAGTTGTAAAGATCGGCCGGAATCAGAAAAATTGAGACTGATTTTTGCCGGAAAAATTTCGGAAAAGAAGGGTGTAAAAAGTCTGATTCGATCCATGCAGTATCTTAAGACCCCAAAGAATGTCAGCCTGACACTTGCCGGTGGTGCAGGGAGTGAGGTGGAATATCGCGCTATCTGCGAGGAGGCGGAGAAATGCCCTGCAGAAGTTACTTTTACTGGAAGAATGATGCAGAAAGAGCTTGCACACCGTATGAACCAAAGTGATGTTTTTGTACTGCCATCCTTTTATGAAGGACTTCCGCTCGTTGTGGTAGAGGCACTGGCATGTGGACTCCGGGTAGTCTGTACGGACCTGCCGGGCATAAAGAGCTGGCTGGATGCCAATATTCCCGGGCATGGAGTCGTCTTCGTAGAACCGCCGGCTATGGTCAATGAGGACGAGCCGATTGAGGCTGAATTGCCACTGTTCGAGAGAAGGCTGGCGGCAGCAGTAGAAAAGGCAGTGGAGAGGGAACTACCGCAGAGGGAAGCTGTGGAACGTATCTCGTGGTGCAGTCTATGTGGACGGCTTGCGGACAGGATGAGTCATAGACAATAACGATAAATCCTGTCACTTATATAAAATACCAATTAGGAACAAGCAGTACTTCGTGATAAAATTCTTTTAACAGAGGAATTAACAGGATGATCAGGAGGTTTGCGGGATGCTGATAGATATGCATATGCATGAGATGCGGTACTCAGGCGATAGTTTTCTGAAACTGGAGCAGATGGTGGAGCTGGCGAAACGGCGGGGACTCAATGGAATCTGCATTACGGATCATGATAGTATGGGATTAAAGGAGTATGCAAAGGAATATTCAGAAAAAACGGGATTTCCGATATTTGTGGGAATTGAGTATTTCTCACTGCAGGGGGACATCGTCGCATTTGGAATCGAAGATTTTCCGAAAGAGCGGATTCCTGCTCAGGATTTCATCTCCTATGTACAGAGTCAGGGAGGCATGTGCTTTTCAGCCCACCCGTTTCGAAATAATAACCGTGGGCTGGAAGAGAAGCTGTGTGATATGCAGGGACTTCATGGAGTAGAAGTGCTCAATGGAAGCACACTTTTTGAGGCGAATAAAAAAGCTGCTGATTATGCCAGAAAACTACATCTTGCAATGCTTGGTTCCAGTGACTGCCATGTCCCGGAAAAGCTTGGTATCTATGCGACCTATTTTCAGAAGGAAATCAACTCTGTAGGGGAGCTGATACAGGCCGTGAGAAACCAGGAATGTATGCCAGCCTATTATAAGGAGGGCAGTTATTATCTCTGGGACACAAAAAATCCCATAGAGGCACCTTTTACGATTCGAGAAGAAGTATACGAGGCAGAAATGCTGCGTATGGGATCAGCAGCCTTTTAACGCGGAATAAGCAATTTACTACTAAAACTGCCTAAATATAAATACTAGGTTAGAGGATATTTATTTCTGTGGTGGTCAGATTACTACAGAAAGTTTCAAAGGGGTTCGTTTTATTCGAAAGAGGAGACTATGGATATAAAAACAATTGACCATATTTTAGCAGGCAGTTTTTTCTTATCTCAGGTATCGGAATATATAATTGGAAAATTGAAGGGGACTGTAGAAAATTTCAAATTGCAGGATTACCGTTCAGATGATCTTGAATATCAGTTCATCGAAATGTTAGAGGATTCCTTGAACGATACTTTTTCAGAATATGATGATAAAGTAGTATCTGAGAACTTTAATCTGTCATTAGAAAATATAAAATTATTAACAAAAGTGTCTAATATAAAGGAAATCTTAGAATTACTGATTGGACAACCTGTTCATGATGATTTATTAAATTTGTGGAATGAAAATATAAAAAAAGAAATAACAAAACCAAATAGGGAGTGGCTGTATCGTTATATAACATTTCAGAATACGATAGTGGATGATAGTATTAGAACTGCAACTAAAATGTATGCAAGGGCTTATGGTGAAACAATGTTTCTCCATAAAAATTCTGAGAAAAGGATACGGTTGCAGGATGTATTTATACAACATAAGTACAAAAATATTTCGAATAATAAAGGCCTATCAATAGATTCTGATAATGTATTAGATTATTTAAAGTATTTTATAAATTTTCAGGTAGATATGCAATCCGGTTTGGAGTACGTTAATTGTTTATTCATTGAAGGAAATGCGGGATGTGGAAAGAGCAGTCTTGTTTCTTATTTGGCCGATATGTACGAGAAAAGATTTAAAGAATGGGTGGATAATTTTGGAGAACGAGAACTTATTTGTATCAGATTAAGAGATATAATACCAGATAATATGAGATTTACTTACGATTCTATTAACTCGGATATTTTATCATATCTTAATTTGGATCCATCAGAGAGATTAGATAAAAAGCATAAGAACTCTATTGTTATTCTTGATGGATTTGATGAACTGTGCATGGTTGAAAAAATACATGAAAACATAAATTATTACATATATGAATTATTTGAACTATTCAAAGAGTGTAAGATTATTATAACGACACGGCCCCAATATATAAATATACGTAGTTTGAATTTCCCTAAGGCGCATATCATGCTATTACATTTTGATAAAGAACAGCGTGTGGCTTGGGTTAATAAATATATGCAGACAAGTTGTGAGGAGGAGGAAAAGACAGCACTTGAATATATTAAAGGGTTGAATGATAATGATACAAATGGGATTTGTGATACTCCGATGGCGTTATATATGTTGGTAGCAGGTCGAATTAATGAAGATGCAAAACAGAATAATTGGGTATTATATAATCAAATCTTTTATAGAGAGCTATCAGAAACAGTTTACAATTCTATTTTTCCTTCAAGCCATGGTACATATTCTCATTCCATTAAAAAGTATAAAGATTTTATATACCGAGTTGGTGCAGAAATATCATATGAGATGTATAAAGGAAACAATACAAAATTATATCTGACTAATGATGATATAACAAAAATAATTTCTGGTATGGAAATTTCTGATTTTGATGTTAGAGAAATAGTAAAATATTGTTATGCACTTTGTAGTTATTGGAAAATGGATGCGGAAAAAGGAGTTGCAGAATTTTACCATAATAATATTAGAGACTTTTTTATGTGTGAAAAGATTTTTTATGAAATGGAAAAATTATATCAGGAAACGGAAGATTTAAGTGATAGAATTTTTGCGGAAACATTTGCCAAAAGATTGTTTGAATTATTTTCCTATTCTGAAATTAACACAAAGGTGATAGAATTTCTTTATCTTAGAGTTTTATACCAAAAAAATAAGAATAATGATATGAATTTTGCTAAAATTGAAAAGAGTAAAAAGCAGCTTGAAAACTTTTTCTATTTGTTAGCAGAGGGAAATTTCAGTATGCCTAATGATATAACATTTGGAACGGGTTATGATTCAATTATTAATACACTAATAAATACTGTTCAAATTTTTCGGCATGCATATGACCCTTATTTAGAAAATGAAGATAGTATAATTACATGGTTTTATAATGAAGCATTTACCTTTGGTTCTTATCCATTTTTTATCAATAATTTTAAGAAAATATTCATAAGAGACTCATTAATCATAAATGAGAGAATAATCTATACAGCTGGGAAGGCGAATTTTTCTTACATTTTGCTTGGAGGGGAAGATTTGCGTGATGTAGAATTTGTATCATGTATTATTCAAAACGCGGCTTTTCAAAACGCTATTTTGTCGGGTGCAAATTTTGAGGGTTCAGATTTAAGTGGTTCAATTTTTAGGGGAGCGGTTTTACAGAACGGTAACCTAAAAAATTGTAATCTTACTAATTGCATATTTACGGATGCTATTTTGATGAATACAATACTTCCTGATGGATCTACATTCGAGAGTAATGTGGAGGCATATAATCATTTGAGAGAACTAAATATTAAGGGATTAATTATATAAAATTATTTTTGAATGATGGAAAGTCTTTTCTGAAAGGGAGAGACTTTTTTATTATATAGGAGTGTGCTCGGCGAAGTAAATGTGTCATGATACCAAAGAATACTGAAATTGATAAGATAGTAGCTGAAGTCAGTAGGATTATGCGGAAACAATAGCGGCTATGGGGAGATGAGAAGTAATAAAGCAAATTTAAATATCCGTTTTGCCCTTACTAAAATAATCTAATCTTTTCGTTTTGTGCAAGTTGAATAGGGAAAAAATATAAATAATTTTAGCAAAATTTAGGAAACAATTAAAAAATAAACAAAAATCGTAAGCTTAAAATGTTGAAAAGTACGAAAATGAAAGTGGATTATACGAATTGATTGACATAAATTTAGTTGAATGCTAGAATTAGCTAAAATAATTTATTAAAACTAAAAAATGAAAGGAGGAACGGATGAGACCTAAAATTAGTGAAAGGGAGTTTGAAGAACGGCGTAGAAAAGTGCAGGATTTTATGGCAGAGAGAAATCTTGATCTACTGCTCTTATATGCAGATGACCGCTATGTATATGGTCAGGCATATGCCAGATGGATGATTGATTATCAGCCCCAATTTGAAGCGGCACTGGTGCTGGTACCTGCCAAGGGGGAGATTGCTCTTGTAACAGGAGCAGAATCCGTAGAATTTGCTCTGCATACGTCCAGGTGCAGAACTGTTTATGCTACCCCCCAATTCCTGCACCCGAACGAGGATTATCCTTACTGTGAAGTGACGAGTTTTGAGGAGGTGATTGCCAGGCTGGAGGCACAGTCAGAAAGAAAAATCAGACACATTGGGGTTGCGGGAAAAGCGTTTATACCGTATGATTTATTTATGGAAATTGTGGAAAAATTTGGTAATGAGTGGATCCACGATGTAGAAGAGGCGTTATCCATGCTCCGTGCAGTTAAGACAGAGGAGGAGATTTCTGTCATACGTTATGCTTACCAGATTGCTGAGAAGGGGATGGATACGCTGTATCAAAAGCTCAGAGAAGGAATATCAGAAAGAGAGCTGGCAGCAGAAGCAGAGTATGAGATGCGCAAAATGGGTTCCGAGGGCATGGGAATTGAGACCATGATTAATTCCGGTCCAGCCAATACCTCACCGATCCTGTCCAGGACGACCTTTAGGGAGCTTCAAAGATCAGACCTGGTTGTTGCGACATTGGCACCACGCTATGAAGGATATCATGGGGCAGTCGGAAGACCATTTGTACTGGGAGAGGCACCGAAGGAGATTCAGGCATACATAGAACTTGTCATGAGTGCCCAGGAAGAGACGATGAAAAGCTTAGGGCCTGGCATGACTGGAAAAGAGATGGATGCTATTTCCAGGAATCAGCTTGAGAAAGCAGGGTTCGGTAAGAATTTTGCCTATACTGGTATCCATAGTGTAGGAGTCATTGAATTTGAACAGCCCATATTGTCATCTAAATGTGATGTCGTATTAAAGCCGAACATGGTATTTTCCATTGACATTCCCCTGTTTTTGAATGAATGGGGCGGTATGCGGCTGGAGAATGGATACCTTGTCACAGAACATGGATGTGAACCATTAAATACCTGGGACAGAACATACATAAAGCCGATTTAAAAATCTGACTGCCTGCACATATACTGCTGCATATGCCTGAATGAGAGGACCAAAAAGGAGGAAATTCCAAATGGAATTGAAGATAAAGGATATAGCAAAAAAGGCAGGAGTATCTCCAACAGCAGTTTCGTTTGCATTGAATGGCAAAGAAGGAATCAGTGAAAAAACAAGGCAGAAGATTTTACAGATCGTAGAAGAGGAAGGCTACACTTCAAAAAGCCTGATGAAAAAAAGGCTGACCAGTATGGACATGAATGAATCATCCAGATTGATTTTTCTGCTCTATCCAGTGAATGCCCAGGAAGAGGGAGAAGGAAGCGAGGATTCGTATTCCTTTTACGAGATTATGCAGAAGGTAGAAAAACAGATTCGCGAATTTAAATATAATCTGTTTTTTAAGTCCATTCCCATGCAGGGAAATTATAAAAAAGAAATCGAGAAGATGATAGATTTTTATCAGGTGGAAGGCATGATCGTGGTAGGTACGCAGATGTCACCCGCCCAGATCAAGAATATTTACAGCATTGCTACTCCGATGGTGGTCATAGACAGGTTCTTTCAAGAGTTGAATGTAGATTGTGTCGCGTTTGATAATTTTGCAGGTGCATATGAAGCAGTTACTTACTTAATCGAGAATCACCACAGGAAAATCGGGTATGTCGGAACAGGCAGCACGAATATCAACTTAGCAGAGCGCAGAGAAGGTTATGAAGCTGCAATGCGAGATATGAAAGGCTTAACTGATCCGAGGTATTGTATTTCTGATATTAAGAACAGTGAAAAAGAGAAGTGGATCGAACTTTTGGGGATGCCGAATGAGATGCCTACAGCATTTCTTGTTGAAAGCGATTATCTGGCAATTGATGTGATCAAGGAACTTCAGGCAGCCGGGTTTTTGGTTCCTCAGCAGATATCTGTGATCGGATTTGATAACAGTGTCATTGCAAATCTGGTGACACCGGAATTGACGACCATGAATCTGCCATGGGATAAGCTGGCAAGACTTGCGGTCCTAAGATTGATGGAAAAGATGAGAAATGGAGCAGACGGGGCACTAAAGAGCAAGGTTTCTACAGAGCTTGTGGAGAGAAAGTCCTGCCGGCGGATTTCAAAAGATTTTTAAGACGCTCTAAGAGAGACAGGGAATGTGAATGAATGGAAATTTTACCCAAATAGGGGAACGGTTTCCTAAATAAAAAGCAGACCCGCTGGTTCATAGAATATCATTTTTTACTGTAAAAGGGGAACGGTTTCCTAAGGAGGTATACGTATGACAACAATTATTGATGTAGCAAAAAGGGCAGGGGTATCAAAGACATCTGTATCCAGATATCTGAACGGACAGAACCAGGGCCATATGTCCGATGAGACAAAGGAAAGAATCAAAAAGGCAATTGAAGAGCTGGATTATCAGCCGAACAGCATCGCAAAGAGCTTAAAACAGAAATCGACCAATGTAATCGGGCTTGTAGTTAACGATATGAGCAATCTATTTTTCCTGGAGATCATCAGGGGAATTGAAACAGAACTGAAGAATTCTGGATATAATCTGCTCGTATGTAATTCGGATACAAATGTAGAGATGGAACTGGAATGTCTAAAGATGTTGGAGAAAAGACAGATCGATGGAGTGATTCTGATCGGGATGAATATGCCGGTTTCCCATATTGAGAAAATTCGGACAGAATTTCCCATTGTCCTTATGGAGCGGGAGCCAGGCAAGACCAATCTGGACTCTGTCAGAATCGATAATAAGGTAGGTGCCTATGCGGTCGTAAAGCATCTGATAGACAGAGGACATCATAGGATCGCCCATATTACAGGACCTTATATCTCCACAATGGCTGTAGAGAGAAAGGAGTCATACATACAATGTCTTGAGGATCATGGACTCAAGGTCTATCCGCAGTATATTGTGTCCGGAAATTATAAACTGGAAAGTGGTTATGCAGGGATGCAGGCGCTGATGGCCTTGGAGAAGAAACCGACGGCAGTGTTCTGTGCGAATGATTATATGGCGATGGGCGCATTGAGATATTTGATGGAGCATGGATACAAGGTCCCGCAGGATGTAGCGCTTGCAGGATATGATGACATTATGGTATCCAGGATGGTGACTCCGCCGCTGACTACAGTGCGTCAGCCGGTATGGGAGCTGGCGGGAATGGCGGCAAGACTTTTATTGGAAAGAATTGAGAATAAGGAGAAGCGGGATCAGGAAGGCAGGACAGTGATCATGCAGTCGGAGCTTGTGATCCGGGCCTCCTCATAGAGAAACAAGGAGAAAAGATGTCTGAGATCAAAAAGGACTGGATGAAAGAGGTATGGAGACACATCATCGCATATGGCGCAAAGCCTATGGGCTCTCTAAATCTTCGGAATACCGCAGGATACCTGGAAACGGTGGTGAGAGAGGTCTGCGGGAACGTGAAGATCTGCCAATACCCGGAAAAGGCCTGGGTAGCAGAAGAATGGGCACTTTTGGATGGAGAAGGGAAGGAAATTCCATCCTACTTATTCTTGGAAAGCGGTGGTTCCAGGTGGTTTGAGGGAAGAGTGGAATTTGCCGGATACCACAGGGTATGGGATATGTATGTGTGGAAAAGATATATGATCGTCTCGAATGAACGAGAGATCAAAGCCTATATTACGGTCCGGGAAGGGGAGGAAGCAATTCCGCAGATGCTGTTTGCCCGCGGAGATCTGCCCCATTATATGGTAGGAAGCGAAGAGGAAAAAAGGCTGGAAGCAGCAATGAAAAGCAGGACCTTGTTCCGGGGATATGCAAAGATACAAAAGCAGTACGATTCCTGGTTGCAAAATATCACGGGCAGAATCGGGAAGGAAGGGAAAAAGGTGATATTGTGCGCCCACTACGACACGGTATATTCTACCGAAGGGGCATATGACAATGCAGCAGGTACCGCAGTGGTTCTGGAAACGGCCAGACAGCTCAGCGCATACCGGGTCAGGAATCAGATCGAAATCCTTTTGACAGATGGGGAAGAGTTCAATCTGCGGGGATCAAAAAAACAGGCGGAAGCAGAGAACGAGGAGCTTGCATTTGTACTGAATATTGACGGTGTCGGAAGGGAAAATACACTGGAGGTATGGAGCGGGCCAGAGACTTTTGAACGGAGGATCAGGCGTATTCTGGATGAAAGCAAAGAAGTTTTTGTGCCCAAGTATATTTGTCCGCCGCCTCCGGGAAGTGATCACGCTCCCTACTACGAAAAAGGAAATGATGTATGCATGTTGACGTTTAACGACCAGGGAATCTTACATTCACCAAAGGATGTCTATGAAGAACGTAAGCTGGAAAATATGGAGAAAATGGTAAGAATCGTATTAGAACTGCTTCAGGGTCTGGGCGTTATCGAAAAATAGGAGAAGAAGGAAACAAGATCAGATAGATCATAAAGGAGAAAAATTATGATGAAGATAAAGAAATTAACGGCTGTATTATTTTGTTTTATAATGGTAGTTTCACTGATTGGATGTTCCATGGGAAGCGATGAGAAAGCAACTTCCGAGAAAAAGAAGGATGGAAATAAAAAGGTGATCGGAGTCTCTTTGATGACATTGCAGTATGAATTTTTCCAGGACATCAAGGCTGGAATTGAGGAAGAAGCCGGAGATGATTACGAAATCGTGTTCAACGATCCGAATATGGATCTGCAGGCACAGATCGATGCCATTGAAAACTTCTGTGCACAAAAGGTGGATGCAATCATTTTGACCTGTGTTGACGGAGATGGAATCATCCCTGCGCTGGATACCTGTGAAGAGGCCAACATTCCAGTAATTACAGTAGATTACAAGCCAAGCGGCGGAAAATATGAGACATATATCGGATCGGACAACTTCCTGGGCGGTCAGTTGGCAGCTAAATGGGCAATCGAGAATGTGCTTGCGGATAATGAGAATCCCAACATTGTGTTCTTAAGCAATCCGATGTCGATTGCAGCAGTTGAACGTATCAATGGATTTAAAGATATTCTGGAAAAGGAAAGACCAGGTGCAAAGGTCGTGGCAGAACAGGGCGGAGATTCCAGGGAATCCTTTATGAGCATCATGGAAGATGTATTATTGGCAAATGACCGGATCGACTTGGTATTTTCCTATGGTGCACAGGGCGGACTTGGTTCTTATGATGCCATCCAAGCAGCAGGCCGGGAGGATGAGGTGTCTGTCATCGGCTTCGACGCATCAGATGAAGAGCAGGCTGCAATTGCTGAGGGAGGCTGCTATAAGGGCAGCATCATGCAGTTCCCGAAGAAACTTGCAGAAGCATGTGTGGATAGTGTGACTAAAACGTTGAATGGAGAGAAGATCGAGAAGGATATTGCTGTAGAAGTAGGTGTTTATACAGCAGACGGCGTTGTCTATGCAGATGATTTAAAATAGAAGGATGAGATAGCATGGAGAAAAAATGGATACTGGAGTTTCAGAACATCAGCAAGTCATTCGTAGGGGTGAAGGCTCTTACTAAGGTAAGCTTTCGGGTAGAGGAAGGTGAGGTTCATGCCCTGCTCGGAGAAAACGGTGCCGGTAAATCGACGTTGATGAAAATCCTGTCCGGGGCCTATACAAGGGATGAGGGAACGATCCTTTTGGATGGAAAGGAAATTCAGATAAAGAATACAAAGGAATCCGAGCGATTAGGGATTTCCATTATATATCAGGAATTGAACCTGATTCCAGAGCTTTCCGTGGCGGAAAACATTTATCTGGACAGACAGCCAAAGAAAAAAGGAAGAATCGACTGGAAAGGCATGAATGAAGCTGCTCAGAAGATGCTTGAGAGTATTGATATGATGATGGACCCCAAGGTAAAGGTTTCTTCATTAAGCGTAGCACAGCGTCAGATGGTGGAAATTGCAAAGGCGGTTTCATTGAATGCAAGACTTGTCATTATGGATGAACCCACCTCCGCGCTGACAGAGGGAGAGACAAAGAAGTTGTTCCAGGTCATTGAATCCTTAAAGAAGAAGGGTATCACAATCATCTATATCAGTCATCGGATGGATGAAATCTTTAAAATCTGTGATTCCTATACGATTCTGCGGGATGGACAGTTCATCAGTTCTGGGAGCCTTCATGATGTTACGATCGATCAGATCATAGAAGATATGGTGGGAAGACCTTTGATGCAGGTCTTCCCGGAAAAGAATAATAAGATCGGGGAAGTCATTCTGGAAGTCCGGGATATGAACAACGGGAAGGAAGTAAAGGGTGTATCCTTTACCCTGCGCAAGGGAGAAATATTAGGATTCGCAGGCCTGGTAGGTGCAGGACGCAGTGAGACGTTAAAGGCGGTTTTCGGGGCGGACAGAAGGGCAAAGGGCGAGATCATCTTGAACGGTAAGAAAATTAATATCCGCTCCCCGAAGGATGCTATCCGTTATGGAATCGGATTCCTCCCTGAGGACCGTAAGAAGGAAGGGCTCGTGGTGGGCCTGTCGGTATTGGATAATGTGGTGATGGCGAAAACAGAGAATGCGATGACAAAAGGAATATTTTCTGCCAAAAAGGCAAAAGAAATCTGTACTCGTTATATCAAAGACCTTTTAATCAAGACTCCGTCTGAATACCAGGCAGCTAAATTCTTAAGCGGCGGGAATCAGCAGAAGGTGGTTCTGGCAAAATGGCTGAACAGCGAACCACAAATTATTGTACTGGATGAGCCGACCAGAGGAATTGACGTCAATGCCAAGATGGAGATTTACAATATCATTGTGAAATTAGCAGAAGAAGGAAAATCGATTATACTGATTTCTTCTGAGATGCAGGAGATCATCGGGCTTTGTGACCATGTCAATGTCATGTTCGAGGGGAGAATCTCTGGAGAACTGAATCGGGAGGAATTAAGCCAGGAAGGAATCATGAAATTTGCAACAGGAGGAAGTCTTGAATGAAAGAAAAAGGGAAACAGATAAAAAAACAAAATTGGAATGACCTGGCGATCTTCTTTATATTGCTGGTCCTGATCATCATTTTAGCAATTATCCGGCCGGTATTTTTGACACCCAACAATATCCTGAATATCATGCGTCAGGTGTCTGTTGTAGCTATTATAGGAATCGGCATGTCCTATGTACTGATTTCTGCGGAAATCGATTTGAGTGTTGGTTCCTTGGCAGCACTTGCAGGAATCGCAGCAACAATGGCTTTAAAATCCGGAATGGGGATGGGTATCTCGATGACCATTGCGGTCGTGATCACAGTGTTCTGCGGACTGCTCAATGGAGCAATTCATACATTTGTCAAAATTCCGTCCTTCATCGTGACGATGGGAATGCTCAATATTGCCAGAGGAATCGTTCTGGTCATGACAAATTCTTATCCTGTAACGGGACTTCCAGATTCCTTTAAGATGCTGGGGAGAGGGTATATCGGTTTTGTTCCGATTCCAGTGGTTGTAATGATCGTCTGTTATGTGATTGGATATTTTGTTCTGAAGTATACAAAGTTCGGAAGAAGCATATATGCCATCGGAGGAAATATAGAGGCGGCAAAGCTGTCAGGAATTCCGGTATCCAGAAACAAGGTATTGATCCATACGATCAGCGGTCTGACGGCAGGAATCGCAGGTGTCGTTCTTGCCTCAAGGCTCTTTTCTGGGCAGCCGAGTGCAGGAAATGGATTGGAATTAGATGCCATTGCTGCCTGTGTTATTGGCGGAACCAGCACGGCTGGAGGCGTTGGAAGACTTTGGGGGACACTGCTCGGGGCGTTGATCATGGGAATCATCACTAACGGTATGAATCTGATGAACATTTCTACGAACTGGCAGTTGATTATCCAGGGCATTATCATCATTGTAGCAGTCGGACTGGACCGCATTAAGAGCAGCAATTAAGGGGAAAGATATGGATGAATTCAAGAACAGGATTGAGAACAAACAGGAAGAATACATACAGTTTCTAAAAAAACTCATTGGATTTGATACCTCTGTCATCCGACATGGGGAGGATGGACAGGAGTATGAGGCACAGCAGTGGATGGCCAGATATCTGGATGGCTTAGGATGTGAGGTAGAAATGTTCGAGCCGGATAATGAGAGGATGAAGTCCTATCCGGGCTATAATGCAGGACATTCCTATCACAAAAGGCCTAATGTATCGGCACGGTACCGAGGGAGCGGCGGGGGAAAATCGCTGATCTTAAATGGGCATATGGATACGATGCCTGCCGGTGACCTGGAGCGGTGGAAGTATGATCCATGGGAGATGACAGAGGAAGACGGGAAGCTGTACGGCCTGGGAACAGACGATATGAAGGGCGGCCTTTCTGCGGCTGTCCTGGCACTGGAGCTTGTGCTTAGTATGGGCTATGAGCCGAAGGGAGATATTATCATCTTGAGTGTTGTCGATGAGGAGGGAGGCGGGAATGGAAGCCTTGCCTGCGTCGACAGAGGAATAACGGCCGATGGAGTCATCATTGCAGAAGGAACCAACATGGAGGTCTTCCCGGTCAATAGGGGGGCCTGGCTGGGAGAAGTGGAGGTGGACGGGAAACCGATTCATGCCAGTCTGAAAGGCTTCGGTGAGAGTGCCATCGATAAGATGGTCAAAATTATGAATACACTTTATGAGCTGGAAGCAAAATGGATGGCAACAAAGCGGCACCCGCTCCTTGCCCCGATCACATTTAATATGGGATATATCCATGGCGGTGTTGCGGCATCGACAGTACCGGATCATTGTATGATGAAATTTGAAATCGATTATTATCCATCAGAGATCGATAAGTTCGGCAATTGGCAGAAGGTAGATAAACATACTGTGGTCCGTGAGGTAGAAGACTATGTCTACAATATGGCAAAGGGAGACCCGTGGATGCGGGAGCACATGCCGCGATTCACATGGTTTCAGGACTGTTCTCCTTTTGAGACGCAGACGGAGCATCCACTGGTACAGAAGCTGGCAGATGCTGCCGGTGAAGTGACTGGAAGAAGAGTGATAACCGGGATGTCCGCGGGATGTGATGCAAGGCATTTTACGAACATTGCAGGAATCCCTACTGTAGTATTTGGTCCGGGGAGCTGCCATAATGCACATGTGTATAATGAATATCTGCCGAAAAAGCAGTTTTTCCAAGCCATTGAAACGTATGCAAAAATGATTGTTGAATGGACAAGGTAGGGAGTACTTATGGAAAAATATCAGATTTTATTTGTAGGAGAGTCCTGGTTTTTTACAACAACAGAGACAAAAGGAACAGACCAGTTCAGCATTGGGGGATACCAGACAGAGATTGGGCGGATCAGGGAATATATGTCAGAGTTTGCAGAACTTACCCATATCCCGGCCCATCGAATCAGTGAGGATTTCCCGGATACATGTAAGGGACTGGAAAAATATGATGTAGTCATGATCAGTGATGTGGGCGCAAACACATTTTTATTGCATCCCGACACGTTCTTTCGAAGTCAGCCGACTGTCAATAAGCTGGACTTGATCGAAAAATACGTAAGGATGGGCGGTGCCTTCGGTATGGCAGGCGGTTATATGACATTCATGGGAATCGAAGGAAAGGCACAGTATAAAAACACGGCAATCGAAAAAATCCTTCCGGTGACTATGAAAGAACAAGACGACAGAAGGGAATGCCCTCAGGGCTTCGCACCTAAAGTCGTTGATCGGACGCATCCCGCAGTGAAGGGACTGGACGGACAATGGCCCTTGCTCCTGGGATACAACGAAGTGCAGGCAAAGCCAGAGGGACAAGTATTACTGGCCTATGGGGACGCACCAATTCTGGTGACGGGCTCCTATGGAGAGGGTAAGACCTTTGCCTGGACAAGTGATTGTGCTCCGCACTGGATGCCGGATGAATTCTGCAGCCATGATTTGAACAAACGGATGTGGAAGCAGTTGTTCGGCTGGTGCTCTGGAAAAGATGTATGAGGATAAGGGCTGGTATCCCGGTTGGGAGGAGACAAAAGAGCTGTTGTCTCTTTTGGTGAAAACGGATACCTGCCAGCCATCAGGGAACGAGGAACAGCTTGTGAGGGTAATTCTGGGAAGATTGAAAGGAAGAGCGCAGTATGAAGTCATTCCTCACGACAAGTACCGCTCCTCTTTGATCATTCAAATACCTGGGGAATGTGCAAAGGGTGGCCTCGTGTTCGCAGGACATCTGGATACGGTCTCGTGTAAGGGGAATGGAAAATGGAAATATCCGCCCCATAGTGCTCATATCCAAGGAAAGAAATTGTATGGGCGCGGCGCCGCAGATATGAAGGGCGGTATCACAGCAATGCTTTTGGCGGCAGAGCATCTGCTGGACCAACAAGTGAGATTCACAAATCCAATCTATTTTTGCTTTACGGCAGACGAGGAGAACGAAGGAATCGGAGCATTGGCATTGTCCGGGCATCCATGGCTTCAAACGGCACAGGAATTAGTGATATGTGAGCCAACGGATATGGGGATAGGATGTTGTGAAAAGGGCGCATTATGGCTAGAACTGACAGTGAAAGGGGTATCTGCACATGCATCGTCACCGAAGAAGGGGGCAAATGCATTAGAATATGCGATGGAGTTGGTTCAAAAAATTAAGAATATAGTAGAAGAATGTGCGGCCCCACATCCTTATCTGGGTAGATCGACCGCAGCAGTAACAGGGATGCACGGCGGTATATCGATGAATGTAGTACCAGATATGGCAAAGGCAGTATTGGATATCAGGACTGTGCCGGGAAGTGATTCTAATGAAGAACTTTTCCAAAAAGTAAAACAGACAGCAGAGGAACTGCAGGTGAAGAACAGAGGCGTAGAAATAGAACTTAATGTCCGAAATGACCGTCCTGGACTCCAAAATCCACGAGATTGTGATATCGCAAAACGGATGTCATACATTCTAAAAAGGAACCAGAAGAGCTCCAAGTGCAAAGGGATTCCTTATTATACAGATGCATCCCAGCTCGTCCCGGCTCTCTTAATCCCGTTTTTGATTCTGGGACCGGGGAGGGAGGAACAGATGCATTGTATCGATGAGTATGTGGAGATAGACCAGATTCGGGAGGCAGCCAGAATTTATTCAGAGTATGCAGTGGAATATTGGGAAGAAAGAGGTGAGGCAGAATGTCACAGCGTTATATAGAAGCACGAGAGAAATATGGAAATATTGGAGTGGACACAGAGCAGGCGATTGAAAAATTACAAAGGATGGAAATCGCCATGCATTGCTGGCAGGGAGATGACTTAGGAGGATTTGATTTTGACGGGCCCTTATCCGGTGGAATCCAGGCCACAGGGAATTACCCAGGAAAGGCACGAAATGCAGAGGAGCTGATGAGGGACATCGATCAGGCATTTTCTTTGATACCAGGAAGTAAGCGGTTGAATCTGCATGCCAGCTATGCCATTTTTGAGGATGGTAAATGGGTGGATCGGGATTGCTTTCGGCCCGAACATTTTAGAAAATGGGTAGAATTTGCAAAAGAGAGAAAGATTGGGATTGATTTCAACCCCACCTTCTTTTCCCATCCAAAAGCAAAGCAGTTTACGTTATCGAGTACAGAAGAGGAAATTCGAAAATTCTGGATCCGACACGGACAGGCCTGTATCAGGATTGCAGAATATTTTGCCGAGGAGCTTGGAAAACCGTGTCTGGTAAATATCTGGATTCCTGATGGGTACAAGGATATACCGGCGGACCGGCTTGGCCCAAGGATGCGCCTGAAAGAATCTCTGGATGAAATCCTGTCAATGGATTATCATAAGGAGAAGGTGTTCGTAAGCCTGGAGTCTAAGGTATTTGGGATTGGACTGGAATCGTATACCGTGTGTTCCAGTGAATTCTGTATCAATTATGCCGCAGAAAAAGGAATTTTGGCATTAATGGATAATGGGCATTATCATCCGACAGAAACGGTGTCCGATAAAATATCCGCAATGCTGCCGTTCCACGAGCGGATGGCTCTGCATATCACGAGACCAGTAAGATGGGATTCAGACCATGTGGTACTGTTTGATGACGAGACAAAAGAGATCGCCAAAGAAATTGTACGTAATGATGCACTTGAGAGGATGTTCTTGTCCCTGGATTTCTTTGATGCCAGCATAAACAGAGTCGCAGCATGGATCGTTGGGATGCGCAGTGTCCAGAAAGCATTTTTGTATGCAATGCTGCAGCCAAATGAGGCATTAAAAGGATTGCAGGAGAAAGAGGATTTTACGAAACTGATGGTTTGGCAGGAAGAACAAAAATTCTATCCGTTTATGGATGTCTGGGAAGAGTTCTGTGTCAGGAATCAGGTCCCGGCGGGAGAAGAATGGCTGTCCGTGGTGGAGCAGTATGAAAAGGCTGTACAAAGCAGCAGAAGTGCAGAGTTATAAAAAAGAATATTAGACCAAAAACGTAAAAGAAGTCGGGAAATACAATCTTGGCGGTCACTGTAAAATACAAAAAAAGAGGGCAACAGCTATTTAGATGAAATTCTAAATAGCTGTTGCTTTTTAGAATGCAGCGTGATATGATGTATTTAGAAATAATTCTAAATAGATTTTTTATATTCCAATCGAAGAAAAGGGGGGAATGTAAATGAGCTTTGCGGAAACATTTAAGGCATTATCAGATCCGGTGCGGCGTGAGATTCTGGTACTGTTAAAGGATCAATCCATGTCCGCAGGTGAAATTGGCAGTCATTTTGATATGACGGGCGCAACAATTTCCTATCATCTTAATGTACTGAAGAAAGCTGATCTGGTATGGGAGACAAAAGTTAAGAATTTTGTGTATTATGAACTGAATACATCTGTAGTAGAAGAGATTATGCTGTGGCTGTCAGAATTGAAAGGAGATAAGTAACATGAAAGAGGAAGGTAAGTATCAGAAATATAAAAGTCAGATCATCATAACAAGTATCATCACACTTCTCCCCATGTTGGTGGGAATCCTGCTCTGGGATAAAATGCCGGATAAGGTAGCAGTACACTGGGGGACAGATAACCAGCCGAACGGATGGGCAAGCAAAAGTATTGCGGTGTTTGCAATGCCGTTTCTGCTTACTATAGTACAGGTTTTCTGTGTGATAATGACATTGAATGATCCAAAGAAGCAGAATATCAGTGCCAAGATGTTAAGGGTGGTCTTCTGGCTGGTTCCGATTGTTTCCTGGATCTGCTGTGGCATGACATATATATGGGCTGCCGGCATTACAGTCAACGTTGGGATGTTTGCCAGCCTGGCAATTGGTATCATCTTTATTGTTGTGGGGAACTATATTCCCAAAAGCAGGCAGAGCTACACAGTTGGGATTAAGCTTCCCTGGACCTTAGATAGTACGGAAAACTGGAACCGGACATCACGGTTTGCAGGGAAGCTGTGGATTGCAGCGGGCCTTTTATTCATTGTAGAAGGTTTCGTGCAATGGTATGGAGTGATACCTGCGATCATTGTTTTACTACTCATTCTTCCAACGGCATATTCCTTTATTCTTTATCAAAAAGGGGTATAAGCTCCGAAATGGCTCTGATTTTCGTTTCGGCATCCGGCACGTCCCCAAAGCCATACTCTGCGAATATGAACGGGATTCCGGCCTCCTTGCAGGCGTTGGAATCCCCCAGAGTATCACCTACGTATACCACATCCTTCAATCCGTTTTTTTCCATCAACTTTAAGATGGTCTGTCCTTTTGAAGTGTTCGTATCTCCAAAACACAGGTGGTCACGGATGAATGGTCCAAGTCCGGTTGTCTTTAAGAGAACTTCGATATAACCGCACTGGCAGTTGCTGACAATAAAGAGATCGGTCTTTTTTGAAAGCTCCTTTAAAGTTTCCTTTACGCCCTCATATAAAATCCCAGGTTTCGTTTCTAACAGTTTGTTTTCGTATTCGAAACAGATGTCTCCAAGACGCTGCTGTTCCTCTTTTGAGAGTTCTGGAAAAACAGCGTTGTACAATTCATCCATTGGCAGGCCAAACAGATTCTTTAACATGGCGCCGTTAATCCGGACCTCCAGGTCTGAATGTTCTGCGATAGCCTGGTTCCATGATTCTGCAACGGCCTCGGTAGAGTTCCATAATGTACCATCCACATCAAAAATAATTCCATCCTTCATATTGCACCTCTTCCTTTTCTTAAATAAAATTAGTAATCATAGGTCTGCAACTGTTCACAGGTACCCTGTGCACAGTTACGATTTCAGCCCATTTTAAATGCATCTTCGATGCATGGGGCTGAAATCCATCCGACTGTCAGCTCTGGCGCATAGCTTGACAGTAAGCGTCAAGCTTGCGAATGTACAGTAACATAGGTCTGACCGCTTTTTATGATAACATAAAAATAGCCTTTTAAAAAGAAAGATTTTAGTGTATACTCTAATATGATAATATCCGGGTAAAAAGGCCATACTTTTCATGAGAGCATGAAAAAGCATCGCTTTGTGCCCTGTTAAAACATGACAAAGAATCGCGGAGAATAAAAATGAGAGAAAAGATAGTATTGATAGATGGCCACAGTATTTTAAACAGGGCGTTCTATGGTGTACCGGATCTGACGAATTCAGAAGGGCTCCATACGAACGCTATTTATGGGTTTTTAAACATCTTGTTCAAGATTCTGGACGAGGAGAAGCCCCAGTATCTGACTGTGACGTTCGACGTGCATGCGCCGACCTTCAGGCATGAGATGTATGCAGAATATAAAGGGACGAGAAAACCGATGGTAGAGGAATTACGGCAGCAGGTTCCGGTGATCAAGGAAGTCCTTCAGGCAATGGATATCGAGATCATTGAGCAGGCTGGTCTGGAAGCGGATGACCTCTTAGGAACGATTTCCAGGACCTGTGAGGAAAAAGGGCTGGATGTTGCAATCATCTCTGGTGACAGGGACACCCTGCAGCTTGCGACGGAGCATGTAAAGATCAGGATTCCTAAGACAAAGCAGGGAAGGACCGAAGTGGAGGACTATTACGCTGCCGATGTAAAGGAAAAATATGGAGTGACCCCGACCGAATTTATTGATGTGAAAGCGTTGATGGGAGATGCATCGGATAATATCCCGGGTGTTCCGGGAGTTGGGGAAAAGACAGCAACAAAGATCATTACCGAATATGGTTCCATTGAGAATGCGTATGCCCATGCGGCAGAAATCAAGCCTCCGAGGGCGAGCAAGAATATTCAGGAGTATTGGGATCAGGCTTGCTTGAGCAAGACGCTTGCTACCATTAATACCCATGCAGAGATCGCATTCGATCTGGATGCGGCAAAGCATGGCAATCCATATACCAAGGAGGCACACGATTATTTCCAAAGGCTGCAATTCAAGAATCTGTTGAGCCGCTTTGATGTGGAGACTTCTGAGAATGAGGTAGAAGCTTTTTTCCATGAGATTACAGAGAAGAAGGAAGCGGAGAAGATTTTTGAGGAAGCAGGAAAATCTGAGACACTCGGGGCTGCACTCACGGAGGATAATGGGAACGTCCTGCCTTTATTTGCCCATCCGTCAGGCTACGGCAGACTGACGATCGCATATGGGAAATCCAAGGTATATTCGATTCCCTGTGGTCCTGATATGGAGATGGACTATCTCTTCGGAAAGCTTTGTGAACTGGCAGGAAAAGTAAAACATTTTTCTATGTTCGACCTGAAAAAATATTTGACGGTCGTACCGGATGCAAAGCCAGAGAATAGTTTTGATGTGACGGTGGCCGCATATCTTCTGAATCCACTGAAAAATGATTATGACTATGAAGATGTGGCGAGAGAGCAGTTGAATCTCATGATCGACGAGAAGGCAGAGCCAATGGTAAAAGCCTGCTATGAAGCATACACGGCCTATGCGGCCACAGGAATCCTGAAAGAAAAGATGCAGAAGCAGGGGATGTACCATCTTTTTACAGATATTGAGATGCCGCTCGTATTCACCTTATACGATATGGAGCAGGCAGGAATTAAGGTGGAGGCAGAAGCCTTGAAGTTCTATGGAGAACAACTGGGCGGACGCATCGTGGAACTGGAAAAGGAGATTTATGAGGAGGCTGGGGAGACATTCAATATCAATTCTCCCAAACAGTTAGGAGTCGTCCTCTTCGATCATATGCAGCTTCCAAATGGAAAGAAGACGAAGACCGGATATTCCACGGCAGCAGATGTTCTTGATAAGCTGGCTCCAGATTATCCGATCGTGGCAAAGATACTGGAATACAGACAGTTATCAAAACTGAAATCCACCTATGCGGATGGACTGGCTGTTTACATCGGGCCGGATGGAAGAATTCATGGGAAGTTCAATCAGACCATTACAGCGACAGGAAGGATCAGCAGCACCGAACCGAACCTGCAGAATATCCCGGTACGCATGGAGCTGGGACGTCTGATCAGGAAGGTCTTTGTGCCGAAGGAGGGCTGTGTCTTTATCGATGCGGATTATTCCCAGATCGAGCTGAGGATTCTGGCACACTGTTCTGGTGACGAGCAGTTGATCCAGGCATATAAAGAGGCAAGAGATATTCATCGGATGACTGCCTCACAGGTGTTCCATACACCGTTTGATGAAGTGACCGATCTACAGCGCAGGAATGCAAAGGCCGTCAATTTCGGAATCGTATACGGAATCAGTTCCTTCGGGCTGAGCCAGGATTTGAGTATCACGAGGAAAGAGGCAGCCCAGTATATTGAAAATTATTTTGAGACTTATCCGGGAATCAAACGTTTCCTGGATGATACTGTTGCACATGCCAAGGAAGAGGGATATGTAGTGACCTTATTCGGCAGAAGGAGACCTGTGCCGGAATTGAAATCAAGTAACTTCATGCAGAGGAACTTCGGGGAACGTGTGGCAATGAATGCACCGATTCAGGGATCTGCAGCAGATATCATGAAGATCGCAATGATCGGTGTGAATCAGGAATTAAAGGAAAAGGGCCTAAAGTCAAAACTGATTCTCCAGGTACACGATGAGCTTCTGATCGAGGCTTACGAGGATGAGGTGGAAGAAGTAAAGGAAATCCTGAAACGTCAGATGGAAGAGGCGGCAGATCTGGATGTGCCGCTGATCGTGGACATGCATACAGGAGAGAACTGGTACGAGGCGAAGTAAGATGAAGGTATTAGGAATTACAGGAGGCGTAGGCTCGGGGAAAAGTGAGGTCCTGCGCTGTCTGAAAGAAGAATATGGTGCCGTTGTCTGCCAGCTGGATGAGGTGGCAAAAGAGCTCCAGAAGCAGGGCGGTATCTGTTATGAGAAGATCGTAGACTATTTTGGGACAGGTATCGTAGGAGCAGATCAAGAGCTGGACAGACAGAAGCTGGCTGAGATCGTGTTCGAGGATGCGGGAAAAAGAAACATTTTAAATCAAATCGTCCACCCCGAGGTCAAGCGCTGGGTGGAGCAGGATATCGAAGAAAAGAGAAAAGAGAAAGTGCCGCTTTATGTGATTGAAGCGGCTCTTCTGCCGGAGGCGGGGTATGAGCATATCTGTTCAGAAATGTGGTATATCTACGCCTGCGAGGAGGTCAGAAGAGGGAGGCTGAAAGAATCCAGGGGATATTCCGATGAGAAGATTACCCATATGATTCACTCCCAGCCTTCGGAAGAACTTTTTAGAAATACATGTCAGAAAGTGATCGATAACAGTGGAACTTTTGAAGAGACAAAGAAACAAATAGGAGAGATTTTATGAGATTATGCAGCATTGCGAGCGGCAGCAGCGGGAACTGCATCTATGTAGGCAGTGACAGCACGCACCTGCTCGTGGATACAGGAATCAGTAAGAAGAAGATTGATGCAGGATTGAAGGAACTGGACGTCAAGGGAGAGGAATTGAATGGAATCCTGATTACCCACGAGCACTCGGACCATATCCAGGGGCTGGGTGTTTTCAGCAGGAAATATGAGGTTCCGATCTATGCCACACCAGGAACTATAGAGGGCATTAAGGGGTACGGACCGCTCGGTAAGATGCCGGAAGGACTCCTCAATCCGATTCATATAGATGAGAGCTTTACAGTGGGAGATATTACGATCGATCCATTTCGGATTTCTCATGATGCGAAGGAGCCGTCCGGTTACAGGATGAACTGCAAAGATAAATCTGTGGCGGTGGCAACGGATCTGGGAATCTATGACGAATATATTGTAAAAAAACTTCAGAAGCTCGATGCTGTGCTTCTGGAAGCGAACCATGATATACATATGCTGGAGGTCGGTTCTTACCCCTATTATTTAAAGCGCAGAGTCATGGGAGATAAGGGGCATTTATCAAACGAATTGTCAGGACGGCTTCTTTGTGATATACTACATGATAATTTGAAGCACATCGTGCTTGGCCATCTCAGCAAGGAGAATAATTATGCGAAGCTTGCATATGAGACAGTGAAGCTGGAAGTAACTCTTGGCGATAACGATTACAAAGGGGAAGACCTTAATATGGCTGTCGCGAACCGGGATGTGATTTCAGAGATAATTACCGTTTAGATACTTAGGAGGAAGAAAGAATGAAGAAATGTATTGTAACAGTGTTGGGAAAAGACACCGTAGGGATCACTGCAAAAGTATGTACCTATCTGGCCAATCATAACATCAATATTCTGGACATTTCCCAGACCATCATTCAGGGATATTTCAATATGATGATGATCGTGGATGTGACGAGCCTGGAAAAAGATTTTAAACTGGTATGTGATGAGATGGAAGCACTTGGTGAAGAGATCGGCGTAAATATCCGCTGCCAGAGAGAAGAAATCTTTGAGAAGATGCACCGGCTGTAAGCAAAACTGTAGTATGACTGGAAGGCGAGGATAAATGCTATGATTAATATGTACGAAGTGTCAGAGACCAATAAGATGATTGAGCAGGAGAACTTAGATGTCCGCACCATTACACTGGGTATCAGCCTGCTTGACTGTATTGATTCTGATCTTGAGGAACTGAACCGTAAGATTTATGAGAAAATCACCAGACTGGCAAAGAATTTGGTCTCAACAGGCAATGACATTGAACGTGAATTCGGAATTCCGATTGTAAATAAACGAATTTCCATCACCCCGATCGCATTGGTCGGAGGTGCGGCCTGCAAAAGCCCGGAGGATTTTGTGACGATTGCGCAGACGCTGGACCGCGCGGCTAAGGAAGTGGGAGTCAACTTTATCGGGGGATATTCCGCATTGGTATCCAAGGGGATGACAAAGAGTGATGAGTACTTGATCCGCTCCATCCCGCAGGCACTGGCAGTGACCGAGCGAATCTGCAGTTCCGTCAATGTAGGCTCCACGAAGACCGGAATCAACATGGATGCCGTGCGTTTATGTGGACAGATTGTGAAGGACACAGCAGAGGCGACGAAGGACAATGATTCTCTTGGCTGTGCAAAGCTTGTTATTTTCTGCAATGCGCCGGATGATAATCCGTTCATGGCAGGTGCATTCCTGGGCGTGACAGAGGCGGACGCGGTGATCAATGTGGGCGTCAGCGGACCGGGAGTCGTTAAAAAGGCGCTGGAAAAGGTTCGAGGCAAAGGATTCAAAGAGCTCTGCGAGACCATTAAGAAGACGGCATTCAAGGTGACCCGTGTCGGACAGCTTGTGGCGGGGGAAGCCTCTAAGAGACTGGGGGTTCCATTCGGAATCGTCGATCTGTCTTTAGCGCCGACTCCGTCTGTGGGAGATAGTGTTGCAGAAATCCTGGAAGAAATCGGACTGGAAAGGGTCGGTGCTCCGGGTACAACGGCGGCACTGGCTATGCTCAATGACCAGGTGAAGAAGGGCGGTGTGATGGCATCTTCTTATGTCGGAGGATTGAGCGGTGCATTCATACCGGTCAGCGAGGACCAGGGAATGATCGATGCAGTAAATGCAGGTTCACTGACTCTGGAGAAGTTAGAGGCCATGACCTGCGTATGCTCCGTTGGACTGGATATGATTGCGATTCCAGGCAAGACGACGGCGGCTACTATTTCCGGTATTATTGCGGATGAGATGGCGATCGGTATGGTCAATCAAAAAACAACGGCAGTACGTCTGATTCCGGTCATCGGGAAGGACGTTGGAGATACGGCTGAATTCGGAGGCTTACTTGGATATGCTCCGATCATGCCGGTCAATGAATTTAGCTGTGATGAATTTATCAGAAGGGAAGGTAGAATCCCTGCTCCGATTCACAGCTTTAAAAACTAAAACAGGGGAAAGATGTATGAAAAAAATTGCGATTGTAACAGACAGTAACAGCGGAATTACGCAGAAACAAGGAAAAGAATTGGGGATTTCTGTTGTGCCGATGCCATTTTTCATCGATGGGGCATTGTTTCTGGAAGATATTACCTTAACACAGGAAGAGTTTTATCAGAAATTAGGAGAGGATTCTGATATCTCTACATCCCAGCCGGCACCGGGGGATATATTAGATCTGTGGGATCAATTATTAAAGGAATACGATGAGGTAGTTCATATCCCGATGTCCAGCGGGCTGAGCGGAAGCTGCGAGACGGCGGTGACCCTTTCCCATGAGTACGAAGGAAAGGTGCAGGTCGTAGATAACCAGAGGATTTCTGTCACTCAGGTTCAGTCTGTTCTGGATGCAATCAAATTAAGAGACGAAGGAAAGTCTGCCCTCGAGATCAAAGAGATTCTGGAGAAGGAAAAAAAGGAAGCAAGTATCTATATCACAGTGGATACTCTGAAATACCTGAAAAAGGGAGGCAGGATCACCCCGGCTGCTGCTGCGCTTGGTACTGTCTTAAATCTCAAGCCTGTGCTGCAGATTCAGGGAGAAAAGCTGGATGCATTTTCTAAGGTGCGCGGCTGGAAGGCTGCAAAGAGAACCATGTTAAAGGCTATCGAGACAGATTTAAAGGAACGCTTTGAGGGAAAAGAGGACCAGATGGTATTGGGAATGGCATATACGTGCAGCAAAGAGGAAGCACAGGAGTGGAAACAGGAAATAAAGGACAAGTTCCCGCAGTATGAGATTCTGGAGGGACCACTTTCTCTCAGTGTCGCTTGTCATATCGGCCCGGGGGCGATGGCAGTCACCTGTATGAAAAAGCTGTAGAAGAAAGAAGTAAATAAAAGAGCACAAAAGGCGGCAGAGTTGTCATTTACATCTGCCGCTATTTTAGGTGGCGTCCTGGATTTGAGTCAAACCTTTAGGAGCATTTGACTGTATTCGTTCTGGAACGCAGTCTTATATTTATCCGTGATGACGGATTTGTACAGATTCGAGGCAAGAATATCGTGGTTCAGCATCTTTTTGCCCGCATCCGGGATGTCTTCTGTCTGATAGAGGCTTGTAACCAGCGGCAGGATGCCGTTTTTGGTCACGCTTCCTAAGAGCTTTTCCCGGTCTTTGCGGAATCCCAGCAGACGGGCATAGTAGTGGTAACCACCGTCGATATATTCTTCCACATTCCTTTTCTTGATTCCCAGCATGATGTGCAGCAGTGCGCGGTTGATGCGCGTCTGGGTCATCTCCTTGGTCTTTAAGAGCTCACAGAACTGTTTATAATTGAAGAAATTATTTAACTGGCCGCTGATGCGGTTTGCCAGTTCTTCTGATACGTCCAGATAACGGGTCAGGTCCTGGGCTGATTTGTTTAAAAGTTTATACTTCATGAGCAGAGAAAAATCATTCTGGTAGACGGGATACATCACATGATGATAGTCTTTTAACAGTTCAAGACAACAGGATGGGACCTGGTCCTCCAGTTCATTGAGGATGTTGGAAAAGTGTGTGTTCTCAAAGGTACCGCCGTCGTATTGGGTACTCAGCGCCGAGCTTGAGTAGGCAAGCAGAGAGCGGATAGCAGAGGCAGAGCTGTAATGATCCTGTAATTCTGTATCATGGTAGTGGGACTCCTCGCGCCGGATGGTATACGGGTGGATGGAGCTGTCCAGTTTCTTAAGTGCTTTTAGGTATTCGATGCCAAGAATGTTATTCGGATCGCTGAGCAGCAAAGCGTGCTTAGGGCTGTTCATGTACGAAGTAAGCGCCTTCTGTCTTGCGGCTGGGAATGAAAGGCCGTTCTTGATATGTGTCTGTAGAAGCTGTCTATATTCTTCTGGCTCCTCGCAGAGGATATCTGCCACGGCTTTGAGTCCATCCAGGTCGTTGCATTCGCTGCCAAAGCAGATAGAGTCTACGATGCCCAGACTGTCCAAAAAAGAGACTGCCCCCATGGCGAAGAGTTCTGCGCTCCCGGTGGAATAGCAGACCGGAAGCTCGAATACAGCACCGGCTCCGCATCTTAATGCCATCTCAGCACGAAGATATTTGGGCATGATCGCTGGTGTGCCTCTCTGGACGTAATCTCCACTCATAACAACGATGGCAGTATCGGCACCGGTGATTTCCTTTGATTTTTCGATATGATACTGGTGACCATTGTGAAATGGATTATATTCTGCGATTAAACCGACAATTTTCATAAGAATCTCCTTGTATATCAATTTGTTAACCATTATACTATAAAATAGCGGGATATTGTAGGGATAGTTTGGTTTATAATCTGTGATTTTGGTAAAATATTAAAGAGAGACAATTGTAATATAGTTTAGAATAAGACAAAAGAGGGTGTGTGGCATGGAAAATGAGATCATATTTGAACTGCTTGAACAGCGGAAATTTAAAGAACTGAAAGAAGAACTGGAGACCATGCATCCTGTTGATATTGTAGAGATGCTTGAAGAGTGTGACCAGAAACAGCAGATGCTGATCTTCCGGCTTCTTGCCAAGGAAGAGGCGGCGGAAGTTTTTACGGACATGAACAGTGATATGCGTGAGAACCTGATCAATGCGTTGACAGATTCCGAGCTGGAAGAGGTCATGGACGAGATGTATGTCGATGATACAGTCGACGTTCTCGAAGAGATGCCGGCCAATGTGGTGGACCGTCTCTTAATGGCCACGGATGAGGAGACGCGCAGGAAGATCAATGTGTTATTGCAGTATCCAGAAGACAGCGCTGCAAGTATTATGAATGTGGATTATATCAGTCTGCGCAGAGAGATGACAGTCGCGGAGGCGATTTTGAAGATCCGCCAGGTCGGTATTAATAAAGAAACAATCTACACGTGTTATGTTACAGAGAAGAAGAAGCTGATCGGAGCCGTAGATGTCAAGGATCTGCTCACGGCCGGGGAATCCAGGCTGATAGAAGAAATCATGGATGAGAATGTCATGTGCGCCAAGACTCTGGATGACAAGGAGGATGTGGCGACGACGATCAAGAAGTATGGACTCGTCGCGATTCCCATCATCGATCATGAGAACTGTCTGGTCGGTATCGTAACTGTTGATGACGCGATGTTCGTATTGCAGGATGAGACTACAGAAGATATCAGTATCATGGCCGGTGTCAGCCCGAACGAGGATTCCTACTTTGGAACTTCAGTCCTAAAGCATGCGAAGAACCGAAGCCTTTGGCTGATGCTGCTCATGCTCTCGGCCACCGTGACCGGAGAAATTCTGGGCCACTATGAGGAGGCTATGGCAGTCATGCCGGTCCTGATTACGTTCATTCCTATGCTGATGGGAACAGGAGGTAACTGTGGTTCACAGAGTTCCACCTTGATCATTCGCGGACTGGCAGTCGGAGAGATTCAGTTCAAGGACATCTTCCGTGTCATTTTCAAAGAGATTCGCGTAGCCGTTGTTGTAAGCTGTCTGCTGGCAATTGTGAACGGAATTCGAATCTACATCATGTACGATCAGAACCTTACGCTGGCCTTTGCCTTGGGGCTTACTATGATGGCCGTTGTCGTGATGGCAAAATGTATCGGATGTACCTTGCCGCTCCTTGCAAAAAAGCTGGGACTGGATCCCGCAATTATGGCGGCACCGCTCATTACGACGATACTCGACACTTGTACCATATTGGTCTATTTTAACATTGTGACTGCGATTTTCCACTTATAAAAACAAACGGAAAATACTGCGAAGATGTGGATGGGGCGATTTTTGCTCCATGCCCGCCCGTCGCAGTATTTTTTTGACCATAAATCTAAGCCGCTGTTCACACACCATTCGCCAAACCATGCCCTATTCGTTATTGTTCACAGTCCACTTCACCTACATGCGCAAAAGCAGCCAGCAGAGCTGTCTAATCCATCTGCTGACTTCTATCTGACTGTGAACAGTAACCCTTATTCAAATTGTATTAAAAAATACACACGTTATCTACTTGTATACAAAATTCCTTTGAGTTATAATAAAACAAGTGAGAAAATATGAAAGGTGGCTTTAAATCATGGGATTTATTGATGAAATCAAAGCAAGAGCAAAATCTGATAAGAAGACAATTGTCCTTCCAGAGACAGAAGACGTAAGGACTTACAAGGCTGCAGAGGCAGTTTTGAAGGAAGGGACAGCAGACCTGATCCTGGTAGGAAGCAAGGATGAGATCGAGAAGAATGGTGCAGGATATGACATTTCTGGTGCTACGATCGTTGATCCGGCTACAAGCGATAAGACAGAAGCTTATATCGCGAAGTTAGTAGAATTAAGACAGAAAAAGGGAATGACAGAAGAGCAGGCCAGAGAGATCCTTCTGACGAACTATTTATACTACGGTGTGATGATGGTGAAGATGGGAGACGCAGATGGAATGGTTTCTGGAGCATGCCACTCTACAGCAGATACCCTTCGTCCATGTCTGCAGATCTTAAAGACAAAACCAGGAACAAAGCTTGTTTCTGCATTCTTTGTCATGGTAGTGCCGGACTGCGATATGGGAGCAGACGGAACATTTATCTTTGGAGATTCAGGACTCGAGCAGAATCCAGATCCAGAGAAGCTTGCTAACATCGCTGTTTCCTCAGCAGAGTCCTTTAAGACACTGACAGGAAAAGAGCCGATCGTAGCAATGCTTTCACATTCCACAAAGGGAAGTGCAAAGCATGCAGATGTTGACAAGGTTGTAGAGGCAACAAAGATCGCAAAAGAACTGGCACCTGAGTTAAAGCTGGATGGAGAACTGCAGTTAGATGCGGCAATCGTTCCATCTGTAGGAGAGTCAAAGGCTCCGGGAAGCCCGGTTGCAGGACATGCCAACGTACTGATCTTCCCAGATCTGGATGCAGGAAATATCGGATACAAGCTGGTTCAAAGACTGGCAAAAGCAGAAGCTTACGGACCGCTTACACAGGGAATTGCAGCTCCTGTCAATGATTTGTCACGTGGATGCAGCGCAGAGGATATCGAAGGCGTTGTTGCAATCACAGCAGTGCAGGCACAGGCACAATAATAAATCGGATGATGTTATAAAGAGGCAAAAAAGCCCCTTATATCATACAATTTCAGGAGGGTAAAGAAATGAATGTATTAGTAATCAACTGTGGAAGTTCTTCTTTAAAGTTCCAGTTAATCAACTCTGACTCAGAAGAAGTACTTGCAAAAGGTCTCTGCGAGAGAATCGGAATCGACGGAAGCCTGACCTATCAGCCGGCTGGCGGAGAAAAGGTAAAATCAGCAAAGGACATGCCTACACATACAGAGGCAATCCAGTTTGTCATTGATGCATTGACGAATCCAGAGACTGGTGTAGTAAAGAGCCTGGACGAGATCGGAGCTGTTGGACACCGTCTGGTACACGGCGGAGAGAAGTTCGCATCTTCAGTTGTGATCACAGATGAAGTAAAGAAGGCAGTAGAAGAGTGCAACGATCTTGCACCGCTCCATAACCCGGCTAACCTGATCGGTGTGAATGCATGCCAGAAATTAATGCCGAACACACCAATGGTAGCAGTATTTGATACCGCTTTCCATCAGACAATGCCAGAGAAGGCATATATGTATGGACTCCCATATGCTTACTATGACAAATATAAAGTAAGACGTTACGGTTTCCATGGAACAAGCCACAGCTTCGTATCTAAAAGAGCAGCAGAGATCGTCGGCAAGCCGTATGACGCTACCAAGACTATCGTATGCCACCTTGGTAACGGTGCAAGCGTATGTGCAGTTCTGAATGGCAGATCCGTAGACACATCCATGGGATTGACTCCACTGGAAGGTCTGGTAATGGGAACACGTTCTGGAGATATCGATCCGGCGATCCTGGAATTCATTGCAAAGAAGGAGAACCTGGATATCGAAGGGCTGATGAAGGTCCTGAATAAAGATTCTGGTGTATATGGACTTTCTAACGGACTTTCAAGTGATTTCCGTGACCTGTCCGCAGCAGCAGAGGATGGCAATGAGCAGGCAAAGGTCGCACTCGAAGTATTCGCTTACAGAGTTGCGAAGTATGTGGGAAGCTATACAGCAGCTATGAACGGTGTAGACAATATCGTATTCACAGCCGGAATTGGCGAGAATGACAAGGAGATTCGTGAAGAGATCTGTGCATATCTCGAATTCCTTGGAATTAAGATTGATAAAGAGGCGAATGCTAAGAGAGGAGAGGAAGTTATCATTTCCACTCCAGATTCAAAAGTCAAAGTACTCGTTATCCCGACGAACGAAGAATTAGCAATTGCAAGAGAAACAGTAGCACTTGTTTAATCAGTTTGTTTGACAGGTAAAAAGGTGGGCGGACAAAGTATCCGCTCACTTCCTTTGTCAGAATATTCTGAATATGGAGAGCGAATGGGGCTGACCCCTTTGCACAACTCCACTACATTTTGTACCTGAAGATGATTTTTCTGTCAGAATCTGTATTTTTCTTGTTGACAAACTAATTTTACATGATATAATAATTTAGGTATGAATAGGAGTAATAAAGATGTTAATTAACCTATCAGACGTTCTGTCAGAACAGCACAAGACAGTGGAAGAGACTGTTGCTTTGGAATTGGAGACGATCGACTTAAAGTCTGGCTCGTATCCGATTGTCAGTAAGGAACCTGTACATGTTGTCGTTTCACATGTGAAGGACAAGGAGCTTTTGATCAAGGCCGAGAGCAAGGTATGTATCATCATTCCCTGTGACCGATGCCTGGAGGATGTAAAGCAGGAGTTCGAACTGGATTTTACAAAGCATGTGGATCTTGGTATCTCAGATGCTGAACTGCCGGAAGGATTAGATGAATCAAATTTCATTGACGGATATCATCTTGACGTGGACAAATTGCTCTTTAATGAGATATTGATAGGATGGCCGACGAAAGTTCTATGCAGGGAAGACTGTAAAGGCATTTGTAACGTTTGTGGTCAGAACCTAAACCTGGGAACCTGTGACTGTGAAGACACAGGGCTTGACCCAAGAATGTCAGTTGTCCGTGATTTGTTTAAGAATTTTAAGGAGGTGTAACCTATGTCTATCTGTCCAAAGAATAAATCTTCTAAAGCTAGAAGAGATAAGAGAAGAGCTAATTGGAAGATGAGTGCTCCAAACCTTGTTAAATGCAGCAAATGTGGAGAACTTATGATGCCTCACAGAGTCTGCAAGGCTTGTGGCTCTTACAACAAAAAAGAAATCATTTCTGTTGACTAATGAAAGAAGACAGAGAAAGGCTTTCCGGGAAACTGGGAGGCCTTTTTTCATGTGATAAAAGTCAATGGAAATGTGTCAATTGCATATAAAATATAGAAAAATAAAATATACATATGCAAAAAATCAATTTGCTTTATTTTCCTGCCTCCTTTACGATACAAGTTGTGCTATATATCTAAAGATAAGAGGAGGTTTTTCAATGGATGCACTTCTTAGTGTAAACTGGATTGCATTGCTTGTGCTGGTAATTGCTTTGCTTTTGTTCAAAGCGCTTAACTGGATCGCATACAAGGTAAATTGGACTTTTGTGATTCTGATCAGTATGGTGATGGGAGCGGTAGTCGGAATCGTGTTTGCTTCCGAAGGAAACTCTTATATGACATGGCTCGCCCTGATTGGGGATGTGTATGTTAATCTCATCACAGCATTAGTTGCTCCAGTCATCCTGGTATCAGTCATTTCCGGGCTGATTCAGTTGAACGACAAGGAAAAAATGAAAAGGATCGGAACAAAATCCGTATTCTGGCTGATGCTTTCATCAGCGATCGCGATTGTGATCACAGTAATATTTGGGGGCCTGACACAGATCGGGAGAGGGGCAGGAGCAGTATTTTCCGATATCTCCAGCGTCGCAGGTTCTACATTAGAGGCCTATCAGGAGATGGAGACGTCTTTTGATCAGATTCTCTTAAAGCTGTTTCCTACGAATATCGTAGGGGATCTGGCGGCAGATAATATTGTTGCTATTATTATCATAGCAGTCGCAGTTGCAGTCGCATATGTCAGTGTCTCATCAGAAGAAGGAGAAGACAAGGTCAAGACGTTTAAGGATCTGATCGAAGGGATGAAGAAAATCATTTTCTACATTCTTTCCTATGTGATCGACCTGACACCGTATGCAGTGCTCTGTCTGACAGCAATCTCTGCGAGTCAGCTTTTAAGTGATAAAGAGGCACTTGTACAGGTGATCCTTCTTGTCGCTATGATTTATGTGGTCTGCCTTGTCCAGACGTATGGTGTCAATGCAATTATCTTAAAGTTCGCGGCAAAATTAAGCCCTGTTAAATTTTTTAAGAAGACATTCGACGCGCAGGCAACCGCCTTTACGACTCAGAGCAGTGTGGGATCTCTTCCTATTACAATTGACCGACTGATTCGCAAGGTCGGCGTGGACGAAGAGGTAGCTAACTTTACGGCACCGCTCGGGACCACGATCGGTATGGCAGGATGTACCTGTATCTGGCCGATTCTGCTTGCGATGTTCTATCTCAATGCCACAGGACAGCACTGGGAAGTCAGTCAATATCTGATCATGTGTTTTATGTGTCTGGTCCTATCTATGGGAAGCGCCGGGATGCCGGGGATTGGAGTCGTTACAGCAGTTTCACTTTTCAGTGCTGTGAACCTTCCGATTGCCGCAGTCGTACTGCTGATTCCAATTAACAGCATTTCCGATATGGTGCGTACGCTGACCAACGTTGTCGGTGCGAATGTAACAGCCGCAGTTGTCGCACGTAAGACAGATCTTTTAGATGACAGCGTCTTCAATGCAGAAGAAGGCAGAACGAATAAAAAGGAGGGACAGGCATCATGAAAAAATCAACGATTGCATTAATTGTAGCTGCGATTGTATGCCTGGGACTTTCTGTATTTTCCGTAAAGGCTTCAGTCACAAGGACCAATACTGCTATTGAAAATATCGGTGAGGTCACATACACAGATGAATGTAAAGCAAAAATCGACCGTGCAGTAGAATACTACAATGCATTGGATCCGAATTTTGACTTAAAAGAAAGAATCAATCACATGGAAGACTTTGATGCAGCGAAAATTGAGTACGCACGACTTGCTATCAAAGCAGCCAGCGTTGCAGATGCAAGAAAAACAGTAGAAGGATATTCTTCGGATGATGTAAAGAAATATGTAGAAGAGGCAAGAGAGGTGGTCGATCAGTATCTGACAGCAGACCAGTATGCTCTAGTTGAGAATTATGCCGACCTGGCAGCACTTGAGAATGAATATACATCAACAGGCGGTACAGGCGGAGCCTCCGAAGAAGTATCGATTCCGATGTGTTAAGAAGACAGGAGGAGATTTCAGATGAAAAATAAATTAATCTCGGCTGTTCTTGTTGCTGCAATGACAGTCTCAGTGCTATCTGGCTGCGGAACCAGCCAGGAGGGCAGTACAGCCAGCCAGAACAAAGATCAGAAGAAGGAGACGTTAGAGAATGTGACCGCACAGCTCTCCTCGCCGGATTTTGATTTTGAGAAGGAATATGCATTCGGGGATTTCAATGCACATTCCAGGGCAGATATGGAGCGTCAGGGTGGAATCGATACCTTTGAAGACAAAGAAATCGTATTTCAGGATATCAGTTATGATCAACTGATCAATCTGCTGAACCAGGAAGGAAACTTCTTGATTCAGTTGAGTGGTTCCTGGTGCCATAACAGCCGTGCCCTGAGTCCTTCAGTAAACAAATATGCTAAGGAATACGGGATAGACACGATTTATTCCTATGACTTTAACGTAGACAATGGAGATGATGGTTCCATGTTCGTCCGTATGTCCAACGAAAAGACAACATTGGGAACAAAGTATAACTATATGTATGGTGAATTTGTATCCAGATATCTTACAAACTTAGACGACTGGATCGCATATCCAAAGGATGATGACACTGCACTTTCCTATACGAATGCAGAGGGGAAGGAAGTGACCGTGGGAAGACTTCAGCAGCCAATTATTTTCCTTTATAATAAGGATAATACGGTTGATAACAGTGATTCCGGTAATACGAGCGGTAAATGTCCGATTGTGTACGCCTTTGAGGAAATGGTTGAACGTGATGCAGAAGGTCTCTACGTCAAGGAGACAGATGAGGAAGGAAATCCCGTACTCGATGAGGACGGAAATCCTGTCAGGAAATACATCACGGATGAGTATAACGAACGCTTGAAAAAAATGTTCGATTATATCAAGACAAATCAGATCGAGCTTTCTCATTATACAAAAGAAGCGTATATGCGTGATGCATTCAACAGCTACGGGAAGGAAATTTTTAAGAAGGATGAGCAGATCAATGTTTATCCTGTTACATACCGTCAATTGGAATGGCTGTTGGATGAAGATGGAAATGCTATTGTGCTCATGGGAGGACCGGGAAGCGAAAAGACACGGGCAGTCATCGGTAAAATCAATGATTATGCAGTGAAAAACAACATCCGTGTGTACATGTACGATCCACAGATCGACGGCGGAATCACGACAGATAAATGGGGATACAAGCAGACGACCAATATATGCGTGGAAGATTCTCCTATCATTAAAATGTATACGAATCTGATTGACAGACATCTTACCAATCTGACTGCTGCAAAAACAACAGAAGACGGATATGCTCTTGTCCAGACCCCTTATCTGTTCGTCTATAATAAGGACGCAAAGGATACGGATGGATTCATCGCACCGATCACAGCTTTTGCGGAACTGCCATACACGCTGGATAGCGAAAAGAGATACTATATCGGCACAGAGAAGAATGCTGCGGCCTGCTCCGATCAGATATCTGCAGTTTTTCAAAGCTATGCTGAGCATGCAGGAATAGAAGTAGAGGAATAAAGTACATCAACAGAGGTCTTTTGCGTTTCTGGAAACAAGGAGAAAGATATAAAATGAAGCGAGTCAGAAGAATCATGCTGGCATTGATATCATGCATTTGCATCGTAGTCTGCATCGGCTGTGGCCAAAAGCAAGCTATCCAGAATCCAGAGCTTTCAAAAGGGAGTGAGGCTCCAGATTTTAAGATTGAATTAAACGATGGAAGCATATTCTCCCTCTCTGAAAATGAAGGCCGGGTCGTGCTTTTGAACTTTTGGGCAACATGGTGCTCTGCATGTGTAAATGAAATGCCGGCACTTGAGAAACTGTATGAAGAGTATGGTGATAAAATACAGATCATAGCAGTCAATACCGCAGAAAGTAAGGAGACGGCAGATCAATTTATTGAAAAACAAAATTATCACTTTCCTGTAGGTTATGATGAGGATAGTGAAGTGAGCAGCAAATATCCCAGTGTTGGGATACCATACACACTGATCATCGGTAAAGATGGGCGGGTGACGGCAGTATTTGTTGGTGCCCAAAATGCTGACAAGCAATACAAAATCTATAAACAAGCGCTTTCTGAAGCGTATGGACAATAGGGATGAAAGAGGGAGTGAATGCACCGAATAAAGCAAGCAGGTGTATTTACTCTCTTTCTTGATTTTCAGACTTCGTGTGCAAATTTATTTCTGTAAGGTTTTAGGGCCCTGTGCACCCGCTGTAATAATTTCCAAATTGTTATTGATTTTTATAATGATGTTTAGTAGAATTAATGCAGTAGCGTTAGGAGGAAGAGAAATGTCTGAGATTACAAGAGTTGCCTTGGATGCAATGGGCGGTGACAACGCACCGGGAGAGATGATCAAAGGTGCAGTGGAGGCCGTGAAGCAAAGAGGTGATATTAAGATCCTGATGACAGGACCAGAAGAGCTGCTTGAGAAGGCGTTATCAGAATATACGTATCCCAAAGACCAGATTGAGATCGTCAATGCCACAGAAGTTATTGAGACGGCAGAGCCGCCGGTCATGGCAATCCGCAGGAAGAAGGATTCTTCCATCGTCGTGGCCATGAATCTGGTGAAGAAGGGCGAGGCTGATGCATTCGTGTCTGCCGGCAGTTCAGGTGCGATCCTGGTCGGAGGCCAGGTGATCGTAGGAAGGATCAAGGGTGTGGAAAGACCACCTCTGGCTCCGTTGATTCCCACAGCTAAAGGAGTCTCCTTATTGATCGACTGTGGCGCGAATGTCGATGCAAGACCTTCTCATCTTGTACAGTTCGCAAAGATGGGTTCCATCTATATGGAGAATATCATCGGGAAGAAGAACCCGACCGTCGGTATCGTGAATATCGGTGCGGAGGAAGAAAAAGGAAATGCACTGGTAAAGGAGACGTTCCCGCTGCTGAAAGAATGTAAGGATATCAATTTTGTGGGAAGTGTGGAAGCCAGGGATATTCCGTCAGGCGCCGTAGATGTTGTAGTGTGCGAGGCGTTCGTTGGGAATGTGATCCTCAAGCTGTATGAGGGAGTCGGCGGTACTCTGATCAAGAAAATCAAGGGAAGTATGATGACATCCCTGCGCAGCAAGATCGGGGCACTTCTCGTGAAACCGGCGCTGAAGGCCACATTAAAAGACTTTGATGCCAGTGAATACGGCGGCGCGCCGCTGCTAGGGCTCAATGGGCTGGTTGTCAAGACACATGGAAGTTCTACTTCAAAAGAAGTGTGTAATTCAATTATTCAATGCGTCACATTTAAGGAACAGCGGATCAATGAGAAGATAAGAGACGTGATTTCACCGGCGCAGGAAGAAAAAAAAGAAGATTAATGTAACGAAGAAAGGGAAGAGGACTATGGAATTTGAAAAATTACAAGAAATTATTGCAGACGTATTAAACGTTTCTAAGGACGACATTCACATGGAGACGACATTTGTAGATGATTTGGGAGCAGATTCATTAGACATTTTCCAGATAATCATGGGAATTGAAGAAGAATTCGACATTGAGATTGACAACGATGAAGCAGAGAAGATCGTGACAGTTGGAGATGCGATCGAGCAGATCAAGAAGGTTGTAGAATAAAAGGGAATAACAGGCAGCATATGAAAAAGCCCCTATGGGCTTTTTCATTTTAATGGGAGAAGGAAATGAGCGATAGTTTAAAAGAATTGGAAAAAAAAATAGGGTATCAGTTTCAGGATTTTTCACTGCTGCGTCATGCGATGATGCACAGCTCATATACCAATGAGAAGCATCTGGAGAAGCACCATTGTAATGAGCGCTTGGAATTTTTGGGAGACGCGGTGTTGGAGCTGGTATCCAGTGAATATTTGTTTTTAGATTCCCCGAAGGTATCAGAAGGTGAATTGACCAAGACGAGGGCAAGCATGGTATGTGAACCGGCACTGGCCTTTTGTGCGAGGGATATCGACCTGGGGTCTTATCTGCTCCTGGGAAAAGGAGAAGAGGCGACCGGAGGAAGACAGAGGGATTCCATCACTTCGGATGCAATGGAAGCATTGATCGGAGCGATTTATCTGGACGGTGGTTTTACTAATGCAAAAGAGTTTATTCATCGGTTCATACTGACGGATTTAGAAAATAAAAAGCTCTTTTTCGATAGCAAGACTATTTTGCAGGAAATCGTGCAGGCAAAGCTGGAAGGAGCAATTTCCTACCATCTTGTCAAAGAGGAAGGTCCGGACCATAATAAGTCATTCTTTGTGGAGGTCCAGATAGGCGGTAAAGGGTTCGGCATCGGAAAAGGCAGGACGAAGAAAGCCGCAGAGCAGGAGGCAGCATACAAGGCAATCCTGGAATTAAGAAAAGAAAAATAAAGCAGGTGTTATATGTATTTAAAAAGCATAGAGGTACAGGGCTTTAAGTCTTTTGCCAATAAAATCAAGTTCGAGTTTCACAATGGAATTACCGGAATCGTGGGCCCGAACGGCAGTGGAAAGAGCAATGTCGCGGATGCGGTGCGCTGGGTCCTCGGAGAGCAGAGAGTCAAGCAGCTTCGAGGCGGTACCATGCAGGACGTTATTTTTTCGGGTACGGAGAACAGGAAGCCGCTAAGTTATGCATCTGTTGCGATCACACTGGATAATTCAGACCATCAGCTCCCCGTGGAGTACGAAGAGGTGACGGTCACAAGGAAACTGTATCGTTCCGGGGAGAGTGAGTACCTGATCAATGGAGCTGGATGCCGTTTAAAGGATATCAATGAGATGTTCTATGATACGGGAATCGGGAAAGAAGGCTACTCCATAATCGGACAGGGGCAGATCGATAAGATCTTGAGTGGAAAGCCGGAAGAGCGCCGAGAACTATTCGACGAGGCAGCCGGAATCGTAAAATTCAAACGTCGTAAGAATCTTTCCTTGAAAAAGCTGGAAGATGAGCGGATGAATCTGACCCGTGTCAATGATATCCTGGCAGAGCTGGAGAAACAGATCGGACCGTTAAAGCGGCAGTCTGAGGTCGCAAGGGAGTATCTAAAAAAGAAAGAAGAATTGAAGACTTACGATATCAACATGTTCCTGTTGGAAACAGAGCGTATCAAGGACCAGATCAGGGACGTTGACGGGAAGCTTAAGATCGCCAATGACGAGCTGGAAGAAACAAACATCAAGTATGAGAACATGAAGACCGAATATGAGGCAATCGAGGAAGAAGTAGATGAGATCGATTTTTCCATCGAGAAGGCAAAGGGACAGCTCAATGAGACCACCCTTTTAAAGCAGCAGCTAGAGGGGCAGATCAACGTCTTAAAAGAGCAGATCAATACGGTCCGCATGAATGATGAACACTATGATAACCGTCTGGGTACGATCCGGGTGGAGATCGAGACAAGAAAGGCGCAGCAGGAAGAGCTGGAGCGTGAGAAGACACAGGTGAGAGGCAGGCTGGAGGCCGCGACCAAGAATGATGCACAGGCAAAGGAAGCTCTGATTGATGTCCAGACCCGTATTGCCGGCCAGACGACGCAGATTGAGCAGAATAAGGCTGAGATCATGGAACTGTTGAACAACAGAGCATCGACCAAGGCTAAGATTCAGCATTATGATACGACCCAGGAGCAGATCACCACAAGGAGAGCGGAGATAGGAAGGAAGATCATAGAAGTCTCCTCAGAGGCAGAAAAGCAGAATGCTGTGCTTGCTACGTATGAGGAAGAGCTCAATAGAATCTCAGAAGAAATTGCAGGATATACCGAGCAGATACAGGTAAATGAGCAGGAGATCGATCAGCTTCAGCAGGAGCTTACAAAAAAGCAGGAACAGCTTCGGATTGGACAGACTGCATATCACAGAGAGTCTTCAAGGCTGGAGTCTTTAAAGAATATTACAGAGCGCTATGACGGATATGGCAACAGTATTCGGAAGGTCATGAGCAACAAGGACAGAGAAAAAGGGCTGATCGGCGTCGTAGCGGATATTATCAAGGTAGATAAGGAGTATGAAATCGCCGTGGAGACGGCGCTGGGAGGCAGTATCCAGAACATTGTCACAGACAATGAGGAGACTGCAAAGCGTATGATCGCATACCTAAAGCAGAACAAATTTGGACGGGCGACCTTCTTACCTCTGACCAGCATGCATGGGGGAGGTGGCATCCGGCAGTCTGAGGCATTAAAAGAGCCGGGGGTCATCGGTCTTGCGAATACACTGGTCCATGTAGAGCCCAGGTTCCAGGGGCTGGCAGAACAGCTTTTGGGAAGAACGATCGTGGTCGAACACATTGACCATGGAATCAGGCTTGCCAGAAAATACAAGCAGTCTCTTCGTTTGGTTACCCTGGAGGGGGAACTGATCAATCCGGGTGGCTCCATGACAGGAGGTGCCTTTAAGAATTCCAGCAATCTGTTGAGCAGGCGTCGTGAAATCGAGGAATTCGAGCAGACGGTGAAGATGCTGAAAAAGGATATGGATGACTGCGAGAGTGCAGTCAATGAGATCAAGGCAAAGCGTGCCGCATGTTACAGCATCATCGACGAGATTCAGCAGAAGTTAAGGAAGGCATCCGTCGTAGAGAATACGGCAAAGATGAATCTGGAACAGGTACTGACCAGACAGCGCGAGGCAAAAGAGCGATATGACAATTATCTAAAAGAGCAGGAGACATTGGAAGCCAGACTCCAGGAGCTCTTGGATAATGAGGATTCTATCCAGATGGAGCTGGAAGCATCCGAGGCTCTGGAAAAGGAGCTGAACCAGAAGATCGAAGAGCTGCAGAAGAGCCTGGAACTGGATAAAGAACAGGAGGCTGTACAGTTAAAGCGGTCGGAGGAAGTGCATCTTTCCTTGGCGAGTCTGGAACAGCAGAATGTTTTCATTCTGGAGAATTCGGCCCGTATCCAGGAGGAGATAGAGAAATTCGAAGCAGAATTAAAAGAACTGGATATCAACAAGGGCAACGCATCCGAAGAAATTAAGGAGAAGGAAGATAAGATCCGGGATTTAAGAGAGACGATAGAGAACTCCAAGGAGCTGTTCGCAGAGATCGAGGCAGAGATTAAAAGCCAGGTCGCAAAGCGAGATGAGCTGAACCAGAAGCACAAGGCATTTCTTGGAAAAAGAGAGGAACTCTCGAAACAGATGTCAGAACTGGACAAGGAGTGTTTTAGGCTGAGCAGCCGGAGAGAGTCTTATGAGGAAGCAAGCGAGAAGCAGATCAACTACATGTGGGAGGAATATGAAATCACCTACAACCATGCATTAGAACTGCGTAATGTAAACCTCACAGACTTGTCTTACATGAAGCGTCAGATTCAGACGCTCAAGGGAGAGATCAAAAAGCTGGGAGATGTCAATGTCAATGCCATTGAGGATTACAAAAATGTGTCCGAGCGTTACGAATTCCTTAAGGGACAGCATGACGATCTAATCGAAGCAGAGGCAACTCTGGTCAAGATTATTGAGGAGCTGGATGGGGCGATGCGCAAACAGTTCGAGGAACAGTTCGCATTGATATCCAAGGAGTTCGACAGCGTATTTAAGCAGCTTTTTGGGGGCGGAAAGGGAACCTTAGAGCTGATGGAGGATGAGGATATACTGGAGGCTGGAATTCGTATCATCGCACAGCCGCCGGGCAAAAAGCTCCAGAATATGATGCAGCTTTCCGGTGGGGAGAAGGCGCTGACAGCGATTTCACTTTTGTTCGCCATTCAGAACTTAAAGCCGTCTCCATTCTGTCTGCTGGATGAGATCGAGGCAGCCCTGGATGACAGCAATGTTACCCGCTTTGCTCAGTATTTACATAAACTGACCAAGAATACGCAGTTCATTGTCATCACCCATAGAAGAGGGACAATGACCGCGGCGGACAGGCTCTATGGTATTACGATGCAGGAGAAGGGGGTATCTACTCTGGTATCCGTGGACCTGCTGGAGGATTCCCTGGATAAATAGGGAGTGCGGCTAAGCTGGAGATATGATCAGAAGGTGCAGAATTGATTGTCTGATGAGAGATGAATTAGACGGTCGATGAGAGCAGATAAAAAGGAAAGGTAGATGGAGGAGAGAGATGGAAGAAAAACAGGGCTTTTTTAAACGGCTCGTATCCGGTCTTACTAAGACGAGAGATAATATCGTTTCAGGGATGGACAGTATTTTCCACGGCTTTTCGAAAATAGATGATGAGTTCTATGAAGAGCTTGAGGAAACGCTTATCATGGGGGATCTGGGAGTCAACACCACCATGGAGATCATTGAGAATTTAAAAGAGAAGGTCAAAGAACAGCACATCAAGGAGCCGATGGAATGCAGACAGTTGTTGATCGATAGTATCAAGGAGCAGATGGATGTGGGAGAGACGGCCTATGAATTCGAGGACAAGACTTCCGTCGTCTTTGTCATCGGTGTCAACGGTGTGGGTAAGACTACGACGATAGGAAAGCTGGCAGGGAAGTTTCATGCCCAGCACAAGAAGGTCATTCTGGCGGCGGCAGATACGTTCCGTGCGGCAGCAGGAGAACAGTTAAAAGAATGGGCCAACCGTGCTGAGGTGGAGATGATCGGCGGACAGGAGGGTGCAGACCCGGCATCTGTCGTATACGATGCGGCAGCAGCAGCCAAGGCAAGGAAGGCAGATATTCTTCTGTGTGATACCGCAGGGCGTCTTCATAACAAAAAGAACCTGATGGAAGAGTTAAGAAAAATCAATCGTGTCATAGAGCGGGAATACCCGGAGGCATATAAAGAGACATTGGTCGTGCTGGATGCGACGACCGGGCAGAATGCACTGGCCCAGGCGCGGGAATTTAACGAAGTGGCAGATATCACAGGGGTCATCCTGACCAAGATGGACGGCACGGCAAAGGGTGGAATCGCGGTAGCTATCCAGGCTGAGCTGGGAATCCCGGTAAAATATATCGGAGTCGGCGAGTCCATTGACGACTTACAGAAATTTGATGCAGATGAATTTGTGAATGCGTTATTCTACAGCGAGGCAAAAGAAGAGGAATAGCGGACAGAAAGAAGGGGTAAAATGTTAACGTTAGAGAAGTTTGAGGAAGCAAGTGAACTCGTAAAACAGGTGACCAACCCGACCAAATTGGTGTACAGCGACTATTTAAGCGAACAGACCGGCGGTAAAGTATACCTAAAGCCGGAAAATATGCAGCATACCGGAGCATATAAGCTGCGCGGAGCCTACTACAAGATCAGCACTCTGTCAGAGGAAGAGAGACAGAAGGGCCTGATCACTGCATCAGCAGGAAATCATGCCCAGGGTGTTGCCTATGCCGCAAAGAAGTATGGCTGTAAAGCGACCATCGTAATGCCTACCGTGACCCCGCTCATTAAGGTGAACCGTACCAAGAGTTATGGGGCGGAGGTGATTCTTCACGGGGATGTGTATGATGATGCATGTGCTTATGCATATGAGCTGGCAGAGAAAGAAGGTTACACCTTTGTACATCCTTTCGATGATTTGGATGTTGCCACAGGACAGGGAACCATTGCCATGGAAATCGTACAGGAGCTGCCCACGGTCGATTACATCCTTGTACCAATTGGCGGGGGCGGACTGATTACAGGAGTTGCCACCCTCGCAAAAATGCTGAATCCGAAGATCAAGGTCATCGGTGTGGAGCCGGCAGAGGCAGCCAGCATGACCGCAGCATTAAAGGCCGGAGAGGTCGTGGCATTAGACAGCGCCAATACGATTGCAGATGGTACTGCAGTAAAGGCAGTCGGAGTCCAGAATCTTCCGTATGTCCAGGAAAATGTGGACGATATTCTTCTGGTGGAGGATGATGAGCTGATCGGAGCCTTCCTCGATATGGTAGAGAATCATAAGATGGTGGTCGAGAATTCAGGTCTTCTTTCTGTAGCTGCCTTAAAACAGTTAGAATGTAAAGGAAAGAAAGTAGTCTGCGTCTTAAGCGGCGGCAATATGGATGTAATTACGATGGCCTCGATCGTACAGCATGGTCTGATTCAGAGAGACAGAATCTTCTCTGTATCTGTTCTGCTTCCAGATAAACCGGGTGAGCTGGTAAGCGTTGCCTCCACGATTGCGGATGCACAGGGCAATGTCATTAAATTGGAGCACAACCAGTTTGTAAGCACGAACAGAAATGCTGCCGTGGAGTTGAGAATTACTATGGAGGCGTTCGGCACAGAGCATAAGCATAAAATTTTGGATGCACTGGAGGCAAAAGGATTCCGTCCGAAACTGATCAGTGCAAAACTATACTAAATGAAGTAAGATACGCAGCCGGCACACAAAGGAAAAGTAGTGTGCCGGCGCTTTTTATTTAAGAAATATAGAAAACTGTTTCTAAATAATCTATAAAGAATGGAATAAAAATCTGCAAAAGGTCTGGTTTTAGACATTCGGATGGATTAGAATATGATAAATCAAAAAAGAAAAGTGAGGTATGCTATGGAACGCAAAAGACCCAAGCCAGGTGAAATATATACACATTTTAAAGGCAGAAGGTATCTGATACTAGATATCGCCATCCATACGGAGACAGAGGAAGAATTAGTGATCTATAGGGCTATGTATGGCACACATAAGGTCTATGCACGACCGCTTAATATGTTCTTAAGTCCTGTAGACAAGGAGAAGTATCCAAACGCAGAACAGAGATATCGGTTTGAATTAACAGGCAGAGTCAAAAGGGATGCCGGGATGCAGGAGTGCGAAGCTTATGGATCAGATGGTGAAAGAGAAGAAGAAGATCATTCTGACGATTTGAATCAGATTCCGCTTATTTTCCAATTTCTGGACTGCAGGACAAATGAGGAGAAGCTCAGATATCTTTATCAACACAGATCGGAGGTTACAGATTCCTTTTTGCTGACCGCGGGAGAGAGTATCGGATGCACAATCACAGAAAAAACAACGGAACTTAGGTTTGAAGAACTCATGAGCTATCTGCGGGTAAAGATCAAATATGAGACAGGCAGGTTAAGATAATTTTACCAAGTATAAAATTCACTTGACATTTATATCTTACAAATGTAGTATATAGACAAATATTACAATTGTAGGAGATAAAAATGCACAAGAAAAATATACACAGATTATCCGTTCTATTTATTTTCTTCGGAGTTCTATTTATGATTTTAGTAGGACGATTGTTCCAGCTGCAGATTGTTCGTGGTGAGGATTATGTCAAAAACTTTAATCTAAAGACAAAGAGGGAGATTCTGCTTAAAGGAACCAGAGGGAATATCTATGACCGAAATGGGAAGGCCCTTGCAAGGAATCAGTTAGCTTATTCAGTTACCTTTGCGGATGCTGTTGAGTATGATACTGTACGAGAGCGACAGTTGAGTCTGAATGGTAAAATCTATCATATGATATCCCTGATCAAGAAGTATGGAGATTCAATTGAGAACAGCTTAAAGATTGAAGTAGGGCGAAATGGAGAATATCAATTTACAGACAGGGGATTCTCATTGGACCGCTTCAAGGCAGATATTTATGGAAAGCCTGAGATTGAAGATTTGGATGAAAAACAAAAGAATGCGACAGCAGAAGAAATCATAGAATATCTTTCCAGTGATGAGAAGTTCTGTGTCTTTTCTGAAAATGGGATGGTATATACCAAAAAAGAGAGAAAAGAATATGGGCTGCCTAAAAAAATGGAGAAGAAGGCATTGCTGGATCTTCTGAGTGTGAGATATTCTTTGTTTTTGCAGACCTATCAGAAATACCTGCCCATTACGACCGCCAGGAATGTTTCCCAGGAAACTGCCGCTGCGGTGATGGAAAACCAATCAGAGATGGAAGGAGTGAATATCGAGGAGGACAGCATCAGAGTCTATGAAGGGGGCGAAGCCTGTGCATCTATTCTCGGATACACAGGAACCATTTCTACAGACGAGTTAAAGGAAAAAGAAGGAAAAGGATATTCCATCAATTCTATTGTAGGAAAATCGGGAATGGAGCAGTACCTGGAAGATATTCTGCAGGGGAAAGATGGAAAACAGGAGGTCTTTGTGGATAATGTGGGTAGAACTACTCTTGATGCAGGGGTAGTAAAGGAGCCGCAGTCAGGGAAGGATGTGTATCTTAGCATCGATATTGAGCTGCAAAAAAAGACATACAACGCTCTGGAACGAAAAATCGCCGATCTTTTACTGGAGAATATCATCAATGCAAAGAGCTTCGATAAGACGGCAGTAAATGATGCGACAGAAATTCGGATTCCAGTCTATGATGTCTATACCTCTCTTTTGACGAATGAAGTCATTGATTTGTCTCATTTTCAAGGTGAAGAGGCCTCTTCACTTGAGAAAGCGATTGTACAGAGATTTCAGGAAAGGAAAGCGGAGGTGCTTTCCAGGATTGGGAAGGAATTAAAGGAGCCCTCATCGAGATATTTAGAACAGCCGGATGATATGAAGAAGTATCAGCGGTTTATTACCCAGCATATCGATATTTTTCTGTGGGACCGGATAGATATCTCCGCCGGCATCTTTGCAAATTGGGAAAATGGTGGTTCCTCCCTGTCTGAATATATTCAGGGAGCGATTCATAAGGAATGGATCAATCTGGGAAAGCTGGATACGGATGAGACATACTTAGAACAAAAGGAGATTTATGATCTGGTGGTCGACTATATAATAGAAGCCTTAAGGTCTGATTATGATTTTGATAAGATGATTTATGGACAGATGGTGATGTCAGATGAGATAACGCCGGAGCAGGTCTGTATGCTTCTATACGACCAGGGAGTCTTGGATAAGCAGGATGGGGATTTCGAGAATTGGCAGCAGGGAGTCATGTCCACTTATGATCTGATCATTCAGAAGATACAGAAATTGGAGCTCACACCGGCTGATATGGCATTAGACCCATGCTCCGGTTCCGCGGTGGTGGTCGATACAAAGACAGGGAAGGTATTGGCATGTGTGAGTTATCCTGGGTATGATAATAACAGACTGGCGAATCAGATGGACCATGATTACTATTTCAAGGTCTCGAATAATAAGTCTCTTCCTTTATATAACCGGGCTACACAGCAGCTATCGGCCCCAGGTTCTACGTTTAAACCTATCACGGTCATAGCAGGTCTGGAAGAGGGGGTGATTGTTCCCGCCACAGAGGTTTTCTGTGACGGTGTGTTTGACAAGGTGTCCCCGCCACTGAAATGCTGGAACATTATGGGGCATCAAAGCGTGACGAGTGCGGCCAGCGCACTGCAGAATTCATGTAACGATTATTTATGTGAGATATCCTATAGATTGGGTATGATGGAAAACGAGACATTTTCGGATGAACTTGCATTGGAGAAAATACAAAAATACGCAAAATTGTTCGATATGGATAAAAAGAGTGGAATCGAGCTTCCAGAAAGTGAGCCCCAGATTACAGATAAGTATGCGATTCCCTCTGCAATTGGACAGGGAACAAATAACTTTTCGACAGTGCAGCTTGGGCGGTATACAGCAGCGCTTGCAAATGGAGGGACCAGCTATCAACTTTCCTTAATCGAGAAATTGGATGATGTTAGGAAGGATACAAAAATAGAAAGTGAGATTAAGCTGCCGTCCCAAGTGTGGGACAGCGTCCATACGGGGATGGAGTGGTATGCACAGAATACCGGGATCTTTGATGGATTTTCTAGGACAGCTGCAGGAAAATCGGGGACAGCACAGGAAGTGAGCACGAGACCAGACCACGGTTTGTTTGTCGGATATGCCCCCGTTTTAGATCCTGAGATCGCAATTGCGGTCAGAATTGTGAATGGGTATACAGCAACACCCGCAGTAGAGTGTGGAAGAACCATATTTGAAGCCTATTTTCAGTAAAATAAAAAGCCCCAAAATGATTCGTGAGGATTTAATTGTGCTCTCTTTCAGAGAACACCATCTCCCGTTAAATCATTTTGGGGCTTTTTTAGTTAAAGAATGTGTTCAAGAATCTGGCTGGTAATCGCCGCGGCATGGCTGCCATCAGCCTCATCCGAGTTTTGCAGATGTGTGGCAAAACAATAGGTATGGCCATCTCTTTCGAGGAATCCCACAAACCATCCATTCACATGCTGATTGTTCTCCATACCGGTACCAGTCTTTCCGTAAAGTTTGCCAAGTGAGGTGTCGCCCAGGTATAGGGAAGTTTTTACGGCCTCGATATTCTGCTCTTTACAGCTCCATTCATTTTCAAGGAGGTTAGATAGCAGCCTGACCTGTTCCACCGGGGAAATCTTTAAAGAAGATTCCGCCCAATAAGAAGCCGTCCCACCGCTCAAGTCACAGTTTCCATAAGAAATCCTCTGATAGTAGGAGTACAGCTTGGAAAGCCCCACTTGATGGTCCAGGTTCTGAAAATACCAGTTGACAGAATCACGCATGGCCGTAGACAGTGTCTGATCCTGTTCCCATTTCTCAAAGGGCTGTTTTTCCCCATCCCATTTTTGCAGGGAAGCATTCGGAGAAATGACCTGTTCCTCCAGAGCAAAAAGCGCACTGTATATCTTGAAGGTCGAATCAGGAGAAACTCTCTGTCTGCTTAGCTTTTCATTATAAATCTGATATCGTCCCTTCGTCATGTCATATAAGACAAAGGAACCCTCTATTTCATGAAAATAGGGGGAAAGCTCTATAGTTTCCCAATTTCCGTCATCTATTAGTGATGGAGACGAGAAAGCGGCATTCGCTGTCAGGAGCGGACTTGAGCAGAATACAAGGAGCAGCGCAAGGATCAGGATGCCGATACTTTTCACCTTTTGAGGGACAGACTCCTTTTGATATTCTGCAATCTCTGTAATTCGCTGCCGGATGGAATCTTTTCTCCCACCCATGGTCGATACGGGGGAAAGGTACATTCCTTTCTGCATCTGCCCGGCATAACGAAGGATCGTATATCCATAATTTGAGGCCTGACTGCTTCCAATGACATGCAGGACCGAATGGTCGCAGGCAATCTCCCGGTCACTTCGAAGCTGCCCAAATGCATACCAGATAAATGGGTTGAACCAGTAGATGATCTGCAGAAAGCAGATTAGGTCATTCAGGAGTGCATCCTTATGTTTATAATGCTGCAGTTCATGCAGAAAAATAAAACGGATGTCTTCTTCTGACAATAAAATGTCCAGATCCTGCGGAATCATGACGGTCGGTTTGAGCCATCCGTAAGAGACAGGTGTAAAAAGGCTGCAGGAAGCATAAAGCCGGATATTGCGTTGAATTCCCAGTTCCTTTAAGCAGGACGAAAACAGTTGAAATAGGTCCGGTTCCGTCTGCCAGGTAATGAGGTATGCTCTTTTCCTTAATAAAAAAATTTTCGTGGCACTGTAAAGGAAAAAGACAGAAGCCACAAGGATGCCGAAAATCCAGATTCCAAACAGCACCCGGTTCAACAGGCTGCCTGACGATGCAACGGCCATGGAAAGGTCTTGGAAAGGTCCATCTGCGGCAGCGGTTTTTGGTACGTTTCCTGCAGACATGGAAGAAACGTCGAATGAACGGGGAAAAAACTGCTGGATCAGAAGGTTTAATTTTTTCGGAACAGCTATTTGATATGGTAGAAAGGGCAGCAGTAAAACTAGGACAAACACATACCATAGCTGATACTGCATTGTCAGGGTAATATGCTTTTTCAGCCCCTTCTTCAATAGCAGCAGGCAGGCCAACAAAAGACTGATGAATAGATTGCAGGCCAGAAAACGTACAGGAAATGTCATGATGGGTCACCACGCTTTATTTTGGAATCGATGATTGCATACAAGTCCTTAAGATCCGAATCTGATAATTCTGTGTTGGAGAGCAGAGAGGACAACATAGGTGCCACCTCCCCATTATAAAAGCGGTTCAGGAAATGGTGATTCTCCTGTTCCAAATACTTCTCCTTTGCAATGACTGGAAAATAGTAATACATCCGTCCGCGCTGTTCATAGGAAATGACCTGCTTCGCAGTCAGACGGGACAGCAGGGTATGGATTGTCTTTTGATTCCAGGTGTGGGCCTTTTGAGCCTGTTCACATACTTCATTGGTGCTGAGGGGAGATTCAGTCCATAGAATTTTCATGATTTCATATTCAGCTTCGGATATCTGCGGTAATTTTTCCATAATCGTACTCCTTTAATCTTACTTATGTAGTAATTATAAGGGATAAAGTAAAAGTCGTCAATAAGGATGCGGAGGGAATAAAAATAAGGACTGTGTACCTAAGCTGTACACCAGTCCTTATTTAGAAGCTGTTTCTTTTTTTTAATTCTTAAAGTCCGTGCTTTTCCAGAAGTGCATGTATCTTGTCTGTTGGATTGAGGACCGCACCAATGGTCGTGTCATGATTCAGGGAATCGATGATAAGTGCCAGGAACTTACTCATATCCGCGGCTACGAAGTAGGGCTTATCTTTTGCAAACGGCGGGAGATAAGTCAGGTTGGTCGCGATCACGCGGTCGATATATCCTTTCTCATAATATTCATCGAACTTTCCAAAGCCTTCTGTAAATAGACCAAAGGTGGTACACACGAATACGCGTCCGGCCTTTCTGTTCTTTAACTGTTTCGCTACGTCCAGCATGCTTTCACCGGATGAAATCATATCGTCTACGATGATGACATCCTTTCCTTCCACATCATCCCCGAGGAATTCATGGGCCACGATCGGGTTCTTGCCGTTGACAACGGTGGAGTAGTCACGGCGTTTATAGAACATTCCCATGTCCACGCCCAGGATATTGGAGAAGTAGACTGCACGGTGCATTGCCCCTTCGTCCGGGCTGATGATCATCAGGTGTTCCTTGTCCACCTTTAGATCCGGCACAGAGCGAAATAGTGCCTTCATAAACTGATATGGAGGATTGAAGCTGTCGAATCCATTCAGCGGGATCGCATTCTGAACTCTTGGATCATGGGCATCAAAGGTGATAATGTTGGAAACTCCCATGGAGATCAGTTCCTCCAAAGCAAGTGCACAGTCCAGAGATTCTCTCTTTGTACGCTTATGCTGACGGCCTTCATATAAAAATGGCATGATGACATTGATGCGGCGGGCCTTGCCGGTCGCAGCAGAAATGACTCTTTTCAAGTCTTGGAAATGGTCGTCCGGTGACATGTGGTTCTCATGTCCGTTCACAGTATAGGTCAGGCTGTAGTTACATACATCTGTCATAATAAATAAGTCAGTCCCGCGGATTGTTTCCTTGAGAATCCCTTTTGCCTCGCCGGAGCCAAAACGTGGACAGCAGCAGTCTACCAGATAATTATGGGATTCATAATTGACATAGAGCGGAGAGGGCTTGACTTCACTGATTGTATTCTCGCGGAAGGATACAATGTAGTCATTTACCTTCTTCCCAAGTTCTTTGCAGCTTTCCATAGCCACGATCTTGAGCGGCGCTACGGGAAGTGTCTTTTCTAACAATTCGATGTTTGACATGATTTTCTCCTATGTTCTACGAATTTAAGACTGGAAAAATCCAGTCTCTTACATATAAGGTTATATCATTTTTGATGTCGGAATTCAAGCACAGCTTGCAGAAATGTGTGTATAAAAGGCGATACATAAAAATTGCGGTGCCCTGGCTGTAAGTCGGGATGCGGGGACATAAGAGGGGATTCATTGCAATCGAGGTACAGTTTGTGATATAATGCTTGCAGTGAAGGGCTTCTTCTGTTAAAGGGGATTTCAAAAGAAGGCTTTACAAGTTTCGGCAGATATTGTAAAATCAAGCGGCAGGGTTGACAGGCGGTCAGTCCTAAAAGGAAACGAAAAAGAAACGTAGAATGTGAGTTCAGAAAGGTAGTTAATAAATATGAGCAAACCAGTAGTAGCGATTGTAGGAAGACCAAATGTTGGAAAGTCTACATTGTTCAATGTCCTGGCAGGAGAGACGATATCGATCGTCAAGGATACGCCGGGAGTCACAAGAGACCGTATTTATGCGGATGTCAATTGGCTGGACAAGGAGTTCACCCTGATCGATACCGGAGGAATCGAGCCGGACAGCAGGGATATCATCCTTTCCCAGATGAGGGAGCAGGCCCAGATCGCCATTGATACGGCAGACGTCATTATTTTTATCACAGATGTGAAGCAGGGCTTGGTGGATTCTGATTCCAAGGTGGCAGATATGCTTAGGAGGTCAGGAAAGCCGATCGTGCTTGTTGTAAATAAGGTAGACAGTTTTAACAAGATGATGCCGGATGTATATGAATTCTATAATCTGGGAATTGGTGACCCAGTTCCAATCTCTGCGGCTTCCAGGCTGGGAATCGGAGATATGCTGGACGCTGTGGCAGAGCATTTTCCAGAGGGCACAGGGGAAGAGGAGGAGGACGACAGACCGAGGATTGCCATCGTGGGCAAACCGAATGTAGGGAAGTCTTCCATCGTCAATAAGCTCTTGGGCGAGAACCGCGTAATCGTATCTGATATTGCAGGCACTACAAGAGACGCCATTGATACAGAAATCGTACATGATGGGAAGGAATACATCTTCATTGATACGGCAGGTCTGCGCAGAAAGAATAAGATCAAGGAAGAATTAGAGCGCTACAGCATCATCCGTACCGTTACGGCAGTAGAGCGTGCAGATGTGGTCCTCATGGTGATCGATGCCACAGAGGGCGTGACAGAGCAGGACGCAAAGATCGCCGGAATCGCGCATGAGCGTGGAAAGGGCATCATTATTGTAGTGAATAAATGGGATGCCATTGAGAAGAATGATAAGACGACCAGGGAATATGAGGCCAAGATCAGACAGGTGTTATCCTATCTTCCTTACGCGGAGGTCATGTTCGTGTCTGCGAAGACAGGGCAGAGACTGAATAAGCTTTATGAGATGATTGATATGGTAATTGAGAATCAGACCTTACGTGTGGCGACGGGAGTCCTCAACGAGATCATGACGGAAGCAGTAGCGATGCAGCAGCCGCCATCCGACAAGGGCAAGAGGCTGAAGCTGTACTATATTACACAGGTCTCTGTAAAGCCGCCGACCTTTGTTATTTTTGTTAATGATAAGGAACTGATGCATTTTTCCTACACCAGATATCTGGAAAATAAAATCAGGGAAGCCTTCGGGTTCAGAGGGACCTCATTGAAGTTCTTTATCAGGGAAAGAAAGGAAAAGGAGCAGTAGTTATGGAACGTTTCATCTGCCTTTTGATCGGTTATGTCTGTGGACTTTTGCAGACTGGCTATCTTGTAGGGAAGATCAATCATGTTGATATCAGAAAGGAAGGGAGTGGGAATGCAGGTTCCACCAATGCCGTGCGCGTCATGGGATGGAAAGCAGGCCTGATGACTTTCGCAGGAGATGTGCTCAAATGTGTTGCGGCTATCTTTCTTGTACGCTATCTGTACAGAGGCAGCGAATATCTGCCGCTTTTGGCAATGTATGCGGGAATGGGGGCGACGCTGGGACACAATTTTCCGTTTTATTTAAAGTTCAAGGGAGGAAAGGGAATCGCAGTACTCGCAGGTCTGGTCATCTCGACCAGTCCGGCCATGGTGCCGATTCCTTTGGCAGCGTTTTTGATCGCTGTGATCTTTTCCAGATATGTATCCTTGGGATCACTGCTTGCTTCCACGTTATTTTTCCTGGAAGTAGTGACCCTTGGACAGTACGGCGGCTTTCATATGGCGGCCCCGTACCTGTATGAGATGTACATACTGGTTCTTTTGCTCACCCTTCTGGCATGGTTTCGGCATAAGGAGAATATCAAGCGTCTGCTCGCGGGCACTGAGAATAGATTTGGTTCAGGGAAGAAAAAGTAGATTCAAATGTAAAGGAGAATGAATGATGGCAAATGTAGGTGTATTAGGAGCTGGAAGCTGGGGAACAGCACTTTCTATTCTGTTGTATGAGAATGGACATCAGGTGAGTGTCTGGTCGATCGACAAGGCTGAGGTCGAGATGCTGACACAGAAAAGAGAACATGAGACAAAGCTTCCAGGAGTAAAGCTTCCGGAGGATATGGTGATCACAAATGATCTGAAAGAGGCTGTGACAGATCGGGATTTCCTGGTACTGGCCGTACCTTCTCCCTTTACAAGAGCAACAGCAAAGAGCATGAGCCCTTATATCAAGGAGGGGCAGATCATTGTGGATGTGGCTAAGGGAATCGAGGAGACTACCCTGATGACACTTTCCCAGCAGATCGAGGAGGAGATTCCACAGGCGGATGTTGCGGTTCTTTCCGGGCCGAGTCATGCGGAGGAGGTCGGAAGAAAGCTGCCGACTACATGCGTCATTGGAGCAAAGACGAGAAAGACAGCGGAGTATTTACAGTCCATGTTCATCAGCCGTGTATTCCGTGTATATACAAGCCCGGATATCTTGGGAATTGAGCTGGGAGGCTCCTTAAAGAATGTCATTGCCCTGGCAGCAGGAATCGCGGACGGACTCGGGTATGGTGACAATACAAAGGCTGCTCTGATTACGAGGGGCATCGCAGAGATCGCAAGGTTAGGCGTAAAGATGGGCGGAAAGATTGAGACATTTACAGGGCTCACCGGAATCGGAGACCTGATCGTGACCTGCGCCAGCGTCCACAGCCGTAACCGGAAGGCTGGTTTCTTGATCGGACAGGGACGGACCATGGAGCAGGCGATGGAGGAAGTCAAGATGGTCGTAGAAGGTGTCTATTCTGCCAAGGCAGCAGCAAAGCTTGCAAAGGAATATGGTGTCTCCATGCCAATCGTAGACCAGGTGAATGCTGTCCTGTTCGAGGGCAAGAATCCGGCAGAGGCAGTGGATGAATTGATGCTGCGCGAACACAAGAGTGAACATGCGTCACTTCCATGGCCGGGTGAAGCATAATTTCAAAATAATCATCATAAACCCCCTTTTCTGTGCATACATTGGTATCAGCAGAACAAGGGGGTAATTTTATGGATTCATTTCAGTTATACAAAGACATGAAAGCAAGAACAAACGGAGAAATCTATATCGGAGTTGTTGGTCCTGTTCGGACAGGCAAGTCAACCTTTATCAAAAGGTTCATGGATCTTCTGGTACTTCCGAATATGACAGATGAACATGCAAGAGAACGCACAAAGGATGAACTTCCCCAGTCCGCCTCCGGCACCACGATTATGACCACAGAGCCGAAATTTGTGCCAAAGGAGGCAGCATCTATCAAACTTTCCGATGATGTGGAGGTCAGGATACGGCTGATCGACTGTGTGGGATATATGGTGGACGGGGCTTCTGGACATATTGAAAATGAAGCCGAACGCCAGGTAAAGACACCCTGGTTCGAGTATGAGATTCCTTTTACCAAGGCAGCTGCGATCGGTACGCAAAAGGTCATTCATGACCATGCTACCATTGGTATCGTGGTGACGACGGATGGAAGTATCGGGGACCTGCCGAGAGAGAATTACATAGCAGCGGAAGAAAAGACCGTCAAAGAGCTCCAGTCTATTGGGAAGCCTTTCATCATTCTGCTGAATACGAAGAAGCCTTATACGGAGGAAGCAAAGGCCATGCAGGAGGAGCTGCAGACGAAATACGGTGTTTCTGTGCTGCCGGTCAACTGTGAGCAGCTTCGAACAGAGGATATTCACAATATCATGCGTCAGGTATTATTTGAATTCCCGATTGCAGAGGTGGAATTCTATATTCCTAAATGGGTGGAAATGCTGTCCAGGGATCATCGGATCAAGGCGGATCTGCTGCAGAATGTAAGAGCGATCATGGGCGGGTTCAAAGATATCCGCAGTGCTGCAGGGGACCCTCCGCTGGTAGAAAGCCCCTACATTGAAAAAGTCAATGTAGATAAGATTGAGATGGACACCGGACGGGTAAAGGTACGAATTACCTTTGCAGAGCAGTTCTATTATGAAGTCTTAAGTGAACTGACCGGGACCCAGATCAAGGGTGAATATGAATTGATTACGGCCATGAAAGAACTGGCAGCCATGAAAGAAGAGTACACCCAGATCAAGGATGCATTTGCAGATGTGAAGATGAAGGGGTACGGAGTCGTCAGTCCGAAGAAGGAAGAAATTGCATTGGATGAGCCACAGATTATCAAACAGGGGAATAAATACGGAGTGAAGATTCATTCAGAAGCGCCGTCTATCCATATGATCCGTGCTAATATTGAGACAGAGATCGCACCTATTGTAGGGAATGAGAAGCAGGCCCAGGATCTGGTGGAATACATCAAGACAGAGAGTGAGACGCCGGAAGGTGTCTGGGGGACGAATATATTCGGAAAGTCCATCGAGGAGCTGGTGATGGATGGAATGAGAAATAAAATCACCATGATCAACGATGAGAGTCAGGTGAAGCTGCAGGATACCATGCAGAAGATTGTAAATGACAGCAATGGAGGTCTTGTCTGCATTATTATTTAGAAATCAAAAAGCCGATGAAAAATCGGATTCACAAACAGAGGGCAGAGGGATTTAAAAGGACGGCCCGGAATGCATAACAGGAAGTATAAAAGCACTTCTTACTGTAAATGCATAGCCGGGCTGTCTTTTACTGTGTCTTTGACCAAGTGCTTTTTTATCCGGCCTACATGTATAAGGAGGTTCTGCAGATATTCCCATAGAGCACAATCGAAACGGCTAAGAGAAATCCTGGAAAGCCGAGTATGATTCCCATTTGGTATTGTGGGAGGACAAGGCAGAGATACAAGGGAATCAAACTGCTTGCCATACCGGTCATGATGGCAGCGATTACGGATACGGCACCACCCTTGACCGCATAATATTCACTCGTCCAGTCATATTTTGGAAACCGGATGTTCAAGAAAAGACCAAGAACCGAGATGAAGAGGGCATATACAGTCGGAATGAGGAACATTCGCACAGTCTGTATGCCGGAAAGAGGAAAAGCTATCCGAAGCAAAAAGGCACTCACATACAATACCGGAAGTATGACGGTCAAATTTACCGCGATCTTTGCATCAAAAATGGTCCTTGACGGTGCGGGGACAGAACACATGATCCAGCGGTTTTTTCCCTCTAAGGAAAGAGAGGGAGCTGTTGTTGAAGTCATGCTTACAAACAGTGACAAGGCAAGCGGCATGAGGTTTGCAAGCAGCCTTTTTATTTCCTGCGTTTCTAATTGCCTTTTCAGGGCGGGCGGCAGAAAGAAGACTGCGATGACGGTAAGGACAAAAAGCAGCACGATTCCAATACAGGAGTTTAATGCATATATCGTACAGGAAGTTAAACGGCTCAATTCTTTCTTGTAAAGGGCCATGAAAGGGGAGGAGGCTTTTAACGTTCCAATCTGATACTTCCTGCCTGCATGATAGGAGAATACGGCTGTATTCAAGGCTTTATAGTAGTGTGAAACAATACCTGTAAATATGGCTCCCAACAATATGGATATCAGAAGAAAGAGAAGAAAACTTCCCCAGTCTGTATCGGACAAGGCGCGGGTGATCAGTGAAGCGGGTGGATAGTATTTGTTCACTGCATCAGCCAATGCCCTGCCAAGATCAGTAATCTGCGTCATATCCATGAACTGTGTCTTTACAGAAGCAAATACGATCAATAGAACGACCGTCGTACTCAAGATTAATGAGCATAGATTGCTGTGTTTGGTGCCTGAGGATGCAGCAACAATCCAGACTCCCAATGATAAAGAGAAAACCATAGGTATCACCGGTGTAAAAAGCAGTGCGCCCAATAAAAAGAAATAACTAGAAAGCGGCGGGTGCACGTATATGACATAAAGAATGCACGACGGCAGCATAGCGGCAGAACCAAGGAAAAGATTGATGAGGTATAATAAAGTAATTCGGCTTGCAACAATCGCAATCGTATTCACAGGCATACACATTACTAGGTCATAATCCTTTAAGCCAATCAGGACCCCGGTACTTTTCACGAAGGTGAGAATCAGTGTACTCAGAGCACAGAGGACCACCATGATCGTAGGGATAGCCCCGGCCAATCCAGCTTTAGCCATACGGCTGCTAAATTTTGCTGTATAGATGACAAAAATGAGCGCAGCGGTAAGACCAAGGCCAGCGGTGATCAGAAAACGCTGCCGTTCCTGCTTATCATGGGAGTGAATCAGCTTGTTTATCCCAAAGAGATTGTATAGCTGCAGCTTCAAAAGGAATCTATATTTGCTCATCATTCTCAATCACCTCCATGAATCGGTCCTCCAGACTATGGCTGCCCTTGATTTCGTCCATCGTCCCACTTGTTATCAGCTTCCCATGATTGATGATCGATACCCTGTCACAGAGCTTTTCCGCTACCTCCAGGACGTGGGTAGAGAAAAAGATGGCTGTTTTTGCCTCGCACAGCTCATGCATGATTTTTTTAAGATAGAAGGAGGCTTCTGGATCAAGTCCGACAAAAGGCTCATCCAAAACAAGCAGTTTCGGACGGTGGACAAAGGCCCCGATCAAAGCCAGCTTTTGTTTCATGCCATGAGAGTAAGAGCTGACTAAATCACCTAAACAGTCTGTCAGCTTAAAGCAGTCGGCGTATGTGCGGATTCTGTCTGCGCGTTCCTTTGCAGGCACAGAAAACATATCACACATATAATTCAGGTATTGGATTCCTGTCACATAATCATATAAGTCCGGGTTGTCTGGAATATATGCTGTTAAGGATTTACATGTTACAGGCTCCTTCTTTACAGAGTGACCGTCGATGAGGATATCCCCTTCTTCAAAATCCATGATTCCAACGACTGCACGGATGGTGGTGGTCTTTCCGGCTCCGTTGTGTCCGATGAAGGCGTGGATCTCCCCTTCCCTGACAGTCAGGCTGAGATGGTCAACGGCCCTTTTGTTCTCCGAGTAGATCTTGGAGAAATTTTTGATTTCTAATACGTTGCTCATGCTGCAGACTTCCTTTCTTTTCAGTTCTTATATTTTTTGGTGATGGCCCAGCCGAGGAATGCGGGGACCGGGGCGAATAGCAGGATCACATATTTGTTGACGGCTCTGCCGGCCCCAGAAACCCCAAAGTGTATTGGAATTTCCTGGGGCAGTACAAAGGTAAGTGCCGCCAGGATAACTAAGGTGATTACTGTGATAACGATCCATTTTTTCTTCATTGTGAAATCCTCCTCTAATATTCTTGATATGATAATATTATCACTATGATAATAATAAGTCAAGAAAAATCCTGCCCATATAAAATACAATCCGGGCAGGAGGGGAATTACTTTTGAGGAGGAGAAACAATCAGGCCGATCGTACGTATATTTCTGTCTTCTCGTGACGGGTTTTCTGTAAAAGGCTTGATCGTATCGCCGATTTTTTTCACCAGGGCTTCCAGCTCCTCATCCGTCAGATACAGATGGGTCAGGGAGAAGCCCGATCTGTCATTGATAATATCAATGTTATCCTGACTACAGTATGTCTGGAATTGTTCGGCAAAGCCCAGCATATATTGCATGAAGGACTGCATGTACGCCTCACCGGAGTTTTGGTCGATCATTTCTTCGAATCCTTTTTTCATATCCATGGCTATGGCATAGGTTTTTTCGATAACGCCCCGAATCGGAGTTTCATTTACGATTTTCAGGATACCATCTGCTGTCATTTTCTTTAAATAACGATATAAGGTGGCCTGGGGAACATCCGAAAGCGTCTCGGCCAAATGCTTGGCATTGGTTTCTTTACATTTCTGGACTTCCATGAAGATTTTACATTTAACAGGGTTCGTGAATGTATCCATTATTTTCTGGTCCATAAGGTACCTCCGATTTTAGAATATGTGATAATATTATCATTTTGAGAGTATATTTTCAAGAGGAAATCATCATATGTACAGACTGCCAATGAAGACAGATACTTCCAGTGTTTTCGCAGGAGGTGATTATCCAGGTACCTCGAAATTCCCCTTGAGTCTTTGATGGGGAAAGGTTATAATACTCCCAGGTATGTTTTTAACCTCATTAAGGAAGCAGCAGAGCGAAGTTTAAATATCTGCTTGGGCGCAATAGAATAGATTGGGAGTGAATACAATGAGCAAACAATATGAAAAGTTATTAAAATGTTATGAATATTACAAGTCAGTAACAGATTTCAAACCGCGTGTCGGCCTGATCCTGGGATCTGGTCTTGGGAATTATGGGAGAAATATGAAGGTCGTGAAGGAAATCCCCTATGGAGATATCCCGGGATTTCCTGTGTCCACAGTACAAGGACATGACGGACGTTTCCTTCTTGGTTATATCAGTGAGGTCCCAGTGGTCGTAATGAAAGGACGGGTGCATTATTATGAGGGCTACTCCATAGAAGATGTGGTCCTGCCTACCCGATTAATGAAGATGATGGGAATCGAAGTCCTGTTTCTGACAAATGCTTCCGGCGGGATCAACAGGACATTTCATGTGGGGGATTTCATGATGATCACAGATCAGATCTCTAACTTTGTTCCATCCCCTCTGATCGGAGAGAATGTATCCGAGCTGGGGACACGTTTCCCGGATATGACACATATCTACGATGTGGAGCTGATGGAGCTGATACAAAAGACAGCAGAGACGGAACATATTCGGATTCAGGAGGGCGTTTATCTCCAGACGACGGGACCAAATTTTGAGAGCCCGGCAGAGATTAGGATGTTTGCCACATTGGGGGCTGATGCTGTCGGGATGAGTACGGCATGTGAGGCCATTGCAGCACGCCATGCAGGTGTGCGGGTATGTGGAATCTCCTGCGTGTCCAACATGGCATGTGGAATCACGGGAGAAGAACTGAGCCATTTAGATGTGCAGGCAGTCGCAGATCAGAGAGCAGAGGAATTTGAACGCCTGGTGACACGGATCATTGAGAAGCTTTAAACAGATGATTTTTAGAGAGGAGAAAGGACAAGAAGATGAATATACGGATTTATAATGTAAGGATTCTGACCATGGAGGCGGGAAAGGGGATTTTCCGCGGTGAGGTGTGGGTAAAAGGAGATACCATTGCCTATGCAGGGCCTGTGATATTAGATTCTAAGGAAAAGTGGGACCAGGAGATTGACGGCAGGGGCAACCTGCTCATGCCTGGATTCAAGAACGCACATACCCACTCTGCGATGACGTTTTTACGTTCCCATGCAGACGACATGAAGCTGGACGAGTGGCTGAATACACGCGTGTTCCCGGCGGAAGCGAAGCTGACAGGGGAGGATATCTATTGGCTGAATAAGCTGGCCATCATGGAATACCTGACCAGCGGAATCACCTCTGTCTTCGATATGTACCTGAACAAACCTGCGGCCGAGCGTACGGTGAAGGACACCGGATACCGGATGGTCATCTGTGAGAGCATCAATGATTTTGGAGGAACGATTCAGGAGGTAGAAGAAGATTATCACCGGTATAATCAGGACCCGGATCGTCGGATTTCTTATCAGCTCGGGTTCCATGCAGAGTATACGACAAGCAGAGAATTGATGGAAGGACTCTCAGGTCTTTCTGAAAAGTATAAAATCCCGGTCTATGTCCATTGTTCTGAGACTAAGAAGGAAGTGGAGGACTGCAGGACACGCACAGGAATGACACCTGTTGCATACATGGATTCTCTGGGGCTGTTCGCTCATGGCGGCGGGCTGTTCCACGGAGTGCATATGGATGAGGGGGATTTTGATATCATAAAAAAGAGAGGTCTTTATGTGGTGACGAACCCGGCCTCCAATTTGAAGCTTGCCAGTGGAATCGCGCCAGTAAAACGGTATCTGGATATGGGGATTCCTGTGGCGATCGGTACAGATGGACCGGCCAGCAACAACTGTCTGGACATGTTCCGGGAGATGTTTTTGACTACCGGACTGCAGAAAGCCGTCTGTGATGACCCGGAGGCAGTTCCGGCGATGGAAGTGCTAAAGATGGCAGCAGTCAACGGAGCATATGCAATGGGGCTTCCAGAGTGCGATACCTTGGCAGAGGGCAAGAAGGCAGATATGATCCTGATCGACCTGCAGCAGCCAAATATGCAGCCGCTGCAGAATATTGAGAAGAATCTGGTCTACAGTGGAAGCAAGCAGAATGTGAAGATGACGATGGTCGGAGGCAGGGTGCTTTATCAGGATGGAAACTATTATCTGGATTCTTCCAAGGAAGAGATCTTTGCCAGGGCAAATGAATCAGCCAGACGTATATTAGGGTAAAAGGACAGAGGAAAAGAAATTCTGAGGGGGATGGATTTTCCAAGACAGGAGATATAGACACAGGGTGTAGATGATTAGAAAAGGGGCACATGAGATGAAAGCAGCGATTTTTACGTTGGATACAGGGTTATATAAAGCAAAGCAGGAGAGTGCAGCGGCAAATGCATTGAAGCGGATGCTGATGCAGGTGGGCTTTGATGTGAAGGCAGCAGGCGTCCTGCCAGAGGACCGGAAGGTATTGACTGCTGTCTTAAAGAGATTGACAGATACAGACAGCGTGGATCTGGTACTGACAACAGGTGCCGTGGGAATTCAGAAGCGTGATTGTGCGCCGGATGTAGTGGCGGAGATTTCTGACAGGCTCCTGCCAGGAATTCCAGAGGCTGTGAGGGCCTATAATCTGCGTTATACGAAGAAGGCGATTCTGGATCGTTCCAATGCCGGAATCAGAAGGAATACACTGATCGTGAACCTGCCGGAGAATGCAAAGGCGGCAATGGACAGTCTGGAATATATTCTGCCGGAATTAGTACAAGTAGTGGAGATATTGAGTCTATGATAAAAGTAACCTATCTAAGCCACAGCGGCTTTTTAGTAGAATTAGAAGGAGCCTATTTTCTATTTGACTATTATAAAGGAGAACTGCCAGAGATCAAGACAGGAAAGCCATTTTTTGTCTTTGTCAGTCACGTACATCATGATCATTACCGAAAGGATATTTTTAAACTAAGGGAATATCTCCCGGAAATCTATTATATCCTATCCAGTGATGTAGAGGCAGAAGAGTCTCAGGATGTCAGAACAATGGGGCCGAATGAGGACCAGGAGATCGCAGGGTGCCGTGTAAGGACATTGCGCTCCACAGATGAGGGCGTGGCGTTTCTCGTTCAGTATGAGGGGATTACCTTATTCCATGCAGGAGACCTGAATTGGTGGCATTGGGAGGAAGAAAGCAAGGAATACAATACTTTGATGCGGCGGAACTATCAATATGAGATCAATAAGCTGAATGGGGAAAAGATCGATATTGCCTTTGTGCCGGTGGACCCAAGGCTGGGGGAACAGTATCACTTAGGGCTGGACTGTTTTATGAAGCGGACAGACACAAGAGCTGTTTTTCCGATGCATTTCTGGGACAATTATGGTATTTTTGACCGGCTTATGCTGGAGGAGAGTGCACAGGAGTACGTCGATAAAATACAGAGAATTACAAAGGAAGGCCAGGTATTTGAGCTTCAGATACAAAAGGAGAAGTCCTTTGCCCAAAGTGTACGGGATATATTGGAATAGTATTCAAATGATAGAATAATCAGAACAGGGAGTGATGTAGAAGACATGCAGGTGAAATTATATACGGATGGTGCGGCAAGAGGCAACCCGGATGGACCGGGAGGATATGGGGCCGTACTGGAATATGTGGATACAAAGGGAGAGCTTCATACAAAGGAGCTTTCACAGGGCTATGTGAAGACGACGAATAACCGGATGGAGCTGATGGCGGTCATTACAGGGCTTGAGGCGCTGAACCGTCCCTGTGAGGTGGAGGTCTATTCAGATTCGAAGTATGTAGTGGATGCCTTTAATCAGCATTGGGTGGACGGATGGCTGAAAAAGGGCTGGAAACGAGGAAAGAATGAACCAGTTAAAAATGTGGATCTCTGGAAGAGGCTGCTGGCGGCTAAGTCACAGCATAAAGTGACCTTCCATTGGGTCAAGGGACATGATGGACATCCACAGAATGAACGATGTGACGAATTGGCTACAACGGCGGCGGATGGAAGCGGGCTGATCGTGGATGAAGGACTGGGGCAGAATTAGTTCTTTTATGTTCATGTGATTTTACTTGCAAATTTACTGCAAAACCTGTCATTCATTCTGGACAGGAAGAAAAATACATAGTATAATAAACAAGTTAAGTAAGACAGACAATCGCGGCTGCATGAGCCGAAAGGCTGCAGGCGAGGAAAGTCCGGGCTTCACAGGGCAGGATGCCGGATAACGTCCGGTGGAGGTGACTCCAAGGCCAGTGCAACAGAAATAAACCGCCGGAAGGCGTTCCTGACATTTGTCAGGTCTCGTGTTCCGGTAAGGGTGGAAAGGCAGTGTAAGAGACTACCGCCTTTCTGGTAACAGAAAGGGCACATGTAAACCCCATCCGAAGCAAGACCGAATATAAGCGATGTGGCGGCCCGTCACGCTTTAGGTAGGTCGCTTGAGCCTGGTGGCGACATCAGGCCTAGATAGATGATTGTCCAACGACATAACCCGGCTTATCGTCTTGCTTAACCAGTTTTATGAAGAAGAACAACAGGGATGGTGCCGTGATCAGTTTACGGCATCATTTTTTTAATCATCAGGCAGTGAAGAGGATTTTGAATTTTTGCTTTACAGATTTAGGGAAAAGGGGGCAGGGCATGTACTTGAAAGTACTTCGTGCAATTTATAAGATTGAGAACAACCAGATATTGTCCTCGATAAAAAAGGGATTTATCCTTCTGATCCCTGTCCTTTTGGTAGGCTCCTTTTCTCTGCTGTTTTTGAATTTTCCGGTGGCTGCATTCCAGAATTTTATAACAGGATGGGCCGGGGGCGTCATGGAGACAGTATTGAACTTTTTGTTTGATTCTACGGTGGGATTCATGTCCGTATATCTGGTCATCAGCATCAGTTATTATTACTCCAGTTCTTTAAAGGAGCATGATGTGTTTTTGCAGGTCATGGCTATGGTGGTCTCTATGGTCTGTTTTGCTGCTTCCTTCGGAGCGGCCAGTGGATCGATGGAGTTAAATGACCTGGGGCCGGTGGGGGTATTTACGGCCATGTTTTCGTCCATCGCAGCGACGCGGCTGTTCTATCTGTTTTATGGGAAGCTGTCGGCAGCCTACCGGTTTCGTTCCAGGGGCTCGGATATGGATTACCGGAATTCGCTTTCTGCAATATACCCGCTTCTGTTCTGTGCCCTCTTGTTTATCGGGCTGAATCTGGTGATACAGCAGTTGTTCCATGTCGAGAATTTAAATGATCTGGTGACCAGTGGAATCGTATATCTGTTCCACAATGTCAACGATGGACTTGGAGCAGGTGTTTTATATGTGGTGGTGCTGAATGTTCTGTGGGTCTTTGGTATTCACGGTGGTAATGCTCTGGAGCAGGTCGCCCAGACGTATCTCATGCCCAAAGACTCGGTAGCCGGTGCGGTGATCTCTAAGTCGTTCTTAGACAGTTATGCTATGATCGGCGGATGCGGGACATCGATCTGTCTGCTTCTGGCTCTGCTGATCTGTTCCCGGGGCAGGGAGAATCGTCAATTGTCCTATTCAGCGGCTCCGGCCGTGATATTCAATATTAATGAGATTTTGGTATATGGTCTTCCGGTGGTGCTCAATCCGGTATTGTTCCTGCCCTTTATCCTGACTCCGGTGATTTCACTTTTAATTTCTTATGGTGCGGCTGTGATAGGATTTTTGCCGATTTTGGGAAGACAGGTGACCTGGACGACGCCGGTCTTCTTCAGTGGGTATCTGTCCTCCGGGTCCTGGAGGGGAGCAGTGGTGCAGCTTGTGATACTGGCGGCAGGCACCGCGGTGTATGCACCTTTCATCTGTTTGATGGACCGTGTAAAGGAAAAACAGGCGGAGATGCTGCTCAATGAGCTCACAGAGCATTTTAAAAGGCTCCAGTTGGAAGGGGATGAGAACGTCCGCCTCCTGGAACGTCATGACAGTAAGGGACTGCTTGCGAGAAATATTGCGCAAAAGCTTCGAATCGATATTGAGCAGGAAAGGGTCACCATGGGGTATCAGCCCCAGTATGATAATACGGGGACCTTGGTAGGGAGCGAGGCTCTGCTGCGCTGGAAATATCTGGACAGGACGATTTATCCGCCCCTTGTAGTAGCACTTGCGAAGGAGGATGGATTTTATGACCGACTGACCCAGGTCGTAGTGAAGATCTCTATGGAGGCCTGCCGCGAGCTTTTGAACCAGGGCAGTGATATCACAGTTTCTGCAAATATATCTGCAGATCAGTTGAATTCAGAACAGTTCATCAATCGTGTCATTCGAATGGCTCAGTCCTATGGGATAGAGGGGCATTATTCCCTGGAAGTCACAGAAGAGGCCTCTGTGGACAGAATGGAGGACATTCCTCATCAGATCGGAAGGCTCAAAGCCGCAGGAATCAGGACAGAGGTGGATGATTTCAGCATGGGAAGGACCAGCCTGATGTATCTGCAGAATAATAACTTTTATGCGGTGAAGCTGGATGGCAGACTTGTACAGGGGATGCTGGAGAATAAACGGAATCAGGAGATTATCTCCTCAATTGTGTCTCTTGGCAGGAATCTGGGGTTCGTAGTGATCGCGGAATATGTGGAGACAGAAGAAATTCGTGCGGGCCTGGAGGAACTTGGATGTAATCTGTATCAGGGATATCTGTACAGTCCGGCAATTCCTCTGGACCAGCTTAAGGAACGGGTACAATTAGATGGAAAGAAATTATAAAAGATCAGGTGAGATATGATGTGTCAGAATCAGAAACGTAAAAACGATGTATGGCTCCTTGCAAAGCCAGTATCACAGCGACATTTGCAGGGAGTAAGGATGAGTCGCTGATTTCATATAGCTGGCTTTGCTGCTTGAATTTATCAATCAAGGAGGAAGCTCATATGAAATATATTAATGCAGATCAGATTCTTCCGACCGAACTGGTGGAAGAACTCCAGAAGTATGTTCAGGCAGGTTACCTTTATGTTCCTGCCAAAGATGGACAGCATAGATCCTGGGGCGAGTTGACTGGCTACAGAGCAGAGCTTGTTAAAAGGAATGGACAGATCATGGAGGACTACAATAAAGGAAGCTCCTTAGAGGAGCTTGCAGAACGTTACAGTCTTTCTGTCTATGCAATTCGGAAAATCATATATCAGAGATAGAAGGGAGGACCGCTGTTATGGCGGTCCTTTTTGAATCGTTTTTTATAGGGAGGGGTTCTGGCCGTTCTCAGATTCAATTCGATAAGAAAGAATGGTACCGCAGTATTGTGTATATTGAAGTCTTTGGTGGACCGCTGGTAACATAGAGACATAGAGAAGCACAGTCAGGAGGAGATAAGATGGTTGATTCAAAGAAAAGGATTTATCCAAGAACAGGGGACCAAGAAACGATTTATTTAAAGAAGGTTATCACAGATCCAAATATCAGTGTTGGAGAGTATACGATGTATAACGACTTTGTAAACAATCCAGTCGATTTTGAGAGAAATAATGTGTTATATCACTATCCAATCAACCATGACAGGCTGTTGATTGGAAAATTCTGTTCGATAGCCTGTGGTGCAAAATTTTTATTTAACAGTGCAAACCATACGATGAAATCGCTCTCCACATATCCGTTCCCATTATTTTTTGAAGAGTGGGGACTGGATAAAAGAAATGTGACAGACGCCTGGGATAATAAAGGAGATATTGTGATTGGAAATGATGTATGGATCGGTTATGAGGCTGTTATCCTTGCAGGGGTGACGATAGGGGATGGTGCTGTCATCGGCAGCCGGGCCGTTGTCACCAAAGATGTGGAGCCCTATACAGTAGTGGGCGGTGTGCCTGCAAGAGCCATCAGGAAAAGATTCCCGGATGAGGTCATTGCGGATTTGCTTGAGGTAAAGTGGTGGAATTGGCCGAAGGAGCGTATTGCGGAACATCTTGCAGATATTCAGACAGGACAGATCGAAGCACTTCGTATGAATCGTATAAAAGAAGGCAAATGAGTTGGTAAAGATCAAGATAGAACCGCCGGTCTCATTAATTGATAAACGGTTCTGAAAATGGAGGTACAAAAGTGGGCTGCCCCTTTTGAAAATGTAGTTGACAAATAGGTAACTTGTTACTATAATAAAAAGTAACAAGTTACCTATTTGTTAAATTAGAAAGGATTGAATATGGAATTACGACAATTGATTCAGGATTATTCGGCTAATGAGTGGATGCAGAAGCAGGGGATTTTTGCCAGTATCTTCTTGGTTCAGAACCGACTGCAGACGGCCTGTGATAAGCTGGATGAGGAAATTACGATGAAGCAGTGGCTTTTACTGGCAATGGCAGGAACAGCAGATGAGCCAATGTCATTGACAGACCTGGGAAGGCTGATGGGATGCTCCAGACAGAATGTGAAGAAAATTGCATTGTCCTTGGAGATGAAAGGGTTTTTGAAGCTGGAAAAAAGAAGAGGAGACAGCAGGGCAGTCTGTGTAGTTCTGGATGAGAAAATGCTTCAATATTCAAATCGTGTAGGGGAAATGCAGCAAAGAGTATTGGAACTTTTATTTCAGGATTTTTCGGAGCAGGAGACACAGAGCCTGTATCATGGATTCATGAAGCTACAGGAAAATATTGAAAAAATCGAACAATATGTGGAGGAAAAACATGAATAAGCAGGTAGTAGTCTATACTTCTGAAACGGGGTTTACACAAAGGTATGCCCAGTGGATCGCAGAAGAACTAAAATGTGAGGCAGTGAATCAGAAAGAATGGCGGCATAAGAATCCAGCAGATTACCAGACAGTCATTTATGGCGGCGGCTTCTATGCAGGACAGATCAAAGGGTTGAAAAAGATAAAGAATCAGATGAAGCAGTATCCTGCAGTTGGGCTGCTCGTCTTCGGAACAGGTGCGACTCCGAAAGAAGAAAAAGAAATGATACAGAAAACTATGGATGCGAATTTTACGGAAGAAGAGCGTAAAAAGATTCCAACATTTTATTTACAGTCTGGACTAAATTATGAGAAGATGAGCCTTACGTATAAACTGATGATGAAAGCATTTGTATCAATGTTGGCAAAAAAGGCAGACCCATCACAGGAGGATAAGATAATGATGAGGATGATCGCCCATTCCTTTGATTTCTGTCAGAAGGAGAACATCCGTGAATTAGTAAACTATTTTGAAAATGGTGGACACAAAAGGGCCTGACCTCTTTGTAAAAAAGGTCAGGCCCCCAATAAGATTTATTATTTATTATCCGTATATTTTTCTTCGCAGTATTTGCAGCGGTAGATCTGCTTTTCTTCATCGGTCAGGACAAAAACGTGGTCTAAGCCCTGCTCGATGGAGGTGATGCAGCGTGGGTTTTTACAGCGGATGACATTTCTGATCTCTTTTGGAAGTGTCAGACGCTTTTTATCTACGATTTCTTCATTCTGAACGATATTGACCGTGATGTTGTGGTCAATGAATCCTAAGATATCGAGATCCATGAAGTCTATCGGACATTCGATCTTCATGATATCCTTTTTTCCCATTTTATTACTTCTTGCATTCTTGATGATTGCCACACAGCAGTCTAATTTGTCAAGATGCAGGTATTTGTAGATTTCCATGCTTTTGCCGGCTTCGATGTGGTCCAGTACGAACCCCTCGGAGATACGGCCAACGTTTAATGTAGTCTTCACTATATCGTACCTTCTTTCTTTTAATCTATGCTGCTCTTAATCCACGTGGATATCCAGCAGAGTAAGGATGAGTGCCATACGGACATAGACTCCGTACTGCATCTGGCGGAAATATGCTGCCCTTGGATCATCATCGACTTCGACCGCGATCTCATTCACCCTTGGGAGCGGATGAAGCACGTACATATCCTCAGGAGCCAGTTTCATCTTTTTCTTATCTAAAATATAGAAGTCTTTCATGCGGACATAATCTTCCTCATTGAAGAAACGTTCCTTCTGTACACGTGTCATGTACAGGATATCCAGATCTGGAATCGCATCCTCCAGACGGACCACTTCTTTGTAAGGAATGTTCAGCTTGTCCAGCACATCATGACGCATATAGTCAGGAAGTCTCAATTCCTCTGGAGAAATCAGGATGAACTTGATTCCCTCGTAGCGTACCAGCGCATGAATCAGTGAGTGGACAGTACGTCCAAATTTTAAGTCACCGCACAAACCGATGGTCATGTTGTTGAGACGGCCCTTCACATTTAAAATGGTAAGCAGGTCAGTCAATGTCTGTGTCGGATGCTGATGTCCACCGTCACCTGCGTTGATCACAGGGATAGAAGAGTGCTGGCAGGCTACCATCGGAGCACCTTCTTTTGGATGACGCATAGCACAGATGTCAGCATAGCAGGAAATCGTGCGAATCGTATCAGAAACGCTCTCACCCTTTGCGGCAGAACTGGAATCTGCAGAGGAGAAGCCCATAATGCTTCCGCCTAAGTTCAGCATGGCAGCCTCGTGGCTGAGTCTGGTCCTGGTACTTGGCTCATAGAATAAAGTAGCGAGTTTCTTCCCGGCACAGGCATGGGCATATTTGTCAGGATGCGCCTCGATATCCTGCGCAAGATTTAAAAGTTCGTCAAGTTCCTCAACGGAGAAATCCAGAGGACTCATTAAGTGTCTCATAAACAACCTCCTTATATGTCCACAGGACATATTTAATCTTATCTGTATTCGAGTAATTCTTCAACGGGTTTGCGCTTCGGTGCTTCCGGATCAATATCAGGATAGCCGACAGCAATCAGTGCAGCGAGTTCCCTGTCCTTGGGCAGATTTAGAAGCCCGGTGATTCCATCTTCATCGAAAATCCCCATGATTACCGTACCAAGTCCGTGCTCTTTTGCTGCAAGACAGAAGGTTTGGCATGCGACCCCCACATCAAACATCTGCCATCTGTCTTTTTTCTTGGTCGTATAGGAGCCATCGCGCTCGAACCCACACCGTCCCTTTACAAAAGTGACAGCTATCAGCATTGGTGCCTGACGGACAATATTAGAATTGTTATTGCGGGTGAATTCATCAGCAATCTTTCCAAGAAGGGAAGAATCTTCGATTGCGATATATCGGGTAATCTGAGTGTTTTTCCAGGAAGGGGAAAAGGATGCTGCATGTACAATAGAATCAATCATTGAATGGTCAATCTTGTCCGGCTTGAACTGACGGATGCTTCTTCGAGTCTTAATACAATCAATAACGTTCATATGTTTACCTCCCTATCTGAAATTCTCTTCAACTAATCATATACTAAAACAGGGGGATTTTCAACTGGAATTTTGAAGGTTTTACAGGGGATAAGGAAACTCCCCTGTGAGGTGGTAATCTTAACTTGGCAGATCCTACCGCAGAATTTTTTCAAATAAAAGTCCCGCTCCAAACCACAGAGGGGCATAATCGAATCGTATGACTCCTTTCAGGTTATATTTGGAATGGCTGTAATCCCAGGGGCAGGCATGATGCTTCTTAAGGAAGCTGCCAGATAAGAATTCCCCGAGAAAAATGCAGCATGTGTAAATGCTGCCTCTTAAAAAGGTGTTTTTCCCCTTCAGAAGCCGACAGACAGGGGCCAGAAGACAGGCGGCTCCATAGATTGGGAACATCCAGATGGAGGTACGGCCGACTAAAGTAAATTCTTTCTTTTTGAAGGAGTTAAGGGCTGTAAAAATAATCTCCATGCACCAGCCCAAAGTGCCGCAAATGATAAATTTATTCTTCATATGAAAGAGTATGTTTCAAGAACTCCTATTTTATACGCGGTGATTCCAGGAAAAAAAGATATTGGCTTATAACTCCAAATGTATTATAATATTCCTTACATTTGTTGAACAGCGGCTGTTCAATAAGTATTGTTAGTGCAAAGGAGAAGTGAAGATGGCAACATTGGAAGAACTGAGATTACAGTTGGATGAGATTGATGACCAGCTTGTAAAGCTGTATGAGAACAGGATGCAGGTATGTAAAGAAGTCGGTGAGTTCAAGGTGAATTCGGGCAGGAAGGTGTTCGATAAGCTAAGGGAGCGGGAGAAGCTGGCAGCCGTTTCCGCAAAGGTATCCGGCGACTTTAACAAGAAAGGAATCCAGGAACTGTATGAACAGCTCATGTCCATGAGCCGGAAGCTTCAATATCAGCTTCTTGTAGAGGCAGGGGCATTAGGACGCCTTCCTTTTATTGAAGTGGATTCTCTTAATAAGGACAAGGCCCGTGTAGTCTTTCAGGGAGTGGAAGGGGCCTATGGTCAGGCAGCTATGCAGCACTATTTTGGTGAAAACTGCAACAGCTTCCACGTACGGACTTTTCGGGATGCCATGGAGGCTATTGAGGAAGGTTCTGCAGATTATGCAGTGCTTCCGATCGAGAATTCTTCTGCGGGAGCGGTCAATGAGATGTATGACCTGCTCGTGGAATTTGAAAACTATATCGTAGCGGAGACGATCATTCCGATCACCCATACACTTTCCGGTCTTCCGGGAACGAATCTGGATGAGATTAAACGGGTGTATTCCAAGGCGGAGGCATTGATGCAGACCTCCCGTTTTCTGGATGAGCACAGCAATTGGCAGCAAATCAGCGTGGTGAATACGGCCATTGCGGCGAAGAAGATCCTGGAGGACCAGGATAAGACGCAGGCGGCTGTATGCAGTGCCTATGCGGCAAAGGTCCACGGATTGTCCGTCCTGCAGGATGAAATCAATGATGAGCCGAATAACTCGACCCGCTTTATCGTGGTGACCAATCAGAAAATCTTTTTACAGGATGCATCCAAGATCAGTATCTGTTTTGAAGTACCTCATGAGAGCGGTTCTCTATACCGTATTTTGTCTCATTTTATCTACAATGATCTGAATATGACTAAAATCGAGTCACGCCCCATGGAGGGAAGAAACTGGGAATATCGGTTCTTTGTGGATTTTGAGGGCAACATGGCGGATGCGGCTGTGAAGAATGCGATTCGAGGCCTCCGTGAAGAAGCGAGAAACTTAAAGATACTTGGAAATTATTAGAAAAGGATTACAAGAATAAAGAGGGATGAAGATGCGTACAAATGAATTGATGCTCTATAAAAATATGGAATACGGGGAGCTTCTCCTGGATATGACATTTTTGATGGAGAACTATGACAATGAATATTACAATCGGGAGGATTTAAGGAGCCTTGTATTCGAGTGTGTGAATTCACTGCTCGAATTATCAACAAGTCATGGCTTCGAAGGGAATCTGTGGCATACCTATCTGACATTTCTTCTGGCCAGTGATGAGAATGCTTACAGTACTTCCTGCGAGATCGTGGGACCTGTGGAGGGCAGTATCAATGAGATCGCACTCCATGATTTTGCCGTGTTCAAAGAATTATTTGACTATGATTTCAGCGGTCTGAAAGAGGCACTGGATGTGGACTGCCTCTCCATTTTGATGAACTATAAGAATGTAAATGAGGGCAGTAAGGTGTTCAACAAGCGGATTCGGGACAGAATCTGCGGACTGGCAAAAGCACTCGGTATGGCCGGGAGCGTGGACGCATTCAAAGAGACTCTGACACAGTTCTATCGGGAATTCGGTGTCGGGAAGCTGGGACTTCATAAGGCATTCCGTGTTGAGCACCCGGAAGATGAGGGCGTTCAAATCGTGCCGATCACTAATATTGCTCATGTACATCTGGATGACTTGGTCGGATATGAGATCGCAAAGAAGAAGCTGATCGATAATACCCGCGCATTTGTGGAAGGACGAAGAGCAAATAACTGCCTTCTCTTTGGAGATGCAGGCACAGGTAAGTCCTCCTCCATCAAGGCGATCCTGAATCAATATTATGATCAGGGACTGCGTATGATAGAGGTATATAAGCATCAGTTCCAAGATCTGAACGATGTGATCGCGCAGATCAAGAACAGGAATTATAAGTTCATCATTTATATGGATGATCTGTCATTTGAGGAATTTGAGATTGAATATAAATACTTAAAGGCAGTGATCGAGGGTGGTTTGGAAAAGAAACCAAAGAACGTGCTGATCTATGCGACCTCCAACCGCCGTCATCTCGTACGCGAGACATTTAAGGATAAGGCGGACCGGGATGAAGAATTACATACCAATGATACTGTACAGGAGAAGCTGTCATTGGTTGCAAGGTTTGGTGTGACGATTTATTTTGGCTCACCAAGCAAAAAGGAATTCCAGCAGATCGTAAAAGAGCTGGCAAAACAGAATCAGATCGATATGCCGGAAGAGGAGCTGCTCCTTGCAGCAAATAAGTGGGAGCTGACTCACGGTGGACTTTCCGGACGGACAGCGCAGCAGTTCATCGATTATCTGCTAGGATGCAGTGAATAAGTGGTGGTGACTATTCACGGTCCGCAGTGATTGATTTCTGAATAAAAATAAAGAAGGTTAATTCATGATTAAATATGTAAAAAAAGGACAAAGCATCATTTTATTGGGCATATTATGTACAATTTTGACGGTCGGATGCAGCAGTAAAATGACGCCTAAAAAAATGATGGCATCGGTTTCAACAAATCTTGCAAAAGCAAAATCTGTCACAAATACACTGCGTATGGATATCGAGCTGGAAGATGTGCTGGATACCATGAAGATTAACATGGATATGAAGATGGAAAATACAGTAAAGCCGAAGGCAGGACATGCATTAGGAAGCGCAGAGGTAGAATTTGGAGGCACGAAGCTGGGAAGTGATATCGAAATTTATCAGGTAAATGAGGGCAGGGAAGCCGTCACTTACAGCCGCATGTACGATAAGTGGAGCAGAGAGGCCTCTGATAATTCAAAGAAGAGTACTTTTAACGGGAATCTTTTCCAGGAAGCAGGAGATTCGATCGAGTCCTTTCGGATTGCTGAGCAGAATGTAGAAGTAGATCACAAGGAGTGCTATCAGATGTATGGGAATGTCACAGGTAAAGAATTATTGGAATTCATGGGCCTGGATATGATGGGAGCCTTTGGACTGGTAGAAATTCCAGATGAGGATGCCATCACCAGCCTGGAAGTGCCAGTTACGATCGAGGTCTATAAGGAGGACATGCTTCCCGCACGGGTTATTGTGGATATGACAGATGTGATGAACGAATTGTATGATAAGTACGATAAGAGCACGAATGTCAATGATTTTACCATAGAACTCGGGTATACAGGATTTGATGATGTGAAGGAAATTTTAGTGCCGCAAGAGGTAAAAGATTCCTGTACACAGGTACAGAATATGACGGGACAGTCTTCGGATATGTAATTCAAGAAAGAGCTGTCGAAAATTTTATCTTAAGAGAAAAGAGGGAGCGCCCACGCATCCAAATGGATGGCAGGCGCTCCTTTGTTATCCCGGCTTAAGTGCTGTTCATATGGGTCAGGAAAGCTCCTGGATCTGTGAAATATCACTGTCGATCATCAGGGAGTAATTCGTATAATATACGACGAATCCCGGCTTTCCTCCATTAGGTTTCTTGACATGCTTTTTCTCGATATAATCGATCTCTACTTTTTCGCTGCCCCGGGCCTTGGAATAGTAAGCCGCAAGCCGTCCGGCCTCCTCAAATGTCCTGTCTGGAAGTTCCTGTCCTTCCGTCTTTACGACGACATGAGAGCCGGGAGTTCCCTTCGCGTGGAACCACCAGTCATTCCCAACGGCAAAATGGAAGGTGAGCTCATCATTCTGCAGATTATTTTTACCTACATACATATGGAAGCCGTCACTGGAAATATAGTGGAGCGGTTTATTTTTGATCTTGATTTTTTTCTTTGTAAACTTTCTGCGCATGTATCCGGCATTGATCAGTTCTTCCTTGATCTCTGCCAGGTCATCTTCTGTCAGGGCAATATCCAGGGCATTGCTGATGGATTCCAGATAGGTGATATCATCCTGTGTCTCCTGTATCAGCTTGGAGAGCGCCTCGAAGGTCCGTTTCTGTTTATTATATTTGTCAAAGTAGCGCTGCGCATTTTCCTGCGGTGTCTTAGTGTGATCCAAAGGAATCGTAATCATCTCGTTGGTATAGTAATTAAGGGCTTCCAGCTTCTTTGCCCCCGGCTCTAAGTTGTAGCCGTAGGTGTGGAGCAGCTCCCCATAGACCTTGTATTTATCCCGGTTTTCCGTATCCTTGAGCTGTTTTAGCTGTAGATCATACTTCTTTTTATTCCGGTCCAGAGCAGTCTGTACAATGTGACGCAGATCGGCTGATTTTTGACGGATTCGGGTAATGGTGTTCTTCGAAGCATAGTAGGTCTCCAGCACTTCTGATATACTGGAAAATTCTTTTCTCGTATAACCGCCAAAATGTGTCAAAGGCAGTGCAGAAAATTCTTTTGGTTCCTTTCCATCATAATAAATGGCAGGAGAGAAGCGTCCCTCTTTTACCGCAGAAAAGTAAATGGTAAACTGATTATACAGATGCTTGAAGGTATCCCCGGACAGCTCTTTCGGGGAAAGGTAAGAATCAATTCCGCTGAGCGTACAAATCTCTTCCGCAGCCACTGGGCTTACTCCGGTAAAGCTTGTATAAAGGGATTTTGCAAGCGTCATGTTCCTTTTAATGAGAAGCTCTATAAAATCAGATTCCGATACACTTAAGGGATCTGATTTTTCCATCGTATCCGGCACAAAGTAATCTCTGCCAGGCAATACTTCACGCACGGAACTCATCTGAGCAGACACGTGCTTGATACTGTCGATGATCATGCCGTTTTCATTACAAAAGATGATATTACTGTGCTTTCCCATGATCTCCACGATGAGATCTTTTTTACAAAGATCTCCCAGCTCGTCCAAGTGCTCAATTGTAAAATGGATGATCCGCTCCAGTTTTGGCTGGTAGATATCCACAATCCGTCCATTGCTGATGTGCTTACGCAGGAGCATGCAGAAATTGGGCGCTGTCATGGGGCTTGGCTTATTCGAATCGGTCAGATAGATCAGTGGGAGGGATGCGCTCGCAGAGATGCAGAGCCTTTTCTGGCCGGAAGTTGACTTGATGGTCAGAAGCAGTTCGTCTGTCTCCGGCTGTGCGATCTTGGCGATTCTTCCATTTAATAATTGTTCTTTTAATTCGTGGACCAGACAGGCCACGCATGTTCCGTCAAATGCCATGTTCATTCCTTTCTTTTAAAGGCCCATTTTTATATGATAAAAAGATCAGGGCCTGATTTCTGGCGTTTTTCAAGGACCTCCAGATCCCTTAACACCAGGTCAGTTATATATGCTGTTTCATTTTTCCCAGACAGGTTCTTGATCCTATCCTTTGTCCCTTTCGGGAGTTTTATTGTAAGCGTGTCGAACTGACCGCCTGCAGAAGTTTTTGCCATCTGAATACCACCTCCTGTGTATCGGTCTTTCTTTATATGCCAGTGTGGCGTGTTTTTCTATACTATAGTATCGTTGCCGCCCCAAAATGTCAAGAATCAGAGGAATCTTAACATGTAAGGTTGACCTGATAGGGCAGTAGGGAGTATAATGTTTCATAATGCGTAATTAGCAAAATCTAGTAAATAAAAAGGATGAACGACCATGATAAAAAGCATGACAGGCTTCGGAAGATGTGAGGTCTTAAAGGATTCCCGAAAGTTCACTGTAGAACTTAAAGGTGTGAACCACAGATATCTGGATGTGAATATCAGGATGCCGAAGAAGCTTAATTTTTTTGAGACATCAATCCGTACTCTGCTCAAGAAGTATGCGAACAGAGGGAAGGTTGACATTTTTATTACATATGAAGATACATCTGAGAATCAGGTATCATTAAAGTACAATGCTGCTTTGGCCGCTGAGTATATGAAGTGTTTTAAGCAGATGGAGGAAGAGTTCCACCTGGAGAATGATATCCGTGTCTCCACTTTATCACGCTGCCCGGAGGTACTTACGATGGAGGAACACAGCGAGGATGAGGAAGAACTCTGGAATGGCTTAAAAGAGGCACTGGAAGGGGCATTTGCCCAGTTCGTGGAGACCAGGACGACAGAAGGCGGTAATCTCAAGAAGGATATTTTAGAGAAGCTTTCAGGCATGGAGAAGCTGATTGCATTGATCGAGGAACGTTCTCCTCAGATCGTGGCAGAGTACCGGGCAAAACTGGAAGAAAAGGTGAAGGAGCTGCTTATCGATACACAGATGGAGGAGAGCCGGATCGCAGCGGAAGTGATTATTTTTGCGGATAAGATCTGTACGGACGAAGAAGTGGTGCGTTTAAAGAGCCATATCAGCCATATGAGGGATACCCTGGAGGAGAAGGAAGGCATCGGGCGCAAGCTGGACTTCATTGCCCAGGAGATGAACCGGGAGGCCAACACTATTTTATCAAAGGCCAACGACCTGGAGGTCTCCAACTGTGCCATTGGTCTCAAGACGGAGATCGAGAAGGTCAGAGAGCAGATACAGAATATCGAATAAAGAAAGAAGACTCAATAAAAAGAAAGAAAAGCAGAGGATATCATGATGAATAGAAGAGGAATTCTAATCGTAGTATCAGGATTTTCTGGTTCCGGCAAGGGAACTTTAATGAAGGAGCTGTTGAGCAGGTATGAGGATACCTATGCATTGTCAATCTCCGCAACGACCCGCAGTCCAAGAGAGGGAGAAGTAGACGGAAGAGAATATTTTTTCAAAACAAGGGAAGAATTTGAAAAAATGATTGCGAAAGATGAATTGATAGAGTATGCTAGGTATGTGGAAAATTATTACGGAACCCCGCGTGATTATGTAGAGAAGCAGCTTGATGCAGGGAAGGATGTCATTCTTGAGATCGAGATCCAGGGAGCTTTAAAGGTGAAGAAAGCATTCCCGGATACCCTGTTATTGTTTGTCACACCTCCGTCAGCAGAAGAATTGAAGAGACGTCTGGTGGGCAGAGGTACGGAGACAATGGAAGTCATTGAATCCAGGATGAAGCGCGCGGTGGAAGAAGCCGAAGGCATGGACAGATATGATTATCTGATTATCAATGATGATCTGGAGACCTGTGCGAAGCAGATGCACACGATTATCCAGGGCGAGCATCACAGAAGTTTTCGTAATACAGGATTTATGAAAGAAATCAAAGAAGACTTAAGCAGAAGTTTGAAAGGAGAATGATAAGATATGTTACATCCATCTTACACTGATTTAATGAAAGTCGTTAACAAAGACGTAGAGGAAGGCGAGACTAAGATCGTCAACAGTCGTTATTCTATCGTTCTTGCAACATCAAAGAGAGCAAGACAGCTAATCGACGGTGAACTCCCGCTTGTGAACGCAAAGGACGGAGAAAAGCCGCTTTCAACAGCAATTGAGGAGCTGAATGAAGGCAAGTTAAAGATCATCGCTGAGAATGCGGAAGAAGAATAATCAAGAAAAGAAGGCAGATGCATAGAGTATCTGCCTTTTAAAAATAGGAAAAATGTAGCAATTGGGAGGTTTTATGAAGATATTATTTATTTCTCTAGGGTGTGACAAGAACCTGGTAGACACAGAGGTCATGCTGGGCCTTTTGGCATCCAGAGGATATCAGATGACAGATGATGAGACAGAGGCGGAGATCATCGTGATCAATACCTGCTGCTTTATCCACGATGCCAAGGAAGAGAGTATCCAGAATATCCTGGATATGGCGGAATATAAGAAGGCTGGAAGGCTGAAAGCGCTGGTCGTGACAGGGTGTCTTGCTGAGCGTTACCGTCAGGAGATTTTAGAAGAGATTCCAGAAGTGGATGCTGTGCTGGGGACGACAGCCTATGATAAGATTCTGGATGCCATCGATGAAGCACTTGCGGGACAGCACAGTGTCACAGTGACAGATATTAACGCACTGCCTCAAGTAGAGACGCACCGTCTGGTCACGACGGGAGGGCACTTTGCTTATCTGAAAATTGCAGAAGGCTGTGACAAGCACTGTACCTATTGTATTATCCCGAAGATTCGGGGGAATTTCCGAAGTGTTCCGATGGAACGGCTGATCAAGGAAGCTGAGTACCTGGCAGAGCAGGGAGTGAAGGAATTGATCCTCGTTGCCCAGGAGACCACTCTTTACGGGAAGGATCTGTATGGGAAAAAGAGCCTGCATCTTCTTCTGAAAGAGTTGTGTAAGATCAGTGGAATCAGATGGATTCGTGTTCTGTACTGCTATCCAGAGGAAATCACGGATGAGCTGATTCAGGTGATGAAAGAGGAACCGAAGATCTGTCACTATCTGGATCTGCCTATCCAGCATGCCAATGACGAGATTTTGAAGCGCATGGGCAGACGGACATCCAAGCAGGAGCTGATCGATATCATTCAAAAGCTGAGAAGCGAAATTCCAGATATTTGTATTCGGACGACCCTGATCACCGGATTTCCGGGGGAGACAGAGGAACAGCATGAAGAATTGATGGATTTTGTGGATGAGATGGAATTTGACAGATTGGGTGTATTCACCTATTCACCGGAGGAGGATACTCCGGCCGCAGGTATGCCGGGGCAGATCGAGGAGGAAGTAAAGGAAGACCGTCAGGCAGAGCTGATGGAGCTTCAACAGGAGATCGCCTTTGACAATGCGGAAAATATGGTCGGCAGAGAGGTTCTTGTCATGATCGAGGGAAAAGTGGCAGATGAGAATGCATATGTGGGCAGGACATACCGCGATGCGCCGAATGTGGATGGATTGATTTTTGTGAATACGGATGAGGAGCTGATGTCCGGGGATTTTGTGAAGGTGAAGGTTTCCGGTGCAGTAGATTATGATTTAATAGGAGGAATTGAGTAATGAATTTACCTAATAAACTTACCATATTGAGAATTATCATGGTTCCGTTTTTTGTATTTTTCCTGTTGACAGACTTAGTCGACGGAAGTAAATGGATTGCGCTGGTCCTCTTTATTGTTGCAAGCCTGACGGATCTGCTGGATGGAAAGATCGCCAGAAAGTATAACTTAGTCACGAACTTCGGCAAATTCATGGATCCTCTGGCGGACAAGCTGCTTGTATGTTCCGCTATGATCTGCTTGATTGAGATGGATAAGCTGCCATCCTGGATCGTCATTATCATTATCAGCCGCGAGTTCATCATCAGTGGATTCCGTCTTGTAGCAGCGGATAGTGGAATCGTGATCGCTGCAAGCTACTGGGGCAAGTTCAAGACTGTTTTCCAGATGGCAATGATCATCGTATTGATTGCAGATCTGGGTGGAGTATTTGATATTATATCACTGATTCTGATTGCTGTTGCATTGGCACTTACAATCATCTCTCTGATCGATTATGTAGTGAAGAACAAACAAGTATTGACGCAGGGAGGAATGTAAGGATGTATCCAGAATGGGAATTAAATCAGAGGAAAGCGGATGGAAAGAGCCTGGAGGAGTGTCTGGTGGAGAAGCTGATTCAACAGGGAATGACAGTTACCACCGCAGAATCCTGTACAGGAGGACTGATCGCCGGTACTTTAGTGAATGTACCGGGGGCATCTGATGTCCTCAATGAAGGGTATATCACTTATTCAAATGAGGCGAAGGAACGCCTTGTTAGAGTCAGTCATGATACGTTGGAGCAATATGGCGCGGTCAGTGAACAGACGGCACGTGAGATGGCCGAGGGAGCAGTAAAGGCAGCGAAGGCAGATGTCGGATTAAGCTCTACAGGAATCGCAGGTCCGGGAGGCGGAACAAAAGAGAAGCCGGTAGGACTGGTATATGTAGGCTGTTCTGTGCGCGGGAAGACGGCTGTAAAGGAATGCAGATTCTCAGGTGACCGTATGGAGAACCGTCTGAATACGGTTCAGACGGCACTTGCCATGGCACTTGAGATGTTGGGATAAGCGGCAGATCAGGGCTTTGGATCTTAAGGAAAGAACGAAAGACAAATATTGTCTGATAAATCAGCTATGACATACAAGAAACTTGTATAATCTTACAATTGACGAATGTCGAAAATTGTGCGAAAATATTTCATATACGGCGTTAAATAAATATCAAGCGCCTATAGGAAGAAAATCATACATATTTGAAAGGAGTTTTAACATGATTTATTCACATGAAGTAGAAATGATGTGTCCGGTAGCTCAGGGTGCAAATCACGGACCAGCTCCAATTCCGGAAGAAGCAAAATGGGTACAGGCTAAAGAGATTAAAGATATTTCTGGTTTGACACACGGTGTAGGCTGGTGTGCACCACAGCAGGGAACATGTAAACTGACTCTGAACGTAAAAGACGGTATCATCCAGGAAGCTCTGGTAGAGACAATTGGATGTTCAGGAATGACTCACTCTGCTGCTATGGCATCTGAGATCCTTCCAGGAAAGACCATCCTGGAGGCATTGAATACAGACCTTGTATGTGATGCAATCAATACAGCTATGAGAGAATTATTCTTACAGATCGTATACGGAAGAACACAGAGCGCGTTCTCAGAAGACGGACTTCCTATCGGTGCTGGTCTGGAAGACTTAGGAAAGGGACTTCGTTCACAGGTTGGTACAATGTACGGAACACTGGCTAAGGGTCCTCGTTACCTGGAGATGGCAGAGGGTTATGTAACAGGAATCGCTCTGGATGAGAACGATGAGATCATCGGATACCAGTTCGTAAGCCTTGGCAAATTCACTGACTTCATCAAAGCAGGAGATACTCCGAACGATGCTTGGGAGAAAGCAAAAGGACAGTATGGACGTGTTGCTGACGCTGTGAAGATCATCGATCCACGTAAAGAGTAATCGGGATAAGCATATAGGTAACGTTAGATTAAATCAGGAGGACAATTAAATGGCTTTATTTGAATCATATGAAAGAAGAATTGATAAAATCAATGAAGTATTAAACAGCTATGGTATTGCTTCTATCGAAGAGGCAGAGAAGATTACAAAGGATGCCGGACTTGATGTTTACAATCAGGTAAAAGGAATCCAGCCAATCTGTTTTGAGAACGCTTGCTGGGCATACATCGTAGGTGCAGCAATTGCAATCAAAAAAGGATGTACAACAGCAGCTGACGCAGCAGCAGCAATCGGTGAAGGCCTTCAGGCTTTCTGTATCCCGGGATCTGTAGCAGATCAGCGTAAAGTAGGTCTTGGACACGGTAACTTAGGAAAGATGCTTCTGGAAGAAGACACAGACTGCTTCGCATTCCTGGCAGGACACGAATCCTTCGCAGCAGCAGAAGGTGCCATCGGTATCGCTGAGAAGGCAAACAAGGTTCGTAAGAAACCTCTGCGTGTTATCCTGAATGGTCTTGGAAAAGACGCTGCAAAGATCATTTCCAGAATCAATGGATTTACATATGTACAGACAGAGTACGACTACTACACAGGAGAACTCAAAGAAGTTCAGAGAACAGCTTACTCAGAAGGTCTTCGTGCAAAGGTTAACTGCTATGGTGCAAACGACGTACGTGAAGGTGTTGCAATCATGCACAAAGAAGGCGTTGACGTTTCCATCACAGGTAACTCAACCAACCCGACACGTTTCCAACACCCGGTAGCAGGTACATACAAGAAAGAATGTATCGAGCAGGGCAAGAAGTACTTCTCCGTAGCATCAGGCGGTGGTACAGGACGTACACTTCACCCGGACAACATGGCTGCAGGACCGGCTTCCTATGGTATGACAGATACTCTCGGACGTATGCACTCTGATGCACAGTTCGCAGGATCTTCATCCGTACCGGCTCACGTAGAGATGATGGGTCTGATTGGTGCAGGTAACAACCCGATGGTCGGAATGACCGTGGCTGTTGCAGTCAGTATTGAAGAAGCAGCAGACGCTGGCAGATTCTAAGGAACACAGCATTTTCAAGGGTTCCAAAGACTGCAAGAACACGTCAGAACATGCGAAAACGCCTATGTACTACACGGGAAATACACGGATAATACACAGACGTAATACACACAGAATAAGCCCCCAGAAATCAATCTGGGGGCTTTCATTATGCAGATATTTCCGAGAGGGCAGCAGGATCAGTCCCAGTCTGCGTCAATGGATTCAAATTCAATATCTTCGCCGGAATAATCAATCAAAGCAACTGCGGCAACGTAGTCGGAAAATGGGCGGTGAGTGTAGACGGCTTCGGTCACGTCGCGGATCTTATGCCCGACGATCGCTTTCAGAAGATTTTCGTCAACATCAAAATGCTTCGCGCATGAAATAAAGGTGTGACGCGCTTCGTGCGGGGTGTGAGTAGTCCCCAGCGCACGCATGACGTTCTTGAAGCGTCCACGGTATTGATCATATGTCATGTATTCGCCCTTTTCATTCGTGAATAGGAACTTGCTGTCTGGGTTGTAGTGCTTCTGAACGATCGGTCGTATTTTCTCATGTATCGGGACAATTCGATCAGTTCCGGCTTCTGTTTTCATTCCGCCTTTTATCCGCCAGCGAACGAGATCCACGAAGCGCGTTTCAATCAAAGTCACTTCCGAAGGACGAAAACCAGAATACAAGGCAAAAAGAATCATGTCCACGACGCTGAATTCTTGCATTTTCCACAGCTTCTGAATTTCGCTGTTCTTAAACGGCACGCGCTTCGTCTTGTCGCGCTTCCCTGCCTTATGCACAAATAATGCGGAATAGTCCTTTTCAACGACTTCGTGGATCATACACCATTTATACATCAGATTGAAAAGCGACTTCATTCGCCCTTTCGTGGCGTCCCCGACTTCCGCGTCTTTGATCACGCCCTGCATGTGTTCCACCCGAATGTCGCGCATTCGGATATTATACAGCGGTTCACAATAGGCATAGGCGGCTTTGTAGCTGCGGGCAGATGAAGGATTTTTCAAAGTTTCAAAGTATTCAGCAGACCAGCGATCATACACACCAGCGAATGTGATTTTGTGCGCTTCAATGTCATAGGGGTTTTGAAGATAATTGTTCAAAGCCGTTTCTGCTTCCACGCGGGTTGCGAATGTGCCGATCGACTGATATATCTGTTTTGATCGCCCCGTTTCGGGATCCAGCTGCCAGCCGATCGTCACCCTTGCCCCGAAGGGCTTGCGACGTTTTCCACCTATCTTATAGACGGAGCCGTCGCCGTTTGCACGTTTCATTGCCATATATAGCACCTTCTTTCCGAAAAATGGGCGCAAAAAAACAAGCCCCCGATTTTTCTGATTGTTTATTTGAAGGGCTTGTGCTATAATATTTTTGCGAAGAATATTACAGCAGCCCGTTCAAAACGGAGTTTGCAGCCGCCTTGCGTTACCAGCGCAGGGCGGTTTTTCTTTTTATGTGTCTATAAATGAAATTTTCATTTCAGCACCGAAGTTTTTATTTTTTCCGCCGCCGTATGTATTGAAATAATCAACAACATATTTGCGATCGGAATTTTCTTCAAGATAGTGAATGAATTCTTTCGGAACATTACCGACAATATAGTCATTAACATATACATAATACGCAGGAGCGTCTTCGAAGATATATCTTTCAAGACGAACTTCATATCCAGAATCGAAAGGCGGATCTTCGAAGTGTATCTTCCGAAGTATAGATTGTCGGGAGCGAATGCGCCCGCTTTCATTGCTGAAAGAAACGCCAGCAACATTGAAAACAAGCCCGCGAATTTCTTCTTGCTGGACAGCAGAAGAAGGAAGCGTTGATTCTTGTTGCGAAGCAGTGGAAGACGTACCATGTGCAGCAGAGATAAACAAAACGCCGACAACAATGCAGATAATACCAGTTGCAATGCCATATTGTGAAAAACCGATAAAGCTTGAAATGATACAGCAACCGCCGATAAAATAAAAAGCAATTCGTTTCATTTACATTCCTTCTTTCTATTTTCTAAAATATTCAATATGTACCACATTTCCGCGCTTTTGGTATTTTATGCCATTTTTGCTGCGTCCCCTTTTGCCACATATCCGAGATCACGAAGTTCTTCTGCGCGTTCCAGCAGCTTGTCTTTTCCACTTTGATTCAAAGATCTATATGTATTCAATAGCTTGCTTTCTGCTTCTGATAACTGTTCGTTATCGTTGAAAATTCCACACATATCATTCAAAGTGACTTGAAGGAAATTGCAGATCAAAAATAAAGTGTCAATATCTGGCGTATATGCACCACGTTCCCAGCCGGAAACGGTTGACACACCGATTTCAAGAAAGTCGGCAAGTTGTTTCTGCGTCACTTTCCGCATTTTTCTATAAAAAATCAAATTTTTTTGTACGTTTTCTTTCAATTTCTTTTCTGTTTGAATTGTCATTTCGCAATCGCCGTCCTTTCTTATTTGTATATTACCACAGCATTTTCATACTTTCAATAAAAAAATACAGAAAAGCAGTAAAAAAGCATTGACAAAACTGTTATGCAGTATTATTATTCAAATATACAGAAATGCAGTACATCAAAAACAGAAGAAAGGACGGGTGAAAATGGTAGGCGCATACTTGAAAGCATACATGAAAGAAAAAGGAATCAAACAAAGCTATGTTGCAGATAAAGTGGGAATATCGCCGCAGATTCTGGGCGCAATGCTTAACGAACAGCGGAAAATCGAAGTTACTGAATTTTACGGAATATGTTCTGCTATAGACGCGGATCCCACACAAATGGCGGTGAACGCTGGAATCTACAAAATGCAAGAAGAAACAGCGTCTGCATAAATCACATACGACGAAAGGAAAAAAAGGAATCATGGGAAAGAAGATTGAAGATCTGAAAGAAACAGCACCTTGCGGAATGGTTATTCATTACACAGTGAATGAACAAGACATTGTTTCATACAACGACATAAACGGACGCGGCGTTCTGTGTGACGCCTGCCAGAAATGCACATGGAAGGCAATTTGCCAGCCGAAGCAGCCGGAAAAGAGAATGTCACGCCAGACGTACATTGAAATATACAATCTGATTGATGATACTATGAGGGCAGCAGGCGAGAAGGTGGAAACGGCTTGCGACAAGCTGGTGGAACTGGACGCGGATCCGAAATGCGTGCTTGCTTGTGAAATGCTTGAATCAATCAAGAGAAATCGAAAGATTTTCAATGAAATGAAAGAACTTCTGGATCGGTTCGAAGCAGAGGTCGAAGAACCGCAATCAGATAGCCAGAAATAAAACAGCCGACATGCTGGAAACATGCCGACTGCGGAAATGTTCTGAAACGCGCTGGAAACGCGATCAGATAAAATGCCAGCATTGCTGCGAACAATGCTGGCGAGTGCCACAACGGGGCGCGGGTGTGAATTATTTTTGAGTTACAGAAATTTTCGTCGAAATAGTGAATATTCGTCGGAAGTGAAGCTTGAACTGCAATTCAAGCTTTGTCGTCGAAAGTGCTGAAATTAAAATCGGCAGCAGTTCAACAACGGCTGCAACAATCAAAAATACAGTCATATTGACCTTCTTTTCTGCGTCCCGTGAAAAGCACGTTTCTATTATATCAGAAAGCAATAAAAAAATAAAGAAAATATTTACACATACGACGAAAGGGGCTGCGGAATGAAATATCAGAAAATAAAAGTCGAATTCATGGTCGGCGAAAGGGAACTGGAAGCACTGGAAGAACTGAAAGTGCAGTGGCAGCAGTACAAAGGGGAAGACGGCTCATTCCCGTTCAAAGATTACACGGTCGAAAACATGTTTCAAACAATTATGGAGATCGGCAGCAAGTACACGATCAGCGAGAAAATCAAGCAGGAGCAGTGGCGGCAGCACTTGATCAGCGACGAAGAGTTCTTCAACAAAGAGGAATTCCGCACGAAATCAGAGCGAGAAGCGGGAACAAGCCAGAAGGCATGATCCATAAATCAAAACGAAGGAAAGGAAGGAAACACAATGGCAATTTTAATCACAAAGCAGGAGCAGCAGACAGACTGGGGCGCACTGGCAGCAGGGATTGAAGAAGGAAAGATCAAGCTGAATCTGGGCGACGAAGTAAAGTTCGAATTGAAAACGGGGGAGAAGATCACGGCGCAAGTCGTAAGAACCGCAGGCAACGGAAAGCGCACAGCATTTGTTTCAAAGGAATGTCTTTCAGAAGAAATGCCTATGAACAAGAAAAGAACGAATGACTGCGGCTGGAAAAATTCAGACTTGCGGGAGAAGCTGAACACAGAGATCTTCGCACTTCTTCCCGACGATCTGGCAGCAGTTATCAAGCCAGCACTTCGCAGACAGTATGTGAAGGAATACGAAGAAGTTGTGGAGTGTGAAGACAAGCTGTGGCTGCCGTCTGAATATGAGATCCACGGACGGGAGATCTTCGCAAGGCACATTGAAGGCGAAGAGCAGTTCCCGTTCTTCGAGGACAGAAGAAACAGAATGAAGAAGATCGGCGAAGAAGGAACGGACACGGATTGGTTTTGGTGTGAGTCCCCGTACGCGTCGAACGCGACGTACTTTTGTCATGTCAACTACTATGGTAATCCCAACAGCGGCAATGCTTCGACGCCGCTTGGCGTCCCCCTCTGCTTCGAAATTTAATCTTGAATCACAGAATCCCGCCGCGTAGTGCGGTGGGGAATCACAAACGACGAAAGGAAGAATACACATGGAAAAGACGACAAAAAGAATGATTATGAGAGTTCAAGGCGAAGGAATCACGCGGATCGCGCGAGAACAGTGCTATATAAACCACAGATTCGGACACGCTATGGAGATTTTGCAGGGAAGTCTTCAGACAGACCAGCTTGACAACAATGAAATCGCGGGGTTAGCATTTGCTGTTCTTGACGGACGGGCAGAAATTAAAGGCGTTTATCCAGACGGTGACTATAGATTCGAATACAACGAAGAACCAGACAAACGCTGGCGTATTGAAAAGCTAATTTCAAAACTTGCAGAGAAGGCAGAAGAAAGCGAAGCGCAGCTGCGAGATATTCAACAGAAATATTTATTTTTGCTGGACAGAATGGAAGACTGGGAAAAACGTGCTGCAAACGACGAATACTTCGAAGAATATGAAGAAAGATTGTTCAAAGACGTGGAAGCGCGAAGGGAATCGCGGGGAAGTTCTATGCTGGACAGCTTTTTGAAACGCATGTCAGACAAAGAAGAACACACAACGGAAGACTACGGCTGGCTTGAACCGAACGGGACTTTTCATGGCGTTGAATGGGGAGAACATACGAAGTGGGCTGACGAATGGCTTCGAAAGAATTTGCCGGAAGAAGAGTATGAAAAGACAGAAAAGCGATTCCGGCTGGGTACTGGTGGCGACGCACTGGTGGAACGTGGCTGGATTCTTCTTCACAATCCTTCCTGCGGCATTGCATATCCGACAGAAAAGGAAGGCGGACACAGAACCAAAGAACAGAAAGAATTTCTTTATGATTACTACATGGAACGTCAATGCCACAAAGAAGCAAATGCAGTCTGGAAGGACGGTGACGAATAATGGAAGTAGGAAAAATCACAGTGCAGGAAGCAGCAGCAATTCTTCATGTATCACAGCAGTTCGTCAGAATCGGAATGCAGCAAAAGCAGCTGCCGATCGGAACCGCCCTGAAAATGTCTTCAAAATGGACGTACCAGATCAGCGCAGGACTTCTGGCGCAGTACAGCGGGGCAGACGTAGCAGCGGAACTGGCGCGGATCCGCGGAAAGGCGGTGGCGTGATGATTGAAAGAATCAACATGAATTTGAAACAGATCGCCGAAAGTGGTCAGTGCTTTCGCTGGAAACAGCTTGACGAAAGCGGAAAGAAATATTCTATTGTAGCATACGGGGAATATTTGCAAATTGAAGAAATCGAAGAAAACTGCTTCGAACTGTCATGTACACAGTTCGATTTCATAACATTATGGGCGAATTACTTTGACATTGACGGCGGCACAGACTATGAGGGCATAAAGGCAGCCGCAGCCGAAAAAGGCGGACTAATCGCAGACGCAGTGGCAGAGGGCGCGGGAATTCGGATTCTTCGGCAGACAGCATGGGAAATGCTGATCACATTCTTGACAGCCCAAAATATCAGCATAGCAAGAGCAACGACGCTGATCGAAAGGCTGTGTGAAAAGTACGGCTGCTGGAAACAGACGGAAGGGGTAGAATTCACGGAATTTCCAACGCCGGAAGCACTTGCAACCGCAACGCCGAAAGACTTGCGTGCGCTGGGCTTCGGTTATCGGGACAAGCAGATCATAACGGCGGCGCGGGTTGTAGCCAGTGGAGCAGTAAGCCTTCACAAACTGGCACGACTGGATCACGACACAGCGAAGCTGGTTTTGAAGAATTTTTGCGGAGTGGGTGACAAAGTGGCGGAATGTATTTGCCTTTTCGGTCTGGGACAATATGAAAGCTATCCGATCGACACATGGGTTCAGAAAATCGAAGACTATTTCGGACAAGGCTATATACAAGAAAATTTCCCCGATTATGCAGGCATAGTCCAGCAGTATTTGTTTGCATACGTCAGACGGCATGGACTTCCAGAAAGGGGGAATACATGCAAATAACATTGAATGATTTTCTGCGTCTTCTGAATAATTCAGACCGTCTGCGGATTGTAAAGGGCGGCGAAACGAAGTATGTCGGATATTTGGGGAACTTCAAACAAGACAACGCTGAATTGACGGGCGCAGAAGAAGTGGAAAAATTTCGTGCGGTTCCAGAAATAACGCACAAACAATGGAAAGGGAAGGGGCTTCGTCCCCCGATCCAGCCAGAAGAAACGGCGCAGTATAGTTTCAGCGATCTTCAAATGTCGCTGTACTACACAATACATATTTGACGGAAAGAAGCAGACGAAGGGAATCACGATCGACGGCAAATTCAAAATAAAATCGAAAGGACAGAAAAAGAAATGAGAAACAACAAAATCAAGATCGCAGGAGTGATCAAAGGAAAGCCGCAGATGATTCTTGACGCGTCAGAATTTGAACGTCGAAAATTTGAAACAAAGATTGTGGCAGAAAGAAAGAGCGGAACGGAAGACATTCTGATCTTGCAGTTCGAAGGATCTGCAATCGCGCAGGAAGACTTTGAAAAGATAGACGACGGATCGGCAATCAAACTGCGCGGGGAAATCAGAACGGAGAATGAAAAAGAAATCGTACCAACTGCGCCGACTGTGAAGATCTTTATTGCAGCAGAGAAAATGCAGCTGCTGGAAAAGGTTGAAAGCAAGCTGAACGAAGTAAAGTTGTGTGGTCACATTTGCAAGGAACCGCGCGTGCGTCAGACTGCGAAGGGGACACACATTGCTGACATTATGGTTTCGGTCAAAGGAAGGCGCGGAAGCGTTAGCTTCATTCCCTGCATTTGCTGGCAAAATGTAGCAGACGCAATGGAGAATATAAAAAAAGGCACTTATGTCGAAGTAGAAGGGCGTTTCCAGTCAAGAGATTATCAGAAGCAGATCGAAGGCGCAACACCGTATTTAATGACTGCGTATGAAGTTTCAGTCGTACAGCTGGGCGTTGATTTTGGCGACGACGTGGCAGCGGCAGAGGGAGCCGGAGCAGAAACAGAGGATCCAGCCGCAGAAGCAAACTAATTCAGCACAGAAAGGAAGGAAAGCACAAAATGAAGGGTTTTACAAGTAAGGACACGAAAGGCACAGAAGGCAAAACGAAGATCAAGACGGTTTTCATCAAAGCGCGGCGGGGAAGCACCCAAAGGCAGGCAAAAGACATGGAAATCATCATGCAGCAGGCACGCGGCATTTTGTTAGCAGACGAACACGACGAAGTTCTGGTCAAGACGGCGATCGCGGTCGGTTATGCGAATGCAATGTTCATGCACGATCTGATCGACGCAAGGGAACTTCAAAATCTTGTGGATATGTTGGGGACAATGGGCGAAGATACGATCAAGAAAGTGGACAAGATCAATCTGCAAACAATCATGCGCCATTTCCGAAGGGCGGTGGCGCAGTGAGGGCATACAAAAAGATCTATGCTGTAGACTTCGACGGGACGCTGGCAGAAACAAAGTTCCCAGAGATAATCAAGCCGAACTGGTCAATGTTCTTCACTTGTAAAATGATCAAGGCACGCGGCGACATTCTGATTCTGTGGACGTGCCGTTGCGGTGAAGACTTGACGGCAGCAGTGGAATTCTGCAAGAAGCATGGACTTGAATTTGACTATATCAATGAGAATGTGCCGGAAAATGTTGAAAAGTTCGGAAATGACAGCCGGAAGATATTTGCACATGAATACATAGACGACAAAGCTTGGTCGCCGAAAGCTATGCGTGACGCTTCCAGACTGTACAGAAGGGCAATTCGACGGATAAACCACAGATTTTTGAAGGAAAGGTTGAAGAGAATGAAGAAAGGAGCGAATGAACATGGCAAAAACGGGGGCATGTAGATTCTGCGGGCAGCAGCACATGATCGAAAACAGCGAAGAAATGACAGATCCGCAGCTGGAAGAGTGCGCGACGCTTCACTGTGAATGTGATGAAGCGAAGGTGTATCAAGAAGCAGCACAGCGGAGAGAAAAGGCAAAGCAGCGTGTTGATGAATTGTTCGGGGAAGGCGCGGGAAATTATTCGCAGCCGGAAGCGGTGATCAGCACGATCAAAGGCGTGATTGATCTTGTCTGTGACAAGCGGGCAAAGAATATGACAATCACAATCAGAACGGGCTTGAAGTGCCGGATCATGCAAATGGCGAAAGACAAAATCAAAGTCGTGCGCGAAGTATCTGACACGAATTCGTTCGAACAGTAAGCACATGCGAAGAAAATCACAACCGACGAAAAAAACTGAACAAAAAAAGAAGCATTTGAACGGGAATTCAAATACTTCTAAGCGGTACACATAAATAATAAAACCGTTAAAAATATTATATAGCATGTGTGCCGAAAAGTCAACAAATATGCGGGAAAAAGCCCGCATGGGTGACTTGTTAAGTTTATTATTTTACCGACAAAAGGGGTTGTGACACATGCCATATAAGAGAGAGATATGCAAAGCAGGGAAAACGAAGCAATTCACGTTTTATTACAGCATTCGTGCTGACATGAAGGAAGGATCCAGAAGGCAGAAAGAGAATAAGACCAGCGAAGCACAGAAGAAAGTGAACAGCAGGCAGGCAATCAAAAAGCTGACGTGGATCTTGAATGAGAACTTCGACGGAACGTGCCAGTACATAACATTCAGTTATTCAAAAGATAACAGACCAGAAGCACCAGAAGATCTTCGGTCGGACGTTGACAAGCTGCTTCGTGGATTGAGAAGAGAGCAGAAGAAGGCAGGAACGGTTGCGAAATATGTCTGGGTTCCAGAAGTGGGGCAGCGCGGAGCAGCGCACATTCACATGTGCATAAACCATGTAGACACGCAGGCATTGAAGAAGCTGTGGAAAAAGGGCTGGATCACAATAAAACCTATGGACGACAGCGGGCAGTATTCAAAGCTTGCAGCATACTTTGTGAAGTATTCTGAAAAGACCATGAAGACGGCAGAGGGCTTCGGGGGCAAGAGGTACAACAGCAGCAAGAACCTTGTGATCCCAGAGCCGGAACGAAAGACGGTACGAAGCAGGAACGCATACAATCACACAATCACGATCCCTTCCGGCTGGTATCTGGACAAAGAAAGCGTGAAGGAAGCATGGCATGAATTCACGGGCTTCATGTACTTCACATACACATTGATTTTCGACGGCAGCAGGCGCAGAAAGAAGCAGCGCGATACATACAAGCTGAATCTGGAAACGGGCGAAATCGAAATCACAGAAAACAAGCAGGCAGAAAGGAAATAAAAGACATGGGATTGAACAAAGGATATTTGAAGGCGAAAAGGGACGCTGGAAGCAATGAACAATACACGCCGTTCTATGCTGTGGATCCTATTGCGAAATACATACCCAAAGACATGAAGATCTGGTGTCCGTTCGATCGTGACTGGTCGGCGTTCTTCCAGACATTCAAGCGGGGGGGGGTGGCAAGTGGTCAGAAGCAGCATAGAAGACGGGCAGGACTTCTTCGAATATGAGCCAGAAGGCGGCTATGACATTATTGTTTCAAATCCGCCGTTCACGAAGAAAGACGAAGTTTTGAAGCGTCTGTGCGAACTGGGGAAGCCGTTCGCAATATTGCTGCCGTTGAATTCGCTGCAAGGCGTGTCACGGTATGAGTATTTCAAGCAGGGAATTCAGCTGCTGTCATTCGACAAAAGAATCGCGTTCCATAGTCCCGACAGTATGGACAAATACAAGCGCGGCGCAAGCTTCGCGACGGTTTACTTCTGCAAGGACATTTTGCCGAAGGATCTGATCGTCGAACAGCTGAAAGAATATGAAAAACCGTTGCAAGAAGGGAGTGAAACAGAAGAAAGGACATGAAAAGAACAACAAAAGAACAAAGACGGAGAGAAAACAAGGTATTGAAGGCACTGACGCAGATCGCGGCGATTATTGCGTTGAGCCTTGCGGGGCTGTTGCTGTTTATGCTGTTTATCTGGTATAGAGCGCAGGCACAGCCGCCGCGTACTGACGAAGAACTGGCAGCACAGATTGAACGAGAGCAGGGGAAACCGTTGTCTATCGAAATACCAAAGCCGGAAACGGAAGGCAGTATCACAATATACACGCCGGACGGCGCGACGCATGGCTATTTCGGCGAAATCGACATACTAAACGACGGAACGGACGGACACCAGATACAAATTGAGTGCGGCGGCTGGCTGGTGGGTGAATACCAACACGGGGAACCAGCCTACACCGAAGAAAGCGAAGGCAGCTATGAAAAACAGAAAAATCAATGAAGACTGGGAAACCAGCAAAAGACCGAAAGCCCCGAAGAGAATTCGCGCAAGCGGGTTCAAAGGGCTTCTGGGTATCATTTCACCCAGTAAAATGTTAAAAGCGAATGTTGAAGGCGACGAAGACGTCAAAGCATACACACTGAACGTCAGAAAGTATTTGAATTATAGGCGTTTGACCACAAAGGAAGAATGGCGCGTCTTCTATCGGTTCATACGCTGGCAAAAAAGAGTGAAAGGAAGCAGCGCAAATGTACGGTAATTTGAAACGCGGGGAAGACACAGAACAAATGGGCGTCATTGACTGGGCGAACTGGAACACTGGAAGATTCCCCGAACTGAAAATGCTTTTCCATGTGCCGAACGGCGGGAAAAGGAATGCGGCGGAAGCAGCGCGATTCAAAGCTATGGGAGTGAAAGCAGGCGTGCCGGATCTGTGCCTTCCGTGTCCACGCGGCGGCTTTGCTGGGCTGTATATCGAAATGAAATACGGCAAGAACAAGACAACGGACAATCAGAACGAATGGATCCGCTTTCTGAAAAGTGAAGGCTACAAAGTAGAAGTATGCTGGGGTGGAGCAGCTGCAACGCAGATTCTGGAAGAATATTTGCAGCAGGAAAGAACCATTCTGGCAGCAGGCGGGAAATAGAAAGGCGGTGGCGAACATGCCGAAGCCGATCATTGACTGGAAAGGAAGATCCAGAAAGATTCCGTACATGTGCATTGTGTGTGGAAAGAAATTTCGGACAAAGAAAGAAGCGTACACATGCGAATGGGCGGACAGAAAAGGAATATCGAAGAAGGCAGCAGAACGAAAGCAAACGAAGGAAAGGAAAAGGGAAAATGAAAACAATATCAGTGATCAATCTGAAAGGCGGTGTGGGAAAGACAACAACCGCAATCAACATGGCAGCGTTGCTGGCGAATCGCTGGGGGAAGCGCGTGCTTTTGATTGACAACGACAAGCAGGGGAACACAAGCCAGTTCTTCGGGAAGTACATAAAAGACGCCACATGCGGGGCGGCAAGAATTCTGGAAGGCGGGGATCCGGCAATATGGGTGACAGATCAAGGGCTTGACGTGATCAATGCAAACATGACACTGGAAACGGCAGAAAATGAATTGCTGAAAAGCAATGACAGACAAGACAACAGAATGAAGATGTTTCTGCAAAAGAAAATGCAGGAATATGACTTCTGTATCATTGACAATCCGCCAGCCGTGGGAATGTGCGTGATCAATGCGCTGTGTGCTTCTGACGAAGTGATTGTTCCAGTGAAGCTTGACAACTGGGCTTTAGACGGAACGGAAATGATCACAGAAACAATCGGGCAGCTGAAAGCACTGAATAAGGACTTGAAGAAAATTTCAGTGCTGATCACGGACTTCATAAAGACGCCGGAAAGCGAAGCTGCGGAAGAATGGCTTCGGGAAAATTGTTCGGCAGAGGTATTCAAAACAAAAATCAGATTTTCGAAGAAGGTGGACAGCGCGACATATTACAAGCAGCCGCTTGACGGTTATTCGTTGATGTGTGCTGCCGCGGTGGACTACAGAAAAATGATCAAAGAATATCTGGGAAAGGAATAGACGACATGGCATTCAATATCATGGACATATTAAACAGCAAGACGGCAGGATCCGCGAACGTGGAACAGTTCGAAGAAATCAAACTGAATTACAAAGACATTATCGTAACGAAGCATAACAAATACAGCATGGACGAAATCGAAGAACTGGCAGCGGGAATTCAAATGGCAGGAGAGTTGCAGCAGCCGCTTGTTCTGGGGCGCGTGAATGGTGAATACTGGCTTGTATCTGGACACAGAAGAATCGAAGCAACAGATCTTCTGGTCAGAGAGGGCGAAGAACAGTTCGCAATGGTAAACTGCCGTTATAAGGACATGACGGAAGTTGAATTCAGAATCCAGCTGCTGATCGGCAATACGTTCAATCGGAAAATGACTGACTATGACAGAATGACGCAGGCGGCAGAGTGGAAGGAAGTTTTGCAGCAGGCAAAGAAGGAAGGAACATTCAAGCCGGAAAAAGGAACCAGAACACGCGAATATGTGGCACAGATTCTGGGCGTTTCTTCTGCTACGGTGGGAGAGTTGGAGAGGATCAACAACAACGCCACGGACAGCGTGAAAGAACAGCTGAAAGAAGGCAATTTGAACATGACGTCAGCTGCGGAAGCAAGCCGACTTCCAGAAGAAGATCAGAACGCCATTGCGGAAGCTGCGGCAGCAGGCGAAGACGTAAAAAGTGAACAGATCCGCGAAATGGCAGAGGGCAAGAAAGAAGACAAGCAGAACAAGGCAACGCAGGAGCAGTTGCAGCCGCATGCGTCAGATACCGACACAATGGAAGAAGAGAAGGAAAACGCCCGCCGCCTTCATGCACTGAAAATGCTTGAAAAATATTATATATACATGAACGAAGAAGAAGTGCGGATTCTGGAAGCTATGCTGGAAGACTGCAAGAGAAGAAAGCGTGAATATGGTCTTGAAGACGTGGGGGAAACAGCATGAAGATAGAATTGTCATTGAAAATCGACGGAGAAGAAAAGAAACTGGAATTCGGAACGGACAAGAAGGGCGAAGCGGCAGAGGTAGAAGACGCAGAGGAATTGCAGCTGACGCAGGAAGAAGCGGACAGATATGAAGCCGCTTCCGATCTGGCGGATTGTTGCGAATATCTGACAGAACCAGAATTGATCAGCTTGAAACTTCTTGTGCAGAAATGTCAAGCAAGAAGGGAGCGCGGACAGTGAAAGTAATAATTGCAACGGTAGCGGTGGCAGCCTTAGTGGTCTTTATTTGTTCAGTGGCAGCAGTCGAGGAAGCCGGAAACATCATGCGGCATACAAGGGACGGGACGGCAGGAGATAACAAGACAAAGAAAGAAGGGCGTGAAGAATGAATGTGGCAGCAGTTGTGCTTCTATCGGTAGCAGCCTTCATTTATGTGGAACTGGCAATATTCGCAGCAGTGTTCATGTACTTGAAGGCAGCAGGCAAGACAGAAGCCAGAAACGACAGAAAAATAATTCTGGTGTACAGCGTGGCAGCAGGGGTTTTCTTCCCGGTCACGTTTGCAATAATGGCGGCGTACAAAGCGGCAGAAAGGAAGTGAAAGCATGGCAATCAATTTGACAGCAGTTATCATCACAGCTATTATTTGCGCGACAATCGTTGCGCTGTCAATAATAGGCAACAGAAAAAAGAAGTAAGCAGAGGGCAGCAGACATGAACAAAGTCATACTTTTAGGGAGATTGACAAGGGATCCAGAAGTGCGCTGGGGACAAAAGAAAAATTCACAAGAACAGTTGTGCATTGTTCGTTTCAGTCTGGCAGTAGACAGAAGGGGAAGGGACGCAGGCGCAGACTTTGTTTCTTGTGTAATATTCGGGAAATCTGCGGAGAGCGCAGAAAAGTATTTGCACAAAGGTTCGAAGATTGCAGTGTCTGGAAGGATCCAGACGGGAAGCTATACAAACGAAGGCGGGCAGAGGGTGAACACGACAGACGTTGTGATCGAAGAATGGGAGTTCGCAGAAAGCAAAGCGGCAGCAGGGCAGCAGGCACAAGCGGAGCAGCCGGACAACGGCGACGGTTTTATGAACATACCAGACGGAATCGAAGATCAGCTGCCGTTTGACTAACACGCAAAAGACAATGCACAGACGCGCCAGAAGCCGCAGGAAGCACTGAAAAGAAATCATTGAAGAAATATTCAACATGTGCTATCATTAAGGCGTGAACAAGCGACACACACAACAGACGACGAATGTTTGTTGTGTGTGTCTTTTTGTTTGCAAAACTTTCCTTCGTCCAGTGTCGCTTCGGCGGCACTGGCATTCAAAGGCGCGATTCTATGACTATGACAGAAGACCAGCTGGAAGCGTGGATCCTTCAGCTGATAAAAGAAGACAAGCTTGAAAAGTTCTATAAGTGGCGCGAATGGCGCGAACTATCAGAGCAGATCAAGAAAGAGAACAACAACGAATGCCAGCTGTGCAAGAAGCGCGGCATTCATACACCAGCACGAAGCGTTCATCATGTGCAGTGGGTAAGGAAACACCCGCGTCTTGCTATGTCAAGGACATATGAATTCAACGGCAAGGTATATCAGAACTTGATCCCGCTTTGCGAAAGCTGCCACAATGAGCAGCACCCAGACAAGCGAGTGAAGACAGAATCAAAAAAAGAACATTTTGTGAACGAAGAACGCTGGTGACACTATCCCCCCGCCCAAAAAGAATCGGATTTTCAATTTACAAGGGGAATCGGGGCAGGGGGTTGACAAAACGGAAAATCGCGCGTGCGTAAGGGGGTGGTCTATATGGCAAAAGCAACAGACAACAGAAGCGGTGACGTGAAGCGGATCACAAGGACAAAAAAGTATAAAGAGATCGAAGCGGATCTTCGCGATCAGCTGGAAGCGAACGGCACTTTCGGGAAGTTCTTTGAAGACATGATCGACGACTACATGGCAATGTACGTCACGAAAACTTTGTTGATAGAAGACATTCAGAAACGCGGAACAATCGTGCCTTATAACAACGGCGGCGGGCAGTCTGGATTCAAGAAAAATGAAGCTGTGGACATGTTTAATAAGACAAACGCGCAAATGTTGAAGCTTCTGTCGGAATTGGGACTGAAAGCCAGTGCCGCGATAGGTGGTGGCGAGTATGGCGACGAATTATAGGGACATTCCAGAACTGCAAGAATACTTTTCAATGGTCGAAAATGGGGGCAAAAAAGGCTTCAAAAGGGTGTCAAAATGGCAGAAAAAACTTGTCAAATTCGTCAAAAAAGTATTCGAAAATGAAGATTTAATCATAAAAACAGACCAACTTTCGAAATATTTATCGTTGCAAAAATATTTCGACTTTCAGCTTTTTGAATGGGAAAAATTTATATTCACATTGCACATTTGCACATTCAGACAAGACGGACTGCCGCGCTTTCCAGATCTTTTTGTTATGGTATCGAGGGGAGCAGGGAAAAACGGCTATCTGGCGTTTGAAGATTTCTGTTTGATCAGTCCATATTGCGAAATAAAGCAGTATGACATTGATATATGTGCCACAGCAGAAGAGCAGGCACGCACATCATTCGACGACATCTACAACATTCTTGAAAATCCAGCACATACGAAAAAACTGAAAAGATTCTTCTACTGGAACAAAGAAGTGATAACCGGAAGAAAGAACAAGTCAAAAATCAAGTACAGAACGAACAATGCAAAGTCAAAAGACGGCTTGCGATCGGGGAAAGTTGATTTCGACGAAGTTCATGCGTATGAAAATTACGATAATATCAAGGTTTTCACAACGGCACTGGGAAAAAAACCACACCCGCGCCGCACATATGTCACGACAAACGGCGACGTATGCGACGGAGTTCTGGACGATCTGATCGAGAAATCACAGAAAATTCTTGACGGGGAAATCAAGGACAACGGCTTTCTTCCGTTCATTTGCGCGATTGACGACAAAGAAGAGGTTCACGACGAAGAAAACTGGTACAAAGCAAACCCGTCCTTGCAGTATCTTCCGAACCTTTTAGAAGAAACGCGCAAAGAATATGCTGAATGGCTGGAAAACAGATCTTCCAGCAGTGACTTTATGACGAAGCGCATGAACTGGCGGCAAGGAAACAGCGAAGTCGAATTGACAAGCTGGGAAAACATTCTTGCAACAAAGCAGGAAGTTGAAGCACCGATTCAAGGCGAAATGGCAGTCATTGGCATTGATTACACAAAGATCAATGACTTTGCTTCTGCGGGAGTATTGACCAAACGCGGCGCAAAATTCGTCTGGAAGCAAAAAACGTGGGTATGTAAAAACAGCGCAGATCTGCCGCGAATCAAATACCCATTGCACGAAGCAGAAGAAGCGGGCGAACTTGAATTTGTTGACGCCCCCGAAATCGACACAAGCTTGATCGCAGACTGGATCGAAGAACAAATGCAAACATATTCCATACAAATGACAACGCTTGACGATTACAGATACGCACTGATGAAAACGGCACTTGAAAGGCTGGGGATCAGCTATGAAAACAAGAATATCAAGCTGATCAGACCTTCCGATAAAATAAAAGTTGAACCGATAATTGACAGCGCATTCAGAAACCACAATATCGTCTATGGCGATTCTTCGATCATGCGCTGGTACACAAACAACACAAAAAAAGTGAAGTCGAAAAAGTATGGGAATTACGAATACCAAAAAATTGAAGCGAAGAGCAGGAAGACAGACGGCTTCTTCGCGTTCGTGGGCGCAATGACTGAACACGAAAAGATTCCAGAAGAGCAGCAGGGAAGCGACATTCTCCCAGTATTTATCATGTAAGGGGGTGAAAAGAAAAAAATGAAAGCAGCAGATTTTTTTGCAAGAGCATTCGGAAAAAAGCAGCAAATCACATTGAAAATGCAAGTTGAAGAGGAAATCACAGAAGTTTTTTTCAAAGAACTGGCGACGGCGTGTGCCGTGAATATGATTGCCAGTACCATTGCAAAGTGTGAAGTCCGAACATTCATAAAAAACGAACCGCAGAGAAAAGAAGAATATTTTCTGTGGAACTATGAGCCGAACCAGAACGAAAACAGCAGCGACATGATTCAGAAATTCATCACGAATTTATGTTATGACAACGAAGCTTTGATTGTTGAAGTCGGCGGGAAGCTGTATGTTGCTGATTCTTTCACCCGAAGGGAATATGCGCTATATGAAGACATATTCAGCAATGTGACGATCGGGAACATGACACTTCAAAAAAGCTTTCCGGCAAGCGACGTCATATACATGCAGCTGAATAACATTGACGTGAAGCAGCGGCTGGAAGGATCGTACACAAGTTACGGTCAGACAGTCGCAAAAGCAATCCGCAGTCTGATCAGAGCGAATGGACAGAAAGGCATTCTGGACATTGACGCACAGACGTCGGCACAGAAAGACTTCGCGGAAAAACTGCAAGAGTTGATCAACAACAGATTCAAGCCGTTCTTCGAATCGGCGCAAGCCGTCCTGCCGCTGACGTCTGGCTACAAATACACAGACGTCACAAAAAGCACTGCGACGCCGACGCCAGCAGATCTGAACGAACGAATCAATTATGAATTTGAACTTGCAGGCAGAGCGTTCAAAATCCCGAAAGCCTTAATGCTGGGCGACGTTTCTGACGTGGAGAAAATCACAAAGAATTTTCTGACGTTTGCCATTGATCCAGTCACTGAAAAATTCGGCGAAGAGATCACGCGCAAGCGTTACGGCGCAAAGCAGTTTGCAAAAGGCAACTACATAGACATAAACACGAACTGCATTCAGCACATTGATGTGTTCGAACAGTCAACGAATGCGGAAGGGCTTCTTCGAAGTGGTCTGTATTGTATAGACGAACTTCGAACAAAACTGGGTGACACAGCTTTGAAGACTGACTGGTCACAAAAGCACTATATAACCAAAAACTACACAGAAGCAGAACAAATGGATCATCTTGGACAAGAAAGGGGTGAATAAGGTGAAGACAGCAGAAAAAGGACAGACACAAGCGCAGGCGCATTATTGTTTCCGGCAGCAGGCGGGAAGCAATATTGTCAAGCTGTACATATACGACGACGTTTCAGAATACGGGGATTTCAACTGGTCAACATGGTCATATGACGAAAGCGAAACTTCCGCAAAGTTCTTCAAAAAAGCACTTGAAGAAGTGTCGGAAACTGACACAATCGAACTTCACATCAATTCATATGGCGGATCAGTGAAAGAAGGCATTGCTATCTATAACATGTTGAAGCAGAAAAAATGCAAAGAAATCATTGCATATGTTGACGGATTCGCATATTCGATTGCTTCCGTTATTTTGCAGGCGGCAGACAGAAGGATCATGGGACTGGGGACAAGTCTTTTGATTCACAACATGTGGCTTTCGATTGCCGGAAACGCAGAAGATCTGCGGAAGGCAGCAGACGATCTTGACGTTCTTATGGAATCAAACCGACAGATCTATCTTGAACGCGCCACAATCAGCGAAGAAGAGTTGATCGAAATGATGAACAACGAAACCTATTTGACACCAGACAAGGCAGTGGAAATGGGCTTTGCTGACGAAGTAGACAAAGAAACGGAAGCAGATCCAGAAGACGCACTTGCAGCAGTGCAGCAGCAGTTGCAGCAGCTTCGAAGAACAATGGCAGAACAGAAATCATTCAGAACAGAACTGCTTGCATTCTGCAAAGGCGCAGCACAAAAGAAAAACGAAGATCAGAACGACGATTCTGACGAAGAGGACGACACAGACGACGAAGACGACGAAGACGACGACAAAAACAAAAAGGACGACAAGAAACAGTCAAAAAACCTTGCTGCCTTATTAGCGCAGGCGGCGAAAACAAATCTTTCAAAGTGAGGTAGAAAAAATGAAAAGTAAAGACGTAAAAGCATTAACCAGAGAAGAACTTGCGCAGAAGTTCAATGAAGCATTGAAGACAAACGATCCCGAACAGGTAGCGCAGGCAATGGCAGACATGGCAGAGGGGATCCAGAACGAGATCATGGAAAGGGCGCAGTCTGTGGCAAACATTGAACAGCTTGACGCGCAGGCGTTATCTTCCAGAGGGCTTCGTCAGCTGACTTCCAGCGAAAAGAAGTATTATGAAAAGCTGATTGAAGCAATGAAGTCCGACAATCCAAAGCAGGCACTTAGTTCTTTAGAAGTGACAATGCCGGAAACGATCATTGAAGACGTGTTCGAAGATTTAAGAAGAGAACACCCGCTTCTTGCAGCGATCAACTTCCAGAACACAACCTATGTGACAGAGTGGATCTTGAGCAAAAACGGAAAACAGAAAGCAAAATGGGGAGCAATTACGGCAGAGGTAACAAAGGAACTGGAAGGCGAATTCGAAAAAATGAACATGACTTTGAATTCTCTGACTGCATGGCTGCCGGTTGCGAAGTCTATGCTGGATCTGGGCGCACAGTGGCTTGACAGCTACGTCCGCGAGGTATTAAAAGACGCGATCTATTGCGGACTTGAAGAAGCGATTGTGGCTGGCACTGGAATTGATATGCCGATCGGTATGATGAAGGATCTTTCTGCAAGCAAAACAGAAGAAGAAGCATACCCGGACAAAACAGCCGTAAAGATCACCCGATTCGACGCGCAGCAGTACGGCGGAGTCATTGCGAAGCTTGCACTTTCCAGAAACAACCGCCCGCGAAAAGTGGCAGGGGTAATCATGGTAGTCAATCCGGTTGACTATTTCGCAAAAGTAATGCCTGCAACAACCGTTCAGCGTCCAGACGGTACGTTTGCAAATGATGTGCTGCCGTACCCGACAACCGTGATTCAGTGTGAAGAAGTTCCGGCAGGAAAAGCCGTGGTCGGAATTGCTGACAAATACTTCATGGGAATGGGAACAAGCAAAGACGGCGTGATCGAATATGACGACAGCTACAAGTTTTTACAGCGCGAAAGAGTGTATGCAGCTTTCTTGTACGGCAATGGAAAGCCGCTTGACAACAACGCATTCACTGTGCTTGACATTTCCGCGCTTGAACCTATGGTCTATGTCGTAGAAACTGGCACAAAAGAAGTTGTGGTCGAGAAGACTGCATGGACAGAAGAAGAACTGAACGCGCTGACAGTGGACAAGATCAAAGGTCTTGCAGCGTACAAGGGATATGAAATCACAAAGACTGTGAAGGCGGAAGTGATCGCAGAGTTCCTTGCAGCGCAGGAAGCGGCAGAGCAGGAATAAAAAGGACGGCAGCAGGGCTGAAAAGCTTTGCTGCCATTGTCGAAGGCGGTGAAGTATGGAGAACATAACCAACAAAGACGAACTTCTGGAACAAATTCTGAATGAACTTGATCACACATTTCACGACGAAGCATTTGAAAAGAAAATCAATGGGATCATAAAGCGTGGCAAAGCATATCTGAATGACAAATTCGGATCCGAAATCAATTTTGCAGAAGACGGAATCGCAATGGAATTGCTTGTGTCATATTGCAGATATGGAAGATCAAATGCGATCGAACAGTTTCGGCATGATTTTCAGACAGAATTGACAGCACTTGCGCTTCGTGGAGCATTAAAGAGTGCAGAAAGCGGGGAAACGCAATGAAAAGCAAATTCGAAGAATTCAACGACGGAATCGCAAGGCTTTATTCTGTGAATGACGACGAAAAACTGGTTCCGAAAATGAAAGAAGAAATCCGTTTCGGAGAGGAAAACGTCAGCATTCAAAGGCATTATGCAGCGCAGTCGGCAGATCGGCAAGTGGATCGCATGATACATGTGTTATATTCGCCGATATTCGAAGCGCATGACGTGATTGTCATTGAAGAAGAACAGTTTGACGTCGAAAAAGTGGACAATTTGAAAAAGAACTTCCCGCCGATCTCAAAACTGACGCTGATCAAGCTTGAAAAGCACAGAAAGAAGGAATTTGCGTGAAAGTAAATGCTGGAAATGCGATCAAGCCGGAACAATTTGCAGGAGAATTGGCAAGTGTTCTGGAAGACTGGTACAACACGGAAGAAGCAAAGTTTTTTGACGCGATCGACGAAGCTGCGGAAAAGTGCAATGAAACAGCGAAGTCGTATCTTTCGAAAGGACACGGCATTTCAACGGGGGAATACATAGGACATTTCGCGATTGAAAAAGAAATGCTGACAAAGCACCATAAGCAGGCGACATGGTACGTTGAAGCCCCAGAATACCGCTTGACGCATTTGCTTGAAAACGGACACGCAAAGAGAAACGGCGGAAGGACAAAGCCAGTGAAGCATATTGCACACGGGCGAAGAATAGCAGAACAAGTTCTTGAAGAGAGAATGAAAGACATGTGGCAGGGGTGAGAAAATGGAAGACATTGTGAAAGCACTTGAAGACGAAACAAAGATTCCAACGGCAGACACGGCTTTCACAAAGCCACAGAAGCTGCCGTTCACGGTTGTTCTGAATACGGTTGAAAGCGACGGCGACGACTTCAAACACAGAATCGTTCTTCACAACGATCTTGCGGTTGAATTTTACGCCGAACGAATCGACAGAGCAAACGAAAAGAAGCTGGAAGCATTCTTCGACAAACAGTTCTGGAATTGGAAGAGGGAAAGAACATGGCTGACGGACGAAAAGTGCTTCGAAACAATATATCTGATCAACTATACAGAAAGGGTGTAAAAAATGAAAAAAGGATCAAAAGAAAAAGTCACAATGGGAAGCGGCGAAGTGTTCATTGATGAATTCAACGGACAGCTGCCGGAGTTTCAAACTTTAATCACGACCATGATGACTGACGAAAAGCGTGCAGGCTGGATCAAGGGCGGCGCGTCGATCGAATACAAGCCGACAATGACCACAGAAAAAGACGATCTGGGGCATATCGTGAAAGAAGTGCTGACTGACGAAGAAGCAACATTCAAGACGGGGCTTTTCACATGGAACGCAGAAACATTGCAGAAGCTGTGTTCTACGGCACGACTTGAAACAGCGGGAAAGTACAGAATCTTGAAAGTGGGCGGAACTTCCAACGACGACGGCAAGCAGTACGTCATTCTGTTTGTGCATAAAGATCCAGTGGAAGGAAATTGCTATCTTGTTATTGTCGGCAGAAATTCAGCCGGATTCACGATCACATGGGCGACAGATTCCGCGACGGTTATTGACGCAGAATTCGGCTGCAAGCCGCAGGACGACGAAGGCACGCTGATCCAGTTCGTTGAAGAAATCGACGAAGAGTACAAGGAAGAGTACACAGAAGAGGAATTGAACGTGCTGACGATTGAACAGATCAAACTGATTGCGACAGCGAAGGGATATACAATCACAAAGACTGTAAAAGCAGAAATTATCGCAGAATTTCTTGCAGCACAGGAAGCAGCAAAGCAGCAGTAAATGAAAAGGGGCTGGGGAACCAGCCCCAGAACAGATGAAAGGAAGGAAAGTGCATGAATTACAAAGTAAATTTTCAAAAAGCGAAAAGAAATTACATGGTTTTGACCTTTGACGACGTTGAAGACGGAAAACAGATCGAAAAAACAATTCTGGTAGGTATGCCGAAGAAGAAAATATTCGACATGCTTATGGATCTGCAAGACACAATCAAATTGAATGGCGAACCAGAGGACGAAAAGGAGAAGTCGCAGAGAAACAGACAGATCATTGATGAAGTGTATGAACTTGTCAGCGTGATTCTGTCAAACAATATGGCTGGTGAAAAAATAACGGTTGACTGGGTTAGCGAACAAATGGAATTCGGAGAAATGAAAGAATTTCTTGCAATGTATGTGCGATTCTGCAAAGGGGAAGCAGCTGCCCCAAATTAACGATCCCGTTCTATCCGCTTGACGACGAAGACTGCTTCGACATACCGACGTATTATGAACACTTAGTGCATGAATACACGGGGTTGAATGTGAATGAAATTGAAGAACTGGAATACATAGACTATTTGCAATACAGACGCGACGCTTTCATTCACGAAATGAACAAGACAGAGGAAGGGCGGGAATATCTGGAAAACGCATACACACTGACACAGACTAAGCCAGACAGAATCAAGCTGCGATCACTTTTCGGAAAGAAAGGGTGAAAGCATGGCGAAAGGCTTGAAGGGCATTACAGTCACGATCGACGGAAATCCGACGCCATTGAACAAAGCATTGTCGTCGGTCAACACTAATGCAAAAAGCCTACAATCTGAATTAAAGGGCGTCAATTCTCTTTTGAAGTTAGATCCGAAAAACACAGAATTGATCGCACAAAAGCAAATAATTTTGAAAAACGCCGTTTCCGAAACAGAAGAGAAGTTAAAACTTCTGACACAAGCTGAAAAGGAAATGTCGGCAGCAGGAAAGGACATAAACGACGACGGTTACAGAGATCTACAGCGTGAAATCGTACTTGCACGTTCGAAGCTGACTGAATTTAAGACGGAACTGAAAGCCGTTGAAGAGCAGCAGAAGAAAACGGCAAAAGAATCAGAAACACTGGGGCAAAAGATCGGGAAATTCGCAAGCCATATTCCCGTCGTGAATAAGCTTGCAGACGGCTTTGTTTCTGTAAAATCGAAGATCACGGACACTGTGAAACAGTCCGAAGGAATCAAAAAGATTTCTTCTGCGATAGAAGGGGCAAAACAGAAAGCGGAAGACTTCAAGAACGCGCACCCAGCTGTGCAGAAGGTGGCGGACGCGTTCGGGAAAGTAAAGACAACGGCAGAGGACGTGAAAGCGAAACTTCCGTCTGTGTCAACAGCACTGAAAGCCACTGGCGACGCGGCGGCAGCAGCGGCGAAGGGCGGATTCACGGTTTTGACGGGTGTTGTTGGCGGAACGGTCAAAGCGTTCGCGGCGTTTTCAACAGCAGCTGTCACGGCAGGCGTAGCAGTTGGAAAAGCAGCTGTCGATTCATATGCAGAATACGAACAGCTTGTCGGCGGCGTTGATACACTGTTCGGCGAATCTTCGGAAGCAGTGCAAAAATACGCCGATAACGCATACAAGACGGCTGGAATGTCTGCAAATGAGTACATGCAGACTGTAACAAGCTTTTCTGCGTCGCTGCTTCAAAGCATGGGCGGCGACACAGAAGCAGCCGCGAAAAAAGCAGACATGGCAATCGTTGACATGTCTGACAACGCAAATAAAATGGGTTCAAGCATAGAATCCATACAGAACGCATATCAAGGCTTTGCAAAGCAGAATTATACAATGCTTGACAACTTAAAGCTGGGATATGGCGGCACGAAAGAAGAAATGCAAAGGCTTCTGGACGACGCAACGAAGCTTTCTGGCGTAGAATATGACATTTCAAGTTATTCAGACATAGTTGACGCGATCCATGTCGTACAAACTGAAATGGGAATCACGGGAACGACGGCAAAAGAAGCAAGCACGACAATCACTGGTTCAATCAGTTCCATGAAAGGGGCATACCAGAATTTATTGACTGGGCTTGCAGACGGCGACGCGGATCTGGATTCACTGATCGACGACTTGGCGAATTCCGTTCTGACGGTAATTGACAATATTGTTCCGCGCATTCTGGAAACTGTACCGCGAATCGTGGAAGCAGTGCCACAGCTGGCGGAAAGCCTTTCAACTGTAGCAAATGAACTTGCGACGCAGGCAGGAACGCTGATTCAATCGCTACTGCCGCCGCTACTACAAGCATTTTTCACGCTGATTCAAACAGCGATCAACACACTTCCGACACTTCTGCCGCAGCTTCTCAATGCGGCAATGACGCTTTTCACTGGGATATTATCGGGACTACAACAGACAATCCCGCTTCTTCTGGCAATGCTGCCAGACATGATCAATCAAGTGACAGCGACGCTTTCAGCAAATCTTCCGCAGATCATAGCTTCTGGAATTGATATTCTTATCAGCTTGATCAACGGAATCACGCAAACGATCCCCACACTTATTCAAGCAATTATTGATTTATTCCCCGTGATTTTGAATTCTATTGCGGAGAATTTACCAAAAATCGTACAAGCCGGACTTGAATTGCTGATCTCACTGGTCAACGGAATTGTGCAGGCAATCCCCCAGCTGATCGCAATGCTTCCGACAATCATCACGACGATCGTTTCGACATTGACTGGAATGCTGCCGCGAATCATTCAAGCCGGAATCACGATTTTGACTTCGCTGATCAGCGGAATCATTCAAGCGATTCCCCAGCTGATCGCAGCCGTTCCACAGATTATACAGTCAATCGTCACAACACTGACGACGAATTTGCCTAAAATCATTCAAATGGGAATCCAGCTGATCGGATCTTTGATCAGCGGACTTGTGCAGGCAATCCCGTCGCTGATCGCAGCCGTCCCGCAGATTATATCTGCAATCTGGGACACGATTATGAACACAAACTGGCTGCAATTAGGAAGAAACATCATAGACGGAGTAATTCAAGGCGTAAAGAACGCAGCAAGCAGTCTGATCAATGTGTTCAAAGATCTTGCCTCGTCAGCACTGGACGCCGTGAAAGATTTCTTCGGGATTCATTCGCCGTCAACGGTAATGCGCGATCAAGTCGGAAAAATGCTTCCGGCTGGTATGGCAGAGGGTGTCGAAGAAGGAATGGACGAAGAGGAAGCGCGAATTCAAGAAGCAATGCGAAAAGGCGTTCCGACAACTATTGACAGTTATATCAACGCAAAAGGTGGTTCGGTGGAAATGGCAGCAGCGGCAGCAGGCGGCGGCTTCACGCAGAACATCACAATCAACAGTCCGAAGGAATTGTCGCCGTCAGAGGTGGCACGACAGACAAGGAACCAGACAAGACAAATTGTGCTGAATATGAACAAGAAAGGGTGAAGAAAATGAAAAAAATTACATGCAGGAATGACAGTGGCATGGAAGTCGAATTCACATACGAACACGACGAACACGAATTCTTTCTTGTAAGCTGCGACGGTATCTACAGCATAAAAAATGCGATCAAGACGTCAAAAAACGCAACGACTGACGGCACAACGTACAGCGGCGAAGGGCTGGAACAAAGAAACATTGTTCTGACAGTCAACATGATCAGAAATTACAGACAGAATCGCGAATTCCTTTCAAAAGTATTCAAGATTCATTCAGAAGGCACATTCATTCACGAAGAAGACGGGGACAGCAGGGAAATCAAATACAGAGTAGAAGACATTGACGTCGCTGAAAAAGGGATCATCAGATCGGCAGTTATTTCGCTGATCTGCTGCGATCCCTACTTCACAGACGGCGAAGACATTCGAATCGAAATGTCGCAGTGGTATGACGACTGGGAATGGGAATGCGAAATTCCAGAAGAAGGCATGGAATTCGGACACAGAGAAACGGACACGATCAAGCAAGTGGACAACGAAAGCACGAAAGACGTCGGAATCACAATCACACTGGAAGCAGACGACATTGTGGTCAATCCGATTATATACAATCAGACGACGAATGAAACATTGAAGCTGCTTTGTACAATGCAGCCGAACGACAGAATCACAATCAAGACCATAGAAGGAAACATCACTGTCGAACTTCTAAGGGACGGAATCACAAGCGACTACAACTACACTGTAGACGAAGACAACGACGGATATATTCAGCTTATCATGGGAACAAACGTGATCAAATACGACGCAGACGAAGGCGTGGAATATCTGAATGTAAAATTTGAATACAAAAATCAGTACATATTCGCATAAGGGGGAAACAGAATGTCAACACAAAACAAAGTCACAGTCGTTTCGTATGACAAAAATCTGAACCGCCTTGGAGTGATTGACGTATTCAGAAGCTTGATCTGGACGCGCAAATATTACGAATGCGGAACATTTGAAATACATGCGCCGCTGAATGCGCGAAATTTGCAGCTACTGGCGGAAGACAACATTCTGTCAAAACGCGAGTACAGAGCGAAGAACGGACAGATCGAAAAGACACAGAGCAAAGAAAGCGGAATCGTTGAGTATATAGCGATCGACGACACAGTGAACGAGATCACAGCAAAAGGAAGGTTTCTTTCGTCGCTCATGGATAGACGGGCGATCAAGACCGTTGTGAACTTCAATGGGACGACAGAAGCAGGAATGCGGAAGCTGGTGCAGATTGTGACGCCTATGCCTTTTGTGACACTGGGAGCATTAAACGGATTTACTGAAAAAGTCAGATTTCAAGTGTCATACAAGGAACTATACACATACATGTGCAAGCTATCACGATATAGCGACATAGGGTTCAACATACGGGCAGATTTCAAGGCAAAAAAGTTCTTTTTCGAAACATACAAAGGGCAGGACAAGACAGAAAACCAGCACGAACGAAGTCAGGTGATCTTTTCAGAGGTTCACAAGAATCTGAATGGCGTATCTTATGTATTCAGTAACCAGAACACGAAGACATGTGCAATCGTAGCAGGAGAAGGCGAAGGAACAGCCAGAACGCTTGTGACGGTAGGTGGTGGCAGCGGCTGGGATCTGCGCGAAGTAATTGTTGACGCAAGGGACGTTCAGAAGGGCGACATGACAACGGCAGAATACACAGAAACATTGAAGCAAAAGGGAAATGAAAAGCTTGCTGAATATGGAGTTGTAGAAGCTATGGAAGCGCAGACAAAGCCTTTCGTGAATTTCGTATATCGCGAACATTACGATCTGGGCGACATTGTGACGGTGAAAAAGATTATGTGGGGAATCGAAATGGACAAGCGAATCACAGAAATTCAAGAAATCTTTGAAGACGGCGGGTTCGATATTGTACCCACGTTCGGGGATCCACTTCCCGAAAAAGTAGATCTGGACGATTAGAAAGAAGGTGAACAAGTGGAAATTGCAACATTCTTCAATTCAAAGGGCGGCGATCGGAAATACAATGCTTCGCACTGGGCGAACTATTTCAAGCCATTGTTCCGCAGCGGAGTATTCAACGGAGATCTGAAAGTCACTGCAAACGGGCAAATGTCTGTGACGGTGGCGACTGGTTATGCGTGGCTTGAAGGCTACGGCTACCAGAACACGGAACCGCTTGAAATTGATCTGGAAGTCGCCAGCGGAAATCTGAACAGATATGACGCAATTAAAATCAAGCTTGATCTTTCTGCAAGGACAATCAATGCGTATGCAGACAAAGGCGGAAACGCAACAGCGCCGACGTGTCCGACAAACGTGCGAAGTGAAACGGTGTACGAAGTCACGATTGCAGAAATCAATATACCAGCAGGAACAACAGCGATCACGCAATCAATGATCACAGACACAAGAATGGACGAATCAAAATGCGGCTGGGTTGCTGGTGCTGTAACACAGATTGACTTTTCGCAAATATACGAACAGTTCACAACGTATTTTGCAGAGCAGAAAGCAAGGATCGCTTTTGACGTGGAAGACTTTGAAGAAGACATTGACGAAAAGAAGGAAGACGCGACAGCATATTTGCAGCAGTACAAAGGCAATGTGGACGAAGACAAAACGGCAGCAGACGAATTTCTGGAAAACTTCAAACAGTATTTGCAGAATTACACAAGCCAGCAGCAGGGAGAATTCGAAGCGTGGGTGGAACAAATCAAAGGAATTCTGGACGACGAAACGGCAGGAAATCTTTTGCTTTTGATTCAAGACCTTCAAAGCCGTGTTGACATACTGGAAACAGTTGCTGTCACAAATGAAGTTGTGCAGGCTATCACAACAAGCGACGAATATATTCTGATCACGGACGACGGGGAAAGAATCGGCGCAAGGAAAATCTTTGCGACTTTATAAGAAAGGACTGAAAAAATGAGTTTACCAGAAAAAACAATCAATCAGATCGCACAGACAACAGAAATCACAGCCGACGACGTTCTGATCGTGGAAACGTCAAACGGTACAAAAACGATCAAATATTCTGAATTGATGAAAGCTGTTAAAACTTCGCTGGGAGTAGTTGACACGCTTGACATCACGGAAGAAGGCTACATTCCAGAAGGTTATCTTGTAGCTGCGGCACTGGAAGACAAGCAGGCACAGATCCGCGCTTCTTATGGGTATTTCGGAAAAGAATTGCCGTTCACATGGGCGGAAATCGACGAAAAGGAAACTGCGGGCGACTTTTCGGGGATCAATGTCGGAGATTATAAAGACATTATGCTGACGAACGGTGAAAAAGTTCGAATGGAAGTTGCAGGAATCAACACAAGAAAAGGCTATGCGACAAACAATAACAACTGCATTCACTGGATCAGTCGCGATTGTCTTGCAACCACATACAAAATGAATGAAACCAACACAAACACGGGCGGATTCCCAGCAAGCACACTGAAAACGACGCTGAATACAACAATTTACAATATGCTGCCAGCTGATGTGAAAGCGGTTATCAAAACGAACAAACGTCTGTGCAGCAAAAAAGGATCATGGGATTGGCAGGAAGATCAGAAGTTGTGGCTTCCTTCCGAAGTAGAAGTCTGGGGGTTCAACAGCTGGTCAGAAGTTGGCTATGGAAACGGAAATGCTGTTCAGTTTGAGATCTTCCGCGGATCCCTTGCTCATATCAACAAAGGACTGGGCTTCGGGAAAGCGGAGCAGGGTTCGCGTTCCTACTGGTGGTGTGGGTCCCCGGACGCGTCGAACACGACGACCTTTTGTGGTGTCGGCAGCGGTGGTAATCCCAGCTACTACTATGCTTCGACGCCGCTTGGCGTCCCCCTCTGCTTTGATACATAATCTTGAATCACGCGAAAAAATCACGCCGCCGCGTGCGGCGTGATAAACCAAAGACGGAAGGTGTGAAAAGATATGAGTGTATTGAAAAGCAGGCGCGAACAATCAGAAATGCAGTTCTTTCAGACGGCAGTTGACATTCAAGACAAGCTGATCGAATTTTGCATGAAAGAAGAAGTTATTCCGAAGAAATACCGCTTCGTGTATGCCATGCCGATCATAGCGACGGCACAACAGCTGGTCGATAACGTGGTAGACGCGAACACGATCTATGTGAAGAGCAACGAAGACGCGATTGATCGGCGGAGATACCAGCAACGCGCAAGCGGGGACTGTGAAAAGCTTCTGCAAAAGCTTCAAAGCCTGCGTCGCGTGCGAGGGATAGACAGCGCACAGTTGAAGGAGATTGTCGGCATGATTATTTCTGAAAAAGGATATATCACAGCATGGAGAAAATCAGACAATCAAAGATACAAGGAAATGAAGAAAGCAAGCAATCCGGCAGCTGAAAAGCAGTAGGATCGCAATATTATCGGTTAAGTGTTGAAAGCAGGGTTCACGTTCCAACTGGTGGTGTGAGTCCCCGAACGCGTCGAACACGACGAACTTTTGTAATGTCAACAACAATGGTAATCCCAACAACAACAATGCTTCGACGCCGCTTGGCGTCCCCCTCTGATTATTTCAATGCCCCGTCCGAGTAGGAAACGAAAGCAGTGGCACAAAGAAAATAAGGAATGCTTGACCGTCCCGAAAGGGTAAATTTACACACCGACAACAGCTGACGGACGCTGCTTGCATGGCAAGGATCGCGCAGCCTTGTTTCATGTCAGCTGTTTAAGTACATAGCGGCGCAAAATTTATGTATGCGGGGTGTTTTATGACAAGTGAAGAAAGAAGAGCCGCCAGACGGCTTCGAAGAGAAGAAACCAGAAGGCGGAAGAAGCAGAAGATCAACGACGAACACGGAAAACTGGAAGCGATTTTCGATTATGGAAATCTGTTGAATGCGTTTGACGTAGCGAAGAAGGGCGTGCGCTGGAAGTGCAGCGTGCAGAGATATGAAGCAAGCCTTCTTCGGAAGACATATGAAACACACATGAAGCTTCTTGCAGGCGAAGACATAAGACGCGGCTTTCATAATTTCACGATTATGGAACGCGGAAAGCTGCGGGACATTAGCAGCGTTCACATATCAGAAAGAGTGGTTCAAAGATCAGCCTGCGACAATGTTCTTGTGCCGATACTGACAAGAACAATTATTTCAGACAATATGGCTTGCATTAAAGGAAGGGGAACACATGCGACGATTGATCGCGTCGCCTTCTTCCTGCGGGAGTATTACAGAAAGACGGGCAGCAATGAAGGCGTGATTGTCTTAATTGATTTCACGAACTTCTTCGGCAATATGCAACACTGGTATATTCGAACGATTTTGCAAAAGCATTTTACCGACAAAGAAGTGGTTGAATTCATAATGTTATTCGTGGAAGCCTTCGGGGAAGTCGGCTGCGGTCTGGGAAGTCAAATTTCACAGATAGTCGGCACGATATACCCGAACGAACCAGACCATTTCGCAAAAGAAGTATTGCAGATCCGCGCGTATATCCGATACATGGACGACACATTCATGGCATTTCGGACAAAAGAAGAAGCAGACGCGGCAATCGAAGCACTATTCGCAATCTATGAAAGAATAGGAATTGTTGTGAATAAAAGGAAAACGCGGAAAGTGTCAATGAAACACGGCTTCACGTTTCTGAAAACACAATTCAGACTGACAGACAGCGGAAAAGTGATCATGCGCCCTTGTCGGCAGGCAGTAACACGCGAAAGAAGGAAGTTGAAAAAGCTGAAAAATAAACTTGACGAAGGCAGAATCACATTTGAAGAAGTACGGCAGCAATATCAATCGTGGAAAGGCTACATGAAACACAAAATGTCATGGCGTACAGTGCAGAACATGGACAAGCTTTTCAATGAACTGTTTATAGAAAACTGGAAAGGAAAGGAAGAAGCGCATGAAATTCAAATTCAAAGGAAGCGAAACAATATTCGAAGGATCCGTCAAGAAAGTCGCACAAAATATGTTGCTTGTGCAGGCGGATCGGAGCATTAAAGGGAAAGACGCGTCTGTGATTGAAATTGTATCTGACGACGGACGCACAGTGGCAAAATATGAAGGTTATGCCACTGTATATAGGACGCTTGAAGACGCGACTATCTATTCAAACGACGGCACAATCTATACGGAGCAGGAAGAACAGCAGCCGGACGCAGAACAGATCAGAACTGCGAAGCTTGCGGAAGTGTCAAACCGCTGTGAAAGCACGATTTTTGCAGGCGTTGACGTTACACTTTCAGACGGCACGACAGAACACATCAGTCTGACAGAAAAAGATCAGATCAATTTGTTCGGCAAAAAAAGCCAGCTTGCGGCAGGAGTAGCAAAGCTTGAATACCATGAAGACGGGCAGCTTTGCAAATATTATTCTGCCGAAGACATGACGGCGATCATCACAGCCGCAATGCAGTTTGTGTCATATCACACAACCTATTGCAACAGCTTGAACGCATGGATCAAGGGCGCAGAGAGTGTCGAAGAGTTAAGCGGCATTTACTATGGCGCACAGATTCCGGACAAATACAAGTCGGAAGTGCTGAAAGACTACGAAGCAGCACAGAAAGCGTGATCGCATGAAACAAATTGTGAAGTATATTGTTCTGTTTCTGGTAGGCGGTGCAATATACGCGCTTTGTGAACTGGCGTTTCGCGGGTACACATTCAAGGCAATGGCGTTCGTCGGCGGGATATGCTTTATATTATGCGGTCTTGTCAATGAATTCATGGACTGGAAGACGCCGCTTCAAATTCAAATGCTGATATGTGCAATCATAATCACAGCGATCGAATTCGTTGCGGGACTTATTTTGAATGTATGGCTGAATCTGGATATGTGGGACTATTCGAACATGAAATTCAATGTCATGGGGCAGATATGTCCGCAATTCTTCACAGCATGGTTCGCACTGGCTTTGCCAGCAATAACACTTGACGATTTTATTCGTTGGAAATTCTTTTCGGAAGAAAAACCGCGCTATCAATTCACATTTCCGAAGGACAACTTCGAATGTGCTGCGCTGGGAATGAACGGGATCTGCAAGCGTTATCTGGAAAAGTGCGAATACAGATACTGTAAATCAAGAAACAAATGCGGAGAATGCAAGAATTACATGTTCCCAGCGGATCAAAAACCTTGCAAAAACTGCAAACATGTTCGGAGGTAGAAGAAATGACAACACATAATTTTTCAGAAGCACTGGTTGACAAATACAACGCAATCGCTGGCGTGATTGTAGCAGGACTGACAGCAATTTTCGGGATCTATTGGTATATTTTCGCGGCTTATCTTGTTTTGAACATTGCGGACTGGCTGACGGGCTGGTACAAGTCCAGAAGACGCGGCGAAGAATCAAGCAAAGTGGGAATCAAGGGAGCAGCGAAAAAACTTGGTTACTGGGTGATCATTCTTGTGGCATTTATGATCAGCTATGTTTTCACGCACTTAGGAACAGATCTTCTGGGCGTGGATCTTTCCTTCCTTTCAATGATTGGTTGGTTCACACTGGCAATGCTGCTTGTAAATGAAGCACGCAGCATTCTTGAAAATCTTGTGGAATGCGGCTACAACGTACCAGAATTTTTGATCAAGGGGCTGGCAGTGGCGCAGAAGCTTTTGAACAAGAGAATCGGCACAGAGGACGAAGAAGACACAGCTGACGCCGAAGAATAAGAGGGAAGCCCCGCCAGCTGCGGGGCAATCCCAAAGAAAGGGGAAAGCAGAATGAAAAGTGAACATACAAAGAATATGAGCGACGCAGAAATCAAAGAACTGCGGAAAAGCATTGAAAGCATGACGGAAGAAGAATTGGCGAAATTCAGAAACAGCTTCGATCCCGACGACATGGGATTCAGCGGGGAAGAAGGTGACGTCGAATGAATATCAACAGAAATTATTTGACGAAGATCAACTTCACGGATAAAAACAGCACAGCAAGAATCAAATACATAGTGATCCATTATTTCGGCGGACTTGCAACCGCACAGAATCTGGCGCAATACTGGGCGAGAGAGTACGCAGGCGCGTCGGCACATTACGCAGTGGGACATGCAGGCGAAGTCTTCCAGATCGTTGAAGACGACGACGTGGCTTGGCACTGTGGCGCAAATTCATACACGCATAAAGAGTGCCGCAATTCGAATTCAATCGGAATCGAAATGGCAGTCAAAAAGAGAAACACGGCAACGCTTTCCGCTACTGACAAAGACTGGTATTTCACAAAAGAAACAGTCGCGGCAGCAGCAGAGTTGACGCGGCAGCTTATGAAGAAGTACAATATTCCTGCGGATCATGTCATTCGCCATTATGACGTCACGGGGAAAATTTGCCCGAATCCGTATGTCTACAATGTAACGGAAGAAACATGGCAGGAATTCAAGGCAACAATCGCACAGAAAGGCACAACAGAAGGCTTCACAAGAATCATGGGGCGTTCCGTAGCGTCTGCCGAACAGATTGCAGAATATTACATCAAGAACAATCCAGACACTGCTTCTTTTGCACTGGATATTGCACGACTGTTCATTGAAGAAGGCGACGCAGAGGGCGTTCGCGGTGACGTGGCAGCAGCCCAGACTTCCGTTGAAACGGGACACTTGAAATTCGAAGGAAGTGCAGTGACGTTGGATCAGAACAATTTCTGCGGAATGGGCGTGACGTCGAACGGCATGAAGGGCAACAGCTTCGCAACTATGCGCGAAGGAATCCGCGCACAGATCCAGCACTTGAAAGCCTATGGATCCACAGAAGCACTGAAAAATGCCTGCGTAGATCCGCGCTTCAAGTATGTTCAAAGAGGTTGTGCAGAATATGTTGAATGGCTGGGACAAAAAGAAAATCCGAACGGCAAAGGCTGGGCGGCTGGCGCAAATTATGGTGCAGCTATTCTGAAAAACCTTGCAGCGATTATCGGAGAGCAGGGAGCAGGCGAAGGGAACCAGAATACAAGCGAAGAAAAGGCACTTTCTGGATATGCGAAGATCATATACAAGGGAAGCGACGGCGTGAATTATAGGTCAGTTCCCGACTACAATGCAGCGGCAGCAGGCGTGGCAAAATACGGCGAATTATTCACTGTCGTCGGCGAATGCGGTGACTTCTACAAATTGAAGTCCGGCTGGTATCTGACGAAGCGTTCCGATCTGGTGGAATTCACAGAGAAGGAAGAAAAGAGATATGCGAAGATCATATACAAGGGAAGCGACGGCGTGAATTATAGGTCAGTTCCCGACTACAATGCAGCGGCAGCAGGCGTGGCAAAATACGGGGAGATCTTCACAATCGTCGGGGAAAGCGGCGACTTCTACAAATTAAAGTCCGGCTGGTATCTGACGAAGCGTTCTGATCTGGTTGAAGTGATCCACACATTATGATATAATGGACAAAGAAAAGTTCTATGAAAACGTGTAAAAACGCGCGAGTACAACACGCGCAATATACAAAGGCGGCTGCGGAGCCTGAAAAACCGCTGTTTACTGTTTCTATTGAAGAGGCTCACAAAGAAGGTAAATTCTAAGAATCCATATAGAATATCAAACGCACTCAAGCTTTTCGCCTGAGTGCGTTTTTTAGATCCATCATTCTTAGATCCGCATTCTCTATTTTTATTTATCATACACCGTCTTGATCTCCAGGAATTCTTCAAACCCTTCGATACCGCCTTCGCGTCCCAGCCCGGACTGTTTATAACCGCCGAATGGAGAGGCTTCATCCCACTGTCCCTCATTGACATATACAGTTCCGGTCTTCATCTTACGAGCCACCTCGTTGGCTTCCTTTTCCGGTCCGTAGACTGCACCGGCGAGGCCGTATATGCTGTCGTTCGCAATCTCGATTGCCTGTTCGACGGTCTTATAGGTCAACACGACAAGAACTGGACCGAAGATCTCTTCTCTGGCAATGGTCATGTCCGGCGTAACGTCACAGAAGATAACCGGCTTTACGTTATAGGAACCGTCGTCTTCCGGGATTTCGCCCACTAAGAGTCTTGCACCTTCATTGACACCGAGTTCGATGTATTTTTTTACACGGTCGAACTGCTTGCGTGAGGAGAGTGGCCCCAATGTGGTGGAAGGGTCATCAAGAGGGCCAAAATGATATTCGGCAGCTTTTTGCTTCAGGATTTCCTCTATCTGTCCGGCCTCGTCTTCGGGCACGAGCATCCGTGTGAGGGCATTACAGGTCTGTCCGCCGTTGAGCATAACGGTCTCAAGTACGCCGTTCACGCCGTTCTCCCAGTCTCCGCCTTTTAAGAAAATGGCAGCGGATTTGCCGCCCAGCTCCAGAGCAAGCTTTTTGATATTGCTAAGGGCCTTGATGGCAACGGCTCTTCCGGCATCCGTAGATCCGGTAAAGGAAATCATATCGACTTCGGGATGTACGGCAAGTGCATCACCGACTTCTCCGCCTCTTCCTGTGACCAGATTAAATACTCCTTTTGGATAACCTGCCCTTTCAATTTCCTCGGCCAGGATGTAAGCAGTCATTGGAGTGAACTGGCTTGGTTTTAATACAACACAGTTCCCCGCAAGAAGCGCAGGAACGACCTTTTTCTCGATCTGTTCCAGTGGGAAGTTCCAAGGCGTGAGTCCTCCGATGACACCCACGGGTTCTCTGACGACAACAGAGGTCTGGCGGCGCTGCTCATATTCGAAATTCTTTGCCACCTTGATATAATGCTTTGCCTCCAGGATAAAAGGATCGGTGTGTACTTCTGCAGAAACTTTATAAGGAGAGCCCAGCTCCTTTGTGATTGTTTCAATTAAATCCTGTCTGCGCTCCTCCAGTCCGTGAACCACTTTTTCCATCAGGGCCACGCGTTCTTCAACTAGCGTATACTGCCATGTCTCAAAAGCCGCTCTGGCAGCGCGCACCGCTTTATCTACATCCTTCTGATTGCCACGTGGGACCTTTGCAAAAATCTCATGTGTTGCCGGATTCTCGATTTCAATATAGTCCCGTCCTTCTGATTCTACCCATTCTCCATTGATATATAATTTACGAACATCCATGTTTATGATACCTCCATTTTTGTGTGAAGCAGGTGAAATGATATTATTGTATGCGATCGGGTGCCATTTCTTTTACAACAAACTGTTTTTCCTCCTCGGTCAGCTCATAGCGTGGCTTTCTGACATATCCGCCGTTTAATCCGCGGTAGGAGAGGAGATGCTTGAGTGCCTGTACCGGCTTTGGGAAGGACTCAAGGACATCCAGGGATGGGAGGATCCTTTGGTAGATCTCTTTCCCTTTTTCCAGGTCTTTTTCCTCACAGACAGCTTCATACAGGGCGACACAGTCTCTTGGGGCAACATTTGCCAGCATACAGATCCAGCCGCAGGCGCCCGCAGCAAAGCTTTCGAAGGCAAGATTATCACATCCGCAGAAGACAGAGGTCGTCTCTGGAGCATCGTTCAATACCTGCGTCAGCTTATGGATATCCCCGCTGGACTCTTTTACGATAGAAGCCCTCGGATGCTTTAAAATTTCAAGATATGTATTCTGCTCTAATTCCACTCCGGCTGATCCTGGATTGTTATAGACCACGATTGGAAAATCAGTCTGATCCATAACATAGTGATAGAATTTTACAATTTCGTCCTGTGCGGGGTGGCAGTAGAACGGAGAGAGGACCATCGCTGCATCAGCACCACAGGCTTTGATGTTATTGACAAGCTTTACAACGTCCTCCGGTCTTTCTCTGGAAGCGCCCACGATGATACTGACGCGGTCTTTGATATAGGGCACGATCTCGCGGACATATTGCATATGCTCCTCATCGGAAATACTCTGGTATTCTCCGGTGGCACCGAGGATGCATACTCCATGCACTCCGTTTTCGATGAGCCAGTCCAGGTTCTTTTTTGACTGATCAAGATCAAATTCTCCATTCTCCTTAAATGGGGTAACAGCTACTGCATAAATTCCTTTAAAATTTGGATTCATAATACGGTCTTCCTTTCTTATTCTTGATTATATTTTAGGAACAAAATCTTTGAAAGCTAAGCAATGAGAGGTCCATGAAGGTCTTATCTCCGGCAATCATATCAGCCATGCAGGTCCCTGTGATCGGAGAGAGTCCGATTCCGTCGCCCTCGTGGCCTGCTGCAATGTAGAAGCCCTTAACAGGAGTGTCTGATACAATCGGCATATGATCCGGGGTGAACGGGCGCAGCCCGCTGTATGCTCGGATGACCTTGATATCTGCGATCACCGGGAAGAAACGGATGGCGCGCTCTGCCAATGCCTGCATGACATCAATTTCACTGCGGATATCTTCCCCGACAAAGCTTCTGGAAGATCCAATCAGGAAGTTGTTGGAGGCAGTCGGTTCGAAGACAAAAGCGACCTCGTTTCGTTTGACTCTTTCGGAGACCGGGCGCTCATAGCTGCCGCTCTGGAACTTTGTCAGCATATATCCAAATTCATGTACTTTCCTGCGGGCTACACGGAAGGTCTGTTCAGAAACAAGAATCTGCCCCTGTCTTGCCTGAATCGGAATATCCAGCCCGACCATCTTCCCGATGAAAGGAGCACGTACACCGCAGGCGTTCACAATATTTTTAGCAAGAATATCTCCATTCTTACATTGGATCATAAAATAGTCTTCCTCTTTTTGAATCCCGGTTACCGGGTTATGAAGAGAAAGTACACAGCCAAGGCGTTCTGCTGCAAGAGCGAAGCCATAAGCCAGGCCGATCGGATAGACAGAACCGTCGGAAATCGTCTCCAGACCACCGTAAACATCCTTTGCCAGGTAGGGCTCATCGTCCAGTACTTCCTGATGGTCCATCATCCGCATCTGGATGCCGCATTCCTTCATATCACTGCAGAATTTGGAGGCAATCTCAAATTCTTCTTCCGTCTCAGTCAGATAGAGGCTTCCCTTCTGGGTCCATTCAATTTTATATTCCAGCTCATTCTCCAGCTTTGGGAACATGTCCTGGCTGGCTTTTGCAAATATCGCGTCAAATCCGGGCTGTTTGTCACAGACCAGGATATTCCCGTCACTTCGGCTGCTTGTGGAGTCGGCGATATCGCCGGCGTCAATTAAGACGACGCGGGCCCCTTTTTTGGCATTATAGTAGGCGCAGGAGGTTCCGATGGAACCGGCACCGATTACAGCAACATCAAATATCTGGCTCATGTTACACCTCCTTCTTTATTCCGGCTAATTCGCCGAATGTGGTCGGACGCACCGGAGGACGGTCCGTGCTTCCAACAAGTGTGTCAGGGGCACTTCCTAATTCTTCGGAGAGGATTCGGCTCACCAGCTTTCCGCAAGTGCGGCCCTGGCAGAGTCCCATGCCTGCACGGCATCTTCTTTTGACTTCCGTAACAGTGGTTGCTTTTTTATTGCGGATGGCATCCCTGACTTCTCCGGCCGTAATTTCCTCACAACGGCAGACAATGACATCATCATCCAGGACTCCCTGGGGCTCCACAGGTTCAAATCCCTTTCCAGGCTTAGGAAGAACGAGCCGTTTCATGGTTCTTACATGGTCCACGTGTTCCTTCGGGACGGCAAGTGTCACTACAGGAGTGTGGTCGTTGCGTTTGGGATTCATGACTCTTACGACAGTTCCCTGACAGACATATTCTCCGCCGCGGCTCAAGGCTTCTACCTCATCCCCTTTTTCTGGAAGAGGTAGATATTCGAATGGAAAGCTGATCAGAGCTTCTGTCTTGGAATAGGTCTTGTCTACAACAAAAATAGCAAGTCCGGAACATGCCGCAATACAGGAGCCGCACCCTGTACAGGTATCTTCTTCAATGCGCGGTGTATTGGTGATCGGAGTTCCGATCTTGATAGCATGGAACGGACATGCAGCCTCACACGGGTTACAGGGAATCTCCTGTACACATTCCGCAATGGCAATGGGCCCTTTTGCAAAACGTTCCTCACTCGGCCAGCCATTCGCAGTTACAATCTCTTCCCTGGAAGGATAACCGTCATATATAATTCCTGATTTCTTTTCCATTACAGATTCACCCCCATATCTACGACCCGTTTTTTCGCGTTCATCCGACGTTCACCGAAAGGCCCCTGGCGGAGCGATGCGAGCCGGTCACGGATCTCTTCTTTTTTCTGCTCGGCAGCCTGGGAAGATAAATGTCCCAGGGAATAGGAGACGGATACGGCGGCCAGCCGTCCTTCATCCATTGCAGTGCTGGCTTCTTCCACTCCTGCGGTATCCCCTGCCACGTAAACATCTTTTACACTGGTCTCCATATTTTCATTGTGGATCGGCATGAAGCCGCCCAGTTCCGGGATAAAATCATGCTTCACACCAGCCATCTGTGCCAGCTCGGAGAGCGGACGTAAGCCTACAGCGACACAGATTGTATCCACATCAATTTTTTGTTCTGTGCCCTTTAGAATCTTTCCATTTTCAAAATGTGCTATGACTGCTTCTTCGACATGGTCTTTCCCTCTGGCCTCTGCAATTGTATGTCCAATAAAAAATGGAACTCCGGCCCGTTTCAGCTTCGCTGCATGAACTCCATATGCGCCGATTCTTGGCATTCCCTCGACAATCCCGACCACGTCTGCGCCGGCCTGCAGTAATTGATAGGCAACGATAACGCCTACATTGCCGGAACCGATCATCAAGATCCGTTTGCCGGGAAGGACCCGGTTCACATTGACCATTGTCTGCGCAGCACCTGCTCCCATCACTCCGGGAAGTGTCCAACCAGGAAAACGAAGAGGATTTTCTGCGCCGCCGGTACAGATCAAAATACTCTGTGCTTCGATGGTCTCTGTGATGCCATGGCGTAATACTGCCACACGTTTTCCAGCAAAAATGCCGATGACAGAGCTTTCCAGCCATACCTCCACGCCGATCTCTTCGGTTTCTTTTAATAGTTGTTTCCCAATTTCAAACCCACGGATTCCGGCACTGTGTGCCTGTGATCCGAAAAATTTGTGAAGCTGCTTAAAAAACTGCCCGCCTGCGGTTCTGTTTTCATCGATCAGAAGAACCTCACAGCCGTTTTTTGTAGCTTCGATTGCTGCCGCAAGTCCTGCCGGGCCTGCGCCGATGATGACAACCTCTCTTTTCATGGCTTTTTCCTCCCGTATCCTTCCTGCGTTTCTACCACCATTCCATCCTCCACCGGAGTGATGCAGGTCCTGACGTTGGCCTGTCCGTTCACGGTCATGACACAATCGGTACATTGCCCGATTCCGCAGAAGACTCCTCTTGGTTTATGTTCCTTTGCAGTGTAACGGTGGATCTTAATACCGTTGGCCATCAGAACAGCAGCAATCATCTCGCCCTTTTTGGCCTTCATTTTTTTACCATCCACTGTGATCTCAACGAATTCCTCACAGATGTCCTCCCCCAGTATGGGGTGGTTCTTTACACGCATTTCATCCATTTTTATGCGCCTCCATTCTAAGCTAATTGATATCCTGCCGGGAAGATATCTTCTGGGTCCAACATAAAGGTATGGATCCCTGTGATAAATGCCCGTCCTTTTACCTCTGGGATGACTGCCGGAAGTGAGCCGACCAGTGCGTCATCTACATAAGTACATTCGAATCTGCCGCCGATGATGCTTTCATGGATAAAGGATTCTCCTTTTTGGATCAGTCCCTTTTTCGCAAGCACTGAAAGCTTGGCGGATGTTCCGGTTCCGCATGGTGAGCGGTCGATTGCCCCCGGCGGGATGACGACAGCATTTCGAATCAGGTTCTTTTGAGTCTGGCTGTTTTCATAGAACTCTACATGGGTCACATGGTTGGCGAACGGAATCTCGGGATGCATGACCTGGATCTGTGTGTTGATCTCATCTTTTAAAAGATTTCCGGTCTGTATGATCTTGGCGGAGTTCTTAGGATTCAGTGTGAGTCCTACAGAGGCGGCCGGTAGAATCGCGTAAATATTCCCGCCGTATGCGATGTCTAAGGTGACTGGACCATACTCATCCGTATTGACCGTTACATTTTCTGCCATGACAAATGCAGGAGCGTTCAGGAAAGAGACGCTTCTTGCCTCTCCTTCGACGACTTCGATCTTAAGCTTCACCAATCCTGCGGCTGTATCCAATGTGACATATGTAAATGGCTCCGTTACTTCTATCATACCGGACTCTACGAGCGCAGTTCCGACACCGATCGTGTCATGTCCGCACATGGGCATCCATCCGCCGACTTCAAAATACAGGACTCCGATGTCCGCCTCTGGACTGCAGGGAGCAGTGATGATCGTTCCTGACATAACGTCATTTCCCCGCGGCTCATAAGTCAAAAGCTGTCTGACCCAGTCGCCTTCAGTCATCATGTACTGAAGTTTTTCCAGCATGGTATTTCCCTTGATATATGGAATTCCACCTAATACATTGCGTGTCGGCTCTCCGCTGGTATGAGTGTCAATGGTGTGGAACGTCTTTTTAATTTTCAAGATACAGACCTCCTTTTCTGAAATCTTGTATACGATTCATTATTTTGTATACACTTTGTTGTTGATTTCATTCTAGCATGCTTTTTCACAAATACAAGTAGTAAAGTTCATTTTTGTGAATATTTATTTCTTTAATGTGAAATTTGTAACGAATTAAATTTGATAAAATGAAAATATGGGCCAAAATCCATCATTTTTGTGAAAAAATATTCAACCTCATTGATTGGTTTGAAAGGATACTTGTATTGACGGGATTGGGGAGGGAGGGTATACTTGATTTATATCTGTAAAAGATATCCAGAAAGGGGATTCTGAAAATGAGCCATTCCGATACCATTGGAGAAAAAATAAAGACAATCCGAACATCACAGAACTTGACATTAAAGCAGCTTAGTGAGATGACGGGCTTATCAACGGGCTTTTTGTCACAGCTTGAGAGAGGATTGTCATCGGTTGCTGTGGATAGTCTCGAATTAATTTCAGAGGCATTGAATGTGAAGCTTTCTGTATTTTTTGACAGTTGCCAGGAGAAAAACGAAGAGCCTGTCATGTATAGCTTTTCACAGCGCTATGATCAGACTGCCGCGAAGATCTTCCAGGCAGTGTTGAATCATGATATTTCATCATTCCAGATGCTGCCGCGTCTGACGCAGTTGATGCCGCAGGCGAATCAGGAGGAAGAAGAGCTGGAGATGTACAGTCATAAGGGGGAGGAATTCATCTATGTTCTGGAGGGAACTGTGACTCTGTTTTTGGACTCCCAGAGGTACACACTGAACCCGGGGGACAGCGTACAGTTTTCATCTGATAAGGCACATAATTGGATGAACTCTACCAATAAGATAGTTAAACTATTAACTGTTAATATTCCAAGTCCATTTTACGAAGAAAAAGAGTAAAATTGTGCAAAGTGCACAAAAGGATGCAGCTAAAAAGACAATAAATATGAGGGAGGAATGGGACATGACAGTAGAACGTATAGAAAATATGTGCGGTGGGGAAGGACATGTAATTATCAAACGGCTTCTGGGAGAAAAGGAACTGAATGGAAAATGCGGCCTCTATGCGGAGGTGACTTTGGAAAAGAACTGTACCCTTGGATACCATGAGCACCATGGGGAGAGTGAGACTTATTATATTCTTTCGGGTGAGGGAATATATAATGACAATGGAATGAAACGAAGCGTCAAGGCAGGAGATATCACGTTCACCCCGGACAACAGCGGACATGCCCTTGCCAACACAGGGCTGGATGATCTGGTATTTATGGCATTGATCATAAAAGATTAATCTTATCCAATAAGTCCCCGCCGATTACTTGCGTGCCGTGAAGGCAAAAGTGATCGGCGGGGACTTTTGTGTCAGTTCATATGTCTGCGCACCAGACAGGAGATGGCACCTGCCAGACACAGACCAAGCAGTACATTATGAAGGGAGCCGTACACATCCAGGGCTCCCTTTAGTCCGTTCAATACATCATAGGAGCCGAGCGTATCCGGCAGGAAGGAGCAGAGTAAGAAGGAGAGGTAAGAGGCAATATAAATAAAAATAAAAGAAAACAGACCTCTTCCGGTATCTTCCTTATAGATTTTGCGTCCTTCCCGGAACTTCATTTTAGTTAAAGACCAGAAGAAGGAGATCAATTCAAATAAAAGAATGACAGCAGCTACTCCGGCATAGGCGGCCAGTGCAAAATTTTGATCTGTCAGAATCTTCTGGGGATCCCCATATGGGGCAGCTCCCCTCCAGAAGTTGTATGCAAGCACACAAAAAGTACCTGCAGTGATCAGTGCGGATATGATTCTGACGACAGAACGTGCAGTCCGGTAAATTGCCTTTGTGCCATATTTGGCTGTCTTTTTGACTGGTGAAAGCAGACGGGCTCCATTTCCAGAAGAGCCTTTTCGTTTCTTTCGCTTTCTGCGAGGGGCATCTCTGTCATAATCATAGTCATCCTCCTCATAATCTTGATCATAGTAGTCGTTCTCGTACTGATCGTCATACTCATCTTCATCCTCGTAGGAATCCCCATAATCCTCGTCGTAATCATCCTCATAGGAATCTTCATAGTCGACTTCATCAAAATCGCGCGCAGCCATGACAACGGTCTCATCCGTGGCCCCCTTTGAAACAGGCTTCGTATCAAAACTATATGAAAAAGGAATTTCTTCCTCATAAGTCACCTCAAAATCATCATCAAAAATAGAAATACTATTTTTCTTAGAACTCATTCATTTCCTCCTCAAATTAAAAACTCAGTCATCCAAGTAACCTGGCAGTAAGTTCATGACAGAACATACTATATGGTCTGTACGTTACAATACACCTGTATACACCTGCCATTCTCTGGGTACTTATGCTATGGTATAACTTTTTTTATCTATACTCAAGTGCAATCACAAAAAATTCATAAAGTCATAAGATTTCTTTTATATTTCTATAAAAGATGATAAAATAAAAAGATCGCTGTGATTTGATAAAATCACGCATCCATTCCAAATGGATATGAAAGCGGCAGCAAATGTGCAGAACAAAGGGATTCTTAAGATAAATGAGACAGGAGTGAGTATGAGATGATTACGGATATGACAGAAGGCAGACCTTCTAAGATTTTGTGGAGATTCACGATTCCGATGCTGGTCAGTGTGATGTTCCAGCAGCTATACAATATCGTGGACAGCATCGTGGCAGGTAAATTTGTCGGGGTCAATGCCTTGGCAGCGGTGGGTGCTTCTTACCCCATCACCATGATTTTTATGGCGGTGGCGACCGGGCTGAACATAGGGTGCTCTGTTGTGATTTCTTTGTATTTTGGCGCGAAAGAGTATGAGCAGATGAAAAGTGCGGTGAGTACATCTCTTAGGACCGTCCTTGGAATCAGTGTTCTGCTGACCGTTCTGGGACTGGTCTTTAGCAGACCACTTATGGTACTGCTTAAGACCCCGGAGGATATATTTGGTGATTCGGCGCTGTATCTGAATATTTACATATGCGGCCTGATCTTCCTTTTCCTATATAATATCTGCACCGGTGTCTTCACGGCTCTTGGAGATTCCAAGACTCCGCTGTATTTTCTGATTGCCTCCTCTGTGGGGAATATCATATTGGATCTGGTCTTCGTGATTCAGTTTCATATGGGCGTCAGCGGTGTGGCATGGGCGACATTCCTGGCTCAAGGCGTCTCCTCGATACTGGCCTATATCACTTTGAAAAAACGGCTGAATAGTATTGAAAGTGGAGAGTACCTCCATTTTTCTGTGTCAATGCTAAAGAAAATCATGGAAGTAGCGGTTCCAAGTATTCTGCAGCAGAGTTTTATCTCTGTAGGGAATTTGTTCGTACAGGGGCTGATCAACAGCTATGGATCTGCAGTGGTGGCGGGATATTCGGCCGGAATGAAAATCAATACCTTTGCAATCACGTCATTTACGACCCTTGGTAACGGTGTTTCCAGTTTTACAGCGCAGAATATCGGAGCGAAGAAGATGGATAGGGCGGCAAAAGGTTTCCGTTCCGGTGTGGTCATGGTGCTGAGCGTGGCAGTTCCGGTCTTTCTTCTATTTTTCCTGGGAGGAAGACCGATCGTAGAGCTTTTTATGAGTGAGGGCGGTGAAAAGGCGGCCCAGGTAGGTGTGGATTTTTTGAGGATCGTCTCCCCATTTTATGTTGTGATATCGTTAAAACTGATTGCAGATGGAGTGCTGCGCGGTGCAGGAGCAATGAAGGCGTTCATGATCGCCACGTTTTCTGACTTGATTCTGCGGGTGATTTTAGCCTTCCTTCTGTCTGGAATCTGGAAGGAGACGGGAATCTGGCTGTCCTGGCCGATCGGCTGGGTGATTGGGACAGCTCTCTCAGTCGGTTTCTACCTGTCTGGCACCTGGAAGAAACAAAATCTAATCGATTGATTTAAAAATTTCATATTATGATGCTGCAGAGAATACAAATCTATGTAACCTGGAAATAATAACAGAAAAAGCAGAAAAGAGGAGTACAGGATGAATATTCAGAAATGCGGCATCATCGGATGCGGCGGAGTCGGTGCAACGACCGCCTATACATTAATAGAAAGCGGACTTTTTAATGAAATGGTCCTGATCGATATCGATCAGAAGAAAGCGGAGGGAGAGGCCCTGGATATTGGACACGGAATCCCCTTCACAGTACCATCAGAAATCTATGCAGGGGATTACGCTGATTTGAAGGATGCCTATCTGGTCATCGTGACTGCCGGGGCGAATCAGATGCCGGGGGAGACAAGGCTGGATATTTCGGAAAAGAATGCCCGGGTATTTAGGCAGATCATCCCTGAAATCGTCAAATATAATTCAGAGTGCATCCTTTTGATCGTTACGAATCCGGTCGATGTGCTGACCAGCCTGGCCTTAAAGCTTTCGGGCTTTCCGGCATCCAGGGTCATTGGAAGTGGAACGGTCCTGGATACGGCAAGACTGAAATATCTGTTGGGACAAAAATTTAATCTGGATTACCGCAATATCCATGCCTGGATGATCGGGGAACATGGGGACAGCGAACTGGCAGCCTGGAGCAGTGCTACCGTTGCAGGGCTTCCGGTAGATGAATACTGTCGTCAGCACGGACGCACAAGGGACAGCCTGCAGCTCAATGAGATTTATGAAGAGGTGCGGGACAGTGCCTACGAAATCATTGACCGTAAGGGCTCGACCTTCTATGCAGTGGCAATGGCTGTCAGGAGAATCGCGCAGGCACTTGTTAGGGATGAACATTCCATCCTGACTGTATCCAGTCTGGCCCAGGGACATTATGGGATTCATCATATCTGTATCGGCCTTCCGACGGTATTGGGAAGAGACGGAGCGGAGGATATTATAGAGATACCTCTGAATGCGCAGGAAAAGGAGAAGCTGAAAGAATCAGCGAACGCCCTGCATACAATTTACAACAAAATCGAAGAGGTGTAATCTCTTGAAACAGACACTGTGACTTCGAAATTCTTGACGTTTTTTGGAAAATCCCTTATGATAGAAAAGTCAAAAAAGGGAGGAATATTCGAATGAATGTTTTAAATATAGAGCACATCAGCAAAATTTTTGGAGAGAAGGTTATTTTCGATGATGTTTCCTATGGAATTCATGATGGGGATAAGATTGGAATCATCGGAATCAACGGGACAGGCAAGACGACCTTACTGCGGATCATAGCGGGGAGTGAGGAGCCGGATGAAGGACAGGTGGTCAGGCAGAATGGCATCAAGATCGGTTATCTGCCCCAGAACCAGGAATTCCCTATGGACGCGACCGTCCTGTCTTATGTTCTGGCAGGGCAGAAGCAGGAGGTGTGGGATGTGGAGAGTGATGCGAAAAGTATCCTGAACCACCTGGGGCTGAAAGATCACGGGGCTTACATGGGCCACTTGTCAGGAGGTCAGAAAAAGCGTGCAGCTCTTGCAAAAGTCCTGATCGAGCCATCCGATGTTCTTATTCTGGATGAGCCGACGAACCATTTGGATGAAGAGATGATTACCTGGCTAGAGGAGTATTTGAAACGTTATAAGGGCGTTGTATTGATGGTGACTCATGACCGGTATTTCCTCGATAAGGTGACGAATAAAATCCTGGAAATCAGCTATGGGAAGCTGTATGCTTACGAGGCGAATTACTCCAAGTTCCTGGAAATGAAGGCACAGAGGGAAGAAATGGAGCTGGCAAGTGAGAGAAAACGTCAGAGTGTCCTGCGTATGGAGCTGGAATGGGCCAAACGCGGCTGCCGTGCAAGAAGTACCAAACAAAGGGCCAGATTAGAGCGGTTGGAAGCATTAAAAAATGGAGCCTCCCCCATTCAGAGCCAGACAGTGGAGATGGAGTCCATTGAGACCCGTATGGGGAAAAAGACGGTGGAGCTGAACCATATCAGTAAAAGCTATGGCGAGAAAAAGATCATAGAGAATTTCGATTATATCGTCCTCAAGAACCAGCGGCTCGGAATTGTCGGTCCCAATGGCTGCGGAAAATCTACCCTGATCAAGATGATCGCAGGGCTGATCGAGCCAGATTCAGGGAAAATAGAAATCGGTGAGACAGTCAGGCTTGGATATTTTGCCCAGGAAGTCCCCAATATGGACACCAGGCAGAGGGTGATCGATTATGTCCGCGATATCGCAGAGTATATCCCGACAAAACAGGGCAGAATTACCGCTTCTCAGATGCTGGAGCGTTTCCTGTTCACCCCTGATATGCAGTATGCGCCGATTGAAAAGCTTTCGGGAGGGGAAAAGAAGCGTCTGTACTTATTGGGAATCCTCCAGGGCGCCCCGAATTGTCTTCTGATCGATGAATGCAATGACCTGGATATTCCGACATTGACTATTTTTGAGGATTACTTAAACAGCTTTCCGGGTATTGTCATTACGGTATCTCATGACAGATATTTCCTGGATAATGTGGTGGACCGTATCTTTGCATTCGAGGAAGGTGGACATCTCAAGCAGTATGAAGGCGGATATACGGATTATCTGGAAGCAAGACAGCGCAATGCTTCATCAGCAGCCGTGAATACATCTTTAGGAAACGACAGTACGGAAAAGAAAAGCAGCAGAGATTGGAAACAGAATAGTCCTGTAAAGCTGAAGTTTTCCTATAAAGAACAGAAAGAATACGAGACGATCGATGAAAACATTGCCAGTCTCGAGGCGAAGCTTGAAAAGCTGGAGGAGGACATCCTGAAAAATGCCACAAATTCTATGAAATTAGGTGAATTGATGGCCCTCAAGGACCAGGCTGAGCAGGAGTTGGAAGTAAAAATGGAGCGCTGGGTCTATCTGAATGATCTGGCGGAAAGAATCGAGGCCCAAAAAGGGAATTAGAGGATAGATTCTGTACACAAAGCAAAATGGACCGAATGTTGGAAACAGGACGGATTTATCCTTGGATGTATGAGGCCCTCTCAAGGTGTGTGAAAGGCACTTTGAGGGGGCCTTTCTAACAAAAACTTATAGAGTGTCGTTTCGTTCTGTGATATAATAATTTAGGACATTGACCCCAGACAATTTAAGCAGTATAATGGTGAATATGATTTATAAACGAAAATAAAGAGAAAAAACCGAAAATGCGTGATTACATTTAATGGTTGTGTGATTATACGGGGTCATGATTAATTAAGAAAGAGGTGCTAAGCTATGAAAAAACCGGTACTTGTCATTATGGCGGCTGGAATGGGAAGCCGTTATGGCGGCTTAAAGCAGATTGATCCTGTAGACGAAGAAGGGCATATCATCATGGATTTTTCCATTTTTGATGCAAGAAGAGCAGGGTTCGAGAAAGTAGTATTTATTATCAAAGAAGAGTATGACGAAGAGTTTCGTGCCAGCATCGGAGATCGGATCAGTGAATTCATGGAGGTATCTTACGTATATCAGAAGCTTGAAGACCTGCCGGATGGATTTGAGGTCCCAAAGGGGCGTGTGAAGCCGTTTGGAACAGGACACGCTATCTTGAGCTGCAAGGATGCAGTAGACGGACCATTCGCAGTGATCAATGCGGATGACTATTATGGAGTACATGCGCTCAAAGAGATTTATGATTATTTATCCGAGAATGAGGATGATGAGAAGTACAGATATGCGATGGTGGGCTATCATCTGACCAATACACTGACTGACAACGGATATGTTTCCAGAGGAATATGCAAGACGGATGAGAACGGCTATCTGACAGGGATTGTGGAGCGTACCCATATCGAGAAGAGAAAAGATGGTGTGGCATTTACAGAGGATGATGGAAAGTCATGGACAGCGATCGATCCAGATTGTATCGTCTCTCTGAATATGTTTGGATTTACAGCCAGTATGTTAAAGGAGATTGAAGCGCGTTTCCCAAGATTCCTTGAGAAGAATCTGAAAGAGAACCCGCTGAAATGTGAGTATTTTCTGCCGTCAGTAGTCGGAGAACTGATTGCTGAACAGAAGGCGACAGTGAAGGTGCTCGAGTCTGAGGACAGATGGTATGGGATTACATATAAAGAGGACAAGCAGAGTGTCGTAGACGCAATTGTCAGAATGAAGGAGCAGGGAATCTATCCACTCCATTTGTGGGAGTAGAGAATCGAAACTGCCGCAGTTACGATACCTAAGCATACGTTACAGATTACGGAAAGGAAGTAGATTATGGCAATTTTAGTAGCAGGAGGCGCCGGATATATCGGGAGCCATACATGTGTGGAGCTTTTGGAGAGAGGTTACGATGTCGTTGTTGTAGACAACCTGTATAATTCCAGCGAGACCGCTTTGGAAAGAGTACAGAGCATTACAGGGAAAACGCTGAAATTCTATAAAGGAGATATCCTGAATCGGGAAGACTTAAATCCGATTTTTGAGAATGAGGAGATCGAGGCGGTCATTAATTTTGCAGGACTCAAAGCAGTCGGAGAATCCGTATCAAAACCATGGGAGTATTATCACAATAATATAACAGGTACCTTGATCTTATGTGATGTGATGAGGCAGCACGGATGCAAGAACATGATCTTTAGCTCCTCTGCAACTGTGTATGGAGATCCGGCGGAGATTCCGATTACGGAGAACTGTCCGAAGGGCGAGATCACGAATCCATATGGACGTACGAAAGGAATGCTGGAGCAGATCTTAACTGACCTGCATACCGGGGACCCGGAATGGAATATCATGCTCCTTCGTTATTTCAATCCGATCGGTGCACATAAGTCCGGCCTGATCGGGGAAGATCCGAAGGGAATTCCGAACAACCTGGTTCCATATATTGCACAGGTAGCAGTCGGAAAGCTGGACTGCCTGGGCGTATTCGGGGATGATTACGATACACCGGACGGCACAGGAGTGCGCGACTATATCCATGTCGTAGACCTTGCTGTGGGACATGTGAAGGCGATCGAGAAGATGAGGAAGAGCAAAGGGGTTCATATTTATAACCTTGGTACAGGGGTAGGATATAGTGTATTAGATGTAGTGAAGGCATATGAGACAGCCAGCGGCAGAGAAATTCCTTATCAGATCAAGCCGCGTCGTGCCGGAGACATAGCGACCTGCTACTGCGATGCTACAAAGGCAAAAGAGGAGCTTGGCTGGATAGCAGAACGAGGAATTGAGGAGATGTGCGAAGATTCCTGGAGATGGCAGTCCATGAATCCTGACGGTTACAGGAACGCTGACTAAATACATACTGGACAGGCTGCCTAAAGATGGCAGCCTGATACGTCCGGATGCTGTACCATACAGATAAACAGGAGAAAAGTGAGATGTACGGAGAAGATAGGATGACAGATCATTTCGAATACCTGCCATTATCCTCCAGTCAGATGAATATCTGGAATTTGGAAATGGCACACCCGGGACTTTCGATGAACAACATATGTACTGCGCTTAAAATAGAAGGGAATCTGGATCTGGAGCATCTTTGGACCTGTATCAGGCTTACATTTCAGGCCTTTCCATCCCTTCGTACCCGCATTACCATAAGGGATGGAAAGCCCTGTCAGTTCGTGGCAAAGGAAATCCCTTTAGGAGCTGCTTTTTTTGATTTTACAGAGACAGACGAACAGGGGATTCAGACCTGGTTTCAGTCTGTTGCCAGGGAGCAATTTGCTTTGCTGGATCATCCGCTGTGTCAGATGATGATTTTTAAGACCTCTGAGAACAGCGGCGGTATCTATATGAAGGTACATCATATCATTGCGGATGCATGGTCTCATGCATTGGTTACAAATCATATCATACACAACTACTTTCAGTTGCTTTCTGGACAGGAGGGGGATGCAACGCCCACCGGGTCCTATAGGGAGCATGTCTTGAGTGAACAGAAATATTTACAGTCTAAAGCTTTCGAAAAGGATAAAAAATTCTGGAAAGAAAAATTAAGGGATATTTCCCCGGGGTTTGTTAAGGAGCATCAGTGCGCCCTGTTAAGCCCAGTCGGCCTACGAAAATCCTGTTGTTTTTCGAATCGCCTGAACCGTCTGATCGGCGGGTTCTGTGAAAAAGAGAAGGTCTCTCCTTTTGCGGTCTTTTATATGGGCCTGGCAGTGTATTTGAGGCGGATGAAGGGGCAGAAGCGTTTCTGTATCGGGGTGCCTACCATTAACAGGCTCAATTTCAAGGAAAAGCAGACGGGCGGAATGTTCGTCAACACCCTTCCTTTCGTGAATGAGCTGGATATTTCTATGACCTGGAATGAGTTCAACGAAAAGCTGAGGGAAGACTGGCTCTCATTACTCTGTCATCAGAGAATTCCATTTGAATCAATCAAACAATTAGCAGGGGAGAGCAGCCAAGACGGAGGCCCCTTGTTCGATATTGTTCTGTCTTATCAGAACGGTAAGATGGATCACCTTAGAGGGGCACGTGTATCTCTGGAAGGCCGTTGGTATTATAGCGGATATCAGAGTGAAGCATTGTGTATTCATCTAAGCAGCCGGGACAAAGAAAATCAGTTTGTGGTAGATTATGATTATTTGACGCAGATCTTCAGTGAACAGGAGATTGAACATCTCCATCATGCAATCTCCCGGATTTTAAAGCGGGCGCTTCTAAACCCGGATATACCGATCTCAAGTCTGCCGATCTTAGATGAAGAGAGTGAAGAGCGAGTCATCTATGATTTTAATCAGACGGATAACTGGTATGACAGAGAGAAGAATATTGCGGAAAAGATGGCAGAAAATGTCCTGCTTTACCCAGACAGAGCCGCATTGATTTTTCAGGGAAAAAGGACATCATACCAGGAGCTGGGAAATACGGCAGTGCATATCGCCCGACAGATCACGACACACATTAAAGCAGAAAACAGGACTGTGGCAGTTCACATGAGAAGGAGCGACAGTCTGTTTGCCGCGCTTGCAGGAATCATTTATTCAGGAAATCACTGGCTTCTGATTGATACGAAGCTTCCTGTGAACCGGAAGAAATTGATGCTGAAAGACAGCGGGGCCGCACTGTGTATCACAGAGGATGTATGGGAAGCGGAGGAGAACTTTTCGTTTCTTCTATTTCAGGAACTTTCTATGGGGTCGGAAGTGAAAGCAGATGATTTTTACAGGGCCGCTCCAAAGGATCTTGCTTATCTGGTCTATACCTCTGGAAGCACTGGGGAGCCAAAGGCAGTAGAGATCGAGCAGCACAGTGTTTTAAACCTGGCAGATGCCATGAAGCATCTGTATCCGAAGGGGGCTGTGCTGTCCATCTGCAATGTAGGGTTTGATGCATTTCTGCTGGAAAGTGTGTTGGCACTTTTGAATGGACGGACAATTGTCATTGCATCGGAAGAAGAGATGAATCATCCGATACGGATCGGGCAGTTGATCCACGATTATGATGTGGGGTTTATGGCACTGACGCCTTCCCGATTATCTGCATACATGAAAGAAGAAGTGTTTCGAAAGGCCCTTCCCCATCTGGAGACGATTATCTGCGGAGGGGAGAGTCTGCCGCCTCAACTCTATCAGCAGATCCATGCGCACACCACGGCCTCTCTATACAATCAATATGGGCCGTCAGAAGCGACTGTGGCGGTCAGCCATGCCAAAATGAATGGAAAGGATGCTGTGAGTATCGGGGCACCACTGCAGAACTGCAGGATCTATATTCTGGATGAGTTTAAGAATCCGCTGCCGCCGGGCTGTGAAGGAGAAATCTATATCGGAGGAGAATGTCTGGCGAGAGGATATCACAACCGGGAGGAGTTGACAAGGGATCGGTTCTTAGAGGACCCATTCGTTGCGGGGAAGCGGATATATAGGACCGGAGATTTTGGAAAATGGTCTGAAGATGGGAACATATTCTATCTGGGAAGAAAAGATCAGCAGGTGAAGCTGCTGGGACACAGGATTGAACTCTCGGAGATCGAATCTGTGCTTATGAGGCATCCATCTGTAGATACGGCTGCTGTTACTGTCTGGGAGGGAAGGCTGCTGGCCTATTTTACAGGCAGACCGTCGCTTGGGGAGGAAGAGCTATTGACTTATGCGGCCGCTTATCTGCCGCGTTATCTGCTTCCGGCAGCACTGATCAAGAAAGATGTGCTTCCCCTGACAGGAAATGGGAAGACCGATTTCGCGCGGCTTGAGAAGCCAGAGCTGCCGGATTCGACTGAAGGGCCGGCCGATGAGGTGGAAGAGCGTCTGCTGACCATCTGGAAAAGGGTACTCAAGCGAGACGGACTGGGCGTCTATTCGGATTACTTCCAATCCGGCGGAGACTCTCTGAATGCGGTCCAGATGCTTTTGGAGGTGGAAAAGGAATTTTCCAGGACGCTTACGGTCTCTGAATTATACGGCTGCTCCACTCTTAGAAGATTGGGAAGCCTGATTCGCGGCAAAGCACTTGAAAAAACGGTTCCTGATTCAGAAATTAAAAGGGCAGAGAATCAGGACTGGTATCCTCTGACCCCATCCCAAGCAGGTTTTTATGTCCTGCATGAGCTGGATGGGACCCGGATCAGCTACAATATGCCGACGGCCTTTGAGCTCAGTGAATGGCTGGAGTTCCCCAGGCTTGAACAGGCCTTTTGCAAAATGATAGAAGAGGATCCGGTATTGCGGACAACATTTCATATGGAAGCAGGAAATGTCATTGCAAAGGTAAATCCTGCGCTTAATTTTCAGTTGGGGTGGATGGAGACGGATACCATAGAAGAAGCAATGAGGGACTTTGTAAGGCCCTTTGACCTGGCAGAGGGGCCTCTGCTTCGGGCAGCTATGGTAAAGCTGCCGGAAAACCGGCCGGGGCTCATCTTGGATATGCATCACATCATTTCCGATGGACTGAGCAGTCAGCTTTTGCTTTCCAGGCTTCATAGGTATTATCAAGGGCTTTCGGTCAGCCGGCCGGAAGTGACCTTTGTAGATTATGCCTGGTGGAGGAAGCACAAAGAAGATGAGGGCAGAAATCCATCCAGAGAGTTCTGGGAGGAGCAGTTCAAGGAGGGGCTGCCGAACTGGGAGCTTCCGTCTGACAGGCCAAGGCCTTCTGTATTCGACGGAAAAGGAGCACAGTATCTATTTTGGCTGCCAGAGGAATGGAATGACAAACTTAACGCGTACTGTGAGCAGCACCATGTGACTGTTTTTATGCTTTTGTTGTCCATGTATGGACTTTTGCTCAGCCGTTGTTCGGGGGCGGACAAGGTGGTTGTGGGAACGCCGTTCTCAGGACGGCGCAGACAGAAGCTGGAGGATATGACGGGCGTCTTTGTCAATACGCTTCCCGTCTGCCTGAATACAGACCCGGAGATGACAATGGAAAGCTATTTAGCATCCGTCTGCCAGACGGTGACCAATATGCTGGATCACCAGGAAATCTCTCTTGAAGAATTGGCAGAGATTGCTGCAGTGGAGAGAAGAAGAGACCGCAATCCGTTGTTTACCACTCTTTTTACGATGACACCACTTAAAGCGGAAGAGATTTCCATCGGCAGTGCCGGACTTACCTATGTCCCATATGAGACACATGCGGTGAAGATGGATCTGAATCTTGAGGTGACATTCCTGAAGGGAGGATATCAGTTCCGGTTCGAGTATGCAAAAAGTCTGTTCGATGAAGTTACGATCGCATTTTACAGCAGATGTATGGTCCAGGGGCTGGCATCGATTCTGGAGGACTGTGATAGAAGACTCAAGGAAATAGAAATACTCGATATGGCTGACAGAATCCGGCTTTTGGAGCGTCCGAGAAGAATGAGGACTCCCTATGATGCAGCAACTGTCGACCAGATGATGGATGAGACAGCATTGCTTAGGCCAGAGAGGACTGCAGTGCGGTGGGGCAGGGATATCTGTGATACCTACGCCGATTTGAAATACCAATCAGATCTTCTGGCGGCAGCATTGAGGTCGGCAGGGGTACAAAGAGGAGATAAGGTCGCCTTTTTAACAAGGCGGACCGGATTACTGCCAGTTTTGATGTTCGGAATCTTAAAAACAGGGGCGGCATATGTCCCGGTAGATCCGGCGTTTCCGAAGGAGCGCATCCGCTATATGTTAGAACAGGCTGAGGTACGGCTGGCAGTTTACGGACAGGCCGAACTTGTATTGGAGGGAATCGGCTGCGAGGCGCTTATATGGGAGGAAGAACAGATGCGCCGGACACGAATAGAGTCTACAAGTAGTCAGGAGCATGGGGGCGAGGATGCAGCAAATGTAATCTTCACTTCCGGCACCACAGGACGTCCCAAGGGCGTTGTCATGCTCCATAAGTCGTTATCCAATCTGGCAGCGCATCTGGAACCTCTGCTGGGGACGTGCAGAGAAGTCATTCTCTGTGCATCCAATTGTGTATTCGATGTCTTTACAACAGAGACCATCCTGGCGTTAGCCAAGGGATATACGATCAGTATCGCGGATGAACAGGAGATGGTCCTTCCATGGAAGATGGCAGAGCGGATCATCCGGGATAAGGTGACTGTTCTGCAGTTGACTCCATCCAGAATCCAGATGTGCCTGGGAGATGAAAACTTTAGAAGCGCACTTCGGGGAATCCACCGAATTATACTGTTAGGCGAGCCCTGGGGGATGGAACTAAAGGACAGACTGAGAAGTCTGACAGATGCACGAATCTTTAATATTTACGGTCCTACGGAGACGTCGGTCCATAATTGTCAGGGGGATATTACCGAGTCGGATAGTATCCATATTGGGAAGCCGATCGGGAATTGCCGCTATTATCTTCTGGATAAGCATAGAAAACCAGTGCTTCCGACTGCGGTGGGGGAAATCTATATTGCCGGGGAATGTCTTTCTGCGGGATATATCAACCAGCCCGAGCTGACAGAGGAGGTATTCGTACCGGATGATATCTTAAGAGGGGAAAGGATGTACCGGACCGGAGATCTGGGAAGACTTCGGGCAGATGGAAACTGGCAGTGCCTGGGCCGTGTGGATACGCAGGTGAAGCTGGATGGACACCGGATCGAGCCGATGGAAATCTCCGAGCTGATGCTGCAATCAGGTATGGTCAGAGAGGCCGCGGTGGTCCCAGTGTATGAGGATGGGGCACCCGCTTATCTAAGAGCCGCTTTCGTAAAGGCGGAGGGATATGAAGAAGCTGCCATGCGGGAATATCTGGCGAAAGAACTGCCGGACTATATGATTCCCTCCGAGTTCTTGGAATTGGATGAGCTTCCGCGCACTTCCAGCGGCAAGACAGATGTAAAGAAGCTTGCTGTGCTGCAGATAGAAGGAAGCCACGAACTGCAAGTGGAAGTTGGCCACGAACCGCAATTAGAAGCCGACGAAGAATGGAGTTCTAAAGCTGATCAAGAATTGCAATCAGTATCGGAGGAAGAGCTGCAGGCAGAGACGTTTAAAAATCGCCCGTCGGACAGAATTAAGGAATTATGGACGGAGGTTCTAGGAAGGGAACCGAATCCGGATGTTTCCTTCTTTGAGCAGGGAGGGACCTCCCTAAAAGCAATCCTGGTCCTGAACCGTTACCATCAGGAGCAGTACGGATTTGATCTGAATGATTTTTACCGTCACCCCACCTTACGTGAACAGACGGCTATCCTGACCGGGCGGGAGCATCAGATGCCAGGGGAGGAAAACTCTGTGCGGCGGCTTGGCAGTGAAACGAAAGACTACATGGTTCCCCGCAGACTGACCGTACAGACAGAGCAAATCTTAAGGCCGGGAGGCATATTGCTGACCGGGGCTACAGGCTATCTGGGCAGCCATATCTTAAAGAAGCTGCTGGAATATGGAAATGAAGAAATATATTGTTTGATCAGGGGAGAGGAAGAACGCCTGATCAAAGTGTTGAATCTGTACTTCCAGGAAGGTTTCTATGAAAAATATAGAGAACGTCTGCATATAATGACAGGCGAATTGGCAAAAGAACGGTTCGCTCTGCCCAAAGAACAGTATGAAGAGATGGCGGGCAGAGTCACCCGGGTGTTCCACTGCGCTGCGGATGTCAGACATTATGCAGTGGAAGCCGAGTTATATCATGCGAATGTAGAGGGGACCATGCGGGTCCTGGAGTTTGCAGAGGCCTCAGGGGCAGCGCTGATGCATATGTCCACGATCAGTACTGCCGGAAGTCATCTTCTGGAGAAACCAAAAGAACCCTATACGTTTTCAGAGATGGATCTGGATGTGGGACAGGACTGGCAGGAAAATCCTTATGTGAAGAGTAAGGTGCTCGCTGAAAAGGCGGTGGATGATGCCGTCCAAAAGGGACTTCATGCAAGCATTTTCCGAATCGGAAGGCTTGCGGCCAACTCCTATAATGGACGGTTCCAGAAAAATCCACAGTCGAACGCCTATTACCGTTTGGTGAAAGGTATCCTGGAATTAGGTGTGCTCTCGGACAGCCTGTATCAACACAGGATGGAGTTGACTCCGGTCAATGAGGCGGCTGAGGCGGTGGTGCGGCTGAGTGGTTCTGTAGGTGGAGCGTACCATATTTACAGCCCGTACGAGGTTAAAATCGGGAGCCTTGTCAAAGCCTGCAGACCGGTGGAGAGGGTGACAGAGGAAGAATTTGCAAACCGTTTGAAACAGAAAAGCATACAATCAGATTCACCTTATATTCAAGCATTGGCACAGACCTGGTTCGAGGCAGGAGGCTTACAGCCCATGGTCAGAGTCAGTCAGGAAAAGACGCTGGAGAAGCTGGCGGAATTGGATTTCTGGTGGAGAGAGCCCAGGCTTGAAAAGCAGAAGCTATGCTTTTTAGAGGAAAGGAGTGAGGATAGGAAATGACGATCGTCGGACATATATTAGATATTTCAGCCGCAGCACTTGGCTTTTTCATCGTAAGCTGCCTTTTAAAGGGACGGCTTTCCGCTGCCCAGAAATTATACCTGTCCTCAGCGGTATTCCTCCTTCTGTGGCTTTTAGCGGTCAATGGCATGGACCATATGGACAGTATGGCTGGGCTGCAGGTGCTGGACGCGATCACATGTGCGAGTTCCGCACTGTTGATTATGACGATTTTATTGATTTCGCTGGTCTTTACAAAAAATCTGGAAAAGGTCCCCCGGTATTACTGGCTGCTTTATATACTTCCGGGAATCACCACCCTGATTGTATTTACCAATCCGCTGCATCATTTATTCTACAGAAGATTTTCCATTTATGTTTCGGAGGTGCAGTTCGGACCATTGTTCATTATTTCTGGGCTGCAGTATTATGTGTATTCCATCCTGGTCATCGTGATTATGATCCGGTTCGGGTGCAGAGCCAGGGTAAAGCGGGTCTGGGGGCAGGTGGGGCTGTTCATCGGTGGTCTTTTAGTCCCTTTTTGTACAAACCTGCTCGCTACGCTCAGGATTCTGGACCTGCCGATCTTTGCTACGCCGCTGGCTTTTTTGGTAACGATCTTCTGCCATGGAATCGCAGTATACTATTTGAACTTCCTGAATATCAAACCAGCCGCGCTGGAAAATATGGCCGCGAATGTTGCGGAGGGATATGCGGTCCTATCGGCTGACAGTTGTATCATCTACTGCAATGCAGCCTTTGAAGCAATTTTTGGAGAAAAGTATAAAATGAGGACCAACTGCTATTTGAACAGGATCGTGGAGGATTTGGAGGAACGAAAAAAAGACGTGATCTATAATCTTTTGAACTTTTTCGATGTATGCAAGCAGTCGGTCAATATGATTTCTTATGAGCAGGCGATTCTCAGTGAAGATGGGAAGTTCTACTATTCGGTGGAACTGACACCGATCCTTGTTAAGCATAGACTTGCCGGGGTTATGGCGATGTTTCGGGATGTGACCAAAATCAAGGAAGAGATGCGCAGGAAGCAACAGAATTTAAGCCGTACAATGGAGAGGGAACGTCTGATTTCACTGGGACAGATGATTGGAAGCATCTCACACAACTTAAAGACACCGATCATGGCGATTTCCGGGGATGTGACACTTCTTATAGACCTGGTCCGGGAATATGAGGAAAGCATTGGGGATGAGGAAGTGACTGTGGAAGATCATCTGGAGATTGCAAAAGAGATGTCAGGCTGGCTGAACAGAATTGGGGAATGTTGTGAATACATGTCGGACATCATTACGACGGTGAAGGGAATGGCGGCAAATTTGAGCAATACCTCTGAGGGGGAATTTACAATCGAAGAGGTCCTCAAAAGAGTACAGATGTTCTTAAAGGGCAAGCTGGTGAAGAATGGATGCAGGCTCCTTACAGATATGAGGCTTCCCCAGGGGACGATGATCCATGGAGATATCAACAACATGGTGCAGGTAATCAATAATCTGATCGATAATGCCTGTGATGCCATGGAGAAAACAGGCGGGGACATTGAACTAAAGGTCTATAGGACCCAGGCGGGAATCTGCATCCAGGTAAAAGATCAGGGACCAGGAATTCCCGCGGATGTGAAAGAAAAATTATTCAGGACTATGTGCACGACAAAGGGAACGAAGGGCACGGGGCTGGGACTATACAGTTCAGCAGAAATCATCCGGGCAAGGTTCGGAGGAAAAATATGGGCTGACGACAATGAGGATGGAGGCACGAGTTTCTTTGTCGAGCTGCCTGCGGAGGATGAGAGGGAATAAAAAATATGCGGAAGAACAGAGCAGGAAAAGAAAAAAATGGAATTCAGATGTTTATCTTGGATGATGACAGGAATATTCTTGAGGCATTAAGTGCCAATTTTCGTTCCAAGGGCTACGAGGTGGATACACAGGACAATCCTCTTGAGGCGCTTGTGCAAATGGAGAGGAAGCATTATGATATTTTGATCCTGGACTTTATCATGGCACCGATCTGCGGGGATGAGGTGGTCGCAAGGCTCCGTAAATTTGATCAGAGGATCTGTGTGATCATGCTGACCGGACACAAGGAGTTGGCGCCGCCCCTGAATACAGTCAGAGAACTGGAAATTCAGGGATATTGCGAAAAGAGCAGCCGATATGACCAGTTGGAGCTGCTGGTGGAGAGCAGTGTCAAGAGTATCCGTCATATGAATACAATCTACCAGTATCAGGATGGGTTATCCAGCATCCTTTCCTCCATCCCGCATCTTCACCAGATGCTGCCGGTAGAGGAGCTTACACAACAGGTGCTTGTAGAGTTAAAAAGGCTGACTAGGTCAGCAGATTGTTTCGTTTGGGTAAAACCAGATGAAACACTGACGGATCTGGCTGAGGCCGAGGTGCCTAAGGATATCTATTGTGGGGCAGGTAGATTCGAGAAGTCTTTTTTAAAATTTGAGCAGGAGGATTATGTGAATGTGATTGAAGCAGTACGCCGCAGCATTCAGGATCACCGCATCCTATATCAGGAGGCACAAGGACTTTTGGTGGTGCCCCTGTTAGGGAAGAAAGAGGTAATCCTGGGTGTTATGGGGGCTACATTAGAAAAGGCGCCGGAAGATACGCTTCTGGACCTTCTTCTGGTCTATGCGGAGCAGGTTTCCACGGCGCTTCATAACACACTGCTAAAGATTCTTTTGGATGCCAACAATAAGCAGCTCACCCGCATGAACAAACGGCTGAGGGACAGCTATATGCAGACCGTAGAGGCCATGCGGCAGCTTGTGGATGCGAAGGATCTTTATACGAGGGGCCATTCGGACCGCGTTTCCTTCTATGCAGTGGCACTTGCGAAGACGATTCATGCGGACCGCAGGGTGGTCCACCGTGTCAGGACGGCCGGACTTCTGCATGATATTGGAAAAATCGGGGTTTCGGATGCCATCTTAAGCAAGCCGGATAAACTGACGGAGGAAGAATTTGCATGCATCAAAAAGCACCCGGCGATTGGTGCGAAAATCTTATCCTGTATGGACATGTTCTGTGCGGTAGGAGGAATCGTGTGTGCACATCACGAACGGTATGACGGGACGGGATACCCCAATGGGCTGAAAGGGGAGGAGATTCCTCTGGAAGCGAGAATGATCACGATTGCGGATTCCTTTGATGCGATGATGTCGGACAGACATTACCGGAAAAAGCTTTCTTTTGAGAAAGCAGTCAGTCAGCTCAAGGAAGGCAAAGGCAGCCAGTTCGATGCGCAGCTTGTGGAAGAATTCCTGAAAGTGCTGGAAAATTATGATGCGATCGTTGCGGAACTACAGTGGACTTATGAGGAAAATCAAAGAGGTAGATATGGAAATTATGGAACAGAAGAGTATATATAGGAATGTGACGATTTATCACACTCTGCCGGAATGCCTGCTCGCAGTGGGGAATCTGTACGCAGAGAAGCCGGCAATTACAATGTTTGGAAGAGATAGAAAAGAGCAAAGTGTGACCTACAAGGAGTTCGTGAAGGATGTCCAGGGAGCTGCTTTTATGATGGAGCAGAGAAATATGAGCGGCAGGCATATCGCCCTTGTGGGAGAAAACTCTTATGAATGGATCGTTGCGTTCTGTGCGGCCGGATGCATTGGCTCCGTGTCCGTTCCAATCGACGTGGAGCACCCGGAGGAGGAAATCGTCAATCTTGCAGAGTTTGCGGATGCCACTTTCACGATTGTTCAAAAGGAATTTCTGCCGGCCTTTGAAGGATGGCAGAAGGAAATGGTCATTCAGATGGAAACGACCTTTGCCGAGATGATTCAGAAAGGGCGAGAAGCGATTCAGACGAAGGGGATAGAAGAGTTCGAATTTGGTAAGAAGGTAGAGCAGGATACACCTCTTGCAATCGTTTATACGTCAGGTACGACCAGTGTTTCCAAGGCGGTGGTCTTAAGCCATTATAATCTGATGTATGATGCGTGCTGCTGTCAGGCATCCGTGAAACTGGAGGACCGGATGTTCAACCCGCTTCCTTTGTATCACACCTATTCCCTGGGCTGCGGAGTGTTGAACATCCTGGCTCATGGACAGAACATCTGTATCAATGGGAATTTAAAGACGCTGTTTCGGGATATTAAATTATACAGCCCCAGCATTATGATGGCGGTCCCACTTGTACTTGAGAACCTGTTAAAGGAAATTCATCGTGTACAGGAGAAAATGGGAATCCGCGGGCAGGTCGAGCAGGCCGTGGAGAAATATAGAAAAGGCCTGTTTATGAAAAAGCCTGTTCTTTTGAATGGAATGAGTGAGATTCTGGGTGAAAATCTGAGGACGATCTGCTGCGGCGGGGCGCATTTGAACGAAAAGATAGCTGAAGAATTTTTTGCCTATGGAATTGATCTGCTTCAGGGCTACGGAATTACAGAGTGCAGTCCACTGATCAGCAACAGCATACGGGGACAAAATAGAATCAACTCTGTAGGCCAATTGCTTCCGGGAATCGAGATGAAGATCGCGGATGGTGAAATCCTGGTGAAAGGGCCAAATGTATTCAAGGAGTACTATAAAAATCCAGTCGTGACAGAGGAGAGCTTTACGGATGGATGGTTCCACACCGGTGATATCGGATATTTGGACAGAAAGGGATTTTTGTATATCTGCGGACGCAAAAAGAACCTGATTGTATTCAATAATGGGAAGAAGGTAGTGCCGGAGGAGTTAGAGGCATACATTCATCAGATTCCACTGGTCAAGGAAGTCATGGTGTATGGTGCAAGCACTGGGAATGCGTTGGATGAGGTGAAGTTGTCAGCCTTGATCTGTGTGGACACAGACCAGACAGAGGAAACGGATAATTATAAGATATTAGAGACAATCCAGGAGGAAATCCAAGAGCTGAACATGAGACTCCCTATTTATAAGAGAATTCAGTCCGTAAAGCTGTCAGAATCCGAGTTTCAAAAGACATCTATGCAGAAGATACAGAGAAGGAAGGTAAACGTATGACAGAAGAAGCATTATTTGGCATTGTTGAGGAAATCGTAAGAGAGGTGACAGGGGTAGCATGTTTGACGATGGATACGGAGTTCGTAAATGACCTGGCTTTCAATTCCATGGATGTGGCAAATCTGATTTCTGCTTTTGAGGAAAAATTCGATGTGGACATTCCGATGAAGGATGTCCGTAATCTGATGCAGGTCAGAGATGTCATTCAATATATGAAAAAAATGGAGACATTAAATTAGGAATAATTTTTGAAAAGCTCTTGACAAAGAAATAGGAACTTGGTATGATTAAAAAACAGAACGCACTCTGTTTTTACAATTCTGATTGTATAAGAAAGTAGGGAAGCATATGAGAAGACAGGTATATTCATTACTGGTCGACAATAATCCTGGTGTACTCAGCCGGATCGCCGGGCTTTTCAGCCGGAGAGGATACAGTATTGACAGTATCACGGCGGGGATGACTGCAGATCCAAGATTTACAAGGATTACAGTTGTAGCCAGCGGAGATGAGCTGATTTTATCCCAGATCGAGAAGCAGGTCCGTAAGCTGGAGGATGTGATCGAGATCAAGGTATTGAAGGATGGCGAGTCCGTTTACAGAGAACTGATTATGGTGAAGATTCGCGCGAATGCGGCTCAGCGCCCAGAGGTCATCTCGATAGCAGATATTTTCCGGGCGAAGATCGTCGATGTTGAGAAAGAGTCTATGATCATTGAGCTGACAGGGAATCAGTCCAAGCTGGAAGCATTTTTAAATCTACTGGACGGTTATGAGATACTGGAATTGGCAAGGACCGGAATTACAGGTCTTGCAAGAGGCATTGAGGGTGTGACCTTTATTGATTAAGGCCTTGTATGGAATATGCAGGCCGTCGTAAGAGAAAAGGCCAAGGTATCAGGTTACATACAGAAGCTAGAGGCGAAGAGCCTTTAACTCATAAATCTATTGGACATAGATGTTCAATAAAAAAGCAATGTATCATCTGTGTGGACAACAGATGAGAGAGAATTAGGAGGAATGTCAAGATGGCAGCAAAAATTTATTATCAGGAAGATTGTAACCTTTCTATGTTAGAAGGAAAGACAATCGCAATTATCGGTTACGGAAGCCAGGGCCATGCACATGCATTGAACTTAAAGGAGTCAGGATGCAACGTGATCATCGGTCTGTATGAAGGAAGCAAGTCCTGGGCAAAAGCAGAAGCACAGGGATTTGAAGTATTCACAGCAGCAGAGGCTGCTAAAAAAGCAGATATCATCATGATTCTGATCAATGATGAGAAGCAGGCTGCAATGTACAAAAAAGACATCGAGCCGAACCTGGAAGAGGGCAATATGCTGATGTTCGCTCATGGTTTTGCAATCCACTTCGGACAGATCGTACCACCTCCGTATGTAGATGTTACTATGATCGCACCAAAGGGACCTGGACACACAGTAAGAAGCGAATACCAGGTTGGAAAGGGTGTTCCTTGTCTGGTAGCTGTACAGCAGGATGCATCAGGAAAAGCGCTTGATATGGCACTTGCATATGCACTTGGAATCGGCGGAGCAAGAGCTGGTGTCTTAGAGACAACATTCAGAACAGAGACAGAGACAGACCTTTTCGGTGAGCAGGCAGTTCTTTGCGGCGGTGTATGTGCACTTATGCAGGCGGGCTTCGAGACATTAGTAGAGGCTGGATATGATCCAAGAAATGCATACTTTGAATGTATCCATGAGATGAAACTGATCGTAGATTTGATCTATCAGTCAGGATTCTCTGGAATGAGATACTCTATCTCCAATACAGCAGAATTCGGTGATTACATTACAGGACCGAAGATCATCACAGAAGAGACAAAGAAGACAATGAAGAAGATTTTAAGCGATATCCAGGATGGATCTTTCGCAAAAGAATTCCTGCTTGATATGTCAGAGGCTGGCGGCCAGGCTCACTTTAGAGCAATGAGAAAGCTTGCAGCAGAGCATCCGGCAGAGAAGATCGGTGAAGAAGTAAGAAAGCTCTACAGCTGGAGTGACGAAGACAAACTGATCAACAACTAAAGCAAGACTACCATAAATTGATTATTAGGACCCCGGCGTCTGCAGATGAGCAGATGTTGGGGTTTTAATTACTTGTCTGTATGTCAGATTTTAATGTTGAGCGAAGCATCATTGCAGAGCATAGTACGTGACCATCTCAGAGACAGCGGGGATGTAGGTGGTAGAAAGGAGAGGGTGAAGGTGGCAGAAAAGAATGATTTCAGCCAGGGAAGCATTTCCAGGAATATCATAGGGCTGGCACTTCCGATGACACTGGCACAGTTGATCAATGTATTGTACAGCATCGTAGACAGAATTTATATTGGACATATCCCCCATACATCTGCCCAGGCATTGACCGGAATTGGACTGACCCTGCCGATCATCACGGTCATCATGGCATTTGCAAATCTGTTCGGCATGGGAGGAGCACCGCTGTGTTCTATAGCCAGGGGAGGACATGAGGAGGAGAAGGCAAAAAAGGTCATGGGGAATTCCTTTTCCATGCTGCTCTTATCGGGAGCGGTCCTGATAGTTTTGTGCCTTGCGTTTAAAAAGCCGCTGCTGTATTTGTTCGGAGCGAGTGATGTTACATTTCCTTATGCAGATGCTTACATCACCATTTATCTGTGCGGTACTCTTTTTGTCATGATCAGTCTGGGGATGAACAATTTTATCAATGCCCAGGGGTTCGGGAAGATGGGGATGCTGACTGTAATCTTAGGTGCGGTCACAAACATTGTGCTGGACCCGGTCCTCATTTTCGTGTTCCATATGGGAGTCCAGGGAGCGGCAATCGCGACTGTCATATCCCAGGGACTTTCCGCTTTCTGGGTCTTAAAATTTCTGACCGGGAAAAAAGCAATCCTGACTTTGGACCGCGGCTCTATGAAGCTGGATAAAAAGCTGGTCAAGGAAATCACAGCCCTTGGAACCTCTGGTTTTGTGATGTCCGTGACAAATGGAGCAGTTCAGATCGTATGTAATGCGACCCTGTTTCGTTATGGCGGCGATTTGTATGTAGGAATCATGACCGTAATCAATTCCGTGCGCGAGATCATCACGATGCCCGTAACAGGACTGACTTCCGGCGCTCAGCCTGTAATCGGTTATAACTATGGCGCTGGCTGCTATGATCGTGTAAAAAAAGCAATCAAGTTCATGTCAGCAAGCTGTATCATATTCACCTTCCTGATGTGGGCTGTATTATTCTTTGAGCCTGCCTTCTTCCTGGGCCTGTTCACCAGCGAGCCTAAATTGATCGAGGCCGGTGTTCCCGCCATGAGGATTTACTTCTGCGGCATTTTCCTGATGGCCCTCCAGTTCTCCGGGCAGTCTACATACGTGGCATTGAACAGAGCAAAACAGGCAGTGTTCTTTTCACTTTTCAGAAAAGTAATCATTGTTATCCCTCTGACCCTTATATTCCCCCTGATCGGAGGTCTTGGAACATCCGGCGTCTTCTGGGCAGAGCCAGTTTCAAATGCCATCGGAGGAACAGCAAGCTTCGTAACAATGCTGATCACCGTCTGGCCCACGCTTCAAGAAAAAAACTAGCCGAAGATGCATGACTGTGGTAAAATGTAATTAACAGTTAACAGGACGTGATTTTGCCCATTTCCAGAAAGGAGCCAGCAGCATGGATGAAAGATTAGTGAATTTACGATCGACGAAGAACCCGAAAGCCCGTATCAAGATTATGAGCGGTCATTTTGCGACGCGTCATTCTCATGTGAATACCTACATTGATATGTCAACGGTTAAGACCAGACATAATAACGCACGCGAGACGGCAAAGACACTGGCCGCAGAATATCTGATGAATACCATGGTAGATACCATTGTATGTCTTAAGAACACAGAGGTCATTGGAACGTTCATGGCGGAGGAACTTGCGGACAGCACAAATGCATCCATGAGCGGAGGCAATAACATTTCAGTTGTGACGCCGGAGTTTGATTCCTCGGGACAGATATTGTTCCGTGATAACAATCAGAGGATGATCGAGGGCAAACAGGTATTGATACTGATAGATTCCATGGCGACGGGGGCACTTGCTTACCAGGCGATTGAATCCGTTCTTTATTATGGCGGTACAGTATGTGGAATCTGTGCGGTATTTAGTGCAATCTCGAAGGTCGCGGGGATGGAGGTCAAGACCATTTTTGCCAGCTCTGATCTGCCGGACTACCATGTATATGCTCCGAATGAATGCCCGATGTGCAAGGCAGGGCAGAGAATCGAGGGATTGATCAACAGCTTTGGATATGCAAAATTATAAATACATACGATAAACATATATAAAGAAACATATACGAAAAAAGCACCCACCTGACGGGAGTGGGTGCTTTTGAGTCTATATTTCAGAAAATTAAGCAATCTCGTTAACAGCTTTAGATAAGCGGGAGATTTTTCTTGAAACAGTGTTTTTGTGATAAACACCTTTGCTGCCAGCTTTTGTGATCTCAACGATAGCAGCGTGTAATGCTGTCTTAGCAGCCTCTGCATCCTTGTGAGCTACAGCAGTCTCAACCTTCTTTACAGCAGTCTTAACTTTAGACTTGATTGCTTTGTTTCTTGCAGCCTTTGTTTCGTTAACTAAAATTCTCTTCTTAGCAGATTTAATGTTAGCCAATCTGTACACCTCCAAATATGTGAAATTTTCAAATAGTGATTTTCATGATTCCATCAAAATCGGACACGGACGTTTCAACGGAACATACTCATTCATTTTAAGATAAGGAACAATAGTTGTCAATACATATTTTCCAAAAAAATGTAAAAACTGTAACTATTCGTTACTGCTCACTCACAAGCTTGACATTTGTTGTCAAGCTATGCGCCAGAGTTGACAGTAGGATGGATTTCAGCCCCATGCATCGAAGATGCATTTAAAATGGGCTGAAATCGTTACTAAAAATTAGCATGATATTCAAATGATGTCAAGGAAAAGTGAGGGCTTTAAGATGTTGGAAAAGTATAGTGTGAGGACGGACCTTGCCCTGGAGGAGAAGGAACGGTTTGAATCCGACAATGTAGAGGTGCAGGGGGTCGTCCTGGAAGAGGAGTATGACGAGGAACGGGAAATTCGTGTTTCCAGGGTTCGCATCGAGACCGAAAAGGGCGCCAAGGTGATGGGGAAACCGGTAGGAACGTACCTGACAGTGGAGGCACCCAATATGGCTGTCCCGGATGAAGGATATCACAGGGAAATTTCAGAGGAGCTTTCTGGTTACATCAAAGAGCTGATCGACCGGCTTGGACTTCTCGGAAAGGAAGATTTGTCCGTACTCATCGTGGGACTGGGAAACCGGCAGGTGACACCGGATGCATTAGGACCGTACGTGGTGGATAATCTCTGTGTGACCAGACATATCGTAAAGGAATACGGGAAGTATGCGATGGGGATGGAACATGCGAACCTGGTCAGTGCGATTGTCCCCGGAGTCATGGGACAGACAGGAATGGAGACGGTGGAGATTGTCAAAGGAGTCGTGGAGGAGACCCGACCCGACTTGGTGATCGCAATCGATGCCCTGGCTGCCAGAAACAGCAGAAGACTAAACCGAACCGTACAGATCGCGGACACAGGCATCCATCCAGGCTCAGGCGTGGGCAATCATAGGAATGGCCTGACAAAGGAATCCCTTGGGGTTCCGGTCATTGGAATCGGTGTGCCGACGGTGGTGGACGCCGCTACGATTGTGAATGACACGATGGAGAATCTGATTTATGCACTGGAGACATCAGAGATGCTAAAGGGGGTAGGAGATGTCTTGCGGACATATAATGCGGCAGAAAAATATGAACTGGTCAAGGAATTGATCTCCCCTCATTTAAATGGGATGTTCGTGACGCCGAAGGATATAGATGAGATGGTCAAACAGATCAGCTATACGATTTCCGAGAGCCTGAACCTCCTTTTTACCAATGCAAAGGAGACGGCAGAGGCGTAAGGCAGGCAAAGAAAAAATCATATTATGCTTCCCATGGTCATATATATGGAGAAGGGTAAAATCCTCTTCTCCATAAGATGGCTTTGGCCCGGATTTCGGTGGAAAGAAGGCGGTATATGAGGCAAACAGCAGTAATCCGCATGGTTCTGGCTGCTTTCGGAGTATTGATATGTTTGGGTATTTTTTACATAAGCGGTAATAATGCTATAAATGAATTTCGATATGAGAGCCAGAAAACAATCCTAAAATATACGGAAGAGATGTACATGCCGGGCCTGGCTTATGTGAAAAGGGGACCTGAGCCATCAGCAGCAGAATGGATGAAGGAAAAGGCGTTGTCCTGGATGCCGCTGGTTCATTATGTGGAACAGAAGAAACCTTATGAGTCAGCGATGGAGGACGAGGAGACGATTGCAAAGATTTTGGAGAGTCAGGCAAATGATGAGAATGCGGTGGATGAGAACGGAAAACTGGTGGGAGAGGATACATTGGCAAAACAGGAGCCTGCCGTGGAGCAGGGGCAGTCGCCTATCGATATGTCGATTGAAAAGCTGAGGGATTTTGACTATCTGCTGAGCAATTTTTATACCGTGGACAGCTCGACGATGATCGGACCGGAGCAGCTCAATGTCGATGACCTGCTGGGACGCAGCATGAAGATCGACAAGAGCACGGGCGGTCCCAAGATTTTGATCTTCCATACTCATTCCCAGGAGGAATTCGCAGATTCTACGCCAGGCGACCCCAATACAAGTATTGTGGGCGTTGGGGAATACCTCTGTCAGCTTTTGAATGAGAAGGGGATAGAGACGATTCATGATACCGGGGTCTACGATATCATCAATGGTCAGTTGGACCGGAGCAATGCCTATGAAAATGCGGAGGCTTCCATACGTCCTATCATCGAAGCGAATCCTACACTGGAAGTGGCAATCGATCTGCACAGGGATGGTGTGGCGGAGGGGACCCACCTCGTCACAGAGGTCAATGGAAAGCCGACGGCTAAGATTATGTATTTCAACGGATTGAGCCGCACGAGGACGAACGGCGACATCGCCTACCTCTATAACCCTTATATCCAGGATAACCTGGCATTTTCTCTGCAGATGGAGCTGGCCTCCGAGAGCAGATATCCCGGATTTGCCAGGCATATTTATCTTAGGGGCTACAGATACAATCTGCATCTCCTGCCCAAATCACTGCTGATCGAGGCTGGGGCTCAGACAAACACCGTGGAAGAGATGAAAAATGCGATGGAAGTCCTGGCAGATACCCTGTGCCATGTAATCAGTGATTAGAATCTACTTTCTGCAGCAAAGCCGGAAACTGCGCAAAAGAAGCTTCTTGAACGGTTTGGGGTTTTGTGCTAAGATGAGATGAATGTAAAAAGGAGAGGGACTATGGGAAATAAGAATACATATGATGCAGACAGTATTTCTGTATTGGAGGGACTTGAAGCAGTCAGAAAACGGCCTGGTATGTATATAGGAAGTGTTTCGACAAAAGGTCTGAACCATTTGATCTATGAGATCGTGGACAATTCCGTGGATGAGCATCTGGCCGGATATTGTACACAGATTCATGTAACATTGGAAAAGGACGGCTCGGCCACCATTGAGGACAATGGACGAGGCGTCCCTGTTGGTATGCACAAAAAGGGAGTATCTGCGGAGCGTATTGTTTATACGACCCTTCATGCAGGTGGTAAGTTTGATGATACCGCTTATAAGACAAGCGGTGGTCTTCATGGTGTCGGTTCATCCGTTGTCAATGCACTTTCTACTTATATGGATGTACAGGTCTTTAGAGAGGGCGCGATTCATCATGACAGGTTCGAGCGCGGTGTACCGGTGATCGAGCTGGAGGAGGGTCTGCTTCCTATTATTGGAAAGACCAGGAAAACCGGGACGAAGGTCAACTTCATGCCGGATGATACAATTTTTGAGAAGACAAGATTCCGTTCAGAGGAAATCAAGAGCCGTCTTCACGAGACCGCATATCTGAATCCGGAACTGATGATTATTTTCGATGACAAACGGATGGAGTCACCGGAACATATTGTGTATCACGAGCCGGATGGTATCATTGGATTTATCAAGGACCTGAACCAGAAAAAGGAGGTCCTCCATGATCCGATTTATTTTAAGGGGACATCTGAAGGAGTTGAAGTGGAGGTGGCGCTGCAGTATGTCAATGAATTCCATGAGAATGTTCTGGGATTCTGCAACAATATTTACAATGCAGAGGGAGGAACCCATCTGACAGGATTCAAGACCACCTTCACTACGGTGATGAACCAGTATGCAAGAGAGCTGGGAATCTTAAAGGAGAAGGATGCCAACTTTACTGGCGCGGATATCCGAAATGGAATGACTGCCATCGTATCGATCAAGCACCCGGACCCGCGTTTTGAAGGACAGACTAAGACCAAGCTGGACAACCCTGATGCAGCGAAAGCGACCGGAAAAGTAACAGGGGATGAGATGGTTCTGTATTTTGACCGTAATGTGGAGGTCTTAAAGAAGGTGCTGTCCTGTGCGGAAAAGGCTGCCAAGATCCGTAAGACAGAGGAGAAGGCAAAGACGAATCTTCTGTCCAAGCAGAAGTATTCCTTTGACAGCAATGGAAAGCTGGCGAACTGTGAGAGCAGGGATGCAAAGAAATGTGAGATTTTTATCGTCGAGGGAGATTCTGCCGGAGGCTCTGCGAAGACAGCGAGAAACAGGATGTTCCAGGCAATCCTGCCGATCCGGGGCAAGATTTTGAACGTGGAGAAGGCAAGTATTGATAAAGTGCTGGCAAATGCGGAGATCAAGACTATGATCAATGCATTCGGATGCGGTTTTTCAGAGGGGTACGGCAACGACTTTGACATCAGTAAGCTGCGCTATGATAAGATCATTATCATGGCCGATGCCGATGTGGATGGTGCGCATATTTCCACGTTGCTGCTGACCTTGTTCTACCGCTTTATGCCGGAGCTTATTTATGAAGGACATGTGTATATTGCGATGCCGCCGTTATATAAAGTAATGCCGAAAAAAGGAGAGGAAGAGTACCTCTATGACGATAAAGCACTTGAAAAATACAGGAAGACACATGACGGACCATTTACCCTCCAGAGATATAAAGGTCTTGGAGAGATGGACGCGGATCAGCTATGGGAGACAACTCTGAATCCGGAGACGAGGCTTCTTAAGCTGGTAGAGATCGAGGATGCCCTGATGGCTTCCAGCGTGACCGAGATGCTGATGGGGACGGAGGTACCGCCAAGGCGCTCCTTTATTTACGAGAATGCAACGGATGCAGAGCTGGATATTTAAAAGAAGCAGGAGATAAAGAATGAGTAGTAGTGAATCACAGATTATCAGAACCGAATATTCTGAGGTTATGAAGAAATCATATATTGATTATGCCATGAGTGTCATTATTGCCAGGGCACTGCCGGATGTGCGGGATGGATTAAAGCCGGTGCAGCGCAGGACTCTGTATGACATGTATGAGCTTGGAATCCGCTATGACAAGCCTTATAGAAAGTGTGCGCGTATTGTAGGGGATACGATGGGTAAGTACCATCCCCACGGCGACAGTTCTATCTATGAATCCCTTGTCGTGATGGCACAGGATTTCAAGAAGGGAATGATCCTGGTGGACGGCCACGGCAACTTCGGCTCCATCGAGGGGGACGGCGCAGCGGCTATGCGTTACACCGAAGCCAGGCTTACCAAGTTTACGCAGGAGGCCTATCTGGCAGATCTGGACAAGAATGTCATCGACTTCGGACCGAACTTCGATGAGACGGAAAAGGAACCGCTTGTTCTGCCGGTACGTGTGCCGAACCTGCTGATCAACGGGGCAGAGGGAATCGCAGTCGGAATGGCGACCAGCATCCCGACACACAACCTGTGTGAGGTCATTGATGCGGTCAAGGCCTACATGAAGAATGATCAGATCAGCACAAAGCAGCTGATGAAGTATATCAAAGGACCGGATTTCCCGACAGGGGGCATCGTGGTCAACAAAGACGACCTTCTGAATATCTACGAGACCGGGCAGGGGAAGATCAAGCTGCGCGGGAAAGTAGAAGTGGAGGAGTTAAAGGGCGGCAAGAAGCAGCTTGTTGTAACGGAGATTCCTTATACTATGATCGGAAGCGGGATCGGAAAGTTTCTGAATGATGTCTGCAATCTGGTGGAGACCAAGAAGACCAATGATATCGTGGACATTTCCAATCAGTCCTCAAAAGAGGGAATCCGTATCGTCATTGAATTGAAAAAGGGTGCTGATGTAGAGAACCTGAAAAATATGCTCTACAAAAAGACCCGGCTGGAGGATACCTTTGGCGTCAATATGCTGGCAGTCGCTGACGGCAGGCCGGAGACGCTGGGGCTTAAGTCGATCATTGAACATCACGTAGACTTCCAGTTTGAATTGATGACCAGAAAGTACAACACGCTTCTCGCGAAAGAACAGGAGAAGCGGGAAGTACAGGAAGGATTGATCAAGGCGTGTGATGTCATTGATCTGATCATCGAGATCCTGCGCGGAAGTAAGTCTGTAAAGGATGCCCGTGCGTGTCTGGTCAATGGTGTGACAGACAATATTACATTCAAGTCCAAGATCTCCAAGAAAATGGCCTCTCTTTTAAGATTTACAGAGCGCCAGGCAACTGCGATTCTGGAGATGCGTCTGTACAAGCTGATCGGACTGGAGATCGAAGCACTCCAGAAAGAGCATGAGGAGACCTTGAAGAATATTGCACGCTATGAGGATGTTTTGAACAATTACGATTCCATGGCAGACCTCATTATCTCTGAACTGGAATCTTATAAAAAGGAATATGGAAGGAAGCGCCGTACCGCAATTGAGAATGCAGAGGAAGCAGTATTCGAGGAAAAGAAGATCGAAGAGCAGGAAGTCGTATTTTTGATGGACCGTTTCGGATATGCGAAGACAATCGATGTGGCGGCCTATGAGAGGAATAAAGAAGCGGCTGACAGTGAGAATAAATATGTCGTGCACTGTATGAACACCGGGAAAATCTGTATCTTTACCGATACCGGGAAGATGCACCAGGTGAAGATGCTGGATCTGCCATACGGAAAGTTCCGGGATAAAGGAACGCCGATCGATAATGTCAGCAATTATTCCAGCAGTGAGGAGCAGATCGTTATGGTCTGTGATGCCGAGCAGATGCGGTTTGCGAAGCTTTTATTTGCCACAAAGCAGGGCATGGTCAAGAAGGTGGAAGGAACCGAGTTCCAGGTGGCAAAACGGACGATTGCGGCGACTAAGCTGCAGGAGGAAGATGCGCTGATTAGTGTCAGTGTGGTGACAGAGAACCAGAATGTAGTACTCCAGACCAAGGGCGGATATTTCTTGAGATTCCCGGCAGAGGAAGTCCCGGAGAAGAAAAAGGGCGCTGTCGGTGTCAGGGGAATCAAGCTGCAGAAGAAGGATGAACTGGAGAATGTGTACTTGTTTGAAGAAGGCGCGGAGACGAAGGTTGCTTTTGGGGAAAAGGAAGTGACTCTGAACCGATTAAGACAGGCACACCGGGATACACTGGGGACGAAGAACCGGAATTAAGCGGCCGTTTAGGAACGACTGTGCACAGTACTTATCAGGCAGTCAAATTAAAAAAGTATAAACTTTGCCCCTTGCATTTACTGGAAAAAGGTGCTATACTAACCACAGTTACATAGGAACCCGGCAGAAGAGTGAACGAAAGTTCACTCTTCTTTGTTGCTAAGGGTCTCATCGCAGTTTGATGGGATTTACAATCCGTATAGATGGCATCCGGGTGACTTATTCTAACGATCATGTATAGAAAAAGCAAATGCAGAGAAAGGGAGTTTAGCGTGTCAAGAAAAGAACAGTATGAACTTAAGACAGAGGAGCTTTTGGAACCGATCGTAACAGGGTTCGGCTTTGAACTGGTGGATGTGGAATATGTGAAGGAGGCCGGTACATGGTATCTGCGGGCTTATATCGACAAGCCGGGCGGGATTACCGTGGATGACTGCGAAGTGGTCAGCAGGAAGTTTTCAGATATTCTGGATGAAAAGGATTATATAGAAGATACGTATATCTTCGAGGTGAGTTCCCCGGGACTGGGCAGACCGCTGAAAAAGGAGAAGGATTTCAAGCGTAGCCTGGGTGAGGAAGTAGAGATTCGGACATACCGGGCGATCGACCGCCAGAAGGAGTTTGTCGGGATCTTAAAGGATTATGATAAGAATACTGTAACGATAGAATACGAAGATGAGTCGACTCAGACCTTCGACAAAAGTGAGATTGCGCTTATCCGCTTAGCTTTGGATTTTTAATTTAGGAGGAAATAATAATGAATACAGAATTATTGGAAGCATTGACTATTCTTGAACAGGAAAAGAACATCAGTAAAGATACCATGATGGATGCCATCGAGAATTCTCTTATCAGCGCATGCAAGAACCATTTTGGAACTTCAGATAACATCAAGGTCATTATGGACCGCGAGACATGTGATTATGCAGTGTATGCGGAGAAAGAGGTCGTAGAGGAGGTATTTGATCCTGCGATTGAAATCAGCTTAGAAGATGCGGAGAAGTTAGATTCTGCACTGCAGATCGGGGATGTAGCTCAGATACCGATCGAGTCCAAATCTTTTGGACGTATTGCGACACAGAATGCCAAGAACCTGATCTTACAGAAAATCAGAGAAGAAGAGCGTAAAGTCGTATACGATCAGTATTTCGAAAAAGAGAAAGATATCGTAACAGGTATTGTTCAGCGTTATGTGGGAAGAAATATTAGTATCAACCTGGGAAGAGCAGATGCAATGCTGACAGAGAACGAGCAGGTAAAAGGTGAGGTGTTCAAACCGACAGAGCGTATCAAATTATACGTTGTAGAGGTCAAGAATACACCAAAGGGACCGAAGATCCTTGTTTCCCGTACTCATCCTGAGCTGGTGAAGCGTCTGTTCGAGGCAGAGGTCGCAGAGGTAAAGGATGGAACTGTTGAGATCAAGAGCATTGCACGTGAAGCAGGCTCTCGTACAAAGATGGCCGTTTGGTCCAACGATGAGAATGTAGATCCGGTCGGCGCATGTGTCGGAATGAATGGTGCCAGAGTCAACGCGGTTGTCAATGAGCTGCGGGGCGAGAAGATCGATATCATCAACTGGGATGAGAATCCGGCACTTCTGATTGAGAATGCGCTCAGCCCGGCTAAGGTGATTTCCGTTATGGCTGACCCGGATGAGAAGGCAGCAAGCGTCATTGTACCGGACTATCAGTTGTCATTGGCGATTGGTAAGGAAGGTCAGAATGCAAGACTTGCAGCACGTCTGACAGGATACAAGATCGATATCAAGAGCGAGACACAGGCCATTGAGTCAGGGGAGCTTCCAGAAGACTACATGGAACAGATGGGAATGATGGAAGAGGGATATGCTGATGACGAGTATGAGAGTGGATATGAAGAAGAGTATCCGCAGGATTATGAGGAGCCGGCAGAGACTTCAAAAGACCAGGATTACGAAGAGATTGAATTCATTGAGACAGATGGTGAATAATAACCGTATAAGAGGTGGAATGATTGAACAATAGAAAGATACCGATGCGTAAATGCGTTGGCTGCGGTGAGATGAAGCCGAAGAAGGAACTGATACGCGTCTTACGCACAGCAGATGAAGAATTTGTATTGGATGCGACTGGGAAAAAGAACGGGCGCGGAGCCTATCTGTGCTGCTCAAAGGAATGTTTCCAAAAAGCAGTGAAAAGTAAAGGACTGGAGCGTTCTTTTAAGCAGGCGATTCCTGCCGAAGTATATGAGCGTTTGGAAAAGGAGATGAACGAGATTGATACCAAGTAAAGCGTTATCTCTGGTCGGGCTTGCTACGAAGGCGGGGAAGACGGTGAGCGGTGAGTTCATGACGGAGAAAGAAGTGAAGTCAGGAAGGGCCGCACTGGTGATCGTTGCGGACGATGCATCAGACAATACAAAAAAGAAGTTTCGCGATATGTGTGAATTTTATAAGGTTCCAATTTATTTTTACGGAGATAAAGATACCTTAGGGCATGCAATGGGAAAAGAATTCCGTGCATCTCTGGCGATATTGGACGAAGGATTTGCAAAGGGAATTCGAAAACATTTAGAAACGAAAGACAATACAATTGCATAAAGGAGGTAGTTAATATGACAAAAATGAGAGTACATGAACTGGCTAAAGAGCTGGGGATGGAAAATAAAGAACTGATGGATATTTTAGTAAAGAAGAACGTTGAGGTGAAAAGCCATATGAGTTCTTTGGCCGATGAGGTGGTGGATAATATCCGCAAAGGACATAAGGGAAGTGCTGCCCCGGTAGCAAAGCCGGCAGAGGCGAAACCTGCAGCAGATGAGAAGGCGGCAGAGGACGCAGCACCGAAGAAGAAAAATATCGTGCAGGTATTCCGTCCGCAGAATTCCAAGAGTGGTGGACGCATGAGCAGCGGACATCAGGGACAGCGCCCGCAAGGAAGCCGTCCACAGGGGAACACGCAGGGACAGCGTCCACAGGGAAGCCGTCCGGCAGGAGCAGCACAGGGAGCAAGAACGCAGAGTGCAGCCAGCCAGCCGGCATCTGAGAATACACAGGCACAGCGTCCTTCCAGCACACCAGCACAGAACGCGCAGGGACAGGGAACACCAAGACCGTCCGCATCCACACAGGAGTCAAGACAAAACCAGTCTTTAGGACAGAGACCATACAATTCTAATAACCAGAGAAATGCTGATGGTGGTCAGAGATACAACAATAACCGCGGCGGCCAGGAGAGAAGCTACGACGGCCAGAATAACAGAAATAACAACGGTCAGCGTCAGGGCGGCTACCAGGGAAATAACCAGCGCCAGGGTGGAAACTATCAGGGTAATGGACAGCGCCAGGGCGGTGGAAGCTACCAGGGCAATAATCAGCGCCAGGGCGGCGGAAGCTATCAGGGAAATGGACAGCGCCAGGGCGGCTACCAGGGAAATGGACAGCGTCAGGGCGGCGGAAGCTACCAGGGAAATGGACAGCGCCAGGGTGGCGGAAACTATCAGGGAAATGGGCAGCGTCAGGGCGGTTACCAGGGTAATGGACAGCGTCAAGGCGGCGGTTATGCAGGCAATAATCAGCGTGGAGGAAATCAGTCTTCCCGTCCGGGTGAACGCCGTGATAACAGAAGAGATGACAGAGATGCAATCCCAACACCATTAGTAGAACAGCAGAAAGCATCCAGGAATAAAGCAAAAGACAAAGAAAAAGATTACAAGAAAAAAGAATATAAAGAGAATGATTTTGGCAAGAAGGGCAAAAAGCAGAAACCTATCGTTGAGGTTCAGAAGCCGCAGCCGAAGCAGGAGAAGAAAGTCGAAGAGATCAAACAGATCATCCTTCCAGAGGTTCTGACGATCAAAGAGCTTGCTGACAAGATGAAGATGGTTCCTTCTGCAATCGTGAAGAAATTATTCCTGCAGGGCAAGATCGTGACTGTAAACCAGGAGATCGATTATGAGACAGCAGAAGAAATCGCAATGGAATTTGAAATCCTCTGTGAGAGAGAGCCTGTCGTTGACGTAATCGAAGAGCTCCTGAAAGAGGAAGAGGAGGACGAAAACACCATGGTGAAACGTCCGCCTGTAGTCTGTGTCATGGGTCATGTTGACCACGGTAAGACTTCCCTTTTGGATGCCATTCGCCATACCAATGTCATTGGACGTGAGGCCGGCGGTATCACACAGCACATCGGTGCCTATGTGGTCGAGGCAAACGGCGAAAAGATCACCTTCCTGGATACACCGGGACATGAGGCATTTACCGCTATGCGTATGCGTGGTGCAAATGCAACAGACATCGCGATTCTGGTCGTTGCAGCAGACGATGGTGTGATGCCGCAGACAGTTGAGGCAATCAACCATGCGAAAGCCGCTGGCATTGAGATTATCGTAGCAATCAATAAGATTGATAAGCCGAGTGCAAATATTGACAGAGTAAAACAGGAACTTGCAGAATATGAACTGATTCCAGAAGATTGGGGCGGAAGCACCATCTTTGTACCGGTATCTGCACACACAAAGGAAGGAATCAAAGACCTGTTAGAGATGATCCTTCTGACTGCAGAAGTAATGGAATTGAAGGCAAATCCGGACCGTGCAGCAAGAGGTCTGGTGATCGAGGCTGAGCTGGATAAAGGAAAAGGATCTGTTGCGACTGTTCTGGTACAGAAGGGTACCCTTCATGTTGGGGATGCCATTGCGGCTGGTTCCGCACATGGTAAGGTAAGAGCCATGATGGATGACAAGGGACGCAGAGTCAAAGAAGCAGGCCCTTCACAGCCGGTAGAGATTTTAGGATTGAATGATGTACCGAATGCAGGTGAAGTCTTCGTAGGCTGTGATACAGAAAAAGAAGCAAGAAGCTTTGCAGAGACCTTTATTTCACAGAACAAGGTCAAACTGCTGGATGATACGAAGTCTAAGATGTCTCTGGATGATCTGTTCACACAGATCAAGGAAGGAAACTTGAAAGAGCTCAACATCGTTGTAAAGGCGGATGTACAGGGTTCTGTAGAGGCATTGAAGCAGAGTCTTCTCAAGCTGTCCAACGATGAGGTCGTTATTAAGATCATCCATGGCGGCGTAGGTGCGATCAATGAATCTGACGTTATTCTGGCATCTGCATCCAATGCAATCATCATTGGATTCAATGTGCGCCCGGATGCGACAGCCAAAGAAATCGCAGACCGTGAAGGCGTAGACTTAAGACTTTACAGAGTCATTTACAATGCAATCGAGGATGTGGAAGCAGCCATGAAGGGCATGCTCGATCCGATTTTCGAAGAAAAAGTACTCGGACACGCAGAAGTACGCCAGACATTCAAGGCATCTGGTGTGGGAACGATTGCTGGTTCTTATGTACTGGATGGTATTTTCGAGAGACACTGCTCTGTCCGACTCACACGCGACGGCATTGTAATGTTTGACGGACCTCTTGCATCTTTGAAGCGTTTCAAGGATGATGTGAAGGAAGTCAGGGCAGGATACGAATGTGGTTTCGTATTCGAGAATTATAACGACATCAAGGAAGGCGACCTCGTGGAAGCCTACAAGATGGTCGAAGTAGAAAGAAAATAAGACCGTAGATTTTACAGCGGTTATGTGAAGGAGCATTTATGAGAAAAAATAGTATCAAGAATACAAGGATCAATACAGAAGTGCAGCGTGAATTAAGCAACATCCTGCGCGGAGGGATCAAGGACCCGCGAGTGGCGCCTATGACTTCCGTCGTAGCTGTAGAGGTGGCTCCTGACCTGAAAACCTGTAAGGCATATATCAGTGTGCTTGGAGATAAGAAGGCACAGGAGGATACGATCAAAGGTCTTCAGAGCGCGGAGGGATTTATCAGACGCGAGCTGGCAAGAACAATTAATATGAGGAACACTCCGGAAATTAAGTTCATCATGGACCAGTCCATTGAATATGGAGTCAATATGAGTAAGAAGATTGATGAGCTGACAAGAGATTTGAAAGACGGGGATGAGTAAAATGAATTTGCAGTTATCTGAGATTCTGGAAGGGAAACAGACCGTAGCCCTGGGCGGGCATATCCGCCCGGACGGGGACTGCGTCGGTTCCTGTATGGGGCTGTATATGTATTTAAAGGAGCAGTACCCTCACCTTGAGACAGATGTATATCTGGAAGAGATACCAAAGGCTTACCAGATGATTGAAAGGACAGAAGAAGTAAAAAGCCAGATTCCGGCGGATAAGCAGTATGATCTGTTTATCTGCCTGGACTGCGGAGACGAGAGGCGTCTTGGTTTTTCAGCGCCTCTGTTTCGCGGGGCAAAACAGACATTCTGTATCGATCATCATGTAAGTAATGAGGCATTTGCAGGCATCAATAACATCGTTCCAGATGCGAGCTCTACGTCAGAGCTGGTCTTTTTACTGCTGGATAAAGAAAAGATAAGCCGTCCAATTGCAGAGGCACTGTATATGGGTATTGCCCATGATACAGGGGTATTCCAATACTCCTGCACCTCACCGGAGACGATGGAAGCTGCTGCGGAGCTGATGAGAAAAGGGATTGACGGCAATGACATCATTGACCGGACCTACTATGAGAAGACTTATGTACAGAATCAGATTCTGGGACGGGCGCTGCTGGAAAGTATTCTTGTTTTGGACAAGAAATGTATTGTTTCAGTCGTGGACCAAAAGGAAATGGAATTTTATGGTGCAGGTCCCAGCGATCTGGAGGGAATCGTAAGCCAGCTGCGTCAGACAAAAGGCGTGGAAGTAGCGATGTTCCTGTATGAGACAGAGACCAGGCAGTTCAAGGTAAGCCTGCGTTCCAAGGGGAAAGTCGATGTCAGCGCCATTGCCAAGTATTTTGGAGGAGGCGGGCACGTGCGGGCAGCCGGTTTCAGTATGACAGGTTCCAGTCACGATGTGATCAATAATGTGACCGAACAGATCGCGTTGCAGTTGGAGGCATAAGGAAATTGACGGGAAGACAGATATGATAAATGGTGTGATCAATATATATAAAGAAAAGGGTTTTACTTCACATGATGTAGTTGCAAAGCTTCGGGGAATCGTGGGGCAGAAGAAAATCGGCCATACCGGGACACTGGACCCGGATGCCGAGGGCGTGCTGCCTGTCTGCCTCGGAAGAGCGACGAAGTTATGTGATATGCTGACAGATAAAGATAAGACCTATGAGGCAGTTCTGTTGTTTGGAAAGACGACAGACACACAGGACATTTCGGGCACGGTCCTGGAAGAGAAGGACACCAGTCTTCTGACTGTGGAAAAAATAGAAGAATGTATACGAGCATACATCGGCGAGTACGAACAGGTTCCGCCGATGTATTCTGCGCTGAAAGTGAATGGAAAAAAACTCTATGAGCTTGCCCGGGAAGGGAAGGAAGTAGAGCGCAAGGCCAGAAAGGTGCAAATCTATGATATCCAGATCAAGAAGATTGAGATTCCCCGGGTGACCATGGAGGTCACTTGCTCCAAAGGAACCTATATCAGGACCTTATGTCATGATATAGGCCGTGATTTAGGAACAGGTGCCTGTATGGAGGAGCTGCTCCGTACAAGAGTGAGCCGGTTTGATTTCAAGGACAGTCTGCGGCTCAGTGAGATTGAAGCTTTGAAAAAAGCAGGAAAGCTTATGGAGATCGTTATGCCTGTGGATCAGATGTTTTCTGATCTGAGGGCATTGTCTGTAGACAGCGCACATGCGCCGCTGGCATATAATGGAAATCCTTTAAAGGCACGTTTTCTACATGAAAAGACAGAAACGCTGCCAAATATGGAAGCACAAGAAAGTGACCATCAGGATGTTCCAAAAGATGGTATAAGGGTCAGAATTTATGATGAAGATGGCAGATTCATAGGGATTTACTGCTATCATGAAAAAAGAAAAGAATACAAGCTGGAAAAAATGTTTTTGGACCAGGAAGAGTTGCGGGGATAGACATGCGGTATTATACAGATATTCATTCTTATCAGGGAAACAAAAGAACGGCTGTAACGCTGGGAAAGTTCGACAGCCTTCACAGAGGACATCAGAAGCTGATTAGCACAGTGAAAGAGGCGGCTGCGGCAGAGCACTTGGAAAGTGTCGTGTTTTCCTTCGACATGAAGCGGGAATCACTGCTTACGAATGAAGAGCGCAGGGCCCATCTTACAGACCAGGTGGACTGCATGATACAGTGTCCTTTTACCCGGGAAATCCGGGAGATGGAAGCGGAAACATTTATAAAAGAGGTGCTGTCAGAGCAGCTTCACGCTTCCTACATCGTTGTAGGAAGGGATTTCCACTTTGGACACGGCAAGCGCGGTGACGTGCATATGCTGGCAGAATATGCAGAGGTATATCATTACCATCTGGAAATTCTGGACAAGGAACAATATGCCGACCGGGAAATCAGCAGCACTTATGTCAGGGAGGCACTTGCATCTGGTGATGTCAGCCTGGCAGGAGAGCTTTTAGGATATCCCTACCATATGACCGGAATCGTAGAACATGGCAGACGTCTGGGACGTACACTGGGATTTCCAACTATGAATGTGGCTCCGGCAGAGCGTAAGATTATGCCGAAATTTGGAGTATACGCCTGCAGAGTTCAGATTGACGGACAGTGGTACTGCGGAATCGGCAATGTTGGGATTAAGCCGACGGTTGCCGAAGAGCCTCGGCTTTTAGTGGAGGTCTTTGTGTTTGATTATGAAGGAAATGCCTACGATAAAGAGATTACCGTAGAATTTTGTGCGTTTGAACGCCCAGAGACGAGATTTAAATCTGTGGAGGAGCTCAAGGCACAGGTAGATAGAGATATTGCATTTGGCAGACAATATTTCCAAATGCTTAAGATGGATGTATAGAGAAAGAGATTAGGTAGGTACAAATGAGTATAACAACTATTTTTCTACTGTTAGGGGGACTCGGATTATTCTTATTTGGGATGACGATGATGAGCGACGGGCTGGAAAGAGTTGCCGGCGCACGTATGCGTTCTATCCTGGAATTTTTTACAAAGAACAGATTTGTCGGAATGCTGGTCGGAATTTTGTTCACGGCCGTGGTCCAGTCATCGAGTGCAACTACAGTGATGGTCGTAAGTTTTGTCAACTCAGGGCTTATGAATCTGTATCAGGCTGCCGGAGTCATCCTGGGGGCCAATATCGGTACAACGGTCACCGGTCAGTTGATTGCGTTTAATCTTTCAGACATTGCCCCGTTATTCGTCATCATCGGTGTTGTGATGTTCATGTTCAGTAAAAAGCAGAACGTAAAGAAAATAGGCGGAGTGATCCTGGGATTTGGTATCCTTTTTATGGGATTGAGTACGATGAGTGATGCAATGTCCTCATTGAGGGAATCTCCACACATGGTGAGTCTGCTGAAATCACTGACGAATCCTTTGGCGGCGATTCTGGTCGGATTCGGGATAACGGCAGTGCTGCAGAGTTCCTCTGCGACGGTAGGTATCGTGATTCTGATGGCTTCACAGGGACTCTTGAATTTCCCAATCTGCTTCTTCTTGATTTTGGGATGTAACATGGGGTCATGCGTGTCTGCTCTGATAGCCAGTCTCGGAGGAAAAAAGGATGCGAAGAGAGCGGCATGGATTCATTTTTTATTCAATATTGTGGGCTCTTTGATTATTTTTGTAATTTTGATGTTCGCATTGAACCCAATTGCTGATGCTATCATGCGGGTATCTGGCGGCAATCCGGGCAGGGCAGTAGCCAATGCACATACATTGATTAAAATCTGCGAGGTGATTTTCCTGTTCCCGTTCATGAACTGGGTGGTAAAAGCGACCTATGTGATTATTCCGGGAGAGGATGCATCACCGGAAGATGCTTATGAACTGAAATATATCGGGAAGAGTACAATGATCACGCCGACGACGGCTGTGATCGCAGTCATTCACGAGCTGGAGCATATGGGAGAGCTGGCAATCGAAAATCTGAAGCGCGGGATGGATGCCTTATGTACACTGGATGAGGAGAAGATCGCTGAGGTCTATAAACAGGAGGGCTACATCGATTACCTGAATAAAGCGATTACCAATTATCTTGTGCGCATCAATGAGATGGATATTCCGATCGCAGATGCAAAGATGGTAGGCGGCCTGTTCCATGTGGCGAATGATATTGAACGAATCGGAGACCATGCAGAAAACTTTGCGGACTCCGCAAAAATGCGGATCGAGCGGCACATTTCCTTTAGTGAAAAGGGCGTTAAGCAGTTGCAGGAGATGATGGATCTGGTTGAGAAAACACTGGAATATTCCTTCGACATGTTCGCGAACCGCAGTCAGGCCCATATGGCCGAGGTGATCGCGCTGGAGGATGAGGTCGATGAGCGCGAGAAAAAGCTTCAAAAAGCACATGTAAAGCGTCTCACAAAAGGCAAGTGCAGCCCGGAGGCTGGGATGATCTTTTCTGATACGATTTCAGGCCTGGAACGTGTGGCCGACCATGCTACGAATATTGCATTCGCGATATTAGAGCCGCAGGATGTGGATGAATTGGAAGAAGATGAAGAGTAGGATGCGGCGGCAAGAAGGTTCAGGAATGTATCAAAGTATGAGTCAGAAAATAAATCAGTAAAAAAATACTGCTTTACATACCGAAAGTCTTATGCTATACTTAGCAAGTATGAATTCAGCCGGTGTTCGGTAATCGGATCACTCCGACCGTTGCTTAATGCCAGGCGGTCTAACAAAGAAAATAAAAGGAGGAAACAAAACATGATCGCAAAAGAAAAGAAACAGGCAATCATCGCAGAGTATGGAAGAAGTGAGGGAGATACAGGATCTCCAGAGGTACAGATCGCAATTCTGACAGCTAGAATCAACGAACTGACAGATCACTTCAAAGCAAACCCGAAGGATCACCACTCAAGAAGAGGACTTCTTAAGATGGTAGGACAGAGACGTGGTCTGCTTGCATACCTGAAGAAGACAGATATCGAGAGATATCGTACATTGATCGAAAGACTTGGATTAAGAAAATAATCCAGACAATAGTCAGACAGCAAAAGAGTTCCAAGGCGGGAAAAACAGCCTTGGAACTCTTTTTAGATTCGTATAATGATAATATTCTGAAAATAGGCTGCAAAGGGGCCTGACCCCTTTGAAAATCCCTTGATTAAAGTGAATGCCTATGCTATAATATTTAAGATTGCGGACAGGTTACAAGTACCCGAGACCACTGAAAAGGATATTAGTGTTCTAATGTGTTTTTCAGTAGTTTCGGAGTCTCCTGCCGCGAAGTATGTATTTTATATATAAAAGGAGAACGATATGTTTAAAAAGTTTGAAATGGAACTTGCAGGCAGAACTCTGCGAGTAGACGTCGGCAGAGTAGCTAAGCAGGCAAATGGTGCCGTATTGATGCACTACGGAGACACAACTGTGCTTTGTACAGCAACAGCATCTGAGAAACCGAGAGAGGGGATCGACTTCTTCCCTCTGAGCGTAGAGTATAATGAGAGATTATATTCTGTAGGTAAGATTCCGGGAGGATTCAATAAGAGAGAGGGAAAGGCATCTGAGAATGCGGTTCTGACATGCCGTGTGATTGACAGACCGATGAGACCTCTGTTCCCGAAGGATTACAGGAATGATGTGACATTAGAGAATCTGGTAATGTCTGTAGATCAGGACTGCAGCCCGGAACTGACAGCGATGCTTGGTGCAGCGATTGCAACGAGTATTTCTGATATCCCGTTTGACGGACCGATTTCTACCACACAGGTAGGTCTGGTTGACGGAGAATTTGTATTCAACCCGACAGCAGCGCAGAAGGAAGTATCTGACCTTGCGCTGACAGTTGCTTCTACCAAGGAGAAAGTCATCATGATCGAAGCAGGCGCTAACGAAGTGCCGGAAGCACAGATGATCGAGGCGATTTTTGCTGCACATGAACTGAACCAGAAGGTAATCGCTTTTGTTGAGACCATCGTTGCAGAATGTGGAAAGCCGAAGCACACATATGAGAGCTGCGCTGTACCGGAAGAGTTATTCGCTGCAATCAAAGAGATCGTACCTCCGGCAGAGATGGAAGAGGCGGTCTTTACAGATGACAAGCAGACAAGAGAAGAGAATATCCGTGTCATCACTGCTAAATTAGAAGAAGCTTTTGCTGAAAATGAAGAATGGCTTGCTGTACTTGGCGAGGCTGTTTATCAGTATCAGAAGAAGACCGTCAGAAAGATGATCTTAAAAGATCAGAAACGTCCAGATGGACGTGCAATCGATCAGATTCGTCCTCTGGCTGCAGAGACCGACCTGATCCCGAGAGTACACGGTTCTGCAATGTTCACACGTGGACAGACACAGATCTGTACCATTACAACTTTGGCACCATTATCTGACGCACAGAGAATTGATGGCCTCGATGAAGCGGAGACTTCTAAGAGATATATGCACCACTATAACTTCCCGTCCTACTCTGTAGGTGAGACAAAACCATCCAGAGGACCTGGACGCCGTGAAATCGGTCATGGTGCGCTGGCTGAGAGAGCATTGATCCCGGTACTTCCAAGTGAAGCCGAGTTCCCATATGCAATCCGTACCGTATCTGAGACATTTGAGTCCAACGGTTCCACATCACAGGCAAGTATCTGTGCATCCAGTATGTCACTGATGGCTGCAGGCGTGCCGATCAAAGCAGCAGTAGCAGGTATCTCCGCAGGCCTGGTAACCGGTGATACAGATGATGATTACCTTGTACTGACCGATATTCAGGGGCTGGAAGACTTCTTTGGAGACATGGACTTCAAGGTTGCCGGTACACACAAGGGTATTACAGCAATCCAGATGGATATCAAGATCCACGGACTGACAAGACCGATTATTGAAGAAGCAATTGCTGCAACAAAGAAAGCAAGAACCTTCATCCTGGATGAAGTGATGAATAAGACGATCGCAGAGCCAAGAACAGAAGTAGGACAGTTTGCACCGAAGATCATGCAGATGCAGATCGACCCACAGAAGATCGGCGATGTAGTCGGACAGCGCGGTAAGACGATCAATGCCATCATCGAGCAGACAGGTGTCAAGATTGACATCACAGATGACGGTTCTGTATCCATCTGCGGAACAGACAAAGAGAGCATGGATCAGGCAGCAAAGATCATTGCAACGATTACAACAGACTTCGAAGCAGGACAGATCTTCGAAGGAAAAGTAATCAGCATCAAAGAATTTGGAGCATTCCTGGAATTTGCGCCAGGAAAAGAAGGAATGGTACACATTTCCAAGATCTCCAAGCAGAGAATCAACAAAGTAGAAGACGTACTCAAACTGGGCGATGTCGTAAAAGTAGTCTGCCTTGGAAAAGATAAGATGGGACGCTTTAGCTTCAGCATGCGCGACGTAGCAGAGTAGGGGTCGCTCGCGGGGATAACAGCCGGGGCTTTTCAGGATGGCAGGTACTGGTTGGAATGCTGACCGTTTGTTAAGGAATACTATGGAATATAAAAGCCGGAAATCTGGGCACAGCTGACACATCACGGGAAAATTGATATTTTCCCGCTCTGGGTCAGCCGAAAATGTGATTTGGAATCACATTTTCTCCCAGATTTCCGGCTTTTCTATTCCAAGAATTCCTAAACGCACTCTACGCATCCCACCCAGCACCTGCCATCCTGAAAAGCCCCGGCTGCTATTCCCGTTCGCTAGGCACATCAAAGGGGACAGCGGGGCGGACAGAAGAAGGAAGCACCTTAGAATTCCGCTACGGTGGTATAAGGTATCTTACGTTTTCCTTCAGGAAAACAAAAGATACCTAATGTGCCGCATACGCCTCCGGCCGTAAGCGCGCCGACTTGTTCCGGTAAGAATTCCCACCGGAGAAAGGAATCCTTCCGCTTGGAAGCACCTAGCTGCAAAGGGGGCATGTCCGGGTGCGGGGCATCTTGCAAAGATTAGGGGGACTTAAGCGAAAAAGCAGAAAAAGAGGGACAAAAATCGTGATCACAAATCACGATTTTTCCTGGACCCTGAGATCAAAATCATCAGATTTTGGGCTCAGTGTTCAGGTCGTCCCCCTTTTTCTGCTTTTTCACTTTAGTCCCCTTTATCTTCGCATACAGCCCTGCACCCGGACATGCCCCCTTTGCAGCGGATGTTTCTTTGCCCCCCCATTCATTTCCCCCAAAATTCTATTCATAATTTTAGATTCCTCTCATATATTGTTTAAAGAGGTGGACAAGATGAATGAGTTAAACAGAAAACGGCAGATCCTTCAGGTGCTTGCTCGTCCCATCCGTTCCGTGATAGAGGATGAAGATCTGGATTTTGAGAAGGTACAGGAAATCCGGCTTCGGATTGGGAAACCTCTGATGGTGGTCTATGATAATGAGGAGCGGATACTGCCGGGCGGGCAGAAAGAAGGACATGTGGTCACAAAGGAGGAAATCAGGGAGACACTGGAGTACACCAGCCATTATTCTCTCTATGCATACGAACATGAGATGAAGCAGGGATTTATTACGATTGAAGGAGGACACCGTGTGGGTGTAATGGGAAAAGCAATTTTAGAGAATAATCATGTGAAGAACTTACAGTACATTTCTTCTGTGAATATCAGGATGTCCCATGAGGTCTTAGGATGTGCAGACCGGCTTCTTCCGTTTATCACGAAGAACCGGCAGGTGTGCCACACCTTGGTGATTTCACCGCCGCGCTGCGGGAAAACAACGTTGATTCGAGACCTGATCCGGCAAATCTCGGATGGAAATACATATGTGAAGGGATGTACGGTGGGGGTCGTGGACGAACGGTCGGAAATCGGAGGCTGTTACCTGGGGGTAGCCCAGAATGAGTTGGGAATGCGTACCGATGTGCTGGACTGCTGTCCAAAGGCGGAAGGGATGATCATGCTGATTCGGTCTATGGCCCCACAGGTGATCGCGGTCGATGAGATCGGATCTACGGAAGACATCCATGCCATCGAGTATGCTATGCAGTGCGGCTGCAAGATGATCGCGAGCGTACATGGGCTTACCATGGATGAGGCGCACGAGAAACCTGTGCTTGGCAGGCTGATAAAGGAACGCAGATTTGAACGTTATATTTTACTGGGAAATGAAAAACGGCCTGGAGAGGTGAAGGCAATCTACGACGAACGGGGGAGCCTTCTATGCAGAGATTTATAGGGAGTCTGCTTATCATCGGTGCCACAACAGGGGCAGGAGTCGCATATGGTACCGAGCTGCAGCGGTATTTGGAAAAACTACTGTACATCCGGCATATTGTGTACATGCTCAAGGGCGAGATCGAGTATGCCAACGCACCATTGGGAGAAATCTTCGCCCGTGTTGCCGTCCGAGTCAAAGAGCCCTTTCGAAGCTGGCTTCGGGCCATGGAGAAACAGATAGAAGACAGGGAGGAAGCAGAATTTGCCAGGATATGGAACCGCTCCATTGACCGGTACTTAAAAGAACTTCATCTGAAAAGTGCGCATTCTATCCAGCTAAAGGAGCTGGGGACATTTCTGGGACAACTGGATGGAGATACATTGGGAAGAACGATGCAGCTATACTTGAACCGGCTCGAGCTGGAGATTGAAAAGGTAAGGGAAGGGATGGCGGCAAAGAAAAGAATCAGCAACTGTCTTGGCGTGATGGGAGGGGTTTTTCTAGTTGTCATATTGCTGTAAGAAGAGCAAACCGCAGAATCAATACATATGCAGGAGGAATCCATGACCATTAATCTGATATTTAAAATTGCGGCAGTCGGGATCTTGGTCTCGATTCTGAGCCAGGTACTAAAACACAGCGGGAGAGATGAACAGGCATTTTTGACAAGCTTTGCAGGGCTGATTCTGGTACTTTCTTGGGTACTGCCTTATATTTACGATTTGTTTTCATCTATCAAACAATTATTTTCCCTGTAAAAGTAGAGTATCAAAAAAAGTCTGTCTAGGGCAGAGGGGGGAGCGTTTTTATGAACATGATCCAGATTGGTGTGATCGGCGTGATCGGGGCGCTGTTATCGATCCAATTCAAGGGCGGGAAATCAGAATATGGAATCTATATGAGTGTGGCGATCAGTATTCTGATCTTCGCCTGTATTGTAGACAAGCTGGAACTTTTTGTGAGGACGGTCTCCCAGGTCAGCCAGTATATTAAGATCGATACAAGCTATCTGGCAGCCATGCTGAAAATGATCGGAATCACATATATTGCTGAGTTTTCTTCCAGTGTCTGTAAAGATGCGGGATATCAGACAATCGCGGTCCAAATCGAGATTTTCAGTAAACTCACAATTCTTGCCCTGGGGCTTCCGGTACTGCTTGCACTGCTTGAGACAATCCGGGAGTTTTTGGCATGAAGTGGAATCGAAAAAGGAATCAGGTAAAGGATCAGAAAAAGAAATGGCTCTCTGGACGGCCCTTTTCCTTTTTATTGGTGATGATTCCGGTTTTTGGCCTCATCTTAAGTGGATGTAATCCCGGTGGTTCCCGAATGTCTGTTGTATATGCTAAAGACGAGGGTTTGGCGCAAGAGGAGGAAGAATACGACTACGATGCACTGGAAGAGGAGACGAAAGAGAAGATCTTTTCCGAGTTTGATTTTACAGAAATTGATGAAAGTCTGAAAAAGATTTTTCCGGGCGATAAGATGGGCTTTCAGGAGCTGGTGACATCTTTGATCAGCGGGGAAGGGAAAAATGCAAAGGAGCTGGTCATGCAGTTCGTGTCAGACCAGGTGAGCTATGAGTTCCGTTATAATAAGCAGAATCTGGCATATATGCTGTTGATTGCTATCATTGCGGCGGTCTTCACGAATTTTTCGAATGCATTCCAGAACAAACAAGTCTCAGAAATCAGCTTTTATGTCCTATATATGCTGTTGATCACCATGTGCCTGAATGCATTCAGAATCGCAATGACCGGGATAGAAGGACATCTGGAGCTGCTTTTAGATTTCATGCGGGTGCTGTGTCCCAGCTACTTTCTGGCCGTGGCGATTGCGTCAGGAAGCAGCAGCTCTCTGATTTTTTACAACATCGTACTCTTTCTTATTTATATAGCAGAGACGCTGATCTTAAGATTCCTGCTTCCTATCGTGAATATCTATATTATGGTACAGGTGATGAACTACCTGGCAGGGGAGGAGTATTTGTCTCAATTTGCTGAACTCCTGAAAAAAATAATCTCCTGGATTCTAAAGACACTTGTGACCTGCGTGATTGGAATCAATGTAATCCAGGGAATGCTCGCTCCGGCAATCGATGCACTCAAACGAAGTGCCATTACCAAGACGGCAGAGGCCATTCCGGGAATTGGAAATGCAATCGGAGGCGTGACGGATGTGGTCCTGGGGACGGCCGTCCTGATTAAAAATGGAATCGGGATGGCAGGGGCGGCGGTGATGATCGCCATCTGTGCGGTCCCTATCCTGCAGATGGCAGTCATGACTCTGTTGTATAAACTGGCGGCAGCCCTGGTACAGCCGGTATCGGATAAGCGGATTACCGGATGCATAAGCAGCGTGAGTGAAGGGTATGAGCTTTTGGTCAAGGTCGTATTTTCCACCGGAGTACTGTTCCTGCTTACAATCGCTGTCGTAACGGCATCTACCACATAACGGCATCTACTGCACAATTACATCTGCCATATCACAGGAGGGAAAAGGAAATGTTTGACTTTCTATTTGAATGGATTCAGAATCTTGCATTTTATCTGGTCATTATTACAGCCGTAGTTCAGATCCTTCCTGGAAAAAGCTATAAAAAATATATCCAGTTCTTTTCCGGGCTGGTCATGATACTTTTGATGTTGACGCCTATCCTGAAGTTAGCGGGAACGGAGGCAAAATTTTACGAGCTGTACCACAGCAGGGAATATGAAATGGAGAAAGCAGAAATCGAAAGATCAGAAAATTATCTAAAAGATGTGGATTTCCTGGATTTTCTGCCAGAAGAGTATCAGGCAGAGAAGAGTGGGGAGAAGGATGCAGTCCAGAATAAAGTAGAAGTGGAGGAAATACGCTTTGGACAATAAATGGAAAGACATCTTCAATAAGATGAAAGAAAAGGCGGTACTTCCGAAGAAAAATCAATTGCTGATTCTTCTGCTGATTGGAATCCTGCTTGTTGTCATCGCTATTCCGACTCCCGGAAAAAAGAAAACAGAGGAAGAAAGAGATGGATCAAGGACATCGTCCAAAACCATGGACGGTAATTATCCAGATTCGAGCGAGGAATATGAGGAATATCTGGAGAACCGTGTTGCACGGACATTAGAATATGTGGAGGGGGTGGGAAAAGCGGAGGTCATGATTACATTAAAGTCCTCTGGGCAGAAAATCATAGAGAAGGACCAGCAGAATACAAGCCAGAAGACAGACGAGGAGGACAGCTCGGGTGGAACCAGAAGTGTACAGGACAATACAACAGATAAGACCAGTATTTACGAACAGGGATCGGACGGCTCACAGTCACCCTATGTGAGCAAAGAACTGACACCGGAGATCGCAGGAGTAGTCGTGATTGCAGACGGCGGAGATAATGCGGTGGTGGTACAGAATATTACAGAAGCAATCCAGGCATTATTCGGCGTAGAGGCGCATAAAATTAAAATAATGAAAAGGACTGATACATAAAAAGGAGGATTCCAAGTGAAGCGTTTATTTAAGAAGAATCAGATCATCATTACTACTTTGGCAGTTATGATTGCCATTGCCGGATACCTGAATTATTCAGGGCGGCTGTTCGGAGAATCAGACAAGGGTACGACAGAGGCAAATGCGGAGCTGGCGAACAAGGAGCTGCTCGACATTTCGGAGGAAGATATAGAAACAGGTACAGGGGATATTGCCAGCAATGATTCCGATGTAGACGGCACCCCAGGCGAGGCGGTACTGACAAACAGCGGTGCTGACACCACAGTGGCTCAGGCAAAGGTAGCCAGGGAACAGGTCCGCGCACAGAACAAAGAGACTCTTCAGGCAATTATTGATAACACGAACATCAGTGAAGACGAAAAAACAGATGCAGTTGCACAGATGGTAAAGATGACAGAACTTTCTGAGCAGGAAGTGGCAATTGAAACGTTAATGGCATCCAAAGGATTTTCAGATTCTGTAGTGAGCTTGACGGAAGATTCCGCAGATATCGTTGTGGACAGTGCGGAGCTGACCGATGCAAACCGCGCCCAGATTGAGGATATTGTTACAAGAAAATCAAATATCTCCCCGGAAAATATTGTGATCACACCGATTCATGCAGCAAGCGAGTAAGGTGCCTGCAAAGTATCTGGAAATATTCTGCACAATTTATGGACATAAATAATAGAGAACAGTGTAAAAAATCTGGAAATTGGGCAGAATATTTCCAGTAAACAATTGCGGCAGAACCTTACTTATGTTAAAATTATTCAATGTGCTTAGTTGGATATACTTATAATAGAAGCGAGAGCGGACCAGGCCTAAGCCAACAGGATGTATTTTCAGTCTTAAGGTGAAAGAAGATAAAAACCGAATCTGAAAATAATTTAGAGGAGATTAGGAAAGATATGTCAGAGATTACGAATGAAATAAAGAAAAGAAGAACGTTTGCGATTATATCCCACCCTGATGCGGGAAAGACGACACTGACGGAGAAGTTCCTGCTTTACGGAGGCGCCATCAACCAGGCGGGCTCTGTAAAAGGAAAGGCAACTGCAAAACATGCGGTTTCAGACTGGATGGAGATTGAAAAGGAGAGAGGTATTTCTGTGACCTCTTCTGTCTTACAGTTTAATTATGGAGGATATTGTATTAATATCCTGGATACACCGGGACATCAGGATTTCTCGGAGGATACGTACCGTACCCTCATGGCTGCGGATTCCGCGGTCATGGTGATCGATGCTTCAAAGGGCGTGGAGGCACAGACAAGGAAGCTGTTCAAGGTCTGCGTGATGCGCCATATCCCGATTTTTACATTTATCAATAAAATGGATCGAGAGGCAAGGGATACCTTCGAGCTTTTGGATGAAATCGAGAAGGAGTTAGGAATTGCGACCTGCCCGATCAACTGGCCGATCGGTTCTGGAAAAGCCTTTAAGGGTGTCTATGACAGGGCACAAAAAGAGGTGGAGCTGTTCTCTGATACGAATAAGGGGACGACGACCGGAGAAGTACGTAAGATTGATTCCAACAATCCAGAATTAGATTGGATTTTGGGGACCGAGGCTAAGATCGCATTAGAAGATGAAATCGAACTGCTGGATGGAGCGTCCGCAGAATTTGACCAGGAGATGGTCAACAGAGGAGAGCTGTCACCTGTGTTTTTCGGTTCTGCATTGACGAACTTTGGTGTGGAGACCTTTTTGCAGCATTTCCTCAAAATGACAAGCTCTCCGCTTCCAAGGATGTCAGATCACGGCGAGATTGACCCGATGACAGAGCCGGATTTTTCCGCGTTCGTCTTTAAGATACAGGCAAACATGAACAAGGCCCACAGAGACAGAATCGCATTCATGAGAATCTGCTCCGGTAAGTTTGAAGCTGGGATGTCTGTCTACCATGTGCAGGGCGGCAAGGATGTGCGTCTGTCACAGCCACAGCAGATGATGGCGAGCGAAAGGAAGATGGTGGAGCAGGCATACGGCGGGGATATCATTGGAATCTTTGATCCGGGCATCTTTTCCATTGGAGATACATTGACGACCTCGAAAGAAAAGTTTGCCTATGAAGGGATTCCAACCTTTGCACCCGAGCATTTTGCCCGAGTGCGTCAGGTGGATACCATGAAGCGGAAGCAGTTCGTCAAGGGAATCAATCAGATCGCTCAGGAAGGTGCGATTCAGATTTTCCAGGAGTACAACACTGGGATGGAAGAGATTATCGTGGGAGTCGTGGGTGTACTGCAGTTCGATGTGCTCAAGTACCGTCTAAAGAATGAGTACAATGTAGAAATCCGACTGGAGAACCTGCCTTACGAGCACATCCGCTGGATTGAAAATGAGGAGATCAACATGGACAAACTGGTCGGAACCTCTGATATGAAGAAGATCAAAGACTTGAAAGATCGTCCGCTGCTGCTGTTCGTGCATGAGTGGAGCATCCGTATGACAATGGACCGCAATAAAGATCTGATCCTTTCCGAATTCGGTCGTTCCTGATATTTCCCTTTGCAAACATAGGGATATTTGTTATAATGTAAAAAGAATCAAAACAAAAAGAATTAAACCGACGGGAGGTTTTTACAAATGGCAAAGGATGAAAGAAATACTTATTCAATACAGAACGACTCCAGTATGGGAGAAGTCAAGATTGCAGACGAGGTCGTTGCAATCATAGCAGCACTTGCAGCTACCGAGGTGGAAGGCGTTGCATCTATGGCAGGGAACATCACCAACGAACTGATCAGCAAGCTTGGTATGAAGAACCTTTCCAAGGGAGTAAAAGTGGACGTGCTTGAGGGTGTCGTGACCGTATCCCTGGCATTAAATTTGAAATATAACTATAGTATCATGGAAATCTCATCTAAGGTACAGGAAAAAGTAAAGAACGCGATTGAGAATATGACAGGACTCGAAGTTGCTGATGTCAACATCAAAGTAGCCGGTGTCGAAATGGAGAGTCAGGAGTAGGAAGAAAAGTTTGGATGTATGATGGAGGTCGCTTGAGGTAAGATCAGCCGGAGCTCTGTGGTGCAGTCCAATGCCGATGCAAAGTGCAGGCCGTTTGCAAACGGATTCTAAGAACAGAAAAGCGGAAAATGAAGGTACAGCTGACACATCACGGGAAAATCGATATTTTCCCGCTCTGGGTCAGCTAGAAATGTGATTCGGAATCACATTTCTCCCTCCATTTTCCGCTTTTCTGTCCTAAGAATCCGTAAGCGCACTATAAGCACTTCGCATCGGCATTGGACTGCATCGCAGAGCTCCGACTGGTCTTACCTCAAGCTAGGTTCATCCAATTGGTCCTGCAAAATTTACTTCCTTGGGAGCTGACTTACCGGTAAATGCATGCTTACATTTGTGTCCTTGTGGACGTTATAGTTGTGTGTCCTCAGGATCTTGAATGATTCTAAAAACCGTGATTTTTACGCGCTATTCCCCCGAGGATAACTTTCTTTCCAATCAGGATGAGCGTAGTCTGCCAGAAGGAGGGGAGGGCGGGGAGTGGACATGCATACCGGGGCGCAGGCGTAGAATAAGCTTAGCAGGACTTTATAAAATTCAGCCAGATCAGCGGAATGGAATTTGTTTTCCAAAACAAATTCCAACAAGTGTTGAGCTGCGTTTGCATCAGCAAACGGAGCGAATCACTTGGCTTTCCGTTGATCTGGCTGAATTTTATTTAGTCCTGTTTAGCGAATGGAAAGCCGCGCCCCGGTATGCATGTCCACTCCCCGCCCTCCCCTCCTTCTGGCAGACGGCCCCTCCTTTTTTCCGAAAGTATGTTTTCCAAGAATAGTTGCAAAGAGGTGGGAATCTGTAGTATAATAATCGGAGTTGTAACATGTCCCCCGTTTTTAGGAGACATTAATGAAAGGAGCCACTATGGTAAGAAGAGAACTTCGGGAGCACATTTTTAAGATACTGTTCCAGATTGAATTCAATGATATGAGTGATATGCCGGAGCACTTGATGCTTTATTTTGAGAATTTAGAGAGTGCTACAGATGAAGATAAAGAATACATAAAGAACAAGTTTGAAGCAGCAGCCAAGAAAGTCGAGGAGATTGACGCCATCCTGAATGAGAAGACGACAGGGTGGAAGACTACTAGAATGAGCAAGGTGGATCTGACGATCTTACGTCTGGCGGTCTATGAGATGAAGTGGGATGATGATGTGCCGACGGGAGTCGCTATCAATGAGGCCGTGGAGCTGGCGAAGAGATTCAGCGGAGAAGAAGGCCCAGCATTTGTAAATGGAGTGCTCGGAAAGCTGGCAGACTAGGTCAGACTGACAGTTGAGAAGAGCTTGGCAGACCAGATCAGACTGGAAGACGGAATCAGACAGCAGCCGGATACCGACAAGATTGGATGATCCGGCTTTTGGGAGGGTACAGGATGCGTAATGTCTATACGGTAAAGCAGGTCAATGCATATATTAAGAATATGTTCACTCAAGACTTCATGTTGAACCGGATTTATGTGAAGGGTGAAGTATCTAACTGCAAATACCATACATCAGGGCATATATATTTTTCACTCAAGGATGAGTCCGGCACGATTGCCTGCGTGATGTTCGCGGGCTCGCGATCAGGGCTTTCTTTTCGTATGCAGGAAGGACAGCAGGTCGTTGTTCTGGGCTCTGTCAATGTGTATGAAAGAGATGGTAAATATCAGCTTTATGCCAGGGAGATCATCTTAGACGGTGCGGGGCTTCTTTATGAGAAGTTTGAGGCCCTGAAGAAAGAGTTAGAAGAGATGGGGATGTTCGCGAAGGAGTACAAGCAGCCGATTCCGTCTTATGTAAAGACGGTGGGAATCGTGACGGCTCCCACGGGAGCAGCGGTCCGGGATATCATCAATATTGCTTCCAGGCGCAACCCCTATGTGCAGTTGATTTTGTATCCGGCCCTGGTTCAGGGGGAAGGTGCGGCGGCGAGCATTGTCAGAGGAATCCAGGCTCTGGAGAAGAAAGGCGTGGATGTCATGATCGTGGGCCGCGGCGGCGGTTCCATTGAGGATCTCTGGGCTTTTAACGAGGAGTCCGTGGCAAGAGCGATTTTTGAGTGTCGTGTACCGGTCATTTCCGCGGTCGGGCATGAGACAGATACAACGATTGCAGATTATGTGGCGGATCTGCGTGCCCCTACACCTTCAGCAGCGGCTGAGCTGGCAGTCTATGAATATTTGAAAGTTGCAGGGACCATGCGTGAATATGAGGCCCGTATGCGCAGAAATATGATGCAGAGGATCACAGCCGAGAGGCGAAGGAGCGAGCAGGCGGCACTCAAGCTGAGGCTGACGCATCCCAGACAGAAGCTGTTGGAGAAGCGGCAGCGTGCCGTAGATTTGGAGCAGAGACTGCGTCTTAGGATGGAGGAATGTCTGAATCAGCGAAGACATCGTTTCGCTCTGTATGTAGAACAGATGAAGGGGCTGTCCCCTTTAACCAAACTGAATCAGGGATATTCTTATGTAGAAGGTCCTTCTGGTGAAAATGTGAAGTCTGTACATCAGACAAAGCCGGGGGATGAAATCAGGATTTTTATGACGGATGGTAATGTCCGTGCAGAAGTGAAAGAGATTGCGGAGGTGACAGAGGATGGCAGGTAAGACGGCCGGCAAGGCGAAAGAAACAGAAGAAAAGAAGCTTTCTCTGGAGGAACTCTTTGAGAACCTGGATGAGGTGGTGTCCAGACTGGAAGGCGAGGATATTTCACTGGAGGAATCCTTTCAGCTCTATCAAAAGGGGATGGAGATGCTCAAGGAGTGCAATGAAACGATAGATACAGTAGAGAAGAAGGTCCAGATGCTGGATGAGGATGGTGAAGTTCATGAATTTTAAAGAAACATACCAAAGAAAAGTAGAGGAGATCGAGCAGATTTTGAGGGCATATCTGCCGGAACAGGAAGGGTATCAGAAGGTCATCATGGAGGCGATGGAATACAGCCTGATGGCAGGAGGTAAAAGACTGCGGCCGATGCTGATGAAGGAGTCATACCGACTGTTCGGCGGAGAATCTGCCTTGATCGAGCCGTTCATGGCAGCAATCGAGATGATACACACCTATTCTCTGGTACACGACGATCTGCCGGCGATGGATAATGATGACTACCGCAGGGGCAGGAAAACGACACATGTGGTATACGGGGAAGATATGGGAATCCTTGCAGGGGATGCCCTTTTGAATTATGCCTTCGAGACTGCTGCAAAGGCCTTTGATATGGCGCCGCAGGCAAGTCTTGAGATTGGAAAGGCGATGCAGATTCTGGCGAAAAAAGCTGGCATCTATGGGATGATCGGCGGTCAGGTCGTGGATGTGAAATCTACGAAAACTACGGTTTCCGGCGAGGTATTAGATTTTATCTATAAGCTGAAGACAGGGGCTTTGATTGAATCTTCTATGATGATTGGTGCAGTTCTTGCAGGAGCAGATGAGGCACAGGTGAAGACAATAGAGGAGATCGCGGGGATGGTCGGCCTGGCATTCCAGATTCAGGATGATATTCTGGATGTCATTAGCACTGCAGAGGTTCTTGGCAAACCAATTCACAGTGATGAAAAGAATGAGAAGACAACATATGTGACATGGAAAGGTCTGGATGAGGCGAAGGCACTTGTGGAGCAGATTTCCATGGAAGCAATACAAAAGTTAGAGAGCCTGAATCCGCCGGATATGTATCTGGCAGAGTTGTTAGAATCCCTGATCCACCGGGATAAATAGAAATCAGGAAAGAGGAATTCCTTATGATATTAGAAAAAATCCAAAAGGAAAATGATATCAAACAGTTGGAGCCGGAGGAATTGGGGCTTCTGGCAGAGGAAATCCGGGAGTTTCTGATCGAGAAGATCAGTATGACCGGGGGACATCTGGCATCGAATCTGGGCGTGGTGGAGCTTACGATGGCTTTGCACCTTGCATTTGATCTGCCTGGGGATAAGATGATCTGGGATGTGGGACATCAGGCATACACCCATAAGATTCTGACCGGACGCAGGGCAGGCTTTGACGATCTGCGAAAATATGGCGGAATGAGCGGTTTCCCGAAGCGTAAGGAAAGCGATTGTGATGCCTTTGATACCGGTCACAGCTCTACCTCCATTTCCGCAGGGCTGGGCTATGTCGCGGCCAGGGATATCCAGGGGCAGGATCATCATGTCATTTCGATTATTGGGGATGGGTCCATGACCGGAGGGATGGCCTATGAAGCATTGAATAATGCATCACGGTTGAAGAGTAATTTTATTATTGTATTGAACGACAATAACATGTCCATCTCTGAAAATGTAGGCGGCATGTCCAAATATCTGAATGGCCTGCGCACGGCGGATGCCTATGTGGGATTGAAAAAAGGTGTGGAGGATACCCTTCTTAAGATTCCGGTGCAGGGAGAGAAAATCATCCACCAGATGAAGAAGACAAAGAGCGGAATTAAGCAGTTGATCGTACCCGGAATGTTTTTTGAGGATATGGGAATCACTTATTTAGGTCCGGTGGATGGGCACGATGTGAAGAGACTATACAAGGCCTTCCAAGAGGCAAAACGGGTAGATCATGCAGTTCTGGTTCATGTCCTGACGAAGAAAGGAAAGGGCTACGAGCCAGCGGAAAAGAATCCATCCCGTTTTCATGGGACAGGACCATTTGTGATCGAGACCGGGGAGCCGAAGTCAAAAAGCACAAAGGACAGCTATACGGATGTCTTTTCCAAGGTGCTGTGCGACATCGGCAGAAAGGACGAAAAGGTCGTGGCAATCACGGCGGCAATGGCAGGCGGAACGGGGCTTGACCGCTTTAAGAAGCATTTTCCAGATCGTTTCTTTGACGTGGGGATTGCGGAGGAGCATGCCCTTACGTTTGCGGCAGGACTTGCGGCAGGAGGGATGAAGCCGGTCGTGGCGTTATACTCTTCCTTTTTACAGCGGGCTTATGACCAGGCTATCCATGACATCTGTCTCCAGAAGCTTCCGGTCGTACTGGCGGTAGACCGCGCAGGACTGGTGGGCAGTGATGGGGAGACACATCAGGGGCTGTTCGATCTGTCCTTCTTATCCACGATTCCGAATATGACCGTGATGTCACCGAAGAACCGTTGGGAGATGGCAGATATGATTCGTTTTGCCGTTGATTTTAACTGTCCTGTAGCACTCCGGTATCCGAGAGGAGAGGCATATGAGGGACTTAAGGAGTTCCGTGCCCCGCTTGTATATGGCAAAGGGGAGGTCCTGTATGAGGAGGAAGATATTGCCCTCTTTTTTGTAGGTCATATGGCTTCGATCGCTGAGAGAGTGCGAACCCGGCTCAAGGAGATCGGTTATAGCTGCAGTCTCATCAATGCCAGGTTCGTGAAGCCTCTGGATGAGGCGCTCTTAGAACAGATGGCGAAAGAGCATTCCCTGTTCGTTACGGTGGAAGAGAATGTTTTGACAGGCGGCTATGGAGAACAACTGTTAGAATATGTGTCCCGGGCACGTCTTGATGTGGATGTCCTTAATATCGGAATCCCGGATGATTATGTAGAACACGGGAATGTGGATGTCCTGCGCCATGAGGTCGGCCTGGATGAAGAGACTATTGTAAAGCAGATTATTACAGAATATGTGACGATAAGGAAAGAATAGACATGAAGGAACGATTAGATGTTCTGCTTGTGAAACGCAACCTTGCAGAATCCAGAGAAAAAGCAAAAGCCATCATTATGTCCGGCAATGTATTTGTGGACGGTGAGAGGGAAGACAAGGCAGGCTCTTCCTTTTCTGAGGATGTACAGATCGAGGTGAAGGGCCATACACTGCCATATGTAAGCCGGGGCGGACTGAAGCTTGAAAAAGCACTTGCGAATTTTGACGTTACGGTGGAAGGGAAGGTCTGTACGGATGTAGGTTCTTCCACGGGAGGCTTTACAGACTGCATGCTCCAGAACGGGGCAGTCAAAGTCTTTGCCATCGATGTGGGGCGCGGACAACTGGACTGGAAGCTTCGTCAGGATGAGAGGGTCGTATGTATGGAGAAGACCAACATCCGTTATGTGACCCCGGAAGATATCGGGGAGCCGGTAGATTTTTCTTCCATTGATGTCTCTTTTATCTCCCTGACTAAGGTTCTTGAGCCGATTCGCAACTATCTGACAGCGGATGGGGAGATTGTCGCTCTGATCAAGCCGCAGTTTGAGGCAGGACGTGAAAAGGTCGGGAAAAAAGGTGTGGTGAGAGAGCGCAGCACTCATCATGAGGTCATTGAAAAGGTGGCTTCTTACGCCAATTCAATTGGATTTGAAATTTTAAATATTGACTTTTCTCCGATCAAGGGACCGGAGGGAAACATTGAATACCTGATTCATTTGAAAAAGCGGGAAGAAGGCGCACCAGAGATTGCAGTGGATCTGCAGTCTGTCGTAGATAGAGCATTTGAAACTTTGGCTAAATAAGAGGTATAAGATGGACAATTTTTATATGATAACCAATATGCTCAAAGACGGTGACCTCAGGATTACAAAAGAGATCATGGCGTATATTGAGCAGAATCAGAAACACTGTATCTTATCAGAAAAAGATGAAGAAGGACACATCATCCCGGGTACCGTGCCGAAAGGGATAGATTGTGCGCTTGTGTTAGGCGGGGATGGGACTCTCATCCGTGCCGCAAGGGAACTGGAAGGACATAATATTCCGTTGCTTGGAATCAATCTTGGGACATTGGGTTACCTGACAGAGGTAGAACTCAATGATTATCAGAAGGCTCTTGATAAGCTGTTTGAATCCAGGCCCGTGATTGAGGAACGGATGATGATGCGCGGTACTGTGGAGGGACTGATCGATGATGTGGCCATGAATGATATCGTCGTGACGAGAGAGGGAAGCCTTCGGGTGGTCCATTTTAATGTATATGTCAACGGCGAGATGCTCAACAGCTATCTGGCGGACGGCGTAATCATTTCCACACCGACAGGGACGACCGGATATAATCTTTCTGCGGGAGGTCCAATCGTAGAACCGACGGCCAGCATGTTCGTGATTACCCCGATCTGTTCCCATGCGCTGAATACGAGCAGCATCGTGCTTTCAGCAAAGGATACGATTGAGGTGGAAATCTGCGAGGGCCGTTATGGCAGGACGGAGCATGCAAGTGTTACATTTGATGGTGCCAGTACGGTGCCGTTGGTGACTGGAAATCGAATCCTGATCAGAAAGTCACAGGAAACAACGAAACTGGTGAAACTGAGTAAAGAGAGTTTTATGAAGACTATGCGCGAGAAAATGAAAGGAAACTAGGACAATGAAGGTCAGTCGTCATGCAAAAATAATCGAATTAATCAGCCAGAATAATATTGAAACCCAGGAAGAACTGGCGGAGCGCTTGAATGGTGCCGGTTTCAAGGTAACTCAGGCAACCGTATCCAGAGACATCAGGGATCTTAAGCTCACTAAGGTATCTGTTGACGGCGGAAAGCAGAAGTATGTTGTGCTTAAGCCGGAGGAGGACGGGATGAGCGAAAAGTATATCCGTGTATTAAAAGACGGGTATGTTTCCATGGATATGGCACAGAATATTCTTGTTATTAAAACGGTCTCAGGCATGGCAATGGCAGTTGCAGCGGCGGTCGATGCGATGAAATGGAATGAGGTCGTAGGATGCATCGCGGGAGATGACACGATTATGTGTGCGATCCGAAGTGTAGATGAGACGGTAGCTGTCATGGACAAGATTCACAAGATTGTGTCTAAAGGGAATTAGGAAGAGAATATGTTACAATATCTGCATGTAAAAAATTTAGCATTGATTGATGAAATTGAAGTAGAGTTCCGGGAAGGGTTGAACATCCTGACCGGAGAGACTGGAGCCGGGAAGTCCATTATCTTAGGCTCTGTGAATCTTGCCCTGGGAGGCAGATATAACGCGGATATGCTGCGCAAGGGTGCGCAGGCTGGTCTGGTGGAATTGATTTTTACTATTGAGGATGATGCCATCAAAAAACAGCTTGAGGCATTGGATATCTTCCCGGAGGACGGACTTCTTGTGCTGTCCAGAAAACTGATGGAGGGACGCAGTATCAGCAAGATCAACGGAGAGACGGTGAACATGAGCGTGTTAAGAGATGTTGCCAGTCTGTTGATTGATATCCATGGACAGCATGAACACCAGACACTGCTGCATAAGAAGAATCACCTGGCACTCTTGGATGTATATGCAGGGGAATCAGTGGAGAAACTGAAAAAGGCAGTCTCAAAGTCTTATCGTGAATACCAGAAATGTAAAAAGAAATTGGAAGAGTCTGGTATGGATGAGCAGAGCAGACAGAAGGAGCTTTCTCTTGCGGAATTTGAAATCCAGGAGATTACAGAAGCCGGCCTTCTGGACAACGAGGATGAGGAGCTGGAGGCGCTCTATCAGCGTATGACAGAGAGCCGCCGTTATACGGAAGGAATTGCGGAGACCTATCAGTACACGAGTGAATCTGCATCTGCCAATGCAAGTGACCTGCTCAGCCGGGCAATTCGTGCATTTCAGGATGTCAGTGAATGTGATGACAAGGGAGCCACGCTGTATGAGCAGCTCGTGGAGATCGACAGCCTTCTGAATGATTTTAACCGGGAACTGTCCGAATATGAAAAAAGCTTTGAGTTCTCAGAGGAAGAATATTATGAGACAGAAAGCCGGTTGAACCTGCTCAACCATTTAAAGGCAAAATATGGAAGCGGTGTCAGTGAAATTAAAGAATACTGCCGTCAAAAGACGGAAAGACTAAATGAACTGAAAGATTATGAAAATTATATTGCAGAGCTGAACAAAAATCTCATAAAATGTGAAGAGGAGTTAAAGAAGTATTCCTTGGCACTTAGCAAGGCTAGAAAAAAGGCAGGCATTTCTTTTGAAAAGGAAATCTCCCAGGGACTCAAGGATCTGAATTTCCTGGATGTAAAGTTCGAGCTGCGTCTGAATGAGCTGGATTCTTACACATCCAATGGAAAGGACGAAGGCGAATTCTATATTTCCACAAATCCGGGAGAGGCTTTGAAACCACTTAGTAACGTGGCCTCCGGCGGTGAGCTTTCCAGAATCATGCTGGCGATCAAGGCAGTCCTGGCAGATAAGGAAGAAACACCGACCTTGATCTTCGATGAGATCGATACCGGAATCAGCGGGATCACGGCCGGGAAGGTCGCGGAGAAGATGCATGTGATCGGCAGGAGCCGACAGGTGATCTGCATCACCCATCTGCCTCAGATCGCAGCGATGGCAGATGCTCATTACCTGATTCAGAAGGAGGCAAAGGAAAATATTACTAAAACAGAGATTTTCTGTCTGGAAGAGTCAGAATCCATTCAAGAGCTTGCAAGACTTCTGGGCGGTGCGAATGTGACCGGTAAGATATTAGAAAGTGCTGCTGAGATGAAAGAAATGGCAAAGCGTGAAATATAATACCAGAGTGAAAAAAGCGATGTGCACACATACTAAAAACGGATACCAATTGGTACCCGTTTTTTTCTTTTATATTAATATGCTTTTCGAAAAACTGAAAGCGCATAGAAAGGGTGTGGATGCATGAAGAGACGCTGGCAGAAACAAATCATGGTGATGATATCTGCTGCTTTTCTGGCCTTTGGAGCAGGATATTTCGGGTGGTCGGCGGCCGATGCCATGGAGCAGACCGAGGTCAGCACAGAGACGATCAGTGAAGACACGGTCCTGCTCGGCGGGATGCCGGTCGGGATCTATATGGAGACGGACGGCGTGATGGTGCTTGATACGGATCATATCAAGGGTGTGGACGGAGTCGAATATGAGCCGGCCGGCCATCTGGTAAAATGCGGGGATTATATTACCGGATTGAATGGGAAGAAGATTGCGAATAAGAAGGAACTGATGGAAGCTCTGAAGGATCTGGATGGAGAGGATGTCATCCTAAAGCTGCGCAGAGAGGATGAGATGATTGATGTCCGGGTAAAGCCTGTGGAATGCGGCACCGATGACTATAAGCTGGGAATCTGGGTCAGAGATAATGTACAGGGACTGGGGACTATCACATTTTTGACAGGGAATAGTGAGTTCGGGGCGCTGGGACATGGAATACACGATACGGACACGAACGTCCTTTTGTCTATTGCAGAAGGAACTCTGTACAAGACGAGCATTCATTCAGTCAAAAAGGGAGAGAATGGCATTCCGGGCAGTATGGAAGGGATTATTGTCTATAATGGCTATAATAAGCTCGGGAGCATTGAAAAAAATACGGATGAAGGGATATATGGCAAAGTCGACAAGATCGATGAGCTGTTTTCCGAACAGATTCCAGTGCAGACTGCATCAAAAGAGGAGATAGAAATTGGCGACGCGACAATACGTTGCTTTGTCGACAACGAAATCAAAGAATACAGCATTCAGGTGACAGATATCGACGATTCCGGACGGGAGGCAAACAAGGGACTGGTCATCCAAGTGACAGATCCCGAACTCCTTGAAAAGACCGGAGGAATCATACAGGGAATGAGCGGAAGCCCTATTTTGCAGAACGGAAAATTAATCGGAGCGGTGACGCACGTGTTCGTCCAGGATTCCACAAAAGGCTACGGCATTTTTATTGAAAATATGCTCGACAATGTTGCAAGTCAGACTTTGTCGAATTAGAGAAACAAATTCCCCTTGATTCTGCAATCATTGGCAGATATAATAATCGAGTGGCGTTTCCTTGGATCTGGTCCTTAGAGGAGAGAGGGATTATGGAACATTTAAACGTGGCCATCGCTGATGATAATGAAAGAATTTTGGACTTACTTGAAGAAATCATCAACATGGACAAGGAGCTGAATGTGGTGGGAAAGGCTAAAAATGGTGAGGAGATGTGTCAAATCATCAAAAACAAACAGCCGGACGTGGTTCTTCTTGATCTGATTATGCCGAAAATGGACGGACTGACCGTGATGGAAAAGATCAATCAAGACAAAACCATGACAAAACGCCCTGATTTTATTGTCGTAACAGCAGTTGGCCAGGAAAAAATTACAGAAGACGCTTTCAACAAAGGCGCAAATTACTACATCATGAAACCTTTTAATAACGAGATGTTGTTGAATCGCATAAAAACTGTAAGAAAAGTGTTCCGAAACCACGAAAAGAAAAATGATGAATTATCCGTAAGTACCGGCATCAGAGAAGAGGACCTGGAAAATCGTGTCACAAATATGCTTCACGAGATCGGCATTCCCGCTCACATCAAAGGATACCATTATTTAAGAGACGCAATTATGATGGCTGTTGAAGACATGGATGTACTAAATGCTATTACAAAAGTACTTTATCCGACAGTAGCCAAGAAATATCAGACAACATCCAGTCGTGTAGAACGCGCGATCAGACATGCAATTGAAGTAGCATGGAACCGCGGAAAGTTAGATACACTGGATGAACTGTTTGGTTATACGGTGAGCACAGGAAAGGGAAAACCGACAAATTCTGAATTTATCGCATTGATTGCAGATACGATCCAATTGGAGTATAAACACAGATAATTCTTCCCTTTGCCTCAAAAATGAGGTATAATAGTCAATAGCATAATGCTTCGAACATAACTCGAGGAAAGTGGGAGGGTTTATTTATGAAAAATATTTTATTTGCATCATCCGAGTGTGTACCTTTTATCAAGACAGGAGGATTGGCTGATGTTGTCGGTTCACTGCCCAAATATTTTGACAAGAAAAAATACGATGTCAGAGTTGTCCTGCCCAAATATACATGCATGAACCAGAAATGGAAAGACATGCTGGAATATGAGAACCATTTTTATATGGATATCGCAGGTGTGGACCAATATGTCGGTATTTTAAAGTGTGTATACGACAATATTACATTTTATTTTATCGATAACGAGTATTATTTCGGCGGATTCGCTCCTTATGATGGCGATCCCAAGTGGAATATCGAGAAGTTCGCATTCTTCTCAAAGGCAGTATTGAGCATCCTCCCTGTTATCGGATTCCGTCCGGAACTCATCCACTGTCATGACTGGCAGACTGGACTGATTCCTGTTTACCTCGATAATTTCCGTTATCTTGGAGAGTATTATCGTGGTATCAAGACCGTGATGACGATACATAACTTAAAGTTCCAGGGCGTATGGGATACGAAGACGGTCCAGGGCATCACAGGGCTGCCGGATTACTATTTCGCACCGGATAAGATGGAAGCATACAAAGACGCGAATCTGCTCAAGGGCGGAATCGTTTATGCAGATAAAGTGACAACTGTCAGCCAGACCTATGCCCAGGAGATCAAGACTCCATTCTTTGGGGAAGGCCTTGACGGATTGATGCAGGCAAGATCGAACGATCTGTCCGGTATCGTGAATGGACTGGATTACGAAGAATATTGTCCATTTAAGGATAACAGGATTGCCAAGAAATTTACAGTAGACACATTTAGAAAGAACAAACCATATAACAAGGCTGCTCTTCAGGAAGAGCTCGGGCTGGAGAAGGACCCGAAGATCATGATGATCGGTATGGTATCCAGACTGACTGACCAAAAGGGATTTGACCTTGTAGACTATATCATGGATGACCTTTGCCAGGATGCGGTACAGATTGTCGTACTTGGCACAGGAGAAGCAAAATACGAGAACATGTTCCGTCATTTTGCATGGAAGTACTCAGGAAAGGTTTCTGCGAATATCTTTTATTCAGAGGATCTATCTCATAAGATCTATGCGTCATGTGATGCATTCCTTATGCCGTCTCTGTTCGAACCATGTGGACTGAGCCAGTTGATGAGCCTTAGATACGGAACGATTCCGATCGTAAGAGAGACCGGAGGATTAAAGGATACAGTAGAGCCATATAATGAATTTGAAAAGACCGGAACGGGATTTAGCTTCTGCAATTATAATGCACAGGAAGTATTGAATACCGTCCGTTATGCAGAACGTATCTATTACGATAAGAAACGTGACTGGAATAAAATTGTAGAACGAGCTATGAATATGGATTTCTCATGGAAGAATTCTGCAAGACAGTATGACGATTTATATAAGAGCCTGATCGGAGAATAAGAAGGGGATTTTGGCTATCTATTATACACAGGAGAAGAAGGCATGAAGATTATAGACAGACTGAAAGAAGACCGGATACATATATCATTTGAAGTGTTCCCACCGAAGACAGATGCAGGATTTGACAAGGTCCTTGCTGCGACCGATAAGATTGCAGGGCTTTCCCCTGATTTTATCAGTGTCACCTATGGTGCAGGCGGAGGAACGAGTAAGAATACTGCGAAGATCGCAAAGCATATCAAGGAAGATTTAGGCGTGGAGAGCCTGGCACATCTGACCTGCGCATCCTCTACCAAGGAGGAAGTAAGGATGGTGATCGCGAACCTGAAAGAGCTGGGAATCGAGAATATCCTGGCACTCAGGGGAGATATTCCGGCAGATATGGGTTTTCCGACCGAGGACAGATTCCATTATGCGTATGAGCTTGTTAAAGAGATTCGTAATTCGGGAGATTTTTGCATCGGTGCAGCATGTTATCCGGAAGGGCATGTGGAGAATGAGCATAAAGAAGATGACATCAAGTATTTAAAACAGAAGGTAGACAGCGGTGTTGACTTCCTGACGACTCAGATGTTCTTTGACAATGACATCCACTATAATTTCTTATACCGTATCCGTGAAGCAGGAATCACGGTTCCGGTCCTGCCGGGAATCATGCCGATTACAAGCGCAAAGCAGATGAAGAGAAGCTGTGAATTATCAGGGACAGTATTCCCAAGAAGGTTTCAGGCGATTCTGGACCGGTTCGGAGACTGCCCGGAGGCGATGCAGCAGGCTGGTATTGCATATGCGACGGACCAGATCATTGACCTGCTTGCAAATGGTGTAAAGAATATTCATATTTATTCCATGAATAAACCAGAGGTTGCAAAAGCGATCATGGACAACTTGTCAGAAATTATTAAATGCTAGGAGCTATAACAGATGGATCAGATGACAAAGGAAGCCATCCGCTATCTGGGGTATGGAAAGCATGCGGTAGATGAAAAGACTCTTGCGCTGATTTCAGATTCCTTTCGGAATCTGGAGGATGCGGCGGACAAGAGATCCATCTATCGCATCTTTGATTTTCAACAGATAGCGGACGACCGGCTTAAAATCGGGGAGACAGAGGTGCAGAGCAAAAGCTTGGGCAGGAATTTAAGAGGGTGCAGCGGAATCGTTTTATTCGGTGCTACACTGGGCACGGCCGTGGACCGATTGATTACACGGACTTCACTGACTGACATGGCGGCAGCGGTTGTATTACAGGCATGCGCGGCAGCGGTGCTGGAGGAGTACTGCGACGAATGCCAGGCAGAGATCGGAAGGATACTTGGACAGGAAGGACTCTATCTGCGGCCCAGATTTAGTCCGGGGTATGGGGATTTCGATATCTGCTTCCAGGAGCCTCTGATGAGGATGCTGGATTGTGCAAAGACAATCGGGCTTACGATGACGGACAGTTATATGATGACACCAACAAAATCTGTAACAGCCGTAATCGGTGCAAGTAAGACAAAAGAGAACTGTCATACAAAGGGATGCGAGGTCTGTGATAAGAAAGATTGTATCTACAGAAGGAATGTCCCGGTGACATAAGCAGAAAGGACAGAATATGATTTTAGACAGATTAGGAAAAGAACTGCTGTTTTTTGATGGCGGTATGGGAACACTGCTGCAAGCAGAAGGATTGAAGCCGGGGGAGCTGCCGGAGACCTGGAATATGACCCACCCGGAGACTGTAATTGAAATTCACAGGAAGTATATTGAAGCTGGAAGTGATATTGTCCTGGCGAATACGTTCGGGGCCAATGCTCTAAAGTTCCATGACAAGTCGTGCTCATTGAAAGACATCGTTACTGTGGCAGTCGGCCATGTGAAAGAGGCGGCCAGACGGGCAGAGACTAACGGACGCAGGATTTATACGGCGCTGGATATCGGCCCCACAGGAAAGCTGTTAAAGCCTATGGGAGATCTGGATTTTGAGGAAGCTTACCAGGCCTTTCGGGAGGTGGTCAAATATGGAGAGGAGGCAGGAGCCGACCTGATTCATATTGAGACGATGAGTGATACCTATGAGTTGAAGGCGGCAGTGCTTGCGGCGAAGGAGAACACGGATCTTCCCGTGTTCGTAACAACGATTTTTGATGAACGGGGGAAGCTTTTGACAGGTGCGGATGTTCCTGCAGTGACCGCTCTGCTGGAGGGACTGCGCGTGGATGCGATGGGAATCAACTGTGGACTCGGGCCCAGGCAGATGCTTCCCATCCTGGAGGAAATCTTGAAATATTCTTCCCTCCCAATCATAGTGAAGCCGAACGCAGGGCTTCCGAAGCAGGTGGATGGCGAGACTGTATATGATGTCTCTCCGGAAGAGTTTGCTTTTGTGATGCAGGAAATCGTCAGGAAGGGCGCTGCTGTGATTGGCGGCTGCTGCGGCACCACACCGGAACATATCCATGCGATGATCAAACTCTGCCGTGGGATAAAGATCAAACCCCTGGAGCCAAAAGAATGGACCATGGTGTCTTCCTATGGACAGGCCGTGTGCTTAGGAGAGGGATCTAAGATCATTGGAGAACGGATCAATCCTACAGGCAAGAAAAAGTTCAAGCAGGCTCTAAAGGAGCATGACCTGGATTACATTCTGAGGGAGGGAATCACGCAGCAGGACAAGGGAGCACATATCCTGGATGTGAATGTGGGGCTCCCGGATATTGACGAGACAGCCATGATGCGCGAGGTGGTGACCGAGCTGCAGAGCGTGACAAATCTTCCGCTGCAGATCGATACGGTGGACGTGAATGCGATGGAGGCTGCACTTCGCATTTATAATGGAAAAGCGATGGTGAACTCCGTCAGCGGCAAACAGGAGTCCATGGATGCTGTCTTCCCACTTCTTCAAAAATACGGTGGTGTCGTGATCGGGCTTACATTGGATGAAAAGGGAATCCCTGAAACAGCTGACGGCAGGGTGAAGATTGCAGAACAAATCATTGCAGAAGCTGCGAAGTACGGAATCCAGAAGAAGGATATCGTGATCGACGTTTTGTGTATGACAATCAGTTCCGAGCCGGATGGAGCGAGGGTCACTCTCGAAGCCTTAAAAAGAGTGCGGGAAGAACTGGGGGTTCACACTGTACTGGGAGTATCTAATATATCCTTTGGACTGCCCAGCCGTCCGGTCATCAACGCTGCATTCTACACGATGGCGATGCAGAATGGTTTAAGCGCAGGAATCATCAATCCGTCCTCGGAGGAGATGATGAAGTCCTATTATGCATTTCATGCACTGATGAATCTGGATCAGAACTGTGAGCATTATATTGCCCAGTATGCGGGGGCAGCGCCTGCCGCTCCAAGTGCAACAGGCGCTGCAGGCAGCCAGATGCAGCTTGACACTGCAATCGAAAAGGGTCTGAAGGAAGATGCGCACCGCATTACTATGGAGCTGGCTAAGACAAAGGCACCCTTAGATATCATCAATGAGTATCTGATTCCGGCTTTGGACCATGTCGGAAAAGGCTTTGAGACGGGAACTGTATTCCTGCCACAGCTTTTGATGAGTGCGGAGGCAGCAAAGGCGGCATTTTCGGTCCTGAAAGACATTCTGGCTGCCAGCGGCAGTGAGGTCGAAAAGAAGGAAAAGGTCGTACTCGCGACAGTCAAAGGAGATATCCATGATATCGGGAAGAATATCGTGAAAGTGCTTCTGGAAAATTACAGCTTTGAGGTGGTGGATCTGGGGAAGGATGTGCCTCCTGAGTTGATCGTGGAGACCGTATTAAAGGAAAACATCCGTCTGGTGGGCTTGAGCGCCCTGATGACGACAACGGTAGTCAGTATGGAAGAGACAATCCGGCAGTTAAAAAAGCAGGCACCGGACTGTAAGGTGATGGTCGGGGGCGCAGTTTTGAACCAGGAATATGCGGATATGATCGGAGCAGATTTTTATGGGAAGGATGCTATGCAGTCCGTCTATTATGCGCAGAAGCTGCTCCAGGGAAAGTAGGCTGGAATGTACCTTTTTTTGTACAAGGAACGGTATTGACTATTTTTTAACAAAACGGTATAGTGGTAATGCAAAGTAAGAGGAAGCGGACAAAGTGCCGTTTTTTAAGAGAATTCAGGAGGAAGATGACCTATGATGAGAGGACTGCAGACGCCTGTCAGAGCGATTCGAAGACGCGTTTTTACAGAAGTTGCAAAGTTGGGATTTAAAGCTGACGCGGAGACGTTGTTAGCAGATATGGAAGCAATACCTTATGAGATTGTGAATGATGATACCGAGGTTCAGTACCGCGAGAGTACATATCGTGCCCGCGCGATCGTAAGAGAGAGACTGAGACTGGCAATGGGATTGTCCCTGCGCCCGGAGAATAAGCCAGTCCATCTGACTGCCGGAGTAGAAGCAAGTAATATTTCTGAAAAATACTATGAGCCGCCTCTTATGCAGGTCATTCCTTCTGCGTGTGAACGCTGTGAGGAGAACAAATACGAGGTCAGCAATATGTGTAAAGGATGTCTGGCACATCCATGCCAGGAGGTCTGTCCAAAAGGTGCGATCTCCATGGTGAACGGAAAGTCTTATATTGATCAGGAGAAGTGTATCAAGTGTGGTAAATGTAAATCTGTCTGTCCTTATGATGCGATCACTAAGAAGGAAAGACCTTGTAAGAATGCCTGCGGCGTGGGCGCCATCGTTTCCGATAAGCATGGCAGAGCCTATATTGATACAGAGAAGTGCGTATCCTGCGGTATGTGTATGGTAAGTTGTCCGTTCGGTGCGATTTCTGATAAGTCACAGATTTTCCAGTTGACCCGCGCACTCAAGGAGGGCGGCGAGATCGTAGCAGAGATCGCACCGGCTTTCGTTGGGCAGTTCGGCGAGAATATTACACCGAGAAATATCAAGGCGGCCCTGCAGGAACTCGGCTTTTCAGAAGTATATGAGGTTGCCTTAGGAGCAGATATCGGAGCAATTTCAGAGGCGCATCACTATGTGGAAAAAGTAGTTTCTGGTGAACTGCCGTTTCTTTTGACTTCCTGCTGTCCATCCTGGGCGATGATGGCGAAGAAGTTCTTCCCGGATCTGATCGATCAGATTTCAGAGGAACTGACCCCTATGGTGGCAACGGCACGTACGATCAAAAAGGAACATCCGAATGCGAGAGTTGTCTTCATTGGGCCTTGTGCTGCGAAGAAGCTGGAGGCTTCCAGAAGGACGGTGCGAAGTGATGTAGACTTTGTTGTTACATATGAGGAACTCCAGGCAATGTTCGATGCAAAGGAAATCGACCTGACGAAGTATTCCGCAGAATCCTCCTTCCATGATGCGACAGGAGCGGGCCGTGGATATGCGTGCGCTGGTGGTGTTGCAGAGGCGATTGAAAAGTGTGTCAATGAGTATTATCCAGGAGTGGAAGTCAATATCGAACATGCGGAAGGACTTGCAGAATGTAAAAAGATCCTGACTCTGGCAAAGGCCGGCCGGATGAATGGATGTCTGATCGAAGGTATGGGATGTCCGGGCGGATGTATTGCAGGAGCAGGTACGAATATCCCGGTGGCGAAGGCGAAAAAGGCACTTACAAATTATGTGAAGAATTCAACAAAGAATATTCCGCCGGAAGAATTGGCTGAGATTGAATTGAAATAATAAAATCGTAGTAGTTTGCGCCTATAGATATGCGCAAATAGTATTTGAAAAACCGTTACAGCTATGGTATGATAGGTTAGACACGCAGAGTGGATGAATATCCACTCTGTTTCTGTTGACTATATATGCATATCGGACCCTGAACACCGGCCAGGTGTTTAAGGGACGTGTCAGATACAACATAGAGCAGGCAAGGTTGGTCTGCTTTAGATAAAGAAACCGGGAGGACGAGGTTATGCAACCATATGGAGTGAATCAATTAAGAAAGATGTTTTTGGAGTTCTTTGAGAGCAAAGGACACCTGGCAATGAAGAGTTTTTCTCTGGTGCCGCACAATGACAAGAGCCTTCTGCTCATCAATTCAGGAATGGCTCCGCTCAAGCCTTATTTTACAGGCCAGGAGATCCCGCCGCGCAAGAGAGTGACGACTTGCCAGAAGTGTATCCGTACAGGCGATATCGAGAATGTAGGTAAGACTGCACGCCACGGTACATTTTTTGAGATGCTGGGTAATTTCTCATTCGGTGATTATTTTAAGGAAGAGGCAATCGCATGGTCATGGGAATTTTTGACAGAAGTGGTGGGCCTTGACCCGGACAGATTATATCCGTCTGTCTATCTGGAGGATGACGAAGCATTTGAGATCTGGAATAAGAAGATGGGAATTCCGGCGGAACGTATTTTTAAGTTCGGCAAGGAAGATAATTTTTGGGAACATGGTTCCGGCCCATGCGGTCCGTGCTCTGAAATCTACTATGACAGGGGCGAAAAGTACGGATGTGGAAGAGAAGATTGTACAGTAGGCTGTGAATGCGACCGTTATATGGAGATCTGGAATAACGTATTTACCCAGTTCGATAATGATGGGAAGGGCCATTATGAAGAGCTGGAGCAGAAGAATATTGATACAGGGATGGGCCTGGAGAGACTGGCATCTGTTGTGCAGGATGTGGATTCTATTTTTGATGTGGATACCATCAAAGCCCTCCGCGACCATGTGTGCCGTCTTGCAAAGGTGGAATATGGGAAAGACGAGAATACGGATGTTTCTATCCGTGTCATCACGGACCATATTCGTTCCGTTACATTCATGATTTCTGATGGCATCATGCCTTCTAATGAAGGTCGCGGATATGTGCTGCGCCGTCTGTTAAGAAGAGCATGCCGTCACGGAAGACTGTTGAATATTGAAGGTAATTTCCTGCCGGAGCTGGCACTGACTGTCATCGAAGGTTCTAAGGATGGATATCCAGAGCTGGAGGAAAAGAAGGACTTTATTTTAAATGTAATTGCAAAGGAAGAGGAACAGTTCAATAAGACGATCGATCAGGGACTGGGAATTTTATCCGATATGATCAAAGAGATGGAAGAGAAGGGGACTAAGACCCTGTCCGGCGACGAGACATTCCGGTTATATGATACCTATGGATTCCCGATCGACCTTACTAAGGAGATTTTGGAAGAGAAGGGAATGGATGTGGATGAAGAAGGATTCCACGCAGCCATGGAGGTACAGCGTCAGACTGCAAGAGCAGCACGCGGTGTGACGAACTACATGGGAGCCGATGTGACCGTATACGAGTCCATCGATCCAAGCATTACAAGTACATTCGTAGGATATGAGAATCTGACCTGTGTATCAGAGATTACCGTTCTGACAACAGAGACAGAGATTGTGGATGCTCTGTCAGACGGTGAGAAAGGCACTATCTTTGTGAAAGAGACACCTTTCTATGCGACCAGTGGTGGTCAGGAGGCCGATACAGGAGTGATTCGCACGGCAGAAGGAGAATTCCAGGTAGAAGACACAATCAAGCTTCTGGGCGGCAAAATCGGTCATGTCGGCCGGGTCGTAAAGGGCATGATTAAGACAGGCGATCAGGCAGAACTGGCAGTAGATGAAGAGAAACGTGCTCTGTCCGCAAGGAATCACAGTGCGACTCATCTGCTTCAAAAAGCTTTAAGAACCGTACTTGGAACACATGTTGAGCAGGCTGGTTCCAGTGTGAACGAAGATAGACTGCGTTTTGACTTTACTCATTTCTCTGCATTGACTCCTGAAGAACTCAAAAAGGTAGAAGAGATCGTCAATGAGAATATTGCGAAGGGACTTCCGGTCGAGGTACAGAACATGCCGATCGAGGAGGCAAGAAAGACAGGCGCGCAGGCACTGTTCGGTGAAAAATACGGCGATATCGTCCGCGTTGTAAATATGGGCGGATTCTCTATTGAATTCTGCGGCGGAACTCACGTAAAGAACACCAGCGAGATCATGGCCCTTAAGATTTTGTCCGAGACAGGGGTAGCAGCAGGAGTGCGCCGTATCGAGGCATTGACCTCTAAGGGACTTCTGAAATATTACGATGCTCTGGAACAGAGGCTGAACGAGGCGGCTAAGGCTCTCAAGGCCACACCGGAGAATCTGGCAGAGAAGATTGGCCATATGATGTCTGAAAATAAAGCGCTGCATTCAGAGGTGGAGAGCTTAAAGAGCAAACTGGCACAGGATGCCATGGGCGATGTCATGGATCAGGTACAGGAAGTAAAAGGCGTGAAGCTTCTGGCTGCAGAGGTGGATGGCGTTGATATGAACGGCCTGCGTGATCTCGGTGACCAGCTCAAAGAAAAGCTGGGAGAAGGGGTCGTTGTTCTGGCATCCGGTAATGACGGTAAAGTGAGTCTTATGGTAACCGCCACAGAAGCAGCTATGAAGCAGGGCGCACATGCAGGGAACCTTGTCAAAGCAATTGCCGGACTGGTAGGCGGAGGCGGAGGCGGACGCCCGAATATGGCACAGGCCGGTGGAAAGAACCCGGCAGGCATCAAAGATGCGCTGGGGAAAGCAAAGGAGACACTGGAAGGACAACTTTCTTAGTTTTTTTCGCAGAAATGGTTGACGTTTATCGAAAATATGGTATAATCTTTTGTAGTGCAATAAATATACCCGAACAGTCGTATGATGCACAATACAAGGCTGGAGGGGAGGTTAGGTGTGAGACTATGTCAAATGTAATCGTTAAAGAAAACGAGACGTTAGATAGCGCTTTACGCAGATTCAAAAGAAACTGTGCAAAAGCTGGCATTCAGCAGGAGATTCGCAAAAGAGAACACTATGAGAAGCCAAGCGTAAGACGTAAGAAAAAATCTGAAGCTGCTAGAAAACGCAAGTATAATTAATATGTGCAGATAAATAGAGTGTTGAAAAACACTCTATTTTTATGCTCATAAAGAGGGATAACAATTTGTAAATGACAGGATTTCCCTAAAGTTTTAAGATTTGTTTAAGACTTTCCAAAGTTCGTAGAAATGAAGAAAAAGCTGTGGTATGATATTTCATGTAAGCTGACAGATAGAAAGATAAGACGGAGTGATTAGAATGTGGGACAAGATTATTTTAGGAAAAGACATATACCATGTGGTGCTTTGGTTCCTTACATATAGTATCCTTGGATGGGTAGTAGAATCTATCTATATGTCGATCTGCAACAGAAAATGGACGAACCGTGGGTTTTCAAGAGGCCCTATTTGTCCTATTTATGGTGTGGGTGCACTGACAGTATACTTCCTGTTAAGTCCGTACAGTCATAACAGGGTACTTCTATTCTTCCTGGGTGCGGTTCTTGCTACTGCGATTGAATGGGCTACGGCCAGGATCATGGAGCGGCTGTTTGGAGAGATTTGGTGGGATTATACGGACAAGCCCTTCAATTATAAGGGAATTCTCTGCCTGGAGAGTACTCTTGCCTGGGGGTTATATACGGTGATCTTATTCGGAGTACTTCATGGGTTCGTAGAACGGATCGTCAATGCGATACCATTTCATATTGGCAGAATTGCAGGAGCTGTATTGATTATCCTTTATGTGATTGATTTCCTGACAACGGTATATCAGGAAAAAAGAGAAGAACTGCCATTTCATTTTACTGAGATCAAGGACCGTTTCTGGAATTTCATGGGACGCTAGGAGACGAGAGTTATTAAAAATATGGGAATATAAAGGGATATCATGGATTTGCGTTCATGATATCCCTTTGTTATTATAGAAAAGTTCTCCTCATGCAAGTTTCGCAAGTGAAATTCATTGTACTTCAAAAGAGGCTTCACTCGTCCTAGGCCTGCTTCTATAAATTGAATATAAAATAGGACGAAATGAATAATGAAAAATGAATTCTTGCAAAATTAAGAAAATTGTAGTTATGGTAAAAAGAAAACTAAAGGATTAAAACCACATGCCAAATGGGAAAGAAACGTTTGTATACTGGGTGGAATTACAGGAAAACGAAGGTGACATTAGAAATGAAGAGTTAGATTTATTGGGGTGAAGTGATAAAGTTATAAAAAATATGAAATTTTTCATTGACAAAACTGCAATTAGTCTTTAAAATAATACGAGTAGACAATGCAGGTAAATAAAGGAAGATAAATTCTTTTGATTTTATTGATTTCAGGAGGTATTAGAGATGTCATACGTAGATGAAGTGATTGAATTGGTAGTGAAGAAGAACCCGGCAGAACCTGAATTCCATCAGGCAGTCAAAGAAGTGCTGGAATCCCTGAGAGTCGTTGTTGAGGCGAACGAGGAAAAGTACCGCAGAGATGCGCTACTGGAGAGACTTGTTGAGCCTGAGAGACAGTTAAAGTTCCGTGTGCCGTGGGTAGATGATAACGGCCAGGTACAGGTAAATACCGGATACCGTGTACAGTTCAACAGCGCGATCGGACCATACAAAGGAGGACTTCGTCTGCATCCATCTGTGAACCTTGGAATCATTAAGTTCCTTGGATTTGAACAGATCTTTAAGAATTCCCTGACCGGGCTTCCAATCGGCGGTGGAAAGGGTGGATCTGATTTTGATCCGAAAGGAAAGTCAGATAGAGAAGTCATGGCGTTCTGCCAGAGCTTTATGACAGAATTATGTAAATATATTGGAGCAGATACAGACGTTCCGGCAGGTGACATCGGAACTGGTGCCAGAGAGATTGGTTATATGTATGGTCAGTATAAGAGAATCCGCGGTCTCTCAGAAGGTGTTCTGACAGGTAAGGGATTAAGCTACGGCGGTTCCTTAGCGCGTACAGAAGCGACTGGATATGGCGTTCTATACCTGACACAGGAGATGCTCAAGATGAACGGAATTGAACTTGCAGGTAAGACCGTGGCAGTTTCTGGATCTGGTAATGTTGCCATCTATGCGACACAGAAGGCACAGCAGTTAGGAGCTAAGGTTGTGACCGTCAGTGATTCTAATGGCTGGGTATATGATCCGGACGGAATCGATGTAGAGGCATTAAAGGAAATCAAAGAAATCAGACGTGCAAGACTGACAGAATATAAGATGTATCGTCCGAACTCAGAATACCATGAGGGAAGAGGCGTATGGTCTGTTAAGGTCGACATTGCCCTGCCATGTGCGACACAGAACGAACTGCTTCTGGATGATGCCAAGGCACTGGTCGCTAATGGCTGTATTGCAGTAGCAGAGGGAGCTAATATGCCTACTACGCTTGAGGCGACAGAATATCTGCAGGCGAATGGAGTGCTGTTCGCACCTGGTAAGGCAGCAAATGCCGGCGGCGTTGCGACATCTGCACTTGAGATGTCACAGAACAGTGAAAGATTAAGCTGGTCCTTCGAAGAAGTAGATAACAGATTACAGCGCATCATGGTGGATATCTGCCACAATATGGCAGATGCAGCAGAGAGATACGATGTGAAAGGCAATTACGTTGTAGGTGCCAATATCGCAGGTTTTGAGAAGGTCGTAGATGCAATGATGGCACAGGGAGTAGTATAAGATCGAAGCAATATAAAGTTCATAGAATTTGAGGCGTCCATAAGGGTTATCCCTTTAGGATGCCTCTTTTCATTATGGGTCGGATAGACCCTGTTGAGTACGTTGGAGTTTCTCAGCAGAGAAACGGAAACGTGCGAAATATAAACCACCCGCTATGCGGGTGCGCGACGTTTGTTATACAAA
>NZ_JABACJ020000050.1 GCF_012524165.2 Faecalicatena faecalis
GCATATGTACGACTATTAAATTTAGAATTCACCATTTCAAATGCTCTTCTGACCACTAAACTAGTATCAACACATAGTATCTGTTCCAACTTCTGTTGAATATCCTGATCTGATTTAACTATTATCCCAGTCACTCCGTCTTCAACAATATCTGGTATACCAGCATGATCAGTGGTTAAAACAAGTAATCCATTTCCCATTGCTTCTAAAATGCTGATGGGCTGTCCCTCATTTGGATATCTAGTAGGCAAAGTAAAAATGTCACACTTTTTCAGGAGTTCTCCCTTTTTTAAACCAATAACTACACCATGATATGTTACAAGTTCATCTAAATTATTCTCTTTAATATAATTGAAAAAGAATTTCTCTTCTGTTTCTTCAAAAAACTTACCTGCGAAATGAAAATGCAGACATTTTTCCTGACCAGACGCAATACGTGTCTTCTCAAATAACGCCATTTTTAGAACCTCAGGATATCCTTTTGAATGAATGAAGTTTGATAGATAAAGGACTTGTTTTATCCTCCTCTTCGATGAGGATTCCAGCTTTTTTTCAAAGTCTTCTTTACTTAAAAGACATTCATTGTCTATACAATTAGGAACGATATGGATTTTTTCATCTGGCAGTAGCCCATTAAAAATTGGCTTTAAAGATTTACCAAGTACAATTGCACCAGCCAATTTACTTACAGCTTTATAATTAGCTTTACGTTGCCAATTCTTCATATCATTTTCAATCAGCTTACGATAATATCCACCATGTAAATGTATAAGACACCTTTTGTTCTGTATCTGAAGGAGTTTGAAAATAAAAAGGTCCCTGAGATTCCCCCCTTTTGTCTGACTAATAGTAAAGTAGAACAAGTCAGCGTTACTTCTGCTAATTGACCAAAGTGTTTTTAAAATCTTTTTGTTATTGGAAATATCAACTTTTTCAAATAAAAATTCATGTTTAAGCTTTGAATTATATGCAGTTTCAACTGCTTTTGAAAGGCCATGGATTGGTGGCGGAAACTGTGCAATGAAGCATATTCTTTTTTTATCCATACTATTTTCCTTATTTAAATTTTCTATTATTCTACTAACAGTTTTGTGAATCCCCTTATTGTATTTGGGAGGGAGGGAGCCTTTTTATGATTCTAGCTGGATTTCCAGCTATAACGGTATTATCTTCAAATCTTCCTGTAACTACTGCGCCCGCTCCTACTACACAACCATTACCAAGTATGGTTCCCTTCAAAATGATTGTATTACAACCAATAAAGCAGTTCTTTCCTATGTAGATTTCCTTGGCTGGAATTAGATTAGTATCTCCTACTCGATTCTCTTGCAGCAACTTTATCCGATCTTCTATTTCAATAGGGTGAAAATCATTGTCTAATATCTTAGAGTTACCACCAATACACGTATTGTCACCAATAGTTATTTTTTTGCGTGCATATATTGTTGCACCAGATATTCCAACATTATCACCAATCAATATCTCTGCATCTCTAGTACGTGTCACTATAACAGTGCGGCTATAAAGACCAACTAAATTAGATAGAAAACTGCTTTTTATTGTTACATGATTTCCAAGTTTGAGGCGTGCACCTTTTTGATTGAAGATGATCGGCATTCCTTTTAACAATAGACTTTTACCATATTCAACTTTTGTCGCTTTAAGAGCAATCTTAAACCAGTTACTGTTCATTTATTTTATCTCCTCAAATTGTAGTAGCACTCCCATTTGAAAGAGTTCTTGTCATATAAAAACATGGGCTAACATGTTAATATCTCCTCTTCATATTTCTTGATGCTGATATCTTTTGTTAAATGGGCAAGTAAATACTTATATCCTCTCAATCCCATTTCAATACATTCCGTACTTTGGGCATGATCTATAAAGAAACGTAGATTCTCTTCGATTTTGTTATAATTTTTAGGTTCACAACATAAGCCTCCCCTGGATTCTTCTATTAAACAGCGAATTTCGGAGCCATTTTCTAAAACACCCAGTATTGGTTTAGCTACCGCCGCAATTCCGTAATATTTACTTGGACAACTAACCCCTTTAATCCCTTTAGCATTTATGCACCAATGGACATCGCCCGCATTGAGACTATATATGATTTCAGCCTTATCTTGATAAGGTATAAAAACCACATTATCCATACGGTGTGTTTCTTTATAATCCATCATCTTTTGCATCATTCCGCCGGCCCCAACAAAAACAAAAACTACTTCCTGTCCATTTGGATACTGTTGAGAAGGAGGCGTTTTTGTTTTGGGCTTAAATTTTTCAATAACTTTCATAATATTCAGAAGGTCATAGTAATTCCCTAAATTTCCCGAATACATAATTACAAATTTATTTTCTAAGCCATACTTTTTCTTGAATTCCAAGACCTTTTTATGGTTTTTAGGCAACGGATAAATACGCTCTTCATCAATCCAATTATTAATTAAAACCATAGTAGGCAAATGATTATTTTTTTTATTGTTGTTATGAAAACGGTTTTCCAACGTTTCCATCAGATCGCGTCCTACGGTAATTACTTTATCCGCTTTTCTACAGCTAAATTTATCCAACTGCATTAATAATTTAATCAATAATTTACTATTGCTATATTTGATAGCAACAATTTGTTCAGGATTAAAATCTTGAATGTTATATATATATTTGGCATGTTTGATCCATTTCCCCCATACCCCTAACAATCCACCTAAAATTGGAGGTTGTGATATCGAGAAAATATAATCAAATCTCCCAACTTTAAAGGTAGCAATCATCGCTCTAATAAAATAGCTGGTTATATTCCGTATCCGACTCATTTTATTAGTCTTTTTAAACTCTGGGACTCTGACGCGTAACACATTTACACCGTCTATATATTCGCGAAAATACTTATGTTTTTTATATTTATCGTCTATAGTGCCGCAATAAGAAGGAACCACACAGATAACCGTTACTTCAAATTTATCAAGCAATCCCTCTGCCAACTCTTTCAGGAGCTGTCCAGTGGATGCTACGTCTGGTACATAATAATGTGCATATATTAGTAACTTCTTTTTTAATGTTCTTTCAGTCTTAGATACATTTGTTGTCTCCACGGTTCTACTAGGCATCGATGATCCTCCATGTAAGTAACACCAAATAATTGTTATTATT
>NZ_JABACJ020000051.1 GCF_012524165.2 Faecalicatena faecalis
GTTGGTTATGCTAATAAGAGCGTATGGTGGATGCCTTGGCACTAAGAGCCGATGAAAGACGTGATAAGCTGCGAAAAGCTTCGGGGAGGGGCAAATACCCTTTGATCCGGAGATTTCTGAATGGGGAAACCCGGCTGAGCAAACCTCAGTCAGCACACAGCCAATCCATAACTGTGTGTGGGGAACCCGGTGAACTGAAACATCTAAGTAGCCGGAGGAAGAGAAAACAACATGTGATTTCCAAAGTAGCGGCGAGCGAAATGGAAAGAGCCCAAACCAGGGTGCGTGCACCCTGGGGTTCGGACCGCAGAATTGATTCGTCAAGTCTAGCAGAATGGTTTTGGGAAAGCCAGCCAGAGAGGGTGAAAGCCCCGTAAGCGAAAGACAAGACGACATGGCGGTATCCAGAGTACCACGAGACACGAGAAACCTTGTGGGAACGTGCGGGGACCACCCCGTAAGGCTAAATACTCCTTAGTGACCGATAGCGCATAGTACTGTGAAGGAAAGGTGAAAAGGACCCCGGGAGGGGAGTGAAAGAGAACCTGAAACCATATGTTTACAAGCTGTGGAAGCGCTTTACATGCGCAACCGCGTACTTTTTGTAGAACGGTCCGGCGAGTTACGCTGGCTGGCGAGGTTAAGCACTCAAGGTGCGGAGCCGAAGGGAAACCAAGTCTGAATAGGGCGCCATAGTCAGTCGGAGTAGACCCGAAACCGGGTGATCTATCCATGTCCAGGTTGAAGTCGCCGTAAAAGGCGATGGAGGACCGAACCCACATCCGTTGAAAAGGGTGGGGATGAGGTGTGGATAGGGGAGAAATTCCAATCGAACCCGGAGATAGCTGGTTCTCCTCGAAATAGCTTTAGGGCTAGCCTCATACTCAAGTCTTGCGGAGGTAGAGCACTGAATTTCCTAGGGGGCGTCAAAGCTTACCAAAGAATATCAAACTCCGAATGCCGTGTAGATGATGTATGGGAGTCAGACTGTCCGAGATAAGTTGGGTGGTCAAAAGGGAAAGAGCCCAGACCTACGGCTAAGGTCCCAAAATGTGTGTTAAGTGGAAAAGGATGTGGGATTTCGAAGACAACTAGGATGTTGGCTCAGAAGCAGCCATCCATTAAAAGAGTGCGTAATAGCTCACTAGTCGAGAGGTCCTGCGCCGAAAATGTCCGGGGCTGAAACACACTACCGAAGCTTAGGAATTGATGAATGTCAATTGGTAGAGGAGCATTCTTAACAGCGGCGAAGCTGTACCGTAAGGAGCAGTGGAGCGTTAAGAAGAGAGAATGCCGGAATGAGTAGCGAGAGGAAGGTGAGAATCCTTCCGGCCGAATATCTAAGGTTTCCAGAGTAAAGCTGATCTGCTCTGGGTAAGTCGGGGCCTAAGGCGAGGTCGAAAGACGTAGTCGATGGACAACAGGTTGAAATTCCTGTACTTTTGATTGACAGAACTGTGGGGACGCAGAGAGAGAGCACATCCCGGGAATGGAATGCCCGGGGCAAGCGAGGTAGGGGTACATCAGGCAAATCCGGTGTGCAATCCGAAGACGTGATGCGGAGCGAACTATTAGTAGCGAAGTGTGTGAGCTAGCTGCCAAGAAAAGCCGCTATTGTTCAATCAAAACCCGTACCGTAAACCGACACAGGTGGATGAGGAGAGAATCCTAAGGCCGACGGGAGAAGCATTGTTAAGGAACTCGGCAAAATGACCCCGTAACTTCGGGAGAAGGGGTGCCACCGCAAGGTGGCCGCAGAGAATTGGCCCAAGCAACTGTTTAGCAAAAACACAGGTCTATGCAAAACCGAAAGGTGAGGTATATGGGCTGACGCCTGCCCGGTGCTGGAAGGTTAAGGGGAGAGGTTAGCGCAAGCGAAGCTTTGAACTTAAGCCCCAGTAAACGGCGGCCGTAACTATAACGGTCCTAAGGTAGCGAAATTCCTTGTCGGGTAAGTTCCGACCCGCACGAAAGGCGTAATGATTTGGGCACTGTCTCAACAATGCACCCGGTGAAATTGAAATACCAGTGAAGATGCTGGTTACCTGCGCCAGGACGGAAAGACCCCATGGAGCTTTACTCCAGCTTGATACTGGGATTCGGTATTGCATGTACAGGATAGGTGGGAGGCTTTGAAGCAATGACGCCAGTCGTTGTGGAGCCACTGTTGGGATACCACCCTTGCAGTACTGGGTTTCTAACCATCGGCCGTGATCCGGCCGGGGGACAATGTCAGGTGGGGAGTTTGACTGGGGCGGTCGCCTCCGAAAGGGTATCGGAGGCGCTCAAAGGTCTTCTCAGAATGGTTGGAAACCATTCGCAGAGTGCAAAGGCATAAGAAGGCTTGACTGCGACACCGACGGGTGGAGCAGGTACGAAAGTAGGACTTAGTGATCCGGTGGTATAAAGTGGGATTGCCATCGCTCAACGGATAAAAGCTACCCTGGGGATAACAGGCTTATCACTCCCAAGAGTTCACATCGACGGAGTGGTTTGGCACCTCGATGTCGGCTCATCGCATCCTGGGGCTGAAGTAGGTCCCAAGGGTTGGGCTGTTCGCCCATTAAAGCGGTACGCGAGCTGGGTTCAGAACGTCGTGAGACAGTTCGGTCCCTATCCGGCGTGGGCGTAGGATATTTGAGAGGAGCTGTCCTTAGTACGAGAGGACCGGGATGGACTGGCCGCTGGTGAATCTGTTGTTCTGCCAAGAGCATAGCAGAGTAGCCAAGCCGGGAAGGGATAAACGCTGAAGGCATCTAAGCGTGAAGCCCCCCTCAAGATGAGATATCCCATAACGTCAAGTTAGTAAGACCCCTTGAAGACGACGAGGTAGATAGGGCAGAGGTGGAAGTGCAGTAATGCATGGAGCTGACTGTTACTAATAGGTCGAGGGCATAACCAAGCA
>NZ_JABACJ020000052.1 GCF_012524165.2 Faecalicatena faecalis
AAACGTCGCGCACCCGCATAGCGGGTGGTTTATATTTCGCACGTTTCCGTTTCTCTGCTGAGAAACTCCAACGTACTCAACAGGGTCTATCCGACCCATAATTAAACAGGGTGGAAATTCTTCAACTGAATTTCCACCCTGTTCAAATTTTTTCCACCTTTAGTTTTTCATTTCCTGTCTGATTTTCCCGCAGACCTCCTGAGGAGTGCTCTCACCTGTCATGATCTCATACTGACCCTTGGACAGCAGTTCTGAAAGCTTAGACCAATCCTCAAATCCTGTTCGGGATATGCAGGTATCCATCTGAGATAGAATCACCTGATATTCTGGTTTGGCCTTTAAGAATAATTTCGCTACATCCTTTCTGGGGGGAAGAGAATTCGCCCTTAAGTTAATATTCAGCATGGTATCAATCTGACTATAGTATTCCAAAAATGCAATGCTTCCCTCTACATTTTTCCCCTTTAGAACAGCAATATCTTCTCCTCCCATAACACCCACCGTCCTTTGGTCAGATGGAAATACTGCAATCCCATAATTCACTCCTGCCTCATCCAATGCCGGAAAGACCCACGGACCATTTTCCATCATGGCACATTCTCCTGCAATAAATTTCCTTGCGACATCATTCTGAGACCAGTTCACACATTCACGAGACATGATACCCTGCTCCACCATATCCTGTATATACGTAAACGCCTTCAGAGTCCCTTCCCCTCCTGCCTGATCCAGATCATCCCCTGCCGACAGCATAAAATTAGTGAACTGAAATGCCCCCTGCTCCCCTCCGATGGCCGACATGGCAAAACCATACCGGCCCGGCCTGGTCAGCTTTTTAGCAGTCTGTGCCAATTCCTCCCATGTCTTTGGAACAGATTCCCCAGACTCTTTTAGAACATCCTTATTGTAGATCAATCCCACATTATTACAACAGAAGGGAAAACCGTAATATCTGCCACCGTACTCCACCGACTCCATCGCACTTGGAAAGTACTGGTCCAAGTCTTCGATCCTTTCCACAGCCTCCGTAATATCCTCGAACTTATCCATTTTGATATAGGAAGGAATATCTGGATTATCCATGATTACCATATCTGGAAGCTGGTCCTGGGTAATCGCAATTGCCAGACGCTTGTTGAACTCCGTTACCGGACCGTGATATTCCCATGTCAGATGATAGGACTCCTGTGACTCATTAAAGCCTTTCATCAAATCGTCCATAGCATTCTTCTGATTATCCGTCTCATAATAAGACCAAAGCAGAAGTTTCTCTCTCTGCTTCATATCCTTCTTTGTCTTGTCTTCACTAGCAGCGCAGCCCCCCGACAGCAAGAGAATACAGAGGATGAACAGAACCCAAGCCTTATTTTTTAACCTTTTCATATCTTTCCTCCTAGTTCATCTGTCGATATTCTCCCGGAGATACTCCGATTTCCTCCTTAAAAACCCGCTGGAAATACTTCGGGTCGCTATAGCCTGCCGCCTTTGCGATTTCATAGATTTTCATATCTGTCCCTTTTAAGAGCCGCTTCGCATGACTCATACGGAACTGCTTCAAAAAGGTGGAAAAATTGATTCCCATCTCCCGGTTGAAAAGTGTACTCAAATATTCTGGGGTAATTTCAAGTTCCCGGGATACCTCCTCCTGGGTAATGCCCTCCTGGTAGTGTTCGCGGATATAATTGATAGCTCGTTTGATAATATAATTGCTGATATCCTCCCGCTTTACTTTTGCCCCGGTAATCACTTGAATGACATCCCTATATGCATTTTCTAATTCATGCCAAGTCACTGCTGACTCAATATTACGCAGGAGATTAGATGCTTTCAAATGATTATATAATGAGCGGTCTATCTCTTGAAGTGTATCTCCGATCAGATAATAACTCTTTACGAACGCCCTTCGGATATCTTCTACCTCAAAATGTCCCTGCTGCATGTATATAAGGAAAGCCTCCCCGCCTTTCTTAAGCCCTTCCTTATCACCCTGGCAGATTGCATTGCGGATACGATTGTAAATTTCTGCCGGAGATTCAAATGGGACCGGCTGATATGCTTCTACATCCTCTGCTGTAAGCCATTCCCTGTTTTTTAACACCAGAGCATAGGAAAGAAGCCTGTCCAGTTCCAGCACCGTCGTTTTCAGTTCTTCCAGTCTTTGAAACTGCTTTTTGGTCCAGATTGCCCGCTCTTCCTTATTCTGATATGTCAGAATCATTCTGTTATAAAATGACTTCTCAAACGTCTTTAGACTAGCCTCGTCCCTATTTCCCTGTACCAGTAGATAAGCCTTCTGCAAGTTTTCCATGTAGATATAATTTATCTTTAGTTCACAATACTTGTTTTTTAACGACTCTACAGATTGTTCCATTTCCTCCCGGTACGAGGCCGCAGCAGAACCGATATATCCCTCAAACAATTCATATACCCCTATTCGTGGGAAACCGCAGATATCCTCCAGGATACTTAAGTTTTTTTCCAGCAATTTGTCCCCGCCAAAGATCAGATTCCTGATATGAAGCTCCGGTTTCCCTTAGTTAAAAATATTACTCTTGTTGATTACTCAACTTTTCCGATAAATCGGTAATATATCTCAATTTCCTGTATTCTTTCGTTATCCTCATTCGTTGTTGC
>NZ_JABACJ020000053.1 GCF_012524165.2 Faecalicatena faecalis
TGATTATTCCGGGCCTGCGGCCCACCTAGGCCGCAGTTTAGCGCAGTTAGACCGCGCATCAGCTCATTTGATACAATCCGCGTTTCGGCACATGCCGATCGCAGATCAGCCCATTTATTAACTCTTATTCATTTTGACCTTTCGTTCGTTAGAATTATAGAAGGAGTATCGCTCCAAATCTAACGAAGGGAGGCCAAAAGAATGGCCAGAAAAATCAATGTGAAGCTCATCATGGAGCTTCGGGATGCAGGATTGTCTCGAAGTGCGATCGCATCCACAAGACACATCTCAAGGCACTCTGTCAGTGAGGTTTTCAACATCGCTGATGAGAAAGGTATCCATTACGATGATATCCGCGCCCTTGACGATTCGGAGGTCTATCACATCTTCTATCCGGAGAAGTTTGCGAACGAGACCATGTACGGAGATCCTGACTACGAGCATGTGCATCAGGAACTGAAAAAAGTAGGCGTGACCCTCAAGCTTCTCCATGAGGAGTATGTCGACCGCTGTGAACGTAATGGGGAGATCCCCATGGGCAAGACTAAGTTTAACGAGGGATACGCCGAATTCACTGTCGCCAATCGTCTCACTAACCACCTCGAGCACAAGCCCGGTGAACGAGCAGAGGTCGATTGGTCCGGACCAACCATGCACTACGTGGACATGAGCACCGGTGAACTGATCACTGTCTATCTATTCGTCGGAACACTCCCGTATAGTCAGTATTCGTACGTAGAGCCGTGTCTGGACATGAAGATGGACACCTTTATCCGGTGCCATATCCACATGTATGAGTACTTTGGTGGCGCCCCGATACGGACAGTATGCGATAACCTCAAAACTGGTGTCGTGTCTCATCCAAAGGAAGGCGAGATCATTCTGACAGATGATTACGCGGCTCTTGGATCGCATTACATGACCGCAATCATGCCTGCCGGTGTAAGAAAGCCGAAGCAGAAACCATCTGTAGAAGGCACTGTCGGGAAGATTGCAACGTCTATCATCGCTCGGTGCCGTAACGACGTGTATTACTCCTTCACAGAACTCAAGAAGGCTGTTTCTGACAAGCTACATAAGTTCAACCACGAGGCATTTCAGAAACGTGAAGGGAGTCGTTATGAGGTTCTGCAGGAAGAACGGGATTTCCTGAGGCCGCTTCCTGATGCTCCTTATGAGATTGCAGAGTGGGTCTATGATCGTGCCGTCAACCTCGACTTCCATGTAGTGTACAAGAAAAACAGGTATTCATGCCCGTACCAGTACGCGAAGAAGAAGGTCGATCTCAAAGTAACGGACCGCTTTGTGGAACTCTATCACAAGGGGGAACGTCTGACGACACACAACCGCTTTCCGGATTACATGAAGAACAAGTATTCCACGCATCCGGAAGACATGCCGCCTGCATTTCGCAACATCGTTCAGTGGGATGACGAGAGGATTAAAAACTGGGCAAGTTCAGTCGGGAAATCGACCAGACAGGTCATCGACCGTATCTTTAGCAACGTCGGAATAAAAGAACAGGGCTATAATCCCTGCCTTGCCATACTCCGCCTCAGCAGAACGTATACAGATGCCCGTCTGGAAACCGCCTGTGATCTTGCTATCAGCAGAGGGATTAAAGTGCCCCGTTACCATCACCTTAAAGCAATCCTAACAGCGAATCAAGACATCAGTTATAAAGAACAGCTAGAAGTCGCTTCCGATTATTCTGCTGATGACTCCTCCATGGGATATCTCCGTGGCAGTGATTATTACCGGAAGGGAGGGGATTCTGATGCTAAATGATGAGACCAGAAGAAAACTCCGCCTCATGAATGTCGGAGAGTTCATTGATGAACTCGAAATACAACAACAGGATCCACAGACGCTGTCTCTTCCCTTTGATGACCGTTTTCAGCTCCTTACAGACGGTGTTTATCAAAGAAAGTATAACGATAAGGTACACCGGTTGATTAAGACTGCAAAGCTCCGGCTCCCAAAGTCAGACATTCACGACATCCTTTACATTGACAAACGACCTCTCAACAGGGGCATTATTGCTGATCTGGCTAGCTGCAGGTTCGTTGACGAAAGCCGCAGCGTTGTGTTCCAGGGATATCCTAGCTCTGGGAAAACCTTCCTGGGGTGTGCAATGGCAAAAGAAGCCTGCAGACAACTACATAAAACCCGATACATCCGCCTCCCTGATCTTCTGGAAGAATACGCTGAGAAATCAGTGCTTCCCGGTGGAAAGAACAAGGTGCTGAACAAGTATGCAGCTTTCAAGGTACTTGTTCTGGATGAATGGCTTATGCCGGAATTGTCCAAAGCAGATGTCGAGTTCATCCTTGAATTGACAGAACGCCGCTTTGACAGTACGTCCACGATTTTCTGTACGCTTTATAAGCGCGAGGACTGGGTCAAGCGGCTGCGAGGCGGGACTTATGCCGAGTCTATCGTAGAGCGCTTCGCGCATAACACTACTTGGATCGAAACCGGTGATGTTAATATGCGGCAGTATCTATCACATGCTTGATGACCTGGGCTGAACTGCGACCAGCCTTTGCTAAACGGCGATACCCATGCGCTGAACGCGCTTCAGCGCATGGGCTAATCGCCCGGAATAATCA
>NZ_JABACJ020000054.1 GCF_012524165.2 Faecalicatena faecalis
ATGAAGAATGAGTGCGACAAGAAGCGGCTTCTTCCTAGGCACTTTAGTATAGAAATAAAATCTATTATCCCAGTGACAGGGATATTTCCGTCCAAAACTGCGTCGTGGGTAACCGCGGGGTGGGTTGCATGAGGAAAAGCCTAATTTCGTGCTTAGCATTCATAGCACGGAAGGGCAAGGAAAAGACTTGCATGATGTGCGATGAAGCATCGTCACATCGCAAATGCTGGTGGAATGCATATACAGCATATAGCAGATAGGAAAACATTACTTCGTTCTAATGTCAGATGTCACCCACAAGTCTGCCGGTGTAATGAACACATCTAAACAAGTCGCATCTAAAAGAAGCTGAACTTGGTAAGCCCTATGGAGTCCAGTTAACCAACTGGTAAGTCGACCGCAAGGAGAACCGAATTCTCCAGAGGGTAAAGGAGCATTGGAAAAAGCTAATGCCACCAGGGCCCAAGCCCACAGGAATGGGAAATAACTGGGTGGATACTGGATATGTGCCAGACCCGAAAGGGGGCTGACTTCCAATCGGTGTACTACACGATAAAAAGCGAAAAGCAAATGTCCAAAGGAGGATGACAGTTGAGAAATACTTTGCCCAAAACAAAGCCCGCAGCATCCCCCATTACAGGATGGAAACAGTTTGACTGGAGTAAAATCCGCAAGTATGTAGACAGAATGCAACAACGAATTTATCGTGCCGAAAGTCTGGGACGAAAGAGAACCGTCAGAAATCTACAAAGAATTCTGATGCACAGCAAGGCAGCATTACTGCTTTCAATCAAAAGAATTACGCAAGATAACAGAGGAAAACGGACAGCCGGAATAGACGGGAATATCGTTGCAAACGATTCTGAACGAATAATGCTGTACGAAAAGATGAAGAAACTAAGAGTAAATCAACACAACCCCAAACCCTCATATCGAATTTACATAAAGAAGAAAAATGGAAAACTTAGACCACTAAGCATCCCAACAATCATGGACAGGGTATGGCAGAACGCGGTTAAGTTGGCACTGGAGCCCCAATGGGAGTATCACTTCGAATCTACTTCTTATGGATTTCGTCCAGGCAGAGGCTGCCATGATGCCATAGAAAGAATCTTCCAATATCTGGTATTCGGAAAGAGAAGATGGATATTTGAAGGAGACTTCAAAGGCTGCTTCGACAACCTGAATCATACCTATATCATGAAACAAATTCAGCGATTTCCTGCTCATAAGCTTATTCATAAATGGCTGGAAGCAGGATATGTAGACAACGGAACATTCCATTTGACAGATGCTGGAAGCGGACAAGGCTCTATACTATCGCCGCTAATAGCAAACATTGCCTTACATGGAATGGAAGACATCCTTGGAATTAAATACTACATAAATAAAAACGCCGCTGGCCGTACTTGGGCAGTCAACACTTCGAAATACGCTATGACCAGATACGCGGATGATTTTGTTATCATGTGCTATTCAAAAGAAGATGCAGAAGCAGTGTATTCCAAACTGACCCCTTATCTAAAGGAGCGAGGTCTGGAACTTGAAGAAAATAAAATCAGAGTAATCGATATATCAGAAGGATTTGACTTTCTGGGGTTTAATGTCCGGAGATATCCCGCCAGTTCTAAAGACAAATTACTCATTAAACCATCCAAAGACAGCATTAAGAAATTCAGACAAAAAGTAGCAGATACAGTCAAAGATTGCTACGGTCATAACGTGGAAGTACTGATCAGGAAACTAAATCCTATAATCAGGGGAACAGCAAACTATTGGAAAGCTGAAGTCTCTTCAAAAGTATTTTCAGCAATGGATAAATACATCGTCAATATAACATATCGCTTTCTTGCCAAGACTCATCATAACAAGAACCACATATGGATTAAAAAGCGATATTTCAGAAAAGACATCAGAGGTATCAGTAAAAACAGATGGATTTTATCCTCTCCTACTCAGATGAACCTACAGCTTATCAAGATGAGCTGGACGCACATTGAGAGACACACCTTGATTAAGTTTAAAGCCAGTCCGTTTAACAGTAATCTATCGAAATACTTCTACTATAGAAAGCGAAAAGAATCTAATCAGACTTTCGGAGAACAAGTATGCTTGAGCTGTATGTCATGAAAGTGACACGTACAGTTCTTAGGCGGGAAAGAGGGAGTAATCCCTCCGACCTAGCCGAC
>NZ_JABACJ020000056.1 GCF_012524165.2 Faecalicatena faecalis
CTAAGGAAGAGAGAAGTAAAGAGTTTGGTTGTCTATTGTTTAGTTATCAAGCAGAGGCCTGAAAATCAAGAACAGATTTTACAGGAAACTCGCTTTTAACAGAATCTTTTGGTGGCGATGCGCTTAGGGGAAACACCCGTTCCCATCCCGAACACGATGGTTAAGACCTAAGCGGCCGATGGTACTGCACTGGAGACGGTGTGGGAGAGTAGGTGGCCGCCAAATCAAAAAAAGAATAACAAAGGCAGATTCGCTGCCAGTGTTTATATATTTTATATAGATACAGACACCGACAGGCTACAACCTGTCAGCGTCAACCTAATCAGCAGGGCAGTGCTGTTGTGATAGCTGGTCTTTACCAGTGATTAGATATACGAAGCAATTCGTATATGTAATGACTGATAAAACAGTCAAATATGTACCTTGAAAACTGCATACAAAGAAAGGTTATATTATTACTGATAAGCGATAATATAACATGATTAATAAGATAAATATCTTATACTTATTGAACTGCTAATGTTCAATAAGGTTAATCAAGACATCCGAGGTAATGTTAACAACATTAACTAATTCGAAGAAAAACGAATCAAAAAAATTGACCTATTGCCAACGCATATCACGCTAGATATGTGTCGCTGATTCCCCAACCCGTGGGAAGAGGCAAGTTGGTTATGCTAATAAGAGCGTATGGTGGATGCCTTGGCACTAAGAGCCGATGAAAGACGTGATAAGCTGCGAAAAGCTTCGGGGAGGGGCAAATACCCTTTGATCCGGA
>NZ_JABACJ020000006.1 GCF_012524165.2 Faecalicatena faecalis
CGGCGACATCACAGCAAATCTCGAAGTTGTGAAGAATGAGGTGGATACAACCAAAGCTGGGGTATATGAAGTAACCTACAAGGTAACAGACAGCCAAGGAGCATCCTATACAACAACAATTCAGGTTACAGTGAATCCGAAGATGGAAACACTGAACGAAGCACCAATTATCACAGCGACCGATAAAACAATTACAGTCGGTGATACCTTTGACCCAAAAGCAGATGTAACAGCAAGCGATAAGGAAGACGGCGACATCACAGCAAATCTCGAAGTTGTGAAGAATGAGGTGGATACAACCAAAGCTGGGGTATATGAAGTAACCTACAAGGTAACAGACAGCCAAGGAGCATCCTATACTAAGACGATTAAAGTCACAGTCAAAGAGAGAAAAATATCAACACCAAATACGGATAAAGAGAAAAAGCCGAATAACGGTGGAGATAAAATAAACAATACAGGCAATCCAAAAACAGGCGATCAGACAAATGTAGGTCTATTCACTTCTTTATTAGTCATCAGTGCATTAGGTATCGCAATTCTAGCGGTATTTAAGAAAAAGAAAGCCTTAGAGCATAAATAAGGTGTTTCTTTAAAAACATGGAAGGATAAAGAGATAACAGGCTGTTGTGTGTTATCATAAGAAATTTTTATACCGACGAAGTGAACCGGACACGGTAGCGGAAGTCTCCAGACTTTCCGGCACGCCAGCTTGCTGGCGAGGGGCTGGTTCACTTCGTCGGTTGGGCGAGTCTGCGAGCCGTTCAAAGCCCCCGTTATCTAACAAGGGGGGCACAAAAAACAAGAGTCAATATACATTAACAAGCGGAAAACGCTGTATTTACAAGGCGAAACTGCATTTTACATGGTGTGATATAAATTATGCCATTATCACTTGGGAAAATTGAACAAGACATAGGAAAGACAGTTGATTTCAAACGAGAAATTGATTGTCTTTTTCTTTTGCAGAAATTTAAGTATAGGCAATTATCAAATACGGTAGTTGCTTTTTTGATTGGAGGAATTTTAGAATGAATGATAAAAACTTTATTGAAGAACTAAGACAAAAGCGTGAGGAATACGGAGTAACACAAACAAGGCTTGCTGTTGCCTGTGGTATCAGCCGTGAATATTACAACCGCATTGAAAAAGGGAAACAGCCATTGAATGACGAATTAAGAGAAGTCATAGAAAAACAGATTGAGCGTTTCAATCCGCAAGAACCACTATTCTTATTGATTGATTACTTTCGTGTCCGCTTTCCTACTACGGACGCATTGGCGATTATCCGTGATGTATTACAACTGAAATCTGATTATATGCTTTATGAAGATTATGGAAAATACGGATATGAAAGCAAATATGTACTTGGCGACATCAATATCATGTGTTCCATGCAGGAGCATTTAGGTGTTTTATTGGAACTGAAAGGCAAAGGCTGTCGGCAAATGGAATGTTATCTGCTGGCACAGGAACGCTCATGGTATGACTTCATGCTGGATTGTATGACGGCTGGTGGTGTGATGAAACGGCTTGATTTGGCTATCAATGACCGAGCAGGAATATTGGATATTCCAAAGTTAAAGGAAAAATACAAGGCTGGCGAATGTGTTTCCTATTTTCGTATGCAGAAAGATTACAGCGGTACAGAAAAATGCGGTAGCGATTTACCAAAGAATACAGGAGAAACCTTATATCTCGGTTCAACAAGTAGCGAATTATATATGTGTGCTTATCAGAAAAATTATGAGCAGTATGTCAAGAATGGCACAGAAATTGAAGATACGGAGATTAAGAACCGTTTTGAAATACGCATGAAGAATGAACGAGCCTATTATGCGGTTGTAGATTTACTGACCTATCGGGACGCTGAACGCACCGCTTTTTCTATCATCAATCATTATGTCCGCTTTGTTGACAGAGAGGACGACAAGCCAAAAAGTCAATGGATAACAAATGATGATTGGGCATGGTTTGTAGGGGAAAACAGAGAGCCGATACGCTTAACCACAAAGCCAGAGCCTTACACTTTACAAAAAGCGTTGCATTGGCTACAAAGACAAGTTGCACCAACAATAAAAATGGTACAGGCATTAGACAGAGAAAATCATACAACGATACTGAAAGATATGATTGAGCAGGCAGAACTTAAAGACAAGCATAAACATTTATTACAATTAGAGAAATCAACCATAGAAGAACGTATAGATACCGCTGTTCCACAAGAGAATGACGGTATTTTTTAATGTAATTGAAAAATTTCAGATTTAGTCAGCAAAGAGCTGTTTTCATTCCCTATGTGAAGTGAAAGAAGAAAAATAAATTTTTTATTAAATCTGCAACAAAACGGCTACTTGCGTACAGATATGGTGCGAGAAAAGGAAATCTAAACTTTTTTTGAAAATAGGTCATTAAATCGGGGCTTGCTGTCCCTATATGAAGTGAAAGAAGAAAAAAGTTTTGAAAAAATGACGGAAATTCGTGATTTGTGGACAGTGTTCTATGAAAAGAAGAAAAGCATCATCATTTTGTATTCAAACAGGCATTATCAGTTGAGTGTTGATGTGAAAAGAGGAAAATACTTTATTCTAAACCTAACAATTTAAGGTTTCCGTTCCCTATATGGTGCAAAGAAAATATTTCATTCTATTGTTGGCAGTAACGGTATGGTTTGGGTAGTTAGGGTGTGAAAAGAAAAATAATCTTTTTTCGTCATTAACTTAGCAAAATGACAATGTCTATCCCTATATGGTGCAAGAAAAGAAGTTAAAATTTTTCCATTTCAACTTAGCAAATGGACGTTTGCTGTACAGATAGTAGTGAAAAAGGAGAAAATCAACCGTTGATTGCCAAAATGAACCGTTCCATTTGTACTAATAACGGAAAAAGTTTTGGATTTTGGTTACGTTTCCCCTCTTTTCCAACGCAGTATATAGGAAAGATGATTTTCTTCTTTCGTGTTCTTTGACAACTGAATAAAGCAATTCAATACGTTTGACAGACAGCGAGCCGTTGAAACAAATACGCCACGACCTTTCCCCTGCAAGAGCGAGCGAAAACCTATTTGTGTTCTTATAAAAGATTTGTCCTCTTTTATCGCCATGACCTGTACTGTCAGATAATGATACTCCAGTACAGCCACAGCTTGAGCGTTCAGAGCGTCGCACGCAATGGGTACGGCTACATAAGAACTATGCAGAGGTGGAACTCCTGTGGGCTATGACAAAAGCCGTTGAATTGCTTAGAAAGATTTTACAGAAAGGGGGTATGTGTTATTGATAATGCTGTAAAAACAATTCAAAAGAAAAATGGCAAGTGTGGCATTGGCAACAGAGGAAAGACAAAGATTGTAGTAAAAGAGCATTTTTCCGAAAAGGGCAAAACAATGGAAGAACTTCTAACTGATGTCATGCTGGAAAAAGCAAAGCAGACAATCGCATAAAATCAGTGCAGTTGTAAGAAATAGATTGAATGACAAAAAGTACCCGTGTTATACTTTACTTGCAAGCAGGTATTGTAAACACGGGTTAGTTATAAAGGAGGATAACTGACAATGAAACAACAGATTTACAATACTGCACTTTATCTTAGGTTAAGCCGAGATGATGAATTACAGGGCGAAAGTTCCAGCATTACCACACAGAGAAGTATGTTGCGTTTATATGCAAAAGAACATCATTTGAATGTCATTGATGAATATATTGATGACGGCTGGTCGGGAACAAATTTTGACAGACCGAGTTTTCAAAGAATGATTGAGGATATAGAGGCAGGAAAAATCAACTGTGTTGTAACGAAAGACCTTTCCCGTCTTGGCAGAAATTATATTATGACAGGACAATATACAGAATTGTATTTCCCTAGTCATAATGTCCGCTACATAGCGATTGATGACGGTGTAGACAGCGAAAAAGGCGAAAGTGAGATTGCACCATTTAAGAACATCATCAATGAATGGGTGGCAAGAGATACAAGCCGTAAAGTCAAATCAGCATTTAAGACAAAGTTTGCGGAGGGGGCTCATTACAGTGCTTATGCTCCGTTAGGATATAAGAAACACCCTGACATCAAAGGAAAACTGTTGATTGATGATGAAACAAAATGGATTATTGAAAAAATCTTTTCCCTAGCCTATCAAGGTTACGGAAGTGCAAAAATCACAAAGCAGTTAAGAGCAGAAAAAGTTCCGACAGCGTCATGGCTAAATTTTACAAGATACGGTACTTTTGCACATATCTTTGAGGGAAAACCCGAAAGTAAGCGTTATGAGTGGACGATTGCTCATGTCAAGGCGATATTGAAAAGTGAGGTTTATATCGGAAACAGTGTTCACAATATGCAGTCTACGGTATCGTTCAAGAGTAAAAAGAAAGTGCGTAAACCCGAAAGTGAATGGTTTCGAGTAGAAAACACTCACGAGCCGATTATTGACAAGGAAGTGTTCTATCGTGTGCAGGAGCAGATAAAATCAAGACGCAGACAGACAAAGGAAAAGGCAACGCCGATTTTTGCAGGGCTTGTCAAGTGTGCGGATTGTGGCTGGTCTATGAGATTTGGAACGAATAAGGCAAATAAAACGCCTTACAGTTATTATGCTTGCAGTTACTACGGGCAGTTTGGCAAAGGTAATTGTTCTATGCACTACATTCGTTATGATGTGCTGTATCAAGCCGTATTGGAACGCTTGCAGTATTGGGCTAAGGCAGTACAGCAGGACGAAGAAAAGGTATTGAATAAGATACAAAAGGCTGGCAATGCAGAGCGAATACGGGAAAAGAAGAAAAAGGCAAGTACATTGAAGAAAGCCGAGAACAGACAAAATGAGATTGACCGTTTATTTGCGAAAATGTATGAAGATAGAGCCTGTGAGAAGATAACAGAGCGAAATTTTGTGATGTTGTCCAGCAAGTACCAAAAAGAACAGATAGAACTGGAACAGCAGATAACAAGCCTAAGAGAAGAACTAAGTAAAATGGAACAGGATATGATAGGTGCTGAAAAGTGGATTGAGTTAATCAAGGAATATTCCGTACCAAAGGAACTGACAGCACCATTATTAAATGCCATGATAGAAAAAATCCTCATACATGAAGCAACAACGAATGAGGATAACGAAAGAATACAGGAAATTGAGATATATTACCGATTTATCGGAAAAGTTGAGTAATCAACAAGAGTAATATTTTTAACTAAGGGAAACCGGTACCGCACTTCCTGAGCTGGCAAAGATCATCACACTTTCCGAGATCTTTCAGGTGAGCGTGGATTATCTTGTAAAAGATTATATAGAAGAGGACTCCTTAGACAAGAACGTACCACTCGATAGAATAAAAGAGGAAGAGGCTCGATATCCTTGCAGGGATTCCGGGCAGATCGAGTTTGAGGAGACTGTGGAGGAAATCCGCAGCTATATCCACGGATATGAATTCACGAGTAAGACAACAATTGCAGGACTTCCGCTCGTTTCTATCCGATTTTCACGAAAGCTTGGGAAAAATTGTGCGGCGAAAGGAATCATTGCAATTGGAAATTTAGCCATAGGAGTGATTAGTATTGGCTTGATATCTGTAGGTGTATTTTCTGTGGGATGTCTTGCTCTTGGGCTGCTGGCCTTGGGGGCCATTGCCTGCGGAGGCGCTGCAATGGGGGCAGTCGCCTTGGGCATACTGGCAGTCGGTACAGCGGCGGTCGGTATCTACGCGGGCGGAGTTGCGGTCTATGGCAGAGAGATTGCGGTCGGCGTTGCGGCAGCAGGAAAGACGGTGATTGCAGAAAATCCTGACGGTGTATATGAGCTGGTATATTATAAGGGCATTGCGGAAGAGACGATCAGACACTTCCTTCTCCAACACCATCCGAATCTATGGAAACCTTTGCTGGATATTTTTACTCTGGTAGGGACACATATCAAATAAGAACATTAAAAGCGCTTAAGGGCAGTATATGGACACATGCATCCATACTTCCCTGGAGCGCTTTTTGTATGGTAAAATGAAGCTTCGTAAGTATTTGATATCTGATTTTTTTATGAAAACAGGGTAAGGTCATATTGGATATGTGACAGAAAAAGGGCAATCATATAGGGAAAAGGGAGAGGAGAATAGAATGCCAGAGGTTTATAAAGAGACAGACGGTCATAATTTAAAAAGGAAATCGTTCAGGCTCCGTTGGAAAAACATCTATCCCAAAAGGCCGAGATTCGTTTTTGAGCCTGCGATCCTGATTCAGTCAGTGAGAATTGCAGCGGGGAGCGGAGCGGCGATGTTTGCGGCCTCGGCGCTGCATTTGGAATTCGCGGCTTCGGCAGGGATGGTCACTTTATTAACGATATTGACGACAAGGTGGGAGACATTAAAGTTATCAGCAGCACGTATTCTGACCTTTGTGATGGCTGTTGTGTTATGCTATGCTGTATTTACAAAAATCAATAATAATGGCGCTGCATTTGGCGTGTTTGTATTTTTTCTAATTATACTAAGTGAATGGATCGGCTGGAGGGTGACTGCATCGGTGAATGCGGTAATCGGGACCCACTTTTTATCTACCCGGGATTTTAGTCCCCGCTTTATTGTTAACGAATTTCTGATTGTTCTAATTGGTATCCTGATTGCTGTGGTCGTCAACCTATTTCAGCATAACGGAAGACAGAGAGAAAAAATTATTACTGGAATCCGATATGTAGAAGCAGATTTTCGGGACGTTTTGAAGATGCTTGCCTATGATCTGTCCAGAGAAAATTTTCAGGAAATGCAAGGAAAAGAGGAAACGCAAGGAAATGAGGAAGCGCAGCAGGATAGGGCAGAGCAATGTACGGATACGGTCTGGGTGAAATTAGACCGGCTTGAGCAGAGAGTGGAAGAGTTTCAGGAGCAGGCACGGATTTATCAGTATAATACATTTCAGGCGCATACCAGCTATTACAGCCGTTACTTTGAGATGCGTATGAAGCAGTGTAAATCGCTGCAGAGTCTGCATTCTGAATTAGAGAAAATCAAGAAAATGCCCAGACAGGCAGACATCATCGCCGAGTTTATCCTATATTTATCAGAGCATGTAATGGAAATGAATGATCCACAAAAGCAGCTTATGCGTCTGAAAGAGCTGTTTGAGGATATGAAACGTGAGGAACTTCCGGTCACCCGTGAGGAGTTTGAGAGCAGGGCAGTTCTGTATCATATCCTGATGGATTTAGAGGAATTTCTACAGTATAAACGCGAGTTCGTAGAATGTATCGATGACACGCAGTTCCAGGTCTATTGGGAAAAAGCGGTAGAGGAATTCAGTTCATCTAACAGGGCCTGAAGATGCTCGATTGTCCTTCTGTCAATAAAGTGTTCGATTTTTTCGACCTGCTCCAATTCATTTTCTGAGTCGTTGAGAAGGCAGAGAAATTCATGCAGGACATTGTGCCTGTAAAGCAAATAGTTTCCAGCCTCGCGGCCTTTCGGAGTGACAGTCAGATAACCGTACTTTTCAAATGAGAGATACCCTCTTTCCTTTAAAGCATTGACCATCTTTGAGGCGGAAGAGGGTTTTACATGAAGCCTTTCAGACAGCTCCTGGATTCTGACGATATCCTGCTGTTTTAACATCCGGCAGATCATCTCCAGATAGTCCTCCATAGATGCAGTCAGATCATCTGTATTATGTAGTTCATATCCTTTTTGTGTATAAAAATCATTTCTATTGCCCATATAAAAGTTTCTCCTCTTCTTTACAAAGTCACGTTTTAGATCAGTCACACTTTTTTGATTCCTTAATATTATAGAAGCAGGAAAGAAAGTTTCCTTATCCTAAATTCTATGACAGGGCGGTGGCGCTTATGAAAAAGGAACATAGTCTGAATGACGTACAGCCGGGGCAGAAAGCAGTCATTAAGGAATTGAGGACGGATGGAAGTATTCACAGACGTCTTTTAGATATTGGACTGGTAAAAGGGACCCAGGTCGAATGTGTAGGAAAAAGTCCCGGGGGAGATCCTCATGCATTTTTGGTCCGGGGAGCAGTGATTGCCATACGTTCCGATGACTTAAGGAGAATTTTGATTCAAATGCCGGAGGGAGCTTGAGATGTCCAGAGAAAAAATGATTGCAATCGCGGGAAATCCAAATGTAGGGAAAAGTACCGTTTTTAACAGTCTGACAAATATGCATCAGCATACCGGGAACTGGCCGGGCAAGACAGTGGCAAATGCGGTAGGGTATTGCAGCACAAGGGAATATTCTTATCAATTGGTTGATATTCCGGGGACCTATTCCCTGATGGCACATTCAGCCGAGGAGGAGGTCGCCCGGGACTTTATCTGCTTTGGAGATGCACAGGCAGTGGTGATTGTTTGTGATGCTACATGTTTGGAACGAAATTTGAATCTTGTCATTCAGACAATGGAAATCACAGACCGGGTGATTGTTTGTATCAATCTTATGGATGAAGCAGAGAAAAAAGGAATCCATGTAAGATTGGATGTATTATCGAGTGAGCTGGGAGTTCCGGTCGTCGGAATGATCGCCCGGGACAAAAAGGGACTGGATGAGCTTCTAAAGGAACTGGACCAGATGATGCATGAAATAGATGGGGAAGTAAGGGCAGCAGATGTGGAAAGCTTGGAATGCAAAAGAAATCAAAGTTTTCAAGTAATCTATCCAAATGTTCTGGAAGAGGCAATTTCTATTTTGGAGCCTGCGGTAGGGGAAACTCTGGGTCGCTTGAATTCCCGGTGGCTGGCCTTAAAGCTGCTGGATTATGACGATACATTAGGGGAACAGGTGAAAAACTATTTTGGAAAAGACATCTGTAGTATACCATCTGTAAAGGAGTGTTTAGACAGAGCAAGGAAAAAACTGACAGATGCGGGACTTGATCAGACATATCTGGAAGAAGAAATCGTGTCCTCAGTTATGCAGACCGCTGAGAAAATCAGCAGTAAAGCTGTCGTATGTACGAAGAAACGCCCGGATTTAAAGGACCGGAAAATAGATCAGATTTTGACCGGAAGAGTCCTGGGATATCCAATCATGGCCATATTGCTGATGGGGATTTTGTGGCTGACCATTGTGGGAGCGAACTATCCGTCCCAGATGTTATCAAAGCTTTTCTTCCAAATCCAGAATCAACTGACCCGTTTCTTTCAATATATGGGTGCACCGCCATGGCTTCACGGAATGCTGGTACTGGGCATCTATCGGGTGCTGGCCTGGGTGATTTCCGTAATGCTTCCCCCTATGGCAATCTTTTTTCCACTGTTCACTCTTCTGGAAGACGCGGGATACCTGCCTCGGATCGCATATAATCTGGATAAACCTTTCAAAAAATGCTGTGCCTGTGGAAAACAGGCCCTTACCATGGCGATGGGATTTGGATGTAATGCGGTCGGCGTGACTGGATGTCGGATCATTGATTCACCTAGGGAACGGCTGATCGCAATTCTGACCAATTGTTTTGTACCGTGTAATGGCCGTTTTCCGACGCTGATTGCAATTATTACGATGTTTTTTATTGGTACACAGAGTGGAGGTATCTCTTCGCTTTTGTCCGCATTTATTTTGACACTCGTGATTCTTTTGGGAATTGGAATGACTTTTTTGGTGTCCTGGGCCTTATCTAAAACGGTATTAAAGGGGGTGCCATCCTCCTTTACTCTGGAGCTTCCGCCCTATCGAAGGCCTCAGATCGGCAAGGTGATTGTACGCTCCGTTTTTGATAGAACCTTGTTTGTCCTGGGTCGTGCAGTTATGGCGGCCGCACCTGCAGGTCTGATTATATGGACCGCGGCAAATATTTTCATAGGAAATCAAAGTCTGCTGAATCACTGCGCGACAATGCTCGATCCGGCCGCAAAGTTATTTGGACTGGATGGAGTGATATTGATTGCGTTCATTTTAGGACTTCCGGCAAATGAAATCGTGATTCCGATCATTATTATGGCATATATGTCCCAGGGAAGTATCATGGAATTGGGGAATCTGTCGGAGATGAAGCTTCTGTTCGTAAATCATGGCTGGACCTGGGTGACAGCAGCATGTACGATGCTGTTCTCATTGATGCACTGGCCCTGCTCGACGACACTTCTGACAATCAAAAAGGAGACTGGGAGCTGGCGGTGGACGGCTGCAGCGCTTATGATTCCGACTGTTGCAGGGCTGTTACTTTGTTTTGGTGTGGCACAGACTGCACGGATCGTGATGGGGGGCTAGCCCCCATCAATGGAGATTCAAAATTTCATCATCTTAGAAAATGTCGGATTTCCATAAATTTATGAAGTGGTGTTTTAAGAAGAAGGCTTTTAAAATAAGTATAGTGAGAAAAAAGGGATAGGTATGAGATGTCGCTTTTCATAGGTATGATGTCCGGTTATCTACTTGTTACAAAAAGCAAAGACAGATTATTTTTTTATAGATGAAAAGGGAGGACATAAGAAATGAAGTTGACACAGCTTAGAGTAAATCACATCGAGACCCCGATGGGATTTCAGATAAATCCATTGAGCTTTTCATGGAAAGTAGAAGAGGCTGATGGCGCAAAATATCAGAAGTCAGCCAGGATTATGGTAAAAAAGGGAAAAGATGTCCTCTTTGACAGCAAAGAAGAGGAATCTGCAGATAGTCTGGATTATCCAGTGGATCTAAGTCTGTCTCCACGCACAAGATATCAGTGGTCTGTCTGTGTCACTGCAGATAACCAGGAGAAGGCAGCAGAAGAGAGCTGGTTCGAAACGGGGAAGATGGACGAGCCTTGGCAGGGGAAATGGATCACTCCTGCGTTGGATCAGTCGGTACAGCCCATCCTTGCCAGAACATTTGATGTCCATAAAAAGCCTGTAAAAGCCAGATTATATCTCTGCGGCTTGGGCATCTATGAGGTGTACATAAACGGAAAAAAGGTAGGAAATGAATTCCTGGCTCCGGGGTACCATTCTTATGATTTTCACCTTCAGGTCCAGACATATGATGTGACAGATTATCTGGAAAGAGGAAAGAATGAGATTAGAATCTGGCTCGGAGACGGCTGGTTCAAAGGAAGACTGGGGTTTGACGGCGGCTATACGAATCTGTATGGTGATCGATGCTATGCGATCGGGGAGCTTTACATGGAGCAGGATGATGGGACAGAGACGCTTCTCTGTACGGATGAAAGCTGGAAAAGTAAAGCATCTTCAATTACGTTCAGCAATATCTATGATGGTGAGGTCTATGATGCGCGCCTGGAGGAGCTGGACGACTGGAAAGGGGTGCGTATATGCGAACCTGAGGGCTGCAAAGAGTTGTCGGACAGATACAGCCTTCCCATTGTAAAAAAGGAAAGCTTTCCAGTACAGGAAGTGATTCAGACCCCAAAACAGGAGCTGGTATTTGATTTTGGGCAGAACCTGACGGGATGGGTGGAGTTCGACTGCAGTCTCCCGGCAGGCACTCAAATAAAATTAACATCATCTGAAATCATGCAGGACGGATGCTTTTATCACGACAACCTAAGGACAGCAAAGACAGAATTCATCTATATATCAAATGGAAAAAAGGCACATGTCAGGCCCCACTTTACGTTTTACGGGTTCCGTTATATGAAGGTAGAGTGTGACTGCATGGTAGATCAAAAGGATTTTACGGCATATCATTTAAGAAGTGATTTTGACCAGACTGGATGGATAGAGACCGGTAATCAAAAAGTGAACCAATTATTTTTGAATGCACTCTGGAGTCAGAAGGATAATTTCCTGGATGTGCCCACCGATTGTCCGCAGAGAGATGAACGTCTTGGATGGACAGGGGATGCGCAGGTATTTTCCGAGACAGCCTGCTACAACATGTTCATGCCTGCATTTTACCGCAAGTATCTATGGGACATGCGGGCAGAGCAGAGTATCCTGGGCGGCTCCGTGCCGAACGTCGTACCGAGGCTGAAAAAGGGGATGGTAGCAGAGCATGGTTCCTGTCCATGGGCAGATGCAGGAGTCATCATTCCGTGGAATGTATTTCTTCATTATGGCAGCAGGACTCTGCTTCAAGAGTGTTATCCCGGGATGAAGGCATGGATCAATTGTGAGAGGAAAAAGGAAGAAGCATTGGGTGGACCACATCTGATCAAGGACGGCTTCCATTTTGCGGATTGGCTGGCACTAGACAATGAGCAGCCAGGACCATTCGGGGCGACCGATCCTCTCTATATTGCAAGTGCATATTATTATCAGGGTGCGAAAATCATTTCTCAGGCAGCAAAAATGTTAACTGAAGGTATCCGCCAAGAGGACCCAAAAATCTGCGAATATGAGAAGGATGCGAAGGAGTATGGACGACTGGCAGAAGAGATTTTACAGGCGATACAGACGACCTATTTTGATGAGAATGGATGCTGTGTATGTAAGACACAGACTGGCTCAGCAATTGCTGTTGAGTTTGGCCTGATGCCTGAGAAACAGAAAGAGGAAGGCGAAAGGCTGGAGGAAAGAGTGAGGCGAAATGGCAGCCATCTGAACACGGGATTTGTTGGGACCACGCTGTTATGTCCGGCGCTTACACATACAGGGCATCATACAACAGCCGTTGACCTGTTATTGAACGAGGAATTTCCGGGCTGGCTGTACTGTGTCAATCTGGGTGCCACGACAATTTGGGAGAGGTGGAATTCGGTACTTCCTGATGGGAAAATCAGCGAGGAAGGGATGAACAGCCTCAACCATTACAGTTATGGAAGTATCGAGGCCTGGATGTACAGCGATGTGTGCGGAATCCGTCCATCGCGCCCAGGTTTCAGAGAGGCAGTCATTGAGCCGCATCCTGATAAGTGTCTGAAGTATGCAGAATGTACGCTTGATACTGCGGCTGGAAGGTACACAGTCAAGTGGAACTGTCAGAACGACGGAAGCGTGACATATGAGGTACAGGTACCGTTTGGAGCACAGGCCAGGATGAGATTCCCGGATGGGAAGTGTGAGAAGCTTACAGCGGGAACATATCAGTTCGTAAGATAAGGGACAGGCAGAGAAAAGAAGAGTTAGGAAGGGGCTTCATTATGAAGACGAGTGAAATAAATATCAGAGATCCCTATATTATGGTCCACCAGGACAGGTATTATATGTATGGCACACGAAGCGAGACCTGCTGGGAGACTGCAGACGGGTTTGACTGCTTTGTCAGCGAGAACCTCGAGGACTGGGAGGGACCTTTCGAGATCTTCCGCAGGCCGGAGGGATTTTTCGCAGACAGGAATTATTGGGCGCCGGAATGTTATTGCTATAAAGAGGCTTTTTATCTGGTCACTACGTTTGGATGTGAGAGTCAGAAAAAAGGAATTTATATTTTGAAGGCCAAGGCTCCGACGGGACCATTTGAGATATACAGCGGCAGGCTGACACCAGATGACTGGTCCTGCATTGACGGGACACTTTACTTTGACAATGAGATTCCGTATTTGGTCTTTTCCCATTCTTTTGAAGATCATCCTGATGGTGATATGTGTTATATCGAGCTATCCCAGGATTTAAAGACGAGCAAGTCCAAGCCGGAGCTGATGTTTTCTGCTGCAGAGGCAGACTGGGCGAGACCGGTTCCAGTTGCAGAGGCGGAGTTCGGAATGAAGGGAGATGTCTACTTTACGGACGGCCCTTGTTTGATGAAGATGGAAGACGGACGACTGTATATGACCTGGTCCAGTTGGAGCAATCATGGTTATGCAGTGGGTGCGGCGCTATCAGCAAGCGGGACGATATCAGGTCCATGGAGGCAGCAGAAGAAGGCGGTCTATCCCGAGAACGGAGGCCATGGAATGCTCTTTCGGAATCGGGACGGGAAACTGAAATTTACGTTACATTTCCCGAATGATAAGTATCAGGAACGTCCTCAATTTGTGGATGTAAAAATAGAAGATGGATTATTTCTTTTGGAAGAGGAGAAGAAGAAAGATGGAAATGAAGTTTAATGATAATTGGAAATTCTGGATAGAGGGGGATTCTTTTGCGTTGGTATGGAACATACCGGATATTGCACGGGAGGTGACACTGCCTCATGACGCAATGATTGAAAAGCCAGCTCATGAAGAGAGTCTGAATGGAGTAAATACAGGCTATCGCGATGGAGATGTGTATAATTATGTGAAGCTGTTTCAGGCACCAGAAGAATACAAGGATAAGACAGTGATGCTTAAATTTGAAGGCGTCTACATGAATGCTTTCGTCTATGTGAATGGACAGCTTGCTGGGAAAAATCCCTTTGGCTATACCACATTTTATGTGCCGCTGAACAATTTTCTGAGATTTGGACAGGAAAATGAAATCCGCGTCCAGGTGAGAAATGGTGCAATGACCAACAGTCGATGGTATTCTGGCGGTGGAATTTACAGGGATGTTTACCTTCTTGTTTCCGACCTTGTGCATATCGTCCCGGAAGGCGTTCAGGTAAAAACGGAATCAGCAGATGAGGAGTATGCAGTTTTACATGTTGATACTGAATTAGAAAATTGCTTCCATACACCAGCAGAACTCGTGTTGGAGACTGTCATTCAGGATACAGCAGGAAATATAGCAGCACAGGATAGTACTGTTGTAACAGTTTTTGCACAGGAAAAACGGAAGATGTCACAACGAGTGACAGTAGTAAAACCGGAGCTGTGGTCCGATGACACGCCTGTTCTATATACTTGTGTAACTCGTTTGATAAAGGATGGCAAAGTCATAGATGAAAGTAGTGAAAAATTTGGAATCCGAACTCTTTCTTTAGATGCAAGGCGGGGACTTCGTGTGAATGGCAGTACTGTAAAGCTCAGAGGAGCATGCATCCATCATGACAGCGGTCTTTTAGGGGCAGCGACCTATGATTCGGTACAATTTCGACAGATCAGAAAGCTGAAAGAAGCCGGATTTAATGCGATCCGCATGTCACATCATCCGATGGCACCTGCGATGCTGCGTGCCTGTGATGAATTGGGGATGTTTGTGATGGACGAGACCTTTGATATGTGGAACAGATGCAAGTCCAATTACGATTATGGTCTGTATTTTCAGGAGTGGTGGGAGAAAGATGTGACGGCAATGGTGAGGAAGGATTTTAATCATCCCTCTGTTATCCTATATTCTGTTGGAAATGAAATCCCGGAAATCGGTACGGATCATGGTGCAAAGATCTGTCATGACCTGAGCAGTAAAATAAAGGAATTAGATGATACCAGATTTACGCTGGCATCCATCAATGGTGTGTTTGCAGCAGGAGACCAGGTAGATAGGATTGTGGCAGATGTGGTATCCGATTTAAGCAAGGCAGGAAAAATCGATGGAAATGTCAATGATTTTATGACTTTGATGGATGGACATATGGACGAAATCGTGGTCCACAATGCAATTACGGAACGACTAGAAAAGGCCTGTGCAGGTGTAGATATAGCAGGTTATAATTATATGACCGCCAGATACGAGCTGGATGGGGAGGCTTATCCGAACCGTGTAATCGTAGGAAGCGAGACATATCCACCGGAAATTGCAAGAAACTGGAATCTGGTTGAGAAGCTGGATCATGTGATTGGGGATTTTACCTGGACAGGATGGGATTATATCGGAGAGGCAGGAGTCGGTGTGCCGGCGTATCAGTGGGGCGAAGGCGGATTTGGAGCAGGGTTCCCATGCCAGCTTGCTTACCCTGGTGACCTGGATATTACAGGATTCCGCAGACCGGCGTCTTATTACCGTGAGGCTGTGTTCGGCTTGCGTACAAAGCCTTATATTGCCGTACAGGATCCGAACAGATATGGTCAGCAGTTGATCAAGACTCCGTGGGTCATCAGTGATACCGTATCGAGCTGGACCTGGGGCGGGTGTGAAGGAAAACCGGTTGTAGTCGAAGTTTATTCACAAGGAAAAGAAACAGAACTATTTATCAATGGGAAGTCGTGCGGAAGAAAACCAGCCGGAAAAGCAGCAGGATTCAGGACATTATTTGAAACCACCTACGAGCCGGGAACAATCTTGGCGGTCTCTTATGATGAAGATGGAAATCAAATGGGCCAAATAGAGCTTCATACCGCCGGAGAGGATAGAAATCTTGTGTTGACAGCAGAGCCAGAGATGAAGGACCAAATGATCTATATTGATGCAGTACTTTGTGATCAGGATGGCAATACAGTAACAGACAGTGATATGAAAATAACTCTGAATGTCGAGGGATGTGCAGAAGCGGTCGGATTTGGCAGCGGAAATCCAAAGCCGAAATATAATTTTAACGAGGGTGTGACAGAGACCTTCCACGGCCGTGCGCAGATCATTCTTATGAGGACCGGAAGCGGGAAGATCCAGGTAAAAGTAAGCGCAGAGGATGGAAAGACTGCAGAACTTAACCTCATATAAGAGGCATTAAAGGTAATATAATCAAAATAAAAAGGCAGGCGTTTGAAAACCGATCTGCCCCATGTACAACCAGTATTTGTATGATGAAATAGTCTGGTATGGGGAGAAAGGGAGAAGCGCCTGCTTTTTTAGTTTAAAAGAAAAAATTACTAAAGAAGAAAAATATACAAAATAAATATTGAAATATTGAAACAAAAATATAAAACTAAAAATAAACTTGCAAAATAAAGATTGAAATGGTACTATTTAAATAGAAGAACTTGTCATATGTTTCAAAAAATAAGCGTAAATTGAAACAGATTATTTGAAAGAAGGGATCAGATGTTAGAAGAAGAATTAAAAGAACTCGCTGAAAAAGTCAGGACACAGCGTGCAGAGGCACAGTATATAGAAGTGAAGACGGCAAAAGAAGGATGTCCTAAGAGACTCTATGATACCCTGTCTAGTTTTTCTAACCAGGACAGCGGAGGCATTCTTTTGTTTGGATTAGATGAACGGCTTTTATTTGAGGCAGTGGGAGTATATGACCTGCAGGATCTTCAGAAGAAGGTGACGGAACAGTGCAACCAGATGGAACCTCCGGTAAGGGCCGTTTTTACATTTACGGAATATGAAGGTGTGAATATCTGTTCTGCAGAGATTCCTGCCGTTGATTTGTCTGAACGTCCTTGTTATTACAAGGGGGCTGGCAGAGTGAAGGGAGCATACGTGAGGGTGGGGGATGCGGATCTTCCGATGACGGATTATGAGATTTATAGTTATGAAGCCTACCGCAGGCATGTGCATGATGATGAGCGGACAGTAGATCGGGTTGACCTTTCCATGCTGGACCGTGGCAGGATTGAACGCTTTTTGAACGATAAGAAGGCCGAGCGCCCACAGTTTTCCTTGCTGGAAGAGGCGCAGATGCTGGAGATGCTGAATGTGACGCGGGGAGGGATTCCCACTCTTGCGGGGATTATGAACTTCTGCATCTATCCGCAGGGAGTATTTCCCCAGTATGGCATTACGGCCGTGGTGGTTCCAGGATATGAGATAGGGGATGTCGGAGAAGATTTGGAGCGGTTCATGGATAATAAGCGGATTTGCGGGACCATAGCTGAGATGGTAGAGGAGGCAGTCGGATTCTGTAAGCGTAACATGAAGGTGAAGACAATCATTGATTCAGAGACAGGCAGACGCAGGGATAAGACGGAATATCCGGTGAGTGCAGTCAGGGAAGCCATTCTGAATGCTCTGATTCACCGAGACTACAGTATGCATACGGAAGGAACTCCAGTGCAGATTAATTTCTTTCAGGATCGTCTGGAGATACACAGTCCGGGGAATCTCTACGGAAGGATGACGGTAGAACAATTGGGCCGGGCTCGTCCTGATCTTCGTAATCCGGCATTGGCGGTCATGGCAGAGAGCCTGACAGGAGCGGAGAACAGATACTCGGGAATTCCCACGATTCGAAAGGAGATGGCACTTGCTGGTCTTCCAGAGCCTATTTTTGAGAACCGTCGGAATGAATTTGTGGTGATTCTTTATAACGGGACGTTTACCTACCATCGTGAACTAAGCCAGGAGATGTTCGTCAGAGAGAGTGCATTATATGAGGTCAGCAGAGAGATAGAGACGGGAAAGAATGATAAGGAGAAGCAGGAAGAGAGAGGAGTTCAGGATTTATTAAAGTTCTGTATACAGCCCAGGCTTAAGACAGAGATTGCGGAATTCATGGGTGTAAAGACCTTATATTATGCTATGAAAAAGTATGTGAATCCTTTGCTGGAGTGTGGAAAGCTGGCGATGACTATGCCCGAGAAGCCGCAGAGCAAGCTTCAGAGATATTATACGACTGGTATGCGCGAAAGGACCTGATGTTTCTCACAATGAAAAAAAGTCGGATTCTCAAGAAAATATAACATGGATATTGCGGCGGCCTCCTTTTAAGATATGAGATAGAGAATGATTAAATTGGACATATGCAGTTCAATAGGCATCTAATATCAGGAATTCGGAGGATGAATCATGAAGGATAATTATCAGAAGAGAATAGAAGATTTGATTCAGAAGATGACTTTGGAAGAGAAGGTCGGACAGCTTCAGCAGTGCGGGCCTTCCCTTGTAGGTGCTTTTGAGGTCAGCTTTGAGGAACTATTGGATATGATGTTCGATGGGAGGATCAGTCAGGAGGAATTTGGAAGACTGATGAGCACAGCAGAACAGGATTTCCATGAGGAGGATCTGCGGGCAGGCAGAATCGGTTCCTATAACGGGATCGGCGATGCTGCAACCGCGAACCGTCTGCAGAAGATTGCAGTGGAGGAGACCAGGCTCGGTATTCCGTTATTGTTCGGATATGATGTGATTCATGGTTTCCGGGCTGTGACGCCCATTCCATTAGCAGAGAGCTGTGCCTGGGATGAAAAGCTATGGGAACGAACTGCCAGGATGGCGGCAGAGGAAGCGACCTCCGCAGGAGTACATATGACCTTTGCCCCGATGGTAGATGCCGCAAAGGATGCACGTTGGGGACGCGTCAGTGAAGGCGCGGGTGAGGATGTGCTTCTCAATGCACTTTATGGAGCCGCTAAAGTGCGTGGATTTCAGGGAGAAGATTTGACCGCAGATGATGCTATGGCTGCCTGTGTGAAGCATTTTGCAGCGTACGGAGCCGTGGAGGCAGGGAAGGACTATAACCGTGTAGATATGTCCATGCAGAGACTTTATGAGGAATATCTTCCTGCATATAAGGCATGCATCGATGCTGGTGCAAGGGCTGTGATGCCTGCGTTTAATGATATTAACGGAATCCCTTGTTCTGTCAATGAATGGCTGTTAAGAAAGGTGCTCCGTGAGGACTGGGGATTCGATGGTATGACCATCAGCGATGCCAATGCAATTGGTGAATGTGTGGAGCACGGAATTGTCTGCGACAGGAAGAGTGCAGCGAAAGCGGCCCTGGAAGCAGGGATGGATATGGATATGACTTCAAATGTGTATGTGGAGGAGCTTGCAGAGCTTGTCAGGAACGGTGAGCTTTCTGAATCCGTGTTAGACCTTGCAGTTGAGAACATTCTGAGGGTAAAGTTCGAGCTGGGTCTGTTCGATCATCCATATCAGACAGATGAGGAACGTGAAAAGGCTACACTACTACGGCCCCAATATAGGGAATTAGCTCGGGAGGCAGCAGCGAATTCTATGGTACTGCTGAAAAATGAGGAGTATCATGGTGCGTATTCTTCTCCTGCAGATTGTGGGTTTAAGCCAATTCTTCCTTTGAAGACAGGGACACGTCTTGGAATCTTTGGGGAGCTGGCGGCGGACCGTGGAGAGATGACAGGTGCCTGGGCGATTGGAGCCAATGCAGAGGATTGTGTCAGCATTCTGGATGCATGTGAGGCACGCGGGATTTCCTATCGATATAGTCAAAATGGTGAAAATATGTTGAAGATTGCATCGGAATCAGAGGTCCTGATTGCCGTGCTTGGTGAGAAAAAGGATGAGAGCGGTGAGGCTGCGAGCAGGGCGGCAATCACACTTCCAGAGACCCAGGTTAAACTTGCCGGGGATTTGCTAAAGACTGGAAAGCCGGTCGTTATTGTTCTGTTTAATGGCAGGCCTTTGGCAATTCCTGATCTTGCAGAGAATATGCCGGCGATTTTAGAAGCATGGCATCCAGGGATAGAAGCTGGGAATGCAGTACTAGACATCTTGTTTGGCGATGTGAATCCGAGTGGAAAGCTTACGGTGACATTTCCCTATGCATCCGGGCAGTGTCCAATGTATTACGCACATATCAATACAGGGCGTCCAGGAGGGAAGTCAAAGTTTACCTCGAAGTATTTGGATGCTCCGCTCGAGCCGGTCTTTTCGTTTGGTCACGGCCTTAGTTATACGCAGTACGAATATCAAGACCTCCATATCGAAAAGGAAAAGTCAGCCTTTCGGATTTGTGTGTCTGTAAAAAATGTCGGTTCTTTTAACGGGGCAGAGGTAGTGCAATGTTATGTACGGGATTTGGCTGCAAAAAGAGTCCGCCCGGTAAGGCAGCTAAAAGCATTCAAAAAGATAGAGATTGCTGCGGGAGAGAAAAGGGTGGTGGAATTTACGATACCTTTTGAAGAACTAGGGTATTATGATTGGAATATGAACTATGTAGTAGAGCCGGGAGAGTTTCTCTTCTATGTTGGCGGTGACTCCAGATGTACCTTATGTGAAAAAGTGATATTAGAATAAATGAAGAAAAAGATATCTACACAGGAAAAAGTCCTGAGTGGATATCTTTTTTTATATCATTTTGGAACATTGGATGAAGGTCAAAAAATTGAACTTTAAGAAAACTAAGATTTTCATGGTCAGGATTTTGCTGGAAACTAAGAACTTCATTGTGTTTGCAGTTGAAAAATGTGGGGATATTGTAGATAATAGAAATAGGTAAAAATAAAGCATATGAAAGCTCAATTCCTTAAAAACCAACGTTTTCAAGCCGTTCGTAAGATATGTCGGGTCTGGAATAAAAAATGTCGGGTGCAGAAAGAGCATATGAAAAAATGTCGGATTTGAGGTAATTTATAACATGGAATTATACACTGCGCCACGCTAAAATATAACTATCTTGAACGAAGGTGAAAAGTTAGTAAAGGAAAAGGAGAAAGAAACTATGGAAAACGAAATGACAGCAGGCACTGTGGCAGTTCCGAAGAATAAGGACAAAGAAGTTACCGCAGCATTTAAATGGTTCCACGCTACATCAGTCAATGGTGGTGCAATGTTGATTGCAGCAGTAATTGCCAGCTTTTTCTCAGTCTTCATGACTGACACTTTAAAAATTCCGGCAGCAGCATGTTCCATGATCATGTTTGTAGCTACTCTGTGGGATGCGATCAATGACCCGATCATGGGTGTGATTGCTGACAGGACACATACAAAATGGGGACGTTACAGACCTTATTTTATTGCAGCTCCAATCTTATTGACCCTGTTTTCAACACTGCTTTGGGTTGACTGGGGATTCTCAACAACAGGAAAGATCATCTATGTATTAGTTGTATATATCGGATATGGAATGACAGTTACCATGTTTACCATGCCGCAGTCAGCAATTCTTCCGGCATGTGTAAAGAACAATGAGCAGAGAAACATGATTATTACAATGGGCGCTGGTGTATGTGCATTCGCATTCACAATTGGAAACACCTTTACACCACAGATTACAGGATTTTTCCAGGGACTGGGATTTAGCAACGGATATATTCCATTGATGCTTATCTGCGGAGTGCTCGCATTTATTTCCTTCTGGGGATTATTCGCAACATCAAAAGAGAAATATTTACAGCCGGTTGAAAAAGGTACAGCTTTAAGAGACATGAAATTAATCCTGAAACATAAGGAGTTGTTCCCGAATATCATTGCATGGATCATGGCTTCCATGGGATATGGAATGATGTTCTCCACATCTGTTTATTATATGATGTATTACTATGCAAGACCTGACCTGATTTCCGTATATATGGGTGTCATCTCAATCGGAGCACTGATTTCCATGGTCGTACTTATGCCAATCGTGCTTAAAATCTGTAAGACAGGGCAGAAGTCACTGATTGTGTCACAGACACTTTCCATCATCTGCTATGTGATTTTGTTCTTCTTTGGAAAGACAAACTTTACATTTTTATGTGTAGTGACCTTCTTATCCACATGCTTTGCTTCTATGCAGAATGCACTTGTGAATGTACTTGTAAATGACTCTATCGACTACATACAGTATAAAGAGGGATTATCTGCAAATGGTGTGATCTCATCCATCAAAGGATTTGCACAGAAATGTGGAAACACAGTTGTAAGCTCAGGTATTTTAGCGGTTCTGTCTGCATCAGGATATATTGCAGGTGCCATCGGACAGCAGCCGGAATCTACGATGTTCGCTTTGAATTTCCTGAAATTTGGAGCACCTTCATTGACAGGAATTATTTTGATCATCTGTGTATTATTCAATCCAGTTGCAAAATATGAGAAAGAGATTGAAGAAATGAAAGCAAATATGTAAGAGGACAAAGATAAAAAATTAAAATTAAACAACGAATTGACTCCCCGCGGAAGTGGGGAGTCTAGTTGTATCTGAAAGGAATTTGATCAAATGAAAAAGTTCGTATTTAATCCATATCTGCCATTCTGGGAAACGATACCGGATGGGGAGCCTCATGTTTTTGAAGACAGAATCTATATTTATGGAAGTCATGATAAATTAAACGGGACCTCCTTTTGCGAGGATGATTATGTATGCTGGAGCGCACCTATAGATAATCTGAGTGACTGGAGATGTGAAGGAGTTATTTATAGAAAAGAACAGGACCCGATCAATGGGGCACCGTATGGAAAGGAGCTCCCTCAATATGAACCAGCTTTTACAGGAGAAGGACCCCGTCTTCTGTATGCCCCGGATGTTACACAGGGGCCGGATGGAAGGTTTTATCTGTATTACTCCCTGGATACTGTAAATGTGATCTCGGTCGCGGTGTGTGATACTCCTGCCGGAACATATGAGTTCCTGGATTACGTGACTCGTGAAGATGGAAGTATCCCAGAGGTGGGAAGATGGTTCGATCCGGCGATTTTATGTGAGGAGAACGGCAACTATTTATATTATGGCTTCTGTCCGCCTGTCCGTTTTCCAGGGATGGAGAATGCAGATTATCCGGGCGCAATGATGGTAAAGCTGAGAAACGATATGCATACCATAATCAGTGAGCCGGTCTGTGTAGCACATGGGATAGAGACAGCAGAGGGCACAGGGTATCAGGAACATCCATTTTTTGAGGCTTCCAGTATTCGTAAAATCGGGGAATGGTATTATTTTGTATACTCCAGTCTGCAGGGACATGAACTCTGTTATGGTATGGCAAAAGGTCCAGAGGGACCGTTTGAATTCCGGGGAGTCATCGTATCGAATGGGGATATCGGATATCAGGGGAATTCGCTGCCTGTGAATTATACGGGAAATAATCATGGCGGGCTTGTTGTGATTCCAAAAGGAAACTCCGACGATTCTGTTTACATCTTCTGGCACAGGCATACACATGGGACCGCATTCAGCCGCCAAGGATGTGCGGATAGAGTACAGATTTTAGAGGATGGTACAATTCCGCAGATTGAGATAACAAGCTGTGGATTGAATGAAGGTGGACTTCCGGCGAGGGGGACCTATCAAAGCTATATTGCATGTCATCTAACAGAAGGTGACCGTACAAAGGTAGGACAGGTCGTTATGAGCATGCCTGGACAGCCATTGCCAGCACTTCCAGAGGAGATGCCTTACATTACAGAGGAAACCGATGAGAATGCAGAGCATAGTATGCGCCCATTTATTCATAATATGAGGGATGGGGCAGTCGCAGGGTTTAAGTATTTCCAGTTTGACGGTGATGAAAAGGAAATCCGGTTGGTACTGCGGGGAAGCGGCGAGATGGAGGTTCTATTGGATTCGCCAGAAGGAAAACGAATCGCAAGTGTTACAGTAGAAGTGCCGGACGGGAAAGAGAATTGGACAGAAACCCGATCTGAACTGGATCAGGTAGAAGGAAAACATGCCCTTTATTTCAAGGTGAAAGAAGGGGATTTAGATTTTGCAGAATTTTCGATTCAGTGATAAGAGATGGGCGTAATAAAGGATCGTTATGCTGCCACTTGAATGGTGTGAGCTGTAACGACGCAAGAGAAGGGAGTTATATAAAATGAGCAGAAATATCAAGGAAATCATACAGAAGATGACATTGGAAGAAAAAGCAGGCATGTGTTCAGGTAAGGATTTTTGGCATCTGAAATATGTTGAAAGGCTGGGAATCCCATCGGTGATGGTCAGCGACGGACCGCACGGACTCCGTAAGCAGGATGAACAGGCTGACCACCTGGGGATCAATGAAAGTATTCAGGCAGTCTGTTTCCCATCAGCGTGTGCTACTGCATGTTCATTTGACAGAGATTTGTTAAAAGAATTGGGAACTGCAATCGGAAATGAATGTCAGGCAGAAGATTTATCTACTATTTTAGGTCCGGCAGTGAATATCAAACGTTCCCCATTATGCGGAAGAAATTTTGAATATTTTTCCGAAGATCCATATTTGGCAGGGCAGATGGCAAAATCGCATATAGAAGGAGTTCAGTCGCAGGGGGTAGGGACATCAATCAAACATTTTGCGGCGAATAATCAGGAATACCGCAGGATGACCGGGTCATCCGAGGTGGACGAGCAGACTCTGCGCGAGATTTATCTGGCGGCATTCGAGACTCCGATTAAAGAGGCTCATCCTAAGACAGTGATGTGTTCTTATAATAAGATCAATGGAATCTATTCTTCTGAGAATCCCTGGCTTTTGACAGAGGTATTACGAGAGGAATGGGGATTTGAAGGATATGTCATGTCAGACTGGGGGGCAGTAGACAGAAGGGTAGAAGGTCTAAAGGCTGGCCTGGAGCTTGAGATGCCGTCCACGAATGGTATCAATGACAAGGAAATCATCAAAGCAGTAGAAAATGGGACATTGGATGAGGCAGTACTTGATCAGGCTGTGGAGAGGGTTTTAAATGTGATTTACGACTATGTGGATCACCGCAAAGAGACTGTCTGGGACAAGGAAAAGGACCATAATTTGGCCGCTAAAATTGAGGAGGAGTCTGCCGTTCTGCTGAAGAATGAAGGAATTCTTCCTCTCAACAGGAACGGAAAGACAGCTTTTATCGGACTATTTGCTAAAAAACCGAGATATCAGGGAGGTGGAAGCTCGCATATTAATGCCTTTAAGGTAAGCGATGCAGTAAGTGCTGCATCTGATTTTGCAGATATCGTATATGCACAGGGATATATGACAGTTGAGGATAAAGTGGATGAGGTTCTTCTTAGAGAAGCTGTGGAGGCAGCAGAACAGGCAGAAACAGCGGTTATATTTGCAGGACTTCCAGATTCTTTTGAGTCAGAAGGGTATGACAGACAGCATATGCGCCTTCCTGACTGTCAGAATCATCTGATTCAGGAAATCTGCCAGGTACAGCCGAATACCGTGGTTGTCCTGCATAATGGTTCACCAGTGGAAATGCCGTGGGCAGATGAGGTGAAGGGAATCCTGGAGATGTATCTGGGAGGTCAGGCTGTCGGTGAGGCAGCGGTAAAGCTGCTTTATGGAGATGCGAATCCATGTGGTCGACTGGCAGAGACGGTTCCTTATCAGTTGTCTGACAACCCGTCGTATCTGAATTTCCCGGGAGACGGAGAAAAAGTCGAGTATAAGGAAGGAATCTTTGTAGGATACCGCTATTATGATAAGAAAAATATGGAGGTGCGCTATCCGTTCGGACATGGACTTAGCTACACGTCATTTGAATATAGTGATTTGAAGCTGTCTAAAGAGTGCATGAAGGATACGGATTGCTTGACCATATCTGTGAAGGTAAAAAATACAGGAAATCGTGCAGGGAAAGAAGTGGTTCAACTATATGTCAGTAATCAGACAGGAACATCCAACCGTCCGATTCGGGAATTAAAGAATTTTGAGAAAATTTATTTGAATCCTGGTGAGGAAAAAACAGTCATTATGGAACTGAACAAACGTAGTTTTGCGGAATATAATGTGGATCTTCATGATTGGTATGTCCCAAGTGGGAAATATGAGGTACAGATAGGGCATTCATCCAGAGATATTAGATTGAGTGCAGTGGTGGAATTAATAAGTACTGTGGCTTTACCTGTAAAGGTACACCGAAATACGGTAGCTGGAGATTTGATCAGAAATCCCAAAACAGCCCCAGTCATTAGCGGGCTTGTGAAGCGGATGAGAAGTAGGTTCGGTAAAACAGAAGAATCCGAAGATGAGGCGCTGTCAGATGAGATGGAAATGCATGTATTGGATGGGATGCCACTCCGCGAATTGACTAAAATGACTGGGATGGACGATGGACAATTGGGGGAATTCATCCAGGTATTAAATCACGCAGCTAACCAGTAATCGATAAAATCAGTTTGGCAACAGTATCATAATGCAATAAGAATAGCCAGAACATATACAAGTGTATATCTGACAGATATTTGACATACGTAAGCCTCCAGAACTAAAATGGACTGAGAGATAGAAAACAAAAGTGAAACAGGAGGATATTTCCATGAATAAAAATGTACTTATCATATCAACCAGTCCAAGGAAGGACAGCAATTCAGAAATTTTGGCGAAGGAGTTTGCCAGAGGAGCAGGTGAAGCGGGCAATCATGTGGAGATTGTTTCTTTAGCGGATAAGACCATCAATTTTTGCAAAGGCTGTCTTGCCTGTCAGAAGCTTGGACGCTGTGTGATTGAGGATGATGCAAATGCAGTTACACAGAAAATGCTGAATGCAGAAGTCATCGTATGGGCAACACCGATTTATTATTATGAGATGTCGGGTCAGATGAAGACCATGATCGACCGCGCTAATGCACTTTTTTCACTGGATTACAAATTCCGTGAAGTTTATCTCATTGGAACAGCAGCAGAAAATGAGAAGGGGGCTGTTGATGGAGCTGTCCATGGTTTAGAAGGATGGATCGCATGTTTTGAGAGGGCGAAATTATGCGGTGTTGTGCGAGGTGTAGGTGTAGATGCACCTGGCAGTGTACGTGAGAGCAGCGAGGCACTAAAAGAAGCTTATGAGATGGGAAAGAATGTGTAAACGGTAAAAAAGGTCTTGATCTTATCGTAGGAATATGAAAATACCCCCAGTCGGGAATCGCACCACACGTTAACTGTGGTAATCTTCCCGGCTGGGGGTTCATTTTTACTCATTTGTCTAAGTAAAAGGCTGAAATGCCTCATTTTCTCCACTATGCATCTTCCGGTATTCCTGCGGCGACATATGGTAGGTTCCCCGGAATACTCTTGAGAAATGGTCCGCCGAATTATATCCGATTCGTTCTGCAATCTCACTGATCTTTTGATTCGTATTCGTCAGGTAATCCACCGCGTCGGCCATCCTCAAGCGTTTGATCAGCTCTGTAAAGTTATGCCCCGTATTCTGCTTGATCAGGGTACACAGATGTGGCTCACTATAGTGGAACATCTCTGCCAGCGATGAGAGGCTGAGTGTCTGATAATTATGCTGGATATACTGCAGCACCAGGGAGAAATCAGATCCCATCTGGTAGTTATAGAACTGCAGGGTCTTGCTGTAATTTCGAAGAAGATTTGAGAACAGCAGGTTGATCCAACTGATGCAGCAGGTATTGCTGTAAGCGTCATTCTTGTAACTTTCCCCCATGGCATTGCGGACGATTGTCTTTAACCATGTATTATTTTCCGCAAAAAACAGCAGATAATTGGCGTGGGAATCATCCTGCAGGATGGTCCTGAAAAAGTAGGAGAGCAGGTCCTTCCTCGACATCAGAGAAAAGAAGGTGGTGTCAAAGGTGCTCTTTCTCAACATAATGCAGAATACAGTCGAGTCGTCGTCAATGACCAGATCATGTTCGGAGGACGGCGCAATGATGCAGATTTCTCCTTCCTTCATGACCCGGCTCGTCTTTTCGAAGACAAAGGTACAACTGCCCTGCACGACATAATCAATTTCAAAATAATTATGGGTGTGGGGAGACGGCCGTGTATATCGGGGATGTCTGATAATAAACACATCTCTCGTCTTGGGGATGATATCGGTCTCAGCTACCTTCGAATTCACCGCCTGGTTAGGGGTCAATGTAAGTACCAGGGAATCTACTATGCGGTCAAATTCTTCATCGGTCATATTTCCGAACATTTCTTTCGAAGCAGGTGCCTCCGGCGGCGTGTCCTTTAGAAGTCCTTTTCGATATAAATAATCTGACATCTCAGGAAACTGCATGCGGTTCCCTGTACGCAGATAATATTCTTTCATCTGTTTTTGAAATTCCCCGTAGGTAATATAATATGGCATACCGTTTTCCTCCCTGTTCCAAAATAAAGTCGGATATTATGGATGCCTTCAGTATAGCAAAAGTTAATTCCCAGTTCAAGGAACAGATTTTATCTTATGCCGTGGTAATATCCCCGAAGGATAACAGAAGTGTGCATATGAAAATACGTCGGATTCTGAAAAAAATAATACATGGAGGTTTCGGGGAAAGTATTTTAGAATGAATAGTAAGAAGTGGAAAAGAATATTTAGAGCGCATCAAAAGGAGAAGAGAGCATGATCAAATATCATGAAAAGCCATTTTATTTAACCGAAGAACAAGTGAAATGGGTAGAAGATACATATGATTCTATGAGTCACGAGGAACGGATCGGACAATTATTCTGTCCTATCGTTTTTACAAAAGAGGAACAGGAATTAAAGGAACTGGCAGAGACAAAGCATATCGGCGGGATGCTGTACAGGGAAGGACCGGGAGAGGAATTAAGGCAGGCACATGCGGTATTGCAGAAAGCATCCAAAATCCCCCTTTTGACAGCGTCTAACCTGGAATACGGCGGGAATGGTTCTGCAATCGAGGGAACCTATTATGGGCGGGAGATGCTCGCGGCAGCCACAGGGGATGAAGAAAAGGCCTATCAGCTCGGGAAGGTGAGCTGCAGTGAGGGTGCCGCAGTCGGTGTCAACTGGTCCTTCGCCCCGGTCGTGGATCTGGATTTGAACTATCACAATCCGATTACAAATGTACGTACCTTTGGTTCTGATCTTGATACCGTAATCCGAATGGGAAAGGCGTATATTCGCGCGGCGAAAGAGGAAGGCGTGGCGACCTCTGTAAAGCATTTTCCGGGAGACGGAGTGGATGAGAGGGATCAGCATCTTGTAACGAGTGTCAATTCCCTTTCCTGTGAGGAGTGGGATGCTTCCTACGGAAAGATTTATGAGGAAATGATTAAGGCCGGAACTCTGACCATCATGGCGGCCCATATTGCAATGCCGGCTTATGAGGAATATTTTGACAGGAACAAGGCAGATAGAGTGATTCCGGCAACATTATCCAAAAACCTGCTGATGAACCTGTTAAGAGAAAAATTAGGATTCAACGGTTTAATTACGACAGATGCGACACCGATGGTAGGCTTTTGTTCCGCCTGTGATAGAGAGACTGCGATTCCACTCAGCATTGAAAACGGGTGTGATGTGATTCTATTCAACAGGAACATGGAAGAAGACTTCTGTTTTATGGAAGAAGGTTATAAAAAAGGAATTCTCTCTGAGAAGCGTTTGGAAGAAGCCGTGAAGAGAATTCTGGCAACAAAGGCTGCCATGGGACTGGTCGAAAAACAGAAGGCTGGTACGCTTGTACCGGGACCGGAAGCACTGGAGATCCTGAGGTGCCCGGTTCATGACACATGGGCGGCAGAGTGTGCAGATCAGGGCGTGACTCTTGTAAAGGATACCCAGCAGTTACTTCCGATTCAGCCGAAGGAGCACAAAAGAATCCTTCTGGAAATGATGGGGGATTTCCCATCCAATGAAAGGGTATGCGCCTCCTTTGTGGAAAAGCTTTCTAAGGAAGGATTCGAGGTCACGGTATATGAACCAGAAGGGTTCGAGGTGATGGAGGATACCGTAACAGACTTTAAGAAACGTTATGACCTGGTACTTTATATCGGAAATATTGAGACGGCATCGAACAAGACCGTATCTCGTTTGAACTGGCACACCATGTTCGGGCTTGGCAATAATATGCCATGGATGGTCCATGAGCTTCCCGTATTGTTCGTCAGTGTGGGGAACCCATATCACCTGTTGGATGCGCCGATGGTTCAGACCTATATCAATGGTTACTGCAATTCAGAATACGTCATTCAGGCAGTTGTAGAGAAAATATTAGGGAGAAGCGAATTTAAGGGAAAATCTCCAGTGGACCCATTTTGCGGGAGAGAGGACTTAAAGTATTAATGTCTTGATGGAAACCCGGAAAAGCAACAGCAGACGATACAGCTAATATGAGAAAGGAATCAATATGCGAATTACAAATATCAGAATCAATGGCATTGAGAATCCGAGAGGGTTCCTCTTTGAACAACTGATCTGTTCCTGGAATGTCCGGGAGACAGAGAGTAAAAAGCAGACTAATGTTGTGATTGAAGTAAGTACTCAGAAAGATTTTCAGGAAATTCTTTACAAAAAGGAAGGGGCAGATTTAGATCAGAGTGGTGAGAAGCTGGAGTTAAAACTGCAGCCCAGAACCAGCTACTTTTACCGAATTACAGTGACCGGGGATAAAGGAGATCAGGCAGTCAGCGAGGTCTGTACATTTGAGACGGGGAAGAGGAACGAGGACTGGAGAGCGGACTGGATCAGCCCGTCTAAGGAGGATACCTTTCATCCAGTGATGATTAGGAACTTTTCAATTTCCAGAAAAATCCGCCGTGCCAGATTATATGCCACAGGTGTGGGATTATTTGAGGCATATTTGAACGGGGAAAAATTAGGAGAAGAGTATCTGGCTCCTTATATGAATAATTATGAGAAAAACATCCAGGTGATGACCTTTCCTCTGGATGATGCTCTGAAAGTGGATCAGGAGAACACCCTGGAAATCCTTCTTGGAAAAGGCTGGTACATGGGCACCTTTGGGCTGGATATGCAAAAGGAGAATTATGGTAACCGGATGGCAGCCATCGCGGAGCTGCATCTGGAGTACGAGGACGGGACCAGTGAGTGCATCTGTACAGATGAAAGTTGGGAATATTACGGCTCTGACATCGAGGATTCCGGGATTTATTTCGGAGAAATTTTAAACCGTACCCTCTGGGATGGAAAAGAGAATCCAAAGCGTCCGGTGGAGGTCCTGAAAGCCCTGGAGGAAAGCATAGGAACAAAGAATCTGTGTAAGGCCCATCTGATGGACCGTATGAGTCTTCCGGTGCTTGTAAAAGAACAGCTTTTGGTGCAGGAAATCGTGCAGACTCCGGCCGGGGAGACCGTTCTGGATATGGGACAGAATTTTGCCGGATATCTGGAATTTCATGCGGACTTTCCAAAGGGAACAAAAATCGTACTTGATTTTGGGGAGATCCTCCAGGAAGGAAATTTTTATAATAAGAATTACCGGGAAGCAAAGTCCCAGTTTGTCTATGTGTCAAATGGAACTCCGGAAAGGGTGCGGGCACATTTTACCTTTTTTGGATTTCGTTATGTCCGCGTGAGCGGATGGCCGGGAGAGTGCCGGAAGGAAGATTTTATAGGAAAAGTCTTATACTCTGATCTGCGCAGGACCGGTTATGTGACCACTGGAAATGAGAAGATCAACAGATTATATAAAAATACTGTTTGGGGACTGAAGTCCAACTTTATCGATATGCCGACAGACTGCCCGCAGAGGAGTGAACGGCTCGGCTGGACAGGAGACGCACAGGTCTTTGCACCGACTGCAAGCTACCATATGGATACCCGCGCATTTTTCCATAAATTCGTGAAGGACCTGAGGGATGAACAACAGTATTTGGACGGCGGTGTCCCCAATTATCTACCGAATATCGGTCATAAAGAGGATGTTGGAAGTGTTTGGGGAGATATCGCAACATTCCTGCCCCATACACTGTATACCACCTATGGAAATCTGGAAGAAGTGGAATACTGTTATCCTCTGATGAAGGATTGGGTAGATTATATTGACCAAAGAGATGCACAGAGAGGGCAGAAGAAGTATTTGTTCAATTTCGGATTCCATTTCGGGGACTGGCTCGCATTGGACGGACCGACTCCGACCAGCTTCAAGGGGAGCACGGATGATGATTATATTGCTTCTGTTTACTATTACCGTTCCGCACAGATCGTAAGACAGATGGCAGAGAGGCTGGAAAAACAGGAGGATGCGGCTCACTACAAAGAATTAGAAGAAAAGATCTCACAGGCAGTCAAGGAAGAATTCTTTACACCGACGGGACGTCTGGCAGTAGATACGCAGGCGGCTTATGTGATTGCACTTAAATTTGGCTTGTATATAGACCGTGAAAAGCTGATTGAACAATTTCGCTTGAGATTAAAGAAAGACTGTAATCAAATCAAATGTGGTTTCGTGGGGGCACCTCTGTTATGTACGGTTCTGGCAGAAGCCGGGCTGTACGAAACGGCGTATGATTTCCTGTTAAAGGAAGGCTTCCCGAGCTGGCTGTACAGTGTCAACCTTGGTGCTACGACGATTTGGGAACGTTGGAATTCTGTGCTGCCGGATGGGACGATCAGTGATACGGGAATGAATTCCCTGAACCATTATGCCTACGGTTCCGTGATGGAATTTGTCTATGCATATGCCGCAGGAATCCGTCCTTTAAAGCCTGGCTTCAAGCGTGCAGTCATTGCACCGCACCCGGATATCAGACTGGGGAAACTGGAATGTCTGTATGACTCCGTGAATGGATTATATGTCAGCAATTGGAGCATTGAGTCAGACGGAACCTTGAACGTGCATGTAGAGATTCCATTTGGATGTGAGGCAGAGGTAGAGCTGCCGGATTACCCGGATGGAAAACAGATTCTTTCTGCAGGAGCCTATGATTTCGCATATAGACCGGACCACGACCTGCGCAGACCATACCATAAGGGAACAACACTGAACAGAATCGCACAAGATAAAAAGGCCCTGGAAGTCCTTGGAAAATATGCACCTGCGATTGCCGGCATAGCGGCATCAGGTGACCCGGAAATGGGGGCCAATACATTGGAGCAGATTTTAAGTATGGGATATCTTCCGTTTGATCCGAATGAGCTTAAAAAGGCAATCACAGAAATTACAGAATTAGAGGTAGCTGTGAACGAAGTGATTCAGTAGAAAAGGAAGATTATTTTCCTTCGAGAGGAGAAGAGAATGGAGACATATTACCAGATAGAGAAAATGGACGGTTATGATAGAATCTCAAGCCCTGAAAATGTATTTTCTTACGTGATCGTGGGAAGTGAGAGTGCAATGCTGATTGATACAGGGTATGGCTATGGGAACTTTAGGGAAGTGGTCCGTACGATTACAGAAAAGCCGCTGTATATTATCAATACCCATGGTCACTGTGACCATGCAGGCGGAAATGCTCAATTTGAAGAGCCGGTCTATATCCATGAAAAGGATATGGAACTGTGCAGGGAGCATACTTCTGAAAACATACGCAGGGATAATGCAGAACGTGCAAAGCACAACCTGGATTATGAGACCGGAAACGAATACAACGGTCTTCCAGAGGAGTTTCATATGGAAACATATGCGGCTCTTGGCTGTGGAGACTTAAGAGTAGTGAAAGAGGGGGACGTCTTTGATCTGGGTGGAATCCATATGGAGATTCTGGAAACTCCTGGACATACAAAGGGAGGAATTTCCGTTTTTTACCGGGAAAAGAATCTTCTTTTTATTGGAGATGCAGCCGGACATTTTGTGTGGCTGTTTTCAGAAGAGACGACAAGCCGTGAGGAATATATTCAGACTTTAGAAAAAATGTATGCTCTCAATGCAGCCGGGTATATAGGCGGACACAATCCTGATGTGATAGAACGAGAGGATTTTCTGTTATACATCCGGGCAGCAAAAGAGGCTGATTATGAAAAAGGTGAGCCGTTCCATGCATTTTTCGGAGAAGAATATTGTCCCCGTGTGTGTGCCGTGGATGGGATGACATTAAAGGAGATGTTTCAGCCAGGGTTTGCCGCAGTGGTAATCAGTGCGGAAAAATAAGAGGGAAGCAGAAGAAAAACCAGCAGAACGCATGAAGAGAAGTATGCAGAATGGAAGAGCAGGAGGGAACAGGATGGAACCAACGTTAGAACAGATCTTTGGCACCTATATGTCATGGAAAATAGATGACACTACCTGGGTGATTAATTTTATGAATGGAACCGAGAACATGTATCTTTTGGAAGGGGAGGAGAAGGCTCTCCTTTTAGATACGGGATATGGAGTGGGAAACTTGAGGAAATATGTAGAGCGGCTGACAGAGAAGCCGGTCATCGCAGCCAATACCCATTATCATCCCGACCACTCCGCTGGAAATGGGGAATTTGAGCAGGTATACCTAAGCCGTGGGGCCAGCCTGGATGCACCTTCTGTAGAAACGCCGGGGGCTGTGCCCTTTGATTTGGCAAAGCTGCCATATCCCGATTATGAAAAAATCTACATCCAAGAAGGGGATCGGTTGGAACTTGGGAACCGGACCATAGAGGTACTGGATGTCAAGCCAGCCCACTGCAACAGCAGTCTGTTCTATCTGGACCGGGGGCATCGGATGCTTTTCTGTGGGGACGAATTAGAGGCCGCGCAGGTCATGCTGTTCGATAACTCAAAGAACCCGGATGCACCTTATGATGTAAAGATAAGATTGAATCATTTTAAAGAGAATTTTTTACGGCTGAAAGAACTTTCCGACAGCTTTGATTATCTGCTCCCGAATCATAATGGTTATCCGATCGCGAAGAGCTATATCGATGAATATATTGGTCTTGTGGACAGCATTTTTACAGGAACGGCTGTGATAGAGGACAAGCTGAACCATCCTTATGTGGAGATGGACCCGGGCGCAGACAAGCTGTGCAGGGTCAGATATAAAAACGCAAGCATTTTTATCGAAAAAGAGCAGGTCATGAAGGTGTATGGAAAATAAAAATGATACAGGAATGAAGGAGAAAATCGTGAAGGCATTTATTTTTGATTTAGATGGAGTCATCGTATTTACAGACAAGTTCCATTACCAGGCATGGAAGAAGATGGCGGATGCAATGGGAATCTATTTTGATGAGGTGATCAATAATCGCTTGAGAGGGGTGAGCCGGGCGGAAAGTCTGGAAATCATTCTGGAGAGATATGACGGGGAACCATTATCAGACGAAAAAAAGGCGGAGCTGATGGAGGAGAAAAATAATACATACCGGAAACTCCTGGCGACAATGACACCCGCGGATGTGACTGATGAGGTGAGAGACACCCTGAAAAAACTTCATGAGCAGAGATACAAGCTGGCAATCGGTTCCTCCAGCAGGAATGCGAAGTTTATTCTCGAGAAGGTGGGGCTTCTGGATGCCTTCGATGCAATTTCAGATGGAAATAACATTACCCATTCCAAACCAGACCCGGAGGTATTCACAAAGGCAGGCGAATTCCTGGGTGTAAAACCAAAGGAATGTGTAGTCGTGGAGGATGCCTATGCAGGAATCGATGCGGCTAAGGCGGCAGGGATGACAGCAGTCGGGATTGGAGATGCAGCAGGATATGCGAAGGCTGATTATCAGATCGAGTCGTTCCGTGAATTACTTGCGATACAAGGTTAATCTTATCAAGGAAGCAGCGAGGTGGATTTAGAATATCCGCTTTCACTTATAAAATGTCGCTTTTACCCTTTGTGTTTGTCGTGAAAACACATTGCCAAAAATCGATAGAACGTTAAACTAATAGATAAAGTATTTTTAGAGTAGATGGCAGTAGGAAGAAGGAGGAACTAAATATGCTGACAGAAGAGATTAAATTGTATCCGGATCGAGAAGACGTGACATTGACTACATATGTAATTGCGGAGAAGGGAGAACTCCATGCACAGGGGAATCGCCCGGCAGTCCTGATCTGCCCGGGAGGCGGCTACTTTAACTGTTCAGACCGGGAGGCTGAGCCTGTTGCACTGAAATTTGCATCCATGGGATATCATGCATTTGTCCTTAGGTATTCTACATATGACGAAGGGAAGAATCAGTTCCCGGATCTGACCAGACAGATTGAGCCGAAAGAAAAGACAAAACATCCTGCTCCGGTACGCGATATCGGAAAAGCCATGCTGTACATCCGGGAACATGCAAAGGCATGGTCCGTTGATATGGGACGTGTTGCCGTATGTGGTTTTTCAGCGGGAGCCCACAATTCAGCGATGTATTCTGTATATTGGAATAGCCCGCTCCTTACAGAATTCTTTGGTGTGGATGCCGAAATGCTCCGCCCGGCGGCTGTAATCCTGGGATATACTCTGAGTGATTATATTTTCATGAAGGGTGTAAAGAAGAATGAGATGGATACAGCCTTTTTCGCGGCATCTAATACTGCATTCCTGGGGGAGGCCAATCCTTCCGAAGAAAAGTTAAGAGAAGTGAGTCCGGCGTTGAACGTCACAGAAAATACCCCGCCAACGTTCCTCTGGGCAACGGCTGCAGACAGGATGGTCCCGGTACAGCACAGCCTGCGTATGGCACATGCACTGGCGGATCATAAGGTGCCGTTCGAGATTCATATTTTCGAGGAGGGGGATCATGGCTTAAGTGTTGCGACCCAGGCATCCGCAATGTCCAGGACGATGCTCAATCAGGATGCGGCAAAATGGGTCGGCCTGGCAGAGTGCTGGCTGGAAAAACGATTTGCCCTTGATCTGCCCCAAAAGACGGCATTTGAGCAAATGATGGAGCGCTAATTCCGGCCTTATCTACCGGAGGGAATACATGAATTTCAGGTAGAATATCTGTCGGCCAACGGAAAGATACAAGTAGCAGTAAAAGAGACGGCAGGAGAAATATATGTGTCGGCAACCGTGGCACAAGGGATAGAAACAGAGATTGATATATCAAATTTAAAGGCGAATAAAAGGATTATCGTGAACAGTTGACCGGATATCCGGTTTCACATTCTTCAAACACACATTCTTCAAACTGCTTGATTTTGTTCTTCTATCAAGGTATGATAGTGAGATACTTTTGGTAGATGATAGCAACCAGTAATTTATGATGTGAAGATATGTAAGGATGTGATTTTAAATGTTCAAGAAAACTATTTTGTACCTATTAAAGCCGCTTTCATTTTTGCCGGCGATTATTATGATGTATGTGATCTTTTCCTTTTCCGCGCAGTCGGGAACGGATTCAGGTAACTTAAGCTATACGGTCAGTCATAAGATCGTGACATTTGGGAATATTGTACTCCAAAAAGGGATGGAGGACTGGGAGATTGATGAGAAGGCCTATGAAATTGAATATCCCGTGAGGAAGATTGCTCATATGACGGAGTATTTTATCCTGGCGGTTACGGTATCCCTGCCGTTTTATGTATATGGACTTCGGGGAATCTGGCTCATGCTGGTGGCAGGACTGATCTGTGTGGGATTTGCCTGCGGGGATGAGTACCATCAATCCTTTGTGGATGGCAGAGGGCCTTCTGCTAAAGATGTGGGGATCGACAGTATCGGTGTATTCTTTGGAATCATGACGGTACGGATCTGCTGCTGGACAGTGCTTGCCCCGGCCAGGATGATGGAACGAAGCAGACGCAGATGGGAGCGTAAGCGCGCGAAGCAGAGGGCACATGAGCGGGAGATGCAGAGGCGGCATAGAAAGCGCGGAAGCTGGGATGAATATTAAAAAAGATGGATGAAGAAATCCTCGTAAGAATTAGATTCTTACGGGGAATTTTTTTGAAATTTTTATAGGTTATGATATAATAAACGCAAGATATTCTCTAACAAAGCGAAACAAACGAAAAGAGGAGTATAGAATATGAGCATAAAAGGTTATAAATGCCCGTCCTGTGGTGGAAATCTGGTATTTAACAGCGATACCCAGAAGCTGCAGTGCCCATCCTGCGGCAATGAGATTGAGATGGATGAAATCCAGAAGTATGCAGAGGTTGTAGAATCAGCAGACGAGCAGGAGGATACATATGAAGGGGATGAAGGTTCCCAGGAATCTCCAAAGGAATGGGAAGTAAAAGAAGTCGATGGTAAGATCATCTATACGTGTCCGGCCTGTGGTGGAGAGGTGGATGCCGACCAGACTACAGCGGCTACAAAATGTCCTTATTGTGACAGCCCTTTGATTCTGCCGGGACAGGTGTCAGGAGAATTCCGCCCGGATCTGATCATACCTTTCCAGTTGGATGACAAGGACGCTAAAGAGGCTTATCAGAAATTTTGTAAAGGAAAGCGGCTTTTACCGAAGATGTTTCAGTCAGATCAAAGGTTGAAGGAAATAAAGGGAATCTATGTTCCGTTCTGGTTATATAGCTGTAAGGTAGAAGGAACCATGACGCTTGATGCCCAAAAGAAGAAGACGTGGAGCGACGGTGATTATGAGTATACGCAGACGGATTTTTACCTGCTTACCAGAGATGGAGAGGTCTATTTCGAACATGTACCGGTAGATGGTTCGGTTGAGATGGATGATAGTTATATGGAATCCATTGAGCCTTTTGAGATAGATCAGGCTGTGCCATTTCAGGAAGGTTATTTGTCGGGATATGAGGCAATGAAATATGATCAGGCTAAGGACGAATGTTGGGACAGGGCGGAGAAGAGGATAGATAAAACATTTGGAGGTATTCTGTATGATTCTGTTGAAACTTACAAGTATAGTTCTGTATCTTCAAGAGGCTTCACTGCTTCCTACAGTAATAAAACAGTAAAATATGCATTACTGCCCGTATGGGTATTAAATGTAAAGTATAAAGACAAGATGTACCATTTTGCAATGAATGGACAGACCGGGAAGATGGCAGGAATATTACCGGTAGATTGGAAACTGTTCTGGAAATATACTCTGGGTATATTTGCTGGCAGCAGTCTGATCATATACATACTAATGTTGATTTTTTTACTATGATTTTAGAAAAGGATGTTTTCAAGAAACGTTGTGACTATATATGATGGAAGAGGGACAGAGAATGAAGAAGATACGATTTGTGGCAGCACTGCTTTGTTTGTTTCTGGTAAATGTAATGCCAGTTTCAGCCGATGATGCAGCAAGTCCGCCGAAAGTAGTTGATCATGCCAATCTCCTGAGGGATACTGAAGAGGCAGAATTGACAGAGAAGATCAATAGTATGATTGAAAAATTTCAGATAGATGTAGTTCTGTATACAGAAAGCCGGAAACACGGTGCGGATATTCAGAATGAGGCAGATTTATTGTTCGACAATAATGGATACGGAATCGGAGATACCAAAGATGGCGTGTTGTTTTTGCTTAGTATGCAGGAGCGGGAATGGGCAATCTCAACACATGGGAAAGCCATTGATATGTTTTCTGACTATGCACTGAATAAAATGGGGCAGAAGGCAGCGGAAAAATATTTCTCTAAAGGCCATTATAGCAATGGGTTTAATAGTTTTCTGGATACACTTGACCGTACAGCTGATAATCATATGAAATCAATAGAACAGGCGAAAGATAATAATGCAGGAATAGCAGAACAGGGAACAAATGAAGCGAATGAAGCGAATGAAGCAAATGAAGCGAATGAAGCAGATGAAGCAAATGGAAGTGCAGATATAGAAGTTTCGGAGGAAAAGGATCAGCCTCAGGACAGTAGTACTACCGATAAAGTGGAACAGAATCAGGAGGAGCAGGATCAGGAGAAAGAAGACGAAGAGGATGAAAAGACGCCGGTAGATTATATTATTCCGGCACTGATATGTGGTCTTATCATTACATTGATTATTATGCGGAAAATGAAGAAAAAGCTGAAGGCGGTAAAATCTCAGGATGATGCAGATGTGTATAAAAGTAAAGATATTGGGGCCAAGATTTATAAAAATGATGAATTCTTGACAAGCAAAATAACAAAAACACGTTTGGAGAAGCATGAGCCCAAATCAAGCGGTGGTGGGACAACCCACACCAGCTCAAACGGAGAAAAACACGGAGGAGCCAGTGGGAAGTTTTAAACATAAGAACCTATATGTATGTTATTTTAAATTAGGAGGTTACCAGATATGGGATTATTGAAAGCAGGAGTCGGAGCGGCAACAGGGGTGCTTGAAGACCAATGGAGAGAATATTTTTACTGTGAATCTATGGAAGATGGTGTCATCGCTGCCAAGGGAAGAAAGCGTACGTCCAGGAGAAGTTCCAATAAGCGGGGGGAGGAAAATATCATCAGCAACGGCGCAATCATTGCAGTGAATGAAGGGCAGTGCATGATTATTGTTGATCAGGGGGAGATTGTAGCGTTTTCATCAGAACCGGGAGAATTTGTATGGGATAATTCTACGGAACCCACGATTTTCAGGGGTGGATTTGAGGAAGGGGTAGCAGAGGCCTTCGAGACATTTAAAAAACGTTTTACATTTGGAGGAGATACCGGTAAAGATCAGAGGATTTACTTCTTTAACACAAAGGAGCTGATGGGAAACAAATATGGCACTCCCCACCCTGTACCGTTTAGAGTGATAGACCAGAATATAGGGCTGGATATGGATATTGCAATCCGTTGTTTTGGGGAATATTCGTATCGTCTAAGCAATCCTATTCTGTTCTATAAAAATGTCTGTGGAAATGTGGAGACTGAATTTTCCACGAGTGAACTGGACAGTCAGTTGAAAAGTGAGCTGCTAAATGCGCTTCAGCCTGCATTCGCTCGAATTTCAGATATGGGAATCCGTTATAGTTCACTGCCTGGGCATACCATGGAATTGACGGATGCATTGAAAGAAATTCTATCAGATAAGTGGAATGGTACAAGAGGAATCGAGATTGTATCTATTGCGATCAGCAGTATTCGTGCATCTGAAAAGGATGAAGAGTATATCAAGGAACTGCAGAGATCAGCCGTATTCAGGAATCCGACTATGGCAGCAGCGTATTTGTCAGGTGCGCAGGGAGCAGCTATGCAGTCGGCGGCAAAGAACGAGAACGCAGGTGCATCAATGGCATTTATGGGAATGGGCATGGCAGGAAATATGGGAGGAATGAACGCCCAGAATCTTTATCAGATGGGACAGCAGCAACAGAATAGTCAGCATATGGAATCGGCAGGGCAGCCGTCAATGGCAGGACAGCCGATAGCATCTGGCTGGGACTGCAGCTGTGGAGCCACGGGGAATACCGGGAAATTCTGTACGGAGTGTGGAGCTCCAAGGCCGATACCGGCAGAAGGATGGAGCTGTTCCTGTGGAACCGTGAACAAAGGCAAGTTCTGTACAGAGTGCGGGGCAAAAAAACCAGCGGGAGTACCACAATATCGTTGTGATAAATGTGGCTGGGAGCCAAAGGACATGACGAATCCTCCTAAGTTCTGTCCTGAATGTGGAGATCCATTCGATGATGGCGATATTATATAAATAAAAGAAAGTGACTTTTATCCCAAACGGGAAGCATGTTTACATAAGGCTTCTTGTTTGGGATTTTTTATAATCATGAAAGTTTTTGACTAAAATTTGGGTATATGAGGCAGAATATACAAAGCCGGATATCTGAATATGGAAAATAATTATGTAGAGTTTTTCATGTACCGCAAAAATCAGGTTTCCATATTTTACTTTATTACATATGTAAGGAGGATGAGAAATGGAACTGATAAAATTGTCTGGAATTTTAATTGTTATTATAGGTTTTGCTCTCAAGCTGGATTCGATTCTAATTATCCTGATTGCCGCAATTGTTACGGCCCTGGTCGGAGATCTAGGCGTTGTAGGTCTTCTGGAAACGCTGGGGACGAGTTTTATTTCCAATCGGAATATGGCTATTTTCATCCTGATCATGCTGGTAACAGGGACTTTGGAACGCAATGGTCTCAAACATGCCGCCGCAGAATTGATCGGAAGGATTAAAAATGCTTCTGCTGGAGCTGTCATCGGCGCATATGGAATTATGCGTGGATTGTTTGCTGCATTTAATGTCAGCTTTGGCGGCGTAGCAGGCTTTGTACGGCCGATTGTTATGCCGATGGCTTCCGGCGCAATCGAAGCAAGGGGACATGAACCGAATGAGGAACATGTGGAACAGCTCAAAGGAATGGCATCGGGGATGGAAAATATTGCCTGGTTTTTCTGGCAGGTCCTGTTTGTTGGCGGTTCCGGTGCACTGTTGGTGAAGTCTACACTGGAGACACTAGGCTATAGTGTGGAACTGATTCACCTGGCGAAGGTGGAGATACCGGTGGCAATCTTTGCTCTTGGAGTGGGAACTGTCTATTATTTTTTGAAGGATAGAAAATTATATAAAAAGTATTATGGAAATAAAAAAGAGAATCGTGCAGCAAAATAAAAGGGAGGCGCCTTATGTCTTATTTTACCAGTCCTGATATTACACTAGGGGCTAAGCTTCTGGAAATCATTTATCTTGTGATGGGGGCAATTACGTTATACACAGGAATTAAAAATGCCACGGATAAGGAGAATCCTTCTCAAATCGGAACTGGAGTTTTCTGGTGTTCTTTAGGGATAGTCCTTGCATTCGGAAGGTTTATTCCACCTGTAGTGAACGGCGGTCTCATCGTTCTAATGACAATTCCGGCTATTTTTAAAAGGGTAAAGATCGGGAGAATAGAAGATGTTCCAGAAGAATCGATAAAGAGGATGTCCGAAAAAATTGGCATGAAAATTTTTGCTCCGGCTCTTGCAATCGGAATTTCTGCGATTATTTTTGCTATTTTCCTGCCCAGTCTTGGAGCCGTGGTCGGAGTAGGAGCGGGAATCATCATTTCCATCCTCATTCTGATGATATTATCCAAGGAAAATAAACCAATTGTTTTTCTGAAAGATTCAGAGCGGCTTCTATCTACGGTAGGACCTTTGAGTATGCTGCCGATGCTGCTTGCCAGTCTGGGAGCAGTTTTTACAGAGGCCGGTGTGGGAGGTGTGATTGCGAACCTGGTGGGCAGAGTGGTGCCGAAGGGTAATGTAATCCTGGGGATTATTATTTTTGCAGTGGGGATGGCCCTTTTTACCATGATCATGGGAAATGCCTTTGCGGCTATCACTGTGATGACGGTCGGAATCGGCGCTCCGTTTGCACTTCAATATGGGGCTGACCCTGCGGTGGTCGGAATGCTGGCGCTCACCTGCGGTTTTTGCGGCACCTTATGTACCCCGATGGCTGCGAATTTTAATATTGTTCCGGTCGCTATGCTTGATATGAAAGACCGCATGGGCGTCATTAAGAATCAGCTTCTTCCAGCCGTCCTGATTTTGTCTTTCCAGATTATTTATATGATTTTTGTGAGCATATAACAACAGGGCGGTGCAGAAATGAAGGAATATAGCAAAGTAGAGCGTGGTGCCATGATTGTGATTCGGGACTGGCTAAGGCTCAAGCCATGGGAAAAGCTTTTAATTGTAACAAGCGAAAATCATATGCCGGAGGCGGAGGTGCTCAGACATTGTGCCCACAGGCGCTCGAAGCGGGTAGATCTGATGGTAGTGGAGAAGAGAGGTAAGCATGTCGGTATTTTTTTCGACCATCATGAGGATGTATTTGATGGATATCAGGCAGTCATCGGTGCCACAGACTACTCTCTTGTAACAACAAAGGCGACGAAAAGAGCCATCCGGCGGGGAAGTAAATTTTTGTCTCTGCCATTGTCGACCAATAATGGGAAATCCATGCTGTCATACCGTTTTATGATGATGGATACAAAAAAGAGTAAAATGATGGCTGGGATTATTATGAAATATCTGAATTCTTCCTCAGTCATACATGTCCGCACGAAGCTGGGAACGGATTTGAAATTATATAAGAGGAATCGAAGGGCCGGGTTTTTTAATGGAGTGGTCAAGGATGGAAACGGGTTTTCTTCTGCCAGTATTGAAGTGTATGTTCCCATCGAGGAGACAAAAACAGAAGGCATTCTTGTTCCAGATGGGTCTCTGGGGTATATTGGAAGGGTAGAAGATCCATTTCACATTTATTTGGAGAAGGGGCGGATTACCGAGATTGAGATGACGCGGGAAGGGGAGCGGTTAAAGGAATATATGTCAGATTTTCATGACTCCGGAATATATGTGGCGTCTGAACTTGGAATTGGATTAAATTCCTATGCCAAATGCCGTGGTAATTCCTATATAGAGGATGAGTCCGCATATGGCACTTTTCATATAGGAGTCGGAAGGAATATTGCTCTTGGTGGTGTACACGAGGCAAACGGGCATTTTGATCTCGTGGCAAAACGTCCCGATATCTATGTGGATAATCGGAAAATTATAGAACGCGGAAAAATTATTATTCCAGAGCCGGAGTTTTTCTGAACGAAAACTACATGTTCAATCAGGTTTCCGGCAGATTTGATACGGATCAGTAGGATGTAAAGAAAGAGGGGGAGAAGAGAATGAAAGTTTTAATAACAGGATTTGATCCATTTGGCGGTGCAGATATTAACCCAGCATACGAGGCGGTGAAGCTTCTGCCAGATCAGATAAAGGATGCTGAGATTATCAAAATGGAGATTCCAACGGTTTTTGAAAAAGAGGGGGAGATACTTGAAAAGGGAATTCTTGAAAATAAGCCGGACATCGTGATCTGTGTTGGGCAGGCGGGAGGCCGCTCAGCCGTTACGATTGAAAAGGTCGCTATCAACCTGATTGAGGCAAGGATTCCTGATAACGAGGGCAGACAGCCATTGGATTGCCCGGTTCACGATGATGGTGAGAATGCATATTTTGCAAAACTTCCTGTAAAGGCTATGGTCCACGAGATAAAATCTCATGGAATACCTGCGAAAATATCATATACAGCCGGAACTTTCGTCTGCAACGATGTTATGTATAGATTGCTCTACATGATAGATAAAAAATATCCAAGTATGAGGGGCGGATTCATCCACGTGCCGTATTTGCCCGAACAGGTAACAGATCTGCCGGATGGAACTCCGAGCATGTCGGCCCAGATGATTGCAGATGCACTTAGGTATGCGGTAGAGGCAGCGTTGGAATATGAGGAAGATATACAGGCTGTCACTGGGGAGACTCATTGAGATTACGTCTTTCATTTGTGATGTGAATGGTGCTGCAGAGTTCTTCGCTGCTGACATAGAAATACTCCTTTCCAATAAGAATTACATATTTTAATTCTTATTGAAAAGGAGTTATTTTTTATACTATTCTTTTATGAACACAGTTTTTATCTTCCCATACTCTTCATGACATTCTTCACAACTTCCTGCCGCATCCCTTCATCCGGGTCAGATGATGCCTTATAATCCGCATACCGAGCCGCTACATAAAGATAATCAGACAAACGGTTCATATACTGCATTGCCTTAGAGTCTGCACCATAATTCTGAGCGACCTTACGAAAACGGCGTTCCGCCCTTCTTGCCACGGCTCTTGCCACATCCAGTCTTGCAGACTGTTCACAGCCGCCATACAGGACAAATTCCTTAGCGCGAGGAAAAGAATCCTCCAGATGGTCAATCTCTTCTTCCAGGGCCAGAATCTCTTCTTTCGTAAAACGATAGTCCAGATTGCGTGGGTCAGCGATTCCTGCCATCATCTGCATCAGTTCTTTTTGAATCTTGGAAAGACGGTCACTCAAAGACTGGTCAGCAATTACCTTTGCAAGTCCGATATTACTGCTCAATTCATCGATTGTGCCGAGTAGTTCGATCCGGTCATCGGACTTGGAGACACTGATTCCATTCATGAGGGAGGTCTTCCCTGAGTCCCCATTTTTAGTGTAAATCTTCATAGTCATCTCCCCTTTTCATGTTGTAGCTTAGATTCGAGTCGTATATGTAAGTCATTTATTTGAAAGGCAGCTTCTTGATAGCTCTGGCACTGTTGGCCCCCAGTTTTCTTGACTGCTCCTGACCTGGTTCTAGATACCCTTCAATACTGTGGCCTTTTGGTATCCCACGCATCTGCAGTGAAATACTGCATCCATTCATACCGATTCCAGAGCCGAGCATAGAGTCATTGGCCGCAGTCCATGCCAGTTCGTCAGGGGAAGCCTGCTCCATCTCTTTGATTTCGTAAAAGACGCCCTCTTCTTCGATTCCGGCGCAGACCTCCTTTAAGGTGGAAGCGTCCGGCTGGTATGTATATATGAAAATAGATGGTTTCTTTATAATCATGATCTTTCTCCTGCATATGAAAGCACAAGTCCTGTGGCGACTGCATTACGAGGACCTTCAGTACCACGGATATTCCCTCGGCCGCATACGATTCGGTACCCGGCAAATTCCTCCATGAGCATCTCGGGTATCTCAAAGTCTTCAGCGGAACCTCCGACCAGAACTACATTCGAAATATTTTTCAGATCGTGTCCCGGAGCCACCTTTTTTAGTGCTCTAAAAGCGTTGGTAACAAAGACCTTCCGTTTTGCATCCCTGCGTACCTGGACAATCTTTTCCATTGGAATATCCTTCTCAATCCGAATAAAACCGTTCTCAGCCAGAAGCACGACTCTGCCGTAAAATCTGGGGTCAATGGATTCATCAACAAAGGTCATCTGTCCATTCTCCATGCGCATATGGAATAGGCTCTCCACCTTGGCAAGAGGATACTTTTTGATCTGTTCCGCCATATGGCGGTCTCCCAAGCCAAGCTCCGTCTCAATCAGCATGGATACCAGCTCCCCGGCTCCTGCCTGATGTGTCATTGTCACTTTTCCATCCTCGGAGATTACAGCAGCATCGGTGGAACCACCGCCCATATCCAGAATCGCAAGCGGCAGCTTCGTTCCTGGTGTGGTCAGCGCTCCCAGGCTTGCCATCACTGCCTCGACACCAGCCACTTTGACCTCGGTACCGAGGTCCAGCTTTAACTTTTCCGCAATCTCCTGCATCGGAAGCTTCTGTGTCTTTACCATGGCGGCGATGCCTACTGCCTTCTCCAGACATGTCTCACCTGCCAGTGCGCCGGAAATCAGGACCGGTGCCAGTGTGTCGACGGCCAGGATATCGGTGATGCGGATATCCGCATTCGGAGTCTGATCTAATTCGCTCATCCCGTGCTTAATTCGGGTGAGCATATTTCCAACGTTAGTATTTGGTTGTCCGCTGATGTCGTAGATATTTCCGGCATCGGCTACAGCCTGCATAATCTTCTCTGCCCCTTCATCCAGATTGATGGAAGAACTGTTTTCAGCATCAAAATAAATCTCTCCAGCAGGCAGGATATTCTCACGGACATTTCCGCCGGGAGTCTTGAGTACTACGGCGCTGCGTTTTCCAATCAGGCTCTTGGCGATTGGGGTCACTGTGCGGGTCTCTTCTGCATCCAGGTGGAGCAGTGTTGCGATTCCATACGGGTTGGAAAGCATCCGCACCGTCTGGCCCGGAAGTGCCACCTCGATAGCAGCCAGAACACCGTCCGGCAGCTTGTCGATCCGGGAGACCTCGTCGATGATCGGGACCTTTTTACGCAGGCGGTTCTCCACAAGCACAGCCTCGTCAGCCTGCAGAATCACACCTGTGATATTCAGAGAATCCGATGCCTGATTCAGAATCGCGGCCACCTCTTCATAGGAATAGGTACTGGGGGATGCAACAATATAAGGCGTGCCCGGCACCCCGCGGGAAAGCTTATCAATCAGAAGGATCTCACCTACGGCTTGTCCTGCTCCGGCAGGGGTGGACGGATTATGTCCGATCATGGAAGAATCCGTGATGATAGTCTCGGTCAAGGTCTCCATCGCCGTATCGCCGATGACCGGAGCCGCCTCGTTAAGCCGGATGAGGGAAATGTCTTCGACTTCCCTGCCAATCTTACTCATGGCCTGCTTTAATGCCGATTTGATGGCATGGGTATTCGCGACCGTTCCTTTGGTTCCGGTCGTAGGGCAGGAGGCACTGGTCAGAAAATGAATATTCCCATCAGAGCGTACTTCTCCTACACATGCTTCAGTTGTTGAATTCCCAATGTCTACTCCGGCGATATAACTCAAAGCAGAATCCCTCTTTTCTCATAAACTTCTGCGGCCTCCATGACAAGGCGTGCACAGTTTTTCGCATTATATTTTTCCAACAGTTCCTGAGCCATCAGAACCAGCTCCAGCTTTGTGGAACGGTTCGGGCGCAGCTTATCATACATTTTCAAAATCACATCGTCCGGTACATCGACCAGCTCAGCGGCACGTTCAAAGTTCTTCTCCATCGGGTCATTGCCGGCTTCTTTGGCAACCTGGCCCTGGGCCTTTAACATGTCCTTGGATATCTTGATATCGTCAGCAGAGACATGGTTCTTCATGACCTCATCAAGAGTGATGTCAGTCAGCTTCTTCCCTGTCTTTGACGCAATCTTCTCTTTCTCGTGTTCTCCTAATGGGTACTGCATTTATCTTCCCTCCCATTCGATAATTCCGACTTCAGAATCCAGCTGCTCGGTCTCTGCGATGTGCATCAGAGCGGCTTTGACCTGGTATTTCGGTCTGGACATCGGGTCATTGGTACATGGAACAGGTACGACCTGCTCGCCTTTGACATATTTGGCTGCATTCTTTCCAATCTTCCGGTAAGTCTCCAGGTCCATCAGCGGTGCCTGTGGGAACAGCTCCAGGTTGGAAAGCGGATACAGATCCTTCTGGTGGATGACTGTCGTTCCCTTGGACTGGATGCCGATGCCGATTCCGGAACCGGACAGCTTAGCAGCCTCCAGTGCCATAAAGCAGACGTCTGAGGTGTCCAGAATCTTAACGACTCTTGGAATCATGCCTTCTTCTTCGATACCTGCTTTTACATTTTTCAGGACGTCCTCAAGCGGAATGCCGCAGATCGTTTTCTTGATCTCCATCTGGAAAGCGGCGCCGACTCCGATGACTACTTCCTTCGGGTCCGTTCCCTTCTTTGCCCTTGGATAAGAAGCGTAGGAGGTCTTGACCGGATTGATCCTGTCGCGTCCTTCCATAGATGGTACAGGAGCAGGTGCACTCACCTTAACACCTGTTCCGTCTGTTCTGTGCTTCATCTCTGTGAGGACTGCATTTGTTATCTGTTTTACTAAATCTTCATTTACCTGCATGCTCTTTCCTCCTATATATCCTGTGGGTTAATGATATGAGGGATCTTCTTGATCTCCTCCCAGCGTTCGCCTTCTACGCGGTATCCCGTTCCCGGTCCCATGTAATCATTCGGAGTATTGACACCGGAAAGTACGTGGAAATCTTTGTCCAGAATGGCAGCAGTCTGCATGTAATCGCCGACCACACGCTGCTTGAGCATGTTCAGTACGCTCTCGGCAATATCCTGGTATCCGGATTCTGCCAGCGCTTTGACCACATCGACACCCGTGATTCCACGTTTTAACACATCTTCAGCAGCCATCAGGTCAGCCGTCACATCACGGGGAAGCGTATCTTTACTTCCGTGTGCATAAGCAACTGCTTCCACCTGCTCATCGGAAATCGGAGAGAGTCCGAGCTGCCCAAATACAGCCTGTACAGCCTTGCCGGCTTTCATCCTCACGCGGATGACCTCTTCCTCTGTTACAGGTTTCAGTCCGCCGTCCACCTGCATATCTCTCTGCAGTACATTATAATCATCAAAATCTTCCGCATCGAAGTTCGAACCTGCGAACATATTATCGTAGTTCGGTTCTGCCGCATATCCTGAGAAAATGAAGTCAGTTCCCGGCAGGAACTGCAGCATAGTCCTTGCGGTTCTTCTCATGTCAGAGTTGGAAAAACTCTGGTCATTGGAGGATGCACATTCCAGTCCCAAAAGTGCAGCGACAAGATTCTCACTCATAACCTCACGGATACCTCCCGGTACAGCTCCCGGCACGCCGATACAGCTTACGGAACCATTCTGGATTCCCTGGCTTCCGGCACCTTTGGTCGCATAGAGGCAGCGGCACTCCAGATAGAGCATGGACTTCTTCTCGCTGTTGCCCATCAGTACTTCAGAGCCTGATCCAGATGTAAAACGGACCTTTAAGCCTCTGGAGGCATATGCGGAGTTCAAAAATGCTTTTGAATATGGAGTATCATCCCCATCGATAAATACCTTTTCAGTTCCATATACGGAAAGGGTCTCTGCGTATGTAGTCAGTCCGCGGATTCCCAGCTCCAGCTCGGTCGCTTCCTCAGCGGAGCACTGGGTCAGTACACCCGGGCGTCCGACCTGCGACCCGATCAGAAGAGCCATTGCGCTGAGCGGTGCGTATCTTGCAACACCCATGGTCGTCTCTTCCTCGGCAAATCCACGTAAAGCGCCCTCGGCAGCATCTGCTGCAATCTGCACCGGATCGTCCTTCAAGTTGGTAATATGGGCCTGGTTCCCCGGAGTCTTACGTGCACGGATCTTCTGCATGCCCATCATCAGTTCCACGACATTCAGATGGTTCATGACCTCCACCATCTTGGCAGGGGTGATTCCGCTTATTACCTCCAGTATCTCCTTCCTGGAGACGTGGATATCTACGATCATCCTGGCAATATCCAGTGAAGGGACTGTCATGGATCTTTCCGCTCTTTCAATATTAATTGCATAATCTGCAATAAACTGGTCGATAAAATCGAAATCCTCTCTTTTCTTACCATCCAGCTCCACGATCTTCCCATTCTCAATTTGAATAGACGGCTTCGGATCATAAGGGCTGCTCATTGCGACAAATCCCATCTCCGGCCACTCATTGATGTAGCCATCCAGATTGACGGGGCGTCGATCCAGCGTTTCAATACGTTTTGATCTCTTCATCCTTTTCTTCTCCTAACGCATACTTTATTCCACAGCTTCCTGCGGACCCGCCCGCAGGGCATGTATTACGGTGTGCTCCTGGGATATATCTTATCAGATATCAACTGCCTGATAAGTACAATATCCCCAATATTACAGTAATTTTATTATACAACAACCACAGGGAAATAGCAATCTAATATTGTGAGAAACAAGCAAAAAACCACAAAGATGAAGATGGAAAACCACAAGAAACAACATTTATGAAATTTACTGACTGGGAAAGCAATATATAGGAGTGCTAAAGAAAAAGCACCTGCCGTTTTGGCAGATGCTTCTCGTAATATTTATTCTTCCCCTTAAATTCATGGTTCTCTTAAGGGAAAGTATATTTGATTAAGGGCATTTACTTCAACCGGATGTAGCAGGTTGCTCTTCCTGTGCCTTCCCGTCTTAACTCACCGGACTTTACCAGCTTTCGTAAAGAGCTCTCAATGGAACTGATGCTTAGGGACGGGCATAGTTCCCGGATGTCTTGCTTATTGAATCTTCCAATTTTATTTTGTGTTGCTTTTCTTACCATGTCAATGGCAGGTAATTTGGTTTCAACGATGGAAAATCTGTCTTCAAAATCCTTATATGCCGCCAGTATGATGCTAAGCAAATATTTGATAAATGGAATCGTATCCTCGCAGCCTTCATGCCATCCATCCTGTGATTGGCTAAGGGCACCATAATAAAGGTCTTTCGCCTGTGCAATCTTAGCCTCCAGTGAGATGTACTTTCCGACATAAAAACCATTTCGGTATAAAAGGAGTGTCGTGAGTAAACGGCTCATTCGGCCATTTCCGTCATTAAAGGGATGGATACATAAAAAGTCGTGAATAAACACTGGTATTGCAATCAAGGGCTCAACTTCCATGTTTCCAATGACTCGATTATACTCTTCACAGATTCTATCAAGGGCCTCTGGTGTTTCAAATGGGGCAAGTGGATTGTTCATGTAGCTGTACATAATTTTGTGCAGCTGCAGGATGTAGTTTCTTGAAATTGGAATAGTATCAAAGTTCTCGTGAATGACATTTAGAACATCACGATATCCGGCGATTTCCAGTTCATCACGATTTCTGGGAGTCGTTTTTTTTTCCACCAGCTGTTTGATTCGTGTGTTGGTGGTGACGATACCTTCGATGGCATTAGATGCCTCGGTACTCTGTACTTTTGCGATCTCAACAAGCTTTTCCAGCTCCTTTGGACGCTGCTTTAAGTATTGCTCCTGTTTACCGGCTTCTTTATAGATCGCTGCTATATATCCAAGGATATCAGAGTCCCATTTCTGTTCTCTGATTTTTGAATAGTTAAATTCCCTCATCCCTTAACCTCCTTTTGTTTCCCTTAAATATTATTATAAAATAAGGGAAAAGTCAATTCGCAAGGGAATTATCCCTTAAAATAGACCTATAATTAAGGTAAAAGTCAGAATCTTAGATAAATAGTATGCCCCGTGGATCTTAAACTTATTCATTGGAATTATTGCCACAGTGGTTAGCTCGGTCAGCTGTAACTCCGGTTTTAGTCCAATCCATTTCCAACAACTGACTCAATATGCTGCTCCTACTTTCATATAAGTAAAATATCTGTGCTTTTCCCCCTGAATTTGTTACAATGATATTAAATCTTATTGATCAGTTTGCATTTAACCAAAAGGAGCGGCCTATGCGTATTACGAGTCTGCGGATCCGGAATTTTAAATCCATCCGCCACATGTACATCGAGAATATTGAGAACGCCCTGATTCTTGTGGGTCAGAACAATACAGGAAAGACAGCGGTCCTGGATGCAATCCGTGCAGTCGGAGGTTCTTACTGCATTCAGCCGGAGGATTTTCAGGAGGACTTTTCCAATATTGAAGTCTTCGTGACATTGAAATTGGAAGAGGAGGATCTGATGCGGTTCCGGGAGAATGGGATTGTGAGCCAGTACCGGAGGAGCGAGGCATGGATGAAGGATTTCAGGAAGAAGCTGCCTTCTTATGATGATCATGGGAACTTAAGCTTTGAATTTATTGCAAATAAGGATGGCAGAGTGCGGTACCATGACGGGGTACAGAAGAATAACCCTCATATTATAGAGGTATTTCCTCAGATTTATTATATGGACACAAAGAGGGAACTGGACCAGCTGCAGAGCGATATGCTGATGCTACAGGAGGATGAACTGTTAAAACGGATGCGCCGCAACTGCTGTATTTTCGACCAGTCCAAGGTGTGCAACCATTGTTTTGCCTGCATCGGGCTGATCAACCAGAAGAAGCCGGAAGAACTGAACGCATTTGAGACGGCTAAGCTTCTCGATTATAAGCTTTATCAGCTGAATCTGGATGCATTTGCAAAGAAGGTAAATGAGAACTTCAGGAAGAATGGCGGGCAGGAGGAGATTATTTATTCCATGAACCGGGATATGGAACGGATGCTGCTTGTGACAACGGAGATCAGGAACCGGGAAAGAAGTGCCGCCAGAAGCGCGACGCGTCCGATTGGGCAGATGGGGAAAGGCATGCGCAGTATTTATATGCTGTCTCTGCTGGAAACTTATGCGCAGGGAGAGGAGCGGGTGCCGAGTATTATTATGGTGGAGGACCCGGAATTATTTCTGCACCCGAAGCTGCAGAAGGTATCGGGAGAGATCCTGTACCGTCTGTCCAGGCAAAACCAGGTTGTATTTTCTACCCATTCTCCGAATCTGCTGGCTAATTTCAACAGCAGACAGATCCGGCAGGTGGTGCTGGATGAAGATGGATATTCCCAGACAAGAGAGAAAACGGATATCAGCGCAATCCTGGACGATCTTGGGTACACAGCCAATGATCTGATGAATGTAAATTTCGTTTTTATTGTGGAGGGAAAGCAGGATAAAAGCCGACTGCCTCTGCTGATTAAGAAGTACTATTCCGAGACTTATGATTCGGACGGGAATCTGTCCAGGATCGCAATCATTACGACCAATAGCTGTACAAATATCAAGACTTATGCGAATCTGAAATATATGAACCAGATTTATTTAAAAGACCAGTTCTTGATGATACGCGATGGGGATGGCGACGACCCGGAGAAGCTTAAGGGGCAGCTCTGTAAGTATTACGAGGAGCGAAGCGTAGAGGATATCGACAAACTCCCCCGGGTCATGCCGCAGAATGTTCTGATTCTTCATTACTATTCCTTCGAGAACTATTTTCTGAATCCGAAGGTTATGGCAGAGCTTGGTGTGATAGAATCAGAGGAGGCGTTTTATGAGATTTTTCTGGAGAAGTGGAAAGAATATCTCTATAAAATCAGGAGCGGGCGGCATTTGCAGGAGGTGCTGGGCAAGAACCTGGAAAGCATCACGGATGTGAAGGAACATATGGAGGAGATCAAGACTTATATGCGGGGGCATAACCTGTATGACATCTTTTATGGAAGATACAGAGAGCAGGAACAGGAACTGCTGACAAGATATATCGATCTTGCGCCGAGGGATGATTTTAAAGATATCCTGGATTCAATCGACAGGTTTATTTACTTTGAGAATCGAAAAAAATAAATGAGGAGGAACGAAAATGCTGACATGTACTTATATAGTAGAAAAAATTGACGGAGATTATGCAATGCTGAGGAGGACAGATGAGACAGATCCGAATGCAGAGGCCAAAATGGTGGCAAGAGCGCTTCTCCCGCCGGAGATTAACGAAGGCACCAGGCTGCTCTATGAATATCTGCAGTATAGTATCATTGAGTAAAATGCAAAGGGGTCAGACCCCTTTGCTTACCATTTTCAGAATATTCTTAAATCAGTTGATGCAGGAATGAAAAGAATAAGACAGGAAGTGAGACACCGCGAGGGTTAAGGCAAAATTCGCGGTGGGGAGGAATGATAAAATGACAGAATATAAAGCGAATTGCAGCTATATTGAATTATCCGAAGCAGAGGCTTTGGAGACCTGGTTTTCAGAGAATGAGGAGGAGATGATCCATACCGCGGATGATATTTTCCATCACCCTGAGCTTTCGAGAGAGGAAGTGTATTCTTCGAAATGTCTGGCGGATTTCCTGGAAAAGCAGGGATTTGAGATTAAGTGGAATATCGCAGGTTTTCAGACGGCGTTCATTGCACAGTGGGGCAGTGGGAAGCCGATCGTAGGATTCCTTGCGGAATATGATGCGCTTCCGGGGCTTGGACAAGAGCCGGACTGTGAATATAAGCCGACCCATACCCCAGGACATGGGTGTGGGCACAATCTGCTGGGAACTGCGTGTGCAGGGGCGGCCTGCGCCCTGAAAGCGCAGATGGAGAAAGAGAACGCTGCCGGGACAATCCGGGTCTATGGCTGTCCAGCGGAGGAAATCGTGATTGGAAAGATCAAAATGAATGCGGCAGGTGTTTTCGATGACCTGTCTGTGGCGGTTACCTGGCATCCGTTTGACCGGAACCGGGTGAGCTACGATATCTGGCAGGCCCAGGATGTGAAAAACTATAAGTTTTACGGCACCGCTGCCCACGCATCCAAACACCCGGAGCTTGGCCGCAGTGCGCTGGATGCGGCGGAGCTGATGAATGTAGGGGTGAACTATCTGCGCGAGCATGTGGCAGATGATGTGCGGATGCATTACACCTACACCAACACGGACGGACCGGCCAATATCGTGCCGGACTATGCGTCTACCAATTATTTTATCCGCTCTGCGAAACGCTCCAGAACCGAAGATGCCTCCAAACGGGTCGATGACTGTGCAAAAGGGGCGGCCATGATGACCGGGACGCGGGTGGAAATCGAGCTGGTGACCAGCAATAAGGAAATGAAGGTGAACCGCACTCTGGCAGAAGTATTTTATTATGCCATGGAGCAGGTGCCTGTGCCTGAATACACGAAAGAGGAGCTTGCGTTTGCTGAAAAAATAACCGCGGCAGCAGGTCTGGAAAATGACGGAACCTATTTTACCGGACTGGAACCTTTGGAGGATGAGCCAGTGATTCTCTCCATCGGAACGGATGTCTCCGATGTCAGCCATACCGTACCGACGGTGATGCTCAGCGCTGCAGCCATGTGTAAAGGCACCCCGCTCCATCACTGGTCCACAACGGCCCAGGCAGGAATGAGCATCGGTCAGAAGGGAATGCTGTATGCAGCACAGTGTATGGCGCTGGGGAGTTGGATGCTGGTCCAGGACCCGGCGAAAATCGAGGAAGCCTGGAAGGAATTGTAAGATCTTAAGAAGGAGGTCGTATCATGGGAATTATCGCAGCATTTATGGTACCGCACCCGCCGTTGATCGTGCCGGACATCGGCCGCGGCGAGGAACGTAAGATTCAAAAGACAATCAATGCCTACAAAAAGGTGGCAGAACGAATCAGAGAGCTGGAACCGGAAACCATTGTTTTAATGTCCCCGCACCAGGTGATGTATGCCGATTATTTCCATATATCTCCGGGAAAAGGTGCGAAAGGAGATTTTGGACAGTTTGGGATAGGACAGGTAAAAATGGAAGCCCAATATGATCAGGTATTTGTGGAAAATCTCTGTAAACTGGCGGATGCAAGGGATCTGCCAGCCGGGACAATGGGGGAACGGGACAGACACTTGGATCATGGATTCATGGTCCCGCTATATTTTATCAACCAGTATTGGAAGCAGTATAAGTTGGTCAGGATCGGACTTTCCGGTTTCTCTCTTACAAAACATTACGAATTAGGGCAGTGTATCAAGGAGACCGCGGAAGTTCTGGTCAGGAAAGTCGTTCTGATTGCCAGCGGCGATCTTTCCCATCGGTTAAAGGCGGAGGGGCCTTATGGATTCCAGACGGAAGGTCCTGTGTATGATGAACGGATCATGGATGTCATGGGAAGGGCGGCATTTGGCGAGCTGTTCGAATTTCCCGAGGAATTCTGTGAAAAGGCGGCAGAATGCGGCCACCGTTCGTTCACGATCATGGCAGGCGCTCTGGACCGCACGGAAGTGGTCCCGGAGAGGATGTCCTATGAAGGACCCTTCGGGGTCGGCTATGGAGTCTGCGGTTATGCAGTCTGCGGCAGCAATCCTGCGCGGAACTTTTTGGACCAGTACGAGCAGCAGGAAAAGGCTCATGTGCTGGAGCAGCGGCAACAGGAGGATGCATATGTGCAGCTTGCCAGAAGGACCGTCGAAGAATATATCAGGAACCACAACAAGATTGAAGTTCCCCGTGGACTGCCGGAGGAAATGTATACCCGGCGCGCCGGAGTGTTCGTTTCAATAAAAGAAGAAGGACGGCTCCGGGGATGTATCGGAACAATCCAGGCTGTGCAGCCATCCATTGCACAGGAAATTATTGATAATGCGGTCAGCGCCTCCACACGCGACCCACGTTTCCAGCCGATTGAAGAAGATGAGCTGGATAAGCTGACGATCAGCGTAGATGTCCTGGGCGACACAGAAAAAATAAGCTCCACAGACGAACTGGATGTAAAGCGTTACGGTGTGGTCGTATCAAAGGGCTACAAAAGAGGTCTGCTGCTCCCGAACCTGGATGGAGTGGATACGGTAGAAGAACAGGTTGCCATTGCAAAAAGGAAGGCAGGGATCGGAGAGCGGGAAGAAGTTTCAATGGAACGTTTTGAAGTAGTGCGCCACTTTTGACGCAGAAAAGGAGAAAAAATGAAAGCAGTCTGTCAGGTATGTATGCACCGCTGTCAGCTTGAAGAAGGGCAGTTTGGAATCTGCAGGGCCAGAAAGAATCAGGATGGGAAGGTCGTATGCGAAAATTATGGTCAGGTGACATCACTGGCACTGGACCCGATCGAAAAGAAGCCCCTTAACATGTTTCATCCCGGGAGTATGATCCTGTCGGTGGGCAGTTATGGATGTAATCTGAGATGCCCCTTCTGTCAAAATTATGAGATTTCTATGGAAGGTGCGGCAGAAGCAGAAACCTTATACATTTCGCCACAGGATCTGGCAGATAAGGCGCTGGGATGTAAAGATCTGGGAAATGCAGGCGTGGCTTTCACTTACAATGAACCTCTGGTGGGATACGAGTATGTGCGCGATACGGCGAAACTGGTCAAAGAGGCCGGAATGGTCAATGTCCTGGTGACAAATGGCTCGGCAGAGCTTGAGGTATTGGAAGAAATCCTTCCATATATAGATGCTATGAATATAGATCTAAAAGGTTTTACGGCCGAGTATTACAGAAAACTCGGCGGCGACCTTAAGGTTGTGAAAGCATTTATACAGCGTGCAGCAAAGGACTGTCATGTAGAGCTTACGACTCTGATCGTACCGGGGGAGAATGACCGGATGGAGGAGATGGAGGCGGAGGCACAGTGGATTGCTTCTGTGGATGAGAACATCCCGCTACATGTCACACGGTTTTTCCCAAGATATCATATGACAGACCGGGAGGCGACAGAAGTAAATGAAGTCTATCACCTGGCGGATGTCGCGCGGAAGCATTTAAAAAATGTATTTGAGGGAAATTGTTAAGCTGAAAAAGTAATGTTTTATTAGTGAGAGCACTATGAAATGGTAAGATAACTGCTAAGGGAGAAGATAATGAGAATTATTGTAGATGCCGATGCCTGTCCTGTGACAGGTATCGTGGAAAGAGTTGCGAAAGAGAGGGACATCCCGGTCACATTAGTCTGCGATACCGCACATATTTTCCAGTCACAGTACAGCCAGGTCGTGACAGTGGAAAAGGGTGCGGACTCCGCAGACTTTAAAATTGTAACGATATCAGAAAAGGGAGATATTGTGGTCACCCAGGATTACGGCGTTGCTTCGATGTGCCTGGGAAAAGGGATATATCCGATCCATCAGAGTGGAAAATGGTATACGCTGCAGAACATTGATCAGATGATGTTCGAACGCCATATAGCGAAAGAAGTGCGTAGAAAGTCGAAGAAGAACCATTTGAAGGGGCCGAGGAAACGCACCAGGGAGGATGACGAACATTTCGAGGAGTCGTTAAAGCAATTGATTGAAAAGGTAGAAAGGGCGGAAATACCAAGTCCGGAACACGAAAACATATAAAAGTCAATAAAGGAGACAATCAGAATGAAATTCTACGATATTACAAGAGAGCTGTTCAGTTCAAAAGTATACCCCGGGGACCCTGTCCCGGAATTTGAGCGGATACTGGAAGTGAAGAAAGGAGATGCCTGCAACCTGACCTATCTGAAAATGTGCGCCCATAACGGTACTCATATGGATGCACCGCGTCATTTCCTGGATGAGGGGAAATCGATTGAAGAACTGCCTCTTGAGCAGGTAATGGGCAGTTGTGCAGTGCTGGAGTATAACGGTGAACTGGATGGGGAGACCGCAGCAAAAATAATAGAAGGCAAAGGAAAGAAGCTGCTCTTTAAGGGAAACACTGTTTTTACAGAAGAAGCAGCAAAAGCTTTTGTTCAGGCAGGAGTGGAGTTGGTTGGAGTAGAGAGCCAGACCGTTGGACCGGAGGATGCACCGGCAGCAGTGCACCAGATTCTGCTGGGGGCAGGAATGGCGATTCTGGAAGGGGTATGTCTTGAAGAAGTGGAGCCGGGAGATTACTTTTTATGCGCCCAGCCGCTGAAACTTAGAGGATGCGACGGGGCGCCGTGCAGGGCAGTTTTGGTTGAGGATATAAAATAAGGGCCTTAAGAGAGGTTCATAAGAGAATGTCACCAGGGAGAGAAGCCCTCCAGTGGTCTGTATATCATAATAATATGTTATCGTATAATAAAGATATATAATTTAAAATAATGATAAGGTTATGATAGAATACAAGTAGGATGTTAAAAAAAAGACATTCCATTCATCAAAACGAGATGAGGATAATATGCTAGTACAGTGTAGGAAAAGGATATTTTTACCACGGCGGCAGTACATAACCGGGTATATGATATTTTCGAATGCTGTACCAGACATAAAAAAGGAGGTTTTCATAATGGCTTATGCACTTGACAATGCCCAGGCCGACAGGGTGTTTGCGGCACTTCGGAATGATTTCCGCGTGTACGCTCCCAAACGTTTCCCGAAGGAGGGACGTTATTCCGACACGGATGTGATCCGTTATGCTGAAATCGAGAATTTCAGTGAGATCGTGTGGGATACAAAGTCGGATTATCCTGCAAAGGAGGTTATCACTCCAATTCAGCAGGCAATTTTTTATTTTACTGAGGATGAATACCGTGCGAGCAAAGATCCTAAGAAACCAATCCTGATACTGGCAAGACCATGTGATATCAATGCACAGCGTATCCAGGCAAAAATCTATGCCGGAAATGGCGGGTATGAGGATTATTATTATAAACGCATGAAAGACCTCGTAAAGTTTGCGATGATGGAATGTAACGGAGGAGACGACACTTGTTTCTGTGTCTCTATGGGAACGAATAAGACCGACAATTACTCATTGGCCCTGAGATTTTCAAAAGAGGGCGTAAAGGTAAGTGTGGCAGAAGAAGCATTTGAAGGCTATTTTGAGGGGATGCCGAAAGAAGAGTATGAGCCGGCATTCGTCGAGGAGAATGAACTTAAGGTGACAGTACCAGACCTGTCTGATAAGAAGGTGCGCCTGGCGCTGAAATCTCATCCGATGTGGAAGGAATTCAACGGAAGATGTACTTCTTGCGGAAGCTGTACTGTGGCATGTTCCACCTGTACCTGCTTTACGACAAGAGATATCATCTACGGAGATAATCCAGAGGTGGGCGAGCGTCGCAGAGTGACTGCATCCTGCCAGGTTGAAGGATTCGATCAGATGGCTGGACAGAGAGAGTTAAGAAATACGGCGGGCGACCGAATGCGTTATAAAGTATTACATAAATTCCATGATTATAAAGCACGTTTCGGCGAGGAACACATGTGTGTTGGATGCGGACGGTGCACACACCGCTGTCCAGAATTCATTTCCATTAGTGCGACAGTCAATAAGATGAGCAAAGCAGTAGAGGAAATTAAAGCCGACCTGGCTAAAGAAGGGGGGAGCTGTCATGAATAATCCGGTGACACCAAAGCCGTGTAAGATTTTATCAGTAACAAAGGAAAGTGAGCAGGAGTGGACCTTCCGCGTTGAATCAGACGTCTGTCCGGATCATGGACAGTTTATGCAGCTTTCTATTCCGAAGATTGGAGAGGCACCGATTTCTGTCTCTGCCTGTGGAGAGGGATGGCTGGAATTCACGATCCGTTCCGTAGGAAAGGTAACAGACTGCATCTTTAAAAAGGAGCCGGGGGACAACTTATTCTTACGCGGACCTTATGGAAAAGGATGGCCTGTAGACCAGTTCGAAGGCAAGCATGTAGTTGTCATTACCGGAGGAACCGGGCTGGCACCGGTACGCTCCATGCTGCGTTACTTCGCAGAGAATCCGGGATATGTGAAAGACGTTCATCTGATCAGCGGCTTCAAGAATGAAGGTGGAATCATTTTCAAGAACGATCTGGAGCAGTGGAAAGAGAAGTTCCATACCACCTATGCACTGGATACAGAAGCAAAAGAAGGCTGGAGAACAGGTTTTGTTACAGAATTCGTGAAGGAGATTCCATTTGAAGAATTCTGCGGCGAGTATGTAGTTGTCGTAGTCGGACCGCCTCCGATGATGAAGTTCACAGGACTTGAACTCGTGAAATGCGGCGCAGAGCCGGAAAATATGTGGATGAGCTTCGAACGGAAGATGTCCTGTGCAGTGGGTAAATGTGGACACTGCCGTATCGATGAAGTATATGTATGTCTGGACGGCCCGGTATTCCCTTATACGGTAGCCCGTGACCTGGTAGATTGAGAAAGGAGTGAGGATGTATGAATCAGGATATTAATGTAAAAAAAGTACGTATTAACTGTTTTCGTCAATCTAAGGTACCAGGTTATTTCATGCTGCAGATGAGAGTTCCGGGAGGATTTATTGACGCAAAGTATCTTTCCGTGATCGAACATATCGCTAAGACATGGGGAGACGGAAACTTCCATTTTGGAACACGGCAGACTTTTGATATCACAGGGATTGCATATGAGAATATCCCGGCAGTCAATGAGTACCTGGAGGCATATATTAAAGAAATAGATGCCCAGGACTGTGAAGTGGATATGAACATGATTTCCCATGAGCCGGCAGAGTGGGACCCGCAGAGCGGATATCCTACAATTGGTGCACGTAATATTACCGCATGTATCGGTAATTATCACTGCATCTGCGGCAACTGTAACACATTTGAACTGGCAAAGAAGATTGAGCCGATCATATTCCCAAGCCATTACCATATTAAGATCAATATTGCAGGCTGCCCGAACGATTGTAACAAAGCTCATCTGTGCGACTTTGGTATCATCGGTGTAGCGCGGATGGTATACCATCCAGAAAGATGTATTGGATGCGGTGCCTGTGTACGTGCCTGTGAGAAGGGCTCTACAAGAGTGCTGAAACTGAATGAAAATACCGGAAAAATTGAAAAGGACGCATGCTGCTGTATCGGATGTGGTGAATGTGTAAAGGCATGTCCTGCAAGTGCATGGACCAGACAGCCTGAGAAGTTCTACCGGGTGATCTTAGGTGGAAGAACAGGACGTCAGACCCCAAGAACAGGGAAGATGTTCCTCAACTGGGCAACAGAGGATGTGGTGCTGTCAGTCCTGAAAAATTGGCAGAAGTTCTCTGCATGGGTAATGGATTATAAGCCGGAATACTTACATGGCGGACATCTGATTGACAGAGCAGGGTATAAGAAGTTCAAGGAGATTATTCTGGAAGGCGTAGAGCTGAATCCTGAATGTCTGGTGGCTGAGGATATGTTCTGGCAGGAGACAGAATATCGTTCTAACTTTAATGTAAAGCCTCTGGAAATGCATCATCATGCAGGACCGCAGGATTAAGTGCCGGGTAAGGCAGAAATTTGAGGATAGGAACCGAAAATATGGTTCCTGTCCTTTTTTTGCGTTCAGAGAGCTTATATTGGGGCTGATGTATGTTTCAAGATTCATTCGGTACTTCAAAATAAATATGAACATCATGCTGCGAGTCATGGAATAATCTACCTGTAGTTTTAGAAGTGAAGGAGACGTATAGTTAAAATACCATGCAAATCCTCTGTTTTTTTTGAAACGAATATTGAAACGGTTCAATGAATTTGCGTTTCGGAAGTATTGAATTATGAAGTGGCTTCCGTTATCCTTTTTATATAATAATTCCGGAGTTAAGAAGTAAAATTTAGTAAAAATGCAGTAAGAGTAATGTATGAATGGCAGCAGATCAGTGGCACAGGAGGACAGGATGAATGAATAAGATAGGAATACATTTTGGATATTTTAACAGGGATTGGGATACTGATTTTATCAGACAGATCGATCAGGTAAAAAGAATCGGATTTGATATATTGGAAGTAGCTCCGGCTCCTTTGATGAAGTTGTCAAAAGAGCAGAGAGAGGAAATCGCAGGCTGTGCAAAGGAACAAGGAATTGAGTTTACATTTTCTGTAGGTCTTGGAAAAGAATATGATCTTGCTTCGCCAGATGAGCAGATCAGAAAGGCAGGAATTCAGTTTACACTAGATACTTTTGAGATCATGCAGGAAATGGGAAGCACAATGTATTCAGGAGTGGATATCGGTGCATGGAATCAGACATATTCCTACGGGGTACTGGACAAGAGTGCGGAATGGAAACGCTCAGTCGAATCGGTCAAAGAGATTATGAAATCTGCAGAGGAGAAAGGAATCACCTATGCAGTCGAGGTTGTGAACCGCTATGAATCTTCACTCGTAAATACGGCAGAGGAAGCAATGGACTATATATCCAGAGTCGGCAGCCCCAATTTAAAAATTCTGCTGGATACATACCACATGAATATTGAAGAGGACAGTTTTGAACAGGCAATCAAGCTGGTCGGAGATAAGCTGGGACATTTTCATGTAGGTGAGCCGAATCGGAGACCACCGAGTACGAACGGGAGAATGCCGTGGGATGAAATCACATTAGCATTAAAAGCCATTCAATATGAAGGGGCGATCGTGATGGAGCCATTTATCAAAATGGGCGGTGAGGTAGGACGTGATATCAAGGTATGGAGAGATATCAGTAAGGGTGCATCTCAGGAGGAAATGGAAGGGCTGGCTGCAGATGCGATTTATATGCTTCATAAGAAGATGCAGCAGTAAGGAACGAGCATATGTCCACAATCAAGGATGTTGCCAGGATAGCAGGAGTTTCAGTTGGTACAGTTTCGAACTTCTTAAATGGCAGAGAAAATGTAAAGGAAGAAAAGGTACTCCTTATTAAACAGGCAATGGAGACATTGGATTACAGGCCCAATTATATGGCACAGAATCTGAAAAGTCAGAAGAGCAGAGTGATAGGGATTTTATTTCCGAGTTTGGATGAACCGTATAACGATATCTATCAGGGACTGACGGAATATCTGGATATGAAGAATTTCATTACCGTATTAAAGCTGACGCATAACAACATCGTGCTGGAGAATCAGTTTTTAGATCAGCTTGTAAATATAGGGGCACTGGGAATTATTATGGTATCCAATGATGCTGCAAACATAGAGAAATACAAGAAAATAGAGAAAAAGGGAGTCTCTTTAGTATTCGTAGAACGTAAAGTCGGTCAGGGAAGCTTTAGCAATGTACTGTTTGAGAATAAAGACTTGGTCTATGATATCACAGCCAGACTACTTGAAAAGGATGCAGAAGCAGAGATAAAAGTCCTTCTGGGGAAACAGGAGTTTTCTAATGAAAAGGATTGTGCCGAGGGATATCTGGCAGCCCGTGAATCAGGAAATGAGGATATCGAGGTTATCAAAGAAATAAACAGAGAAGCAGTTTTTGACCATATTTACCGCAGTATTATGAGTTTTATACCGAGGCCGCAGCATATCATCGTATCTTCGATTGAATTCGCAGAAATCTGCGTTGAGGTGTGTAATATTCTTAAGGCAGATATCTGTATACATGCACTTGCTGGAGAAAAATGGTATATGACGGATATTCAGAAGAACATGGTCCAATATGGAAGAAATGCAATTCTGATGGGAAAACAGGCCGGCGAGAAGATGAATGAAATGCTGTCTCATAGAAATCTGCCAGAGCGGAATACAATTTATATAAATTCGAAGGAAAATTATAGCTCTCCTGAAATTGGAATCAATCTGGAAACAGAGAAAAAACTCAGAATACTTACCTATAGATGTGACGCATCAGAGGCTTTGAAAAAACTGGCTGCCAGCTTTAAAAAGCAGTGTGGTATTGAGATCGAATTCCATGAACTCGGATACACAAAATTGAGAGAACGGCTGAAAAAAGAATTTGCAGTGCAGTCACAGGAATATGACATCTATATGTTCGACCTCCCCTGGATGGGAAGCGTACTTTCAAACAATGTATTTGCGGATCTGACAAAGGAGGTAAAGGAAGATAATCTGCTGAAGCGGTACCCCAAAACAATTACAAAGGCATTTTATAAATATGACAGGGGAATCCATATTTTTCCAATCATAGCAACGACGCAGATTCTGCTCTACCGGAAAGACATTTTTACAAATCAGGATATCAAGTCACAGTTCATGAACATGTATGGATATGAATTATCTCCTCCCGGTACCTGGTCCAATTTTAATACGATAGCAGAGTTTTTTGACCGGAGTGTGAATCCAAAATCACCTTTTCGTTACGGGACTGCGGCAAGTGCATTAGAACCAATTGGACTGATCAATGAGTTCCTTCCCAGACAATGGGCCTTTCATGGGAAAATAGCGGACCGTTGGGGAAAGGTAGTGATTGACAGTGAAGAAAATGTAAAAGCGCTGGAGAATCTGGTCACCACCTTTGAACATATACCAGAGGGGACAGAAGGATATTTCTGGGATGAGATCTTTGAGATGCTTTTAAAAGGAGAGATTCCAATGGCTCAGGGTTTTGCTTCTCATTATCAGCCTGGAAAGTATTCGGTTGAGGGGAATACTTATGAGAAGTATATAGAGGCAGTCCCCCTGCCGGGACACAGACCCATGCTGGGAGGCTGGGCATTAGGGATCAACAAGTTTTCGGATCATATAAAAGAGTGTTACGAGTTTATTAAGTGGAACCTGAATGATAAGACAGCAATTCTGAATATGCGTCTATGCGGGTGTGTACCTACAACTACAGTTTTTCAAGATGATACATTGAAATTGAGCTATCCCTGGCTGAATATGGTAAATGAAAAGGTAGAGATGGGAAGTCTGCGAGAGGAAATCATGGATAGTGAAAGGCGGGTCATCAATACAGAACTTGTAGATGAGGCCATATCAAGAGGAATTAAAAAAGCTGTTTTAAAGAAAGAGACGCCTGTTGAGGCACTTAGTAAAATACGAAAGGAAATCAGTCAGTTGATTTCGGGAAAATAAAGGAAGAGGAGATAGACATGAAAAAAGTAAAACAGCTGTTACAGGCAGATCTATCCAGTGTCATTGTGCCGATTATTGTGATTTTTGCAATCCTGGCAGCAACGAGCGAAGGATTTTTATCTTCCTATAACATGTATTCAGTATTACAGTCAGTACCTATTTTCGTCATTGTAGGTCTGGCACAGATGGTTGTGCTGTCCTTGGGGCAGATGAATCTGGCGGTAGGTTCCATAGGTGTTCTGTCCAGTGTTGTTTTTGGAATTGCCATGCAGAAGTGGGGACTGCCTACAGTGGTCTGTATTATAGCTGCGTGTGGTGCCGGGCTGCTTCAGGGTTATTTACAGGGAATCATGGTTACCAAATCAGGAATCAATCCATTTATCATTTCTCTGGCATTATTAAGTCTCTATAAAGGACTTGCGCTGGTCATTACAAGCGGGCAGCCATTTTCGCAGTTGAGTGAGGGGTTTAAGACGTTTGGGAATATCAAGGTCCTGAACCTGTTCCCTGCAACGATTTTCGTCGCAGTGTTGGTGGGTGTGACCATGTTTATCGTCATACGTTACAGAAAGCTTGGTAAGAAACTTCTGGCCTGTGGGTCAAATGGAGTGGCAGCAGTCTATTCCGGGGTAAATTATGATAAAACGGTGATTGCGGGGCATTGCCTGAGCGGCGTTCTCTGTGCAGTGGCAGCGATTCTGCAGGTATCACGGTTTGGAAGCGTGCAGCTTTCCATAGGCGATGACTGGATGCTGACTTCCTTTGTTGTCCCGGTATTAGGCGGTACATTACTCTCTGGCGGGAAAGTAAATGTAATCGGGACGTTCCTGGGGGGCTTTCTGATGGTCCTGATCAACAACGCAATTGTATTGTGGGGAGTCAGCTCCTATGCCACAAATGCAGCGGTGGGTATTATTCTCCTGCTCGCATATGAGGTGGACAGAATGAGGAAGAAGATGATGACGAACCAAGCGAAGAATGCGGTTGAGAAGGAGGGGTAGACATGGATTTTAAGAAAATCAGGAAATCAAACGGATTCAGCGTATCTCTCATTATTATCTGCATGATTGCGGTCATGTGTATTATAAAAAGAAATTATCTTTCAGCAGACAATATCAGTGCGCTTTTAAAGGTTCTTGCGGTGACCTCTCTTGTGGGAAGCTCTCAGATGATCAGTATTGCGAGTGGCGGCATGAATGTATCCATCGGGTCAACAGGAGCGATGTCAGCAATTTTCTGTGGACTGCTGATGCAGAATGCGGGACTGCCTGTGCCGGCAGCGATTTTTATCGGTCTTTTGACAGGAGCAGGCTGCGGTGTCATTAATGGTCTGTTGATTTATAGAAACGGCGGAGTAGGTGTAGCCAGCTTTTTGACTACTTTAGCAACAAATTCTGTATTTACAGGGATTATTTATATGATTACAACAGGGCATGGTGTCAGTAAAATCCCAGCATCCTTTGTTGCAATCGGCAATACAAAGTTAGGAGCGATTCCCACCTCTATGATCGTTATGCTGGTCATTCTGATATTGATCTATCTCCTGTTTCGTTATACAGGATGGGGAAAGCAGATTCTTGCATTTGGAGCGAACCCGAAATCGGCGGAATTATATGGAATCTCGAGATTTAGAACAATTATGCGTGTCAATATACTTGCAAGTGTGATTGCAGCCGTTGCGGGCATGATGGTAGTGATGCGGGTAGGTACAGCACAGCCGGATATCGGGTCTGACTGGATGCTCCAGTCTTTCGCGGCTCCTTTGATTGGAGGGACAAGGCAGGCAGGAGGAAAAGTCAATGTATTTGGCGTCATTCTGGGTGCTTTCGTACTGACGATCATACAAAATGCACTGGTTCATCTGGGCGTGGATGTGTATTGGACAGAGCTGATTAATGGTGTCGTTATTATCGTGATCATGGCGCTTGACCGGCTGCGTTCTATGAAAAAGTAGGAAGGATAAGGTGAGAAAAGATGTCTGAATACATATTAGAATTAGAGAGTATCACCAAGATTTTTCCTGGTGTAAAAGCATTGGATGATGTGTCTTTTAAAATTAAAAAGGGTGAGATTCACGCACTGGTCGGAGAAAACGGTGCGGGAAAGTCTACGTTGATCAATATTATCTCCGGTGTATTTGAGCCCACGAAAGGGCAGGTGAAGGTGGATGGCAGGCCAGAGAAAATAACGAATCCCGGGAAAGCTTTTGATTTGGGAATCGGTGTGGTACATCAAGAAAGAAATCTGATTGATACATTTAATGTCGCTGAAAATATATGTTTTATGGATGTATCGACTGGAAAATCAAAACTGATTGATAAAGAAGCCATGAAACAAAAAGCCGTTAAGGATATGGAACGGGTAGGATTAGACCTAGATCCGGGACAGGGAATTGAGGAACTTACATCCGGGAAAAAGCAGATGCTGGAGATCGCAAGGGCCATGTGTATGGATTCCAAAGTCCTGTTGTTAGATGAACCGACCGCTTCTATTTCCCTGACAGAAGCAGATCAGCTTCTGAAGACAGTAAAACAGCTTCGAGAAGAAGGAGTTTCTATTATTTATATCAGCCATAAGCTGGAAGAGATTTTTGAAATCGCTGACAGCATTACTGTGATTCGGGATGGGAAAAATGTAGGACAGACCCTGCCTGCATCTTCTTTGGATAAAGATAAGCTGATCGAGCTTATGGTTGGACGAAAGCATGTGATTGAGACCTACGCGAATAGGGAATTCGAGTCTGCACCCGTTGTGCTTGAGGCGGATGAGATCAGTAGTAAAAAGAATACAATTCCTAAATCTTTTTATCTGAAAAAAGGAGAAATTCTGGGCTGGTATGGTCTGGTAGGAGCAGGACGAACGGAGTTTGCCAGGGAGATCATAGGAATCGACCCTGTCCGAAAGGGCACATTAAAAGTAAAGGGGCAGGAAGTCAAAATAGGCAGTTACGAGGAAGCTTTTCAAAAATATAAAATCTGTTATATTTCTGAGAACCGTAAGGAGGAAGGACTCTTTCTTCAACATAGTATTACAGATAATATCGGGATCATTGCATTGAAAGAAATCTGCAGCAGGGGAGGATTTATTTCTTATAAGAAGCAGGATGAAATTACCGAGAAATATAAAAAATCACTCAGTATCAAAGCAAAAGATATATTCGTGGAGACTGCCAGCTTAAGCGGAGGTAATCAGCAGAAGATCTGCATTGCAAAAGGGCTTTGTGTGAATCCAGAGATCATGATCATCGATGAGCCGACAGTGGGAATTGATGTGAACACAAAAGGCGAGATACATTCACTGATCTATGAACTTTCAAACCAGGGGATTTCAGTCATAGTCATTTCTTCTGATATGGGAGAACTGGTCCAGTTGGCAGATCGGATTATTGTATTTAAAGATCATGAAATTAAAGGAGAGCTAGAAAATAATAAAGATTATGGAAGCATGAGTACGAAGGTCATGGGAAGTATTTTGTTATAGTTTCAATCATTATTAGGCAGAAATGGGAGAAGGAACGGCCGTATTCTACCATTTGGCATAAATGTTCCAATGAAAACGAATTCAAAAGTTAAGTATACCCATAGGGCATCCACTCACGTATGTCCTTGGGGCGGAGTTACAGATGACCTTTTAAATAAGGTATAAAAGAGGAGAATGAATATGAAAAAGAAAGTAATCAGCATGCTCTTATGTATGGTAATGACAGTATCACTAGCAACAGGATGTGCAGGCGGCGGAACTAAAAGTAAAGACAGCGGCAGTACGGATCCGGCAAGTCCGTCAACAGAATATGAAGAAAGTATATGGAAGGATGTCGTAGATTATGGCCCGGTAGACGGTAAATCGGATAAAGACTATTCTTTCGGCGGCGTGTTCGGTGCAATTAATTCTTATAGCGATCCCATGCAGGGCGCGGCTAATGAGGCGGCAAAAGAACTGGGAATCCCGGAAACTGAGTTTGATGCACCGAAAGACTGGATTCAGAATGATCAGAATACGATTCTGGACGGACTGATCGCAAAGGGACTAAAGGGAATCTATATGATGACATCAGATCCCGTTGCAGGAAATGAACAGATTTCTAAGATGGTCGGTTCAGGTGTGCCGGTCGTTTGCGTAGGGGGCTCTCCAGATACCCCTTCACAGGCTACTCTGACACTTGCAACAGATGTATACCAGGCTTCTTATGATGGTACAAAAAATCTGATTGAAGCAATGGGCGGGAAAGGCGGCGTAGTCGGCCTTTGCGGCGCTGTGACAGATACGAATACACAGTCCAGAATGAAGGCGATTGAAGATGCGTGTGACGAATATCCAGATGTAAAGCTGGTTCAGATTATCGGAGATATTGATGAATCAGAAGCATCGGTGACCGCAGTGGAAAATATTCTGGCAGCAAAAGGTGACCAGATCAATGGATTTATCAGCACATGCTATTACCCTTCAGTTGCACTGGCAAGTATTCTTTCAGATGAAAAATATAGTGAGATCCATGCGATCGGATGCGATACGGATGAAGCAGTTCTTGACGGAATCAGGAGCGGTGCATTGGACGGGACTATGTCACAGAATCCATGGGGACAGGCATATCTTGCAACAGTGACACTAAAGATGCTTACAGATGGATGGACCTATGAAGAGAATGAAGATTTCCTTGTGGATTCAGGATCCTTCTATATTACACAAGAGAATGTTGATAAAGTAGAGCAAACTGAGAAAGAAGCAACAATGGAAATGGCAAAAACTTGGACGGACAAATTTAAAGCACCATCTAAGTAACAGAACAAACAGATGAACAGGCAAAGAAGGTGCACAATGAAACGTATCGGAAGAATCGTAAAATTAAAACCACAGATGCGCAGGCGGTATATAGAGCTCCACTCAAATCCATGGCCAGAGGTGACAAAAGCAATCCGTGACTGCGGTATCAGAAACTTTTCCATATATGTAAAAGGAGATCTTTTATTCTCTTATTTTGAATATATTGGTGATGCATACCAGGAAGACATGCAGAGGCTTAACTTACTGACGGCCGGATGGCTTAAGGAAACGGACCAGTGTCAGGAGCCTGTGGCGGAGGCCGGGGCAGATGAGCTGTGGAGTGTTATGGAAGAAATCTTTTATCAGGAATAGGCAGAAAAGGAGACATAAGGCGTGAAAAGATCTGAAATTAATCTTGCAATAAAAAAAGCAAAGGCAGCAATGGAGGCAATCAATTTTAAGCTTCCCTATTTCGCGGAATGGGGACCAGAGCAGTGGAATGAAAACAAAGACAAAATAGATAACATTAAGGAAGTAATGCTGGGCTGGGATGTGACAGATTTTGGGACTGGAGATTTCGCACATGTGGGTGCTGTATTATTTACGATGCGCAATGGAAACTTGTACAACGAAAAGGCTGGTGTGCCTTATTGTGAAAAGGCTATTGTATTTATGGATGATGAAAAGCAGGTGATTCCATATCATTTCCATAATAATAAGACAGAAGATATCATTAACAGGGGAAATGGAATTATGGAAATCGAGCTCTATCATTCTACACCTGACGGTAAGATTGATTATGAAACAGAGAATGTAGAAGTATATATGGATGGAATCTGCTGTACAGTAAAGGCAGGCGAAATCCTGGAAGTAATGCCTGGCAACAGTATCACACTTACCCCGGGATTATATCATCGCTTTGGAGCCAAAAAAGGCTCAGGAAATCTTGTTGCCGGAGAAGTATCAAAAATAAATGATGACAATCTCGATAATGTATTTGCAGACGAGCAGAAACGGTTCTCAGATATTATAGAGGATGAGCCAGTATTACATCCACTGTGTAATGAATATGATGCCATTAGCAGGTAGAAAAAAATAATAACCTATTCGGATGGTTCCAGCTTACCTTTTTTGTGATATTATATGACAATTTTGCAATATGCTTCAAACACATTTAACAAAACCCCTAAAATAAAGTATACTTATTAGAATACTAATGTTCAATGCGGTATAATAAAAATAAGTAAACAGTGGACGTAAGGATTTAAAACGAAAGTAGAAATCCAAAGAATTCACGAAGGGGGTAATGTCGTGAAGTTAGAAAATAAGTTGTTTGAAGCATATGCGAATTGTTCTGAGCATTATATGATCTATTTGTGTGATATGAAGACCAATGTTTCCCGCTGGTCAAAGTATGCGGTCGATTATTTTGGGCTGCCTCAGGAGTACATAACAGACCTGCCCTCCCTCTGGGTGCCTAAGATCCATCCAGAGGACCGCCATATTTTCACACAGGATATAAACGAGGTCTTTTCAGGAAAAAAGGAGAGGCATAGCTGTGAATACCGTGTTACTACAGCTACGGGAGACTATGTCTGGGTTCATTGCACAGGGCAGATGGTTCGGGATGAAGACGGAAAGCAGGATGTTTTTGCAGGAACGATTGCACATTTCGGCACAGATACCAAGTATGATTCGGGCACGAATCTTTTGAGCCTTTCAGCCTTTCGCAGGGATTTGAATAAGTTTGCCGATCAAATGGATTTTCAATATGGCTTGCTGATGATCGGAGTCGATGATTTTAAACGAATCAATGATGACTTTGGATTTTCTTTTGGAAATGCGGTGCTTAAACGGATTGCAACAGTAATTACTGCGGTGAAGAGTGCCGGGATGAAAATTTATCGTCTTGACGGCGATAAGTTTGTTGTTCTTTACCCGAGAGCGGATCAGAAGGATCTACATGATTTTTGGGAACGTCTGAATAGTATCTTGACCAGACAATTGGAAGTAGAGAATCAGACAATTTATCTAACATTTTCCACTGGAGCGCTGGTCGTGAAAGAGGTCCATCGAGATGAGGACACTGTGTTCTCGGATTTGGAATATGCTTTGGAGACAGCGAAGAAAAACCGTAAGGGGAAGGTCGTATTTTTTTCAGAAGAGCTGTATGAAGAGAAGAAAAGGAATCAGAAGATTCTGGAGACGATACTTCGGGATATTCGGAACGGATTTCGTGGATTTACGGTCTATTACCAGCCCCAGATCGGGGCGGAGGATAAGAGGTTGTTTGGGGCAGAGGCACTTCTGCGTTACACCAATGAAGAATTGGGGGGCAATATTCCGCCGGGGGTCTTTATTCCTCTGCTGGAAAAAGCGAATCAGATGCTGTCTATCGGAAAATGGGTGCTGACGCAGGCTTTGGAGCAGATGTCTGCGTGGGAAGAAGGGGGAATCCGTCATTACATTTCTGTAAATGTGTCCTATCTGCAATTTCGGGCACCGGAATTTAAGCAATATGTGGTGGATGAGTTAAAGCGCCTTCATTATCCTCCGGAAATGCTGATCCTGGAACTGACGGAAAGCTGTTCCATTGAGGATATCAGTGAATTAGCGGATACGTTGCAATTTTTGGAGGAACACGGTGTTCTTACCTCGCTGGACGATTTCGGTTCTGGATATGCTTCACTGGGAGTACTGCGTACGCTGCCTGTAGACTGGGTCAAGTTGGATTATTCCTTTGTATCCAGGCTAAATGAGTCGGAACGGGACAGGTCCATTATCCGGCATATTATCAATCTATGCAGGGACAATGAGATCAATGTATGTATCGAGGGAATTGAGACTCCAGAGACAGAGAAGCTTGTGATGTCCTATCACCCACAATTGCTGCAGGGATATTATTACGCACGTCCGATGCCGGCCGAAAAGTATTATAAATCATTCCTGATACCGGACCGCCAGGGCGTGGAAAAGAGGGTATGCCTGAATGAGATTCGTGAAAACCAAAGGTCGGCTCTGGAAACCGAACGGCGTATCGTAGAATGTGTGGAGAGGATTATCGGAACACAAGATATGGAATCGACCATTGATATGGTTCTGGAGACCATCCTGGATTATTACCATGGAGAACGCTCCTATATTTTTGAATTTGACTGGAAAAAAAGGACTTCTACCAATACCTATGAGCGGTGTGCAGTGGGAATCCGGCCGGAGATTCAGAATTTGCAGGATGTTCCGCTTGAGGCGAACTGGCGCTGGATAGAAGTATTCAGAGAACATAAAAATATCTGGATCGCTGATTTGGAAGAACTAAAGGATGCGAATCCTTCGGAATATGAGATTTTGGCGCCTCAGGGAATCCACAGCCTTATTGTTGTTCCTTTTTTTGAGAATAACGTGCTGCAGGGCTATATGGGCGTAGATAATCCGGACAGACATAAGAACAGCAGCTATTTCCTGACCCATTTGACTTATTTTATTTCCAGTGAGATCAGTAAGTTCCAATTGACCAGACGCCTGGAAATCTTGAGTTATATGGACAGTCTGACAGGGCTGCAGAACCGGAACAGCTATACACAATATGTTTCGGAATACCATAAGACTCCGAGAGGTTCTGTCGGTGTGATGTTTCTGGATTTGAACGGTCTGAAAAAAATAAATGACACTTTTGGCCATGGATATGGAGATCAGTATATCAAAATGCTGGCAGATCTGCTTTTGGAACGTTTTGACAAGAAGGAAATCTATCGGATCAGCGGAGATGAGTTCCTGGTCATCTGCGAAGGAAAGTCAGAAGAAGAGTTCCATTGTCTGGCGGAGAAATTGCAGCAGGATATCCAGTATGAAGATTCACCGCTTGCTACCTGTGGTGTACAGTGGCAGGGTGGAGATTGTGAGATCGGAGATTTGGTCACAAAGGCAGATCAGGATATGTATCAGCAAAAACGTACCTATTACAGAAGGAGAGAGGACAAAGGGCATGACAGTAAGGCATCGGTAAAGGCAGATAAAAATATACAGATGGACCAAAACATGCTCCTCGAGGTGCTGCCTGTTGGAATCGTATTGTATGACTGCGATTCCGATGGAGTCCATCTGGTCTTTACAAATCGCTTTTTCAGGAAGATGGTCGGAGGATATTCTTCTAAATGGGAAGAAAATATAGATATGCTTGTAGTAATCCATCCCCAGGACCGAAAACGTCTGCAAAATGAAGTGATCCGGGCATCTATCACGGGAAATGTCCTTAAGAGCAGATTTCGGATGAAGGGGACAGATGGGGAGTATTTAAGTGTAATGATGAGCGCACAGCAAATAGATAAAAGCGGTGTTGCTTCCAGGTTTTATGCAACTTTTATGCAATGTTAAATAGGAAGATACAATTCAGGGTCTGGTCTTAGCTGGATTCATTTGTTACCAGGGAATGAAGAAATTAATCCGTGGCGCTCTTTAAGAAAACGTACTCCATATGGTTGGAAAATTCCTTGGAATATGTATAGTTTAAACGGTCAAAATTGCGGATGCTGGTGATTTTCTCTACTTGGTTTTCTGCCATCCAGCGGACCATTTCCCCGCGGGCCATCTTGGCCTGTGTTCCTTTCATTTTGACTTTCCCGTCCACCATCTCACCGAAAATGCAGGTGACACAGGATATGGGAGGTTGTATATAAGGCAGGATGATTTTGCTATATTCTGCTGAAGCAAGATTGAGGATACAGATATCCTCAGTGGCATTATGCTCTGAATCATGCTCCCCAGTCTGTCCGCATAATTCGTCATAAAGTTTTTTGCCCCAGAATTCATAGAGGTCTTTGGTGTCATCGGTTCTCAATTTTGCCTGCATCTCAAGGCGGTAAGGAATCACACCGTCTGTAGGCTTTAGAATGCCATAGAAGCCCGATATGATTCGCAGATGCCTGGACACATAGTCCCACTCTGAGTCGGAAAAAATATGAGGGGCCATATATTGATACTGGATTCCCTCATAAGCAATCAGCGCAGGGGTGAGATTCTTTTCAAGTTCATAAGTATGGAGGCGGTCGTAATTCTGGTCCGTAAGCTTCTCGCTGCACTGCCATAATTTCTTTAGTTCCTCACGGGACAAGGACTTTAGAATGCTGTGAAGAGCCTTGGTCTCTTCTAGGAAGACTGGGTGAGTAAGTTCACAGTCATATTCATCTATGATGTTCATTTTCTTTGCATGGGAAATGATGATTTTTATCATATGTGATCCTTTCTGTTCTGTTAGGTCGTTGTTTTTTCAGGTTCGTTTTCTGTGCTGTTATCATCCGTTCTGACAGCATCATCTATATATTCCAAAATATCACCGGGCTGGCAGTTCAGCTCCTTGCAGATCGCATCCAAAGTGGAAAAACGGATGGCCTTCACCTTTCCAGTCTTTAAGTTGGAGAGGTTCACATTCGTGATTCCCACCTTGACGGCGAGTTCCTTCAAAGAAATCTTCCGGTCAGCCATGACTCGGTCTAATCTCAATATAATTGCCATAGTGGCCTCCTGTAAAGTATCTTGTATCTTTAAAAATTGTTTTTATAAGGTCTCATCAGACTCCTGCTGAAGTACATAGCCTTTGGAGAACACATCTGCAAGTACCAGCACAAAAAGTCCGATTACAATCCAGGTGAAGTCAAACGGATTATTAAACCACCTCCGGTGGAAGTTAATTAAATTTATCCCCATCTGTAAAATAAATGTTCCCAGAAGTCCTTTTAAGAGCATAATTGTACCAACGCTGCGGATAAGTCTTGTGGTCTTTTCCGTAAATGGTGTATAAGAAGATGTAATCTCTCTCAAAAGTCTGCAGGCCTGAATTACTATAAAGAGTATCGGCAGTTTACTTGTAATAAAGATCAGCAGAGTTAGTGAAACTGCGAATAATTTTGGGTTCTCAATCGGAAAATCAGCAGTAGTTATAGACAGAGATTCAAGAGGCATTCTTATATAACCGAAATATCCATCCACATAGAGGCGTCCAAAATCAGTAGTGGCAATTTTGATGGCGGATTCCGATGAGGTAAGATAGAAAAGAATATTTCCTATTCCTGTAAATGCATGAAATATGGTCGTAATTAAGAAAAAATAGGAAAAGATCTTGGTGGCTATTAATCGTTTTGAAACTTTAGGGGAGGGACTAATCGCTTCATTCATTAGGAATCTCCTTTCCATAAAAGAATAGATGAATTGTCTTGTTAATTAAAGTATATGTCGGGTATTAAAGAAAGTCAATAAGAAATTAACGATAAACGATAATAGTGATAACATATATACACCCTTGAAAAGGGAAGAAACCTTTGGTACAATAAACCCTCCACTAAAACACCAGACTTTTATTTTGTGATATCTTTGTAGCAGGAGGTGATGAAGCGTTGAAAACTTATAAAACTGCCGAAGTTGCATCGATAATCGGGATACATCCCAATACAGTACGCCTGTATGAAAAATTGGAGCTGATACCAAGGCCAGAACGATTATCTAATGGCTATCGTATTTTTACTGATTTTCACATTGAACAGTTCAGACTTGCCCGTCTTGCTTTTCAAATTGAGGTGCTGCAAAATGGTCTGCGCAAGAAAATTGTCCATATGGTAAAAGTATCAGCAACTGGAGATTTCGATAAGGCTCTCATGCTTACCGTGGAATATTTGGAACAGGTTAGAGAGGAACGTGCGAATGCAGAAGAAGCGATTAGAATTGTGCAGCAGATTTTAGAAGGTAAAGCGAATGAAGATCGTACTCGTTTTTGGAAAAGAAAAGAGGTGTCCGATTATTTAAGTATTTCTATGGACACTTTACGAAATTGGGAAATGAATGGTCTGCTGACAGTGAAGCGCAAACAAAATGGGTATCGGATTTATACGAACAAGGATATCAGACAGTTAAAAATTATCCGTTCATTACGCTGTGCAAACTATTCCCTGGAAGCAATTCTGTATATGCTATCTCAACTCTCGCAAAATCCGAACACAGATATTAAAAAGGCCTTAGATACACCCAAAAAGGATGCAGACATTATTTCTGTTTATGACAAGTTGATTACCTCTTTGACTGCTGCAGAAAAGAATGCTCAAAAAATGATTTGTAAACTGCAGGAAATGAAAATTACATTTAATGAACCCTCCATTTAACCACCAATGTTTTCGTTGGTGGTATTCTTTTTTGGCAGAAGAAAAAAGGAGGTTATGAAATGCAGGAAGTAATCAAAATAGAGCAGCTTACCAAATCTTATGGCAGGCTGCTTGCAGTAGACAATCTGAGTCTATCAGTAAAAAGTGGCACAGTGTTTGGACTGCTTGGGGCCAACGGCGCAGGGAAAAGTACGACAATTGAGTGTATTTTAGGCACAAAAAAGGCAGACGGTGGACAAATATCCGTTTTAGGAATGAATCCACACACGAACCGCAAAAGTCTGTTTGAAAAAGTGGGGGTTCAGTTCCAGGAAACAAACTATCAAGAGCAAATTACTGTTGGGGAGCTTTGCGAGGTAACCGCTTGCCTTTATCGCAATGCTGTTAATCCATCGGATCTGCTTACAAGGTTCGGTATTGCCGACAAACAAAAAAGTCCTGTCAAAGATTTATCCGGCGGGCAAAGGCAACGTCTTTTTATTGTCCTTGCTCTCATACCAAACCCGGAGGTGGTCTTTTTGGATGAGCTGACCACAGGGCTTGACGCGAGAGCACGCAGGGAGGTCTGGCAAATACTGTCTGACCTCAAAGAAAAAGGTCTGACCATTTTTTTGACCTCACATTTCATGGACGAAGTGGAAGCTTTATGTGACCAGATCTGTATTTTGAAACAGGGGAAAATGGTGTTTTATGGTACAGTTTCAGAAGCTATAAAAAATAGTTCCTGCGACAGGTTCGAGGACGCTTATCTTTGGTACACGGACGAGGAGGGAAAGAACAGTGAAAACTTTTAGGACAATGCTCAAAACAGAGCTGAAACTGTCACTGCGGGGCATGGATATGTTCATATTCGCAATTTGTGTTCCTCTAGTTGTATTGATTATTCTCGGAGTCATCTACGGAAGCAAGCCCGCCTTTGACGGCGCAGATTATACCTTTTTAGAGCAATCATTCGGCGCGCTTGCCACAATTTCAATTTGTGCCGGTGGTGTTATGGGGCTTCCGCTTGTGGTGTCCGATTATCGAAGCAGACATATTTTGAAACGATACAAGGTTACGCCAGTCAGTCCCTCCATGATTTTATTCGTACAAGTAGCAATCTATACGCTGTATGCGGTACTTTCTCTTATCCTGTTGTACCTTGCAGCAACCGTTTTCTTTGGATTTCAGTTTCATGGGTCATTCATAAGCTTCTTAGGCGGTTATCTTTTAGTAATCGTATCCATGTTCAGCATAGGTATGATGGTTGGCGGTATCGCGCCAAATACCAAAATCGCAGGTGTGATTGCAAGTGTACTATATTTCCCCATGCTGATATTCTCGGGGGCAACGCTGCCCTATGAGGTTATGCCTGCGGCGCTTCAAAAGGTTGCGGATATTTTACCGCTCACACAGGGGATAAAACTATTAAAAGCAGCGTCACTGGGTCTGCATGAAGAAAGTCAAGCCATATCTGTTATGATTATGTTTGCCATTGCAGTTATCTGCACAGGGATTTCCTTGAAATTTTTTAAGTGGGAATAAAAAACTGCAAATATCAACACAGCCGCCTATGCAGCTTTACATTGCACGGGCGGCTTTTGTTATGCTCATTCCAATCGAAAATGGAGTGAGAAGGATGTGATACACAGAATAAAAAATAAATAATCATTTTTCTCATAATGTGATAGAATATCCATATTGAAAACTCTGTTTTAGAAGAAACGTGAGGGAAATTATGGATAAGAGAAGAGAACTTCTATTAGACATCGGCAAGCTGCTGCTCACGGTCACAGCAGCGACAATACTTGGAAAGTTTTTTACGAAGGCAGGATTCCAAGAGGCGAATATCGTAGTTATTTATATCCTGAATGTGCTGCTGGTCGCAAGATTTACACATGGATATTACTTTGGGATTGCATCATCCATCATATCTCTGTTGAGCTTTAACTATTTTTTTTCGGCTCCGTATTATACGCTTTCTGTGTACGATTCCAGCTATCTGGTCACTTTTGTGATTATGCTGATCACGGCGCTGATTACAAGTGCACTTACCACAAAAGAGAAGCTATTGACCCAGGAAGCCATGGAGAAGGGAAATGAAAACCAGATGCTATATCAGCTTGCTAATAATCTTTCAGATGCTTCCGATATTGAAAGTATTCTTAAGGTGACGATTGAGAGTGTCGGCAGATTGCTTAGGACGGATATCGGATGTATATATATAGGAAAGAGCGGTACGATTTATTTTCAACAGATAGAAGGAGAGCTGGTCCGCCAGAAGGCGGAGAACTATGATGAGATAGAGAAAAGCCTGGTCAGATTAAAGACACAGTACCGGAAATCGGCAAGGGCCTATGAATATCCGATCAGGGGTCAGGGGAGGCTTCTGGCTGTTTTAAAGATTAATGGCAGTCTGTCAGAAGAGGAATTAAAAGGAAAAAGCAGGCTTCTGCATGCTATTATTGAGAATGTCTCTCTGGCATTAGAGCGTATTGAGATTATGACAGAGCAGATTCAGGATAGACAGAAGATAGAGAAAGAACGTGATCGGGCCAATCTCTTAAGATCCATTTCCCATGACTTAAGGACGCCTCTGTCAGGAATTATGGGAACCTCGGAAATGCTGATGGATATGACAGATAAGCAAGACAGGCGGTATTGTCTGATACAAGGGATATATCAGGATGCAGACTGGCTGAAATCACTGGTCGAGAATGTCCTGAACCTGACCAGGCTTAGGGACGGGGAAGTCCTGATACAAAAAGAACCAGAGGCAATCGAGGAAATTATCGGCTGTGCAGTTGCGCATGTGGAAAAGGCTTTTCCAGACAGGGAAATTGATGTCCAGATTCCAGAAGAATTCCATCTTGTGCCCATGGATGCGAGATTGATGGAACAGGTCATCACTAATCTTTTGGATAACGCGGTAAAGCATACAAAACCAGATGAGAAGATTCAGGTCGCAGTCTCCTATACCAGGGCAGAGGTCATAGTGACAGTACGAGATGAGGGAGAAGGAATCGCCTCTTGCGATGCTCCCAATATTTTTCAGATGTTCTATACCTCCAAGACTCGTTCCTCTGATATAAAAAAGGGAATCGGGCTGGGCCTGGCAATTTGCGAGACTGTCATAAAGGCACATGGCGGAACAATTTGCGGGCAGAACCGTCAGGACCATCAGGACCATCAGGGAGCAGAGTTTATATTTAGATTACCATTTTCATAAAGGAGCATACAGAAATGTCTAATGAGAGAATACTAATTATTGAAGATGATATCCAGATACAGAATTTTATGGTATATACGTTAGAAAATGCCGGATTTTCCGTGGAAGGAGCCGTTAGCGGCAGTGAGGGAATCCGTTCCCTGATTCAGAAAAAGGTGGACCTGGTCCTGCTTGATCTGGGCCTGCCTGATATCGATGGGATGGAAGTTCTGCATAAGATAAGGGAGCGCCTGGATGTTCCGATCATCATTGTGTCAGCGAGGGACCAGGACTCAGAAAAGGTCGCAGCCTTGGATGACGGTGCGGATGATTATCTTACTAAGCCTTTTTCTGCCACAGAACTGATGGCCCGGATTCGTGTGGCACTTCGCCACTATTACCGTTTCAGTAAGGAAAGGGAAAAGGAACAGCCCGAAGAGGCTGTCTATGAAAACGGTGGACTTCGCATTGATACCGAAAAGCACATGGCTTACAAAGAGAATGAAGAGATGCATCTTTCCCCGTTAGAGTTTAAGCTGCTGCTTCTTTTCATGCAGAATCAGGGGAAGGTTCTGACGTATCAGAACATCTTACATAAAGTATGGGGAGACGGGTATGGAAATGATACGCAGGTATTGCGCTCTGTCATGGCATCCATACGCCGGAAGATTGAAAAGAATCCGGCGAAACCAGAATATATCCAGACCGAGATCGGCGTTGGTTATCGGATGGATGAAAAATAGCAGTTCGCAAGATGCACAATAAAGAAAGGCAGATATCGAGATTGGTATCTGTCTTTTTTGATAGGGGAAACTTTGTCCCCCGGCTTTACCTCTCACAGGATTTTTACATAGAAACCAAATTCTCACAGGATTCTCACACACATCTCAGATTCTCACAGGATTCCCACACCCTTACATTGTATTTCCACACCATTCCCACAAAGAAAGCTATATACTTCCAACAGAAAAGCAGAGAAGGAGGAAAATATGATGTCAGAGAGATTAGAAAATAAATGCAGAGCGTTGATTGAAGAGCACAAATATGTGGAATGCGAGAAAGTAATCGTAATGTCCATGATCAAAATGCCGCATTCCGCAGTCCCACATAATTTAATGGGAATCCTGCTGGAAAAGGAACATAATCACATTCTGGCTATGAGGCATTTCCGGGCAGCTTACGGACTTGATCCGGCTTATGTTCCCGCACGATATAATCTCGATCATTATGGTGAAGTCTTTCCCACGGGATTACGTCAATGTGCATATACAGAGGAGGACTGCCCAGTAACGAAAGATTCCTATCTCAATATGTAAGAATGATACCAGGCGTCCCAAAGTATGGGCAATCTATAGATATCCTGGAAACAAAAAGGAGGAAGAGGAACATGATGGATGTCATTATGATAGTAGTTCTATTGGGCAGTTTTCTGTTAGTGAAATTGTTTGCAGACTTCTGTGAGTCTCAAGTAGAACCAAAAGAAGAATAAGTGTTGGGAGGAAAGAAAAAATGGATATGATGTTTCTTGGATTTATTATTTTAGCGTTGGGTGTTTATCTTGTTTATGCATTGATTCACCCGGAAAAGTTATAAAGGAACAGAATAGGAAACAGCAGGAGGAGAAGACATGTTACAGATTATTCTTACATTGGCAATATTTCTGATACTGGTCATCCCTATGGGAAAGTATATGTATCACATTGCCACGGAACAGAAAACATTTGCAGATAAGGTATTCAATCCAGTTGATCATCTGCTTTATAAAATCTGCGGTATTCAAGGTGAGAATATGGGCTGGAAAAAATATGCCCTGTCACTTTTAACGGCAAACGCAGTGATGGTGTTCATAGGATATTTAGTTTTAAGGATTCAGCATCTTTTATTTCTAAATCCGAACGGAATTGATGGAATGGAATCCACACTTTCCTTTAATACGATCATCAGCTTCATAACAAACACAAACCTACAGCATTATTCCGGCGAGAGCGGACTTACTTATGTAAGCCAGATGTGCGTCATCATTTTCATGATGTTTACCTCTGCGGCCAGCGGGTATGCGGCGTGCATGGCATTTTGCCGTGGTCTTGCGGGGAGGAAGCTGGGAAACTTTTACCGGGATATGGTCCGAATCACGACGCGTATCTTAATTCCAGTCTCTTTTATTGTTGCTTTGATCCTGGTCAGCCAGGGGACACCACAGACGCTGGGCGGAAACCTTACGATACATACAATAGAAGGGAAACTACAGGATCTGGCAATGGGACCGGTTGCTGCACTGGAGGCAGTCAAGCACCTGGGAACAAATGGCGGCGGCTTCTTTGGAGCAAATTCGACTACACCTTTTGAGAACCCAACTGTGATTTCCAATATTGTAGAGATGATTTCTATGATGATCCTTCCAGGAGCCTGTGTTGTGACCTTTGGAAACATGCTGGCTGACAGACGGAGGGAAAAGAAAGCAGAGGCAGCTAAGAATACTATGCCGGTGGCTGTACCAACAGAACGGCACAGCCGCATATGGATGGGGCGTCAGGGTGCTGTTGTTTTTGGAGCAATGGCAATCATCTTTGCAGTGGGCCTTACCCTCTGTTACCATTCAGAAATGGCTGGGAATCCGGTCATCAGTGACATGGGGATAGATCAGAGTATGGGAAGCATGGAAGGGAAAGAAGTGCGGTTCGGCACTGCACAGTCCGCCTTATTTACTACAGTCACGACATCCTTTACGACAGGAACCGTGAATAACATGCATGATACGCTGACCCCGCTCGGAGGTATGGTGCCGATGCTGCACATGATGCTGAACTGCGTATTCGGCGGTAAGGGTGTCGGCCTGATGAATATGATTATGTATGTCATACTTGCCGTATTTATCTGTGGCTTGATGGTAGGACGTACCCCGGAATATTTGGGGAAGAAGATAGAAGGGAAGGAAATGAAGCTGGTCGCGGTCGTTATCCTGATTCATCCACTTCTGATCCTTGGTTTCTCGGCACTTGCAGTATCTATGCAGGATGGGCTTGCAGGGATTACCAATCCGGCGTTCCATGGACTAAGCCAGGTATTATACGAATATGCTTCTTCCGCAGCAAATAACGGTTCTGGCTTTGAGGGACTGGCGGACAACAGTATATTCTGGAATGTAACAACAGGACTTGTGATGTTCTTTGGAAGATATCTCGCGATTGTGGCACAGCTTGCAATTGCAGGCTCGCTTCTTGCAAAGAAGAAGGTAAATGAGTCAATTGGTACTTTAAGAACAGACAACGTGACATTTATGATTATCCTTGTATTTATTGTTTATATATTTGCAGCACTGACATTTTTCCCGGCACTTGCACTGGGGCCGATCGGAGAACATCTGACGCTGTGGATGTAAAGAGGATAAATGGAAGGGAAGGAGTTTAAGACATGGCAAAGAATAAGAAGACAAAATTTATTACACGGGATATTTTGAAATCATCCGTCATAGGTTCCTTTCAAAAACTAGACCCGAGATATATGGTAAAAAATCCGGTCATGTTTATCGTGGAGGTCGGTTTCTTTATTACGCTGGTTCTGACCTTTTCTCCAACATTGTTTGGAGGAAGCGAGGAATACCGAGTCTATAATGGAATCGTGACAATGGTTCTATTCATTACGATCTTATTTGCGAATTTTGCAGAGTCCGTTGCAGAGGGAAGGGGAAAGGCTCAGGCGGCTTCCCTGAAAAAAACGAAGAAGGACACTAGGGCGAGACTTCTGTTAAATGAGACAGAGCAGAAGATGATTAATGCTTCGGAACTTAAGAAGGGGGATATTGTTCTTGTCAGGATGGGAGAGGTGATTCCGAATGACGGAGAAGTCATCGAAGGAATTGCATCTGTGGATGAATCTGCCATTACCGGGGAATCAGCGCCAGTTACCCGTGAGTCCGGTGGGGATTTTTCTTCAGTTACGGGCGGAACAACGGTAGTATCTGACTGGTTAAAAATCAGAATTGTGGCAGAACCCGGAGAGTCATTCCTGGATAAGATGATTTCTCTTGTGGAGGGAGCTTCCAGGCAGAAGACACCGAATGAAATTGCCTTAAATACGTTGTTGATCGTGCTGACCTTGATCTTTTTAATCGTAGTCGTTACTTTGTATCCTTTCGCTAATTATCTGGGAGTGGAGATTCCAATTTCCTGGGCCATCGCACTGATGGTCTGCCTCATTCCGACTACGATAGGCGGGCTTCTATCCGCAATCGGAATTGCTGGTATGGACCGTGTAACAAGATTTAACGTGATAGCAATGTCAGGAAAGGCTGTAGAGGCTTGTGGTGATATAGATACGATGATTCTGGATAAAACGGGAACGATTACATTCGGCAACCGACTTGCAGCAGAATTTTATCCGGTAAAGGGGATAGAAAAACGGGATTTGATTCAATACAGCGTAATTTCTTCCCTGTTAGATGAGACACCGGAGGGAAAGTCCACAGTGGATCTGGGTAGACAGATGGGATGTAAGCTGAGCCGGGAAGATGCCGGACCGATGCACTTTATTGAGTTTACGGCCCAGACTAAAATGAGTGGTGTGGATCTTAAGGATGGTACAGTTATTAGAAAAGGAGCTTATGATGCGGTGACCTCTTTTGTCAGGGAATGGAAGGGGACGATACCATCTGATCTGGAAAAGATTGTGACGGAAGTCTCCAACTTGGGCGGTACACCGTTAGTCGTATGTGTAAACAACCGGATCTATGGTGTTATTTACCTGAAAGATACAGTAAAGCCGGGGCTGGTCGAACGTTTTGCAAGACTCCGTGAGATTGGAATCAAGACGATCATGTGTACGGGTGATAATCCACTCACAGCGGCTACCATTGCGAAAGAGGCCGGCGTGGATGGATTTATCGCAGAATGCAGGCCGGAGGATAAGATTACGGCAATTAAAAAGGAACAGGCAGAGGGAAAACTGGTAGCCATGACAGGGGATGGTACCAATGATGCACCAGCGCTGGCTCAGGCAGATGTAGGTCTGGCCATGAATTCTGGAACACAGGCCGCAAAAGAGGCCGCAAATATGGTGGACTTGGATTCAGACCCGACGAAGGTCCTGGAGGTAGTGGAAATCGGAAAGCAGCTTTTGATTACGAGAGGTTCCTTAACGACTTTTAGTATTGCAAACGATATCGCGAAATATTTTGCAATCCTTCCAGCCATGTTCACGCTTGTGCTTCCTCAGATGCAGGTTTTAAATATCATGCATTTGGCGACACCCGCCAGTGCAATCCTTTCTGCACTTATTTTCAATGCAACCATCATCCCATGTCTGATTCCGATTGCAATGAAGGGGGTCAAATACAGACCGATGAAGGCGGAAAAGCTGTTACTGAGAAATATGGGAATCTACGGACTTGGAGGCGTGATCGTACCATTTGTCGGAATTAAGATGATTGATATGGTGATAGCACCGATTTTGCACCTGATTGGGATTTAGGAGGGGAAGACATGAAAAAAATAGGAAAATCAATCGGAAAAGCATTTATTTTCAGCATTGTTATGATGATACTTTGTTCCTTTGCCTATCCATTGGCCTTGACAGGAGTCAGCCAGGCCGCAATGAAAGAAAAGGCAAACGGTAATCTGATCGATGAAGATGGAAATCCAACGACAGATAAAGAAAAAGCTGTGGGATCCGCTCTGGTCGGACAGGACTTTACAGAGGATTATTTCTTCAGGGGCAGAGTTTCCTCTGTGAATTATAATACTTATACAGAGGAAGAGAAGGAAAGTGGTGAATATGGGGGTGTATCTTCAGGAAGCTTCAACTATGGGAACTCAAATCCTGATCTGAAGGCACGGATGGAAGAGGATCTGGAAGAATTTCTAGCCTCCCATCCGGGCGTTGAAAAAGAGGATATCCCATCAGATCTTCTGACGGCATCCGGTTCCGGCCTGGATCCCCATATCAGTCCCAAAGCTGCCGAGATACAGATAGAGACTGTGGCTAAGAATTCGGGGCTTTCAGAGAAGACCGTAAAAGAAATCGTAGAGGAAAATACGGAACATAAAACAGGGGGAATCTATGGGGAGGAACGTGTTAATGTGTTGAAATGTAATCTTGCAATCGCAAAAGAAATGGGATTACTATAAAACGTTTATCCTTGAAGGCAGGCAGATATTGTCTGTCTTCTTCACAATGCCAAACTAGCAAGGTGGATTTTGAATATGTTTTAATTGAAGAGGAGGCGTTATGAGAGGGGACAGACCAAGTTCGGAGCTGTTGCTAAGAAAACTGCAATATGAAGAAAAGCAAAAGTGCAGAAGGAGCCAGGGAAAGCTTAAGATTTTTCTTGGATATGCGGCAGGTTCCGGCAAGACCTATACCATGCTGGAAGCGGCTCATGAAGCAAAAGCACATCATATCGATGTGGCGGCCGGATATATTGAGCCGCATAACCGGCCTGATACACAGAAGCTGACAGAGGGGCTGGAGACAATTCCGTTTCTGGAAGTGGAGTACAAAGGAGTCCGGCTTCGGGAATTCGATCTGGATGCCGCATTGAAGAGACATCCTCAGTTGATCCTGGTAGACGAACTGGCCCATACGAATGCGAACGGATGCAGGAATGAAAAGCGGTATCAGGATGTGAAGGAGCTTCTGCGTGCCGGGATTGATGTATATACAACCATCAACATTCAGCATCTGGAGAGCCTGAATGACCTCGTAGAGAATATTACCGGAATTCAGGTAAAAGAGCGGATTCCAGACAGAGTATTCGATCATGCGGATCAGGTGGAGATGATAGATATTGAGCCGGAAAATCTGATAGAACGAATGAAAGAAGGGAAGGTTTACGAGAAATCACAGGCAGAGCGTGCGCTGGAGCATTTCTTTCGGAAGGAAAAGCTGATAGCTCTTCGCGAGATTACGCTTCGGAGGATGGCGGAGCGTGTGAAACGGATTGCAGAGCAAGAGCGCCTGGTTCAGGGAGAACTGGAATATCACACGGGAGAACATATTCTGGTCTGTATCTCTGCGGCATCCTCGAATGCTAAGGTGATTCGCACGGCGGCACGTCTGGCATATGCCTTCCAATGTCAGTTTACAGGGCTCTATGTAGAGACTCCGGCAATGCAGGAGGCGGATCACCATACGAAGGCACGTTTGAAGGAGCATCTGGAACTGGCGAAAACACTGGGAGCCAAAATTGTTACTGTATTTGGGAAGGATGTAGGACGCCAGATTGCGGAGTATGCGGCAGTCAGTAATGTCTCCAAGGTGGTCGTCGGAAGGACGAACCACAGATTCTTTTTCGAAAGACCGGGCTCTGAAATCCTTGAGAAGTTAAGCTGCCTGGCTCCCAATATTGATATCTATGTGATTCCTGATATAAAAGGAGAGGCCCCATACAGAAAAAATGTTGTTCTAAGAAAACGGAAAAATGACTGGAAGAGGATTTTAAAAGATCTGGCAGAAATAACTGCTGTGATGATTCTTACAACGGCAGCAGCCTATATGATGCAGAGAGCAGGTCTTACAGAATCTAATATTATTATGGTATATATCCTTGGTGTGCTTCTGTCTTCCTATGTTGCCAATCAGCGGATCTATGCCGTCTATTCCTCCGCGTTGGGAGTACTCGCCTTTAATTTTTTCTTTACAGAGCCGTACTTTTCACTAAAGGCTTATGACCGGGGGTATCCAGTGACATTTGTGATGTTATTTACAGTAGGCCTTTTTACAGCGACAATGACCTGTAAGTTAAAGCAGCAGAACAGGGAAAATGCCAAAAAGGCTTACCGTACGGAAATCCTTTTGGAAAACAGTCAGAAGTTAAGGCGATGCAGGACTGAGTCAGAAGTATGGAATCAGATTGCTGTGCAGGCAGGAAAATTACTGAATCTTTCCCTGCTGATCTATCCAGTAAAAGACAATGGATTGTTGGAATCCCCCTTACTGTTTCCTCGTAAGGGAGATGAAAAAGAAGAATTGAAGCAATATCTGAATCCGCAGGAGCGGGCTGTGGTACAATGGGTAGCCGCGAATCATCACCGGGCCGGGGCGTGCACCCACACCCTGCCGACAGCAAAAGCCATGTATCTGCCCATTCAGGGGGAAGACGACGTGAAAGGCGTCATCGGTATTGTTTTGGAGGAGCGAAGGGAAATTCAGGAATTTAAATATGGACTGCTGATTGCAATGCTCAATGAGACTGGGGTAAAACTGCAGAATACTTAGATATTATCATAATCTTACTACACAAAAGCCGCCGGCTGGATTTCCTGATCTGCCTGCGGCTTCTTATATATTTCCTACATTCCCAAAGCGATTCTTATGAGTCCCAGAATCAGCAGGTGTGCCGGATAAAAGATATAGAAGAACCATTTGGAAAACGTCCTTCCGGTCTTCATTCTTTTTCCGTTATAAAAATACAGAATACAAATTCCTGCCAATCCCATTCCGATCATGCTCATCAAAGCATATTCGATATTCTCGGTCCATAAGGAGCTCAGGCCTCCAAGAAGGTTAAAAGCTCCAAATATAAGGGTTGAAAACAGGAAAGCAGCTTTTGTCTTCTTCCCCGAATCCCCTGCCCAGAGGAATAATAGTGTGATGGTCGGTGCCAGTAATGCCCAGTCGCATATGATGCTGACTAAAATAATCACAATGTTCAAGAAGATGCGCAGGCCTTTACTTTTCATGTTTTCTTTCATCCAGACAAGGGCAAAACACAGGCAAAGAGTAAAGAGTATATTGAAACCACAGAAACGGATGATTTTTCCCTGTGTAAAGGCAAGGCAGTATGGAATCTCGGATATGAAAGCAAATAGAAGCAGCCTTGTGATATATACTTTCTTAGAGTGGGTATAATGGTAGCCCTCTATCAAAAAGTAGATCATGGTAATGGCAGTGAAATACCCGATGGTAGCAAAAATTTTGAATAACCAGGTGTCAGCAGGTATAAATACGGTGGCTATATGGTTCAGCAGCATCGTGAACATTGCGATATACTTGATGACATCACGGTTCAAAATGCGATATCGCCCCCCTTCAAATGTCTCCATAATTATAATAGCCTCCCGTCAAATAATGGTTCCTGTGTGTCTTTGGCAGCGGAATGGAAGATATTGATCCAGTGTTCATCCCCGCTGCGCTCCCTGAATGCAGGGAAAAGGAATCCATATTCCGGTGAATCCACCTCATAATCCCCGTAAGTCTTGCCAATGGTACAGATCAAGAACTGGTAGACCTCCTCGGACTCCCACATCTGCTCCTTGTCGCTGGCTTTGAGAGGTACATCATAACTTCCGAAGAAGAGGTAAATTGCATAGGGCTTATCAGACGGATAGTGCTCACTGACATATTCATAAAATACATCAAGAAGTGCATCGTTTTTTAGCTCACATGCTTTCAAGCCCATCAAAAGCTGCCACAGTTCTCCGGGCTTTTTCGCATCTTGTGTAAATTGATATTCCTTTAAATTAACGTTTGTCTCAGAAAACGGAATTGCTTTTGCGAGTGCCAGATTGGCCGTCTGCTCTGAGGGTGGCAGTTTTAGAAAGTGGGTGTTAAAAGTCCCGTCCACATATCCCTCCTCATCTATGTATGCACCTGCGATCCTGCTGAAACAGTTTCTCTTAAAGGTCATACGTCTGGTCAGCTCCAGCATATCTTCGCGGTTGATCTTTCCCATCTCGTCATCTCATCCTTCCTGACTCTTATTTGCCAATGTACTGACACACCCGTCTTCAGTCTGATTTATGAGTATGTCAGTACATTACTCTCTATTGTAAGGGGTCAGGACTTAAGATTCAAGCATGATTTCTTTCACCGAGATTTTCTTTATTTTTTCAGAATAACAGTACATAATGACCTCATAGATGATCACAAAAAGGACTAGGCACAGGATCATGACTGGAAAGTCAAATTCATATTCCGGCACTCCTTCGATATCGCGAAATACAACATCTACCATCAAACGGATCAGTCCGTACTGATATACGGTTCCGACTGCAAATCCGATATAGGCCATAAGGCGGTATCCACCGAGTAGAGACTGGCAGCAGTCTTTCTGTGAGTAACCGAAAGTGCGCATCATGGCAATTGTTTTTGTATTTCCATTGATGACAGTTGTAATTGCAAGGAAAAGTGTCGTGCATGCGAGAACAAGACCAATCACCAATACCATAACGCTCATCATAGTACTGGTCAGATCCTTCATGCCAAAAGACATCTGTGTCATAGCTGAGAAACAGAAGGAGGCAAAAAGAATAAAGAATGCAAGAGTCTTCTTACTCCGAAGAGTATTCTTTTTCAGTTCTGTTAAAAAGGAAAACTCTTTGTGGTCTTTTTCTTTGCGTTTCTTCACCCTGGAACTGGGCTGTATCTGATCTTTTAAAAGTGTTACTACAGGTTTTCTAAGCTTCAGGCAGGCATAGCAGACTGCAAGTACAGCAAATATCAGAGTTGGCAGAAGGACCAGACACAGCAGCAGTTCCGGATGAAAATGGATCGCGATTTCCGGCAGAATCTTATCCTTGTTCTGAATCTCATAAAAAAGCGGCATAATCAGAAAAGCTCCGCAGAATCCGATGATCGTTCCGAAGAAAATACTGGCGCCAAAAACCCAGAAGTTCCTGGCAGTCTTAAAGTTGGAATATCCCAGGGCCTTTAGTATCCCGAGCTCCTTTTTGTGAGTATCAATATAATGTCTGATATAGAAAAGCAGCATAATGACTGATGTGAGCAGCAGACAGCCTCCGCTGACCAGGCTGATTACTTTTCCTGTGGAGACCTGAGCGTCATATAATACCATCACCTGTTCTGAGGTGATATCGCCTCTAACAGTTGCAAGATCCAGATTAAAATTCAAAAACATCGTACAAACGAGCACTGCGCAGCAGGACATGATGGAGATTCCGATCAGCTTCGCGGCATCCTTGATTCCGACTACCATACCATCACCATCCAATCTCATAAGCAGTCTTTACTGTGGCATTTGTATAAATCTCAGAAACGTTCCCACTATTCATCTTGATTACGGTAGTTGCCATCTCTGCAATATTCTGGTTGTGCGTTACCATAACAATGGTAAATCCAAATTCCTTCTGTAGCCGACAGATGTAGTCTAAGACCTGGCGGCCTGTCTGTTCATCCAGAGCACCTGTCGGTTCGTCGAGGAACAGGACCTTCGGCTTCTTGGCAAGAGCCCTTGCCACTGCGACTCTCTGCTGCTCACCCCCACTTAACTCGCTCGGGTACTTATGCAGCTTCTCACCAAGACCGACGGCTTTGATAATCGTTCGGTAGTCCTTATTCTTAGCCAGGTCAGCCCCCATCTTTACATTCTTGTCTACGTTCATATTTGGTAGCAGATAGTACTGTTGGAAAATGAAACCTACGTTGTCTTTCCGAAATTCAGTCAGTTCACTGTCGGAGAGCGCACAAAGGTCTGTGTTATCATAAAGGACCTGCCCTTTATCCGGGGATTCCAGACCTGAAATGGTGTTTAAAAACGTAGATTTTCCAGAACCGGATGCGCCCAGAATGACAGCAAAATCACCGTCCTTAATTTTCAGGCTGATTCCTTTTAAGACCTGGAAACGGTTTTCATTCGTTCCATAAGATTTTTCAATATTTCTGGCTTCAATCATGGGATTTGCCTGCCTTTCCCTGCATTTCTGCGGATTTCATTTCTTTTAAGAGGCTTGTAAATACCTCTGTTATCATGCGACTGATCTCTTCCCCGGTAAATCTGCACATCCTGGTGGCGCACAGGGCAGCAATGCCATGAGTATAGATCCACAGGTGCTGGTACATTTTTTTAGAAGATTCGTCGTCGAGTTGATAGGTGTCCTTGATAGAATTGAGAATCTGATCAAAGTTATCATCGATTAGCATCAGGACCCCGGGAAGATCCGGGATTTCTGCCTGTTCCTTCATAAAAAGCAGTTGGAACAAGGTCGGCTCGTTGATGGAAAACAGGATATACTGCATTCCTACTCCCTTAAAAGCAGGCGTCTCTGCTAGACCTTTTTGGATGTAATCGGCGTAAAGCTGCTTGGCAGAGTCAATTACCGCCTGCTGTACCTCATCCATATTTTGAAAGACTGTGAAAATCGGTCTTGCCGAACTTCCTAGTTCTGAACCTAAGGCGCGGGCGGTTAAGTTAGAAATACCATCCTCCCGGACGATATTTAACGCAGCTTCTACGATCTCCTCTTTTGTGAATTTTGCTTTTGGTGGCATGTGGAACCTCCTGTCATGATTTAAAACAATTGTTTTGTAACGTATGTTTTAAATATAGCACATAGAGTATATAAGTCAAGAGGAAATTGTGATTATATAGTGAAGTTGTAGTACATTGTGGGGGATCAGAAGGGGTGATATACTAATAGAATAATCGAATAGAAGAGGTAAGGATGCGATTTTCTAATGCCCTCTAGTCTCTACGAAAGAGGGGTGAGGCCCATGAATACACTGGAAGTATTAACATTACTGCTCGTTGTTTTCGCGGCACTGACCTACATAGACCAGCATAACAAAAAGAAATAGCATCCCGCCCTGAGAAAGTTGGATGCTAAATCTAGTATATTCACTTAATAACTGAGGGCATCAGATCTTGCATCTGAGAACCTTTTCTATCTCGATTATACATGGGGGGATGAGAGAAATCAAGTCCCCTTTTTGATAGTAGAAACAGACTTATGAGTGAAGGTGTACTACATTGATGCGTGTCAGAGTCGATGTTATACTAATAGAATAATCGAATAGAAGAGGTAAGGATGCGATTTTCTAATGCCCTCTAGTTTCTGCGAAAGAGGGGTGAGGCCCATGAATACACTGGAAGTATTAACATTACTGCTCGTTGTTTTCGCGGCACTGACCTACATAGACCAGCATAATAAAAAGAAATAGCATCCCACCGCCTAAAGTGAATGCTATCCTTCAAAAATATAAAATTTACTGAGGGCATCAGATTTTGTATCTGATTACCTTTTCTATCTCGATTATACATGTGGGGACAAGAGAAATCAAGTCCCCTTTTTGATAGTAGAAATAGACTACCTGCTCGTATAGTCTGCCGGAATTACTCTTCGCATTCAATCAGTCTGCTCAATATCTGCTCCCTGTTATTAATAAACATTTCCATAACCTGATAGCTGTCAGTCTCTTCATACTCACAGGGATGCATCTGCCCCTCATCGAAACTCAGTATTTCTGCATCAGGTATTCCCAGTAAAATAGGAGAATGTGTCACGATGATAAACTGTGATTCCTGCCGGGCACACTCGTATATTTCCATGAGAAGTGTCAATTGTCTTTGTGGTGACAACGCCGCCTCAGGCTCGTCAAGGAAATATAATCCGTTAGGTTTTAACTGTCTCTGTGCAATCGCCAGGAAGCTCTCGCCATGTGATTTCTTATGCAGCTCTTGAGAAGGATGCGTCGGGTCGGCATAGTCCTCTTCCTTTGTTGCCACATTATAGAAGCTTTCCGCACGGAGAAAATATCCCCAGCCCGGCTTTCTGTAACCTCTGGAAATCCGAAGTGCGTCACATAATTCGGAATGAGAGTCATATGTTGAGAAGGAATAATTCTTCGTGCCGCCTTCTGGATTGAAGCCCGAAGCAATTGCAGCCGCTTCTAACATAGTAGATTTACCGCTTCCGTTTTCCCCTACGAAAAAGGTGATGGGTTTTCGAAATTCCAAACTGTCCAGACCTCGGATTGCATCGATATTACGCAGATAGCTGCGGGGAGAAATCCTGTCCCAGTCAATAAAAATTTTCTGAATAAATTGGTGATTCATGTTGAATGATCCCTCCGTCAGGCTTTGACTATGCATTCATATAGTTTGTTTTATCATAATGTATTCTTCTTCATTTTCGCTCACAATCTCAAACCCGGTTTTCTGGTAGAGTTTTACAGCATAATTATCCTTTTGCACGGACAGAGAGACCTGACGGTATCCATCCTCTTTCAATTGATCAAGCATTTTCTGCATTAATGCTGTTCCGATACCTAGACCGCGGTATTCCTGAAAAAGGGAGATGGCGAGTGACGGAGTGTCATTATCAATATGCCCGTAGTCATTCATGATACGTACCCAGATCGCACCAACCACTTTTCCATCTACTTCCGCGACCATGGCCTTATCGTGTATTTGAGTTCCAAAGCCGGAAATATAGACCTGGAGCTCGGGTGTATCGAGGATTGATCTGGGTGGAGGGGCCATACCTTCCGGTATATAGATCGCTTCATATAAAAAGTCTTCTAACAGAGGGGATTCGTCCGTTTTCATTTCTCTGATTGTTATACTCATGGTTGATTTCTCCCTGATATAAATCTGTCAGTGGGTTTACATTGTCCCGGAAGAAGTTTCATATTTCATTTAAGCCTTCTTCTTTGTAACAATACTATAGCAAGGATTGAGAAAATAAGATACCCCATGATTGCAATTACAGAGGCTTCGATACCAAAGTCCCCTCCCGTTATTGCAAAGGAATGGCTGTCCAATACATAGTTAAAAAGGAAGTATTTGTTTTCTTCCACACCGATATGCAGAATACCGCCGATCATCACGATGTTCCAGATGATATGCATCAGGGCGCTGTTCCAGATATTGCCGCTTTCATATGTAATAAGTGAAAACATGATACCGACCATACTTCCTGCCACTAAAAGCTGCAGGATGGATACAAAATTCAGATCCGCTCCGATGACATGGGACAGCGCAAATATTACGGATGGAACAATCACCGCGATATAGCGATTCCAGCGCTGCTCCAGTGCGGACATAATCACTCCCCTGAAAATTACTTCTTCCACAATTCCCGCAGCCAGTCCATAGAAAATGACGGCATTCGTAATTGTATAGCAGAGTTCTCCGGCGTCCATGACTGTATTCTTAAGATGCCCCGGCATCATAAAATAGATGAAAACTATGATACAGGGTAAGATCAAGGCAGTAATCCCCCAGATAGGTTTAACAGAAAACTTTGTAATCCTGCAGGAATCCATGGTTGATTTAAAACATTTCCTGCATATTAGTGAAACACATAAAAATGCAAGCACAATATAAAGAATTCCGGAAATAGCACTTCCAACTGCTGACGGAACCCCAAGCCGGACAATTCCCTGGCTGACCAGTACAGCCGCCAGCTGTGAGATGATCAGGGAAATGTATGCCAGTACAGCGCCCAGGATGGCCTGCTTTGTGGTTAATTTAGCTGGTACAGATGATGTGCGTTCTGAATGACTCATTGTAAATAATTCCTCTCCTTCTTCGATAAGTTCAAAATTTTTGAAATTATTATATCGTTTTTCCATTGTCCTCGCAATCAAAAGTTATGGACATAAAAAGTTATGTAATCAGAAAGGGTGGTTACAAAAGGTAACTGTAAAGGTGACTACAAAAGAAGACGGTTTAAATATTATCTAGGAAGACTCACATATTTCCAAAATCATTTCTATATGTGGAATCCCGTCTTCCAGAAATTCATCACTGCATTGCGTGAAGCCGATTTTTTCATATAAAGATCTGGCATAGACCTGTGCAGCAAGTTTGATTTTCCCAATATTCATTTGTTGTTGTGCTTCTTTGATTGCGGCGAGTATGATCTGTGTTGCCAGGCCGAAGTGGCGTTTTTTTGAAAGGACTCTGCCGATTGCGGCTTCCTCATAGACCTTTCCGGGGGCAATCAGGCGCAGGTATGCCTGAATTCCATTATCATCACGCAGATAAATATGAATGGCACACTTGTCTAAATCATCCAGATCCTGGTAAACGCAGTTTTGTTCTACTACAAAAATATCTGCGCGGACTTTTAGGATTTCATAGAGCTCATCAAGAGTGAGTTCGTTAAACTTTTTTATGTTCAATTCCATACAGGTACCTCTGTTTTGTCAAAAGTATTTTCTTCATTTTCTGATTATAACAGATATGTTTGAACTACCGCGAGTCTTAAACAGAAGAATTCACATGTTTCACCATAACGTCATAACACAGAAAATCATTATGATCTGTTTTGATCGTATGGAATTTCATTTCTGTGTATCCTCTTTTTTGATAAATATTTTTTGCCGGCAATGAAGCATCAAGAACAATCTCTGGATATTTAATTGAAATAACTTTTTCAGCATAATCAAGCATTTCTGTGCCGAATCCATTCCCTTGGTATTCAGGCAGTACAAACAGGCGGCATATTTCATGATTCTTGATCGTAACAGTGCCTACGATATTTTCTCTGGCATCTGAGCAGAGGAATACGCAGCCTTCTTTGATATCATCAGCAATGTTATGTTCATTATGGTGTTCAAGAAAAAACTCAACAGCCCCCTTCGGATAATAGTGAGGATAAACTTCTGATATTGTTTTTGTAGAAATTATTTTTACTGTATTCAGGTCCGATAAAGATGCTCTTTTTAGGCTCATTTATGTATCTCTCCTCAAAATGTATTCTAAAATTACTTTGTAATACATTAGTATATCATGTTTTTTCGGGGGGATTATTGTGATACCAAATTTTTACTCCAATTCAAAGAGAAATTTTTCATAATCCTTTACAAAATATTTGATATTGGTCCTTCCTTTTTGAATAATCGTATGTCCTTCGGCTTCCAGTTTTTCCTTCTGTGCTTCAACGCCGCCGGGATACTTCGGATTTAACTCGCCGTTTGCCTTCAATGTCCTCCAATAAGGTGTTTCGTCATCAGTACGCTGGTAGCTTGCCCATGCGGCAATGGACACAAATATTCCTGCTGTGATAGGTTCTGTAAAATCTGCACCGCTTAACCGCGCAAAATATTCACGGATTTCTCCAACTGTGATTACTTTCCCAAAGGGAACCAGTCTCATCACCTTGTCATAATCAATCGGCGGGGCAAAGTACATTCTATTTCCACCATATTTCTCAATGCTTTTTTGGTCTGTGATTGTCTGAAATTTCGGCATATCCTTGCTATCATGCAGCATAGCGTTAAAATCTTTCTTATCTTCGTTTGACATATCTGCCACCTCCTGTTTTATATAGGATAGCTTGTTTTGTTGTGCTATGCAATGAGACAGTTTGAAAAAAATGATTTTCAGGCTGGTATATGGCAGGAAAATTAATTGTTAATAATATCGATAGCTTTTGTGTACAATCATGTATAGTGAATTGAATATATGATTGCTGAATATCTAGTTTGGATTGACAAAACAGATTATTAAACAAAAAATGTAAAATAGAATTTACAAAGTTGATATGATAAAACAAAAATGATAAAATGAATTTAAAGAAAGGAGACAATATGGTTGAACGAAAAGAGTATATAGAGGATTTAATTAATTTTAAAGATAAGAATATCATTAAAGTGATAATAGGAATCAGGCGGTGTGGGAAATCAACTTTATTTGAGTTATATCAGAAATATCTTTTGAATCATGGAGTGACAGAAAATCAGATTATTTCTATCAATCTAGAAGGTGGAGAATTTCGTATCATTAAAAATGAAGAACAGTTGTATGATTATGTGTGTGAAAAGCTCCTGCCAGATACGATGAATTATGTTTTTTTAGATGAAATCCAACAGATATCAGATTTTCAGAAAGCGGTAGACTGGTTGTATGTGAAGAAAAATGTGGATCTTTATATAACAGGCTCTATTGCTTTTCTGCTGTCTGGTGAACTTGCAACTCTGCTGTCTGGAAGATATGTGGAGATTAAAATGCTTCCACTATCTTTTAAAGAGTACGTTTCTGCGTTTCCAGATAATCAGAATATGCCTGCTTTATATATGAACTATCTGACGAACAGTTCTTTTCCTGGCACTTTGGAACTCAGTAGGAAGAAAGATATCAGGGCTTATCTGGAGGGAATTTACAATACAATTTTGATGAAGGACATTGTCACCCGGCGAAAGATTACCAACCCTACGATGCTTGAAAGTGTCATAGAGTTTTTGTTTGACAATATCGGCAATATGTGTTCTGCCAGAAAAGTTGCAAATTCTATGACATCTGCCGGACGCAAGATCAGTGTTCCAACTGTTGAAAGTTATATTACAGCCTTGAAAGACAGTTTTATTATCTATAAGGCCGATCGCTATGATGTAAAAGGGAAGCAGTATTTAACCACAGGAGCAAAATACTATGCTGCAGATATCGGCTTGAGGTATTTTCTGCTCGGTACAAGGCAGACAGACATGGGACATATTCTGGAGAATATTGTGTATCTGGAGTTGTTGCGCAGAGGATATGAAGTCAGTGTAGGTAAAGTAGGAGATGCACAAGTGGATTTCATAGCAGTCAATGAGGAAGGAGCGGAGTACTATCAGGTATCTCAGACTGTCATGGATTCAAATACGCTGAAAAGAGAATTGTCGTCATTAGAGGCTATTCATGATCACAATCCTAAATATCTGTTAACCATGGATTTTACACCGCTGACATCATATAACGGGATCAAACAGATCAATGTACTTGACTGGCTTCTGAAATAAAAACCGCACTGACCTGTATTAGAGGATTATGATACAGGTCAGTGCGGTATGTTTTAAAATCATGTTAAAGATTATCCTCCAGAAGTTCTATCCTTAAAACATCATGGATTTGTCCGGGGTAAGATTCCGCAACGGTTCCAGCATAGGTGACAAGGATATAGTCGCCTGCCTCTAAATCTGAAAAAGAGATGTTGTTCCCCATACATTTAAAATCTGTTTTGTCGCTGATATACAAATCAAATTTTCCCCGGTAGTTTTAATTATTCGTTTCTAACCCATCTACAAGAAGGCTGCGGCTTTGTGCTGTACTATATACCTTACTGATCGTATCTGGAATAGTAAATGTTCTATCTATCATTTTCTGATAAGAATTCTCAAATTTGTGATAGGCATATTTATAACCGATAAGATATCCGATAATTACAGCTATCACAGGTATTGCTATTAACAGGGGAGTCTTACATTTTTTCATTGTCTGCACCTCAACAAGAATAATCTTGACTGTTCCTAACCGCAGGATACAGGAATCGTTGGGAACTATCAATCATCAGTTTCAGTCTTTTCATGATTGCCCCTCCGTGTTACAATATTACCATTGAAAAGATGGAGGCATTTGAACTATGAAGAAGATAATACTTGGTTCCGCATCCCCGCGCCGCAGGGAACTGATGGCGCAGATCGGACTGGAGTTTGAGGTTGTTGTCAGCCATAAAGAAGAACGTTACGAGAGTGAGATACCAGAGGAGATTGTGAAGGAGCTTGCGCTGATGAAGGCGGAGAACGTAGCATCTGAATTACAGGAGCAGGGTGTTCTGAAAGACACGATCGTAATCGGGGCGGACACAGTCGTCGTATTAGATGAACAGATTTTAGGTAAACCAAAGGATGAGGCAGATGCATTTTGTATGCTCATGAGTTTACAGGGGCGGGCGCATCAGGTATTTACCGGAGTCGCAATGCTGGATTTTGATAAGGAAGGCATCCGAAAGACATATAATCAAGCTGTAGAAACAAAGGTATATGTGCATAAGATGGATGAGGAAGAGATTACCGCTTATATCAAGAGTGGTGAACCTATGGACAAGGCAGGTGCTTATGGAATTCAAGGGAAGTTTGCCCCTTACATTGATAAGATAGAGGGCGATTACTACAATGTGGTCGGACTGCCGGTTTCTTATGTGTATCAACAGCTCAAGGTGATACAGGAGAAAGAAGGAGGGCAGTAATATATGAAAAATCGGGAAGCTTCGAACTGCGAATATTGTATGAATTATGAGTATGATGAGGATTATGAGTGTTACGTCTGTACCCAGAATTTGGATGAGGACGAGATGGTACGATTTGTGAAAGGAGATTTCCACTCCTGTCCTTATTACCGGTCTGGGGATGAGTATAAGATTGTGAGGAAGCAGATGTAGTTCAAAAGGGGCAGGCACCTTTGAACTACATATTCAGAATATTCTTAAATTAGAAATAATAATGTTGCTTTTGAAAGAAGTTGTGTCAGTTTATGACACGACTCCTTTAGATAACATTAGTTAACTTTATACAACTGTCCAGAGTGACCTTCCGTTATCACGGAGCCACTTCTGGGCTTTTTTATATTCCGGCAGAATGGATTCTATGACTGCATAGAATGCCTTTGAATGGTTCATCTCCCTGCGGTGGGCAAGCTCGTGTACTACGATATAGTTCAGGACTTCTTCCGGTGCGAATATGAGCCGCCAGTTATAGTTGAGGTTCCCTTCGCTGGAGCAGCTTCCCCAGCGGGTCTTCTGTTCGCGGATGGAGATACGCCCATAGGTTACGTGCATAATACCGGCGTAGTAGGCTGTCTTCTGGGTGAAGATGTCCCGGGCAATTTTGATATAACGATTCCGTTCACTGGGGGGAAGCGGCGGCTTCTCGGAGAGTGGATTTTGTTTTGCTTTATTTACATATTTTAAGATCCAGGATTGTTTCTCCTGGAGAAAATGATTTATTGTGGAGTTCGGGCATCTTCTTGGCGCCCGGACTTTTACTGTACCGTCTGGTGTTATCTGAACGGCAAGTGTCTTACGATTGCTATATATAATCTCGTATTCAAAAGGATGGTTCATTGTAATCACCTCCTGAATAGTTTATCAGGGAGGCAGGTAAAGTGCAAGGAAGAGAGAAGACTATGGCAGATAAAAATCAGGTCTTTGTGGATAGAAAGAGGTGAAACCAGTGATAATAGCAAGTATGAAGATATAGTGTTATATATTTTCAATTATATTAATTTCAGTTAAAATATGGAAAAAGCATAAGAGGGAGACAGAAAATGGAACAGACAAGCATGCTATTATTTGAGAAATACCTTTATCAGAAAGGGTGCGGACATAATACAGTAAGTAAATATATGAGGGATGTAAATTTCTTTTTAAATAAGGTAGATAAGATAGATTATGAATCTTTAAGATGGTATCGTGAAGAATTGATCAGACTTTATTCCCCTAACAGTGTAAACTCTATGATTGCTGCATTAAATCAGTATCTAAAATTCATAGATATGGAGGCATACAAAGTAAGACCAGTTCGGATACAAAGAAAAATTTTTTGTGAGCCAAAAAAAGATCTGAACAAAAGAGAGTATCAAAGATTAGTAGAAACGGCCAAAGAAAAGGGGAATGGCAAACTTGCATTAATGATGGAAACAATCTGTGGAACTGGAATCCGTGTTTCGGAGCTGGAATATTTTACGGTAGAGTCAGTAAGGAGCGGGCAGGTGCGGGTCCATAATAAAGGGAAGATTCGGGTAATTATGATTCCACACAAATTAAAAATGAAGCTGCTGTATTATGCAAAAAAGAATCAAATAAGAAATGGTAGTCTTTTTGTCACAAGGAATGGGAAGGCGATTGATCGAAGTAATCTGTGGTCTGCAATGAAAAGAATAGCAGAAAAGGCAAATATTTCCACAGAAAAGGTCTTTCCTCATAACCTGCGTCATTTATTTGCAAAGACCTATTATTCAATCACAAAAGATATATCAAAACTTGCAGATCTTTTGGGGCACAGCAATATCAATACAACAAGAATTTATACAATTTCATCGGGGGTGGAACACAGACAGCAAATAGAACAATTAGGATTAGTACTTTAGAAATAATAAAAAATACAACATAATATTCATTATGTTGTAACCATTCAAAATTCTGCAGTTAAAAACAGATTTATACATATTCATAAATTAGCATATAAAAACATGATTGTCAAGCAAATAGGTAGGATTTGTCGTTTATTGTCATTTGGTAAAAAATTTAGTCAGTTATGTATCGATATGCTTATTTCTATTTCATAGTTTCTGGTAACAAAAATAAGCCTCCAGAGAGAAGATTGTTAATAGTACTCTTCAAGAAGCCTTCTGCCATTTTTATATGAAATATTATGATCTCCAGTTTCATGGAGAAACAAATAAACTATTTAAATGAAGTCCTGCTGCTAATTTGCTAGGAATTAAGCACCACATAATGAATATTATGTGGTGCTTTTAATATAGAAAACTTTTGTCCGGCAGGGGGAAAACGTGCATTCTTCTTGGCCTGGAGTTGATTTATATAATAGCAAATTTAAAGTGAAGGAGAAAGAGGGATGGAGAATATGTGTAATATGGAATATTGGGAACCAGAATAGGAATTAGAGAGAGAGAATGTGATTTCTCTTATAGAATTTATGAAGGAAAGGAGAAAGAAATGAAAAATCAGAGAAAAAAGCACAGATTGAGACGTGCACTTGCGTGCCTTATGCTGAGTTGTCTGATTGTAGATCAGGTACAAAGTACCATGTTCTATGTAAAGGCGGAAGAGAACAGCGTCCAGGAAAAGACATCTGACACCGAACCGATAATGGATATAGAATCACCGTCAGGTGAGGAGCCGCAGGATACCGCGGGGACGACAGGATCAGGAGAAGAGCCGAATGATACTGCAGGGAAGACAGAACCAGGAGAAGCATCGAAGGATACTGCGGGGACGACAGAGCCAGAAGAAGGAGGACCGAAGGATACCGAGGGGGAGCCTAAGCCAGGAGAGACATCACAGGATGCTCTTGAAGGGACAGAACCGAAGGAAGAGACACCGCAGGTTTTGGCAGCAGGAAGCCTTAAGATGGAAGAACGGGGTTGGTCTTCGGAGGTGGAGAGCTTTGTCATATCGATTCACACGGTGTTGCCAGCAGGAACGAGCGGGAATCGCATTATTCTGAATCTTCCTCAGTACATCAAGGTGTCTGATAAGCCGCCTGTCTCAGACATATTGACAGAGATAAAAGAGGAAAGCAGCAGTGATGGCGGAACGACAGTAACCCTGGTATTAGCGGATGCGGTTACAGCGAGAGACATGGAGTTGGATCTCGGTATTTCCCAGAAGGAATTTCGGGAAAAGGCAAAGCCGGATACAGGCGGCAATTATAAGATCAGCGCAGAGTATAAGAATGGTGCGAGTGAGGAGATACAGGCCAGAGATGAGCTTACATTTACTGCATCTATCTACTCAATGACGTATTCTGGCCGCATAGATATTGGTGAGCCAGGTAATCCGGTAGACTTTGAGTCGTTTAATGGTTTATATACACATTTTGAGATGACATCGCCATATGGTATCGATGAAACTACCGATTGGTTTTCTGGAGAGATTTACATGCCGGCAGAAGTAGTGGAATACCTTGTGCTGCCGGGAGCCGCGAACCAATATATCCAGCCGGACGGCTCACTTCTTTATCCATATAATACAACGTTAACTCAGGATATGGATGAGGATCCTCAGGTATTGAAGATGGAACTGCCAATCTTGCTAAATAAAGAACGTATTATTCAGGAACACCGGGGGCAATTTCAATGGATTGCTGAAATAAGACCGAACGGGTTAGAGAGAAAACCGATAGAGGTTACCGCGTATTGTGTTCAGCCGGTCATTAAATATACTTCAAGCTTTAATTCCAGCAAGGAAGTAAGTTACAGTGCAGCTTATGCCACAAAGGAAAAAGATGGAAGCTATATTTTGACAGATAAAGCGTATGGGGGAGTCATCAATGTCTCCAAGAGTAAAGGCATTTTGGGAGAGGTTGCATTAGGAGCATTCAATTACCATTTCATTCTTCCAGAAGGTTTGATATGGGCAGGCTCACCAGAGTATTATAACACGAATACAAGAGAGGTGGTTATGCCTCTGGTAGAGAATACCAAGGCCAAGGGCAATGATAAAAAATTTCAGCTAAAGGAAGATTTAAGGGTCCGGCTGGAAAATGATATGACAGAGGAAGAACATCTTGCTGGTAAAAAAATCTTCTCTATTATAAATCCGTATTTTGAAGGCAGCTATTTGGGGGTTCCATTTAGGACGCTGGATGGTGAAGTGGGGGCCTCTATTGAGCTTAGGGGCGCAGATACGGGACTGAGAATAGATGGAGAGAGAGTCGTTCAGGGGAGCACAGACACACTATTATATAAGCTCAGCAGAGGTTCCGATACATACAATGATATCAATGAAGCGTTTATGCTGGATGGAGAATGGCAGCAGGGAAGTTTCGATGTTAATTCTTTCGAATTTATTGGTGACTGGAAGAGTACAGGAGCAGAATTTTATTATACAACCAGTGGGGGTATGGAGCTATACACGCTAACAGAGTTAGAAGGCAATCATGTAGTATACCAGCCTGGTGAGGAAAAGCACTTAAGATCCTGGGGTCTGCATTTTAAAAATGGATTAAAAAAGGATGCACTTCAGGGATGTTCCATAGAATTTAGAGGTGAAGTAAAGGATTCGGGGCTGGATGGAAATGCTGTGAAAGCGGCAGTTACACTGAAGACAAGAATTGGAGCAAAAGCACCTGAGGAACCTGGGCAAATTACGAATTTTATAACTGCCAAGTCTGGAGAAGTAACGGTAGTGCAGGAAATAATTTCTGATTTAATGGAAATAAGTTTCGAGAAGCCTGAGGCTGAGTATTATCCAGATATGGAAGCATATAAGAATTTCTGTTACCTGAATTTTGGTGCCAGCTCGGGAGGAGCAGCTCTAAAACCGGCTCCGGCTGATCTGGAAGTGGAGCTCCCGGACAATATGAGGATTAATAGGGTTGAATACAACGGGGATCCGGCGAAATTTGGATCTTATACTTATACCACGAACGCTCATCCTGAAGAGCAGACATCAGAGCAGGGGTTGTTAGAGCTGCTGGGTGATAATATATATTTCACATCATTGAAGATTTCCATGAAGGATGTATACGATGCCGAAAGCATTGAACTGGGAGCGCGGAAATACAATTCGAATGAATATAATTACGATATAACAGAGGATACAGAGGACCGGATTGGTGTTAAGGTCACTGAGACGGATTTGGTACAGGCCCAGCATGTTTCAGAAACTTTTAAACTACATAAATATGGTGAGTTTGGATTGGGCGGTTTCTCTGGAGGGGGAAAGCAAAATGTTGGACTGGTTGTTCCAGATAAAACAGAAGTAGAAATAAAATTTTCGCCGTCGCAGCTTTATTCGGGCAGGTATATTTCGTACTATTCAAATAATTGGTATCAGGAGTTTAAGATTTATAATCCAACCTTTTATCTGGAAATCCCAAATTACTTAACTATGAAAAAGGATACTTACAAATTAAAAGGGTATGAAGACAAAAAGCCAAAGATTACACAGTTAAAAGGAAAGTCAGACGATACATATATAGTGAAAATTCAGTATTATGGTGATCCGAAATCAGAAACGGGTCTATTGTATGACCCGGCCCTATACTTATCAAAGCAAGCAATAATTTTGGATCAATCGTTTATTGCGACTGCTGAAATATACGCGCCAAGAGGGAATATTACGGCAGAGATAAAAGAGTATTATGATTTTAGCAATACTTTCGACTATTATCTTAAGGAACACCAGTCAAAGGGTACATATTATACACAGAATAATAGCAATAATATGGAAGAAATACAGGATGATGGCATTGCTATACCAGTAACTGTGACTCCCCCTACCGAAATAGCCATGGATATTTTGAAGAGTGGGGAGAGGATCTATAATGCCCGCGTGGGGAAATCATCCGAGGTATTGAGTACAGAGGTTTCCGTACAGGACGGTGAATCTTACCTTACTTCCATGAATTTTGTTAACGACGCTAGTCCGTTTGATGGATTTTCGATGTATATACCGATTCCTCGAAAGGGGAAAAGTTATGGTGTGGCCAGTGAACATTATGAGTGGGATGCTGCCCTTAAGACGGTGGAAGCAAGTATGACAGAAGGCAGTTTAAATATTGATTTTTCCACGGATCCTTCGGCGACAGTGGCTTTGCCGGGCCATCAGGATCCCCCGGGGATGTATGTTCCTAAAGACCAGGTTAAGGATTTAAGCGAGGTAACCATGATTCGTGTTTCGGCCGACCATGTACCAGGCGATGCGAGGATTTCTGTGAATGCAACATTGGAATCTCTCACAGAAAAGAAGGAGGTGGGAACTCAGAATAATGAAATATTTGCATACGTTAACTACAAAGATCATGAGGGCTTCCCTGGTATGCTGCCAACAAATACTGTTAAAGTGCATCTGACCGATAGCATAGTAAATGGTAATATCTGGATGGATTCGAATAAGGACGGACGGATGGATGAAGATGAAGACCTGCTGACGGCTGATTCAGGGCAGAAGTTCGACATAGCACTTGAGAAGAAAGATGGCAGTTATCAGGATGTGGCTGAGAGCAAAGATGGTACTTATAGTTTTCAGTTACCATCCCTGAAGCCTTATACAGGGATTCGGATTACTTTACCAGAAACACAGTCTTCTTATAGAAGGACCTTTTATAGGAAATCAGGCGTGGAAAACAGCAGACAATCGTATTTTATCGAGCGTGAAGGCGATAAAGAACAGGAGAAGTTTGCAGAGATCAGCCTGGACGGCATGGAAAAACTGAAATATCTGAACCTGGGTGTTATTCAGGCACAAAGGATTGTATTGGATACAAAGGAATATACGATACGGAAGGGCAAGACTGAGACAATAAGCCACACACTTGAACCCGCAGATCCTCCACAGAAGATACAGTACGTTTCTATGGATCCATCTATAGCAACTGTGGATAAAAATGGGGTAGTGACGGCAGTAAAACCGGGAGAAACACAGGTAGAACTTTCGTATGAAGTGATAAGTGATGTCTGGGTGAAGGAACGGGTTGACATTCATGTTGAATCTAACGATGCACCGGTAATCCATGCGGACGATGTGGAATTGAATGTGGGAGATATCTGGAACCCGCTGGATCCGAATATCGTAAGTGTAACGGATGACCATGACACCGATATCAGTCTGGACAAGATTGAGGTAAACAATCCGGTTCCGGTGGACATTTTTAGCAAATCAATTTTTGACATTTTCAGGATTAACATGTCAGGGAAAACGACTACGATCGGTACCTACGAGGTCATTTATTCCTATACAGATTCCGATGGAAACAGGGCTGAAAAGAAAATTCGGGTCAAGGTACACGGACTGCCTGTTTTCAGGGATTTAAAAGGAGACGAATATGATACAGAGAATATGCCTCCATTCTATGAGCGTCTGGATAACAGCCTGGATCCTTATCAGGATATAAAGGTATACTGGCAGGAAGCATCTGACCAGATTAATGGAAAGCCCCAGGAACGACTGATTGATCCGGCAGACAATACGACGGGGAGCCTGAGTCTTGTAAATACTGTAGATTCAGAAGGAAAACCGGTTACAGGGATTGAAAAAGCAGGGAAATACAACGGAGATTATGAGGCTGTGACGCCAAAAGGCGGAAGCCGTACAGTGAACCGCACGGTATATATAAGAGGAAAGGTGGATCTCACTGGAAATAACATTGCGATACCCGACTCTGCAAAACAGACATCCTTTGCAAACCTGGAGGAGCTTTTAAAGGTTTATGGAAAACAGCTTGATCTGAAGGCGGGGGTAGATACACCTGATAAAGACGGAAATATCACCCACATCGATTTGAGCGATAAAATTACCGCTAAGACGGATATCAGTGCATTAGACTTTTCCCTTAAGGAAGGTGAGGATAGGAAAACACTGGAGCTGGAGCTGCAGGTAACAGATAAGGCGGAGAATTATACAGATAAGACAAAGGAACTGACCCTGTATCTTACCGTACAGAAGGTAGTAGGAAAGCCCCCTGTTATCGAATTCCCTACAAGCAGTCTTGACAGGATAGAAAATGACAAAATTGCAGCTGCAGGCGGAATTTACCAGGAGCTTCTGGATTTTGCCAATATTTATGATTTTGACAAGGATGGAAATCCGATGGATTCCGGGAAAGGAATTCAGGAGAGTGGAATCAAAGAAATCTATAAGGTGAACCCGGCGGATCTGTCAAACCAGGATGAGATTGATGTTAAAGATGAAGCGGCATTAGAACAAATGCTGAAAACCATTGGAATCTACCGTATGATCTATTATGCAGTTGATGAAGAAAATAACTACGTACAGGCTGAATGGCTCATTCATGTGGCAGGAAGGACTCATTTTGTTAAAAATATTGCCGACGGAACACCTGCAGATGAAATTGTGAATCTGCGACAGCGGAAAAGTGGAAACTACGCTCCTACAGGAGTTCTGGCATACCATATTGACAGTGATGGTACTACCAGACATGAATCACCAGTGACGGTACCTGCGGGAACCGAAGCAGATATGACGAAAGTTGGTGCGACACAAGTAACATTCAGTACAACGCATCATTTCCAATATTATCCGGGCACAACAGATCCTCGTCCGGATGAGGAGTTCGTACAGAATATTCTGGTACATGGGCCGATAACTTTTGCCGGGGCGACTGCAAAGGAAGAATACTGGGTAAACGAAGAGGTGAACCTGGATACAGTAACAGCCGGATTTATGCAGGCGTTTACAGATAAAGAACCAGAAATGACAGCGCTTACAGTGACCAATAACAGGGGAGGAACACTGACCTCTGACACAGCGAAAAAAGAAACGGTCATTTATGAGGCAGAAGATACAATCACGCATTCTGATGCGGGGAATAAAGAGACACTGGAAAAAGAAATCTGGTTTTACGGGGAGCCGTCTATCACAGCACCGGATTCGGTAACCGTGAAAAAGAACAGTACGATAGAGGAGCTTAAGGCATTTATCAAGGCTTCTGCAAAGATCGATCTTCCAGATGAAGCAGGACACGACCTGACAGGGGAGATTGTCTATGATTTCAGCAAAGTGGATCTTAGTAAAGCAGGAGGAGAGGCAGAGCTTAGTGTGACATACCAAAGGCCGGACGGCACATCCCGTAGGGCTGACAAAAAGGTGAGCCTTGTAATTTCACAGCCGCCTGTGATTACCGCAAATAATATCGAGAAAAATGAGGGAGATCCTTTCGATCTTTTCCAGGATGCAGGTGTAACAATCAGTGATGATTACAGCAATCTGGATTTGGATTCTATCAAGGTGAGCGGCAATCTGCCATCGGTTGATTCACAAGGGCGTCTGAATACAGTGGGAACCTGGGGAGTGACATTGCAGGCTGAGGATTCAGAAGGCGGACAAGCAACAAAGGACATACTTATCAAGGTACATTCCCTTCCTCGCTTAGGTGTTATTGACCAGGAGGACAGAGTCGGAGATTTTCAGATCTGGAGCGCGACCGGTTATGACTGGGATGAGGCGTCTGATATTCCGGGTGGACAACCGAGTCCAAGACACGGTAGCTATAGTGATGGATCGATGGGTGCGTGGTTCAGGAAGGTGGAAGCGGATGGAAGTAAGACACCAATAGCAGGTACGTCTCCGAGTGACCCAGGATATTACGTTGTGGAATATACTGCTATAACACCAAAAGGCGCTCTGGGAAGCGCAAGCAGTAAGGTTCTGCTCCATGGAAATCCGAACCTGTCAGTGGAAAATATTAATGTGTCAGTTAATTACAAGAAAGCGGACCAGGATCCTGAAAAACAGTTTTTGGAGGATTATAAGGATTCCCTTAAGATATCATCCGATGTTGTGCATGCAGCATATGATGGTACAACGACAAGCATTGATCTGTTGAAAGAAGGAAAAGTAAGCATTGATTTAAGCAATGTAAAATTCGGTAAGAAGGGAAGTTATACGGCTGTTGTTACAGCAACGGACGATCTGCTCACTGGGATTGATCCTAAAAGTGTGGAGAGTAACATTACAATCAATATTCAGGATTATGAGGGTGCACCTCCTACAGTTACAACACATGATATCCAGAGAGTGAGTACAGATCCTGTAAATGCATCGGACGATGTAATGTCCTATCTGCTTGGCAGTCCCTTCCTGGAGGTAATAAAAGGAGACTATGACATCAGCACCACTGAAGTTAAGAGTATCATGCAGACTGAGGGACCGAATCTTACAAAAGCTGCGGATGAAAAGGCTGTACCAGAGGATATTGACCGCAATGGTAACGGGACATATGAGAATGAAGAACTGATGCAGATGATGCAGACAGTCGGGAAGTATGAGATTACATATCGTGTAACAGATAAGAGGGCGAATGCAGTAGAAGCTGTTGCCCAGTTAAGTGTGGCGGGACCGGCAGAGTTTGGTTTTGGCAACACAGATGCTGATTTCCAGAAGCTTGAAGATGTCCTTGAACGCCGTCAGGCATCAGGAGGAGTCTTTACCGTTTCAGGAATCCAGGCAAGACATCAGGATACAGACGGCAGCTATCATTATATGGCAGCGGATCTGTCAGATCCGAACGCGGATCTTTCTCTTGATCATGTTTCTGTGAAAGATCTTGCCGTGGAAAGTTTACATCACTATACCACGTATGAGGATGGAAACCCGCGGCCGAAAGATGTGAAGAGTTTTAAAGTCCTTGTACAGGGAGAGGTTCAATTTAAAGATTTCTCTGAACTCACGACTTTTGTGGGAAGTACGCTGGCCGAGGACTATCAGGTAGAAGCTTTTTATCAGCGGATCGATGAGTCTGGAGTTATCACAGAAGAAGCGGCAGTAGTCAGTGTAGATACTCCGGCCGTGACAGACAGTCGGGGGACTGTGGAAGCAGTATTAAGAGCAACAGATGATAAGACAAAGGCCCCGAATAACAGCATTACCAAGACCAGGACCATTCGTGTAAATGAAATACCGTCAGCCACTTTCAATGATAGTATTTCTGTTCAGAAAGGGGCTTCTAAAGAAGAAGTGATTCAGATGCTGGATGTATCGGCTTCTTATCTGAATTATAAGGATGAAGAGGTAGCTGTTGCAGGTAAAGATTTGGAAATTAATGTAGATAGTGTGGATACAGGAGTGTCAGGAAAAGCCAGTAGAGTCGGCATTAAGGTATGGTATGAGGAATACGACGGTACAAGAAAGAGTGTTGATTATGAGGCAAAAGTGTACGTCTTAAATGAACCGTCGGCAGTTGTAATGATACCTGCCAGCGTGGACCTCAGGGACCTGGATGATACATACGCAGGAGCCAAAGAGGAGATAACGCTTTACGCAGGCGGGGATGCCGAGCCGGAAAAGATCCCGTCAGTAGAGATTTATCCGGACCAGAAGATCGTTCTGACGGCAGCTAAAGGAAGTTATGAAGCATTTACTTATTATGGAGATGGCACAAAGTATGAAGATCCACAGGTGCCGATTATGACCCTCGAGTATGGCAAGGCAGGTAAGGAGAGCGGCAGTCTGATGATAAAGACAGAGATTGACCGTACGAAGCCTGTAGATACTTATCAGGGAACAATGAACTTTACAATCAAGTATGGAGGTGGGCAGCCATGAAAAGGATAATGACCATATTATTAACGGCGAGCCTCCTGCTTGCGGGAACTGTAGTGTCCAGCCAGGCAGTTAAGGCGGAAGAAAACAGTGCTTCGATTTATGTGAGTTATGAACCTGGAACAAAGGCTGATTTCCACACACTGACACTCAGTGTCAGTGGTGGAGGCCGTGTCCTGGATGGTACACAGATCATCAGGCAGGGAATCATTACGTATGACCTGCCAGAGGGAGCACAAAAGACTTTCCGGGTGGAGCCATATAAGGGATACCGCCTGCAGTCAGCCAGATATGAAGCTGACGGGAATTCCCGGGATCTTAAAGATGAGATGCAGGGGAAAAGTCTTTCTATTCAAATGGGAAAGACGAACAGCAGTTTGGCAATTGTATTTGAGAAAATTCCTGGTCAGCAGGAGAATTCGAATAAAAAACCGGTAGATACGGTTAAGACAGGGGATGCATCCAATATACAGATCTATCTTGGACTCATGCTGGCAGCCCTGGTGGCCTGTGAAGGCATCTGCAGAATAAAAAGAAATCGAAGAAAGAAAAGCTGACCAATTCATGGGAATTAAAAACAATCTTAAAGATATATTACTGCTTAGGCAGAATATATAAATGCACAGGGAGCTACGGGCTTCTGAAAAACAAAATTTTACATTTAGGAGGAAATTAGAATGAAAGCAAAAAAAGTAATGGCAATGGCAATGGTAATGACAATGGGACTCTCTATGACTACATTAGGAGTTTCCGCAGCAGAATCAAAAGGAACAACAAACGTATCTTATAGCAACCAAAATGAAATTCCTGATCCAACAGATCCGACAAACCCGGACTGGATGGTAACTATCCCATCTTCCATCGTATTTACAGATGATAACAAGGAAATCGATGCAAGCGTTGAGCTGATAAAGAAAGCTGGTGAGTTGCCTGACTCTTCAACACCGGTTTCTGTGTCTGTTGAATCCCAAAACGTATACAATCTGCAACTGGCAGACTCTTCTGATCCGGTTAGCTATACGTTAAGCTATGGTTCCAATCTTATGTCTGATACATTAAAAAAGGTGTCTGATTTATCAAAGGACCATACAAAAGAGGCAGGAACTGCAAAATTGACTGGTAAGGCAACAGCAGCTGGTGTTCATACAGATGTTCTTACTTATACAATTTCATATGGCAACTAAATAAATTATAAATGGAAGAAGAAAAACGGCAGGAAGAGGTGAACGTTTTGGAAGAAAAAGACCCCAAAAATGAAGATCAGGACCAAAGCAGGAGAAAACTGTTGATACTGCTCTGTTCCATAGCTGTTCTGGCTGCATTATGTTTCCTGCTGTTTTTCATAAACAGGGACAAGCAGCCGGCACAACTGGGAATCGATCCCGGGGCCGGAAAGTATAACCCGGAAATAGAGATGCCAAAGGACATGGATCCGACGAAAATTGCCTTGCCGGGTTTTGAAGGGCTTGTTATGGAAGCCGGCAGTGATAAGCTGTATGCAGCACTCTGGAATCCGGAGACAAATCCATGTTATTTCAGGTTCTCACTGGTATTAAAGGAAACAGGGGAAACTCTCTATGAGAGTGAGCTGGTTCCACCGGGGGATGCCATTACAGAAGTAACGCTGGTCAGAAAAATGGAAGAAGGAGCATATCCTGTTCTGGTCAAAATGGATACTTTTTCTTTAGAAGATAAGACACAGCCTTTAAACGGAGGCAGTTCAGAGACGATACTGGAAGTCCGAAAAGAAGAAAAATAACGTAGGAAAATGGCCGTCAAAATGGTGGCGGCCATTTTTATACCATAAAATCGTAAAATAGAGATTTTATACATAGGAGGAAAAGGAAGTGAAAAAATACAGAAGGACGATAATGACAATTTTGCTGTCTATTTTGACAATGGCGTCCTTGGCTGGATGCGGAGGAAAGAAGGATTCTGCACCTGAGATTATAGGAACATGGAAGGTCGTAAACGTGGAGACAGCGGGAGTATCAGTTGATTTTGATAAATTTGCCCAACAATTGGGGCAGGATGCAGACTCTCTGGTGATGGAAATAACTGTAAAAGAGGATAAGTCATTTTCCATAAACATGATGGGTCAGAAGAAAGAGGGTACCTGGGAAGAAAAATCTGGAAAATATACCCTGACCTTGGACGGTACAGATCAGGAGGCCGAGATTAAAGATGGTAAGCTGACTCTTATCGATGAGTCAGTGGGGACCTCAATGACGTTCGAGAAGAAATAATCAGGATATTCATACATATGATGGAGGGATTTATATGCCTCGTGACCTGAAAAATATGAAGTTCGGACTTTTAAAGGCAGTAGAGCGGACGGATCAGACTGAAAACGGGTATTATGTTTGGCGTTGCGAGTGCGAATGCGGGGGTGAGGCATTCGTCAATACGAAACGCCTGCTTAGAGGTACTGTGACCAATTGTGGATGCATTCCTAAAACGAATGCCAGAAGTGGTTCCATTGCGGAAGATTTGACAGGACAGCGCTTTGGAGAGTGGACGGTCCTGCATCGTGCCGAGAATAAAAATGGAAGAGTCATGTGGGCCTGCCGCTGCTCCTGCGGTACCGAGAAGGTCATCTCCGCACATGTCTTAAAATCCGGAAAAACAAAAAGCTGTAAGAATCCGATTCATAGACATCTATATAATCGGAAGGATCTTACGAAGCAACAATTCGGGATGCTGACGGCACTTTATCCTCTGAATAGAAGAGATTATAAGGGCAGTGTATATTGGCATTGTCTTTGCGATTGCGGAAATACCGCAGAAGTGACAGAGGATGCTTTAGTTCGGGGAACCTGTAAGAGCTGTGGGTGTTTAAAAGAAAAAGCCCAGAAGAATATTCCTAATATGCTCCATAGAATCGACGGAACCTGTGTGGAAATTCTGGAGAGGCGGAAATATCGGCGGGATAATACCAGTGGATTCCGGGGAATCTGCAGGAGGCGCAACGGCAGATATAGGGCTGCTATAGGATTCAAGAGAAAACAATTCTGTATCGGAACCTACGACAGCTTTGAAGAGGCTGTAAACGCAAGGCTGGAGGCCGAGCGCTTGATTCATGATGGGTTCGTAGAGGCATATTATGTGTGGAGTCAAAAAGCCTTGGGAGAAGCCGAATGGGGAGAGGAACATCCCCTGATCTTTGAGGTAGAAAAAGTACATGGTCAATTAGAGGTCCTTACAAATATTGAAGAACTAAGACAAGATCTGTCTGTTGAGTAATTAGATGAGACTGCTTATGGGGATAATGTGATTCTATTTGATTAGTGCCTCATAACGGATGACAGAGTTGGTAAAGAAAAGCTAATATTGAAGATGCAGGTATGAAACTACATTACTTAGATATAAAAATCTTGATTATTTCCCAGATGAGGGGACTAATTCAAGATTTTTATTTTTTATACAGTACATTTCCAAAAGGAAGTGTTTGATATATTCCACAGTCCTGATTATAATTGAGAAGTAATTAGTATGCAGCAGTCCTCTCCAATGGGATATGAAGAGGAAAAACATAAATGGTATGAGGTACATGAAATGAATCAATGTAAGATCTTAATCACAGAGGATGATACAGTTCTTGCCGAGGGAGTAAAGATTAACCTGGAATTGTCCGGTTTTTCTGTCCTTATTGCACATAATATAGAAGAAGCAAAAGGATATCTTACCAGAGACACACAAAGCGGACAATTCAGTCTGTTGATTCTGGACGTGAATCTTCCAGATGGAGATGGCATTCGGTTTGCCAGGGAGATACGTGCCAGTCTCAGTATTCCTATCATATTTTTGACAGCAAAGGATATGGATGAGGATATGATTGCCGGCTTTCAGGCGGGAGCGGATGACTATATTACGAAGCCGTTCAATGTACAGGTACTTCTTCAGCGGGTCCATGCGGTCCTTCGGAGATATCAGACAGCGGAAGACGAAGCAAAATCTATGAAAGTTGGCAATCTGGTCATTGATTTTGAAAGCTATACAGTGGAAAAAAATGGCAAGATGATTTCTCTTACCCCGACGGAATTCAAGCTGTTGGTCAAACTTTGCCAGAATCCGGGAACCGTTCTGACCAGACAGGTCCTCTTGGAAGAATTGTGGGATAAGGATGAGAATTATGTGGATGAACATACCTTAACGATTTTTGTAAGCCGCCTGCGTGGAAAAATATCGGATGAGGAATTTACTTATATCAAGACTGTTTATGGAACGGGATACCGGTGGATCGGTGCTGAAAAAGGGTAGATACAACACTTGACAGTTGGACCTTATGGAACATGAGTAGTTCAATAGGTAAGAGAAGGAGGTACGGGAAACATGGAGAATGGGATGGCCTTTGTAGTTGTATGTGCCGCTGCTGCGGTATTTTGTATAGTCCTGATCTGTGCAGCCATGTGGGTTCACATGAGACGAAAATACGTTGCTTTTGCAACACAAGTCTGTGATTCTATAGATATGATTTTAAAGGGAAAAGGGACTTCTGTTTTTGAACTTGAAGAGGAGACGTTACTTTCCAAAATCCAGATGAGATTGAAAAGACTTTCAGAAATCACCGAGGCCGCGGCAAGGGAAAGTGAGGACCAGAAAAAACAGGTGCAAAGTATTGTCTCTGACATTTCGCACCAGTTGAAGACACCGATCGCCAATATTACGATGTACTGTGACACTGCCCTGCGCCCCGGACTTTCAGAGGAGATGCACAAACAGTGTCTGGAGACGATGGAGAAACAGGTGAAAAGGCTGGATTCCCTGATCCAGTCTCTTGTGCAGATGTCACGTCTGGAGAACAATATTATTGAACTTCATGTGGAAGAAAATGACATTAAAGATACGTTGTTTGAAGTTGTAGAGAATGCGAGAATTAAGGCGTTGAAAAAGAATATCAGTATAGAACTGGACTGCCCCAAGGGGCTGATTCTGCGTTATGATGAAAAGTGGACAGCAGAAGCAATCTTCAATCTTGTGGATAACTCTGTCAAATATACGAATGTTGGTGGAAAAGTACTGATTTATGTGGAGCCGATGGAGATGTATACCAGAATTACGGTGAAGGATGATGGAGTAGGAATCGCACCGGAACATATCAACGATGTGTGTAAGCGCTTTTTTAGGGAAGAGAAGGCCAATCATGTGGAAGGTGTAGGAATCGGTCTATATCTGACCCGTGAGATTATTATGAAACAGGGCGGATATCTTAAGATACAGTCAGAGGAAGGAAAGGGGACCCGGGTTCAGGTGTTTCTGTTAAGAGCCGTATGAAAAGAACAAAAATAAAAGTTATGCACAGCCGATATTTCCGAAATGTGCATAACTTTTATTTCTTTAAGGAACTTTAGGGATTTCTTGTATTTTTCGAGAGGATTTTGAAACATTTCCCTGTTATCCTGTTTTCAGAACAAGGAAAGAACAAAATCAGGAAGAATAGGAAAAGGAGAGTGTGGCATGAGTATACTGAAAACAGAAAATCTTAGAAAGTATTATGGGAAAGAGCCTAATATTGTTCGTGCGCTGGATGGTGTGTCACTGGAAATAGAAGAGGGAGAATTTGTCGCAATTGTAGGTACGTCGGGCAGCGGAAAGTCTACCCTTTTGAATATGATGGGTGGCCTGGATGTTCCAACGGACGGAAAGGTCATCGTTGCGGATAAGGAGCTGTCCGGGATGGATGATGAGCAGCTCACTATTTTCCGGCGCAGGAGAATTGGATTTGTATTTCAGAACTATAATCTGATTCCAATGTTAAATGTCTATGAAAATATCGTGCTGCCGACTTCACTGGATGGAGAAATACCAGATCAGAGCTATCTGAAAAAAATCATTTCTCTGCTTGGCCTGGAGGAAAGGTTAAAGGAGATGCCTCTGAACCTCTCGGGAGGGCAGCAGCAGAGAGTTGCGATCGCAAGGGCACTTGCTGCAAAGCCAGCGATTATTTTAGCCGATGAACCAACGGGAAACCTGGATTCCAGGACCAGTCAGGATGTGCTCGGACTGATTAAAATGACAAGCAGACAGTTTCATCAGACCGTGGTGATGATTACACATAATGTAGAAATCGCACAGCTTGCTGACAGGACCATCCGTATTGAGGATGGAAAAATCAGGGAAAGCAGGTGGAATTCATGAGTAAGTCATCAGGACAGAAACCAAAGAGGGCAGAGAAGGTAAGCTCTAATAATAATGGGAAATCCATCTGGAAACTGGCTGTCAACAGTGTGAAAAGCAGCAGGATGCGTAATATTTTCATCGTTCTGACCATCATTCTATCTGTCAGCCTTCTGATGGTCATGGCCCTGTTCTATGCAGAGCTGGATACAGAAAATTTCCGCCAGGTGTCCAAGATGCAGCATGTCGTATACTATGGCCTGGACAAAGAGCAGATCAAAGAGCTCGCACAGGACGAAAGAACGGAATATGTGCTGGGGATGAAGCGGGGAAAGAGCGTGGAAGTAGATGGAAGGCTGCTCCAGCCCATATGTTATGACAGTTCTCCATCCAAGTCAGAAGACGTGCAGATCAGTACGATAGAACCAGTCAAAGGGACAGTGCCAGAGAAGATCGACGAGGTCACGATATCCGATGCCTTCTGTAAATTCCTGGGTATACAGGGGGAACCAGGAGAAAAAGTATCATTTACCTTCCTGGACGGTACGACCGAGGAATTTGTGATATCAGGAATCTTTCATCAGGATGGAGAGTCGAAATATTTTAGTATTGTTCTTTCAGAAGAATATGGGGAAAAGGGAGCACAGTTAAGAGATATATCCTATGACGGAATCGTCCGAATTCACGGTGCCAACAAGATGAGCCAGACCGCTTTTCTGGAGGAGATTCGTACCATAGCTTCTGATTATGGGATAGAAAGGAAAAATGTAAACGAGAACAATTATTTTCTGGACACTTTGTCTGGAGGTAAAAGACAGGTACAGCAGAACCTGATGATTATCGGTGTGGGAATCGGAATCTTGTTCGTAAGTGTACTCGTAATCTATAGTGTATTTTATCTTGCTGTGGTCGGGAGAATCCAGCAATTTGGCCAGTTACGTACAATAGGTATGACAAAACGGCAGATTCGCAGAATGGTACGCTATGAAGGGCTGGCTTTATGTAGTATTGGTATTCCAGCAGGCCTGTTGGTCGGTGGTCTCATCGGCTATCTGCTCAAGCCGGGCGGATGGAGCTGGGTGAATACATTGCTGATAGGTCTTGCTGTCACCGCGGCGGATATCATTACCGTTCTGATTTCTGTACGCAAACCAGCGGTGATTGCATCCTCAGTCTCACCTGTGGAGGCAAGCCGGTATTCAGGCGTGGATGTAAAGGAAAGTAATAAGCTTTATCGAAAGATCACGCCGCTTCATCTGGCATTGATGAACCGCAGCCGGAACCGGAAGAAGGCAGCATTGACCATGATTTCACTGGGAGTCGGCGGAGTCTTATTTATGCTGGCAGCATTCTTTTGCACTTCCACAAGTCTGGAGGAATATGCCAGACAGGGCCCGTTCCAACATGGGGAGTTTGTTATAGATCTTTCTTATAATATGGCTGAGACGGCAGAACATGGGATAACGGATCTGCAGATCAATAATGCCATCAATGAGGAGTTCCTGGAAAAAGTCGAATCTATTGATGGAGTGGAAAAGACAAGTGTATACCGGGAAGCGTTGATAAAATGGGAGGCACATGGTGATAACAGTGACGATAGCATGGTGGCATTCGGACCGGAAGAGGAAGCTAAGTTAAAAACCATGCTGGAATCCGGCCAGGCCGATTATGATGCTATGATGAAAGAAGACACCCTTCTGATTACTCATAATGATTTAAATGAGGAGATATATGGGTGGAAATATCAGATTGGAGATAGAATCAGACTTAGCTGGTACGATGGACAGAAGGAGTGCGAGGAGGAATTTACAGTTGCAGGAATTCTGGATACGGATAAGTATATAAAGTACAGTAATCAGTATGGAGACTTTGTCCTGCCAGAAGAAAAACTGGCGCAGATGACAAAGGGAATGAATCTGAACAGCCAGGTGGTTGTGAAGACGGACCGGGAGAAAGAGAAACAGATTGAAAAAGGATTGAATCAGATTCTGGAAGAATATCCTTCTTTGACGATGTCAACATTAAAGGAAAACGAGGCCATGACCGAAAATCAGTTTACCATTCTTTTTTCAGTCATGCTCGGACTCAGCATTTTCATCGTCGCATTCAGTCTCTTAAACATGCTGAATACGCTGATTACAAATATTTTGACAAGAAAGCGCGAATTCGCCATGCTGCAGTCCGTTGGTATGACGACAAAGCAGTTGTCCCATATGATTCAGATAGAAGGGCTGATGCTGACGGCCGGAAATCTGGTCATAACGCTGGTGTTCGGAACGACAGCAGGATATGTGATGGTCAGGATTCTACAATATTTCGGCGTCGAATATATGCACTTTCACTTCCCGGGGATTCTGTTCCTGGCATATGCGGTGGTCACCGCGATCGTACCTGTGGTCGTGTCCACGGTGATGATAAAGGGATTCCAGAAGGAGGCACTGGTGGAGAGACTGAGGTAGAAAGACGGAATGAAAATAAGAGAAGATTGAGGGAGAAGCCGGCAGAGAGGGGAGACATCTGTCGGCTTTTTCTGTTTCACAGAAGCTTTTTCCGAAATTTTGTAGGGCTCATCCCCGCCCACTTCCGAAAAGTCTCTGCAAAGTAGCTCGCACCACCGAACCCGACGGAGAGTGCAATCTCGGTAATCATCAGATCTGTGTTGCGCAGCAGTTCAATACTTTTATTCAGCCGGTACTGATTCAGATACATCGTAGGCGTCTGCGAGAAGTATCTGGAAAACAGCCGGCAGCATTTACTCTGTCCGACAGAGCCGGAGGCGGAGATGTCTGCAAGCGACAGTTTCCGGGTATAGTTTTTCTGGATAAAGCCAACCATATCTTTTGTGATCGTCAGATCGCGGTCCTGCCGGGTATCCTGGCTATCATCTGCGGGCATATTCTCATAAAGAAGCAGCCAGATGTTGGAAAATGATGACAATATTCTTAAAGGTGCTGTCCTGGTGTCTCTCTTTTCATAGAGGAACCGAATCTGGTCATATATCTCACGCTGCCAGGACGTTTCAGAATGAAGCAGCACAAATGGCATCCGGCTGTTTCTGATCAGTGGAAGGATGAAGTCCTGCTCATAGGAAAGTGAGGAACAAAGCAGCATGGGATGGAGCAGGATGCATATAAAATCACATTCTGTCCCTGTATCTGAATATCCATAATGCATTTGTTCTGCATTCACGAAAATCCCCTCACCGCTTTTCAGGAGCAGTTTTTTCCCGTTCACATTGTACTTCATTTCCCCGGATATGACAGCAATCATCTCAATATCAGCGTGCCAGTGGTTCGGCGCGGTGAAGTTCGGGTAGTGGGAAAGAAGATCTCTGCGGATATAGATAGGATAATCCGTATGGTCATATTGTACTTTCTCCGAGTAATCCGTATTTAACTTCATAGAAATCGGCATATTTTTAAAATCTTTCATACTGAGCCTCCATATAAAGTACTTCATCTAAAAGTTATCTATCTAAAAGTTAATGCGCAGGATTGTTATATAATTTAGCAGGTATCTGATAGAAAAATAAAAAAATACATTCTATAATTATAATCTGATATCAATAAGGAGTCAATGGAGGCAGGAAGGATGTTTGCAGATTATCATGTACATACGGAGTTCAGTGACGACTCTGTCTATCCGATGGAGGATGTAGTAAAGGATGCCATAAAAATGGGACTGGAAGAGATATGTGTCACGGACCATGTGGATTATGGGATAAAAATAGACTGGGACTGTGGAAAAGAGATCCGATACCGGAACGGTGAGCCATATGCAAATGTGGATTATCCCCGATATATGGAAGAAATCAAACGGATGAACCAGTTGTACGGTGATAGGATTCTGGTAAAACCAGGGCTGGAATTCGGAGTACAGAGGCATACGATTTCCCAGTTTGAAGTACTGTTTCAGCGTTATCCTTTTGATTTTATTATCTTGTCTGTACATCAGGTGGATGACCAGGAATTGTGGACACAGGATTTTCAGAGAGGAAAGACGCAGCAGGAATATAATGAAAGATATTATGAGGAAATGCTGGAGGTCGTGAAACATTTTAAAAATTACAGTGTGCTTGGACATATGGACCTGATCACAAGATATGATGAGGCTGGAATCTATCCTTTTGAAAGGGTACGGCCGATTGTAGAGGAAATTTTGAAGACAGTGATAGCGGACGGTAAGGGAATCGAAGTCAATACGTCTTCACACAGGTATGGTCTGGCAGATACGACCCCTTCCGTAGAAATCTTAAAGCTGTACCGTGAACTGGGCGGCCGCGTGATTACCATCGGCAGTGACAGCCACAAGGCAGCGCACCTGGGGGCATATATCGGGGAAACAATGAAGCTGCTAAGAGAACTGGGCTTCAGACAATACTGTACATTTGAGAAAATGAAGCCAATCTTTCATGATCTGCAGGAACCATTATGAGAGAGAAGGAGAACGGAAAGGTGGATCAGAAAGAGTTTCGGAAAAAGCTGCTGGCACTGGTCCTTCCCATCACATTCCAGCAGTTCATGCTGGCGGTCGTCAGTGCCTCGGATGCGCTGATGGTCGGAGTGATCGGGCAGGATCTGCTTTCTGCGGTGTCTCTTGCAAGCCAGGTGACCTTTGTCTATAACCTGTTCCTTGCGGCGATGACGATTGGAACGAGCATTTTTGCCGCACAGTACTGGGGGAAAGGAGACCGGGATTCTATTGAGAAGATCCTGGCGATCGTACTGCGGATTTCCATGCTTGTTTCCTCTGGTTTCTTCCTGGCGGCAGTGTTCTGCCCCGGCCTGCTGATGAAGATTTTCACCTCGGATCCTGTACTCATCGGGTATGGGGCGGCGTATTTGAGAATCGCAGGGATTACCTACCTTTTGTGCGGAATCTCCCAGATCTATCTGTGCATCATGAAGAACAGTGATCTGGCATCAAAAAGTATGGTGATCGGATCTGTGACGGCGTTTTTAAATCTGATATTAAACGCTGTCCTCATCTATGGGCTGTTCGGCGCGCCGCGCATGGAGGCGGCCGGAGCGGCAGCAGCCACAGCGATTGCACGGGTGGTCGAACTGGCATGGGTCCTGGTGGAGCATGGGAAAAAGGACCGGATCAAGATTCGGTTTTCTTACTTGATCAATCAGGACCAGAGGCTGAGAAAAGACTTCTGGCATTACACACTTCCGGTTCTAGGAAATGAACTGGTATGGGGCGGGGGCTTCACGATGTATTCCGTTATTATGGGGCATCTGGGAACGGACGCAGTCGCCGCGAATTCCATAGCCAATATTGTGAAAAATCTGATTGCCAGCCTCGCAATTGGAATCGGCAACGGCGGAAGCATTCTTGTCGGAAATGAGCTTGGAGCGGGGAATCTAGACAGAGCCCGGACATATGGCGGCAGGCTGTGCCGCATCTCAATCAAATATGGCATTGTATCCGGTGGACTGCTGCTTTTACTCAGTCCTCTGGTCCTTTCTGTAACAGACCTCTCCCCGCAGGCGGAACAATATCTACAGTGGATGCTTGTCATGTGCACCTACTATATGGTAGGAAAGTATGTTAACGGAACGACTATCGGCGGTATCTTCTGCGCAGGGGGTGATTCCAGATTTGGTCTGAAGTGCGATACGGTCACGCTCTGGTGCTTTACGGTTCCGGCCGGATTACTTGCGGCATTTGTGTTAAAATGGCCCGTGCTGCTTGTTTATTTCATCGTGAATCTGGATGAGATCGTAAAACTTCCGGCGGTTTATCAACATTACAAAAAATATATCTGGTTGAAAGACCTGACAATAAAAGAGTAGAGGAGAACACAAATTATGACAATGAGAGAAAGAATCATACAGGGAAAGTTATTTACAGACGAGTGCGAAGGACTGCCCGAAGAGCGGCTGGCCGCAAAGAAGCGGATGAAGGCTTTCAACAGTCTGGAACCCGATGAGATGGAAAAGCGGATATCCCTGCAGAATGAAATTTTCGGGCGGGAGACAAAAGCCTGGATTGAGCCGCCTTTTTATTTCTGCTACGGGACACATATCACAATAGGGGATGGGACCTACATCAATATGAACTGCAATTTCGTGGATGATGGCCTGATTCAGATCGGGGAGCGCGTCATGTTCGGTCCTGCAGTTACAATTGCGACAGTAGGACATCCAGTCAACCCGAGTATGCGGGAATATATGTATACAGATCCGGTCAAGATTGAGGATAACTGCTGGATCGGGGCAAATGTTACCATCTGTCCCGGGGTTACGATTGGCAAAAACAGTGTCATTGGTGCAGGCAGTGTCGTCATTCATGATATCCCAGAGAATTCCGTGGCGGCGGGAAATCCGTGTAAAGTGATCCGGGCAATCGGGGAGAAGGATTCCGTGTATTATTATAAAGACAGGAAGATTGAGCCGGAGGACCTTCTTGAGGAAAAGGCGCTGCGGAATTAGGAAACTTTGTGAAAGGGACCAGAAATGGGTCCTTTTTTGATTGCAGCTCTTCCTGTATTCATATGCATCTGGTGTTATGTATTACAAAGATCTAATTTCCCTGCTTTTTCTTTAAAAGTGGAATTGGTTATACCAGATTCCAAAATAAAATTCCAGGAAAAACTGCCCAAAAATCTCTTCCAAAATGATACAAAACTCCCAAAAATCAAGCTATAAATTGACAAAAGTATATGCGCGATACTATAATGAAGACAGAATGATAGAAAAATAACGAAATTGGTATAACCAGAAAGGAGCCAAGAAAATGGAAAAATTCAGGGTTCTTGAAATTAAGCAGAGTGTCTTTGCGGATAATGACAAAAGAGCGGAGGAATTAAGGAAGGAATTAAAGGAAAAGAAGGTCTTTCTTCTGAACCTGATGTCCTCTCCCGGATCAGGTAAGACAACGACACTTTCAAGGACGATCGAGCAGTTGAAGGATGAGATGAAGATTGGTGTCATGGAGGCGGATATCGACTCCGATGTAGATGCGAGGACAATCTCAGACCTTGGCGTGAAGGCGATTCAGTTACATACCGGGGGCATGTGCCACCTGGATGCGGATATGACGGCACAGGGACTGGAAGGGCTTGAGACCGGAGATGTAGACCTGGCGATTCTGGAAAATGTGGGGAATCTTGTCTGCCCGGCAGAGTTTGACACTGGTGCAGTGAAGAATGCCATGATCTTAAGTGTGCCGGAAGGGGATGACAAACCGCTGAAGTACCCGTTGATGTTTTCTATCTGCGATGTGGTGCTGATCAATAAGATCGATGTACTTCCATATTTTGATTTCGATATGGAGAAGTGCGAACAGAATATTAAGATGCGCAATCCGAACGCGAAGATCATCCCAATCTGTGCACGCACCGGGGAAGGCGTGGATAAATGGGCTGACTGGCTGAGAAGCGAAGTCAAGGCGTGGAAGGAATAAGCGTATAAGAGGAAAAGCACAAGAAGAATAAGGGCATAAAACAGAAACAAAAGCATAAGAGGAATGCAATAGAAAGGGAATGGAAAGAGATATGGCAGAGCAGAGGGAACTGATTTTAAAACTGGGCCAGATGGTCACAGACAGAATCGGCCACAAAGTAACAGTAGACGATCCTGAATATTGGGGTCTCGCCTGTGTTGTGACGGATGAGATGGCCGAAGTAGCGTTAAAGATGAAGGTGCGCAAGCCGATGACTTTTGAACAGCTTCTGAAAGCTACGGGCAAGGAAGAGAAGGAACTGCAGAAGCTTCTGGATGAGATGAGCAATGTGGGTATCCTGGAGTATAACTGGGAGAACCCGAGAAGAGAGAAGCAGTACGTCCTTCCGATGTTTGTGCCTGGAAGTGCAGAGTTTACCAATATGAATGCGAAGCAGCTGGAAGAACATCCTGAGCTTGGAAAGTTTTTCGAGAACATGTCCAGGCTGCCGCTTGAGAAGGTCACACCGATGGTACCGCCGGGAGGTGCGGGCATCGGTATGCATGTCATACCGGTAGAGAAAGCAATCGAGATGGAGAATCAGTCCATCGACATCGAACACATTTCCCACTGGTTGAAAAAGTACGATGGAAAATATGCGGCAAGCCCGTGTTCCTGCCGTATGTCCAGGAAGACATTTGACGAGGGATGTGCGGATGATCCGGCTGACTGGTGTATTGCAGTGGGCGATATGGCGGATTATGTTGTGGAGACGAATAAGGGCGGAAGATATATTACATACGATGAGGTCATGGATATCTTAAAGCGCGCGGAGGATAACGGATTCGTTCATCAGATTACCAATATTGACGGAAAAGACAAGATCTTTGCAATCTGTAACTGTAACGTGAATGTCTGCTATGCGCTGCGGACTTCCCAGCTTTTTAACACCCCGAATATGTCACGTTCTGCTTACGTGGCGAAGGTGGAGACCGAAGACTGCGTGGCATGTGGACGCTGCGTAGAGTATTGCCCGGCAGGTGCGGTAAAACTGGGGCAGAAGCTGTGTACAAAAGATGGACCTGTCACCTATCCAAAGCATGAGCTTCCGGACCGTACGAAATGGGGACCGGAGAAATGGGATGAGAATTACCGGGACAACAACCGGATCAACTGCTATGATACGGGAACCGCTCCTTGCAAGACAGCCTGTCCGGCGCATATCGCGGTGCAGGGATATCTGAAAAAGGCAGCACAGGGCAAATACAGAGAAGCTCTGGCGTTGATTAAGAAAGAGAATCCTTTCCCGGCAGTCTGTGGTCATATCTGCAACCGCCGCTGTGAGGATGCTTGTACCAGAGGAACGGTGGATCAGGCCGTGGCCATCGATGAGGTGAAGAAGTTCATCGCACGTCAGGATCTGGACGCTGAGAACCGCTACATTCCGCCGATTATCCCGCCGACAACGGGAAGACTGTTCGACGAGAAGATTGCTATCATCGGCGGCGGTCCCGCGGGCTTAAGCTGTGCATTTTATCTGGCAGAAAAAGGATATCATCCGGTGGTATTTGAGAAAAATGAGAAGCCGGGCGGTATGCTCGTTTACGGAATTCCGTCCTTCAAACTGGAAAAAGAAGTGGTGGATGCGGAGATCGAGATTATCCGTCAGATGGGCGTGGAGATCCGTTGCGGCGTTGAGGTTGGAAAAGATATTACATTAGATCAGCTGCGTGCAGAGGGATATCAGGCATTTTACATTGCAATCGGCTGCCAGGGTGGAAGGAAAGCCGGAATCCCGGGCGAGGATGCAGAAGGTGTGATGACAGCAGTCGACTTCCTGCACAAAACTGCAGAGGATGAGCACTATCCAGTGGAAGGCCGGACAGTGGTAGTCGGCGGCGGAAATGTTGCCATCGACGTGGCAAGGACAGCGGGAAGATGCGGTGCATCCGAGGTTTCCATGTATTGTCTGGAGAGCAGGGATATCATGCCTGCATCTGATGAAGAAGTAGCCGAAGCAGAGGAAGATGCAGTAACCATCAACTGTGGCTGGGGTCCGAAAGAGATTCTGACAGAGAACGGGAAAGTAACAGGCATCGTATTCAAGAAGTGTCTGTCCGTATTCAATGAGGAAAAGAAGTTTGCCCCGGTTTATGATGAGAATGAGACTATCACAGTTCCGTGTGAGAGAGTGTTCTTAAGTATCGGTCAGAGTATCCAGTGGGGCGGTCTGCTGAACGGCACGAAGGTGGAACTTGGCAGGGGCAATGGAGCAGTGGCTGACCAGCTCACTTACCAGACCGCAGAGCCGGATATTTTCGTGGGCGGCGATGTTTATACAGGACCGAAGTTTGCAATCGATGCGATTGCGGCAGGAAAAGAGGCGGCAGTCTCCATCCATCGTTTTGTACAGCCGCACAGCAGCCTGACGATCGGAAGAAACCGCCGTCAGTTCATCGAGCTGGATAAGGAGAATATCAAGTTAGAGGAATATGATAATTCTTCCCGCCAGATTCCGGGAGTGGATGAGAGCATTGACAGGCATAAGTCATTCCGGGACCCGAAGAAGGTATTCACAGAGGAACAGGTCAAGATCGAGACGGCACGCTGTCTGGGCTGTGGAGCTTCCATCGTAGATGAAAATAAATGTATCGGCTGCGGTGTCTGCACGACAAAGTGTGAGTTCGATGCAATCCACCTTCACAGGGATCTGCCTGAGTGCAGTACGATGCGCCGCTCCGAGGATAAGATGAAAGCGATACTGCCATATGCTGCAAAACGTGGCTTAAAGATCAAGTTCGGCAGAAAGGAATAAAGAATCATGCATGAACTGGGAATTGTGTTTCATATCATCGACAGTCTGGAGAAAATAGGCAGGGAAAATAAGCTGACGCAGGTGGCGAGTGTCACACTGGAGGTCGGAGAAGTCTCAGGGGTTCTGGATGATTATCTGAAAGACTGCTGGAAATGGGCATCCGACAAGTCCGAACTTCTCAAAGGCGCCGAGCTTCGTACGCTGCCGATCAAGGCGGTGACATTCTGCGAAGACTGCAATAAGACTTACAGTACACTGGAGCATGGGAAGACCTGTCCGTTCTGCTCTGGCGGCAATACATATTTAGTGACAGGGAATGAGTTTAATATGAAAGAAATAGAAGCATGTTAAGGAGGGTGAACATATGCTATTTCAAATTTATGGGGAAAATGCCGGCTGGCAGTTATTAGGATGGGTCCTGGTATTTGCAGGTCTGATACTTGCAAATGAATTGGCAAGACGTACAAAGAAAGGCGGAATCTTCTGCTTTCTGATTCTACCGGCGGCGCTGACCGTTTACTTTATCGCAATCTATGTGGGCGCTGCAATGGGCGCGGATTGGGCACTGAATAACCCGACTTACGTCCACATGAGCAGCTGGTTCCACTACGCAAAGCTGTATGCGGCAACAGCCGGATGTATCGGATTTATGATGTTAAAGTATAAGTGGAAAATCGGAAAGACAGAGTGGTTCAAGGTGTTCCCGTTTGTAATCGTGGCAATCAACATCCTGATCGCAGTAGCCAGTGATTTCGAGTCCGGTATCAGAGGGCTCATGGCACTTGCATCTCAGGGAGACCGCTGGTGGCTGTCCTCTGAAAATGTATGGCTGTACGGCGGATGGTGGAACTGGGTCAACGGTATTGCAGGAATTCTGAACATCTTATGTATGACCGGATGGTGGGGAATCTATTCCTCCAAGGACAAAAAAGATATGCTGTGGCCGGATATGACATGGTGCTTTATCATTGCATACGACCTCTGGAACTTTGAATATACTTACAACAATCTCCCGACCCATGCATGGTACTGCGGACTGGCACTTTTACTTGCTCCGACATTTGCCAATGCACTGTGGAACAAGGGCGGCTGGATTCAGAACAGAGCCAATACACTGGCACTGTGGTGCATGTTCGCACAGGTATTCCCGATGTTCCAGGATACAAGCCGGTTCGCGACGATTCCGGTACTGTATGCGGATGGATTTATGGATGCGGCTACCAGGCCGACGGCAGCCAATCCGACCATGCAGGGTGTAATAGCAATCATTGCCCTTGCGGCAAATGTAATCTGCCTGGCGTTCATCATCAAGCGCTCTAAAGAGCAGAAGAAGAATCCTTATAAGAACGAGATCTTTACAGATCAGAAGGACTTCCAGATTGCAATGGCAAGAGCTGAGAAATAATAGAAAAAAATAATGAGGGTGTGCTTCCAATGGGAGCACACCTTTTTTGGAGCCAATAGGAACTAATCGTAATATATCTGTCGGCTTCCGCTGATGCATTCTCCCATAGAATAGTTGATCCATTCGATGGCACCCTTGGTATCCCGGTCGCGGATGTAGGTCCACATCTTGTAATTACTATGATAGAGAGATTCGATTCCGTAGAGATCACAGTAGCGCTCCCACATGGTGAAAATGGGGGCACGGAAGGACTGAAAGATCAGCGGCAGCAGTGTATTGTGTGAGGCCAGGGCGAATTCGTGCTGGAACTCGAAGGCAGCCTCGATTGCCTCTTGTGTGTCCTTGGCATCCCGGATCTGCTCAATTATTTTTAACAGAACCTGGACCTCCTCGTCACTGATCCGGTCAATGCAGAGCTGTGCGGCCAATGTATCTAACGCAATACGGACCTCGAAGATGGAGCGGATCTCTTCGTTGCGGATGCGTCCGCCGTTGTACTTCATGATCGACATCAGCGTGTCCAACGTTCCCTTGCGGCGGTAGTCCGCTACATAGGTGCCGCTTCGTGGCTTTACGATCAGGAACCCCTTCTTCTCCAGCTCAGAGATTCCGCCGTTCACAACCGCACGGCTGACCTGCATCATCTCCGCAAGCTGACGTTCCGGCGGCAGCTTTTCCCCGATTTTCAGCTTGCCTGATAGTATCATATGTTCTAACTGATCTACAAAAAGTTCCCGAAGAGAGGGGGAACTGATTTTTTGAAATTCCATGGAATACCTCCTTTTTGATTTGTGGTCTGGCCATATACCAGTTTATAAATTTATTATAGGGGAAAAGAAAGGTTTTTTCAAATAATGTTTCGCCTTGCTTTATCCAGAGTTTCTACATATAATGATGTAAAGGTAAAAAGAAACATACTGAGATAAGGAATGGAGATTGGATGGAAAAAAAGGAAAAGAAAGATAAGAACGAGAAAAGAGAGAAGAGACGTTTCCGTAATATGTGGAGAGCACTTGGGATGGAGCTGCGGGAGCACAAAAGTTCATTTATGGTATATTTTATCCTGCGCCTGCTGGTCATTGTTGTGATGATTCTGCAGATTTTTAATAAAAACTATGAAAATGTATTCCTCTGTATCCTGACACTGCTTTTGTTGGTAATTCCAAGCTTTGTACAGGTGACTATGAAGATTGAACTGCCTACGACACTGGAGATTATTATTCTTGTGTTTATTTTTGCGGCGGAGATTTTGGGAGAGATCAGGGAGTTTTATATTGTTTTTCCGTTTTGGGATACAGTGCTGCATACATTGAATGGCTTTCTTGCAGCGGCAATCGGATTTTCGATGGTGGATCTGCTGAACCGCAGTGAGCGAATGGTCTTTAAGCTGTCGCCGTTATTTACTGCGATCGTTGCATTCTGTTTCTCCATGACCATCGGCGTGATCTGGGAATTCTTTGAATTCGGAATGGATCAGATTTTGGGATTTGATATGCAGAAGGATACGATCATCCATACGATTCGCTCCGTTATGCTGGACCCTGCCGGAGGGAATAATGTGGCAAGCATCAACCACATTACCAGTGTGGTCGTTCAGGGAAAGGACCTTGGTCTGGGTGGATATCTGGATATAGGGCTGATTGATACTATGAAGGACCTTATGGTCAATTTTATAGGCGCTGTAGTGTTCTCTGTGATTGGGTTCTTCTATGTAAAGAATAGGGGAAAAGGGAATGTCGTTAGAAGATTTGTTCCACGTAAGAAAAAAGAAGAGCGGGATTTTCTGAAAATTGTGGAGGCACAGGAAGAAAAAGAGAATCTTGAGAAAAAAGAGTAATGATAAGACCCGTTTTTTATCCATTGAGACTGATGGATGAAAAACGGGTTTGTCAATTTTGGGAAAGAATATTTTTAAGGATAATATTGTGGAATTTTTCTATATAAAATGTTGATAACAGAAGGAAATCAGTCGCCAGATGTGGAAAAGTATTGCTGCTCCCAGTATGGTTGCCAGGATATAAACAAGAATGGTTGGTATATTTCCAATAAGTGGGACCAGCCTGGTGAACCCAATCTGCTGCATTTCAAAGTCGGGATTAATATAGAACATGTTTATCGTTCCATAGCAACCGAAAAGTTGATTAATTCCAGCGGCAATTCCACAGCAGCCGAGATAGAGGAATGTACAGTCTCTAAAGTTTCGGTAGGAAGGTGCAGATAAATCATTTTCAATCAGGCAGGCAGCCCCAGCGGTAACCCCAATGATAATCAGCAGGATATGCCATAGATAGGAATGAATCGTCAAAGGCAATAAGGGGTAGTGGAGTCCGCTCGTATCAGCAAAGACGGCGATTCCTCCAAGCAGGCTGTAATTCATAAGAAAGGAAAGAAACAGAGTGCGGACACACTGCTTTTTTATCCAGGGAAGAGCCAGGAGAATATACATTGCTATACTGCACAACTGAAACGGGAAATACCACCAATCATAGGAGCTTCCATTCACATGAAAGGTCAGGCACCACTGCTTCCAGATTTCACTTCCAGTCATGATAAAGCCACAGAGGAGGAAAAAGAAATTTAGTCTGCGGATTATTTTTTCTTTGTTTCTTACGTTCTTCATATTATCATCCCGCTTATGTACTCTGGAAAATTATCAGGAACTGTGCAGTCAATTGGTCTAAGACCATCTATTTATATTCTGTTGATGTGATCTGCTTAAGTGGATTATAAATCAGGTGTTAGAAAAATGCACGTAAATATGAGAATAGAGATAAATTTTCTGGATTCTATATACGATTCATATGAGAAAATAAACACATTGGTACTATAATGTAGAAAAAGATGATAATCCATTCAGAAATTGCTAAAGTTTCCATAATGCTTGTTAAAATATAGACATAATTGTGTGCATAATCACGAAATGAATTGCGTTTGACAGGGGCGATACTGTATAAAATGCCTTTATAAGTATTTCTAATTTATTAAAATAAGAAAAAGAAAGATTAAAATTATATAAAAATCATAAAAATGCAGATTTAAAAGACAGAAATAATGGATAAAAAAATGTGGATAGAGCCGACAAATAGCTGCAATTTTTTTTCGTTGACAAACCTAAAAATTGGGCGTAATCTTTATTTAACTTTTAAGAGGAAACAATCTTAAAAGTGCGCGGCGGAGAGGGAATTTCGAGGATAGAAGTTCTTTTTTTATGCAAGAAACAGTGTATCACAGAAGTTCGTTTTCCGGCGTGGAAGGAATGCAGAAAGTTGGAATAACTCTGTATTCAAGGGCAAAGAACGGAGTGGATCGTGAAAGTCCGCTTCATTAAGAAAGGGAGGGAGCGATACGGGAAGTTTAACAGAGAAGTTACTAGAGGAGCTGAATTGTGAAACTGTGTTCACGATTCCGATATTCGGCGGAATTGGCGTGGCGGAATCGGTCGTCGTGACATGGGTGATCATGGCCGTGCTTGTAGGGTTGTCTATCATCTTCGTGCGGAATCTTAAGGTCGAGAATCCGGGGAAGAAGCAGCTTGTACTGGAGTCGGCGATTGGATGGGCTTCTGACTTCTTCGAGGGCATCATAGGAAAAGAGAATAAAAGGTACATACCTTATCTTATTACGATTATTCTCTATCTTGGTGTTTCCAATATTATCAGTCTGTTCGGATTCAAACCGCCGACAAAGGATTTGAATGTGACAGCAGCGCTCGCGATTATGAGCATGTTCCTGATTGAATATTCAGGCATACATAAAAATGGAGTCAAGCATTGGATGAAACACTTTGCCGAGCCTGTACCAGTGGTTGCACCGATCATGGTTCTGGAGATTATTATCCGTCCGCTGTCTCTTTGTATGCGGTTATTTGGTAACGTGCTGGGAGCATTTGTTATCATGGAACTTTTGAAGGCCATTGTTCCGGTCTTAGTGCCGATACCGTTCAGTTTCTATTTTGACATTTTTGACGGGTTACTGCAGGCATATGTGTTTGTATTTTTGACGGCACTGTTTATGAATGAGGAACAGGAGTAGCGTGTCAGGTCACGTTACATATTTCGGAAAACGAAAAAGAAGAAGTCAGCCAGACAGTTTTTTACAGGATGATTTACAGGGTAAATCAAAAATTTCTAAATTTTGAAGAAAAAGGAGATTTGTATTATGGGAACAATTATAGCAATTGGGGCAGGAATCGCGGTTTTAACAGGTGTTGGAGCAGGTATCGGTATTGGTATTGCAACAGGTAAGGCAGCAGACGCAATCGCAAGACAGCCGGAGGCTGAGAGCAAGATCAGCAAGACTCTGATCCTTGGATGTGCACTTGCTGAGGCAACAGCTATTTATGGTTTCATCATCGGTTTATTGATTATCTTACTTTTGAAATAATAGGACATATAACAGGAAAGGCAGGTGGGACAGGTGCTGCAATTAAATGTGAACCTTCTCTTTACCATCATAAACCTTGTTGTTCTTTATCTTTTGTTGAAAAAGTTTTTAATCAAACCGGTAACCGATGTGATGGAAAAGCGCGAAAAACTGATCGCGGACGGCTTAAATGAGGCGAGCAGCGCAAAAGAAGAGGCTGCCAGGCTGAAAAGTGAGTATGAGGCAGCGCTTACAGGTGCCAGGGAAGAATCTGTGAAGATTGTGGAAAAGGCGCAGGTACAGGCAAAAGCTGAGTATGAACGCATCGTGAAGGAAGCGGGCGATAAGGCAGGAAGTATGCTGGATTCGGCTAAGGCGAATATTCAGTTGGAACGGGAGCAGACGATGAAGGCACTGCAGTCAGAGATTGCAGGACTTGCTATGACAGCGGCTGCTAAGATTGTAAGCGAAAAGACAGAGAATCAAGGAAATCAGGACATATATAATCAGTTTCTGGAAGAAGTAGGTGATGCTCATGATGACACAGACAGACACTAACAGCCAGTACTGCCCGCAGGCGGCAGTCAAATATACCCAGAGGGCATCCCGTAATACATGCCCTTACGGGCAGGTCGGCAGCATAAGCTGCAGTACAAGGTACGCAAAGGTGTTGTATGAGCTGAATATTTCCAAAGAAGCCATACAGAAAGCAAGGGATATATTTACAGAGGTCCCACAGTTACATGATGTGTTCGTAAATCCGACCATCCAGACGGACCAGAAACAAAGAGTGATAGATCAGGTTTTCCCGGAGGAGATTCGGAATTTCCTGAAGGTGGCGTGCAGATATCAGAGGATGGATCTGATGGATGATATTTTTGCAGCCTATGACAGATACTGTGATGAACAGGAGCATATTCTGAACGCAGTACTGACTTGTGTAGAACCTCCAAGTGAGGTACAGCTAAAAGAAATGAAGGCGTTTCTTTGTAAAAAATATGATGCCGTTAAGGCTGATATTGAGATCAGGACGGATCAGACTCTGCTGGGAGGCTTTGTATTACATGCCGGCAGTGATGAGTATGACTGGAGCCTGAAAGGACGCCTGAATAGATTAGAACAAAAATTGACCTGGAGGTGAACAAGGTGAGTTCAATCAATTCAGATGAAATTATTTCTATTCTGAAGAATGAAATAGAGAATTTTGATACAATCAGCAAAGACAGTGAAATTGGTACAGTCATCGCTGTAGGTGACGGTATTGCGACTGTTTATGGAATTGATCACGCCATGTACGGGGAGATTGTGACTTTTGAGAACGGATTAAAGGCGATGGTCCAGGACATCCAGAAGGATTCCATCGGATGTATCCTTTTTGGACACGACACTGAAATCAAGGAAGGCACAAAAGTGACCCGCACAGGGAAGAAGGCTGGTGTTCCGGTCGGAGATAAATATATAGGAAGAGTTGTTAATTCACTGGGAGCCCCTATCGACGGCAAGGGGGAAATCGAAGCCGATGACTACAGGCCGATCGAGCAGGAGGCGCCTGGAATTATAGACAGAAAGTCAGTCAGTGTTCCGCTGGAGACGGGAATCCTCTCCATCGACGCCATGTTCCCGATCGGACGCGGACAAAGAGAGTTGATCATCGGGGACCGGCAGACAGGAAAGACTTCCATTGCTTTGGACACGATTATCAATCAGAAGGGGAAGGATGTTATCTGTATCTATGTAGCAGTCGGACAGAAGGCGTCTACGGTAGCCAAGGTCGTGAATACCCTGACTACGAATGGTGCAATGGATTACACGATCGTTGTTTCCTCAACAGCAAGTGACTGCGCGCCGCTGCAGTACATCGCACCTTATGCAGGAACTGCGATGGCAGAGCATTTTATGCATCAGGGAAAAGATGTCCTGATCGTTTACGATGATTTATCCAAGCATGCGGTCGCATACCGTGCATTGTCCCTGCTGCTCGGACGTTCTCCGGGACGTGAGGCTTATCCGGGAGACGTTTTCTACCTGCATTCCAGACTTCTGGAACGTTCCAGCCGTCTGAGCGACGCACTTGGCGGAGGTTCCATTACAGCACTTCCGATTATTGAGACCCAGGCAGGAGACGTATCTGCCTACATACCGACCAATGTAATTTCTATTACAGATGGTCAGATTTTCCTGGAAAGTGACTTGTTCTTCTCAGGAATGAGGCCGGCGGTCAATGTCGGTCTGTCTGTATCCCGTGTTGGTGGTGCGGCTCAGACAAAGGCTATGAAGAAGGCATCAGGAAGTATTCGAATCGACCTGGCACAATATAGAGAGATGGAAGTGTTCACGCAGTTCAGTTCTGATCTGGATGCTGCCACAAAGGAGCAGTTGGAATACGGCGGCGGACTGATGGAGCTGTTAAAGCAGCCATTATGTCAGCCTTTGAGTCTGCATGATAAGGTCATTACCCTTCTGGTGGCAACCCACAAGGTGCTGCTTGGTATAGAAAAGAAGCAGATCAAGAAATTCCAGGCTGATATGCTGAGTTATTTTGATACGCAATATCCAGAAATCGGTCAGGAGATCGAAGAGAAACAGGCCCTTACCGATGAGCTGATTGAAAAGATTGTGGAGACAGCGAAGGAATTCAAGAAGAGCAGGTGTTAATATGGCAAATATCAGAGAAATACAGACCCGTATAAACAGCGTAAAGGATACGATGAAGATTACGAACGCGATGTATATGATCTCTTCTTCCAAGATGAAGCAGGCGAAGAAGAAACTGGTCGATACAGAGCCGTATTTCTATGGTCTGCAGGGGGAGATTTCCAGAATCCTGCGCCATGTCCCTGATATTGAGCATCCGTATTTTGATTTAAGAGAGAAGATCCCCGCAAGTGAGCGGAAGATCGGCTCGATTGTCATTACGGCGGATAAAGGACTCGCAGGGGCATATAACCATAATATCATCAAGCTTGAAGAAGAGCTGCTTAACGGTCCTGGTAAACATAAACTGTTTGTCGTCGGAGAACTGGGGAGACATTATTTTTCCAAGCATGACGTGGAAATCGATACGAACTTCCAGTATACTGTCCAGAAACCGACGATGCACCGCGCAAGAAATATATCCAACAGGATTCTCGAGTTATTCGGCGAGGGAGAGTTGGACGAAGTATACATGATTTACACACGAATGGAGAACTCTGTGCAGTCAGAGGCTGAGAAAGTGAAGCTCCTTCCGCTGGAGAGGGCATCCTTTAATCAGATGATCATGCCGCTGAACATGCACCGGGAAGAGATTGAACTCTATCCATCCGCCAAAGATGTGATGGACAGTATTGTTCCGAGTTATGTAACAGGTATGATCTACGGCTGTCTGGTAGAGGCTTATGCCAGCGAACACAACGCCCGCATGATGGCAATGAAGTCCGCTACAGACAGCGCCGAGAGTATTATCAAAGAATTGTCTACCTTATATAATAGGGCAAGACAGGCTGCAATCACCCAGGAGATCACCGAGGTGTGCAGCGGGGCGAATGCGCAGAAGAGGAAATAATAATAATTCTTGCAATTGTTCTGTACAGGACTGCACATTTATTGCGCGGTCCGTGTGAAAAATAGAACATGCAATATCAAGCCCCACCATAAATAAGGAAGTGAGAACGATTATGAATAAAGGACGAATTGTACAGGTCATGGGACCTGTCGTTGACGTAGTATTTGAAGACGGCAATCTTCCTTTTATCAAGGATGCACTGGAAGTTGTGAACAACGGAAAGACCTGCATCATGGAGGTTGCGCAGCATCTTGGAAATAATGAGGTGCGTTGCCTGATGCTTGCTGCCAGCGAAGGGCTGCATAAGGATATGGAAGTGACTGCTACCGGAGAGGGAATCAAGGTTCCGGTCGGAGAGCAGACATTGGGAAGATTGTTTAATGTATTAGGTGAGACCATTGATGATGGTGCGCCGATCGAGAGCGACCAGAAGTGGGTCATCCACAGAGACCCGCCGAGTTTTGAGGACCAGAGTCCGGTCATTGAAATATTAGAGACTGGAATCAAGGTCATCGACCTTCTTGCACCTTATGCAAAGGGTGGTAAGATTGGTCTGTTCGGCGGTGCCGGTGTTGGTAAGACCGTACTGATTCAGGAACTGATCCGTAACATTGCGACAGAGCATGGCGGATATTCTATTTTTACAGGTGTTGGAGAGCGTTCCCGTGAGGGAAATGACTTATGGACAGAGATGAAGGCATCCGGAGTTCTGGAGAAGACAGCCCTGGTATTCGGTCAGATGAATGAGCCGCCTGGAGCACGTATGCGTGTTGCCGAGACAGGACTTACGATGGCAGAGTATTTCAGGGATGAGGAGCATCAGAACGTGCTGCTGTTCATCGATAATATTTTCCGTTTTACACAGGCAGGTTCTGAGGTGTCCGCACTGTTAGGACGTATGCCTTCAGCCGTTGGTTACCAGCCGACGCTTGCCACGGAAATGGGTGAGCTGCAGGAGCGTATTGCTTCGACTAAAAATGGTTCTGTTACCTCCGTGCAGGCTGTCTATGTGCCAGCCGATGACCTGACAGACCCGGCTCCGGCGACGACATTTGCCCATTTGGATGCGACAACCGTATTGTCCAGAAAAATTGTAGAGCAGGGAATCTATCCGGCGGTTGACCCGTTGGAATCCAACTCCCGTATCCTGGAAGCTGACATTGTAGGCGAGGAGCACTATGAAGTGGCAAACCAGGTGACGGCAATTCTGCAGAAATACAAGGAATTGCAGGATATCATTGCAATTCTGGGTATGGAAGAGCTGTCAGATGAAGATAAAGCAACCGTTATGCGTGCAAGGAAGATCCAGAGATTTTTGTCACAGCCATTCTATGTTGCTGAGACATTTACCGGAATTCCGGGAAAATATGTGCCGCTGAAAGAGACGATCCGTGGCTTTAAGATGATTATCAACGGAGAGATGGACCAATATCCAGAATCTGCATTTTTCAATGTAGGAACCATCGAAGATGTCATTGAAAAAGCAAAGGCGGAAAGCGCCGCAGAATAGAGGTGTATACATATGGATACATTTGGTCTGAAAATAATAGCAAGTGACAGAGTATTCTATGAAGGACGATGCAGAAAGCTCATCCTTCCCGCTCCTGACGGCGAGATGGGAATCCTTGCGAACCACGAGAACATGGTCATCGCGGTGAATGTTGGTGATGCGCGGATGGAGATCGAGGAAGGAAACTGGGTGGATGTTGCAGTCGGCAGGGGATTTGCGGAGGTCGTGAACAACCGTGTCACAGTCCTGGTCGATACTGCCGAGCGCCCGGAGGAAATTGATGTGCGCAGGGCAGAAGAAGCCAAAGAGCGCGCAGAAGAGCAGATGAGGCAGAAGCAGAGCATACAAGAATATTACCGGACCCAGGCATCGCTGGCGAGGGCAATGAACCGATTGAAGGTGTCACAGGGGAAACGATGGAATTTGTAGATAATTAACACATTTTAGAATATTCTGAAAACGGAGAGCAAAAGGGTCTGACCCCTTTGCTCCCCGTTTTTTCCGTCTTGCAATTTAAATAAGATTATACTACAATGTTTATGTCTGGAACTTGACAATGTATGTACAAGGGTACAGAATAGTAAGCTGTTATCTAGTGAAAACAGGGGAGAGGAATTCATGAGCGAAAAGTATAAACAACGTTCTATTATTGAAATCATGAACGACGTATTAAGCACGATACGCGACTACTATGATTCGGAATATGTTTATTATATAGAAAAAGAAGAGGATGATATCCTTACAATCTATGAATGGTGTGCAGAGAATGTTCCGTGGCAGAGAGACCGTATCAAGATGCTGGATGCTGATCAGATGCCCAGGTGGATGAAGCAGGAGATTACGGATACAACAGAGGCAGACTACAGTGTATTCCGCCCTCTAGATGAGAATGTGACCGCGATTCTGGCAGCAGTGGGAGTCCACAGAGGGGGATGTGACCTTTCCCTTATGAGGGCGGTCCTGCCGTATATCTCACAGGCAATTATCCTGCAGAAGATGCAGAAGCAGCAGGAGTATCTGAGTTATCATGATGACCTGACCGGACTTCTGAACCGGAATAGTTTTGTCGGCTATCTGGCAGAGGTGAAGCAGGAGGAATTAAGGGCACTTGGTGCTTTATCGGTGGATATCAATGGCCTGAAGAATTTTAATAAGGAATTCGGCAGGGAATATGGCGATGAAGTGGTGATTCGTGTCGGTGAAGTTCTGGAAGAGTATTTTCGTGGAGCGATGGTATTTCGACTGACAGGTGATGAATATCTGGCGATCATGGAGAATGTTTCTTACGAGGAGTTCATGAAAAATGTCCATGGTGCGCATAACAAGCTTGATAATATCAGCCTCGGACTGGTAACGATGGGTTATGCGTGGGAGAAGATCGATATCGATGTGGACAGCCTTGTGGCAGATGCAGAGAATATGATGCGCGAAGAAAAGCAGAAGTATTATAAGCATTTGAAGAAGGGACATCATGAACCGATCATCAAGCAGGACCTTCTGGAGGACATCAAGCAGGGGAATTTTATTGTCTGCTTTGTACCTAAGATGGATGTCATGACAGAGGAAGTCGTGGGAGCGGAAGCAGTTGTCCGCTACCATCATAAGGATTTGGGAATCGTAGACCCAGGGAAGTATATCACCCTCTTGGAGGAGACGAAGCTGTCTCATTTCCTGGATTTATACGTGTTTGAACAGGTATGTAAGACATTGAGAAAATGGGAGCTGGAAGATATGCCGATGCTTCCTGTTTCTGTGAATTTTGCAGGGGCAACGCTCCGTGAGGAGAGTATTGCACAGAAGATGCTTGCTCTGGTCGAGAAGTACCGTGTGTCCTGTGAGTATCTGGAGGTCGAGGTTTCAGAGTCCTATGCGGATATGAATCAGGAGATGCTGGCAGAGACAAGCAACAAGATCAGAAAAGAAAATGTCCGTGTTGTTCTGGATCATTTTGGCGCAAAGGATTCTAGTTTTTCCATCCTTTCTATTATGGAATTCGACGGATTAAAGCTGGATAAGAGTCTGGTCACCAATATTGTGGGCAATGACCGCAGTCAGATCGTCGCAAAGGCTGTGATTGATGTATGCCGTCAGCTTGGAGTGCATGTGGCAGCGGCAGGGGTCGAGACCCAGGATCAGTTAAATGTGCTCAAAGAATTAGGCTGTGATTATGCACAGGGAACCTTATTCAACAAGCCAATCACGATCGATACATTTGAAGTACGTTATATGAAAGGCTGATTATCGGGCAGCGGGATGGTCTGATAAGAGCAGAACATCCAGAAAGCAGGAGCAGCAATGATAGAGACTTGGATCGCCGATATCACCCCATTGTATAACGAGGAATGTTATCGGAAATATTATATGCAGGTTCCCAATTTCCGTAAGGAAAAGGCGGACAGGATGCGTTTTCAGAATGGGAAGGCCCAGAGTGTCGGGGCGTGGTCCTTACTGGAACGGATTCGAAAAGAATATGGAATTTCGGAAAGAGCAGCATTTAATCTCTCACATTCGGGAGATTATGTGCTGTGTTCTGTTGATATGGATTGCGGGGAAGATACCCAGGTAGGATGTGATATAGAATTCGTAGATGAACCAAATATGAAGATTGCTAAGCGTTTTTTCTGTCCGTCGGAGTATGGAGTAATTCTGGGACAGAAGCCGGGGGATGGGCAGAAGAATGTGTTTTACCGTTTCTGGGTGCTCAAAGAAAGTTTTATGAAGGCCACACGTAAGGGGATGGCCCTTGATATGAAAAGCTTCGAGATACAGCTTGGAAGTCCGTCGGTGCTTACAAAGAAGCCGGAGGAATTTCCGAGAAACTATTTTTATCAGGAGTACGAATTATCCGGGATACCTTATAAAATAGCAGTTTGTTCTACAGTAAGAGAGATGAATCCGAAGATACATACAGAACTGCGTTTCTAGTAAGCGGTTCTGTGAATAAAGTGGGCAGGAGTATAGTCCGCCCATCAGGAGGCAGATGATGAGTATGAAGATGAACCGAAAGGTAAAAAAGGCTTTGATATTTGGCGCCGTAATGGGCGCTGCAGTCGGGATATTGATTACCTTCGCAGCGGCGAATAAAGCGGTGGATCAAAAAGCAGCCGTGATGGCGAAGACGGAAAGTAAGCTGAAAAAAGAGAATAAGGCACTTGAGGAGAAAATCAAGCAGCAGAAGACAATAGAGGCAGCAGCCAATTTGTCCAAAGAAGGCGCAGATAATTGGGAACTGATCCTTGTAAATAATCAGTATCCTTTGGATGCAAAGTACAAGCCCGAACTGAAAGAGATTTCAGAAGGCTATTCAGTCGATGCCCGTATTCTGGAGGATACGAAGAAGATGCTCTCCGATGCGGAGGGAGCAGGACTTAAGATGCATCTTGTTTCAGCATACCGCTCTCCAGAGGATCAGAAGGAAGTATTTAATACTACGATGCAGGACTGGATCAATCAGGGAGATACCTATCTGGATGCTTATAATGAGACGAAGAAATCCGTTGCCCTGCCGGGGCACAGCGAACATGCGACAGGACTTGCCTTAGATATTGTGTCTGAGGAATATCAGGATCTGGATGATAAACAGGCAGATACCGAGGAGTCAAAGTGGCTTGCCGAGAACTGTTATAAATATGGATTTATTCTGCGTTATCCGACGGATAAGTCAGATATCACCGGTATCGTATACGAACCATGGCATTACCGCTATGTTGGAAAAGATGCTGCTAAAAAGATCATGGATAAAGGAATTACCCTGGAAGAATATCTGGGGGCAGCATAGTGAGATAAATTTTTGGAATACCCAGGCATTGTCCTGGGTATTCTTTTTAAATGTCGTTGACGTGTTTCTGGGGATTTGTTAAAATGGAGAAAGGGAAAAAAATAGGTTTATGAAGCAATTATATTGTTTCTAATGACAGGAGTATAAGGTTAATTAAGATAAGGAGGAGCACAAAGAACCATGGAAGATCTTACATTTGGAGAACAAGTCAAAATCATTTTGGGCCGCAAAGGCATGACTATTAAGGAACTAGCAGAGATCATAGAACAACGTACAGGCAAGAAGATGTCCAGGCAGAATCTGACACAGCGTCTGGGCAGAGACAATTTTCAGGAACAGGATATGCGTATGATCGCAGATATTCTGGGATGCCCGTTTCATTTGAGCATCCTGACCAACGAAGTGCAGGCGGCTTCTGCAGGTGCGGTACAGGCGATTCTGGCAGACCGTGCCCAGAGGTCACAGAAGCAAAAGAAGAAGAGTACAGGCCATAAGGTGCGTAAAACAGAGGTGTCCCACAAGACACGGGAAGTAGAAGAGATTACAGAGGCAGAGCCTTACCAGATGAGCCTGTTCGAGGACGTGGCAATCCAGTCTGCTGTAGTGGAAGAACCAAAAGAGTCTGTCCACGAGACATATCAGTCAGAGGAAGTCATTGAGGAGGATATGGTTCTGGAGGACATAGCAGAAGAGCCGTATGTTGCAGAAGAGCCAGATATGGCAGATGAGGAAGCCGATGTATATCAGGAGGAGACTTCTGCAGAGTCTGATGATTCCGATCAGTCATATGAAGCAGAACCAAGAGAGGATGCTGTGGTCTATGAGGAGGAAGCAGAGCCTTTCGAGCCGTCATATGAGCAGGAGCAGCCAGAGATAGAGGCTCAGGAAGAGGAGCTGGAATTGATTCCTGAGGATGCTGAGGAAGTGGACATGACGATCGGGGAGCTTTATGATATCCACGAGGGTCTCACGGAACTAGAAAAGAGCGTGGAAGCCGGAGAACCAGTGGAAGCGATTAAGAAAGAGCTGGAAAAGCCAGTCGAACAGATCAAGCCGAAAAAGGAGCGTTTCCGCACAGGCGGTATTTTCCTTCGCAAGAGGGGGGCTAAGACACAGCCAGCAGCCGAACCCGTGGTGAAGGAAGAACCGGTCCAGGAAGAGCCGATCAGAGAAGAAACGGTAAGGACCTCCTTTACAGAGACGGTGCCAGTTCAAGAAGAACCCGTAAAGAATGAGCCGGATTTCGATGATTTTGAACCAGTCATCAAATATGACGATGTGGATGAGGACAGAGAGCAGGGCGAGATCAACCCATACACAGGCCGTGAATACCAGTCCAATAGTGTGCGTATGCATCCGAACCGGATTGGATATGTACAGGTATACGACCGCAATTCTCATAAATGGACAGATATGACGGAATGGGCATTTCTTGGCTATCAGGAGAGGAAGAAAGCACTGCTCGGTAAGGATTATGAGCCACCGATCTATCTGGATTAATCGGGACTTTAGAACGAAACAGCACAATGGATCGCAGATATCCACGGAGGTGAAGGTCAGTTATGGAATGGAATACATTGCTCTCGACCCAGCGGATGCGGGGGGGCGCAAATAAAAAAGGGAAGCCGGTGGATTTGAGAAGTGAGTTTGAAAAGGATTACCACAGAATCATAGGCAGCGCTTCCTTTAGACGGCTCCAGGATAAGACGCAGGTCTTTCCTCTGGATAAAAGCGATTTTATCCGTACCCGGCTGACACACTCATTAGAGGTATCGTCATTTGGGAAGTCTCTGGGGCAGAATATCGGGGAGAATATCCTGTCAAATAGAAAAGACCCCGGATTCACCCTGCAGATGAAAGAGGATATCTGCCATATCCTTCAGTGTGCTGGCCTGATTCATGATATCGGGAATCCTCCGTTCGGACATTTTGGAGAGGATGCAATTCGGGAATGGTTCACAAGGCATCTGCCAGAGCTGGACTTTTTCGGGACACCTGTGGAGGAACTTTTGACTCCGCAGATGAGAGAAGACTTCTATCACTTTGAAGGGAATGCACAGGCGCTGCGTTTGGTGACGAAGCTGCACTATCTGGTGGACGAAAATGGAATGAACCTGACCTATGCACTGCTCAATACCATTGTAAAATATCCTGTGGCTTCCACAGGAATCGATAAGACGACCGGAAATATCAAGGATAAAAAGATGGGCTATTACTATGCCGATCAGAACATTTTCGAGGAAATTGTCTCATCCACCGGGGCAGGTAAAAACAGACACCCGCTGACTTATATTCTGGAGGCGGCGGATGACCTGGCATATAAGACGGCCGATATTGAGGATGCATTTGTGAAGGGATTTATTTCTTATCATGATCTGGAGAAGGAACTGGAGGGACTTCAAAGCAGTTTCACGGATTTATCCTTCGATGCCCTTGGTAAGCTGCGTACACTGTATGAGAGAGGGAAAGAGAAGCAGGCAGATAATCCAGAGGCCTATGCGGTGAAGAACTGGATCGTACGTGTACAGGGATTTCTCATAAGCTGCGCAACTTCTGGATTTACTTCAAATTATGAAAGCATCATGGCGGGAACATTCAAACAGGATATTTTTCATGGGACTTTTGGTGAGAAACTCATGGATTTACTGGGAGACATGGCGTACCGATATGTTTTTTCGTCTACGGCGATTTATAAGATGGAAGTGACAGAAGCAGTGATTCTAGATTTTCTAATGGATAAGCTCGTTCATGCAGTATTATATTACGATACGGATGCGAAGATGAACTCGATCGACAGCAGAGTTGTCTCATTCATTTCGGAGAATTATAAGAATGCTTATAAATATCAGGCAGAAGGAAAAAGCGAAGCGGAGAAGCTTTATCTCCGCCTGCTGCTGGTAACAGACTATGTATGCGGCATGACCGACAGCTATGCCAAGCGTCTGTACCAGGAGATGAACGGTCTGGTCTAGCATATCCGCTATACCAGAGGTGTTTTTAGGATTCTTTTTCCGACTCACAGATACGGATGAATTCCTTTGGGGAACATCCAAAGTTTTTCTTAAAGCATTTACTAAAATAAAAGACATCGGAGTAGCCAATAGCTGCTGCAACCTCGGACACGAGATGGTCCCCGGCTGCGAGCAGCTTTTTTGCAGCCTCCATCCGTACCTTAGTGATGTATTGAAGGATGGACTGATCACGCACATTCTTGAAGATCGTTCCCAGATAAGAAGCATTCAATTGGAAATGCTCTGCAATCGCTGAGACTGTTAATTCTGGATTCATGTAATTCTCATCGATGTAGGCCGTGATCTTTTTACAATAGGTGACATCAGAAGGCGGTGTCTTCTTGAACTGCATGCATTGGCTTCCATAATGCAGCACCGTATCCTTAAGCCTGTCACAGGAATATTCTTCTTCGATCATCACAGAAATAAAATCTGAGATACTTAAGTCCAAATTCGCCGGAATCTTATAATGGATCTGAAAGGTGATGAAGAGTTCATTGAGGAAAGAAAAAAGCAGGTCGATATTTTTCTTTTGTACAATGGTATCAAAAGACTTCTCAATAAAACTCTCGAAATTTTTGGCATCTCCCAGATTCAGATATTCCATGACCGTCTGCCGAAGCTTCATCAGATCCAGCTTCTCATTTCCCTGCTCCTTGTGTTTGAATTCCATGAACAATTCAGAATGAGGATGGAAGTACCTTTGATTTAAACTGGATAGGATTCGGCGGTAATAGATTCCCCAGTTCTCCTCCAAGGAAAATACATGGTTGGCAGTGAGGAAGATATAACTGTGAGCATTTTGCACAAATTCAGTCAGAAGGCTTCCCAGGTGGCTGATATCAGATCCAGAGCAGAAGAAGAGCTGAATGACATAAATATGCCCGGATTCCTGGAAATGCTCACAGAAGAGGTCTAGTCTGCTTCGTATCTGCTCTGCAAGCCCGAGGGCTCCAGCGGGAGTATCCTCCATGGTATAGATTCCGATGTAGGCAGAGTATTTATATTTTGCGAATTCGGGATATTGAAGACAGAATTCTGCTGAGCTTAGCTTTCCGTCCCTCACATCTGCAAGCGCATTGCTGCGCATATGACGGTCAAAAGATAAGAGCTTGGCGGTCGTCTTTCTGCGCTGCTCCAGCTTTTCTATACATTTTTCCAGAGACGCATGCAGGGAGGAGGAATCCACAGGCTTGAGCAGGTAATCGCTGACTCCATTTTGCAGGGCTGAACGTGCATACTCGAACTCATTATAGCCGGAGAGGATGATGACCTGGGTCTCCGGGAAATTCTGATGGATATGCAGGGCTGTCTCAGTCCCCAGCATTTTGGGCATACGGATATCTAAAAGTACAATATCGATATGCTGCTCGTTCAGGAAATTCAAGACCTCCACTCCATTTTCTGCTTCTCCCGCCAGTTTTAAGTTCAGCTCTGTCCATGGAATGATTCTTTTGAGCCTCTGCCGGATAAAATATTCATCATCTGCGATCAATAATGTTGTCTGCATGATTGACAGCCTCCTTCTTTGGTATAGTAATTGTTGTGATACACCCGCCCTCACGCCGGTTCTCCATGGTAAGTCCATATTCCTCACCGTAGTAGAGCTGTATCCGCTGGTGGATATTCTTGACACCGAAATGGTCACTGCATTCCCAGATCTTCCGATAAGCTTCCTGTGTAAATCCTACCCCGTTATCCTGTACGACGATCAGGATATTGTCATCGTGCTCCCCAATCTTAATTTCCAGAAGTCCCTTGGATTCCATTTCCTTGATGCCATGATAAATACTGTTCTCAACAATGGGCTGCAAAAGCAGTTTGATACAGGAGTATTTTTTCAATTCATCGGGACATTCTATTGTATAATCGAATTTATGGAAATAACGTATCTGCATTATGTGAAGATATGCAGTGGTGATTTCCAGTTCATCCCCGACAGTGACACGGAATTTGCCGCTGCTTAAGCCTACTCTGTAAAAGGTTGACAGATTCATTACGATATCAATGAGTGTCTGCTTTTCATCCAATTCTGCAAGGGAACAGATATTATCCAGCGTATTATATAGAAAATGTGGATTCACCTGCTGCTGTATCAGATCCAGTGAAATCTTATTTTTGAGCTTTGTGGTCTCCAGAAGATTATCCTTTAACTGCTCCTGTGCCTGAATCATGGCATTGAATTCAGAGAAGAGCAGTGCGATATCCCGGTCATCGCAGGGAGCATCGTCAATTGTGGACCAGTCCCCCTGTTTGATTTTCTGGGTGTGGTCAATTAACCTGTACAGCGGAGATGTGATAGTACCGGACAGCTTCCTTGATATTAGAAAACAAATACCCACGCAGAAGATCACGGCCAGCACACTCAGCAGAAGTACATGCATCAGCGGCCGGAAAAAGGTGGCGAAGGAAATACTGTTTATGATGTACCAGTCAAGCCGCGGCAGATGCCTGGTGAATCGAATATCTCTCGCTGCGATGTCTCTCGTACTTGTGGTGAACTGTGCATATTTGGTTTCTAACATGAGGCTTCCATCGGTACTTTTTACAATTCCGTTTTTATCTGTAATATAAATATGGCGGTTCTCATCTGTGTTGCCTGAATAAATATCAGAAATCGTACGTTCTGGTATGGAAATCTCGATATACCCAAGCAAGCCTCCGGTGGCAATGCTGTAGACCGGCTGAATCATTGACAGGGTGTACAGAGGTGCGTTCTTTCTGATATTGGAATTCTTTAGCTGCAGGAACCAGACACCATCCTTTGAGGAGGGGACATCTGCCATATTAGAAACAGGATAATATTCCGTGGTAGCGACCAGCTTTCGTTCTCCTGAATAAAAGGTGACCGAATGAATGAACGGGGTGGACTGGATCGTATGATTGATACTATCCTTCATATGCATTTTATCCATGGCAGAAAATGTCTCTGGAGCATTTTTATATTTCTTAAGACCGTTTTGAATGGTATCATCAGTCATAAGAGCCAGGGAGTAGTTGGAGACAGAGTCCATATAGTAATCTAACTGTCCTGCAATATAATCAAGCTGTGCCAGGGAGGAGTCAGTTGTGCTCTTAATAAAATAATTGTAATACATAAATGAGGTCGCAATTGTTAACAGCAGCATCAGGCAGGATGCGACCAGGGTCATGCTGCGGAAAATTTTGGAACGGATGGAAGGGCTCGTATTTGTATTTTTCATGTAAGTGCCTCCTTTTTCATGTCATATTTATTCTATATGAATATGGAAAGAATGTCTATGTAGGAGAAAGAGGACTTGGAAACTCATTTAGGAAATCTCCAAAAAATCTAGAAAATGACCATTTGGTATCTGGGAATTTTACGGTATATTGTGTTTAGCAAATGTAACAGTTAGAAAAAGGAGGAAAAATTATGAAAGCAAAAAGATTGATTGCACTTGGGCTTGCCGGACTGATGTGTGCCGGGCTGCTCGCAGGATGCGGTTCTTCTGGAGGAGACAAGGACTCTAAAAAGGAAGGGAAAGATGGTGGAGTTACAATCCGTCTTCTCACAAGAATGGCAGGTACATCCCCACAGGTAGGAATTTACAATGATATCCTGGATGAATTCAAGGAAAAACATCCAGACGTAACAATCATTGATGATTCACAGAGTGACGAGTCCGCATTCAACAACATCCTTTCAACAGATATTGCTTCTGGAAACATGGCGAACATCTTCCGTATTCAGGGTGTTGCAAACCTGGGAGAATACATCGACAACGGACTGCTTCTGAATGTTCAGCCATATCTGGATGAAGATCCTGAGTGGGGCGGCGGTTTTACAGAGGGTGCTCTTTCTTATTATCAGGTACCGGGACATGAAGGAACATATGCAGTACCGATGGAATCTGGTCTGATCGGTGTTTACTATAATGAAGACTTATTCAAAAAAGCTGGAATTGATAAATTCCCGGAGACATGGACAGATTTACTCGATGCAGTAAAGAAACTGAAAGATTCAGGTGTCATCCCGATTGCTATGGGAGCTCAGACAACATACATGGCAGGACATCTTCATGATCAGATCTTCTACAAATGGGCTGGAACAGAGGCTGCTAAGAAATTAGGAAGCCGCGATATGAAATGGACAGATCCAGAAGTAGTTGAGACACTGCAGTATGTAAAAGACCTGATTGATGCAGGTGCATTCGACGAGAGTGCAGCAGGAATTCAGGACAACATCGCAATGAGCCAGTTCCAGAACGGTGAGGCAGCTATGGTCATCACTGGACCATGGAACATCAGTACCTTCACAGATCCAGCAGAGACACCTGTAAAAGACAGCATTAAAGTAGCAAAATTCCCATACTTCGAAGAGAAGCCGGAATTCAAGAACGAAGACATGCAGACACTCAGCCCATACATGATCAGTGGAAAACTGGAAGGCAAAGAGTTAGACCTGACGATCGAGCTTGTAAAAATGCTGACAGATAAAGACGCAGCTAAGAGATTCGCAGAGGAATGTGCATTCCTGATTCCAAGAACAGATATCGATCTTGATGAGAGCAAATGCGAACCATTGTTCATTGACAACATGGAGCTTGGCGGAACATCTACAGGTATTGGTGTCGATGTATTTGACTTCGACCCATTGACATCTATGCAGGATAGAACAAGAAACTCCATCGTGAGCATGTTCACAGGAACATCCGCAGAAGATGCAGCAAAAGAGATTCAGGCAGAAATAGATAACGCAAAATAAAAAATAAGCTGCCGGGGATGTGTCTCCGGCAGTTTTGCAACTAAGGTCTGAAAGGACCGGACCTAAGTAACATAAGCGGGGTAACATCCATGTCACTAAGGTCCGAAAGGACCGGACCTAAGTCGACAGGATGTACTTTGTAACTAAGGCTTGAAAGGACCAAGCCTAAGTAACATAAGCAGGGTAACATCCATGTCACTAAGGTCCGAAAGGACCGGACCTAAGTCGACAGGATGTACTTTGTAACTAGGGCTTGAAAGGACCAAGCCCAAGTAACATAAGCAGGAGAAAATCTATGATTAAAGTAAAAAATAATAAAATGCGTCTTACGCTCGCATTGTTTGTACTCCCGGCTTTGCTGATTTATATTCTGTTTCAGATACTGCCACTGATTGGTGCTGTATTTTTCTCTTTTATGGAATGGAACGGAATCGGGGGTTCATCTCTTGAGTTTGTTGGAATTAAGAATTATGTGAGTGCTTTTCAAAATCCAGACTTTATTCTTTCACTGAAGAATATGTTCAAAATGGTTGTTTTCAGTGTGCTGTTCCATACTCCGATTGCTCTGGTCATGGCAGCGGTGATTAATACAAAGTGTAAGGGATACCGTATCTTTAAGGCATTGTTCTTCGTGCCGACTGTATTCCCTCTGACAGCAGTAGGTCTGATGTGGTATTTCGTATTCATGCCGACAGGTGTCTTCAACTCCTTCTTAAAGGTGTTTGGTCTTGGAGGCGTTGCACAGGCATGGCTTGTAAATCCGGCAACAGCGATGAATACGATTGTATTCGTTAACATCTGGGCCGGTGTTGGATACTATATGGTCATCCTGCTGGCAGGACTGACTACGATCTCCGAGGATGTCTACGAGGCTGCGGCGATCGATGGAGCCAATAAGCTTCAGTGCTTCTTCCAGATTACAGTGCCGATGTTAAAGCCTACGATCGCAATGTGTATCCTGATGGATATTATCGGTTCTGTAAAGGTGTTCGACCTGGTATTTGCCATGACAGGAGGCGGACCGAATGGTCTGACGAACCTGCCGACAACGTTGATGTACAACGAGGCATTCAAGTACAGCCACTACGGACTTGGAAGTGCAATCGGTATTATCATCATGGTAATCTGTCTTGCAGGAACCATGCTCAGCAATAAACTGACAAGCAAGAAGAATGACCAGTAAGGAGGAAAGGTGAGTACTATGAATAAAAAAGCAAAGATTAAACAGAATCCCGGAGGGATTATAGCCAAATATGCGTTTTTGCTCGTTATGGCATTTATGTTCGCAATGCCGATGATATTTACTCTTCTTTCATCCGTAAAGACAAAGACAGAGATTTTCGCTAAGCCGTTCGATCTTCCGGCAGTGTTCCAGTGGGGCAACTATACGGAGGCATGGCAGGCGGCCAACATGAGCAGATACTTTATCAACAGTATTATCCAGGCAGGGGCAACTGTAATCGTCCTTGCACTTGTATCATCTATGGCAGCATATGTACTGTCCAGATTTCAGTTCAAAGGCAATAAGTTTTTGATGTTGTTCTTTATGCTGGGAATGATGGTGCCGATGCATACGGTACTTGTTCCAGTTTCCTACATCATCGGAACTCTGAATCTGAAAAATAATATCCCGGCACTGGTACTGATTTACGTAGCATTCAGCTTACCATTTAGTATCATGGTCATGAGCAACTTTATGCAGGGAGTCAACCACTCTCTGGAAGAGGCAGCACTGATCGACGGTGCGACCTATTTCCAGATTTACAGAAAAGTAATGCTGCCGCTGTGTGTACCGGCTATATCAACGATTTCAATTTTTAACTTTTTAAGTGCATGGAACAACATTCTGTTCCCACTTTTGTTCATCAACGACAAGAACTTAAAGCCGATCGCGTTGGGACTTCTGAACTTCAACGGAGAACGTGGAAGTGATTATGGTCCTTTGATGGCTGCAATCGTGATTACCGTTGCTGTGCCGCTCGTGATTTATCTGCTCTTCCAGGAAAAGGTAGAGGGTGGTCTGGCAGCAGGCGCAGTAAAAGAATAAAAAAGGAGAATACATATGTCATCAATATCATATCGTCAGGTGCATCTTGACTTTCATACAAGTGAGTTCATTCCATCCGTGGGCGAGGACTTTTCTATGGAGGAATTCGGAGATACCCTGGAAAAAGCAAATGTCAATTCTATAACTTGTTTTGGACGATGCCACCACGGCTGGCTCTATTATCCTTCTAAAAGATTCCCGGAGCTGATTCATCCGAATCTGAAGAATCACAACCTTCTGTTAGAGCAGATCGAGGCATGCCATAAGAGAGGAATCCGTGTGCCGATCTATACGACTGCACAGTGGGATGGACGAATCATGCGGGAACACCCGGAGTGGCTGGCGTTGGATGAGAATGGAGAATACATTGACACACAGCATGTACCGGCACCGCATTTTTACAACACGATCTGCCTGAACAGCGGTTACCGCCAGTTTTTTAAAGAGCATCTGGAGGATATGATCGAGGTGACAGGCCCGGAAAACGTGGATGGTATTTTTATTGATATCCTTTTCCACGTAGACTGCAAATGCCCGAGCTGCGTTGCAAAGATGAAAGAACTGGGCATGAATACAGAGGATAAAGCGGAAAGACTCAGATATGCGAGCCACATGCTGGATGAATTTAAGGAAGAGATTACGGCGTTTATTCACGAAATGGCTCCGAATGCGACAGTTTTCTATAATAGCTCCCACATTGGGCCGGCGTATAAGAACAGCTTTAAGGATTACAGCCATCTGGAATTAGAGTCTCTTCCGAGCGGCGGCTGGGGATATGACCATTTTCCGGCGACAAGCCGTTATGCCCGGATGCTCGGAAAAGAAATGATCGGTATGACAGGAAAATTCCATACATACTGGGGCGATTTCCACTCTCTGAAGAATAAGGCTGCTCTGGAGCTGGAGTGCTTCAGTATGCTGGCAATGGGGGCGGGATGCTCCATCGGAGACCAGCTTCATCCATCTGGCAGGCTGTCTAAGGGCGCATATGACCTGATTGGAAATGTTTATGCAAGTGTGAAGGAAAAAGAACCATACTGCTGGGATGCGAAAGCAAAGACGGAGATCGCAGTGCTCAACCCGGAGGAATTTTATCCTGAGGATTCCTATGATCTGAGCATTTCGCCGTCTCTGATCGGTACCGTGCGTATGCTTCAGGAGATGTGTTACCAATTTGATATTATTGATACAGATATGGACTTTTCCGCATACAAGGTCCTGATTCTGCCGGATTGTATTTACGGCAATGAAAAGCTGGACCAGCTTTTGAAAGCGTATTTGGAACAGGGCGGCAAGGTGCTTGCTTCTTATGAATCCTGTCTGAAAAAGGACGGTTCTGAGAGTATTTATGGAGTCAGATATAAACAGGATTCCCCATATTACCGTGAGTTCGTGATGCCAAATGAAAAGATCGGTAAGAAGCTTCCGAAAGAAGAATTCGTAATGTACCTGCGCGGTCTGGATGTTGAGGCGGATAAGGCCGAGGTGCTGATGGATAAGATCGAACCATATTTTGACAGGGCCGGAGAAAAGTTCTGTTCCCATCAGCACGCTCCATCCTCAGGAAAGGTAGGATATCCAGAGGTTACCATGTATCAGGGAGCTATTTATTTCTCCCATCCTGTATTCCATTGTTACCGTAAGAACGCCGCGGCGTGGTGCAAAGCTATGGTAAAGGATGCATTGGAAATCCTTCTTGAGGAGAAGCTGGTATCACATAACGGACCTTCTACAATCCTGGCTGCATTGAATCATCAGGAAAAGGAAGAACGTGATATCCTGCATATTCTGCATTATATTACAGAGAAACGTTCTGAAGACATCTATACAGTAGAGGACGTGATTCCTCTTTACAACACAGAATTCCGAGTTTATGTGGGAGAAAAGGAAATCACCACTGTTAAAAATGTTATACGTTCGGAGAAGATAGAGTTTACCAGGGACGCTGGATATATTACGTTCTCTGTGCCTTTGATTGAGGGGCATGAAATGATCGAGATAAAATAAATCCTTAAAATAAGGTGGGAGGAATATTAAATGAGGATCAGGATCTCGTCCGGGACGGACATAAAAACGGGCATCCTGTTCTTCACAAAGGCAGCAGCAAGTAAGCTGTATGACGGGGAAGGGGGCGTATTCCAGGGGGAATATCTGCAGACCCTTCCCCGTCTGTCTTTGGGGGGAAAACAGGAATGCTGTGTGGGGCTGGGTGAAAAGGCTCTGACAAAAAGAGAAGTCATGGAGGCCGCTGCTTGCGGCACCGCATTTATGCGGGAACATAAAATTAGCCGGTTTTATGTAGATGTAACTGGGTTAAAAGGAATGTTGACAGAAGAAAAATTCACCTGTCTGATTCAGGGCATCTGTCTGGGAGGATATGAACAGCCCAATTTCGGCGCAGAAAAGCGGTACGAGGTAGAGGCAATTTTGACAGGTGATTTAGAAGAAGTAACGGGACTTACAAAGGAGCATCTGGAGGTGCTGCTCAGCCAGGGACAGCATATGGCCCAGGCAATTTCATTTGCCAGAGACATGGTCAATTATCCGGGAAATCTCCTGCGTCCCGCGGATTTCGCAGAGGCCATCCGCATGCAGATGGAAGATCTGGATGTAGAGGTGGAGATTTTTCAACAGAATCAGCTTGAAGAAATGGAAATGGGAGGTCTGTTGACTGTAGGAAGCGGCAGTGCTTATCCGCCGTGTATGGTGGTTCTGCGGTACCGGGGAGCAAAAGCAGAAAAAAAATCAGAGACGCTCGGTTTGATTGGAAAGGGAGTTACTTGTGATACTGGCGGCTATTGTTTGAAACCGTCCGGCTCTATGGCTGGCATTCGCGGGGATATGGCAGGGGGAGCAGCGGTGGCTGGATGTATATATGCACTTGCAGCAGATCGTGTCGAGGTCAATGTAACAGGGGTCATCCCAATCTGCGAGAACCGTATTTCCCCGGGCAGTTATCTTCCCGGAGATGTCATTACGATGTATAATAAGACCCGGGTGGAAATCTGCAACACAGATGCAGAAGGCCGGCTGATCTTGGGGGATGCTGTGGCCTATGCTGTGGAACGCGAGGGGGTCGAACAAGTGGTTGATATTGCTACGTTGACGGGCGCCGTTGTGAATCTGTTCGGTTTTTCAATTGGCGGTGTGCTCTGTGACAGCGACGAATTATATACTCGATTCGAGGAGGCCAAAGACAGATCTACTGAGCAGTATGCAAGAATCCCATATTTTGCAGAGCATGAGGAGATGTTAAAGAGTGGGTGTGCCGATATTAAAAATTTGGGCCCGGATTACTGTGGGACAATCACAGCGGGGCTGTTTATCCGGCGGTTCGCGAAGGAAAGACCGTGGCTTCATATGGACATCGCCGGGACTGCCTGGGTGGACGGACCAATCTGGAAATTTCAGAGTAAAGGTGCTACAGGGGCAGGCGTGAGTACACTGTATGAGCTGTGCAAAGGAAAAGAAAAGTAAAAGAATGTCTGGGCACTTAATGTATCAGGAATGTTGGGAAAGGAATGGAAAAAATGAAGGATTATATGCTTGAAGTTTGTGTGGATTCAGTAGAATCTGCGATAGCTGCCGAACGAGGTGGCGCGAAACGTCTGGAATTGTGCAGTAATCTTATTATAGGCGGAACCACACCGACGCCGGCCCTGTTCTGTGCGGTCAGGAAGGCAGTGGATATAAAAATTCATGTGCTGATCCGTCCGAGGTTCGGGGATTTCTGCTATACGGATGCGGAATTTAAGATTATTCGAAAGGAAGTCAGGCAGTTTCGTGAACTTGGAGCGGATGGAGCAGTAATCGGGATACTGCGTCCAGATGGGACTTTGAATATGGAGCAGATGGAGGAATTGGTCCGGGAAGCAGGAGAGATGAAGCTTACCCTGCACCGGGCATTCGATGTGTGCAGTGATCCAATGCGGGTCTTAGAAGAATGTGTGGAACTGGGAATCCACACGATTCTGACATCCGGCCAGGAGGAAAGCGCATTGGCAGGAGCGGGTCTTCTTAGAAGGCTGAATGAAGCAGCGGCTGGAAGAATCCATATTTTGGTCGGAGCAGGTGTGAATTCCGGGAATCTGGAAGAGTTATGTCGTGTGACAGGGTTGAACCAATTCCATATGAGTGGGAAAAAGGTATTAGACAGTTCGATGAAGTACCGTCGGGAAGGGGTTCCAATGGGGCTTCCGGGAATCAGTGAATTCAGTATCTGGCGCACAGAGGAAGAAGAAATACGAAAAGCAGCAGAAGTGCTTGAGAGGAGTCCAAATGTTTTCTGAGAAATTTACAATAAAAATAGAAAAGATATATGCAGACAGGAACAGTTCGGTTCCTGGTATTTTTGATGGAATCAATGAAAAAATCAAGGCCTGTACATCAGATGAGCAGATTCTGCTCCGTTACCTTTATGGGAATATGCCGCTATCTGATGTTCTGAATTACCCTTTTGAGACATTTTTAGATTATGCGTCCCATGGAGCATTTCTTTGGAATCAGGGGGCATTTCGAGAAAAAATAAGCGAGGCGCTTTTCTGTCAATATGTGGTATATCATAGAATCAATACGGAGGATATCAGCCCGTGCCGGAGCTTTTTTTATGAGAAGGCCCACGCGGAGATGATGGGAGCTAAGTCCATGGCAGAAGCAGTCCTGGCGTTGAATTACTGGTGTGCCCAGGAGGCCACTTACCGTGCTTCGGATGACAGGACAGCTTCCCCTATGACTACGTACAGAAGTGCACACGGCAGATGCGGGGAGGAATCTACATTTACTGTGAGCGTATTGCGCAGTATGGGGATTCCTGCAAGACAGGTGTATGCGCCAAGATGGTCTCATTGCGATGACAACCATGCCTGGGTAGAGGCATGGTGTGACGGAGAATGGCATTTCCTGGGTGCCTGCGAGCCGGAGGAAATACTGGATAAAGGATGGTTCTTACATGCGTCCTCCCGTGCCATGCTGATTCATTCCAGATGGTATGGAAGCCTGGAGCTTAGAGGGGAGGTAATAAAGGATGAGAATATCGTATCCACTCAGGGCATCACGACAGAAATCAACGAAATTGGGACCTACGCAAATACAAAACGACTGAGAATTCAGGTGACAGATACGGATGGTAAGCCTCTTAAAAATGCAGAGGTCAGGATCGAGGTATTGAATTATTCTGAATTTTTCCCGATTGCAGTGTTGGAGACGAAGGAAGACGGCAGTGCGGAGATAGAATTAGGTCTTGGAAGCTGTCGAATCTGTGCAAGAAAAGGAGATGCTTCTGGATGTACCATGGTAGATGTCAGAGAATTTGGGGATGTGATTTTGGTTCTAACGGAACCAGATTGTAAGACAAAGGAAGAAACATGGCAGTCCTTTGAAAGTTTTGCCCCACAGGATGCAGTCATCCACAGTGGCTCTGTGACAGAAGAACAGAGAAGGAGACAGAAGGAGAGGCTGGCAGAGAGAACCGCACTTCGTTTAAAGAAAGCAGGGACTGGGAATGAGGCAGAGACGGAAGCCTTTTTAAACGGAGTAGGAAAGGAAGAATTTAGAAGGCTGTTATTCGGTACTTTAACACAAAAGGACTCTTTGGATTTAAAGGCAGAGGTACTTGAAGCACACTTAAACCATGCGATGCAGTATCAGGGAAGTTTTCCGGAAGATGTCTTTGTGAAATATATTTTGTCTCCTAGAATTTATTTGGAGACTTTGACAGATTTTAGAAGTGGAATCGAGACTCTGCTATCCCAAGGACAGAAAGAGGAATTCCGTAATGATCCGGGTAAGATTTGGAGATTTATCAGTCAGGAGGTTCACGAGTGTCCACAGGAAGAGTATGATGCTTTACTGACTCTGCCGCTGCCATGCCTGAAATACAAGATTGGCAGCAGGAAGTCACAGGAAATGCTGTTTGTCGCAGTGTGCAGGACCTTGGGAATTCCTGCGAGATTGAATCCAGTAGATGGTGCAATGGAATATTATGCAGAAGGTCATTTTATCCAAGTGATTGCACCAAAGGAGACGGGAACGCTTGAAGTTTGTTCCGTTGAATCAGAGGGGCTTGTCTATTTCCAGAATTGGTCTGTTGTCAGAAGGTATCCGGGAGAGCGGAAGCTGTTGGATTTGAGTCATTTAAATGACGGGAATCCTGCAGGCAGATGCATGAGCACATCCGTTCCGTCTGGAATTTATGAAGTGGTGACGGCCAACAGACTTCCCAATGGGAATATTCTTGGACGTGTCATAGAAGTAGAAGTCACTCCGGGAAGTCATGTTTCTGTAGAGTTGAAGTTAGAGGAAGCAGAACTAAGTCAGATGCTGGAGTGTGTACCAATGCCCCCTTTTGAGGTGGAAGGGTTTGAGGGCACAAAGACCAATATTACGGATATTCTGAAAGGAAAACCGCATTTGGTGGTCTGGCTGTCCGAGGGCCAGGAGCCGACAGAACATATTTTAAATGAACTGTATGAGAGAGCCGAGGAATTCAACCATAGCGATGCGGATATTCTGTTCCTAGTGAACAGCCAGGAGGCGGTAAAACAGCCGACGCTTAACAGAACGCTTGAGGCCTTAAATGGGGTACAGCTTCTCTGCGACTGTGTAGAAGAACGCGTATCTGTTCTGGGAAGAAGATTTTATGTGGATCCAGAAAGCATACCATTGATTCTGGTGATGGATAGGGAGTCCAACTGTGTTTATGTCACAAGTGGGTACAACGTTGGAACAGCGGATATGATACTGAAGATTCTGGGTGCAGGCATCCTGTAAACGACGGGATGAACTGTGCATAGGGTGATTCAAATATTCGTTTTGATTATCAATAGAAAAGGGTGCTTATCAAGGCTTATGGACCTTGAAAGCACCCTTTCATAAATTGCTTATTAGCTGAGTTCGATTTTAGCTGCTTCTTCCGGCTTGAAATCTGTCTCTAAATCATAGATATTATGTCCTGTTGATTCGCTCAGGACCCTGCCTTCCAGAGAATAGCAGCGAATAAAGCGTTTTTTATCAATACTTGACCAATGTTCAACATCCCAGGTAAGGTAGCCATCTTCATCCGACTTTTTCTCTTTTAAATATAGGTCCACCTGACGGCCTCCATCTTCCATTAGTTTAATCAGATCCTTTGTACCGGAGATCTCAACCTCTTCCTTCTTTACTGAATCATAAATCTTCATTGTATTTCCTCCTGCCTGTTATCATAATATACGGTAATTATAAACCTTACGGGGAAAAAACTCAATAAAATCTCAAGACCAGTTCATTTGGGAATAGAATCTAATTGGAGGTACATTTCTAAAAATCTAATCCGTTCAACCACTTTGCTACTTGTTTTTCACGTTCCTTTAATGTTGACTCATCTTTCATTTTACCTAAATACTTTTCAGAAACAATTTCACCATCTGCCATAAATAAAATGCGTTCTGTTTTTGACGCTACTTTAGCATCATGAGTAACTAATAAGATGGTTGTTCCGTTTTGATTAATTTCATTAAAAAGCATCATAATCTCAGAAGCAGATTTTGAATTCAATGCACCAGTAGGTTCATCACCAAATATTATTTCTGGTTTATTAATTAATGCACGACAAATGGAAACTCTTTGCAATTGTCCTCCAGAAGCTTGCGTAATATCTTTTAAGGCTAGTTGATGGACACCAGTCTGTTTCATCAATTGAACAGCACGCTTATCAATTTCTTTTTGCGATTCTTTTTTTCCGAGATAGGCAGAGAGAATAATGTTGTCTTTCAAGTTAAAATTCTTTAATAGGTTTGCCTGTTGAAAAACGAATCCCATTTTATTTAATCGAATACTTGTTAACTGTTCTTCCGTTAATTTATTTAATTGTTCTCCGGCAAATTCTACAGTTCCTGCACTTGGCTGCATCATGCCGCTGATCGTATAAAGCAGAGTGGATTTGCCAGAACCACTGGCACCCATAACGGATACAAATTCTCCTTTATTGATGGTTAATTGAATGTTTTTTAATACATGTTGAGGTTCCATATTTTCAATTGGAAAACTCTTTGATAAACCAGTTGCTTTTAAAATCATGACAATTCCTCCTTTATTCAGCGATTAGCATGATGTTCATTTTTTTAATAGATACGCTAACAATATAGACACTTAAACTCACCACTAACACTAATGAAAAAGGAATGATTAGATAGTTAATAAGAGGATTTGTGACAAAGGTTAGTTTTGAAACACCTGATAATAATAGGCTGCCGACTTGTGTTCCAAGTACATTTGTTAGTACCACTCCAACAATAAGACCAATGAGTAATGTAAATAATGCTCTTACAATATACTGTCGCTGCAATGTTTTCGTGGAAATACCAATACTCTTCATAATCGCAATATTCTTTGCTTCTTTTGCAAGAATCATTTTAAAGAACATAGAAGTAATCAAAATGGATATAAATAAGGAAAGGGCAAATGATACTACACTAAGGCTGGTGACTTGTTCAATAATTCCGCCTAATGTCTGCTTAATATAGTTATCCATATCAGTCACTTTGATATGTGTAAACGTTTGTTCAAGTTTTGTTTTTACTTCATTTATTTTAGAAGCATCTTTGACATTGAAATTATAAGTAGTCCATAACACATCATCGCTTTCAAGCATCCCTTTCGCAGTTTTACCACCGTTGGTTACATCTTGATAAATGCCGCTTACCGTAAGTTTTTCTTCTTTTCCTTCCAAAATGATAGTAACGGTATCTCCAACACTTACTTCAAATTCATCTGCATTCATACTGGATAGAGCAATCTCTTTATCGTTTTGTGGTGCCCGCCCATCCGTGTAATGAAGTGGGAATACATCATAATCCTTTGAACTCTCGATTTTAATAGTGCTTATCTCATGATCAGCATTTTTCATCTGATATGCACTTGTTTCGTAAGAAGCAACTTTTTCAATCACATCATTGTTCAAGCTTTCATTTGTTAAATAACGGAATACTTCTTCGGATTCTTCCTTATACTTATCCATTTGATGAATATCGATTCGTAAATCACTTTCTCCAGCACCCATATAAGAAATAAAACTAGAATCTTGAATCGTTTGTAAAAAGTTGAAAGGAACGCTCATCATAAACAAACTAATAGCAAAGACCAGCATTAACAATATATACGTTTTTATTTGTGTTAACACTTCCCGAATACCGATAAAAATCGTGTGATTCCCTATCCAATGTTTCTTGCCGCTTAATTGCATTCTATGTGCAATTTTACGGTTTCCGGATATTTCTCCAGCTTGTAATGCCTGATAAGCTGAAATCTTTTTGAAGCGTCTAAACACAAGCCTGCAAAATAAATAAACAAACAAGAATACGAGAAGAGAACCCAGCAGTGGCAGAAAATAGCTAATCATAGTTTTAGGAGCCAGGCCCATGTAAACGGACATTGATTTGGTAAATACGTTTGTAACTGCCAGAGAAGCAAGATAACCGCCAAGACAAGCAATAGAAGCAATCACAATATATTTTGTAAGATACAGTTTTCGTATATTCTTGTTGCTGATACCAGTCGCTTTCATAATTCCGATTTCTCGATAATCTTCTTCTATAGCAGTAAGGATCGTAAATCGCAAGCATAAAGAAGCAATGAGCAATAGCAATAAACTAATAAGAATAATAATGGCGATAACAATGCCATCTGTTAATGCGTTTAATACTTGGTATAAAGATTTCGTGAGTGCTGTTCCGCTTTGTGGAAGATTAGAAGCTTCGTATTGCTTTTCAAATTCTGAAATCGAGCTGTCATCATTCAATTCAAACTCTATTAAATGTTCTTGATTACTAAGCTTTGTTTCTAATTCATTCCAATCATTATCACTTACCAGAAATCGCTTCGAGGTAACAAGTGAGGGGTTCATCTGTGCATCACGTATAAATGAAGTGATTGTATACGTCTTTTTGAAATCCCCTATTTGTACTTGCACCTTAGAGCCTAACTCTAAGTTATAAAGTTGTTGATGATAAACAGGAATACCGATCTCACCATCATGAACACCAGCGATTTCATCTCTTGAATCTAATAAGAAATCAAATGCTTCATTTTGTTTCACAAAACTATTTTCAATAATACTATTTACTTCCGAGTCGCCATTAACTTGGAGAAATAGACTTTCGCCATCAATATTTAACATGGTTACGGTCTGCTGGTTTTTCACAAGTTCATTATTTTCACTAAATGTGTTGATTTCATCTTGTGAGAAATCACCAGCATACATCTGTACATAGCTAGGTACTTTTGCTTTTTCAAATAAATGGTCTAAAGAACCTGTTAATTCAGTTGCAATCGTTAATGCACTAGATAACAGCATTGCGGATAATAAAATAAATGTAAAGAGGGTAAAAACAATGACTTTATTCTTCTTAAAATCTTTTTTCATTAATCGTTGTACCATTTATTATCTCCTTTCATTTTAATACGCAAAGTGTATGTCAAATTCAAAAGGAGATGCGTACTGATCCTTTTGAATCCATTCGTCTTTTATCCAACAATTTACTAGATATCTTTTTCATTTCGATACAATAGTTTGCTTAAAATCGATAATAATATGGTAGCAACAAACGTAATTATGATTGGAATGTATGCACGGTTTTCAAAGGTTTCAAAGCCGATTCCATACAAAATCTGACCAATAGGAGCAACACATTGTGCAGTCGCCATAATAATGGCCATCACTTTTCCCAGGTTCTTTGATGGTGTAACTTTTTGGATTTTGCTTATCGCAAAGATAGATATAATGGATAAGCACGCAGAAAGCGGAACACCACTAAATACAAATAAAGCAAATGCTGGAAATGTTCCATACTGTAATAGTAGGGGAAGAGTAGACATTCCCATCGGTATTAAGAGAATTGCAACAAATAAAATCCAAAGGTAGAAATTAGATACCCTTATTTTTTTTGAAACGACTCCTATCAGGAGGGCACCTAGAATTGTTGCAAATTCCATAATTCCAATCCCTATTCCATATAGACCCGTATTTAAGTTCATTGTGACTCTTAAAATATATGGTACTCCAATGATAAAGAGTGGAGTAAGAGCAAAATTAAGCCCTACACTTAACAACATCGTTTTACGAATGAAACTATGAGTTAATGTATAATGGAATCCTTCTTTCAAATCACTTGCTAAAACTTTAATAATATTACCTGAATATTCTGTTTTATTTTGCGGTACTAAAATACGTGTTTCTAATAATGCAGTTAAGAAGAATAAAATTGTTATGATCATTAGAATATTCTTCATTCCAATTGAGCTATAAAGTAAACCTCCTAAAACAGGAGCAACAATCCCTGATAGAGATTGAACACCTTGCAAAATACCATTTGCTGATTCTAATTTGTCACTTGTAGAAATCCCAGGGATAATCGCTGTCACAACAGGAGTATCCATTGCGCCGACAAAACCGAATAGAATCATTGCAACTGCAATAACAAAAATAGATGTCTGGTTGAATAAGAATGCGATTAGAAGTAATAAACTAAGTAAACCATTCGTTAGATCTAAACCAACCATAATTGATTTGCGATTGAATCTATCAGCCAATGCTCCAGCAATTGGTGAGAATAAAACTGGCAGACTTGATACTGCAAATAATGTTGCGTAAATATCCGCCCGCCCTGTAATATCTAAAACATAAAGAGATAGTGCAAAACGAAGTAGTGATGTCCCAAAGACGGAGACTGCTTGCCCCGTCACTAATTTAATAAAGTTAAATGATGTTTGATACATCGATGTTTGTGTTAATTCTATAATAAACCCCTCCTAATATAAAATTTTAAAAGTTATTCTTTCTATTTCCATTTCCTCTTGTAACATGTTGGTAGTCTAGTTACATATTTTGAAACAACAATAGTTTTACTTGTTCTTTGCTATTTTTCGATTCATCAATTCTTAATACATGAAAAAAAGTATTCAAGACAACCTCAATATTTACTTCTATCTTTGCATCTGAAATACTACTAAGGTCATATATTGTTTGCACACCGGCCACAAGGAATTGAATATCCTCAAGCGGATTAGCAGATGAAAAATCTTGTTTTCTATTTCCTTCAATAATCATTTCTGCATAGATGGGACATAGAACTTCCAATGTTCTTTGTAATGCTCTTTGTTTCATCAATGCATTGTTTGGTTCATTCAAACTTTCAATTATTACTTTTTTTTCAACGGTTTCTGATTTCCTAAATAAGGAAGTAATTAGTTTTTCAATTGGTGTCAGTTTTTTATTGTTAAGTACTTCTTTTGCATGTTCTAATTCAGTGTCAATAATTCTCATAATAACTGCGTCCATGACTTCTTCTTTTGATGTGAAGTAGTAGTAGAATGTTCCTTTGGCAATTCCAACTTCTTTTAAAATGGTATTCACAGTGGTTACTTCATAGCCTCTTACAGTAAATAACTGTTCTGCACAATCTAAAATTGCATTTCTTTTTATATCAAAATCTTTTGTATGTGACATTAGCTTCTCCTTTCTCGACCGTTGGTCTATAAACATATATTACTCGACTGCTGGTCGAATGTCAAGGGGATTTATAAAGTTTCTTTTTTTGGTCATTTAAATCCGCCTCATTAATAATACAAAAAAGGTGTAAACTCATTTTTACAAAGTTTACACCTTTACATTTGTTCCAAATCCCTGATGACTATTGGAGTTTCTGACGGTTTCCCGTTTCTGATTTCAATTTTATGCTATAAGTATCTATCGTATATAACGGCACCAGTATCCAAATTTTTCACTTTCATCTCGTTCCTCTTCATCGAGTTCCAACTGATTTGTATATGTCTGTGTGAACTGTGGGAAACCAAAAAGTTCTGCTGCTCTTGCTTCACGGGGAGCATAAATTCCAGGGACACCAAGCCAAAAGTGTCCGTCCTCTTCAACGAGCAATAGATGATTATAATTATGATAGCCATGCATTAGGAAGCTGTTATTCGCCAGATTCCAGGATTTACGAGGGAGCACTGAAAGATCAGAGCGTTGTATTTTTCGGACGGTCTCATGAGGTTCATCAGGCTGATTAGGTACTTCATCAGAAGAATAGGGTTCTTCTGTGCGTGATTTTGCATCTTCTTCCCAGAGTTCCTGGAAACGTTCAGGAGGTTCAGGTACATTGTCATTTTCAATATATTCCGTTTCTGTTAATGTTTCCGCTTCCTCCTCATTAGGTACTGTCGCATTTTCAGAGATTCCCTCCACATCCTTCTGCGTCTCCAACGGATCAGTTTCTTCCAATTCGCCGGGAAACACGTTGATAGATTCCGCCTCCATGACTGACATAGATTCCTCAACAGCTTCTGGTTCTTTTACTGGTTCCAAAATGGACGCTTCCGTCGCTTCTGCTGTTGGTCTGTCTTCCCAGATTTTTACCTTATCAGTATCAAACGGAATATTATCAGAAAATGCCCCGTAGTACTGACCTGACTCTGTCCTTAGTAGAAAACCGTTCAGATCATCCAGTATTTTACCACCTGGATATTCTGAGTCAGTCAGGGAGAGTCTGGCATAAATAGATTTTTCACCACAGGAAAGCTTCTCGAGTGGTTTTGCAATACTTTCGGATTCGTTTTCATAAAAAGCCAGCAGCGAGACAGTGTCGCCGTTCTTCACGGGAACTCCCCGTGCATTGATTTGCAGAATGCAGGAATGATAGTGCGGTGTGACCTTCATGAAGCCTACATTCCTAAGTTTTTGATCATTTTTGTATTCATATAAGTAACAGATACCGGGATTCATGATGCACCTCTGGTCTTGTCTTTTATTCAATCTAATCTATTCGGTCCCGAAAGAAAAAAGAACAATATTTGTGTAAATTATAAAAGGATGTGTTAAAATCATTTTATAGTAGTTAAAATGATCGATAAGATTGGTAGGAAATAGGAGAAAGTAAATGAAAAAGGGAATTCTAACATTAGTAGCGGCAGGCTTTATTAGTTTCATGATATCAGGATGCATCATGAATACTGGGGCAAAGGTATATGATAATGATGAAATAATTGCGGAGGAATATAACTCTTATAATCTTTATAAATCGAGTCAGTATATAGAGGGGAACTGTCTAACAGGTTCTGCAGAAAAACTGGAAGGTATGGGGATGGTTTGGATATTTGACGCTCCAGAGGAGGTGGACGTTAATATGGAGGGGAAAGTAACTGTTTCATCTGGCAAGGCAAAACTGGTCATGATTGCCCCAGATGATACACTCACAGTTTTGAGAGAGTATACGGGAGATTCAAAAGAGCCTCATGAATTCACGGACACATTCCGGGTAGAAAGAGGCCGAAACCGGATAAAGCTTATTGGTGCAAAAGATACCAGGATTGAATATGAAATCTCAATTGATCAGGGAGAAATGAAAACTTTTGGAGATTAGGAGCAGTATAAGAAATGCAGAAGAAGAACATGACTTTAGATGAAAAATATATGAAAGAGGCAATCAAACAGGCGAAAAAAGCTTATGCCCTTGATGAGGTGCCGATTGGCTGTGTGATTGTTTATCAGGATAAGATTATTGGGAGGGGCTATAACAGGCGTACCACAGATAAGAATACTTTGGCTCACGCAGAGCTGCTTGCCATTAAAAAGGCTAGTAAGAAGATGGATGACTGGCGTCTGGAAGATTGTACGATGTATGTGACATTGGAGCCGTGCCAGATGTGCTCCGGTGCAATCGTTCAGGCAAGGATCAAGCGCGTGGTGGTCGGCTGTATGAATCCGAAAGCTGGATGTGCTGGGTCCATACTAAACCTGTTGGAAATGCAGGAATTCAATCACCAGGCAGAGCTTACAACGGGAGTTCTTGAGGAAGAATGCAGCAGCATGATGAAGCAGTTTTTTAAAGAACTTCGTGAAAAGCAAAAAAAGAAGAAAAAACAGTAATTTTAAGAACCAATGAATGAAAAGAGGTTAAAAAAAGAACCTTTATACAATTGGGTCCGCAGACCAATTAGTATAAAGGTTCTTGTTATTGATGTCAGAATTATTTTACGTGCATTACGCTTCGAATGTATCTCCACAGACGTTACCTCGGTAGTTAACTCAATCCAGGCACCCTCACGGCACCCGGAAGATTCTGCTTAGTGCTGCTTCGTTCCCGACCTGACACAGTTCACAGATTTCCGTCGCGTGAGACCCAAATCTTCAACGCCACTTTCCGAGGGCAGCTCTGCAAATCAACACCCTCTGCGTAATATCACCCCTGCTATAGCGGATTGCAGGTACAAGGTACCGCTAACACCCCGGCTGCACGAGTCTTAATTTTACATTGTTTTGACCGAATTGTCAACGGATAAGGGAGTTTTTGTTTACGGAAAGGCAAAATTATAGTAAAATTAGAAATTAAACGTTACAGTACAGACTGTGCGATGTATCCGGCTTAAGGACTTTGGGCCAATAAAGGGCAATCTTTGAGGAAGCTGGATGAAAAAGTCTGCTGTATCCAAATGGAGATGATAAAATCATGAAAGTGTTATTAACAGCAATTAATGCAAAGTATATACATTCCAATCTGGCAGTCTACAGTCTGAAAAGCTATGCTTCTGTTTATGCACATGAGGTAGAGATCGCGGAGTATACGATCAATCAGAATGTAGATGATATTCTTTCTGATATCTATAAAAAAGCGCCCGATATTCTGTGTTTTTCCTGCTATTTGTGGAACATTACATATATCAACCAGTTGATCGTTGAGATAAAGAAGATTCTGCCGGATGTACACATTTGGCTTGGAGGCCCAGAGGTCTCCTACAATGCTGTGCGTGTCCTGAATACTTATCCACAGGCCAGCGGAGTGATGTGTGGAGAGGGAGAAGAGACATTTCTGGAGCTATTGGATTTTTACCATGGGAAGATCAGAAATCTGAAAGATATCAAAGGTATTACGTTCCGAATGTGGAAAACATCTCCTGATTCTGCGGACAATGTGGAAAACAAGTCAATAAAGAATGAACGTACAGATTATGATATTGTGGAAAATCCATGGCGAAAGGTGATGGATCTAAATAAGGTGCCTTTTGTATATGATGATATGGAAAAGTTCCGTAATAAAATCATCTACTATGAATCAAGCAGAGGCTGTCCATTTTCATGCAGTTATTGTCTTTCTTCTATTGATAAGTGTCTGCGTTTCCGGGATCTTAAGCTGGTGAAAAAGGAGCTTCAGGTATTTATTGATGCAGAGGTCCCACAGGTCAAATTTGTGGACAGGACCTTCAACTGTAAGCATGAACATGCGATGGAGATCTGGTCTTATCTGGCGGAGCATGATAAAGGGAAGACGAATTTCCATTTTGAAGTATCGGCCGATCTTTTGAATGAGGAAGAACTGTGTCTGATTGAATCTATGAGGCCTGGACTGATTCAACTCGAAATTGGAGTACAGTCTACCAACCCGGATACCATAAAGGAAATCCATCGCACGATGAAATTCGATGAGGTGAGACGGATTGTGGAGAGAATCCATAAAAAGGGGAATGTCCATCAGCATTTAGACTTGATTGCCGGACTCCCTTTTGAGGATTATGCAAGCTTTCAGAATTCATTTAATGATGTATATTCTCTGCATCCCGAACAGCTTCAGCTTGGATTCTTAAAGGTCTTAAAGGGTTCCTACATGCATGAGAATGCCGTTAAATATGGACTTCAGTACCAGGAGCGCCCTCCGTTCGAGGTTTTGTCCACAAAGTGGCTTCCTTATTCGGACATCATTCGTTTAAAAGGTGTGGAGGAGATGGTGGAGGTCTATTATAACAGTGGGCAGTTCATCTATACATTGCGAGAATTGGAGAGACATTTTTCCGATGCTTTTTCCCTCTATGAGGAGCTTGGTAGATATTACGAGAGGAATCAGCTTCATATGCTCAACCATTCCCGAATTACCCGTTATGAGATACTGTTTCGTTTCGCTGTGGAATACGATGGGGAAAATGAGGAAATCTATAAAAATACGCTGACAGTAGATCTGTACCTGCGGGATAATGTGAAGAACAGGCCTGATTTCGCAGGTGAAGAGACTGTGGGAAAAGAGGAAGCGGCAAAGTTTTACGATATGGAAGCCAGGGAACATCGGTATCTCCAGGGGTATGAACAGTTTGATAAGAGGCAGCTTCGAAAAATGACTCATTTGGAGAAAATTGATGGAAAGCTGTTATTGTTTGATTATCAAAATAGGAATGTGCTGACAAATCAGGCGATGCTCATCTATATATAAAAGAATGCGTTCTTCTGACAAAGAAGATACGGCCTAAAAAGGTCGCAAAGGAGGTTTTTATGAAGAAACGTACCAAAGAAATATTGGAAATCCTTGATCAGCAGTATGGGCGGGAATATGTCTGTTATCTGAATTACAATACGCCCTGGCAGCTATTGATCGCTACTATGCTCAGTGCCCAGTGCACGGATGCACGAGTGAATATTGTGACAAAGGATCTATTTCAGAAATACGACACCCTCGAAAAGTTTGCATATGCTGATTTAAAGGAGTTGGAGCAGGATATTAAGCCCACAGGATTTTATCACAATAAAGCCAAGAATATCATTGCCTGTACAAAGGCTTTGGTGGAGCAGTTTGATGGTGCAGTTCCCTCCTCCCTGGAGGATCTGACTTCTCTGGCAGGGGTGGGGCGCAAGACAGCTAATGTTATCCGGGGCAACATTTTCCACGAACCCAGTGTTGTGGTCGATACCCATGTAAAACGGATATCCAGGCGGCTTGGACTGACAAAGAACGAGGACCCGGAAAAGGTGGAATTTGACTTAATGAAAGAGCTTCCGAAGGACCACTGGATTCTCTATAACATCCAGATTATTACATTTGGGCGCTCCATCTGTACGGCGCGCAGTCCGAAATGCGAGGAATGCTTCTTGCAAAAATACTGTAAAGAGTATAAAATGTAACCTAACTAACTGACAACATGGACCCAATCGAGGTCCAAGACGGATAAGAGGTGGACAGAAAATGAATATATATGATAAAAAAGTAAGAAGAATCATATCAATTATTGTTATGGTAATCATCCTGGCTATGGTCGCAACGATGGTGATACCATATCTTGTTGCTTAGCAGGAGTTCTGACAGGGGCAGGTGTCTCGAAAGCGGTTACAAAGGAAATTAGAGGAAGCTTATGGGGAACAGAAAAAGAAGAAGGCGCAGGCGGAGGATAACCAGGGCACAGGCTAAAGTGATCTATCGTCTGCTCCAGATGATATTGTGTGCAGCCGTTATAATTCTCTGCGTTCAGTTTTTCCTGCACAGGTATATCAGGAAGTTTGATGAACGTATTATCATACAGGGAGTTTCTATCGGAAAAACGGATGTATCGGGCCTGAATGCAAAGCGAGCGAAAGAGAAGATACAAAAGGAACTCTCAGTCTATTCGGATGTGAAGGTCAGTCTGTCCTTGGAGGATGGAAGAGAGGCAGAGGCGACTCTTGGAGAGCTCGGTCTTACTGTGAAGAAATTAGATTCTGTAGTCCAGAAAGCTGTAGATTATGGGAAAAAGGGAAATGCACTTTCCTGTTATCGAATCTTAAAACGAGCACAGAAGCATGAGAACAAAAAAGAGATTCCTGTTACATATGCAGTGACGGAAAAATCGGCTCTGGCAGGCCTGAACGCTGCATTTAAGGATCAACTGAATCTTCCCGAAAATGCAAAAGTGACGCAGGATGATTCCGGTGTGGTCATTGTGAAAGAAAAGCCAGGTGAAGTACTGGATGTCGGGAAAACGGTAAAGAGCATTAATAAATTTTTAGCCGGAAGCTGGGACGAAAAGGGTGGAAAGGTAAAGGCCTATCTGACTTACAACGATCCAGAGATTACGAAAGCTGATCTAAAGACAATGACAGATCTGCTTGGCAGCTATACTACATTTTACGGCAGTGACGGTTCCGGCAGGGCACAGAATATAGAGAGCGGCGCAAAGCATATTGACGGCGCGATTATAAAGCCAGGGGAAGAATTTTCAGCCGATGCCGCCATGAGACCTTATACAGAGGAAAATGGGTTTACAGAGGCAGCCTCCTATGAGGATGATAAGGTGGTACAGTCCATGGGCGGCGGTATCTGTCAGATTTCTACTACGCTGTATAATGCGGTACTATATGCGGAATTGGAAGTAACGGAACGGTCTCCGCATACGATGCTTGTTCATTATGTGGAACCATCACAGGATGCTGCGATTGCAGATGATGTGAAAGACCTTAAGTTCAAGAATAACCTGGAATCACCAATTTATGTTGAAAGTGTGCTATCTGACGGCTGCATTACATTTAATATCTATGGGAAAGAGACCAGAGAAGCAGGACGATCACTGGAGTTTGTCAGTGAGACAACAGGGACGGACCTGCCGGAAGGAAAACGTTATATAGCTACAGATGATGGAATTGGTAATTTTTACGTTTTGAGTCAGGCACAGCCGGCAATTTCTGCGCAGCTTGTAAAGGTCGTCTATCAGGATGGCGAGGAAGTGAGCCGGAATGTGATTAATAACAGTGAGTATGTTCCGTCAAAGGAGACCATTGCGGTCGGAACGGCTTCTGACGATCCCCAGGTGACGGATCAGATGAATCAGGCTATTCTTTCGCAAGATGAAAGCCAGATCATGAGTACGATCCAGAAGCTGACAGGAGCATCAGACAGTTCACAGGACAGCACGCAGGATAGTTCAGGTGCAGAGAATGATTCGGCGGGGCAGGATGGTACACAGAATTAGGAAGTAAAAGACAGCAGGGAAACAAAAGTATTCCATGTTGGTAGAAGCAGGAGAAGTATGAAAGCAGGAAATATTTCACAGACCGTATGGAAGAGGTCGGTTAGAAAACAACTAAAGCATGTGCGTGAAGAGGTCCTTTTTCCTCCTTCTATGGAGGAGGCCTGCAGTGCAATTCGGGTACCGGAAGGACAGGTGGCAGTATACGCTGGCGCACAGTCTTTTGGAAATGTCGAAGAGGCGGGAATCTATGCAGCAGCGCGGGCCCTCAACGAGGTCGCTTCATGGGGGGCAGATCCAGTAGGTCTCTCTGTCCAGGCAGTGTTGCCTTTGTCAGCCACAGAAGCCCAGGTAAAGGCAATGACAGGCTGTATGGAGTCGGTCTGCAGTGAAGCAGGCGTACAGTTGACCTGTTTAAAAGTAGAAAGTAATCCTGCTGTGAACCAGGCCTTTTTTACGGCAGAAGCGGTGGGGAGTGCAAAGGAAGAGAATTTGACCCGGGCAGCGGATGCGGCGCCGGGAGAGGATATTATTTTATGTGGTTATATCGGACTGGAGGGGATGCTGAGGATCCTGGCAGAGCGGGAGGAAGAGTTGGGACAGAGGTTTGTCCCTGCGTTCATCCGGCAGATGAAGGGACTGAGGCATCAGCTTCTGGGAATTCCTGCCATCCGGGCAGCAAAATGTGCGGGGGCATCGGCAGTCCACCAGATCGGCAGCGGAGGAATCTTGGCTGCACTGTGGGAATTAGCAGAGGCGTCAGGCATCGGCCTGGAGGTTGCACTTTCCCGTATGTCCATTCGTCAGGAGACGGTGGAGGTATGCGAATACTATCATCTCAATCCCTACCAGATGACATCCACAGGAAGCTTTCTGATGACAGCAGCGGATGGTGATGCCCTTGTGAAGGAGCTGGAAGGGGTGGGCGCACGAGCCGTCAAGCTTGGGGTTGCCACGGACGGGAAGGCCCGGGTGATCACAAGCGGTGAAGAACAGAGATATCTGGACAGGCCGGCACCGGATGAGCTGATGCTCTGGTGGGAGCGCGCCTTAAAGAGTGAGACGGCTGCACCATAAGAAGAGGAAAAAAGCGGCAGGACGGGTGTCTGTCCGGGAATAAAAAGTTGTAAATTTAAAAAACAGATTTGTATAGACACATTTAGGAGGTAGTAGATATGGATAACTTAAGGAATGAAATTTTAAGATATCTGGAGACGAACAGCAGAGTGAATCTTGGAGAACTTGGGGTACTGCTCGGAGTGGACGAGGTGACAGTAGCAAATGAAATCGCTGATATGGAGAAGGAGAAGATCATCTGTGGATATCATACACTGATTGACTGGGACAAAGCAGGTGTAGAGAGCGTGACCGCATTGATTGAAGTCCGCGTGACTCCACAGCGCAATCAGGGCTTCGACCGTATCGCAGAACGGATTTACAATTATCCAGAGGTTCATGCAGTATATTTGATTTCAGGAGGGTATGACCTTCTTGTTACATTAGAAGGTAAGACATTGAAAGAGGTTTCCCGGTTTGTATCTGAGAAATTGTCCCCGATTGAATCCGTGATCAGTACTGCGACCTATTTCATTCTGAAAAAATATAAAGATCATGGCACTATCCTGGTACCGAAAAAAGAGTCAGAAAGGATGTTGGTGACGCCATGATGAGAAACCCATTATCAAAGAAAATAATAGAAATCGAGCCATCCGGTATTCGGAAATTTTTTGACGTGGCAAATGAGATGGAGGACGCGATTTCCCTTGGTGTGGGAGAACCGGATTTTGATACTCCGTGGCGTATCCGTGAGGAAGGTATTTTTTCTTTGGAAAGAGGGCGTACCTTTTATACATCCAATGCCGGATTACAAGAATTAAGAAATGAAATCTGCAGATACTTAGAAAGAAAGATTCATGTCACATATGATCCCAAAAAGGAGACTTTGGTCACAGTAGGAGGCAGTGAAGCAATTGATATCGGCCTTCGCTGTATGCTGGACCCGGGAGACGAGGTCCTGATTCCACAGCCGTGCTATGTCTCTTATCTTCCATGTACCATCATGGCAGATGGAGTACCGGTAGTTATTCCGCTTCAGTATGAGAATGAGTTCAAGCTGACCGTGGAGGATTTAGAGAAGTATACGACTCCGAAGACAAAGGTCTTGATTATGCCGTTCCCGAACAATCCGACAGGGTCCATTATGACGAAAGAGGATTTAGAACCGATTGCTGAATTCGTAAAAGAACATGACCTGTATGTTCTTTCCGATGAAATCTATTCCGAGCTGACATATAAAACGCAGCATGTCTCCATTGCAAGTCTTCCGGGAATGCGTGAGCGTACCATCGTGATCAATGGTTTTTCCAAGGGATTTGCCATGACGGGATGGCGTCTGGGCTACTGCTGCGGACCACAGCCGATTATTGAACAGATGATCAAGCTGCACCAGTTTGCGATTATGTGTGCACCGACGAACAGCCAATATGCTGCTATTGAAGGTCTGCGCAACTGCAACGATGAAGTGGAAGAGATGCGCAAGTCCTATAATCAAAGGAGACGTTTCCTGATGCACGAATTTGCACGTATGGGACTGGAATGTTTTGAGCCGTTCGGAGCATTTTATGTGTTCCCGAGTATTCAGGAATTTAACATGACCTCCGAGGAGTTTGCGACTCGTCTGCTCAACGAGGAGAAGGTCGCAGTCGTTCCAGGAACTGCTTTTGGTGAATGCGGCGAGGGATTTCTGCGTATCTCCTATGCTTACTCACTAGATGATTTAAAAGAAGCACTGGGACGTCTGGGGAATTTCATACAGCGTCTGAGAAATGAGAGGTAGGCTGCAATGTTGAATATTGTACTTCATGAACCGGAAATTCCGGCAAATACAGGGAATATTGGAAGGACCTGTGTCGCGACCAATACAAGGCTTCATCTGATTGAGCCGCTCGGATTCAAGTTGAATGAGAAAGCTTTGAAGCGTGCAGGGATGGACTACTGGTCCGATCTGGATGTAAGGACATATATCGACTATAACGATTTTCTGGAGAAGAACCCGGGGGCAAAGATTTATATGGCCACGACGAAGGCATTTAAGGTCTATACGGAGGTCCAGTATGAGCCGGATTGTTATATTATGTTCGGCAAAGAGAGCGCCGGGATACCGGAGGAAATTCTAGTAGAACATAAGGAAGTTTGTGTACGTATCCCTATGGTAGGGGATATCCGCTCACTGAATCTGGGCAATTCTGTAGCAGTCATTCTCTACGAAGCGCTGCGTCAGAACCAATTTGCAGGGATGAACCTGGAAGGACATTTACATCATCTGCACTGGTAATCTGTCTATGTATACAAAACAAAAAAGTGGAACTAAAAACAGTATGGAGCTGTGTTTGGTTTCACTTTTTCAGATTCCTGAGGAAAGAGGGTTTTAGAATCCTGGATTGTGCACATAATAATGGAAAATGTGCTATGGGCAAAGATGCATAAAAAATAGCATAATTAGAAGGATGGAAAATTATGGTTAATGCACATATTCAGCGAGGTTTGGATGAAAGCAAAGAAAATAATGCACAATTTGAAAAGAAAAAAATAACAAATTATTGTAGACTATTAACAAGTTGTGTGATATTCTAAGATTGTGTACGTAGAAAGGCGGTGACTAATATATGGTAGAGGAAACCATTCAGGTGATTAGAGAGACAGAGGCAAAAGCCGAGGCCATCGTAAAGGATGCAGAGGTACAGTGCAAGAAGATACTGGAGGATGCATCCGTTAAGGCCGGGGACCTGAAGGCTGAACAGATCGGCCAGGCCCGTGAAAAGGCAGATGCCATCATGGACAATGCGAAGGAACAAGGTGCACAAGCTCAAAAAACTTCAATGTCTGATGTTGAGCATGAGATTCAGACATTAAAGGAAACTGCAGCATCCAGAGTTGATGAGGCAGTAGGTCTCGTGATATCACAGCTGGTTTAGCTTATACCGGCGGGTGCAGCGGCCTTAAGGCCGTACAGGGATAGGCCGGTATAAAAGAAGCGAGATAAAGGAGGGATAGTATTATGGCGGTATTGCAGATGCAACGAATGAGTATCTGCGCATTGAAGAAAGACCGAAAGGCCATTCTGGAGAAACTACAGAGTATGGGCGTCATGGAGATCAACCATGTGCTCGAGGAAGACGAAGACTTCCGCCGGATGGATACAGCGAATGCCAGACTTAGCTTTGACAAAGCGGCAGCGTCCGCAGATCAGGCACTGGATATTTTACAGCAGTATGCTCCGGTCAAGCAGTCCCTGCTATCATCACTGGCAGGAAAGGACCTGATTGACAAGGAACGGTTCCAGACAGTGATCGAGAATAAGGACGAGCTTTTGAAGACCGCAAAAAGGATTCAGATGCTGGATAAGGAAAAGGCGGAATTAAGAGCCAATATCCTCAAGATTGAGAACAGTATCGAGAGCCTGATGCCGTGGCAGAAGCTGGATGTGCCGATGAACTTTTTGGGAACAGCACATATGGCGATGATTCCGGGAACAATGCCGGGGATGCTGACACTGGAGAACATCTATTCTATGTTAGCGCAGCAGTCACCGGACCTGGAAGTGGATGTTCACATCATTTCCGCGGAGCAGGACACCACCTATCTTACGGTATTCTGCCTGAAGAAGGATGCCGCGCAGGCAGAAGAGACACTGCGCAGTATTGGGTTTGCAAAGCCTTCACTGATCATTGATCAGGTGCCTTCAAAAGCGAAGGAAGAGATGGAGGCAGAGATTTCTGGAATTCAGGAAAGAATCGCGGCCATCGAAAAGGAAGTCATTGATTCGGCAGTGAACCGCGAGGGGCTAAAGCTTTTGGCTGACTACTACCGTGTTCGTGCAGAAAAGTACGATGTACTGGGGCAATTGCCGCAGTCGGAACGTACCTTCCTGATCAGCGGATATGTACCTACGAAGGAAGTTTCGAAGGTACAGAAAGCTCTGACAGACAAGTATGACTGTGTTGTGGACGTGGAGGAATTGAAGGAGGATGAGGAAGCACCTGTACTTCTTAAGAACAATAAGTTCGCATCCAGTGCCGAGGGAATCCTTGAGGCATTCGGCCTCCCGGGAAAGGGAGAGCTCGACCCAACGGCGATTATGTCTGTTTTCTATGTTTTTTTGTTTGGTTTGATGCTTTCAGATGCGGCATACGGGGCAATCGTGTCAATTGTATGCGGAATCCTGATATTGAAGTTCCCGAGGATGGGAAAAGGCATGAAGACATCCATTCAGTTGTTCTTCTGGTGCGGTATTTCCACTCTGTTCTGGGGCATCATGTTCGGAGGGTATTTTGGTGATGTGATCAATGTGGTTTCGAAGACCTTCTTCGGACACGAGGTCGGAATCCCGGCCGTATGGTTCGTTCCTCTGGATGAACCAATGAAGCTTTTGATCTATTCCATGTTGTTTGGAGTCATTCACCTATTTACCGGACTTGGAATCAAAGGATATATGTGTCTGAAAGATAAGAAATACATGGACTTCTTCTGTGACGTAGTTCTTTGGTATATGCTTTTAGTCGGACTTTTGATCATGCTGATCCCGAGCGACATTTTTGCATCTATCGCACAGACATCTATTGTGTTCCCACCGGCGGTCAATGCGCTTGGTAAGGGACTGGCAATTGTCGGTGCAATCGGCATCCTTTTGATGTCGGGCCGTGCAAATAAGAATTTCGGGCTTCGTATTGCACTGGGTGCGTACGATCTGTACAATGTCAGCGGATGGCTCAGTGATGTATTGTCTTATTCCAGACTTCTGGCACTGGGACTTGCGACGGGAGTTATCGCATCTGTTGTCAATCAGATGGGAAGTATGGGCGGCAAGAGCGTGTTTGGGGCGATTGTATTCATTTTTGCCTTCATCGTAGGTCACACGTTTAATATAGCAATTAACCTTTTAGGAGCGTATGTGCACACAAACCGTCTGCAGTATGTAGAGTTTTTCGGTAAGTTCTATGAGGGAGGCGGACGTGCATTTAATCCTTTTAAAGAAAATACAAAATATGCAGATATTAAGGAGGAAACAAATTTATGAGTCAGTTAGGTATTGTTTATGCGCTTCTGGGCGCAGCAGTTGCGGTATTTCTTTCAGGAGCAGGTTCAGCTCTTGGCGTTGGTGTTGCAGGTCAGGCTGCATCAGGAGTAGTTTCAGAAGATCCAAGTAAGTTTGCTAAGGTTCTGATCTTACAGCTTCTGCCTGGTACTCAGGGACTTTATGGTTTGATCATCGGATTCGTAACACTGTCTAAAATTGGTCTTCTTGGCGGAGGAGCAGCAGAGGTTTCTGTTCAGACAGGTCTTTTGATTCTGGCAGCATGCCTTCCAATTGGAATCGTTGGTCTGATCTCTGGAAGATCTCAGGGAAAGACTGCTGCTGCAGCTATCGGTATCATTGCTAAGAAACCAGATCAGTTCGGTAAAGCAATGCTGTTCCCTGCAATGGTTGAGACATATGCAATCCTTGCACTTCTGATTTCATTCTTGGCAGTATCTGCTATTCAGATTTAATCTGTTGGAGAAAAAGAATCAGAGAAGGGAGAGCGTATAAATGAGTGGATTAGACAAAATGAAAAGTCAGATCCTGGATGAAGCGACCCACTCAGCTGAAGTGAAAATCGCGGAGGCCAAGGCGAAGGCAGAGGAATTGATTGAGGCTGCCAAAGCACAGGCAGCTGCGGAAGTTGAGAAAATCTCCAATAAAGCAACAGCGGATGCCAAAAATTATGCACAGCGTGTAGCATCCTCCTGTGAAATGCAACGTAAGCAGGCTCTTTTGCGTGCGAAGCAGGATGTGATATCAGGTGTGCTTGATCAGGCATACGAGAGAATCCTGAATCTGGATGCAGATGCATATTTTGATATGGTCCGCAAGATGCTGGATAAATATGTACTGGGTGAATCCGGTGAGATATACTTTTCAGCAAAGGATTTGAGCCGGATGCCGGCGGGCTTCGAGGAGGAAATCCAAAAAGCAGCAGTGGCGAAGGGCGGCGCTTTGAGCCTTGCAAAAGAGGCGAAGGAGATGGATGGCGGTTTTATCCTGGTGTATGGCGGGATTGAAGAAAACTGTACGATAAAGGCATTGTTTGATGCCAAACGAGATGAGTTATCCGATAAGGTGCATGGATTATTATTTTAGGCAGAAACATCCATGTCACTAAGGTTCGAGAGAACTGAACCAAAGTCGACAGGATGTACTTTACAACTAAGGTTCGAAAAGACCGAACCTAAGTTGTATAAGCAGGAGGTTTATATTTTGAATGATTTAGAATATACTTACGCGGTCGCGCGTATACGTGCTTTGGAGACCTCTTTGATTTCCAGTACCGATATCGAGAGGCTGATGGCCTGCCAGGATGAAGAGCAGTGTCTTCAGTTTTTAAGCGAGAAGGGCTGGGGAGACGGGACAGGTTCTATGGACGCTTCTGCCATGCTCACGCGGGAAGAGGAGAAGACATGGGAAGTTATTGACGATGTCGCTCCGGACTTGTCTGTGTTTGATGTGCTTTCTTATCCAAAACTCTACCATAATCTGAAAGCTGCGATCAAGGAAGTGTGCACAGAGATGGAGAATAAGAATATTTTCTATGATGATTGTGCAATTCCGGGAAAAGAGATGCTTTCGATTATTCAGAATAAGGAATTTGGCCGTCTGCCTGGTAAGATGGGAGAGGCGGCACAGGAAGCTTATGAGACACTGCTTCATACGAGGGATGGGCAGCTCTGCGATGTCATTGTAGACAGGGCAGCTCTGGATGCCATTTATGAAGCAGGACAAAAGGCTGACGATGAGATCATCAGAAATTACGCGGAGTCTACTGTGGCAATTGCTGATATCAAGATCGCCGTGCGTTCCCAGAAGACTGCAAAGTCACTGGATTTCATGAAGCGTGCAATGGCACCCTGCCAGAGTGTGAACGTGGACCAGCTGGCAAAAGCAGCAGCGAGCGGTATGGATGCGATCCGTGAATACCTGCTCGGAACGACCTATGCAGAAGGCGCACAGGCACTGGAGGATTCTCCGTCCGCATTTGAGCGGTGGTGCGACAACCGTATGATGGAAACGATCAGACCTCAGAAATACAATTCATTTTCTGTAGGTCCTCTGGTAGCGTATGCGCTTGCCAGAGAGAATGAGATTAAGACAGTTCGGATTATCCTGACCGGAAAGCAGAATGAATTTCCGGATGAGGCAATCCGGGAAAGGATAAGGGAGATGTATGTATAAGATAGCAGTGCTTGGTGATTATGACAGCATATACGGCTTTGCGACACTGGGCTTAAGCATCTGCCCTGTCCAGAACCGCGAGGAAGCTAAGGATAAGCTAAAGCAGCTTGCTGAAGGGAAATATGGGATCATCTATATCACCGAGGCAATTGCTGCAGAGCTGAAAGATGTGATAGAAGAATATAAAGAGCGCACCCTTCCGGCTATCATCCAGATACCGGGCGTGTCCGGCAATACGGGCGCAGGAGTGGAGGGCGTGAAGAAGACCGTGGAACAGGCGGTTGGATCAGATATCCTGTTTTCACAGGAGTAAAATGGAAACAAGGGCAAGGATGCATCCATGTCACTAAGGTTCGAAAAAACCGAACCTAAGTCGACAGGATGTACTTTGCAACGTAAGGCTCGAAAAGACCGAGCCTAAGATGCATAAGCAGGAGGTAAATTCGTCGAAATGAGTACTGGCACAATTAAAAAAGTTGCAGGTCCTCTGGTTATTGCAGAGGGAATGCGCGATGCGAACATGTTTGACGTGGTTCGTGTAAGTAATCAAAGACTGATTGGCGAAATCATAGAGATACATGGCGACGAGGCTTCTATTCAGGTATATGAGGAGACATCTGGACTGGGACCGGGAGAACCGGTTGAGTCAATGGATGTTCCTATGTCTGTAGAGTTGGGGCCTGGCCTGATTTCAAGTATCTATGATGGAATCCAGAGACCGTTGGATGATATCATGAAGATTTCCGGTAACAATCTGAAACGTGGAGTTGAGGTTCCGTCTCTGAAGCGTGATCTGAAGTGGGAGTTTGTTCCTACAGCAGCTGTGGGAGATGAGGTAGAAGCCGGAGATGTTATCGGTACGGTTCAGGAGACAATCGTTGTTCAGCAGAAAATCATGGTACCTTATGGTATCAAAGGAACCATCAAAGAGATCAAAGCTGGAGAGTTTACAGTGGAAGAGACTGTTGCGGTCGTAGAGACTGCAGAGGGGGACAAGAATCTGACCCTGATGCAGAAGTGGCCGGTTCGTAAGGGCCGCCCTTACAAGAAGAAACTGCCGCCGGAGATGCCGCTTGTAACGGGCCAGCGTGTTATTGATACTTTCTTCCCGATCGCTAAGGGTGGTGTTGCAGCAGTTCCGGGACCTTTCGGAAGCGGTAAGACTGTCATTCAGCATCAGCTTGCAAAATGGGCAGAAGCAGATATCGTTGTTTATATCGGATGTGGTGAGCGTGGAAATGAGATGACAGACGTTCTGAACGAGTTCCCTGAGTTGAAGGACCCGAAGACAGGACAGTCATTGATGGAGAGGACTGTATTGATCGCCAATACGTCTGACATGCCTGTTGCAGCCCGTGAGGCATCTATTTATACAGGAATCACAATCGCAGAGTATTTCCGTGATATGGGATTCTCCGTAGCCTTGATGGCAGATTCTACTTCCCGTTGGGCAGAGGCGCTTCGTGAGATGTCAGGACGTCTGGAAGAGATGCCTGGTGAGGAAGGTTACCCGGCTTATCTGGGAAGCCGTCTTGCACAGTTCTACGAGAGAGCCGGACACGTGATCTGTCTTGGTAAAGAAGGTAGAGAAGGCGCACTTTCAGCAATTGGTGCCGTATCTCCTCCGGGTGGTGATATTTCCGAGCCGGTTTCACAGGCAACACTTCGTATCGTTAAGGTGTTCTGGGGACTGGATTCCGCACTTGCATATAAGAGACATTTCCCGGCAATCAACTGGTTGAACAGCTACTCTCTGTATCTGGATGATATGGAAAAGTGGTTTAATTCACAGGTCGCTCCGGACTGGATGGAGAACCGTCAGAAGATGATGACGCTCCTTCAGGAAGAAGCAGAGTTGGAAGAAATCGTTAAGATGGTTGGTATGGACGCACTGTCCCCGACTGACCGACTGAAAATGGAAGCAGCACGCTCTATCCGTGAGGACTTCCTGCATCAGAACTCCTTCCATGAGATTGATACTTACACCTCATTGAAGAAGCAGCATATGATGATGAAACTGGTAATGGCATTCTATGAGAAGGCTGTAGCAGCGCTTGCAGAAGGTGCTCCGCTTCAGAAACTCATCAACATGCCAGTCCGCGAGCAGATCGGACGTTTCAAGTATACTCATGAAGATGAACTCGACAAAGTATACGAAGAAGTGAAGAAAGAGCTGCACGTAGAGATTGCCAATTCATTAGGGAAGGAGGACTTCTAAATGCCAAAAGAGTATAGAACCATACAAGAAGTAGCCGGCCCTCTGATGTTAGTGCGCGGCGTAGAGAATGTCTCCTATGATGAATTGGGAGAGATTGAGCTTGCAAGCGGTGAGACACGCCGTTGTAAGGTACTGGAGATCAACGGAAGTGACGCTCTGGTACAGTTGTTTGAAAGTGCAACAGGTATTAACCTGTCTAACAGTAAAGTACGTTTCCTGGGACGAAGCATGGAGCTTGGTGTATCAGAAGATATGCTGGGACGTGTCTTCGATGGTCTGGGACGTCCGATCGATGAAGGACCGGAGATTTTACCGGATGCCCGTATGGACATCAACGGCCTTCCGATGAACCCGGCAGCAAGAAGCTACCCGGAAGAGTTTATCCAGACAGGTGTATCAGCGATTGATGGTCTGAATACACTGGTACGTGGACAGAAGCTGCCTATTTTCTCAGCTTCCGGTCTTCCGCATGCGCAGCTTGCAGCACAGATCGCAAGACAGGCAAAGGTTCTTGGAACAGATGAGAACTTCGCCGTTGTATTTGCAGCAATGGGTATCACATTCGAGGAATCTAACTTCTTCATTGAAAGTTTTAAAGAGACAGGAGCAATTGACAGAACAGTCTTGTTCGTCAACCTGGCAAATGACCCTGCTATCGAGCGTATCGCAACACCGCGTATGGCGCTGACAGCAGCAGAATATCTGGCATTTGAAAAGGATATGCACGTTCTTGTTATCCTGACCGATATCACGAACTATGCAGACGCCCTGCGTGAGGTTTCTGCCGCACGTAAGGAGGTTCCGGGACGCCGTGGATATCCTGGATATATGTATACTGACCTTGCTTCTCTGTATGAGAGAGCAGGACGTCAGAACGGCAAGAAGGGAAGTATCACAATGATCCCGATCCTGACCATGCCTGAGGATGATAAGACTCATCCGATCCCTGACCTGACAGGTTATATCACAGAGGGACAGATCATCCTGAGCCGTGATCTTTACAGAAAAGGTATTACACCTCCAATCGATGTACTGCCGTCTCTGTCACGTTTGAAGGATAAAGGTATTGGCGAAGGTAAGACTCGTGCGGATCATTCCAACACGATGAACCAGCTCTTTGCAGCTTATGCCCGTGGTAAAGATGCGAAGGAATTGATGGTTATCTTGGGTGAAGCGGCCCTGACAGACATTGACCTCGTGTATGCAAAATTTGCAGATGCATTTGAGGCAGAGTATGTATCCCAGGGATACAATACTGACCGTGGAATCGAGGAGACACTGGATATTGGATGGAAATTACTCTCTATGCTGCCGAGAACAGAGTTGAAGCGTATTGATGATAAGTTCCTGGATCAGTATTATCAGGGACAGTAATAGGTGGAGACACTTTACAACTAAGGCTTGAAAAGACCAAGCCTAAGTTGTATAAGCAGCAGAAGGAGAGGTGAGTATATTTGGCATCCACACAAGTGAACCCGACCCGTATGGAGCTGACGCGTCTGAAGAAGAAGCGTATCACAGCAATCAGGGGCCACAAATTGTTGAAGGATAAACGTGACGAATTAATGCGTCGGTATCTGGATCTGGTAAGGGAGAACATGGAAGTGCGTTTACGGGTGGAAAAGGGAATCCTTTCTGCCAATAAGAACTTTGTCATAGCCAAAGCAGGCATGTCAGAGGCGGCTTTAAATACAGCCCTCATGGCACCGAAGCAGGAGATCAACTTAAACTGCGGCGAGCAGAATGTCATGAGTGTAAATATACCGACCTTTGATTACAAAACAAGGACAGCAGATGAAAATGATATCTACTCCTATGGTTTTGCATTTACGTCCAGTGATCTGGATGGGGCTGTAAAATCTCTGGCAGATATCCTGCCGGACATGATCAGGCTTGCGGAATGTGAGAAAGCATGTCAGCTGATGGCAGCAGAGATCGAGAAGACAAGAAGACGTGTAAACGCTCTGGAACATGTTATCATTCCAGAGACAGAAAAGAATATCAAGTATATCACGATGAAGTTGGACGAGAATGAGAGAAGTACTCAGATCCGTCTGATGAAGGTGAAAGATATGATGCTTGAGGAAGCACATCATTACAAAGAAAAAGAAGAATGCATGGCTTAAATTGAGAGATATGAACAGCCGTTGTGAGGCTGATACTATGAGAAAGAGGTATCAGTTTTGCGACGGCTGTTTTATGTTGAAAAGGAATTTATCAAGGCAAGTACGAAAGGGAGGGAATGACAGGGTACCTTTTGTGTTATATAGCTTCGGAGATATATCTAGGGGCAGAAATGAAGAGAAATCCATCAATATTTTATACATTATTAATTGTATTCTATCAGGAAACGTGCTAATCTGAACCTATCAAAATGGCAGGCATATCCGCCAACTCACGGCCATTTGACATCTCATTTCGGTGTTTCAGTTTCGAAACAGATTCCGTGAATGAAATAGCAGTACCAAGTGAAATAAAATAAGAAAAAGCAGAAGAAAAAGAAAGGAGTATCTGCCTATGAAGAAAGGGCTGAAGGACTATTTTCCACAGATTAGAACACATTGTTGATTACGGATATTGTTGTTGAGCTTGGAGATGGAAGTATGGCAAATGTAGAAATACAGATGATTGGTTATGCCTTTCCGGGACAGAGGGGAGCGTGTTATTCAGCAGATTTACTTCTAAGACAGTATAAACGTGTGCGTGGAAAAAAGAAAAAGAAGTTTACATATCAAGAAATGAAGACAGTTTATACCATTGTGTTTTTTGAAAAAAGTACGCCTGAGTTTTAGGCGTTGAAAGAAGAATATATCCATCGGGCAAAGCAGGTTTTTAATACTGGATTAACGCTAAATATGCTTCAGGAGTACATTTCAAAGGAGCTGCAGGAGATAGACAGGAATACAGTACAGTATATGATAGAAGAACAGCAGGAACGGATCGATGCGATGGAAAAAGAGAATGAAGAATTAGAAAGAAGGAATAAGATGCAGCAGGAACAGCTTGAAGCAATGGAAAGTGAGATAATCGAATTAAGAAAGATGGTAGAAAAGCTGTCAGGTATGCAAAAGTAGAATGTGTTCAATGAAACAGGTATTATAAAATCGGCGTTCAAGTGAGGACGTCGATTTTTTACAGTTAAAAAGTTGGTTCTCTCTATAAATTAAGTTAGAATATAATCAGACAACGTCATATGAACGGTTTTGCTGTGCATGCATATACTAACCATATAATGTCTTGAAATGGAAGTGTGTATTATGAATCCAAAACTGCCGTATTACATGGCATACCCAATGCCGCTTGCTTATGATGATGAGAAGATTGAGCGCAGGGACTATGAGTATATGAAAAGCCTCTATCCGGTAATGGCGAAAAAGGTCCTTCCGTATGTGGAAGAGGAATGTGACAGAATGGAATATCAGTGCAGCATGATGTATGATGAATATCCAGATCAACTGCAGCTTCGTATGATGAGTAACCGGATTTATGATAATGTACTTAAACATGAGAAGTTCTTTTTTGGAGATGAGTTTGGAGATTTCGAAGATGAAATGGAAGAACAGCAGATCCGCTTCCCAGGCCGTCCCCAGCCAGGTGGTCCAGGCCGCCCGCCACAACCAGGTCCAGGCCGCCCACCACAGCCGGGTCCAGGCCGCCCGCCACAACCAGGTCCAGGCCGCCCACCACAGCCGGGTCCAGGCCGCCCGCCACAGCCGGGTCCGGGTCGTCCGCCACAGCCGGGTCCGGGCCGTCCGCCGCAGCCAGGCCCAGGCCGTCCACCGCAAGGGAATCAGAACTGGCTCCGTGATTTGATTCAGGTATTGTTATACCAGGAACTTTTCAAACGCAGATGTGATAACCGCCGTTGTGACCGAAGATTTTACTAATCTGCAAATATATGTTATAATATTTGCACTTGGTGCAATTTTATGAGCCTGGTGTAAAAAAAGTATTGTGATTATAATTGGGATAAAGCAGGGTGGATGTACTTATGAAAAATAATTTTATTTTTATAGGAATGCCTGCCGTGGGCAAGAGCACGGTAGGTGTTGTTGTTGCAAAAAGACTCGGAATGAAATTTATTGACACGGATCTTTTGATCCAGGAGCAAGAAAATCGACTCCTGCGTGAGATTATCGCAGATGTTGGAGAAGACGGATTCCTAAGGATTGAAAATCAGGTCAATCGGGATGTGAATGCGGAGAATGCAGTGATTTCACCGGGCGGAAGTGTGGTCTACTGCGAAGAGGCTATGCAGCATTTTAAAGAAATTGGAACAGTTGTATATTTAAAGGCTTCTTATCAAACAATAAAAAGAAGGATTCGCAGTCCCAAAAAGAGAGGGGTTGTCTTAAGAGAAGGGCAGACCTTTAAGGACCTGTATCATGAGAGAACAGAGCTGTTTGAAAAGTATGCGGATATTACCATCTGTGAGGACGGATGCCGGATTGAAGAGACGATAGAAAACGTGCTCGATGCGGTGGAAAGTCTTGGTAAATAGGTGCTTTACAGGTATCGAAGGAAAAAATGATTTTACAAATGTTTATTTTATGGTATAATAACTTCGCATATCTAAGATTAGGCTTGAATGTAACAGGGGAATAAATGATAAGGGATCACGATAACAATATCGGATAATTGAGGTGCGTTTATGGAGCAATATATTATTAAAGGCGGCAGTCCGCTTGTAGGGGAAGTCGAGATAGGCGGCGCCAAGAATGCAGCACTTGCAATTCTGGCGGCGGCGATTATGACGGATGAGACTGTACTGATTGACAACCTGCCTGATGTAAATGATATCAATGTAATGTTAGAGGCAATTGCAGGAATAGGAGCCATGGTACAGAGGATTGACCGACATACAGTCAAGATCAACGGGAGTACGATCGGCGACTTTAATATCGAATATGATTACATTAAGAAGATTAGGGCATCCTACTATCTGCTGGGGGCACTGCTTGGTAAGTACAAGAGGGCAGAGGTAGCTCTCCCGGGCGGATGTAATATCGGTAGCCGTCCGATCGACCAGCATTTGAAGGGGTTCCGTGCTCTGGGTGCGGATGTTGACATTGAGCACGGTAAGATTGTGGCCGAGGCAGACGTTCTGAGAGGAACTCATCTTTATTTTGACGTAGTAACAGTAGGGGCTACAATCAATGTGATGATGGCAGCAGCTATGGCTGATGGCATTACGATTATGGAGAATGTTGCGAAGGAGCCACATGTCGTTGACGTGGCCAACTTCTTGAACAGTATGGGCGCTAATATCAGAGGAGCCGGAACAGATGTGATTAAGATCCGTGGTGTGAAATCACTGCATAAGACCGAGTATTCCATTATCCCGGACCAGATTGAGGCGGGAACCTTTATGTTCGCCGCAGCGGCAACGAAAGGTGATGTTACTGTTCTGAATGTCATTCCGAAGCATTTAGATGCGACGATTTCCAAGCTTGTGGATATTGGGTGCGAGGTGGAAGAGTTTGACGACGCCGTGCGTGTCGTGGCAAAAGACAGACTGCGTTCTACGCAGGTGAAGACCCTTCCTTATCCAGGATATCCGACTGACATGCAGCCACAGATCGGTGTGACTCTTGCCCTGGCAAGGGGAACAAGTACAATTACAGAGAGTATTTTTGAAAATCGTTTCAAATACCTAGACGAGCTGGCAAGAATGGGAGCTGTAATTAAAGTCGAAGGCAATTCCGCAACGATTGAGGGCGTGGAGGCACTTTCAGGTGCACGGGTAAGCGCTCCAGATCTTCGTGCAGGAGCCGCACTTTGTATCGCAGGACTGGCAACAGATGGAATCACGATTATCGATGATATCGTTTATATCCAGAGAGGATATGAGAGATTTGAGGAGAAGCTCCGCGGACTGGGCGGCATTATTGAGAAAGTGTCCAGCGAGAAGGAGATTCAGAAGTTCAAACTGAAAGTGAGTTAAGGAATCCCCAGTAAGGCTTGGAGCATCACTTTCTATCATGAACGATGTGATTCAGAGGTAATAGCAGATTGGAATTACTGATATTAAAATTGCAAATATTAGATTTACGCGAATAAAAGCGGGGAATGGAGGCATTTCTCGCTTTTGTTATATGGAGAATGATTCTGGATGCAGAATCATTCAATAAGGGTTGACTTTTGCTCCATGGTATGTAATGGTCATTGTATATGAAAAAGAAGTTGGATTGGGTATTTCGTTACGGATGAGGAGGCTTGGAGCATGGGCAGCGACAGGTATGATGAGGAACGGCGGAGACAGCGGATCATGAAGCGCAGGAGGCAGGTGCGCCGCAGGATGTTAATGGTACTGGGAGGTGGAGCCCTGCTGATTGTTGCAGTCATCGGACTAAGTATTGCAGGGGTAAAGCGCCACGCTGCAAAAAAGAGGCTGGCGGAGGGAAAAGAAGTCATTCAGGCTTGTTATGATACTTTTTTAAAGACTCAGGATGGTGCTGTAGAAACACTGGCCGATAATGGGAAGAAGGCGGACGCCTTTGCAGACTGGTTTTTGGAGATGTATCCTGATGCAAAGAATGCTGTTCTGCAGAAAGCGTCCAAGGGAAAAGTGACGGAGAAGGATATCTATGCAGCGGCAGGTGAGACTATGCATGTAGTCCATGATAGATATAATGGGTATCTGGATGATGCAGGGACGGCGAAAAAGCATGGAATCTATTACAAGGACAGTCAATCAAAAAAGACAGCAGAAGTGTTGATTGCCGGAGACCTTTGTTTTGCCGAGGATGGATTTGTGCTGGATCACTATGATGAGGTGAAGGATTTGTCAAAATGTATCTCACCGGAGATATTGAAGATGACGAATGCAGCGGATGTGTTTTATCTCAATCATGAGTACTCCATTAGCGACCGCGGGGAACCTCTGGAAGGGAAGCTGTACACATTTCGGGCAAAGCCGGAGCGAATGGAGCTTTTAAAAGAGATGGGGACAGACCTGGTGTCTCTGGCGAACAATCATGTATATGACTATGGGGAAGATGCGTTGCTTGACACATTAGACCTTTTGAAGAAAGCAGAGATTCCATATGTCGGGGGAGGACATAACATAAAGGAGGCCGAAAGTCCGGTCTATTTCGTGATAAATGGCATTAAGGTCGGATTTACTGCGGCATCCAATGCGGAAATCGTATATTATACGCCAGCAGCGGGGAAGGATTCTCCTGGAATCATGGAGGCTTATGATACGACGGAATATCAGAAAGAGATCAAGGAGGCGGCCGGACAGTGTGACTATCTGATTGCATATATCCACTGGGGGCCGGAGGATACGAATACTTATGAGCAGTATCAGCATGACCAGGGGAAGGAATTCTTAGATGCTGGTGCAGATATTGTGGTGGGTGGACACCCTCATGTGCTCCAGGGCATGGAATACATAGATGGAAAGCCAGTGATCTACAGTATGGGAGATTTTTGGTTCAATGATGAGACGAAGTATACCGGGCTTCTCAAGCTCGATATCCAGGCGGAGGGGCTAAAGGAAATGTCATTTGTGCCCTGCCTGCAGACGGAATATACGACACAGTATATTAAAGATAAGAGTGAGCAGGCAGAGTTCTACGAGTTTTTTGAGGGGCTTTCCCCGAATCTGGAAATAGATAAGAAAGGTGTATTTAAAGAGGTAAAAGAGAAAGATGGACAATCATGAGTTACAAATCAGGATGGCAGAGATCAGTGATGCAGAGGAAATTTTGGATATCTACACACCTTATGTGACGGATACGGCGATTACATTTGAGTATGAGGTTCCTTCTCTGGAGGAATTCAAGAGAAGGATGCAAAATACCATGAAGATGTATCCTTATCTGGTAGCGGTCTTTGATGGGAAGATTGCCGGATATTGTTATGTTTCCCAATTTAAGGATCGGGATGCTTATGACTGGTCTGTGGAAACGACGGTATATGTACGACGTGATATAAAGGGAAGAGGAATTGGCAGAAAGTTATATGAGAAGCTGGAAGAAATCCTGATGATGCAGCATATCCTGAATGTCAATGCGTGTATTGCATATCCCCACCCTGAAAGTATTGCATTCCACGAGAAAATGGGGTATGAGACGGTCGCACATTTCCACAAATGTGGGTATAAGATGGGAATCTGGTATGACATGGTCTGGATGGAGAAAATGCTGGGAGAGCATACCAGCGATCCTGAGCAAGTGATTCCGATTGGTGACCTGGACACAGCGGAAATTGCTGCCAGGCTACAAAAATCGTAAGATGTATATTGACATTTTCTGCAATACAGTGTAAAGTTCCTATTGTACTTAACAACAAATAAATAAAGCAAACTTTCTCTTATTCAGAGCGGTGGAGGTACAAAGGACCTGTGAAGCCGCGGCAACCCCTCTTTAGGAAGGTGCCAACCTGAGCGAGTAATCGAACAATAAGAGGATTCGTTTATGAGATATAAACAGTCCGCTTCTTGTGGGCTGTTTTCTTTATGAAGCAGCCCCGGAGAGAAAGAGCTGGGGGACGGCCAAAAGGCAGCAGTCCCAGGATTTCAAGAAGGAGAGAACTTATGGAAAAATTATTATTTACTTCCGAATCAGTAACAGAAGGACACCCGGATAAGATGTGCGACCAGATTTCCGATGCGATTTTGGACGCACTGCTGGCAGAGGACCCGATGAGCCGTGTTGCATGTGAGACATGTACGACAACAGGACTGGTCATGGTCATGGGTGAGATTACAACGAATGCATACGTAGATATCCAGAAGATCGTACGTGATACAGTACGTGAGATTGGATATACAAGAGGAAAATATGGATTTGACGCGGATACATGCGGTGTACTTACCGCTATTGACGAGCAGTCACCGGACATCGCCCTTGGTGTGGACAAGGCTCTGGAAGCAAAAGAGAATAAGATGTCAGACGATGAAATCGAAGCGATCGGTGCCGGAGATCAGGGGATGATGTTCGGATATGCTTCTGATGAGACAGAGGAGTATATGCCATATCCAATCGCAATGGCTCATAAACTGGCAAGAAAGCTGACTGAGATTAGAAAGGATGGAACACTTCCTTATCTTCGCCCGGACGGCAAGACACAGGTGACAGTAGAGTATGATGAGAACGGGGTTCCGAGCCGCCTGGAGGCTGTTGTATTATCAACACAGCACGACCCGGATGTGACACAGGAGCAGATTCATGAGGATATTAAGAAATATATATTCGATGAGATGCTGCCGGCAGAGATGATTGATGAGAATACAAAGTTCTTTATTAACCCGACAGGGCGTTTTGTTATCGGCGGACCGCACGGAGACAGCGGTGTTACGGGAAGAAAGATCATCGTAGATTCTTACGGCGGAATGGCACGTCACGGCGGCGGTGCATTTTCTGGTAAGGACTGTACAAAGGTAGACCGTTCCGCAGCCTATGCAGCACGCTATGCAGCAAAGAATATCGTGGCAGCAGGACTTGCAAAGAAATGTGAGGTTCAGCTTTCCTACGCGATCGGAGTTGCTCAGCCCACTTCTGTAAATGTAGAGACCTTTGGAACCGGAGTGTTATCCGATGAGGAGCTGGTGAAAGTCGTTCGTGAGAATTTTGATCTGCGTCCGGCAGGAATCATCAAGATGCTCGACCTGCGCAGACCAATCTACAAACAGACCGCAGCATACGGACATTTTGGCCGCAACGATTTAAATTTACCATGGGAAAAGTTAGATAAAGTTGACGCATTGAAAAAATATCTGTAATATAACAGTATTAGGTGCGTTAAAAAATAAGAAAAGACAGGCACCGTAAGAAGTGCCTGTCTTTTCTGCTACAGTATGAAACTGGAATTTGAAAATATTCTGAAAACGGAGCGCAAAGGGGGGCAGATCCCTTTGAGCGACCCCTTTGAACAAGGAGTGATATTATGAAGCTGAAAACGAAACTGATCCTTGCATTTATGACGGTAATGATTCTTCCTACGATTTTTGCGATCATTGCGATGTACACGTTTGCGCCGGCCGGAGCAGGAGAGGTCGGTGAGATCCAGCAGTTATATCTTTTGGTGGTATTTTTGACTGCGGCACTTTTGATTTATTGGATCTATAGGACTGTGTCGGTCCCTCTTTCAAGGCTCCAGATCGCGGCCCGCAATATAAAGGAAGGAAATCTGGACTTTGAGATCAAGAGTGAGACAGACGATGAGATCGGGATGCTGTGCCGGGACTTTGAGGAGATGCGCCTGCGCTTAAAGGCAAATGCGGAGGAGAAGGTTTCTTATGACCGGGAGAGCAAGGAATTGATCAGTAATATTTCTCATGACCTGAAAACGCCGATCACAGCAATCAAAGGGTATGTGGAAGGAATCATGGATGGCGTGGCAGATACGCCGGAAAAGATGGACAGATACATCAAAACAATATACAATAAGGCTAATGAGATGGATCTTCTGATCAATGAACTGACCCTTTATTCCAAGATCGATACGAATCGTATCCCTTATAATTTTACGACAATCTCGGCAATGCAGTATTTTGGCGACTGCGCGGAGGATCTGTCATTGGAGCTGGAGGCAAAGGGGGTAGAGTTCACATACCGCAATTATGTGGAGGTGGATTCGAAAGTGATTGTTGATCCAGAACAGCTTCGGCGCGTCATCAATAATATTGTGACGAATTCCCTGAAATATATGGATAAGCCGAAGGGAACAATTTTTATGAATTTAAAGGATGTTGGGGATTTTATCCAGGTGGAGCTTGGAGATAACGGTAAAGGGATTGCCCCGAAGGACCTGCCATATATATTTGACAGATTTTACCGTACGGATGCTTCACGGAATTCTTCCAAAGGTGGAAGTGGTATCGGACTTTCCATCGTCAAGAAGATCGTGGAAGAGCATGGCGGAAAGATTTGGGCGACCAGTGAGGATGGGGTTGGAACAACAATGTATTTTGTAATCAGAAAATATCAGGAGGTACCCGTTGATGAGTAAGAAGATTTTGATTATTGAGGATGAGGAAAGTATTGCAGATCTGGAAAAAGATTATCTGGAGCTGAGCAATTTTGATGTCGCTGTGGCTAATGACGGTGATGTGGGGATGAAAAAGGCTCTCGAGGAGGATTTTGATCTGATTATCCTGGATCTGATGCTTCCGGGAGTAGATGGATTTGAAATCTGCCGTCAGGTGCGTGACCACAAGAATACACCGATTATCATGGTTTCAGCAAAGAAGGATGATATTGATAAAATCAGAGGTCTGGGCCTTGGTGCGGATGATTATATGACGAAGCCTTTTAGTCCAAGTGAGCTGGTAGCACGGGTGAAGGCACATCTGGCCCGTTATGAAAGGCTGATCGGGAGCAATGTGGAGGAGAATGAGATTATTGAGATCAGAGGACTTAAGATCGACACGACGGCCAGACGTGTTTGGGTCAATGGAGAGGAGAGATCCTTTACAACGAAAGAATTCGATCTGCTGACATTTCTTGCTGGACATCCAAATCATGTATATACGAAGGAAGAACTGTTCAAAGAGATATGGGATATGGAGTCGATCGGAGATATTGCTACGGTGACAGTGCATATCAAGAAGATTCGGGAGAAGATTGAGTATGATACCTCCCATCCACAGTATATTGAGACAATATGGGGCGTGGGATATCGGTTCAAGGTATAAAAGTAAAGCCAGTGCACAAGGTAGAAATACTTGTTGTACTGGCTTTCGAGCTTTTCAGGGCATGCTATGAAAAATCTGTCGGTCCAATCTTATATCAGGGCTGTCCTTTTTAGGGAGCATGTGTTAGAATGGTAACCAAAGTCCATGGCAGCTCAGCTTTTCTCACACGGAGGGACTTCTGCTGTTGATTTCTAAAACGCAGAGTTTGTCATACAGATGTATTTTGATATATCTGCCGGACTGAAAGAATAAAAACTTAAGGTGTTATAACATGAAGAATAAAAGCTTACGAAAAATCGGCCTGAACACCATGCAGAAGATAGCGCTTGGTTTTTTAGGCGTTATTTTATTGGGCGCCCTGCTATTGTGGCTGCCTGTTAGTAATGAAAAGCCTATTGAATTCGCAGATGCACTGTTTACCTCGGTGTCCGCGGTGTGTGTGACAGGTCTGGTGACGATTACACCTGCGACGCAGTTCACGGTATTTGGAAAAGGAATCCTTTTGGTGTTGATTCAGGTCGGAGGTCTGGGAGTCATTGCTTGTATGATGGCCTTTTTCCTGATTATCAAAAAGAAGATTACGATGAGGGAGCGCGTCGTGATTCAACAGACCTACAATCTGGACACATTAAGCGGTCTGGTAAAGTTCATCATCCGTATCCTCAAGGGAACTTTTGTAGTAGAAGGAATCGGCGCACTGCTGTATTCATTGAAATTCATCCCGGAGTTCGGGGTGTTAAAGGGAATCTGTTTTTCTATTTTCCATGCGATTTCCGCATTCTGTAATGCGGGAATTGACATTCTTGGAAGCAGCAGCTATATGGGATATGTAAAGTCCCCGATCATCAGTTTTACGACCATGTTCTTGATTGTGCTGGGCGGACTTGGTTTTACCGTATGGCATGATGTTTATCAAAATACAAAGAAGGTCGCCAGGGAGAAACAGCCGGTGAGGAGGCTTTTTACAAGATTAAAGCTCCAGACAAAGATTGTGCTGACCATGACGGTGGTCCTTCTGCTGTCAGGATTTTTGGGCTTCTTTATTCTGGAATACCAGAATCCTGAGACAATGGGCGGGCTTAATTTTGGACAGAAGCTGATGGCCGCCGGATTTCAGTCTGTGACCACCAGGACGGCTGGGTTTGCAAGCGTGTCCCAGGCAGGGCTGACACCAGGGTCAAAGCTTTTGGGATGTATCCTGATGTTCGTCGGAGGTTCCCCTGCGGGAACCGCGGGCGGTGTGAAGACAACTACAGTTGCCATGCTTCTGCTGACCTGCATCGGTGTGATCAAAGGGAAACGGGATACCGAGTGTTTTGGAAGAAAGATCGAGCCGTCTGTGGTGCGCTCAGGTATCGCAATTATCCTGTTGACATTTTTGTTCTGGCTTTCAGGGGTGACGCTGATTACCGTGTTGGAGCCCCATGTGGATTTCCTGCGGATCATGTACGAGGCTACCTCCGCCATGGCGACAGTAGGTTTGACGGCAGACTTGACACCAGAACTGGGAAGGGCGAGCCAGGCAGTATTGATGGTATTGATGTATGTGGGCCGTATCGGACCAATTACGATGGCTCTTGTTTTCGCAGGCCGGGCAGACACAGGGGCGCAGCTTCGGGATCTTCCAGAGAAGCGGATCATGCTCGGATAGAGGTGGATGCAGAGACGAAAGAATGATAGGAACAATAAGCATGAATTAGGAGAGAATCGATGAAGAAACAGTTTGCAGTATTAGGTCTGGGCAGTTTTGGACGCAGTGTGGCGTTGACATTAGAGAGCCTGGGCTGTGATGTGTTTGTGGTAGATAAATCATATGAAAAGGTACAGGAGATTTCTGACTCTGTGGCCTATGCGATGCGGGCCGATGTGTCCGACCCGGATGCCCTTGTATCGCTGGGCGGAAAGAATCTGGACGGAGCGGTCGTAGCGGTATCAGAAAGTCTGGAAGCAAGTATTATGGCGACTATAGCGGCGAAGGAAATCGGGATTCCCTATGTGCTGGCAAAAGCCAGAGATGAGCTGCAGGGAAGGATTTTAGAGAAGATCGGGGCCGATGCTATTGTATATCCTGAGCGGGATATGGGAAGCCGGGTGGCAAAGAGTCTGGTCTCAACGGCATTTACCGACTGGATTGAGCTGTCATCTGAATATAGCATGGCAGAAACAGTGATACCTGAAAAGTGGGTAGGCAAAAGCCTGGCAGACTTAAAGGTGAGAGAACGGTATGGAGTGAATGTGGTAGGAATCATGCAGGGGGAGAAAGTGGATGTCACATTTGACCCTCATGAGCCGCTGCCGGAAGGCTGTATCATGATTGTGATCGGTGCCAATTCCATGTTGGCGGATTTCCAGTAAAGGAAATGAGGTGAAGATATGATTACAAGTACAAGCAATCCAAGAGTAAAGGAATTGCTGCAATTGCAGAAAAAGAGCAAGGCCAGGAACCAGGCAGGCGTGTTTCTGGCAGAGGGCAGCAGGATGGTCCTGGAGACACCCAAAGGGCGGATGAAGAAGCTGTATGTTTCGGAGACATATTCCCGCAAGCATGAGAAGGAGATCAAAGGACTGGGCGTGGTCCCGGAGGTGCTGTCCGATACTGTGTTTGCCTATGTGTCTGATACAAAGACCCCGCAGGGGATTCTGGCGGTGGTTAGGCAGATGGATTATCAACTGGATGAGATATTGAAAAAGGATGCCCCCCATATTTTAGTTCTGGATAATCTCCAGGACCCGGGAAATGTAGGGACGATTTTTCGGACCGCAGAAGCGGCAGGAGTGACCGGAATCCTGATGAGCAGGGACTGTGTGGATATCTATAATCCAAAGACCATCCGTTCTACTATGGGGGCAATTTATCGGATGCCGTTCCTATATATAGAGGATGTGATGGAGGGGATCAGAACGTTGAAAGAACATGATGTGCGTGTCTATGCGGCCCATCTGGATGGGAAAAATGCGTATGACCAGGAAGATTATCAGAGAGGGACCGCGTTCTTGATTGGAAATGAAGGAAACGGACTCAGGGCCGAGGTGGCAGAATGCGCAGATACCTGGGTGCGTATCCCTATGGCGGGACAGGTGGAATCGCTGAATGCAGCGATTGCGGCTACCGTGCTGATGTTTGAGGTGAGTAGACAGAGACGCAGATGATGAGAGCGGAATCTTTGTATAAATGGATGGAATGAAGAGTAAAAAGAGCAGCTGACGATGTCGGCTGTTTTTTTGATGCTAAAACTGTGAAAATATTTACAAAAATGTGATCACAATCACAATAATGTAATGTAAAGAAAATAATGTTGAAATAAATGTTATAATATATTCATTTAAAACAAATAAAAACGTGAATAAAATGAAAAAATAATAACAAATGTTATTGACAAAACAAAATCAGAGTGATATATTGACATTGTAACAAACAATATATTGTAAATGCGCATCAATATAGGGAAAGGTTAAATTTTAGGAGGAATTACAATGTTGACAGTAAATGAATTTGCAAAACACTTAGATTTGGCGTATCTGGCACCGAATTTACAGAAGGAAGACATTATCAAAGCATGTGATATCGCAAAGAAGTACCACGTAAATGCAGTGAATGTCAATTCCTGTTGGGCAGAGCTCGTAGTAGAAGAATTGAAGGGAACAGATGTAGGACCGAGTGCAGTAATTGGTTTCCCATATGGTGCGATGTCCACAAAGGCAAAGTTGTTTGAACTTGAAGAGATGGTAAAGCTTGGATGTACAGCTTGTGACATGGTCGTGAACATCGGGGCTGTAAAGGATAAAAACTATGAACTGGTACGTCATGAGATCAGTGAATTCGTTCGTATCTGCGGTGAGGGATGCGATACCAAGCTGATTTTTGAGGTCGGTTTCCTGACTGATGAAGAGATTGCAGAGCTGACGAAGATCTGCTGCGAATGCGGAGTTACATATGTGAAGACAGCGACTGGCTCCCAGGCATTCCCGACAATGGACCAGGTGAAGATCATGAAGGAGAACCTGTCAGGAAATACAAAAATCAAAGTATCAGGTGTTCCGAGAACCTTTACGATGCCGGCAGTTCTACATATGTTCGAGCATATGGGAGTCAGCCTCGTAGGAACAAGAAGTGCAGGTAAATTAGTAGAAGAGTACAGTAAATATCTGGAAGAATTGAAATAGAAGATATCTGACCGGATAAAAATAGCGGAGGGTGTTATGCAGACAGTAAATTATAGTTTGGCGTCTCTTGTGGGTGGGGAGACCCAGATCATATCCAGTGATGAAGGTTATGTAAGAAGAGCGCTTCATCAGAATATCAGTCTTAACGAGTATGAATTTCTCAAAAAAACAGTGAGATATATCGGCGCAAGTGACAGATTTAAGGATGTCATTGATTTATTCAAGGTCCCGGAGGGCGAGACTCCGGCAGGGTTTAAGATTGAATATAACATGAAGGAAAACCAGATATTGGAAATAGATTTGGTCAGAAATATATCGTATGATAAAAATGGGAAAAAAAGACCCACTAAATTTATTTATTCCGCAGATACGGCAAATCCATATGAGGTTGAACCAATCAAGAATTTAATCGGAAACCTGACTTGCAATCCAGGAATTATCTATGACCTATTCATCAATAATCCAGCGGCCAATATTGGAAATAAGTTCAAGACTAGAAATGAGGTCATGAAAGAAATTGCCGATATCTTAGGACCTGGATGTGATATCAGCGTAGAGGTGAATAATCCATTTGCAGACTTTAACCAGATCCTGGAGGAGGCGGAGGAATTCAGGGAGATGTTTTCTGATTACCGTATGGTCATTAAGATTCCTCATACAGGTCCTGTGAATGCAGCGAATGTTGGTGACCTTTTAGTCGGGGACAAGAGGCTGTCTACACGGTGGAATCAGGCTGCGACAAAGGATTACCTATATGGGCACAATCTTGCACTTAAGATGAAGGAGCATGGTTTCCGTGTCAACTATACATTGATGTTCGAACCATGGCAGACGGGAATGGCATTGCAGGCTAAGCCATATTTCATCAACAGCTTTGTGCGTCAGCGCTTTGGTGTGACTACCTATATCAATGGCATGCTGACCGCTTATCAGAAGACCTACGATGACAGATTCCTTCAGGAACTCCGTAACTTTATGATTCAGTGGGATATCCTTTCTAAGGATGATCAGAACGTGGATCTGCGTCTGGTAGAGAAGATTGCCCGGGAGACCATTGAATACAGAAAGATCAATGAGAGGGAAGGATTTGATGGTATGGATGGCGTAAGACATAACCTGAGGATGCTTCGTAATTCAAATCTGGAGGATACAAGACTGATCATCTGCAGTATTGAGGGCTCCAGGATGTATCCAGAACTGGACAAACTGATGACAGAGGATGAGTTCAAGGATATGACAGACAGAATCGTAATTACTACAGAACCAAGCTATTTGGCACAGAATACATCAGCACCGCAAATTATTACATATCAGAGAAGATTTATGAATGCTGCAAATGGTGAGAAGTAATGTAAAGGTAAGGCACCATAGCAGATATGGTGCCTCCTTTTGCTTTCATAAAATCAACAGGCGGGTGAAGAGATGAAGAAAAGTCAATATCTGATATTTGCAGTTTTTGTAGGGCTTCAATCATTTTTACTTCAATTGGCCGACCAGCTCATCGGGACTCATTTTGTGGCCGGCGGGCACAGCGGATTCGTGTTCATTGCATTTCAGGCATGGGCTTTATATTTCCTGCTTGGGAGTGAGGTAAAAGGTGCTGTGAAAGGCTTTTGCGGATACGTGCTGGGAATCTTATTTGCAGCGATTATGATAGGTCTTGCTTATGTACTGCCCGATGCAGGGATATGGACCGTCCCGGTGGTTGCATTGATCGTTGTTCCGGTCATGATGTATTTCGAATTCGCCCCTTGGTTCATCAGTAATGTGGCCGTATTCTTTGTCGGGGCAGGAGCCTTTTTCGGAATCAACAGTTATGTGGAAGGAATCAGGATGTGGCAGGCAGCAGGGATTGTCCTGGTCTATTGTGTATTGGGACTCTTGAGCGGATGGATGAGTATTGTATTTAGGAAGTGGCTGGAAAAGAGGCTTTCAGTAAAAAAAATCATGGAGGTACATCAGATACATGAGCAAATTGGAAATGTTAACTAAGTTAAATGATATCTGTTTATTTGTGAAGGACTTTGAGGGCGCACTGAAATTCTACACAGAGAAATTTGGATTCAAAGTGAAAAGGCTTCAGCCTGATTCAGAACATGCGAATTATGCGGAGTTCGAGTTCCATGGAACAGCCGTGACTCTGTGGGAGAAGAAAGGGCTCTGTGAGGTCGTGGACCATAAGTATATTGATGGTGACGGGCATCATTTTATGATTGCTGTAAAGGTGCCTAAGCTTCAGGATGTAGATGATATTGCAGAAGAGCTGATTACAAACGGGGTAAACTGTATCAAGGAACCGACGACATACGGATTCGGCTCCAGGGCAGCTTATTTCCAGGATTTTGAAGGGAATGTCTGGGAGGTCTTTGCCTGGGAAGAGGGGAACGGTCCCGGACTGTTAGAGGAAACTTCGGATTAGGAGGGGCACATGCCAAAGTTTACGATCATCGTACTGGACAGTGTGGGCGTCGGTGAACTGCCCGATGCGGCAGAGTTCGGCGATGCAGGCACAAATACATTAAAACATGTGGATGAATTCAGAGGTGGTTTGAATATTCCAAATTTAAAGAGGCTTGGAATATACAACATTCAGGGAACTGGACTTGCACCGGTCGAGAATCCCATAGGATGTTTTGGCAAAGCCGCAGAGATCGGGAAAGCCAAAGATACGACGAACGGACATTTTGAGATTGCCGGACTTACGGTGAAGACTCCGTTCAAGGTATTCGGGGAGTCTTTTCCGCCCCGCATCATAGAAGAACTAGAACGGCGTATTGGAACGAAGGTCATAGGCAATTATCCGGCATCGGGAACAGAAATCATAAAGGTGCTGGGCGACGAGCATGTGAAAACGGGATATCCCATCGTTTATCTGTCTGCAGACAGTCTGATGCAGATTGCAATGCATGAGAGCATTATTCCATTGGAAAGGCAATACGAGATCTGCCAGATCGCCAGGGAGCTTCTGACAGGGGATGATACAGTGAGCAGGGTCATCTGCCGGCCGTTTACAGGGGAAAGTGGAAATTACTACCGTACAGAGAACCGAAAGGACTTTTCGGTGGACCCTCCGGGAGTGACTGTCTTGGATCTTTTAAGTGAAAATGGGAAGGATGTGATCGGAGTCGGAAAGATTGAAGACATCTTCAACAGAAGAGGCTTGACTCAGATCAATCACACAAAGAACAACAGGGAAGGAATACAGGCGACTCTGGACTATTTGAAAACAGGATTTGACGGTCTGCTTTTTGTGAATCTGGTAGACTTTGACATGCTCTATGGACACCGCAATAATCCAGAGGGATATGCAGAGGCTTTAGAGTATTTTGATTCATTTGTACCTGATATGATAGACCTTCTGGAAGAGGAGGATATCCTTCTGATCACAGCAGATCATGGATGCGATCCTACCACACCAGGGACAGACCATACGCGTGAATATATTCCGATCATTGTGTATGGAAAACAGCTAAAGGCAGGAACCGACTTAGGAATCCGAAGTACCTTTTCGGATATTGCAGCAACAGCGGCCGAATACTTCGGGGTTGAATTCCAAGCGGGAACGTCTTTTTTGAAAGAGATGGAAAGGTAAGGTATAGGTATGGATAGCTTTGAATTTATGTCACCGACAAAATTTATATTAGATAAAGATGCAGACCAACTCTGCGGACAGGAAATCAGGAAATTATCAGATAATGTACTATTCGTCCATTACGGAGACGGCTATATGTATAAATCTGGTCTCCACGGGAGAATCATCAAGGCATTGGAGGAGGCTGGAGTCGTTTACTATGAACTGCCTGGTGTGGAGCCGAATCCGAAGGTGGGGCTTGTCAGAGAGGGGATTGAACTCTGCAGGGCCCATCAGATCGGATGTGTCCTGGCAGTCGGCGGTGGAAGTGTGATCGACACTGCAAAGGCCGTAGCACTTGGGGCAAAATACGATGGAGATGTATGGGATTTCTTTGATAAAAAGGCAGTTCCGACAGAAGCACTGCCAATTGGCACGGTCATGACTCTTCCGGCGACAGGAAGTGAAGGAAGCAACGGAAGTGTTCTGAATAATCCAGAGACGGGCGAGAGCGCGGATGTGATGGCCGACTTTTTAAGACCTACATTTACATTGATGAACCCAGATCTGACGCTGACGATTCCAAAAAGACAGACCGTATTTGGGATTATCGATATGTTCTCCCATGTACTCGAACGTTATTTTTCCAGCTCTGTCAATGTGAATCTGACGGACTATATGTGTGAGGGTGTGATGAAAGCGATTCTGGTGAATGCCCGTGCACTGATGCAGAATCTGGACGACTATAATGCCAGGGCAGAGTTTATGTGGACTGCGATTGTTGCCCACAACGGTCTGCTGGCAACGGGAAGGAATCAGGATTGGGCAACACATACGATCGGGGCACAGTTAAGTGCACAGTATAATGCCGTACATGGATCTACACTTTCTGTTCTGTTTCCATGCTGGGCAAGATATGTATACAAAGAAAATCTTCCAAGATTCGTGCAGTTCGCAAACCGCGTATTCGATGTGGAGGTGGATTTTTATGACCAGGAAAAGACTGCATTAGAAGGAATCCGCAGGCTTCAAGAGTTCTTCCGATCCATGGGCGCTCCGGTCACACTCAAGGAGATAGGCATCGAGTCTGATGAGAAGTTCCGAAAAATGGCAGAGGATGCGTGCAGATTTGGCAATATCGGAGGAATCAAACCCCTGAATGCCGATGATGTGGAAACAATCTATAGAATGGCACAGTAGGTGAGGGTATGAAATACGAAACAGGTATCAGTGGAGCAGTCATTGTTTCATCTCATAATGGATATCGGCCGTTCGTTGGTTCTGTAGGAATCGTTGACGGACGGATAGCAGAGGTGTCCGAAGGAAAACTGAAGAAAGAAGATTGCAGGGTCTGGATCGATGCAGAGGAAAAGATTCTCATGCCCGGACTTGTCAACGGGCACTGCCACGGGGACATGACACTGGCGCGGGGGCTTGGGGATGATATGACCTTGTTGGAGCAGAACCAGCAGTTTGCTGATACAGGTTGGTTTTACACCCTGATTGATGACGAGGACAGATTCTATTCCAGGCAGCTTACATATTGCGAGGCTCTGTTGTCAGGTACAACATTCATTATGGAAAATATGTACTGGGGACTTGGAGCAGATTCTGTCCGTGCAATGAAGGAGGTGGGCATCAGAGGCGCTTTGGCGGAGGACATCCGTGTGGATTTTAAAAATCCAGATGAATTGATATCCAGAGAGGACCTGACAGACTTTATAGAGAATTGTCAAGAAAAGGAGCTTATCCCGGTACTCGGTGGAATTTCAGAAGAGGATTATGACGAAGACAGACTCAAGAGGGTTCATGGAACTGCCGGGGAGAGGAATATGCTGCTTACCTGTCATCTGGCAGAAAATCGCTGGAGGCAGGAAATCATAAGGCAAAAATACAACACATCCGCGATTGATTATTTATATCGGAATCAATTACTTTGCAGTAAGCTGATAGGTTCACATGTAGTATATGCTTCGGAGGAAGAAATCAAACAGCTCGCATTGACAGAAACGAAGGTTGTAAATACACCGCTTTGTGAAATGAAAATAGACGACGGAATCGCGCCGATTCCAGATATGGTAAGAGCGGGCGTGACAGTCTGTCTGGGAACAGACGGGGCCATGTGGAATAACTCCAATGATATCTTCAGGGAAATGAAGGGGATGTCGCTGCTTCATACCATTCATAGCGGAATCAGGAGTCTGAAAAAGACGGATATCCTAGATATGGCGACCATCAATGGAGCGAAATGTTTTGGATTGGAAAACGAGTATGGGACCATTGAAGCCGGCAAAAAAGCGGACTTTATACTAATCGAGACAAAAGCACCCCATATGCAGCCTTTGCTTATGGGAGAGAGAGAAACGGTCACATCCGCGCTTGTATATAATGCGACGGGACGTGATGTGACGGATGTATTTGTGGACGGAAGACATGTTGTAAAGAATGGAAAGCTACAGACTGTAGATGTAGACAAAATCATGAAGAAGGTGCAGAGCGCTTTGGAAAAGATAAGCAGGGCACTTTGATTCACAGAATGAGAAAAGGAAGGAAAAAATTATGAAAAAACGTGTATTAGCAGCAATGCTGGCAGCAGTGATGGTGATTGGGCTTGTGGCTGGATGTGGAAAGAAATCAGAACCGGCTTCCTCTGATGATTCAGGAGACAAAGGCAAGAAACAGTTAAAGGTGGCACTTGTTGTAAACCAGAAATTTGGCGACAAGGCTTCCATGGATGATCTTGCCAAAGGCGCAGATCAGGCAGCAGAGGATTTCGGGGTTGAGATTAAAAAGCTGGAGTCTGCAGAAGCATCCAAATACGAAGAAGATGTACGTGCGATGTCGAAAGCAGGTTATGATCTGATCGTAACTACATATGCGTATATGACAGATGCGACAAAACTTGTTTCGAAAGAATATCCTGACACAAAGTATGCTGCTATTTTCCAGACAATCAATGATGGCAGCGAAAAATACGACAATATCTGGGATACAGAGTTCCACGGCGAAGGAGCCTTCTACCTGGGTGGTTATATTGCAGGAAAACTTACAAAATCCAATCATGTTGGTTTTGTAGTGGGAGCAGAAGAGCCGACACCGAATGCAGAAGGAAATGGTTTTATGTTAGGTGTAAAGGCTGCTAACCCAGATGCAACAGTTGAGTTTTCTTATGTAGGAAGCTATGAAGACCCTGCAAAGGCAAAAGAGATTGCCAGCGCTATGATTTCAAAGGGCTGTGATGTAATTCAGACAGATTCTGGCGCTTCTAATGCAGGTGTAGTTGAGGCATGTAAAGATGCAGGTATTCTGTGTTCAGGTGAGATCAGTGACTATTATGACACTTATGATGGTTTTTATGGAATTGAGGGAATTGGATTTGGAGATACCGTATACAAAGCAATCGAGATGTTAGAGAATGGAGAATTTGCTGGTGGAGAGCACGGAATCCGTGACCTTACGAATGGCGGTTATTTTATGGACTGGGATTCCTTCAACAGATTTGCTGATAACAATGCTGAATATAAAGACACAATGAAAGCAGCAATTGAAGAGGCACAGAAACTGGAAGAACAGATCAAGGATGGTTCCTTGAAAGTACCATTTATTACAGATGTACCGAATTGGGACACAATTAAAGCTTCAGCTGAATAAGTAATATGACAGAGGCTGCCCTTTAAGCAGATATACCATATCAGCAGGAATGCGGATGGATGCGGCTTAAAACGGGCAGCTTCTATAAAAAGGTGAATGTGAAACAGAGAATTGTAAAATGGATAAAGGAGATTCATTATGGACGAAAAAATAAATAAGGCGTCAGCTCCGAAAGCTGAAAATGAAGGAGTCTATCATCTTCAATTAAAGCCGGGAGATGTTCCGCCATATGTAATATTGCCGGGAGCACCGGAAAGGACATTAAAGATCGCAAAGAACTGGGAGGATGCAAAAGAGGTGGCATCCTACAGAGAATATAAAACTGTCACAGGAAAGTATAAGGGGATGGAGATGGCCTGTACTTCCACAGGAATCGGAGGCCCGAGTTCAGAAATCTGTCTTCATGAATTAAATACGTTAGGAGTACATACCTGTATCAGAGTCGGAACAACAGGGTGCATTGTACCACAGTTCGATCTGGGAGACCTGATCATTCCGGTGGCCTGTGTGAGAAAGGATGGTACATCGGCTACCTATGTAGAGCCAGAATTTCCTGCTTTTGCGAATACCTATGTAGTGATGGCACTGATGGAAGCGTGTGAACGTTTAGGTTTCCGTTATGGATTGGGACTGGATTATACCGTAGGTTCCTTCTATATCGGGCAGGGACGTCCGCTGAATGAGGATGGAAGCGGTTATTGGCCGTCATTTGCAGAGAAAATCATACCAGATCTTCAGACAGCAGGGGTGACCAATATCGAGATGGAGACATCCGGTCAGTTTGTTGTCGGCTATCTGCATGATATGAGGATGGGCGCTATCCTTTCTGTGATTTCTAATCGTGTACTGGACAGATGGGGCGATAACGGCGGAGAAGAGAAGGCATGTCTGGCCGCAGCAGAGGCCATGAAGATTTTGAAGGAATGGGATGAAACAGGCGAAGTGAAGCTGAGTGCAAAACTAAAGAAGTAGAAAAGGAAGGATATTATGGCAGTAGCGGTTGAAATGTTGAATATATCAAAATTCTTTCCCGGCGTAGTTGCGAACGATAATGTATCCTTGAGCGTAAATGAGGGAGAGATACTTGGCCTGATCGGGGAAAATGGTGCCGGCAAATCTACAATGATGAATATGCTGTACGGTATGATGGAACCAGACTTAGGCGTGATCAAATTATTTGGAAAGGAAGTTCGGATTCAATCGCCCAACATGGCGATAAAGCTGGGAATCGGAATGGTACATCAGCATTTCATGCTGATGCCGAACTTGAGTGTTCTGCAGAACATTATATTAGGAAAAGCACCAACAAAAAATGGCCTGATCGATACGAAAGCAGCAAAAGAAAAAATTCAGGAAATCATGGATACCTATGATCTCCCTGTCAATCTGGATGAGAAGGTCTACCAGCTTTCTGTGGGTGAGAAACAGAGAGTGGAGATCATCAAGGCATTGTACCGTGAGGCAAAGATTCTGATCATGGATGAGCCGACCGCCGTACTCACGCCGACAGAAACAGATAAGCTCCTGGAAGTCCTCAGGCTTCTAAAGTCAAAAGGCTGTGCAATTATATTCATCACCCATAAGCTCCGCGAGGTCATGGCAATTACGGATAAGATCGTGGTCATGAGAAAGGGGCTGGTGACAGGAACCTTAAGCACATCAGAAGCCAATACAGAAGGCCTTTCCGATATGATGGTGGGAAGGAAGGTAAACCTGAATATTGAAAGGAATGAATATCAGCCGGGAGAGAATGTATTGGAAGTCAAAGATATCAGGGCTTTGAACCAGAGAGGGCTTCCAGCACTCAATGGAATCAGCTTCCAGGTGGCCAGAGGAGAAGTGGTCGGTATCGCAGGTGTGGAAGGTAACGGACAGACAGAGCTGATCGAGGTCGTTTCCGGTATGTTAAAGCCGACCAGCGGACAAGTCATCTTTAAAGAAAAAGATGTGACAGCCCAGAATGTAAGGCAGCGGAGAGAAAGTGGGATGTCCCATATTCCAGAGGACCGTCTGAAAATGGGAAGTGCGACAAACTGTACCATTCGGGACAACTTGATTTTGAACAGATATTATCAGAAGGCGTATTGTAGGAATGGAATTCTGAACAATAAAAAGCTTCATGACTTATCAGAAAATTTGTGTAAGGATTTTGACGTTAAGACACCGGATTCTGATTATAAGCTGGGAACACTTTCAGGAGGAAATATGCAGAAGGTGATTTTTGCTCGTGAGATGGAAGCAGACCCAGACCTGCTGATTGCGGCTCAGCCGACCAGAGGTGTTGATATCGGAGCAATTGAGTCCATCCACCACAAGATCATAGAGGTACGTGATTCCGGGCGCGGGGTACTGTTAGTCAGCGCAGAGCTGGATGAGATACTTTCGCTTTCAGACAGAATACTGGTCATGTATGAAGGAGAGATCATGGCAGAATTTAAACGCGGAGAAGCAGATGAAAGAACCATTGCAGTCTATATGACAGGTGCAAAGAGGCAAGGCGGTGATAACGATGAAAAATAAAGAGAATAATAGAATTTTATCCGCTGCAGGCATCGTAGGAAAACAGGTGGGCTTGATCATTATCGCCTTGATTCTTGCAACGATATTCTTGGCAGCTTCCGGTTATGAGCCGCTGGCAATTGTGAATGGAATTTTAGAAGGGCTGACCGTAGATGTCGCAGGAACAATCAGATGGGCTACTCCTCTGGTACTTGCAGGTCTTGCAATCTGCGTGACCTATAAAGCAGAGGTATTTAACCTGGGAGTCGATGGACAGTTGTATATGGGAGCGGCAGCGGCAACGGCTGTTGCAGTGAATCTTCCGAAAGATATGAACCATCTGGTGTCACTTTTGATTGTATTTCTGGCCGCGATGGCAGCAGGTGCATTGTTTGCAATGATTCCTGCTTTAATGAAGGTGTATCTGGATACAAATGAAGTAGTCTCCACATTGCTTTTGAACTTTATTGCTGCACTCTATGTAGAGTATTTGGTCACAGGACCTTTGCGTGACCCGGAGGCAGGGACTAATTTGAATGCCAGTGCAGTACTGGGAGAGAATACATGGCTGCCGCGTATTTCGTTTTTTGAGCCATCCTCCGCAAATGTTGGATTCTACATAGCAATCGTCGTGATGATCATTTTAACTTTTGTATTTTTCAGGACCTCCTTTGGACATGAGATCAAGATTGTAGGTTCCAACCCGGTCTTGGCAAAATATGCGGGAATGAAGCCGAAGAAAACAATCCTTCAGGTCATGGCAATGAGCGGTGCGATCGCAGGTATCATCGGGGCTGTAGAAGTAACAGCGGTCCAGCACAGACTGCTTGCCGGGTTCAACCCTGATTTTGGATTTGACGGTATCGTTGTTTCCCTGCTGGCAAATAACAATCCAATCGGTGTACTGTTCTCAGGAATTTTCTTCGGGGCTTTGAAGAACGGCGGTATCAACATGGAGCGAATTACAGATGTTCCGTCAGCAGTAACAGATATTGTAACAGCAATTATATTCATTACGATCAGTGCGAAATTCGTAATACCGAAGCTGAGACGTAAAGGAACTGAAAAGACACCAGTCAGACAAGGAGGTAAGTAAGATGAGTATAGCAGTTATTTCGGATACATTGGCATCCATGATACGAATTGCCACTCCTTTGATGCTGATGGCATTGGGCGGTCTGCTGTGCCAGCGGGCAGGTGTCTTCAACATTGCTTTGGAGGGATTCTCACTGGTCGGAGCATTTGCAGCGATCGCAGTGGTGCAGTTCACAGGCGGCAATGTGTGGGCAGGCCTGATTGGAGCAATCCTGGTAGGCGCTTTGTACAGTGCTCTGTTTGCCCTCTTTATCACAAAGTTCAAGGCGGACAATATCATAGCCAGTATTGCTATGAATATGCTGGGAGCAGGGCTCACCTCTTATCTTTTGCGGGCAATGTTCGGCGTACAGGGAGCATACAGCCCGGATAAGATTAAAAAGCTTGAAATGATAAACATTCCGATCATCAAAGATATTCCTATCCTGAAATGCATTAGCGGCCAGAGTGTTGTTACATATTTTGCCATTCTTCTGATCGTTGTCATCTACATCATGCTTTTTAAAACAAGGCTGGGACTCAGTATCTGTGCAGTCGGAGAGTCTGAGGTCGCAGCAAAGACGGCGGGAATTAAACCGGCTCTGGTAAAATGGCAGGTCGTTCTGATTTCCGGTGCACTTTCCGGTCTTGCAGGAGCATATTTATCAACGATTTCTGTATCACAATTTTCGGAGAATATGATTCAGGGACGAGGCTTTAATGCATTTACAGCTCTTGTATTTGGAAATGCACATCCCGTATTTTCCTCCCTGGTTACACTGCTCTTCGGATTTGCGGATGCAATTGGAATTCGACTCGAGCTGGTGGGAATGAATATTTCCCCATCCATCATCCAGATGTTCCCATTTTTGTTCGCAATCCTGGCATTGGCAGTCAGCTCCTATACAACAAAGCTGAAGGTAAAGGGTGTGATCGGGCATAAAAAGAAAAAGGAGAAAGCAGCATGAATGAACAGTTAGAGAAAACGGCAGTGAATGCCATCAGGATTTTATCAGCAGATATGGTACAGAAGGCCAATTCAGGACATCCGGGACTGCCACTCGGGGCAGCACCGATTGCCTATGAGGTATGGGCGCATCAGATGAAACACAATCCTGAAAATCCCAATTGGATGAATCGGGACCGGTTCATCCTGTCAGCAGGACATGGGTCCTCCATGTTATATTCCCTTCTCCATCTGTTTGGATATGGTGATCTTGGGATTGAGGATTTGAAGAACTTCAGGCAGTTGGACTCTCTGACTCCGGGACATCCTGAGTACAGACATACGATTGGAGTGGAGGCGACGACCGGTCCTCTTGGTGCAGGACTTGGAATGGCAGTAGGTATGGCGCTGGCAGAAAAACATTTGGCGGCGAGATTCAATAGAGAAGGGTATCCGGTATTTGATCATTATACATTTGTGCTGTGTGGAGATGGATGTCTGATGGAAGGAATTTCATCAGAGGTCATGTCCTTTGCGGGGACGAACCAACTGGATAAACTGATTGTTTTGTATGATTCCAATTCTATTACGATTGAAGGAAGTACGGACATCGCCTTCACAGAGAATGTGGGAAAGAGATTTGAAGCATTCGGATTCCAGGTCCTTTCCGTAGAAGATGGGAATGATCCAAAGGCGATAGGCAGGGCAATCGAACAGGCAAAGGCGGAGAAAGGAAAACCATCCTTCATAGAAATTAAGACGAAAATTGGATTTGGAGTCCCAGAAAAAGAAGGAAAGGCATGTGCCCACGGTGAGCCTCTGGGCGTGGAGAACGTTAAAGCGTTAAGAGAGTCACTAGACTGGCCTTTGGAGGAAGCATTTGCCGTACCGGACGCAGTGTATGAGCATTATCATGCACTGGCACGTCAGGGCGCCGGGAAAGAGTATTTCTGGAAGCAGATGTTTGAAGAATATGGGGAGAAGTATCCTGAATTAAAGGCCAAGCTGGAGGCGTATTATGATGAAAACAGCCCGATATCGCTCCTTGACGAGGAAGGTTTCTGGGAGAGGTCAGGAAAGGCGGAAGCTACCAGAAGTATTTCAGGAAAGGTGCTCAACGAGCTGAAAGACAGACTTCCGAATCTAATAGGAGGTTCTGCAGATTTAGGGCCTTCCAATAAAACGGTCCTGTCTGGTGAAACAGACTTTTCTGCAATGTGCCCACAAGGACGGAATATCCATTATGGAGTCAGAGAACTTGGGATGACAGCAATCGCAAATGGAATCCTTCTGCATGGGGGCTTACGCACCTATGCAGCGACATTCTTTGTATTTGTAGATTATATGAAGCCAATGTTAAGACTGTCCTCACTGATGGGACTTCCGCTCATTTCTGTGCTGACCCACGATAGTATTGGTGTTGGCGAGGACGGTCCTACCCATGAACCTGTAGAACAGCTTACGATGCTGAGGGCACTGCCTAATATGCATGTATTCAGGCCTGCAGATGAGATGGAGACAAGGGCAGCATGGTATTCGGCATTGACATCACTTAAGACTCCGACCTGTTTGATCTTATCCAGACAGAATCTTCCGGTACTTGAAAATACAGGGAAGGATGCTCTGCGTGGAGGATATATCCTGAAAAAAGAAGCGGGTGAGAAGGCAGATCTTTTGCTGCTTGCAACAGGATCAGAGGTAAGTGTGGCACTAGATGCGGCTTCCATATTGGAGCAGGAAGGTGTTTCAGTCAGAGTGGTAAGTATGCCATGTCAGGATCTGTTTGAAGAACAGGATCAGGACTATCAAGAATTCGTACTCCCGCCGTCAGTTGCGAACCGTGCGGTGATAGAGGCAGGCAGCAGTATGTCCTGGGGAAAATATGTTGGAGTAAATGGCTGCTATATTACAATGGATGGTTTCGGGGCTTCGGCACCTGCAGCACAGTTATTTGAGAAATATGGTTTTACGGCTAAAGCGGCTGCGGATCGTATACGGGAAAAGCTTTTGTAAGAAAAGCGATGCTGTGATATAATGATTGCTGATTTCTATCTGGCTGTGAACGGTAATGACTTCGTAAATCATCTTCCAAACAGCCTGGTGAGGGCTTTTATGGGACTCGTATTTGTGATATAATAAAAACGGTGTGACAACGTATTCTCGGAGGGAAATTGAAGAGTGAGAGGTATTTCTTTTGAGTAAAAAAGAGGAAAGATTAAATCGATTAATTGAAATATTAAAAAAGCAGAACGGTGCTACGATCCGTGATCTGGCGCAGGTGCTGGATGTATCTGAGATGACCGTACGCAGGGATATGGACACACTCAAGGCGAAGAACGTGATCCTGGATATACCTGGTGCAGCCGTTTTGAATACCCAATATGCACATGATAAGGAAGAAGATGCGTATCAGCTCTCCATGGCGACTCGTTCCCATGCAAAGGAAAAGGAACAGATCGGAAAGTTTGCCGCATCCCTGATACAGCCGGATGACTGCGTGATCATTGATAATGGATCTACAGTAGAATATCTTGCGGATAATATTCCGAAAGATACCAAGATGACAGTGTTTACCTGTAATCTGAATATTCTCAATAAGATATGTAATAACCCTAATATCTCCATTATCTTTGGGGGGGGGTATTACCATCCCGATACCACCCTGTTCGAATCGGCTGAGAATATTACGCTGATCAAGAACATCAGGGCGACAAAGGTCTTTGCTTCTGCGGCAGGTGTCCATGATACTATGGGAGTGACCTGCATGAATAATTATGAGCTGGAGATCAAGCAGACGATTATTCAGTCAGGTGCGGAGAAGATACTGCTTGCGGACTCGAGCAAATTTGGAGTCATCAAGCCTTGTTTTCTGACGAATCTGGATGTTTTCGACAGAATTATTACAGATACGGGGCTATCAGAGGAATGGGTCCAGATGATCGAGGATAAGGGAATCAGGCTGGATATGGTATAAATATATGCGGATGACAGGCACTTCCTTCGGGGAGTGCCTGTTTGATTCGCGTTAACAGGCCAATCTGATGAGGGGATTTTTTTGTTTGTGTATTTTTTCATGGGAAGCGTCAATAAAGTTGCATTTTTATGCCAGAATATAGTATACTATCATAAATCGAGGTGAGCGTATGAAAGTACTATTGGATACATCGAAGGAATACGGAATTGTCCTGGACGGCGGCGGTGCCAGGGGAGCCTATCAGATTGGTGCATGGAAGGCGCTAAAGGAAGCCGGAATTAAGATCAATGCAGTTGCGGGGACTTCTGTGGGTGCGTTGAATGGAGCTCTGATCTGCATGGATGATGTGGAGAATGCAGAGAAGATCTGGAGCGAGATGACATTTTCTAAGGTCATGGATGTAGATGATGACTGGATGGAGCGGCTGTTCAGTCATGAGAACAAGTTTACAGAAGTGATTTCTGGAATTTGGAAGAAGCTGGCGGACGGCGGTGTGGATGTGACCCCTCTGCGTCAGATGATTCATGAAGTGATCGATGAGGAGAGAATCCGTTCTTCTGGAAAAGAGTTCTGTCTGCTGACATTTTCTTTGACAGACTTTAAAGAACTGGATTTGAGTCTGGATGATATACCCGAAGGGATGCTGGAAGATTTTCTGCTTGCAAGCGCCTATCTTCTGGGATTTAAGAATGAAAAGCTGCATGGTAAGCGTTACATCGACGGCGGTGTGGTGAACAACGTACCGCTTAGATCGCTGGTCAGAAGAGGGTATTCTGATATCATAGAGATTCGTATTTATGGACCTGGGCGTGAACCGAGAGTGAAGATGCCGGATGACAGTGAGAAGTACCATATCGGTCCAAGGGTAGGGCTGGGAAGTATCATCGAGTTTGACAGTAAGAGGAGCCAGCAGAATTTAAAAATAGGCTACTATGATGCAAAAAGGATGCTGTACGGTCTGGATGGATACATTTATTATCTGGAGCAGACACATGATGAGGAATGGTTCGAGGAGCGGTTAAAAGACATCAGTGATATTGAGAAAAAAGAGATGGCATTTGTCTTAAAGGTACCGCTTAAATTTACAGCGAAGGAGCTCTATATGGCAATGTTAGAGGCCAGTGCAAAGCAGCTTCGGGTTCCAAAATACCAGATCTATACAGTAGATGAATTATTTGAACTGACGGCGAAGCGCTATGAAGAGCTGGCGGGCAAGATACATCTGCCGAGGTTTACACATGTACTAATGAACATAGGAGGGGAAAGCAGCATGAACTTAAAAGGAAGGAATTTTTTGACACTGAAGGACTTTACACCAGAGGAGATTACTTATCTGATCGACCTTGCGGCTGATCTGAAAGAGAAGAAGAAAAATGGTGTTTTGGTAGATCATTACAGAGGGAAGAATGTGGCTTTGATTTTTGAGAAGACAAGCACCAGAACACGTTGCTCCTTCGAGGTTGCCGCTCACGACATGGGAATGGGAACGACTTATCTTGATCCAAGCGGTTCACAGATCGGAAAGAAAGAGAGCATCAAGGATACTGCGAGAGTGCTTGGAAGAATGTATGATGGAATCGAGTACCGCGGATTTGGTCAGGAGATCGTGGAAGAGCTGGCAAAATATGCAGGAGTTCCGGTATGGAACGGCCTGACCAATGAATATCATCCGACACAGATGCTTGCAGACCTTCTGACGATTCGTGAACATTTCGGCAGACTAAAGGGAATCAAGCTGGTATACATGGGAGATGCGAGATACAATATGGGGAATTCTCTTATGATTGCCTGTGCGAAGATGGGAATGCATTTTGTAGCCTGTACGACAGCAAAATATTTCCCGAATCAGGAGCTGGTAGCCCAGTGCCAGGAATATGCGGCACAGTCTGGGGCAACGATTACCTTGACAGAAGATACAGCGGCAGGAACAAAAGATGCCGATGTCATTTATACTGATGTATGGGTTTCTATGGGTGAGCCGGATGAAGTATGGGAAGAGCGAATCAGGGAACTGACCCCGTATAAAGTAACAAAAGAAGTCATGGACAACGCAGGAGAGAATGCGATTTTCCTGCACTGCCTGCCTGCATTCCATGACTTAGAGACAAAGATCGGTAAAGAGATGGCTGAGCGTTTTGGAATCAAGGATATGGAAGTGACAGATGAAGTATTCGAATCCGAACAATCTAAAGTATTCGATGAGGCCGAGAACCGTATGCATACGATCAAGGCAGTTATGGCTGCAACATTAGGAGAATTTTAAAAATATTCTGAAACGGAGGAAAAAGGGGAAAGCTTTTTGCAAGTGGGACAGACCCCTTTGCCCTCCGTTCGAATTTGGGGTGAAGTTTTGAAGGCAGAAATTTTGAAAATGCTGCGTGAAAGTGAAGATTATGTTTCCGGTCAGCAAATTAGCGAGAAGTTCGGTGTATCCCGCACGGCAGTATGGAAGGCGATCAATCAGTTGAAAGAGGAAGGATATCAGGTGGAAGCAGTGCGCAACCGGGGGTATCAGATCGTAAGCAGCCCTGATGTCATCACGGCAGAAGAGCTCAAAAGTCAGATGGATACACAGTGGGCAGCACAGCAGGTCTGTTATTATGAGGAGACGGACTCCACCAATATCCGTGCAAAACAGTTGGGGGAAGAAGGTATGCCCCATGGAACACTTGCGGTCGCGGACATACAGAGTGCAGGACGCGGCAGGCGGGGCAGAGGCTGGGAGACACCAAAGGGATGCAGCATCTGCATGTCTATTCTACTGCGCCCAGAGATACCGCCTGTCAAAGCGCCCATGTTGACCCTTGTCATGGCACAGAGCGTGGCGGAAGGGATAAAAGAATCTACCGGAGTTGACGTTCAGATTAAATGGCCCAATGATATCGTATTAAATGGAAAGAAGCTAGTCGGTATCCTGACCGAGATGAGTACGGAAATCGATTATATCAATCATGTAGTGATCGGCGTAGGAATCAATGTAAATATGGAACAATTTCCAAAAGAATTGAGTGAGAAGGCCACTTCGTTGCGGGTTGAATTGGGACATCCTATGAAAAGGAGTCCAATCATTGCAGCCGTAATGAAAAAGTTTGAGAAAAACTATGGTTTGTTCATAGAGGCTGGAGATCTGGAGCCTATCCAGGATGCATATAACAGCCTGCTGGTCAATCAAGGCAGAGAGGTACGTATCCTCGGAGCTAAAGAAGAGTATAATGCATTTTCGCTCGGTATCAATAAAGAAGGCGAACTCCTGGTACGTAAGGAAGATGGGAGCATGGAAGCAATCTTTGCAGGTGAGGTTTCTGTCAGAGGCATATATGGATACGTTTAATCAGAAAATGGAGAGCAAAAGGGTCAGACCCCTTTGCAGCAGAAAGGATCGAAGGGTATGGAAGAAGAGGTTGTACTTTGCGCCGCCAGTTCTTATGAGCGGAAGTTCTATCTGAACCCGGAATTTGAGTCCCTCCCGGAGGGAATCAAGCAGGAGCTTCAGATTATGTGTGTATTGTACACAGAGGATGTGGGCGGTGTTCTGATGGTGGTATACGATGAAGACGGCAATCTTGAGCTTAAGGTGGACCACCAGGAGGATGATTTTACATTTGACGAGATTGGAAGTGCTTTGAAGATAAAAGAGCTCCAGAGGACAAAGGAGGAGCTGTTCGAATCTTTAGAGCTGTTTTTTAAGGTTTTCTATTTAGGGGAGGATATCAATGTTATTGACGATTGATGTTGGAAATACAAATATTACTCTGGGCGTGTTCCAGAATGAGAAATTATTCGGAACCTTCCGTATGACGACAAAGCTTCCGAGGACATCGGATGAATACGGACTGACTATCTGTGGCATATTAGAGCATCGGGATGTAGTTCCACAGGATATTGATGCGGTCATCATTGCATCTGTCGTGCCAGATATTATGCATTCTCTGGTCAATGGAATCATTAAGTATCTCAGGGTGAAGCCTTTGGTCGTGTCTGCCGGGATTAAGACCGGAATCCGTGTTGTGACCGAAAATCCGAAGGAAATCGGACCGGACCGGATCGTAGATGCGGTTGCTGGATATGAGCTTTACGGCGGGCCGGTGATCGTGGTCGACTTTGGAACGGCTACTACCTATGATCTGATTGGGCCGAATGGAACGTTTGAGGCGGGAATTACAGCACCGGGCATCGAGACGGCAGGACGTTCTTTATGGGGGGGAGCAGCCATGCTTCCAGCAATTGAGATCAAGAAGCCGCAGTCCATCCTGGCGAAGGAGACAATCTCCAGTATGCAGGCGGGCCTGGTCTATGGAGCAATCGGACAGACGGAGTATATTATAGGAAAGATGAAGGAAGAGTCCGGCTATGATGATGCAATCGTTGTTGCAACTGGCGGTCTTGGGAAAATCATTGCGCAGGAGACGGACAGTATCGATAAGTACAGGCCGGATCTGACGCTGGATGGTCTTCGCCTGATTTATCATAAAAATAGGAAATAGTGAGATAATAGACATGAAACAGTTGAAAATAGGCAGCGTACAACTTGAGAACTCTTATATATTAGGACCTATGGCAGGAGTAACGGACCTGCCATTTCGCTTGCTGTGCAAGGAACAGGGAGCTGGTCTTGTATGTATGGAAATGGTGAGCGCAAAAGGAATCCTGTACAATAATAAGAATACAGAAAATCTTCTGACGATTCATCCAGAGGAAACACCAGCATCCCTGCAGCTTTTTGGTTCGGACCCGAAGATTGTGAGTGAGATGGCAAAACGGATCGAGGAGCGTCCCTTCGCAATCCTGGACATCAACATGGGCTGTCCGGTTCCGAAGGTAGTCCGAAACGGAGAGGGCTCTGCGCTCATGAAAAATCCGAAGCTGGTATACGAACTGGTTTCCGCTGTGGTAAAAGCAATCGAAAAGCCCGTCACGGTAAAAATCAGAAAAGGATTTGACGATGAACATGTCAATGCGGTAGAGATCGCAAAGATCATTGAGGAGGCGGGAGCTGCCGCGGTGGCGGTCCACGGCCGGACAAGGGAACAGTATTATTCCGGCAGCGCGGACTGGGACATCATCAGACAGGTGAAGGAAGCCGTGTCTATCCCTGTCATTGGCAATGGAGATGTAACCTCCGGTGAAAGGGCGATTGCCATGCGCGAGCAGACCGGCTGCGACGGGATCATGATTGCACGTGGTGCACAGGGAAATCCGTGGATTTTCTCGGAGCTGTTGGAATATGAGAGGACCGGGACACTTCCTCCCCGCCCATCTGTAGAAGAGATTAAGAAAACGATGCTTCGACATGCACGTCTTCAGCTCGAATATAAAGGAGATTATCTGGGAATTCGGGAGATGCGCAAGCATGTGGCATGGTACACGAAAGGGCTTCATGGATCCGCAAAGCTTAGGGAAGCAATTAATCAGGTCACGACCTATGAAGAACTGGAAAATATCTTGACATCATTATAGGGATTGGTTATAATATTGAAATTGTGAAATATAATTTTAAACAGGACAAGAGTCAGGAAAAAGAAGCGCTGATTTTAAGAAATAAAACCTATTTACGCAAAAAAAGAAAGGGAGCATTTAGCAATGGCAGAATCAAAGAAAAGATTACTTACTTATGCAGGTCTGAAGGCACTTGAGGACGAACTTGAGAACTTAAAAGTAGTCAAACGAAAAGAAGTTGCAGGAAAAATCAAAGAAGCAAGAGAACAGGGAGACTTATCTGAGAACGCAGAGTATGATGCAGCAAAGGATGAGCAGCGTGATATCGAGGCTCGTATCGAAGAGCTGGAAGGCATCCTTAAGAATGCAGAAGTAGTCGTGGAAGATGAAGTTGATTTCGATAAGATTAATGTAGGGTGTAAAGTAAAGGTATTTGACGTGACATTCGATGAGGAAATGGAATTTAAGATTGTCGGTTCCACCGAGGCGAACAGCTTAGAAGGCAAGATTTCCAATGAATCACCGGTAGGTCAGGCATTGATGGGCAGAAAAGTAGGAGAGACAGTAGACGTAGAGACACAGGCAGGAAACATTCAGTACAAAGTACTTGAGATCAGCCGTTCAATGTAATAATAAAACCAATGAAATGCAGACCCCTTATGAACAAGGGGTCTGAATTCGCTTATGAAGGAGGAGAAAAACAGTGTCCGAGCAGAAGAATCAGAATAACGCACAGCAGAAGAATACGCAGGAACCGGATCTGAATCAGTTAAGAAAGGTGCGCCGTGAGAAGCTGGCAGATTTACAGAACAACGGAAAGGATCCGTTCGTAATTACAAAATATGACCAGACGCATCATAGCCAGGAGATCAAAGATAATTTCGATGAATTAGAGGGAAAGACTGTATCCATCGCAGGACGTATGATGTCCAAGCGCGTCATGGGAAAGGCATCTTTCTGTAACGTGCAGGATTTAAAGGGCAATATCCAGTCTTATGTAGCAAGAGATAGTGTTGGGGAAGATGCATATAAAGAATTCAAGAAGATGGATGTTGGCGATGTTGTTGGAATCGTTGGAGAAGTGTTCAGAACAAAGACAGGAGAGATTTCTATCCATGCTGCTTCTGTGACACTGCTTTCTAAGAGTCTCCAGATTCTGCCGGAGAAATTCCATGGACTGACGAATACAGATATCCGTTACCGTCAGAGATATGTAGACCTGATCATGAATCCGGATGTTAAGGATACTTTTGTAAAGCGTTCTAAGATTCTGAGTGCGATCAGACGTTACCTGGATTCTGAGGGATTCATGGAAGTAGAGACTCCGATGCTCGTAAGCAATGCGGGCGGTGCTGCTGCAAGACCGTTCGAGACACATTTCAATGCGCTGGATGAAGACTTCAAGCTGCGTATTTCTTTGGAATTGTACTTAAAGAGACTGATTGTCGGTGGAATGGAACGCGTTTATGAGATTGGACGTGTCTTCCGTAACGAGGGACTGGACACAAGACATAATCCAGAATTTACACTTATGGAATTATATCAGGCATATACAGACTATCACGGCATGATGAATCTGACAGAGAACCTGTACCGTACAGTAGCACAGGAAGTTCTGGGAACCACAAAGATTGTTTACAATGGTGTGGAAATGGATCTTGGCAAACCATTCGAGCGAATCACAATGGTAGACGCTGTTAAGAAATATGCAGGAATTGACTTTAACGAGATTAAGACAACCGAGGAAGCCAAGGCGCTTGCAAAAGAAAAGGGAATCGAGTTCGAAGACAGACATAAAAAGGGCGATATTCTGAGCCTGTTCTTTGAAGAGTATGTAGAGGAACACTTGATTCAGCCAACATTTGTTATGGACCATCCAATCGAGATTTCACCACTTACGAAGAAAAAACCAGAAAATCCAGAGTATACAGAGAGATTTGAGTTCTTCATGAATGGCTGGGAGATGGCAAATGCATATTCCGAGCTGAATGATCCGATCGATCAGAGAGAGAGATTTAGAGTGCAGGAAGAACTGCTGGCACAGGGTGATGAGGAAGCGAACACAACCGACGAAGATTTCCTGAATGCTTTGGAGATCGGTATGCCTCCTACAGGTGGAATCGGATTCGGAATCGACAGAATGTGTATGCTGCTCACTGACTCTGCAGCAATCAGAGACGTGCTGTTATTCCCCACAATGAAGCCCCTCGACAAGTAAAATTCGAAAAAAACCAGTGTTTATGCGGGTTTCGGGAGTTTCCAAACCGAATAAATTTACCTCTTTACACCAAATTTACACCAATCGGTGCTAAAAACGGTGCAGAGACTAAAAAATCGCATAATTTTGAGTTTCACACAGCTCCTGAGAAGCTACATCTTCTCAGGAGCTTCTTTCATTTCTCATAGTTTTCGGACTACATCGCAAACTACACCAATTCTGTTTTTCTCAATATAATGAGGATAATCACAGAGGAAGGGGTGGTTATACTATGAGCAACAGTTTAGCAAGCGTTCACCCGGAGCTAATTCCTGAATGGTCAGAGAGGAATTTACCGCTGACGCCGGATAAGATAACCTTCGGTTCAAATAAAAGAGTGTGGTGGAAAGGTGCTTGCGGACACGAGTGGGAAACGAGCGTTAAAGCTCGTTCAAAGGGCGAGAAATGCCCGATATGCTCAGGAGCGAGAGTAATAGAGGGTATCAATGATTTAGTCACATTGAAGCCCCTGTTGGCTCAGGAGTGGTCTGAAAAGAACAAATTAAAGCCAACCGAGGTATCTGTCGCTTCTCATAAGAAGATTATTTGGAAATGTAAACACGGACACGAATGGGAAGCAAGCGTTAAAAGCAGAACGGTAAACGGCACAGGCTGTCCATACTGCTCACATAATAAAGTCCTTGCAGGGTTCAATGACCTTGCTTCACAGTATCCCAATATTGCTGCTGAATGGTCTGACAGAAATCTTCCGTTGCTGCCTACAATGGTAACAGCCTTTGCAAACAGTAAGGCTTGGTGGAAATGCAAAGATTGCGGAAACGAGTGGCACACTCTTATTTCAACCCGTTCCGGTGGGAGCAGATGTCCGTATTGTAGCGGATATACATTGCTCAAAGGATTTAATGACTTGGCGACTACGCACCCTGAACTTGCGGCTGAGTGGTCAGAAAGAAATTATCCCCTAATGCCTGATGAGGTAAACGCAAAATCAAGACGCAATGTTTGGTGGAAATGTAATACCTGCGACAATGAGTGGAAGTCCGTTATAAATGCCCGTGTAAAAGGAACAGTATGCCCGGTTTGTGCGGACAGGGCGGTTCTTGCAGGGTACAATGATTTAGCCACAACGGACAGGAAACTGCTTGCTGAATGGGATTATGAAAAAAACTCTCTGCTCCCGACACAAGTATCAAGAAAGTCGATGAAAAGTGTGTGGTGGAAATGTTCACTCGGACATTCTTGGAAAGCAAAAATCAGCGACAGAACAATTCTTAGAGAAAAATGCACCGTATGCAAAAGCGAATATCGCTCCGTCTTCCCCGGCTTGGCTGTTGCCTATTACGCAAATCAAAAAGGACTAAAGGTTCAGCTCGGTTCGGATAAACTATTAGGAATACCACTTGAAACCTACATTCCGTCAGAAAAGCTGGCGATAGAATTTACGAACGGCTCAGAACATATGGAGGTTCTCAAAAGCCACCTTTGCAAGCAGCGAAATATAAAACTCGTAAAACTCCCTTTTAAGACAACCGAAACGGAAACGGAGTATGCCGACAGAGTAAAAGCAGTTTTCAAAAGCGTACATATCTTTATTTATTCTGATGTCGAAGTAGATGTTTCGGTAATCAAAAGAAGATTCGATGAATGGAGGAAACGACTATGAGAGAAGAAAAGTTCCATATCTATCTAAATGATGACGAATATAGCAGATTGATACAATCACTTATTCGTTTGAAGAACAGCCTGACAGCACAAGGCAGATGCACCGATGCAGTAGATGATATTCTTTATAAGGTGCTTTCAGCCAAGAGAAGAAAGTTCAAAATCAAATATATCTGAACACGAAAAGAGACCGCCTACACGATGTAAGCGGTCTTTGCTAATTTAGAGTAAGTTCGACAAATTGGAATTTGAAAACTATAAAATTATGAATGATTATTGCTCTCCATAGGTTATCAATAAAATTCTCCAAAAGCCTTGAAAATAAAGGATTTATCGCAATATGTTCGCCTTATTCCTTTATATGATTTCACACAAGTTTACTCTTTCCCTGACTGCTTATAAGGGCAAAATCAAGGGCAAGAAAATCTCATAACAAGATATAACAGAGTGTGGCAATCGGAGAACTGTGATGTATGTGCGAATATATTATACTGGAGGATTAATTATATGGACAAGTACATTTTTGATAAAAAGAATGGTTTATGGTATGAGTTGCAGGGAGATTATTATATCCCTTGCCTTACTTTACCAACCGAAAAAGAACACAAACCTATCGGCTTATGGGGGCAGCGGCACAAACGCTACTTACAGGAACATAAACGGGCGGTTTACACCACGCTACTCACAAGCGGAAAATTGAACCGTTATCTTGCTGATATTGACGAACAGGCAGCGGAAATGATGTTTCGATTGGTCGAGCAAATGGCTGGCAAGGAGGGGGTAACCGAACAACTCAAAGCAGAAAACTCGATGTTGTGGGTTGGAAGAATGAACGAGATACAAGCAAGGGCAAGAGAAATCGTCAATATAGAAATTATTTACGCATAAAACAAAGGCGGCAGAGATTTCTTTCTGTCGCCTTTATTGTATGACGGGCATGCCGTTCGTCTGTGGTGAAAGTCCACAAGGGGCGTAGTTGCCGACGAACCCGATAGCGACTCCCAAGGTTTGTATCGCGAGGTGCAGGCGAGAAGAAGGGATAGCGAAATCGTAGCCTGACGAACAGAAACCTAATACCAAGGCTTGCATAGCGGATGAGCGGGCAGTGAGCCGTAGAGTCCAAAAGGCAACCGTAACCTATGCAGGTAGATTAGGCAGGTAGACGAGGAAAGGCTAACGGCTTATCCCGTGAGGTCTCACAGAGGGAAACCTAGTAACAACGAACTGTGAGAAGTCAGCAGAAGCCATAGTAGTGTGGAAGCTTCTGTAATGGAAGTGGAGCGAAGGGCTGAACAATTCAAGAGTCAAATGGACTCGCAAAAGTAAACACTCATGTCCGACGAGGAAGATAGTAGCGAAGACGTAACGGAGTGAAACTTCCATAGAAGGTAGGACTGAGAGGGTGCGAAGCATAACGAAGAAAGGAGACGAATCTATGTCACAACTGTTAGAGGAGATTCTCAGCAGAGATAATATGAGACTTGCATACAAGAAGGTTAAAGCCAATAAAGGTGCAAGTGGAATCGACGGAATCACCATAGAGGAAATCGACGACTATCTCAAAGAGAACTGGGTAAATATCCGAGACAAAATCCGAAAGAGAAAGTACAAGCCAAAGCCGGTAAGACGAGTAGAAATACCAAAACCGGATGGAGGGGTGCGAAATCTTGGAGTACCGACGGTAGTAGACAGAATCATCGAGCAGGCAATTGTGCAAAGACTGACACCGATAGTTGAGCCACATTTTAGTGAGTACAGCTATGGGTTCAGACCAAATCGCAGAGCTCAGCAGGCAATCTTGAGACTACTTGAATACTTCAACGACGGATACACTTATGTAGTGGATATCGACCTTGAAAAATTCTTCGACAATGTACCACAAGACAAACTTATGACACTGGTAGGGAAACTCATACAAGACCCTGATACTGAATCACTCATTAGGAAATACCTTAATGCAGGAGTAATGGTAAGGGGCAGATACGAGGAAACCAACAAAGGAACCCCGCAAGGTGGCAATCTTTCACCGCTGTTAAGCAACATAATGCTTAATGAACTGGATAAGGAACTGGAAGCCAGAGGACTTCACTTTGTAAGATATGCAGATGACTGTGTGATAGCAGTAGGAAGCAGTGCAGCAGCTAACAGAGTAATGCACACAATAACAAAGTGGATAGAGAAGAAGCTTGGGTTAAAAGTGAACGCAACCAAAACAAAGGTAACGACACCAAGCAAGCTGAAATATCTGGGCTTTGGATTCTGGAAAGACGCAGAGGGATGGAAGGCAAGACCACACAAGGATTCAATAAAAAGGTTTGAAAGAAAGCTGAAACAGCTGACAAAAAGAAGTTGGTCAGTGAGTATGGACTACAGAATTGAGAAACTCAATCAAGCCATACGCGGATGGATAAACTATTTCAGAATGGGAAGTATGAAGACCGTTCTAACAAGAATAGATGAACACCTGCGTACAAGGATGAGAATTGTCATATGGAAACAGTGGAAGAAAAGTCCGAAACGCTACTGGGGACTGAGGAGACTGGGGGCACCCGAATGGATGGCGAGGCAGTCTGTTGGCTTTGGAGACCACTATCAGGCAGTAGCGAAGACAACAGGACTACACCTCATTAGCAAAGAAATCCTCGCAAAGCGAGGACTTCTCAGTTGCTTAGATTATTATTTGAATTGAACCGCCGAGTGCCGAACGGCATGCCCGGTGGTGTGAGAGGGGCTACGTGTTAGCCCCTACTCGATTGTAAAATTGTATTGAGTGATGTCGTATTACAAAGTTGATATTCTTTGTTTAAGCGAATAAAATATATATAATCTGCAATAAGGGGTATTATACTTGAATATAATTCGAGAGTGTCCTGTTCTTAAAAATTCAAAAAATATTGCACAGAAGGCTGAAAGCAAACAAAAACAGATTAGAAGAACTGAAAATGAATAAATTTTGAAATTTGTAAAAATCCCCCTGCGTAACATATTGCTTATGACGCTGCGTAATGAAATAAGATAGTGATGAAAGGAGGTGGAGGCTATGTCAAAATATACAACTGGAGAAATTGCAAAGCTCTGCGGTGTATCTGTCAGAACGGTACAGTATTATGATACCCGTAACATTCTAACACCCAGCGAGTTAACAGAGGGCGGAAGGAGACTTTATTCAGAAGAGGATTTAAAACGGATGAAGATTATCTGCTTTCTTCGTGATGCTGGCATTTCAATAAACAGCATAGGAGAGTTGTTGTCTGAACATGACCCTGGTAGTGTTATTTCCGTTTTGCTTGAACAACAAGAAAATATTCTGAAAGAAGAAATACATGAAAGACAAGTAAAACTTGATATGCTCGATGGTATTAAACAAGAACTAAAAACCATAGAAAATTTCTCCATTGAATCTATTGGTGATTGGTGCTAGAATATAAATAGTACAAAATAAACATGACCATTTTCGATAAATACTATATGATAGTCATAAGACAAGGAGGAGAATGGATATGTCAAAAGGTACTAAATATTC
>NZ_JABACJ020000007.1 GCF_012524165.2 Faecalicatena faecalis
CTTTGTGTACAGGTTTCTTTTCTCTTGCCATAATAAAAGGCCTCCTATGATTTTTATTTTATCATAGAAGACCTTATAAATCTTTAATTACAGAAAAACTTTCACAGACTCGCGGTAATTCCATTTCATCATTCATTCTTATAAAACCATATTTTTCATACAATGGCCTTCCCATTTCAGTTGCTTCCAAAGAAATGGCTGTAACCCCTTTGCTCTTGGCATCTTGAACCAGCATATCCAGGGTCTTATAGCCAATTCCTTTTCTTCTATACTCAGGATCTGTATACATATTCATGACATAGGCTTTTTTCCCACTTGGATTATGGTAGGTCGGCATCACCTGAAAGTAACTGACACCGCCTGCCCCTACAAAACGCTCTTTGTCAAAAACCAAATACGCTGTATGATTACCTTCATAAAGTGCTTTTTGATAATAATTGTATGATTGCTTTTCCACCTCACTCATATCCGTAGCCTCGGACAATTTGTTAGCCGCCCTTAATACCTCTATTCGTGTTGTTGTCAATATATCGACATCTTCTAGTGTTGCTCTTTTGTATAGTAAATCCATGACTTTTTCTCCTTCACAATTTCAGATTCGCTCAGCTTCGATATTTCAATAGTTGAATAACTACACCCATTCAAAATTACTTTTACCTGCTCCAAGTTCAAAATGATATTTCACCAATCCTCGGTTTACTCCAGTGAATATACCATTCTCATTTTCTATTTTGACCTTATTATCTTTTCCTGAAATAGTAAAATCCTGCTTATTAAGTGCCGTTGGTGCAAGCAAGGCTGTCTTGATTCCGCTTACAAACCATTCTGGTACTTCTCCATCGTACATTGAGACATCAAATGCCGTCTTTGACTTGTGCGGTATCCCTTCTGTCTGTCCATATCCAACAGCAATTACGCCTACTACTTTCCTGCCTTCTACATATTGAGAAACACTGCGATTAAACATTCCGCCTACATACCATGTATTTAGTCCTAAGGTTTGTGCATAAAGCATCAGATCTGCACTACAATAACCAAGTCTCTCATCCAGATCCGGTGCTTCATCCCCTGCCAAAATAAAGTAATTTTTTACCCCCTTAGAAAGAACAAGTTTTGCTATGCCACTTACTCCTTTTTTGTTATCAACCATAAGTTTTATGTTTAAATTATAATTACTGTTATTCATTTCAACTCGTTCATTTAAATTCTTAATTACAGCCTCGGACAAACTGATGTCCTTATATTTGCGAACCATATGCCGAGCTTCCACTGCTTCTAAAATTGTCATAAATAAGACCTCCTGTATTTATTTTATAGACGTTTATCGTTTTTTTGCAAATTCGGAATTTCCGAATTTCTTCATCTTAACCTATTCCTTTAATTCTCCCTCAGCATGTCATCCAATCTCTCAGCTTTTTGATATGCAAGATTTAGAAATTCCTGAATGGTCAGATTCTCATAATCCCAGTTCATTGGCTCTAACGTAGTTGCACCCTTGTAGCCAGTAAGTGCTATTTTCTTCATAACTGTTGTCCATTCTATACTTCCATCAAATGGTAGTTGATGCTGATTGTGTCTACCACCATTATCCTGCAAATGGACTGTCATTAAGCGTTTTCCATATTTTTTCAGGAAATCAAAATCGGGTGCATAATTGATATGATGACAACTGTCATAACAAAAACCTGCATTGTCTGAATGAATATTAGTTAACACTAAATCCAGATTTTTCACATTTTCCAAATTTTCAAAAGCTACCTTTATGTTATCACACTCAGCCTGTCTAATCATAATCTTCAGTCGCTCCATGCCCAATTCATTTACAGGATAATTATCACCTGGTAAATGAATTACCATTGCAGGAATATGATATTTAGCGCAGTCTTTTACACATTGTAAATACGTCTGAAACACACTTTCTCCATCTAAATTATCCAATGAAAGATTGTTTTGTTCATGGACGGGCGTATGTATATTCTCGATAAATAGACCAGCGTCCCGTGCATATTGTGCGCCTTCCTGATATCCTTCTCCTCTTCCGAATTTGTCACTCCACCAGAGCATTACACAGTCAAAGCCAGCATTTTTTATTAATTTATATCTTTCTTGAAAAGGTACATCGTAACCCGCGCCATACCCAAAGCAATCATATATTCCCAGCATTTTAATCTCCTTAACCGCTCAAAAGCTGCCTCTCCATCACCGTTTCTTAATCTGAAACGTTTCTCCATATTATAACATATAGCAGATACAACGTCTATTTCGTTATCTTCTCTTTTCCACATTCCGGTTGTACAATAAGACAGAAAAAGCAGAAGATCTTTTCAGATTTCCTGCTTCATTTACCGTTGTACAAACGGCTGATATTTAGTTAAGAAATATTTACATAGTTTTCTGTAAGTAACAAAGCCTCACAATAAATACAATTTGACCAATGGCATATGCCCCGATAATCGTAAAACAGGGAACCACTGACATATATCCGGTAAAAACTAAAGCAAAAATGGAAAAAGCAATGGTGACATTCATTACTTTAAAGCCACTTGCCATAGCGGCATTGCTGAGTGCTATGTTTCTCTCATCTTTTTCTTCAATTTCTATTTCTTTCGTTTTCTTGATGAACAAATCGCATGCACCCGATATAATCAATAGAATACCAATGAGAGATGTGCCTATCACAATTAAATCGTGGCGCGGTACAGGTACTATTTCATGTACACCCAGACCGTATGTCAGCAATCCTCCTAACAGAATGATTGTACCAATAGCTGTTATTAAAATTGATGAACCCTTTTTCATAATCAGTCCTCCTCATAAATAAAAATTTCTTCAATACTCATATTAAAGTATCTGGCGATTTTGAACGCTAACTGAATAGACGGATTGTATCGCCCATTTTCTAAAGAACCAATTGTCTGCCGTGATACTTCTAACGCCTTGGCTAAATCCTCCTGCTTGATTCCTCGCTGCTTACGCAATTCTTCCAGCCGATTATTCATGTCAGCCTCCTTCCGTATGGAAAGTCGACTTTCCATGTTTTTATTATATCAGAGCAGAAACGAATGTCAAGTAGACTTTCCATTAAATTTTCTTCCAGTTTCATCCAACTTTTCGGCAGTGCACAAGCTCGCGAACTTTGTTCGCTTCGCTTGACGGGCATACGCCCTATGCCTGATAAAAAGAGGAGTCCTATTCATGCAAGCATGATAGTCCTCCTCTTTTCCTCAGGGTTACTTCAACTTTACGGCAGTGCACAAGCTCACGAACTTTGTTCGCTTCGCTTGACGGGCATACGCCCTATGCCTGAAAAAAAGAGGAGCCCTATTCATGCAAGCATGATAGTCCTCCTCTTTTTATCAGGCGCACTGCCTATTTTTGCACAATGTTTATGATTCGTCCCGGTACGTATATCTCTTTCACAATATTTCCTGTCAGTTTATCAGCGATTGCTTCTTTTCCTGCGGCAATGGCAGTATCTTTGTCAGCATCGGCTGCGATTGTGATGACGGCTTTTGTCTTTCCGTTGATCTGTACGGCTACTTCGATCTCATCGTCTTTCATCAGGGACTCATCGTAGGTCGGCCAGCCTGCCTTGAAGATGGTCTCGTTATGTCCTAACTGCTCCCACATTTCCTCTGCAAAATGAGGTGCGAATGGGGCAAGGAGCACGGCGATGGTCTCTAATGTTTCTTTATCGATTCCGCCCTCTTTCTTGGCGATCTCGATGAACTTGTTGTTGTATTCCATGAAACCGGAAATTACGGTGTTCAGGCTGAAGCTTTCCAGACGTGTCGTGATGTCACATACCAGTCTGTTGCGCTGTTTGATCATTTCTTTTGTTGCCTTGACTTCTTTCTCTTTGCTGTCCATGAGCAGGTTCCAGAGACGTTTCAGGAAACGGTTGACACCGTCGATTCCACGGTCATCCCACTCTGCATCCAGTTCTGGCGGTCCAACGAAGAGTTCATACATTCTCAGTGAGTCGCATCCATAGTCTCTTACCAGATCATCCGGTGAGACCACATTTCCTTTGGACTTACTCATCTTGATTCCGTTCTTTCCAGTGATCATACCCTGGTTGAACAGCTTGTGGAACGGCTCGTCAAAGTCTACCACTCCGATATCATATAAGAACTTGGTGTAGAAACGGGAATACAGAAGATGCAGTACCGCATGTTCTACTCCACCGATATACATGTCTACCGGCAGCATCTCGTCAGCTTTTTCTCTGGAAACCAGTTCTTTGTCGTTGTGGCTGTCCACATAACGCAGGAAATACCAGGATGATCCTGCCCACTGAGGCATGGTATTGGTCTCACGTTTTGCTGGTTTTCCACAGACCGGACACTTGCAGTTCACCCACTCATCGATTCCGGCAAGCGGGGACTCTCCTGTTCCTGTCGGCTCATAGGATTCTACCTCTGGCAGACGCAGCGGCAGCTCTTCCTCCGGTACCGGCACAGCACCGCAGTCCGGGCAGTGAACGATTGGGATCGGCTCGCCCCAGTAACGCTGGCGGGAGAATACCCAGTCACGCAGCTTGAAGTTTACTGTTGCATGTCCGATGCCTTTTTCCTCGATGATATGAGGAGCTTCTTTTTTCAGGACAGCGGATTCCATTCCGTTCCATTCGCCGGAATTGATCATAGTTCCGGATGCCTCTGTATAGGCTTCTGTCATATTTTCAATTTCTTTTCCGTCTTTTGCAATGACCTGAATGATTGGAATATCAAATTTCTTTGCAAATTCAAAGTCACGGTCATCGTGTGCAGGTACACACATGATGGCTCCTGTACCGTAATCAGCCAGTACGTAATCAGAAAGCCAGATTGGTGTCTTTGCGCCGTTTAACGGGTTGATCGCATAGCTTCCTGTGAACACACCTGTCTTTTCTTTATCCTGCAGACGGTCTACATTGGACTTCATGGAAGCATCGTAAATGTATTTTTCCACTGCTTCTTTTGTCTCTGGTGTGGCTAACTTTGCAGCCAGTTCGTGTTCTGGGGCAAGTACCATGAAGGTAGCACCATGCAGTGTATCTGGTCTTGTTGTATAAACAGTGATCTTCTCATCTCTGCCCTCAACCGGGAAATCGACCTCAGCGCCGTAGGACTTACCGATCCAGTCGGACTGCATCTTCTTTACCTTCTCCGGCCAGTCCAGCTTATCCAGGTCATTTAACAGACGGTCTGCATACTTTGTGATACGAAGCATCCACTGACGCAGATTCTTCTTAGTCACCTCAGTACCGCAGCGCTCGCATTTTCCATTGACAACCTCTTCATTCGCCAGACCTGTCTTACAGGACGGGCACCAGTTGATCGGGAATTCCTTCTCATAAGCAAGACCTTCCTTGAACATCTTCACGAAGATCCACTGTGTCCATTTGTAGAAATTAGGGTCTGTCGTATTGACTTCCATATCCCAGTCATACAGCGCGGCGATCTCGTTGATCTGACGCTTGATGTTCTTTACATTCTCTGCTGTAGAGATAGCCGGGTGAACGCCCATCTTGATGGCATAGTTCTCAGCCGGAAGACCGAACGCATCCCACCCCATCGGATGTACAATATAATATCCCTGGAGTAATTTATAACGGCTCCACACATCAGAGATTACATATCCTCTCCAATGTCCCACATGAAGGCCGTTTCCTGACGGATACGGGAACATGTCCAGGCAGTAATATTTTTCTTTTTTGTTTCCATTGTCATCGACCTTTGGATTCACTGGGTTCTCAGCCCATTTTTCACGCCATTTTTTCTCAACGGCCTTGTGATTGTACACAATCTTAGACATTTTACTAATTCCTCCTACTTTCATCTCTTTTGTCTTTCAATTTTCCACATATCACAGGAAATTCCTGAAAGTGTTCCTTTTCAAGAATCACCATATGAAGATAAAGATTTCGGCAATCCGAAATCTCGCGCCAAAGCGCGGACGCTTGCGGCCATCTTCCTTTTGCGCGAAATGCGCATCCCCCGGAGGGTTTTTATTATACAGGGAAGTTCAAAGAATTTCCTATATAATAAAAAGCCTTTCCCTCTCAATAAAGAGACGAAAAGGCTTTGATTTCCGTGGTACCACTCTCATTCATCTGATTATCCAGATGCACTCATTACTTCTGTAACGGGAAGACCCGCTTTTATCTACTGCTCCTTCAATAAAAGAACTCCGAGGGGAGTTGGGAGATTACGATTCTGCCTCGCACCACCCGGCAGATCTCTGAAAACGATAGGCTCTTACTATTCCTCATCAACGTTTCTGCAATATTCTTACTTATTATAAGAAGAATGTTAAAATAAGTCAAGTCCTTTCTTGAAGACCTTTCTTGAAAATAAGGAATTTCAAAGATTAGGAATATACCCATAACTATTCAGCCGTGCTAAAAGGCATGTACAGTTTCTGCGTGGGTGCTTGCTCACTAAGCATAGAGGGCTGTCCCCCTTTTTATCCCAGTGCAACATCCAAAATCATCATCAGTGTAAAACCAACTGCCACTCCAATCGTACTGATATTAGTATGCGGCTCTGCCTGTGCTTCTGGAATCAGCTCTTCTACCACAACATAGATCATGGCTCCTGCCGCAAATGCAAGCAGGTACGGAAGAATCGGCACGACCAGACCAGTCAGCAAAATCGTGATGACCGCCGCGATTGGTTCTACGATTCCAGAAAGTGTTCCATACAGAAACGATTTGGATTTTGAAGCGCCTTCACTCCTTAAGGGCATAGAAATGATTGCCCCCTCCGGAAAATTCTGTATGGCAATCCCGATCGACAGGGCGAACGCCCCTGCAAGGGACATGGTTGCATTTCCTGTGGCAACTCCCGCGAAGGTGACGCCGACCGCCATTCCTTCTGGAATATTATGAAGAGTGACTGCCAGGACCAGCATGGTCGTCTTCTTAAAATTAGACTTCACACCTTCTTCATCCCCGGTCAGATGCATATGCGGTGTCACAGTGTCTAACAAAAGTAAAAATCCCATTCCGAGCAGGAATCCGACTGCGGCCGGAATCCATGCGACTCCCCCACTTTCCTCTGCCATATCAATTGCCGGAATTAAAAGGGACCATACGGATGCCGCAATCATGACTCCTGATGCAAAACCCAACAGGGCCTTCTGAAGTTTTTCGTTCATTTCCTTCCGCATAAAAAACACCATTGCTGCCCCTAATGTTGTCCCTGCGAAGGGAATGAGTATTCCTATCAGCATGTTCTGGTTCATATACTTACCCCCATTCCTCTTTGTAGTTTCATACTTATAAGCTTATCTTATGCGTGAAGGAATGCATTTGTCAATCAAATTCTCTCTGCGCTTTAAGTTAGACGCTCTTTATCAACCATCTATCTAGGACTACGTCTCGCAACTTTATTTCCAGATTTACCATCTATTCTGTACAATCTCATAGATACTCATGCCCGTCAAAAATTCATTGACAGCATAGTTTTTTGCCTCATCATACTGGCGGAATAACCATTTTGCTCTGACTGGGTCACTGTACACTTTCCAATATCCAGTCATGAGATATCCTTTCCCCTCATTTTTTATAAATCCCTTCACATCTTCTATTGGATAGCCAAGAAAGACCCCGATTTCGTGTGGGAATCCCTTCTTACCTTGTGTATATAATTCTGTACGCATAGAAAGACGTCTCAGCATCTTTTCAAGTTCCCTCTCCTCATATCCAAAATCCCGCAGAAAACTCCTGACACCTATGCGGCTTAAGGCTTCGCCCAACTCTTTTCTCCTATAAAGCAGGATCAGGTATTTCCCCTCCAATTCCAGCAGCTTTTTATAAGTAATTCCCGTTTCTTGAAAAATGGGCTCCAGCCCATGGTATAAGGACTTCTCCACCATAATCCCACAGGATGCCCTCAGTCCTTTCAGAAATGGCGCACACTGGAATACGAGCTGAAACTCAAGCTTCACCCGGGCATCCTTATGTTGAAAAAAATAAAATAAGACTTCCGCCGGCATCGATTCTCCTCCTTCAAATGAGTCTTCTTATCACTTCAATTTTTATTTTTTCTTTTTGTGCAATTTATCCTTTTTTTAGTTGTTACTGGCAGCACTTTAGTGTATAATAGTCATAAGATATCTGAGCAAAGGTTGGCTCAAATACATACATAAAGGAGAGATTCGCCATGGTAAATTTAATAACAGGTCCTAAGGGCAGCGGAAAGACACAACAAATGATTGAACTTGCAAATGAGAAGGTGAAAACTTCCAACGGTAACGTAGTTTTAGTTAAAAAGAGTCATCGTGATACATACAGCGTAGACTTTAACGTCCGTGCAATCTGTATGGCAGATTACAAAGACATCTCAACTCTTGAGGAGTTTGTTGGTTTCATATACGGCATGGTAGCCGGCAACCACGATATTGAGACTATTTTTATTGACGGTGTATTGAAGCAGGCAGACATTTCCCTTGACAGCCTCCCTTATTTCCTTGAAAAACTGAATAAGATTTCCAGAGAAAATAATATTGAGTTCTTCATTAGCGTAAGTGCTGAGAAGAGTGAAATAACCAATATAGATCCTGAATCACCGGACTATTCTTTCCTGAACTAAATATTAAAAAGGTACATCGGCAGCTTCTGCTGTCTGGTGTACCTTTTATTTTATCCATTTTTTTCTATTCTATCCCTTCCACAGCTCTTCGCTTAACGGCCATACATTCTCACTGAAAGAGCATTTTCAATGTACTACATTCCGGTCCTGATACTCATCTCTTGCAAATATTTTTCTACAATCTTTTTAAAAATCTTCTTGTAAAAATAGCAATCCATAGAAAACAAGTAATCAATCCAAACAGAAAGGAAACACTGTCTGCTCCGTCCATCAAAACTTTTCCGATCCAGAAGGAGGGCAGAAATGCGATTATATAATAAGATGGAGCAGGCATAAACCAGATTAAAATAAGTCCGATAAAACTGATTCCCATCATTTTTGACACTGCCAGGCCCTCCACCCGGTTTCCCGCAATTGAAACAACCATCATCGCTAAAAATATTCCTGTAAAGCTGCTGATAACAGCACTTAAGAAAATGACAGCAAAGGATAGATCTGAGAGATGAAAAATCACAGTAACGATGATTGTGACCAAAAAGGCCCAGACCATCGGCAGAGCGATACGCGCGGTTAGATAGGAGTATCCGGCTGCCGGAGTAATCTGATAAAATGCACTCACTCCTTCGTCTCGTTCTTCTAAAAGCGTGAATGCAGATATCATGGCCACGAACATAGGGGCCAGACAAATCAGCATACCGTCTATCAGACCATACCAGGGCGTGATAGAAAAGGAAAATTTCGATACTAGAATCTGATTCAGAACGGGAATTGCAAATCGAAAGAAAATTCCTGCCAGAAATGGTGCTGGTATCATAATGAGCAACATGCCATCTTTCTGGATTTGTCTTAAACCTATTTTAAAAAGCTTCCTTGTATGCCTCATGCACCTTCGCCCCTTTCCGATTGCAACGCTGTTTTAATACGTTTCTCAACTATATATAACAGAATTCCAGACCAAAAGAACAAATTCAGCCACATCCACCAGTTCGCTTTGTGTTCTATCCCGATGGAAAAGGCAATCAAATGCCACAATGCTGTGCCTGGAAACAGCTCCAGCAGCGGATGTGTCATGCCAAATGCCGTTAAAACAGGCGGTATGGTCAAAAGGACAGAAGGTAATACCACAATTATCATATAATGATTTACAGAGCGGGCATAAGATGCGACCATCAGCCCGATCAGGTTAAAAACGACTGCTCCCACCAAGATCCCGAGGGACAAAAATGCGAAGTGCACTCTGACTCTCATCGCTGTCAGTACAATCAGATCTGCTGATATGGTAGACAGCGCTGCCAGTGAAATTGATTTTGAAAGAATATATTCCATAGGGGTAAGAGGTGAGATGCACCAAAACCGATGAAGCCCTTCTCCTTTTTCCAACAGCCAGATTCCTCCGATAAAGAAAATCCCGAGCATCGCAGGATCTGTCAAAATAATAAGGGAAGCCGTTATTTTTTGATATTCTGCAGGCATGAAAAATAAGACAGCAATGTAAAGAATGCTGAAAAAGAAATATAGATAATAGAAACCATATTTCATCTGAAAGTGGATATCGTTCTTCAATGTATTCAGGAATCTCATTGCAGTCTCCTTCCTGTCAGCTCAATAAATACCTCTTCCAACGTCTGCTCCTTTGAATGGATTCGTGTCAGAGCACCAGCTTTAAGAGCTCTCTGAAATTCCTGCGAGTCGGCCAGACCTGACAAAGTGCAGATATTCTCAACTTCTTTTCCATGGTCCATGTAACTGTATATTACTCTTGTATTGGTCCCGCCCTTACGCAGAGCATGGGGTGCATCCATTGTTTGAATCGTTCCATCCACGATAAATGCGACACGGTCACAGAGTTCCTCCGCATCATGCATGTTGTGGGTCGTTAGTATAATGGTCTTCCCCTTTCTTTTCTGCTCCAGTATCATGTCCTTTAATATTCTCGCATTTGAGGGATCAAGTCCGCTGGTCGGCTCATCTAAAAAGAGCAGTTTGGGATCATGCAGCAGTGCTCTTATGAACCCCAGCCTCATCTTCATCCCTTTTGAAAAGCTGGATACTTTTTTATCTGCATCACCTAAAAGCCCTACTCTCTCTAAAAGTTCCAATGGATCCGTTGCTCTGGTGGAATAAAGGGATGCGAAATAGTTCAGGTTATCTATGGCAGTAAATTTCCCATAGAAATTAGGGAACTCAAAGTCCACACCTATCTTTTCATAATAATCGTTTGTTCTCTGCCGCATCTCCATATCGAAAATACGGACACTGCCGCGGTAATCCCGAAGGGTCCCCGTCAGTATTTTCTGCATGGTACTTTTGCCTGCACCGGAGGGACCAAGAAACCCAAATATCTCGCCTTCCTCTACGTCAAAGGTGATTCCTTTGATCGTATCTCTTTTGGACGACGGATACTTTAAAAATACATTCTGAACATCAATCACTTTCATCACTTATCAGCTCCTTTAATACACCGTCCAAAATGATTCCCATGATTGTCTGTTGGTCAGCAGCAGTATCCTGCTGTAGATTCAGGAAACTAATGGCAAGTGTCTGCAATGTCTTCGTTGCAATATCAATCCCACATTTGAAATGAACTCCATATTTCTGCAATTGATCCAGTTCATGGCTGTCGTCCTTTGTATGGGCCGCGATGACCTCCGGCGGCAGTTTGCGGTACAGGTATTCGGCAGTCTCACTATCCGCCTGCTTTAACATCGGGTAAGACTCCAGCTTCCGAAACATCCATAAGAAGCATTGCTTGCAGAGTTCCCTGGGCGGAAGTAATTTGTTTTCTTCCAAAAATTCATCCATCTCACGCCACATCTTCATCTGCAGGCTTCCTGCAATGTCCATATACAGATGCTCTTTACTGGTATAAAAGGAATAAAAAGACCCCTTCGCAATCCCGGTCGCCTGTACGATTTCATCAATCGATACCTTTTTAATTCCAAATGTGGTGAAAAGCCGTTCCCCCTCCTGCATCATCTTTTGTCTTATTCTCTCTTTTTCCGTGTCACTGAACCTTGGCATATCCATCCCTCCAAACTATATGACTATTTACTATTATTTAGTCATATGTATTATATAACTAATCTTTCGTATTGTCAATTACCTTTCCGCTTCAACCGCCTATCCTTTTCTCCCTTTACCTTACTTGAACTGAATATCTCCTTATAAAACCGCAGAAATGAACGTAAAAAGGTGAGTCCGGCATATGCCGTTCTCACCCTTTTACGTTCTGCCCGCTTCTCTTACAGACACACTATTACTCTCAGCCATGTCATGGCCTTCTTTTTCTTTGCCGTACTATTTTGTTCTATTGAACAGCTTCCTCTTCGTTGTTCTCTTCCGAGGAAACTGTCCCACTCTTCTCTTTTCCATTCAGAGAAAGGACGGTATTGCTCTCTTCACCCTTTTTGTACTCGATCGTCACTTCGTCTCCGACATCATATTTGATAATGTCGATGAAGTCCACTACAGATACATCGAAAATATCATCAGAACCTTCCATCATGATATAGTAATGAGAATTGCCCTCGATGACGCCCTGAGCGATCTTCGTAATCTTCGCCTTCATGGTCTCGATCTCACGGGTATCTTTTTCTACCTCTTTGATTCCGTTGTCATACATCAGCTTGGTATATGCCTCTTCACAGGCACTGACCGTATCTCCGATGGCTACGATCTGATACTTCTGAACATTTACCATCGCGTATTTCTTCACAAGTCCTGCATCATCCTTCAATGCAATGAAATAAGTCGGTTCCCCGGAAATATTTAAAAGCAGTGGGAATGTCGCCACATATTTCAGGTTCTGCACCTGCCCCTCTGCAGAGGACATCGCAGAATCTTCGGTCGCCCCTTCTACCTCATAAAACTTGGTCTCCATCGTACGCTGATTCATAAGCACGAACCCAACGTTAGACTGGTCGCCGCTGACAGATGTCACACCTGTGTATACCCATACATCATCGTCGATGGCAAGGTAATTATAGCCGGTCGTTGTCTTTAAGCAGTCTTTCTGTCCCAAAATACTATTGAAATAACCATGCTTTAAGCTTCCATAATAATCATACAGCTCTACCAACAGATCCGCGGAATATGCCCTGTCAATCCACTCTGGAGCATCCTCGACTTTATAATCTGTGGTTTCTCCTGTCACGGCGTTGCACAATACAACACGACCGATCGTCGTTCCCCCGAACAAGCCAATGTTGAACTTCTTCACTGGACAAATCCAGTACGGTACACCCTCATCATCGATTTCAAAGCTCAGATCATTGAAAATATAGGTCGGATATTTAAATCTTAAGTGACGATAAATATTCCTGTTCAAATGGTCACTTGTGGTATATTTCATACCTTCCTTTAGCTTAACGAGCTCCGTATTCTGTGTTGCCATATCGATCTTGATATAGGCCGGAATTCCATCCTTCATATTCGTCAGCCATTTAATCAGGTTGGCATATTTCAGAGGGGAGACTCTCACCGGCTGATTCTGGAAATTGATCTGGCTGTACAGCTCATCAACCTCGAACTGTGAAACCATGTCGACCATGCTTCCCATCTTACGGTTTCCGAGAATTGCAGCAGAGTCTCTATCCAGAAGTGGAATCTGGTCAAATGACAATTCCTCAATATCCTTTGTGAACTCGCCGTCCTTTACAGTCAGAAGCTTCTGATACTTCTTCGCATTTACAATTGGAGAAGACAACAGTGAACCAATCAGATAAGCGGCAATTACAATAATCAAGAGTCCTCCGATGACCTTAAGTCCCTTTGACTCTTTCAGTTCATACCGGTTCAGCTTCTTGCGTCTGACATAGATCAGTGCGATCACAATGATCAACACAATCAAAAACATCCAAAAATCCGTGGAATGGATATTGATTGCAGGCAGCGCCACATAATAGTAAATCGCCGCAAGCAAAATAACTCCGATGACCGCCAACAGTTTCATTTTTCCTTTTTTCATACTTTTCCCTTTCTGCCTGTCTCATTACGTCGTTGTTACATCCTGTTAGAATTTTCTTCTCCACAGGTCAGGTGATAATAAAAGAAGATATGGGAATATCTCCAACCTTCCCACCAGCATATCAAGACAGAATACAATCTTGGATAATGGCGAGAAGTCATAAAAGTTCTCAATCGGTCCGACCTGAGCCAGTCCCGGTCCGACATTATTCAGTGTTGTCATAACGGCACTGAACGTAGTCGTAAAATCATAATTATTAAAAGCGACGAGAAAAACAGATCCCATCAAAATCAGGATATAACAAATAAAATAAATATATACACTGTGCATCGTATCTCTGCCTACTTTTTTTCCATTGATCTGCACAAGTGTCACGGATTTCGGATGAAGCATCCTTTTAATTTCCTGCCTCACACTCTTGATCAAGATCAGCAGACGTGATACCTTGATACCACCGCCTGTGGAACCTGCACAGGCACCAATGACCATCAAGCCCAGCAATATGACCTTCGACAGTTCGGGCCACAAATCAAAGTTCGCAGTACAGAATCCGGTCGTTGTGATCACCGCTGCGACCTGGAAGGACGCATACCTGAATGCGTGCATGATATTTCCATACATACTCAGGATATTGACTGTAATCAATGCAATAGAGCCTGCAATGATCCCCAGATAGGCCCGCAGCTCCTCATTCTTAAGCGCAGTCTTCCAATCCTTCATACGAATCAGGAAATATAGGTTAAAGTTGACACCGAATAAAATCATGAACACCGTGATCACACCGTCAATATAGGCGCTGTCATAAAAGGCGATACTGCTGTTCTTATTGGAGAATCCACCTGTTCCTGCAGTACTGAATGCATGGATCAGAGCATCATAAAAGTTCATTCCGCCAAACAGCAAAAATACGACCTCTGCCGCTGTCAGCACAAAATACATCATATACAGAATCTTGGCCGTGCTTCTTGCCTTGGGCACCAGCTTATCGGCCTCTGGCCCCGGTACTTCGGCACGCATCAGATGCATGGAATTCTCATCATCCAGAGAAGTCAGCATCATAACAAATACCAGCACTCCCATTCCACCGATCCAATGTGTCAGGCTTCGCCAGAACAGCATTCCCTTTGGAAGGCTTTCAATTTCGGTCAGAATCGTAGACCCTGTCGTCGTAAATCCTGAAACAGTTTCAAAAAACGCATCCAGATAATTCGGAATTGTCCCGGAAAGAGTAAATGGCATGGCTCCGAACAAGGACCACAAAATCCATGCGGAACCGACGATCACAAGCCCCTCTTTTCCATATATCGTCTTATTCTCCGGTACTTTTCTTCCAAAAACAAAGAAAATCAGGAACAAGACTACACTCACCATTAAAAATGTCAATCCACTTTTTTCACCATATAGAAATGCAACCATAGCAGGAATTAGAAGAAGCGCACCTTCCACTCCCAGCATTTTACCAATGATAAAAACTGTCATCTTATAATTCATCTCTATACACCTACAATAAGATATCTTGGATATCTCTAATCTGCTTCTCCATAGTTATGATTATGACATTATCTCCTACCTGAATACAATCATCGCCATTCGGTATGATAATTCTGCGCTTCCTTGCAATGCAGGCGATCAGATTGTTCGGTTTGAGTGATAGGTCTTTCAGAGGTCTGTTCGTATATGTGGTCTCTGATCTCACGATGAATTCCAGGGCCTCGACCTTTCCGTCGATCAACTGGTACATCGTCTCCACATTCGCGCTGCCCTGAGAATTCCTGCGGGCACGCACATAGCTTAAAATAGCATCCGCTGTCGCGGTCTTAGCTGATACAATACTGTCAATGCCAAACTCTTCAATCATCCGTGCTCTTCGATCCTCATTGACCTTGACGATAATCTTGGAAACACCCTGGCTCTTCGCAAACATGGACATGATGATGTTCTCCTCATCCATTCCCGTCAGGGCGATCATAGCATCTGCATCCTGGATTCCCTCTTCAATCAGAAGGTCATGGTCTGATGCATCTCCATTAATAATCGTAGCCTTCGGAAGAAGCTCACAGAGATTCTCACACTTCTCTTCTGACTTCTCAATGATCTTGATCTGCATTCCCATCTTACAAAGCTGGGTAGCCAGATAATAGCTGACACGGCCTCCGCCGCAGATCAGTACTTTCTTGATCTTCTCTCTCTTGCGTCCAAGCATCTTGAAAAACAATTCGATATCCACATGGGATGCTGCAATATGAAGGCGGTCTCCTGACTGCAGTACATATTCACCATCCGGGATCACAACATGTTCCCCTCGCTCAACCGCACATACAAGCACCTTAATCTGGAACTTGTTGTACATATCGGCAAGTGACATTCCTGCCAGCTTGCTGTTCTCTGACAATGGGAACTCAATCAGCTCCACCCTGCCCTTTACAAATGTCTCGATCTTACTTGCATCCGGAAACAGTAAAAGACGGGCAATCTCTCCCGCCACAGCCAATTCCGGATTCACTGCCATACTTAAATGCAGGTCCTCTTTCAAAATGTCGATCTGTTGGTAATAAATCGGGTTGCGCACCCTCGCAATCGTATGTCTTGCTCCAAGCCTTCTGGCAATCAGACAGCTTAACATATTGCATTCATCTGTTGATGTACATGCAATCACCAGATCCGCATGCGGAACATCCGCTTCCTTTTGTACTGCCACACTTCCTCCATCACCGGTCACGCAAAAAATATCAAGCCGGTCAATAGCAGCACGCAATTTCTTCTCATTGCTGTCAATCATTACGATATCGTAATTTTCCGCGGAGAGCTGTTTGGCCAGTTTATATCCGACCTTACCGTCTCCAATGATGACTATCTTCATTTGTCTACCCTCAACTTCATTCTTACACCTTATTGAGAACCTCTATAAGGTATGTAATCGCTATTTTTCCATAATGGCAGAGCAATTATAGCACTTTTAAATAGAAAGTACAATCATTTTGGAGATTTCTTTATAGTCTCTTATTTTCTATACTTCCTCTTCTATAATAAAAAGCCTCGCACCGCCGCTTTTCACAGCCAGTGCGAAGCTTCTTTACAGGATATCTCTACATATCATGAAATACCCTCTTTACTTTCTCTAATCTTCCGCTGCTCTTGCAGCAATCTCTTTCTCCTGTACATCGGATGGAGCCTGCTCATATCTTGCAAATTCATAAGCATATGTACCACGTCCTCCTGTCATGGAACGTAAAACTGTGCAGTATCCGAACAATCCTGTCATCGGGATATCAGCCTCGATCACCTGCTTGCCGCCTGCGGTAGGATTCATTCCAAGAACGCGTCCACGTCTCTTATTCAGGTCTCCCATGACATCACCGGTATACTCATCCGGTACCGTGACTTTTAAGGAAGCGATCGGTTCGAGAAGTACCGGGCCTGCCTCCATAAATCCTTTCTTAAATGCCTGGATCGTTGCAGTCTTGAATGCCATCTCTGAAGAATCAACCGGATGATAAGATCCATCATAAAGGATCGCCTTCACACCTACGACCGGATATCCAGCAAGAGGTCCCTTTAAGACGGAATCCTGTAATCCCTTTTCAACAGCCGGGAAATAATTCTTCGGAACAGCTCCGCCGACTACCATCTCCTCGAATACATAAGGTGTCTCTAAGTCACCGGACGGCTCGAATTTCATCTTAACATGACCATACTGTCCATGTCCTCCGGACTGCTTCTTATACTTCGTATCTACATCTGATTTCTTGCGGATTGTCTCACGGAATGCCACCTTCGGCATCTCCAGTATGACATCTACTTTATATCTGGATGCAAGCTTGCTGACTGTGATCTCCAGATGCTGGTCCCCCATACCATAAAGTAAAGACTGACGGTTCTCGCTGTCATTCACAGCCTTTAATGTCATATCCTCTGCCATCATCTTAGCAAGTGCCTGTGAAACCTTGTCATCGTCCCCTTTTGTCTTGACCGAATACTTCATATATGTATAAGGAACGGAATAATCGGTCTTCGCAAAGGATACCGGTGTCGCCTTCGTAGAAAGTGTATCTCCGGTCCGTGTATTGGACAGCTTCGCGATCGCACCGATATCACCGGCAAACAGCTCTGACACCTCGGATGGCTTGTTGCCACACATGGTATAGATCTTGCCCGGCTTCTCTTCTGAATCTGTATCTGCATTATAAAGAATGTCGTCGCCCTTGATAACACCGGAGCATACCTTTACGAAGGAATACTTACCGATGAATGGGTCAACCATTGTCTTAAATACATATGCACTCTTTGCTTTGGAGAATTCGTAATTTGCCTCAAATATCTCATTCGTCCTGCGGTTCAATCCTGCACAGCTTCTTCTGTCTGGACTCGGGAAGAATCTTACGATATCAGAAAGCAGGTTGGCAACTCCCTGTGCCTGGATATTAGATCCCATAGCTACCGGAACGATATCTCCATCCATAACCTCTGTACGCATGGCTGCACGAATCTCTTCCACGGAGAACTCTTCCCCTGCAAAATATCTTTCCATGAATTCGTCACTTGTCTCAGCAACAGCTTCCATCAGGGAATCTCTCAAAATCTCAAGGTTCGGCAGACAGTAATCTGGAATTTCACACTCTTCTCTCTGTCCGATACCTGTATATCTTCTGGCTGCATTCTTGATTACATTGATATATCCGACCAGCTTCTCATTCTCACGAATCGGCTGGAAATGTGGGGCGATCTTCTTGCCATATCTTTCTGTCAGATCTGCCACGACCTGACGGAAACTTGCATCATCCACATCCATCTCTGTTACATATACCATACGAGGGAGATTGTACTTGTCACATAGTTCCCAGGCCTTCTCCGTACCGACCTGCACTCCAGCCTTACCGGATACGACGATAACTGCTGCATCCGCTGCGCTCACTGCTTCTTCTACCTCGCCGACAAAATCAAAATACCCCGGAGTATCCAGAATATTGATCTTAGCCTTCTCCCATTCGATCGGGATCAGAGTCGTGCTGATAGAGAATCCGCGCTTCTGCTCTTCTTTATCGAAATCACTAACCGTATTGGAATCAGAGATCTTACCCATACGGTTGGTTGCCCCTGATACATACAACATAGCCTCTGCCAGGCTCGTCTTGCCACTTCCGCCGTGGCCTAATAATACTACGTTTCTAATCTCGTCTGTTCTGTAAACCTTCATGCTGCTGCCTCCTTGTGTGTCGTTATTATGCGCATGCTTTATATTGTACTTCCGGCGCACACGTGTTATGTGTATATTGTACTAAAAAACTCTCATCATTACAACTCATTTATGAATTTTTAACAAATAAATTTGGATAATAGGGATGAACTCTTCGTTTACTTTTTCGCATTAAGATGTTAAACTGTTTTATGTGATTTTACTTTGAATACTACCAGAAAGGACTAGATGTATATGGCTGAAAAAATTGGATTTATTGGTCTGGGGTTAATCGGAGGTTCCATTGCTAAGGCGATCCGGCAGTATTTTCCAGATTATGAGCTGCTGGCTTTTGATAAGAGCAAGGAGACATTGGCACTGGCGGTCCAGGAAGGGACGATCCACACCTCCTGTTCCTCTATTGATGAAAATTTCAGAGGGTGCAGTTATATTTTTCTCTGTGCACCGATTGCTTATAATACGGCTTACCTGACACAGTTGAAGGATTTTCTCTCACCGGAATGTATTCTAACGGATGTAGGGAGCGTGAAGACTTCTATCCATGAGGAAGTGATCCGGCTGGGGATGGAAGAGAATTTTATCGGCGGACATCCAATGGCGGGATCTGAAAAAAGTGGATTTGTGAATTCAAAGCCCGTTCTGATTGAAAATGCTTACTATATTCTGACGCCCTCTGCAAAAGTACTGAAAGAAAAAGTGGAAGCTTACCGGAATTTTGTGGAAGCGCTCAAGGCCCTTCCGATTATATTGGATTATGAGGAGCATGATTATGTCACAGGGACCATCAGCCATCTTCCCCATATCATCGCCTCCAGTCTGGTGAATTTTGTGCATGATACAGATACAAAAGACGAACTGATGAAGAGCCTGGCGGCCGGAGGTTTTAAAGACATCACCCGAATCGCCTCCTCCTCTCCGATCATGTGGCAGCAGATCTGCCTAAAAAACAAGAAAAATATTTCCCGCATTCTCGGGGATTATATTGAAGTCCTAAAGAGAGCAAAGGATGCCGTTGATGAGGAATCTGAGCAGCAGCTTTATTCCATGTTCGAGGATTCTAAAGACTACCGGGATTCCATGCCGAACAGCTCCGCCGGACCGATCAAAAAGCGGTTTGCACTCTACTGTGACATTATTGATGAGGCCGGAGGTATTGCTACGATCGCGACCATTCTGGCGAGCAATAACATCAGTATTAAGAATATCGGAATCGTACATAACAGAGAATTCGAGGAAGGGGTCCTGCGGATTGAGTTCTATGATGAGACCTCTTCTAGTAAAGCAGCAGAATTATTAAAGAAATACCGATACATCGTTTATGAAGTCTAAGGAAAATGCGCTGCCGCACCACTGTTTTTTTGGTATCTGCAGCATGATTCATACCAACACATACGAGGCTTCAAAGATACAGAAAGGATATACAATTTTATGGAATTAACAAATATTACAGGATTAAGAGGAGAAGTAACGATTCCCGGTGATAAATCGATTTCCCACCGCTGCATCATGTTTGGGTCAATCGCCAAGGGAATAACAGAAATACATAATTTTCTGGAGGGCGCTGACTGTCTGGCAACGATCAACTGTTTTCGCAGACTCGGGATCGATATCCAGCAGAATGGAGATGTCATCACAGTACATGGAAATGGACTGCATGGCCTTAGAGCTCCGAATGATATTCTGGATGTAGGGAACAGCGGCACGACCACCCGCCTGATTTCAGGCATCCTGGCAGGACAGCCTTTTGACTGTAAGCTCTCCGGTGACCATTCTCTCAATTCCCGGCCAATGAAACGGATCATCGATCCGCTGACTGAAATGGGAGCAAATATTTCCAGCATCCTGCGCAATGGCTGTGCGCCGCTTTACATCGCCAAGGGGAAGCTCCACGGCATTCATTATGAATCACCGGTCGCATCCGCACAGGTCAAATCTTGTATCCTGCTCGCCGGACTCTATGCCGACGGAGAGACCTCTGTCACCGAGCCAAGCCTTTCTCGGAACCACACGGAATTGATGCTAAAGGAATTCGGTGCTGATCTAAGGACAGCACACGAGTTAGATTCCACAAGGGCGACCGCCTATATCCGCCCCTGCGAAGAATTATATGGGCAGAAAATAACTGTACCGGGAGACATTTCATCGGCTGCCTATTTCATCGCCGCTGGGCTGATCGTACCCGATTCAGAAATCCTGATCAAAAATACTGGAATCAACCCGACGCGTGCTGGAATCTTAAAGGTATGTGAGGATATGGGCGGTGATATCACGCTCCTGAACGAACGGATCGAAGGCGGAGAACGCATCGCTGATATCCTGGTCCGCACGAGTAAGCTTCACGGTACTACGATAGAAGGAGATATCATCCCGACTCTGATCGATGAAATTCCGATCATTGCTGTCATGGCTGCTGCGGCAGAAGGCACGACCGTCATCCGGGATGCGTCCGAGCTGAAGGTGAAAGAAACTGACAGGATCGAAACTGTTACTGACAACCTCGCAGCCATGGGATGCCGCGTCACCCCGACCTTTGACGGTATGATCATTGACGGGGGCAGGCCTCTTAATGGCGCCACGATCCACACGCTTTTAGATCACCGGATTGCCATGGCTTTCAGCATTGCGGCTCTTATAGCCGAAGGAAATACGAACATCCTGGACAGTCACTGTGTAAATGTCTCTTATCCTGCTTTTTATGACACCTTTGAGCAATTACTGTAAACGATCAATCAGCTTTCAAATAGAAACGAAATGGTTCTGTCAAAGCGGATACTCAAAATACGCTTTGCTGCTTCCCCAATGAGATTAAAATACGCCCCGGTGCATTTGCATCGGGGCGTATTTTCTCATTTCTGTATTTCTTCCAACATCTCACGTACTGTCTTTCCATTCCCCGGATGGTGTTTATAAGGCGCGATTTCATGCAGCGGCTTTAACACAAAATCTCTCTTATGCATCTCCACATGCGGAATACACAGTGTATCTGTCTCCAAGATCAGATCATCATAAAAAATAATATCCAGATCCAAGGTCCTAGGTCCCCAATGAATGATTCGTTCCCGTCCGGCTTCCTTTTCAGTTTGATTCAGGACTTCCAGCAATTCTTCTGGGCTCAACAACGTCCTTAGCTTCAAACATCCATTCAAAAAGTCATCCTGTTCTGTCACACCATAAGGTGGAGTGATAAGCCAGGAAGATTTCTTTTCCACCTGGCAATCTTTCCGGCTGTCCAGAGCTTTTACAGCCCCATCCAGATACTTCTGCTTTTCTCCCATATTCGAACCAAGGGCAATATAGGCTGTATGCCATTTTCGAAGAATCTTTACAGACACCGATTCCAATGGAAGCCCCACCGGTGCCCATGGCTTCTTCACTTCCAGCTCGATCTTTTGCAGATGCTTTGTATGCAGGAGAAGCTCTTCTGCCAGGCTCTCTGCCACCCGCTCGATCAACTGATATGTATGCGCCTTCATATATGCATCGATAAACTGACTGACCTCCCCATAATGAATGGAAGCCGTAAGGTCATCCGTCTTTCCCGCATGTCTGGTATCCGTATACAGAGTTGCCGAAATCAGGAATTTTTGTCCCAGCACATTCTCTTCCGGGAAAACACCATGCTTCGCAAATACTTCTAAATTCTCTATTTTAATCTGATCCATCTTTCTCTCCCGTTATCAACACAGATCTTTGAAATCTGCTTTGTTGCTCTCTTCATTGGGTTATACTGCATGTTCTCCCATGATTGCCTCTGTCATCTGAATGGCCCGCTTATTTGCCTTGACATCATGTACCCGCACAAAAGCACATCCGTTCAGGCTTCCCATGACTGTCGTCACCAGAGTCCCCTCTTCCCGTTCATTCTCCGGCAGGTCCAGTGTCCGTCCAATCACTGACTTTCTGGATGTTCCAAGAAGAATCGGATATTCCAGGCATTTCAGGCGATTGAGCTGCTTTATGATCTCCAGATTCATCTCATACGTCTTCCCAAATCCCACTCCTGGATCCAGGATAATCTTATCTTTAGCGATGCCTGCCTTTTTGGCGATTTCCACGCTCTTTTGCAGATCCATCAGTACATCTGGCAGAAAATTCACGTATTCTGCCTTCTCACGGTTATGCATCAAACAGCACGCTGCATCGCTCTTAGCAATCACATCTGCCATCTTCGCATCATATTTTAAGCCCCAGATATCATTGACCAGGACCGCTCCGGCCTCCAATGCCGCACTGGCTACCCGGCTTTTATAAGTATCTATGGAAACCGGGATATCAAACTGTGCAGACAGCTTTTCAATCACGGGTGCCACCCGCTCGATCTCCTCCTGGTCCGAAATCTGCTCGTGCCCCGGACGGGTAGACTCTCCGCCGACATCCAGGATATCCGCTCCCTCTTTCACCATCTCTTCTGCATGTTTCAGTGCCGCATCCATCTGGTTGTATTTTCCACCGTCTGAAAATGAATCCGGTGTCACATTTAAAATCCCCATAATATATGTATGCTGTTCTGTATCAAATTCTCTTTTGCCAATTCTCATCTGTCTGCCAAATCCTTTCTTGTCTTTCCTCAAAATGCTTTCTTCTGCCTTTTGTAAGGATTTCTCCCTGCATCTCTACTGTCAGGCCTTTACAGTTTCACATGCATATTTTTCTTATCCTCGCTCCAATTACACTGCGCCTCTGCCGGACAAGCATAGCATGCTCTGGATAATTTATCGCTTTCACACAGAAGTCTTCCCAGGACAGACATCCCCTCTTTTATGCGGCGATGTTCCTGCACGGCCTGAATGATCTCCTGCTTTTCTTTCTCCGTAAAGTCATCAATATCATTTAATATCTCAGCCGCAATTTCTGCCCCGGCCTCTTCATGAGGCGTTCCATCCGCATATTGACGGTACTTTCCAAGATCATGCAAAAACGCTGCTGCATAGATGATTGCCTTGTCTATATTCAAATGATCTTCCAGATTACGGATATAGGCAATCCTCGCCGTGTCCAAAAGATGTGTGATCTGGTGCCTGCAGAAAATTCTTTCGCTTTCCGCTTCCTCCACTCTTTGATAGCATGCTATATAGAGCGGATGCTTCCTGATTTTCTCAACTGCCTCCATAGACACTCCTTTCCTGGATTTTCCCATCTCGACTCTTAGTTAACGCATCATCTGGAAAAATTGATCTGTAAGCTCTTTATTTTCCAAAAATGCCCCTCGCTTTACGACCGTGACCGTCTGGCTTCCCGGCTTTTTGATTCCCCGCATCGTCATGCACATATGCTCCGCCTCAATCATGACAAGAACCCCTTTTGGTCTTAAGCTCTCCATGAGCGCATCTGCTATTTGTCCTGTCAACTGTTCCTGGAGCTGCAGTCTTCTGGCAAACACTTCCACCGTTCTTGCAAGCTTGCTTAAGCCCACTACTTTTCCGTCCGGGATATAGGCAATGTGTGCTTTTCCATAAAATGGAAGCAGATGATGTTCACATGTGGAGTAAAAAGTGATGTCCTTTTCAATCACCATCTCATTGTCATCTACATGAAATGTCTTCTTTAGATGCTCCTGTGCATCCTCATACATCCCTCCATACAGCTCCTCATACATCCGTGCGATCCGATCCGGTGTCTCTGCGAGACCTTCGCGGTTCACATCTTCTCCGATTCCTTCTAATAGAAGCCGCACTGCCTGTTTTATTTTCTCCTGATCTATCATGATTTCTCCTTCCTTAGCTCCACCAACTGCATCACCTGTCCCAAATAAGACAGGGAGCCAAACGCCAGAATCACATCCTCTTCTTTCGCGGACCCGTAAGCCCGGTCCACTGCGCACGGAATATCTGAGACAGCCTCCACATCCTTACAATAAGGCTTCACAGCTTCTTTCAATTCTTCCGCCTTCAAAGTCCGCCCTTCATCCGGCAGGTCCACTGTATAAATTTGCTTTGCCAAAGGTGCCATGATCTGCGCAATCTTATCATATTCTTTGTCCTTGAAGACCCCCATGATTAGGATCAGATCCTTCTCTGGAAAATAGCGTTCTACTGTTGCCTTAAGCTGCTTGGCCGCATCCTCATTATGTGCCCCGTCTATGATAAATAGCGGCTTCTTTCCAATACATGTAAACCTTCCCGGCCAGACTGCTTTTTGAAAGCCATCCCTGACTGCCTTCTCTGGAACCAAAAATCCATTCTCGTTCAGCCCTTCTATCAATCTCAGCACCGTAATCGCATTCACGATCTGATAGCTTCCGGCTAATCCAATCTCAATATTCTTCCAGTCCCCATATGAGAACCGCTGTCCGTCCCAGCCTTCTTTTATGATATCTACGTTTGCCAAATCTGCCGTATACATCCTGACAGAGCATTCATCCGCCTTATTCTTAAGGACCTTCATCACCTCCGGCTTCTGAACCGCCGTCACGGCAAAACAGCCTGGCTTGATGATTCCTGCCTTATTTTTTGAGATTTCCTCCAGCGTATCTCCCAGAAATCCCATATGATCCCGACTGATCGATGCAAATACCGCCGCGATCGTATTCTCTACAATATTAGTCGCATCCAGTGTGCCGCCCAGCCCAGTCTCAAGGACCACCACATCACACTTCATCTTTTTGAAATACAAAAAAGCTATCGCCGTCTCAACTTCAAAAACTGTGGGGCTTGCCTCACCTAAAGTTTCCATACGTGCAATAGCTTTCTGAACCTCTTCCACTAATTCTGCGAACTCCTCTTTCGGTATCCATTGTCCATCTACCTGAATCCGCTCCAAATAGGAAACCACTGTTGGTGATACATATCTGCCAGTTTTGTACCCTGCCTCACTTAAAATTGTTGAAGTGTATGCAAGCACAGATCCCTTGCCATTCGTTCCTGCGATATGTATGAACTTTAACTCATCCTGCGGATTTGAAAGCTCACGCAACAGACCTCGAATCGTATCCAAGCCAAGTACACTTCCGTATTTCGACACCTCGTCCAAATATACCCTTGCTTCTTTATAGGTCACGTTTCTCGTTTCCTTTCCTTGTAAAATTTAATGTGAAATATCACTGTTGTCAATCATAGCACTAAATTCCAAATCCCACAAGAGAAAATTTGGGAGATGGATTCTCTCGTAAAGTAGAAGGGACGCCAGAGGAAAGGGGGAGAAACCGGGCAGCAAGGGCGGGGGACTGCATTTTAAAGTAATTCCTGGCTTGACTTCTTTAGGTGTTCGTGATATGGTTAGTGTATTAGTTGAGATAGTACACTTGATACACCTTTTAGACAGGAGGTCCGCATGATTACAATTGATTATCAAAGCAGGGCGCCCATCTATGAGCAGATCGTGGAGCGTTTCCAGATGCTCATTTTAAAGGGCGTGCTCAGACCGGATGACCAGATGCCCTCCGTCCGCTCCCTTGCAGTGCAGCTTTCGATTAATCCGAATACGATTCAGAAGGCTTATACGCAGTTGGAGCAGCAGGGATATATCTACCCTGTGAAGGGACGCGGAAATTTTGTCTCCGGCACCGGCAAGCTGGCAGAGGAGAAAAAAGAGGCTTTTTTTCAGGATTTAGATGAGCTGCTCCATTATGGGAAGGAGCTTGGAATTACCATGGAGGAATGCAGAAGCTTCATTGAACAATCTTATCGTAAGGAGGTTGAACATGATTGAATTAACGAATATTGATAAGACTTTCCAGGATGTTCATGCGATCGACCATATTTCCGCAGTCATCCAGGACAATCTGATTTTTGGACTGGTCGGCAGTAATGGGGCCGGTAAGAGTACGCTGATGCGGCTGATCGCAGGCATATTAAAGCCGGATGGAGGAAGTCTCCTCATTGACGGTCAGCCAGTATTTGAAAATCCTGCGATAAAGGGGGACCTTTGCTTTTTATCTGACAGTCCCTATTTTTTCCCAAATTCCACCGCAGCTTCCATGAGGGATTATTATGCCATGGTCTATCCAAATTTTGACCAGAAACAGTTTGATTCCCTGGCAGAAAAACTGGGGCTTTCCTTTTCCAGAAAGCTGAATTCTTTTTCTAAGGGAATGAAAAAGCAAGTGTCCATCCTGCTGGGTCTGTGCTCCGGTGCCAGATATCTGCTCTGCGATGAGACCTTCGACGGGCTGGACCCGGTAGTCAGGCAGGCGGTAAAAGGACTGTTCGCAGCAGAACTGACACAGCGGGATTTCACCCCTATCATTGCTTCACATAACCTGCGGGAACTGGAAGACATCTGCGACAGTATCGGACTGCTTCATAAGGGAAAGCTATTGCTGACCCAGGATCTCGACCAGCTCAAATACCAGGTGCATAAGATCCAATGTGTCCTCCCGGATGAAGCCCTGGAACAACAGCTTTTACAGGAGCTTGAAATATTGCATTATGAAAAGACAGGATCACTGCTCCTGCTCACTGCGAGAGGAACAAAGGAAGTACTTCTTCAATGTGTAAATCAGAAACATCCTGTATTTGCGGAGGTTCTCCCTCTTACTTTAGAAGAAATCTTTATCAGCGAAACGGAGGTAGCCGGATATGACATCAAAAATCTCTTACTTTAAATTTATAGAATCTGATATCAAACACCGGGGATGGCTTGCAGCCCTGACTGCTGCTGCTTTATTTTTCCTGATGCCTATTTCTTTGCTGCTCAAAATTGACGGTTTTCGGCAGCAGGCGGTTTTGGCTTCTGCTTCTGGAACACAGTTTTTAGAGGAACAGATCATACATTACACTCCTGGAGCTTTGAATGGTATCCGCTTTCCTATACTTAGTCTTATGATCGTTATTCTAGCTCTCCTCTGTGCAGTTACAGGATTTACCTATCTGCACTCCAGAGAGAAGCAGGATTTCTATCATGGCATGCCCATAAAACGATTACAGTGGTTTGCGATCTCCTATACCAGCGGGCTTTTGATTTTCCTCATTCCTTACCTGCTGTTCGGGTTTGGCACAATTGTAATCGCAGGAAGCCGTGTTTCGATTACTGCTGGTTTTATTGGACAGTGTATCAGCTCACTTACAGGGGGAATCCTCGGATTTTTGATTTGTTATCACACTGCTATTCTCGCCATGTTCCTGACAGGAAAGACCATAACAGGCGTCTTGGCAGCTCTGGTTCTGATGATTTATGGAAGTATCATTCCCACCTTATCCATAGGACTGGCACAGAACTTTTTCGATTCCTGGTCAGAAAATACACCTTCTTTCCTTTTAAAGGCAGAAAAGTTTTGTTCCCCTGCAGCCCTATTTACTCAGACCCTTATGAACACCGCAAACCAAAATTTGTTGTCTGGGATCGCACTGGGGCTGATTGCGGGAGGGGTCCTGCTAGTTGCAGCTCTGTTATTGTGCAAGCGTTATCCGGCAGAGGCTTCCGAAAATGCACTTGCATTTCCCAAGTCTGCGCCGATCATAAAGTATTTGATTGCAGTCCCCACGTCACTTTTCATTGGATTAATGATTCAATTTTTTAATCACTCGGTGAGCACGAACTGGATCATTATTTTTAGCATTTTGTCTGTCATTCTGCTCTGTATGATCATTGAATTCATTTATCACCAGGATCTGACAAAACTGTTGTCCGGGAAACTCTCGACCGCACTTTCCCTGGGAACCATACTCATCATCGTCTGTGTCCTGAAATTTGACCTCTTTGGTTACGATACTTATCTGCCCAAAGAAACCAAGCTGGAGAGTATCTCCTTTTCCTGCGACCAACTGACCAGCTATTTCAGTTACCCGGAAAATTTTCAGCCTTATGTGCATCAACAGTCTGATAAGGATGTGTTTAGCGTGACCGATTATGCACCGCTGTATGAACTGGCCGGTGAAGGAATCCAGAATCTAAAACAAGGCATCACCCCGAAGAATGTAACAGAAAATGATTCCAGCTATGGTTATATCAATGTAACACTGCACTATAAGCTCCGCGGCGGAAAAAATACCTACCGCCAATACGCAGTCAGCCGGGAAGCCGCACTACAGGCACTTACACAGCTTTGCAAGGACGAAGATTACCGAAAACTCCTATTTCCCATTTTCCATTTGCAAACAGATAAAATCGTAAATGTCTCCTTGGAGGATATTTACTACCAGCCCATAACACTCTTACTGGATCGCAAGCAGCAGGACCAGCTTCTGGAGGCTTATAAGAAAGATGTCCTCGCCGCGGACATTCCAGATATGCAGTATGAATCCCCATTAGGAGAGCTGAGCCTGGGATTTCCTGGTACCCATCTTGCCGAGTCCGTCAACACAGTGGAAGCTGATTTGACCCAGATAGATCGGTTCTATATCTACCGTTCCTATCAGAATACGTTAGACAAATTAGAGGAATATGGTTACCCGCTTCGGACAGAAATCGATCCTAAGGATGTCATGTTCATGACTTACTATCCGAATGAACACTCCGAAGCTGACAACTATGCCAGAGCGGAAATCACTGACTATAATTTTGGCGAAGGAATTTCCATTACAGAGCCAGAGGAAATAAAGGAAATGCTGGGTAGAATCGGTTACGATCAATGCAATGGAATTTTTGACGGCAGAATCACAGCCGTTGGTTCTGTAGAGATTACCCTGACCGGAAAATCTTATCCTAATACCTACGTTGTTACTAAATAGCTGCGAAAGCAGAACAGCCAAAAATACTTCTTAAAAACGGTATAACCGGAAATAAAATACCCCTATATAGGACTCTGTCATATAAAAAGTCCTATATAAGGGTATTTCGTTATGATTCAAACTGTGTTGTACGCCTCACCGCACTACCTCGAAGTAGTAAAGCAAAGGTCTATAGGGCCATCCATCCCTTGTTCTACATTAAGAATCGGAACCAATTGAACAAAGTCAGAAGCTTCACCCTCTGTTCCCTTTTCTTACTGATCTTCTGTCTGGCGACCCCATCGGGCACATGGTAGCTTCCATCTGGCAGGGCCTCCACAGAATCCTCTTCATAGCTCTGCATATATCCCCGCAGCTGTCGGGCGACATCCCGGCTGTCGATGACAAGCATCAGTTCTGTATCCAGATATGCACTCCTCATATCCATGTTAAAAGAGCCCACGATCGCCAGCTCATCATCAATTGTGATACTTTTTCCATGGTAGGATACTCCGCCCTCATATTCGTGAATCTCAAGACCGGTCTTTAAAAGTTTCCCCTTGTTTTTCTGATAATCAGATGCCCCGAACGGATTTCCGTTATTTGCCACAGAATTGGTCATCAAAAGGACCTTTTTATTCTCACTGCAGACCTCTTTTAAGGAGTCATACATCCAGTCATTGCAGATGATATAAGGAGTGTGAATCGCCACTTCCTCCTGTGCCTGTTTCATAAGCTGCGTCAGAGAATAGAACAGGGTCGGTTCCTTTGCATATACATGGGTCGGATTGCTCAACAAGGTAATCCTATTGACCTCATAAGTCATCTCAATATAGTCTGCCTTTTCCAGAATGACCGGATACTCTTTTAAAAGCTTCTTCCAACGTTTCTCCAGTTCTTCCCTTGCCATTTTCACCTTTGCTTTTTCTGCCATGCCTGCCTTTTTTCCAAACGTTTTGCAGACATCCAGATTCCAGACCGACTGAAAATAGTCTTCCAGTTGATGGATAGAACTTTCCTTACTGTCCGGCTCGCCGCAGTACACAAGCACGTCACGGTCATAATTTTTATATCCGTTATCTCCCAGAAAGTAATCATAGGTATTCCGCCCGCCGAGCAAATATAGACCATCATCCACGATTAAATACTTATCATGGAGACGTCCCATGCTTTTCCAGGGCATCAGAAGATTCAGGCGGTTATAGATCTTGATTTCTACATTGTCCATAGATGACAATGCATAAAAATACACATTCCCATCCATCTGCTGCAGGGCCGAAAAGCCATCTACCAGAATTTGTATCTTCACATTTCTTTTGGCCGCCTCAATCAGTGCGGCGATCACATCCTTCCCGCTCTTATCCGCATGGAAGTCAAAGGTCGATAATATGATTCGCTCCCTGGCCTGCCCGATCATCCGAAGCCGTTCCTCAAGAGCTGCCGTATTATCTTCTATCACACAGGCCCGGTCTGCGGAAACAGTATCAGAATAGCACGATTCCGGGTGGAAGGACTCCTGATATTCTCTGCTGACCTTAGGCTGTCTGATATAGGATATGATGATTCCAGCTACAACATATAAGACAAAAAATAAAACTGCCAACAGAAGATACCGTATTTTCAGCCATTTCCATCTTCTTTTGTGTCCCATGAAAACCTCCCAGTTGTATTTTTTAATAATACTTCACTGTCACCTTTTTCCCCATTTTTTCCACCGTATGAATGAGCTGGTCTACAAGATTCATCCGCACGCTTAGGTCAAATCCCAATTCCGAGCTCTGATGTACCTCATTCACCGCAGTCCCTATGAAGAGATTTAATTCGGTACATTCCTCAATCAACAGCTTCGCAAGCTTTGAAGCTCCGTTATTGGCATCTAATTCATCGAAAAATTCCACATCGAACTCATCGTTGATATATCGTTTCAACAGCTTTAAGGATTTTCCCAGCGTCAGCACACCTTCTGTTACCAGGTCCAGTCCTTCAATCTCTGCCATCGGGGGAACATCCGGGTTCGTTCTATCAATCTTCGTCACAATATCCTTGTGGAGAACACGTGCCGCAATGTTCGCGCTGGTTCCGCCGGAGACGATCTTCTTTCCTTCCATATGCATAAATGCATGCATCAGCTTTTCATCATCTTCTTTGTCCTTCGGAGGCCCGGTAAAAAGATTTACGACTCTTCGCTCAATGACTCTTGCTACTGCCACGGTCGTATCATCTCCCGGCTTCTGTATATAAAGGTCATCACATGCCTGGCTTAGAAGAGCTGCAAGACGGGATGCCGACAGTGTTTTTTTTGTACATTGAAGAGTATACTCCGCCATGCTCTCCCATGTCCAGCCCTGAAGGTTTAAAATTTCTCCTGCCCCGGCATAGATCACACCGTCGCTCATCAGGACGAAACAGTCATTCTGTTTGACCAAAAAGCGGTATTCATGAATCTTCTTTCCTTCTATCATCCGCTCCTCATAAGGATATCTTATAATCTTTTTATCCCTGATGAAGACACAGTCCGGGTTGTCGAATTCAACCAGATAGGCCTCCCCGTTATGAAAAATCTGCAGTATGCTGAAGGTCGCATAGGCCACTTTCCGCACCTGACAGATTGGAAGCGTTTTTGCGATTGTCTCCACACAGGACTCGATGTCAGCTCCTTCATAGAGCATCGTCCCCAGGATCTTAGAGGTCAGTGTCGCCAGGATATTGGCCTTCACACCGCTCCCCATCCCATCCGCAAGGATAACAATGTCGGAATCCTCTGTCTTTAAAATCTCCACCTTGTCTCCACACAATTCTTCATGATGCTTGTTCAGGCTTTTCCATGCCACATCGATACTTACACTCATCTTTTATTCCTCCCCTTCGTTGAGGATGGAATCACGCAGCTTCGTCAGCGTCACCTTCGTCTCTGCGGTCGTTTCCCCTAAAAGACCTGCAATCTCCTGTGCGACCATCATTTGTTTTTCTATGACCTTCTGGGCCATCTCCACGGTCTCTACCTTTAAGTTGTAACGCTGTTCTTTCAGTTTTTCTTCCCTAGTGATGTCTTGGAATGTGACGAGTACAGAATCCAAGTTCTCAATATATACGATTGTCTCCTCTGCGGTGATTCTGCCATGCTCCAATTGAATCTTCTTATGGATGACTGGTTCCTTGGTCCGCAATGTCTCCTCAATATCCCCCGCTTCTATGAATTCAAATATATAACGCTGTACCGCCTCTTCTCGTCCCACGCCCAGCAGATCCTGCGCTTTTTTATTGCATTCTCTGATCCGCAGGCTTCCGTCGATGATAAAAATCATGTTCGGTGTCACATCCATGACCACATTTGACATCGACTCTGCCTGTGTCAGTGCATATGGCATACACATGGACAGCTCTGCCTTATTCTGGTAGACTGCGATTGCCTTATCACGGCAGGTCGCATAGCCGCAGGCTCCACAATTCAGCTCATCCTCCACGGAATATTTCCCCGTGGATTTTAAGATTTCCCGGATTTCCTCCTCTGTGGGGACTGCATCGGACAGACGGTTATCCCGGAACTTTTTATACAGCTCCTCTATGCTCATATCTGGTAGATTTCTGGCGGCTTTATGGGATACCTCGTTCTCGATCTTTACCTTGGCTTTCACATATGAAGTATTCCACCTGGCCGATGCCGGGCCCTTCGTACAGCCGCCCTCGCAGACATTGGCCTCAATAAAGCAGTGGTCCAGCTCTCCACGCTTTAGGCACTCCAGCATCTCCATACAATTGGCAAGACCGTCCACATAGACCTTATGGTAGGTATCCGCCTCTTCTTCTGCGATTACAGACTGAACGACACCACCGCTGATTGGATACAAGCGGTTGACCTGTGGATCCGGATTGCCCATGGGTTGTTCTTCACAGTCGTGAATATTGATTCCTGCCTCCTCCAGCCAAATTGCCAGCTCCTCGAATGTCAGGATTGCATCAATTGCTCCAAAGACTCTCTCATCACCAATTGCCTCCTGCTTCTTGGCAATGCAGGGGCCTAAGAATACCACCTTGACATCATCCCCGTACAGCTTTTTGATATACCTTCCGTGGGCTACCATAGGAGAGACGACCGGGGCCATCAGATCCACACACTCTGGATAATACTTTTCCACCAGGTCGTTCACACTCGGACAACAGGTGGTTATAATGTTCGGCATCTGATTCTCACGGATGATCCTCTTATATTCATTCGTCACCATGGCCGCACCTTCCGCGGTCTCTCTGACTTCTGAAAAGCCAAGCTTTAACAGAGCATCCACCACTTGTCCCGGGCGGTCGAATTCCAACACCCCAAGATAGGACGGTGCAATGGAAATAATAGTTCGAAACCCCTGTCGCAGGTAGCCTTTTACTCGTTCCATATCGCTGGCAAATGTCTTGGCATTCTGCGGACAGATCTCCATACAACGGCCACAGTTAATACAGTGGTCCTTTAAAATATGCGCCTGTTCATTCTGTACCGATATTGCCTTTACCATACAGTAACGCACACATTTATAACAGTGCCGGCACTTGGCATCCTTAAAATCAATTACTCTCATGCGATTGTCTTCCTCCTGTTATTTTTTTACTGTGGCAGCGGGCAGATCTCTTCGATCAGCATATCGACATCCGATGTTTCCTGATTGATAAACGATGTCATATTCAGTTCTACTCCCACCACTTTCTTCTCTCCGTAAACTGGTGCTGCAGCGTATTTTTCCAGACATTCCACGTAAGCGGCACTTGCTGAATCAATATCTGGATAGACGCGGCTTTGGAACTCCTCCCATGAATTTCGAAAGCCTAAATTCGGCGTAACTTCCACATCCACAGCATATTCCAGTCGGCCTGACAGCTTCTTAGGAATGCCGACCGAATATACGCACTGTTTGAGAATACCTTCACATGCCGCCGTAAATCGTTCCTTGTATGCTTCTGTCATTTCCTCTGGAGCCTCAAAAGCGCCGTCTGCCTCATACCATTCCTGCATCTCCTCCTGCGTCATGCCTGTATGAATCATAAATTCCTCAAATTCCGCTTTGAAGGACGCATCCAGATAGGCCGTGAAATAGTCCTGTATATCCAGCACTCCATTGACCAGCTCGTAGGGCTGCATATACTCCGTCAAGGCTGTTTCTTTCACCTTCTGCACGTCTTCCATAGAGACCACAAAAGAGCTGTCCTTCTTTTTCACCGTGAAATCGACGACTGTCTTATCATCGTACACAGCCTCCTCCTTCAACGCTTTCTTTCCCTGGGTGATCAGTTCTGTGATTGCCTGAGCCTGGTCCGTGTTTTCCAATGCTTCCATATAAGTATCTTCCGTCCCCTGCATAGAAAGTTCAATATTCAACGGGGCAAATCCAACTCTGACAACATAACTGTCGTCCTTTTCGTCAATCGAGGACACCTTCATATTCACTTTCGAATAAGCCGTACCCAGGAAATACAGATAGTCCTCCTTTGCCTCTTCTGGAAAGGACAGAGCAAAATCATTTGTCTCATCTGTCTCACGGATTCCCGCCTCCAGAAGATTTGTAAAATCTTCCGCCTTTAGCTTTAGGGATGACAGCACTATCTTCTTCACTGCTTCTTTCGGGTCTTTCTTTTCTCCTGCGCTGCAGCCATTCAGGCACATTCCCAGTATGATTGTCCCACAAAGCAGCAGACCTAACAATCTTTTTCTCATATCAACAGCCTCCCTCTTCCTGCATCCGATTTCCCTGTACAACTTCTTATGATTCTCTCCCTGCAAAAGACCGCCTGTTCGGTTGTATGAACAGGCGGCCTGCTAAAATGATGATTCTAACCCTTAATTGATACTGCGTTTCACATAACTTGTATGTAAAATGTGGTGAGCCTTCTCACTGCCCGGCTCTCCTAAATACTCGTCATATAATTTCTTGATCGACGGGTTGTCATGTGACTTGCGCAGTGTCTTGGCAGCGTCATTGTCATACAGTACCTTTGCACGAATCGCACGTACATCCTGGAAATTGCGCACGTCCGCATGTACCTGAGGCTGTCCGCCTCCATTGACACATCCGCCCGGACAGCACATGATCTCGATAAAGTGATAATCAGCCTCTCCTGCGCGAATCTTATCCATCAGAACCTTCGCATTGGATAATCCAGAAGCGACTGCCACCTTTACATCCATGTCAGCCACATGGTAGGTTGCCTCTTTGATTCCTTCTGTACCACGTACCTCTGTAAACTCTACGCTTGCCAGCTCTTCTTTCGTCAGCGTCTCCACTGCAGTACGAAGTGCTGCCTCCATAACACCGCCTGTCGCTCCGAAGATCACGGCTGCTCCTGTAGATTCTCCCAGCGGATCATCAAATCCTTCCTCTGGAAGACTTCTAAAGTCGATTCCTACCTTCTTAATGAGACGCGCAAGCTCTCTTGTAGTAATGGAAATATCCACATCCGGCACGCCTGCTGCGTTCTGATCATCACGTCCGATCTCGAACTTCTTCGCCGTACAAGGCATGACACTGACGCAGACGATGTCCTTCGGATCAATACCCATCTTCTCTGCATAGTAAGTCTTGGTGATTGCACCGAACATCTGCTGCGGTGACTTACAACTGGACAGATGGTCGATCAAATCTGGATAGTAATGTTCACAGTACTTGATCCATCCTGGTGAACAGGAAGTCATCATCGGCAGTACGCCTCCATTCACCACACGTCCAAGGAACTCGTTGGCCTCTTCCATGATAGTCAGATCGGCACTGAAATCAGTATCAAATACCTTGTCGAATCCAATCCTGCGCAGTGCGGCTGCCATCTTTCCTTCCACATCAGTTCCCATCGGATAACCGAATTCTTCACCTAAAGCGGCTCTTACTGACGGAGCCGGCTGTACTACGACATGCTTTGTCGGGTCTGCAATTGCAGCCAGCACATCATCTACAAAATCCTTCTCGTATAAGGCACCTGTCGGACATGCAGCAATACATTGTCCACAGGATACACAGCTTGTATCTCCCAGTCCCATATCAAATGCGGAACCGATAAAGGATGCAAAGCCACGATTGTTCGGTCCGATGACACCTACGGACTGTACTTTCTCGCAGACTGCAGAGCAGCGGCGGCACAGAATACACTTATTATTATCGCGAATCATATGCGGTGCACTGTCATCCAATTCAAAATGCGGGCTTTCCCCAGCAAAATGTTCCTCATCATCCACACCCAGTTCCTGACAGAGCTCCTGCAATTCACACTTACCGCTCCTTACACAGGAAAGGCATTTCTTGTCATGATTGGAAAGGATGAGCTGCAGTGTGCGCTTTCTGGATTCAATCAACTGCGGTGTGTTCGTCAGAACCTCCATCCCTTCATTGATCGGATGGACACATGCAGCTACCAGGTTCCTTGCTCCTTTTACTTCTACAATACACATACGGCAGGCACCGATCTCATTGATGTCCTTCAAGAAGCACAGTGTAGGAATCTTGATTCCTGCTCCACGTGCTGCCTCAAGGATAGTAGAACCTGCCGGCGCCAAGACATCTAAGCCATTGATTTTAATATTCACATTCTCCATATTCTTCTATCCTCCATTACTCTTTGTAAATTGCACCGAAACGGCATTTTTCCATACAAGCGCCACACTTCACGCACTTCTCGGGATTGATCATATGCGGCTCTTTTACGCTGCCGATGATTGCATCTGCCGGACAGGTCCTTGCACATAACGTACATCCTTTACACTTATCAGCATCGATCTTGTACTGAAGCAGTGCCTTACATACGCCTGCAGGACATCTCTTATCAACAATATGTGCAATATACTCGTCTCTAAAGTACTTGAGAGTAGAAATAACCGGGTTAGGTGCTGTCTGACCCAGAGCACAGAGTGAATTTGTTTTCAAATGATTACACAATTCTTCTAATTTGTCCAGATCTTCCATGGTTCCCTGGCCCTTTGTGATCTTATCCAGAATCTCCAGCATACGTCTGGTACCGATACGGCACGGCGTACACTTGCCACAGGACTCATCTACAGTGAACTCCAGGAAGAACTTGGCAATATCTACCATACAGTTGTCTTCATCCATAACGATCAGACCGCCGGACCCCATCATAGAACCAATCGCAATCAGGTTATCATAGTCGATCGGCACATCAAAATGCTCTGCCGGGATACATCCACCGGATGGACCGCCTGTCTGAGCAGCCTTGAACTTCTTGCCGTTCGGCACGCCGCCACCGATTTCTTCTACGATCTCACGCAGTGTGGTTCCCATCGGAATCTCAACAAGACCTGTATTGTTGATTTTACCTCCAAGGGCAAATACCTTTGTTCCCTTTGACTTCTCCGTACCCATGGATGCGAACCATTCCGGTCCGTTCACAATGATCTGAGGGATGTTCGCATAAGTCTCTACATTGTTCAAAATGGTCGGCTTCTGGAACAGACCTTTCAATGCCGGGAATGGCGGACGAGGTCTTGGCTCTCCTCTGTTCCCTTCAATTGAAGTCATGAGAGCCGTTTCCTCTCCGCAGACAAAGGCACCTGCACCAAGTCTCAGTTCAATATCAAAATCAAAGCCGCTGCCAAAAATATCTTTACCGAGCAGTCCATATTCTCTTGCCTGTCCGATTGCGATTTCCAGACGCTTAACAGCAATCGGATACTCTGCACGCACATAAATATATCCCTGGGAAGCACCGATCGCATAACCTGCAATCGTCATTGCTTCTAATACAACGTGCGGATCACCTTCCAGCACGGAACGGTCCATGAATGCACCTGGGTCACCTTCATCTGCATTACAGCATACATACTTCTGATCGGCATCGTTAGCTGCCGCAAATTTCCACTTCAGTCCGGTCGGGAATCCGGCACCGCCGCGTCCTCTCAGGCCGCTGTCAAGAAGAATCTGGATGACATCCTCAGGCTTCTTCTGCGTCAGGACGATTCCCAATGCCTCATAGCCGCCTGTTCCTATGTATTCATCGATATTCTCCGGATTGATGACACCACAGTTGCGGAGAGCGACTCTCTTCTGCTTCTTATAAAAATTCGTCTCATTCAGCGGAAGAATCTTATCTGACTTTGTTGTCTCATCATACAGAAGACGTGTGACCACTCTTCCCTTTAATAAGTGCTCAGATACGATCTCTGGAATATCATCCTCCTGTACCATAGAATAGAAGGAGCCCTCTGGATAAACAATCATAATCGGCCCCAAAGCACACAGTCCGAAGCATCCGGTCTTCACCACGCCGACTTCTTCCTCAAGTCCCTGGGCCTTGATTTCTTTTTCAAGTCTTTCTATAATTCTCTGGCTTCCGGAAGAGGTACAGCCAGTTCCACCGCAAACCAAAACATGTGAACGATACATAATCTTCTGCCTCCTTTATTCTTTCTTTTCGCTTTTCTGAGCTGCACCTAAGGTATACTTGGTCACTACCTGCCCGTCTATGAGATGCATTCTCAGAACTTCCATTGCTTTTTCAGGAGTCATCCTTACATATGTAACTTTCTCCTTACCTGGTTCCATGACTTCAACGATCGGCTCATACTGGCACAGTCCGATACATCCTGTCTGTGTAACATTAATATTCATAAGCCCCTGTTCCTGTACAGCATCTGAGAGAGCTGTCAGCACCGGTCTTGCTCCGCTTGCGATTCCACAGGTCGCCATTCCGACAACCACACGGATCTGGTCTTCACTTTCCCCGCGGATTCCGACTTTCCCCTGCATCTTTTCTCTGATCGCACGTAATTCTTCAAGAGATTTCATATCTTTCCTCCAATCCTGCTTCTACCTCTTCGGCCCAGTCATTGTAAGGCCTAAGTGACATCGTTTTCCTTTTTATACATCCGCTTTCTGGTCCGTCTCTTCTTTGTTGGATTCCAAAAATTCCTTGATAAAGCCTGAGACTTCCGGGTCCTTTAAGGAAATTCCTTCCCCAAGTATCTCTCTGATCTCCTGGGTGTCCAATACAAACTCTCTGTCATCATATCGATAGGTATAGATGAAGCGAATTTCTTCATTAAAAACAACCAGTGTATGTATCGTCGAGCTCATGTCCCCGAGCGGCATCCTGTCAATATTCGATAACTGGAATACGGCTGTTACGACCGTTCCTTTCCCTTCTTCTGACATAATGGAGAAGCTTCCTCCTGCACTCTCTGCAGCCTGTTTGAAAAAAGGCACTCCCAATCCCACCTTCCGGGTCGTTCTGGTCGTGTAAAATGGATCCTGCACTTTCTCAATCTGTTCCTCTGACATCCCACAGCCGTCATCCTTGATGACGACCGTCAGCGTGTCTTCTTCTGTCTGTACAAAAACCCCTATTTCAATAAGTGATGCTCCTGCACGCACAGAATTCTCCGCCACATCCAATATGTTCAGTGATATCTCCGGCATCATAGGCTTATTCGTATTTTGCTAAAATATCATCAAGATCATCCACCGTCAGACGGCCGTATACTTCGCCGTTGACCATCATGACCGGTGCTAGACCACATGCCCCTACACAGCGGCATGCATCCAATGAAAACTTTCCATCCGGCGTACACTCTCCGCCCACGATCCCAAGTTTTTCCATTAACGCATTATAAATGTCCCCGGAGCCTTTTACATAACATGCGGTTCCAAGACAGACGGAAATCTGATATTTTCCCTTGGGGCTTAATGTGAACTGTGAATAGAATGTTGCTACACCATAAATCTTTTCCAGAGGAATCCCTGTTTCATTAGAAATAATCGTCTGTACTTCTATTGGAAGATATCCGTAAATATCCTGAGCTTTCTGAAGAATCGGCATCAAGGCACCTTTCTCATCTTTCAGCTCAGCTATTACTTTTAATAATGATTCTTCCTGTTCCTTTGTTCCTGAGAATGGAACTGTCTGTTTCTTTGCGAGCATCGCTTAACCTCCATTTCTTTTTTGGACTACATTTTGTTTCATCATACCATAATGTAGCACAATATTCCAGCACTATTTGTTCATATTTTTGTGTATTTTACCTGATATTCATTCTCATTTACGTGTATTTTTTCAAGCATTACACATTTTCTTCTTCTATTATATATTTATTTTTATACAATTAGCACAATCGGCACGATTGCTTTTTAAACATACTGATGTTATACTGAATTCAAGATTTTACCTGAATACTATAGGATTTCAGATTTCCATTCAGGTAGATAGGAGGGCTTATGACAATAGGAGAAATGCAGAAACTGCTCAATGCCGAGATCCTATTCGGTGACGAATTGCTGGATCTGGATGCCAAATTCGTATTCTCGGCTGATATGATGAGCGATGTCCTTGCTTACGCCGAGGAGTGTTCTGTCCTGATTACAGGATTGTGTAATCCACAGGTCGTACGGACTGCCGAGATGCTTGATATTGCCTGCATCATCTTTGTACGGGGCAAGATGCCGGATGAAAATATCATCGCACTTGCACGGGGAAAAGGAATGGCGATTCTTGCCACCAAACATTATATGTTCACCACATGCGGGATATTATATGAACATGGACTGCGGGGAGGTGCTTAGATGAGTGAACAATTAGTATTTACATATGAAATTCCCGGAGATGATTTTACGCGCGCCGGGGAAGCAAGCAGCGCGATCAAAAATAAGTTAAAGATGCTCGGTGTTGAGAATTCAGCGATTCGTAAGGTCGCTATTGCTATGTACGAGGGTGAGATCAACATGGTCATCCACGCCAAGGGCGGAGTCCTTACGGTGACCATATCTGACGAGGAGATCGTAATGGTCCTGGCTGATAAAGGCCCCGGAATCCCGAACATCGAGAAGGCTATGCAGGAGGGTTATTCCACTGCGCCGGAGGAGGTGCGTTCCCTTGGCTTTGGAGCCGGCATGGGACTGCCGAACATGAAGAAATATTCCGATGAATTCCACATCGAATCCGAAGTAGGCGTCGGAACTACCGTTACAATGAAAGTATTTATCTGATGGTCAACATATATGACTTTACATATGTACCGTAACAGCATTTATATCGCTTTTAACCGGATAGAAAGGAGACAACATGGATAAATTCATACGTTCTGTCCGACTGAACGAAGCAGCCTGTCAGGGCTGTATCAACTGCATCAAGTACTGCCCTACCCAGGCGATTCGCGTACATAACGGGAAGGCACATATCATCGACAAGTTCTGCATCGACTGCGGCCGATGCATCCGCTACTGCCCGCATCATGCTAAAGTACCGGAATACGATTCTCTGAATGTACTGAACAATTATAAGTATACGGTCGCACTGCCTGCACCTTCGCTATACGCCCAGTACAATAACCTGACCAATGTGGATATTGTGCTGAACGCTTTACTAAAGCTGGGATTCGACGATGTATTTGAGGTCAGTGCCGCTGCAGAGCTTGTCTCGGAAGCATCCCGGGAGTATATCAAAGCTCATGCAGACGAAGGACCCTTCATCAGCTCAGCCTGTCCTTCTGTGGTCCGGCTGATCCGTGTAAAATTCCCGGCCCTGCTTTCCAAGCTCCTGCCAATCAAACCGCCTGTTGAGATTGCTGCAGAGATTGCCCGGGCACGCGCCATAGAAAAGACAGGGCTGCCTTCTGAGGATATCGGAATCATCTTCATTTCCCCGTGTCCCTCAAAGGTTTCCTACGCAAAGGCACCTCTTGGAATCGAAAAAAGCAACATCGACAATGTGGTGGCGATCAAGGATGTCTACCCTCTTCTTCTACCGCATATGAGTAAGGATGAAAGCCAGCTAAAGCCGCTTTCCAACTCCGGCCGCATCGGACTCGGCTGGGGCAATGCAGGCGGTGAGGTAGGAGGACTTCTGATCGACAGCTATCTTGCGGCAGACGGCATCGTCAATATCCTGCGTGTATTGGAGGCGATTGAGGATGAGAAGATACATGGTCTGAAATTTATTGAACTCAACGCCTGCAACGGCGGATGTGTGGGCGGTACACTGACCGTGGAGAATGCTTATGTGGCAACGACCAAGACCAAGCGCCTGCTGCGTTATCAGCCAGTTTCCAAAAGTCATCTATCCACCCACCCGGAGATTGAGAGTCTCTACTGGGATGATGACGTGGAATATGAACCTGTATTCCGCCTCGGGAATACCTTTAAAGAAAGCCTGGAGATGATGAGTACCGTGGAGGAGTTGACGAAGAAATTCCCCGGGCTCGACTGTGGTTCCTGCGGAGCCCCTACCTGCCAGACACTGGCTGAAGATATTGTCAGGGGTGTTGCGACCAGCAATGACTGCATCTATGTGCTGCGTGAACATATTGCCAGTCTGTCGAAGGAGATTGACTTTCTCTCTAAAGCATCGGGGCAGACCTGCGGATTTGAAGATGAAAGCACAAAGCTTTTGCATGAATATATACATAAGCTTACAACCGAGCTGGATTCTTTTGGAGTCCCGGAACGTAAAAAACCGGAAGATCAGACATAAAAACCCGATTGGATTATGATTTTTTCTTAAAAGGAGGGATATTTTTATGAAGCTTAGGACCGTTTTAGAACTGCCGGACTGCCAGGTCCTGGTACAGGGCGATCCCGAACGTGAGATTTCGAAAGTATTTTGCTGCGACTTACTTAGTATCGCCATGGGAAAGGCTCCCGCCAACGGCGTGTGGGTCACAGTAATGGGGAACAAAAATACACTCGCAGTCGCATCCTTAACAGATACTGCCTGCATTATCCTGGCAGAAGGAGTCACATTGGATGAGGGTACACTTAAACAGGCAGAGACGGAAGGAATCGCTGTTCTTGCCAGCGGCCTCCCTGTATTTGATATGGCGCTCCAGGTCTACAAGGCGGGACTTGCATGACTCCGCTTTATTATGACCTCCATCTTCACTCCTGCCTGTCCCCATGCGGAGATGATGACATGACTCCTGCTAATATTGTAGGGATGGCTGCCATCAAGGGACTGGATGTCATCGCTCTCACGGATCACAATAGCTGTAAGAACTGCCCTGCAGCGATATTCCATGGGCAGAATTACGGTGTCATTGTAATCCCGGGAATGGAACTGTGTACTGCAGAGGAGGTACATGTCATCTGCCTGTTCGAAACCTTGAGCAGTGCCCTTACGTTCGACGAATATGTATATGAGCACTTACTGCCGATTCAAAATAGAGAAGAGATTTTTGGAAAACAGCAGATCATGAATGAGAAGGATGAGGTGATCGGTACGGTGGAAAATCTGCTGATCAATGCAACAGATATCCCCTTTGATTCTGTAGTTCCTCTTGTGGCCTCCTACGGAGGAATCGCTTATCCTGCACACATCGATAAATCCTCCACCAGCCTGCTGAGCAACTTAGGATTCGTCCCCCCGGACAGTACCTTTACCTGCGCGGAGGTGCATGACCTTAAGAACCTGCACAGAATCCAGCGGGAACATCCTTACTTTTTGAACTGTAATATCGTCAGCAGTTCCGATGCACATTATCTGGAAGATATCCGGGAGCCGGAGTATCAGCTATTTGCAAAATCGCGTGAGATCGCGGATATACTAAAGGCGGTGCAGACGAAGCTATAGACCTTTTCAAAGTGCCGTCCTTCTTCGGAAGGCTCTCTGACTGCAAAGAAGCACTGTCCCACAAGGACAGTGCTCTTTATTTATTCCCTGGTATTCTATTTTCTTCTATTCTTTCCGCTTCTCTATCCTTCCAGTTCCCCCAGACATGCCCGGATAATGGAACTGATATTCTCCACAAATCGATTCAGCATTTCTGTTCCTTTTCTCTGGTCCGCCACAGTTGGATTTCCATAAGTACCTGATTGGCTCAAGTCTCCTATAGAAGTATTATCCATTCCATAGAGCAGCGGTCTTTTGGGATATTCTTCTACCGCCCGTTCCATATGTACCAGATCCTCTCTCACCGCCAGCATGAGCGAAGTCTCGAACTCACATGCATGGAACATGCCTCCCCAGGTGGGTGATTCCATAAACTCATCATACACCGCCTGCATCCCCGGATAGAACATCCCCAGAACCTTTACCTCTGTCTCGTCCTGAAAAAGCCTCTAAAAATTTTATTCTTTAAACCGATATCCGACCCCGACCTCCGTCACAATAAACCGGGGCTCCGCCGGATTCTTCTCGATCTTCCGCCTCAATGTCGCCATAAAAACTCTTAAGGTCCCTGCCTCCACGCCTTCTCCATACCCCCAGATCTCTTTGAGGATATAATTATGCGTAAGCACCTTTCCCCGGTTGGCGATCAACAGTACCAGAATCTTATATTCAATCGGTGTCAGGTGGATCTCCTCCCCGTCGATCAGAACGCTGCGCTTTGCGTAATCTACGGTCAGATAATCCTGCTGAAACATCTCTTGTGTATTATCGGATGCCATATTGTCCATCTTGCGCATGGCGACCCGGATTCTTGCCATCAGCTCTCCCATGTAGAACGGTTTGGTCACATAATCATCCGCGCCCGCATCCAGCGCCTCGATCTTCTCCTGCTCCTCCTGTCTGGCCGAGACCACAATGATCGGGGTATTGGAAAGTTCCCTGACATTTTTGACCACATCGATTCCTTCCCCGTCCGGCAGCCCTAAGTCTAACAGAATCATATCCGGCTGATTCGCATAGAAAAGACTGATTGCCTCCTTCACAGATTTTGCTACATAATAACCGTAGCCCTCATCCTTTAAAGTCATACTCATAAAATTCACAATATATTTATCATCTTCTACAATCAGAATTGTCTTCTTTTCCTTCATCCTTACCACCTGCTGTTCTTATCTGATTTTCCACTCCATCTGCCACCTAATCTACCTGCGCTGCCTCCAGCCAGAATGTAAATCTCGCGCCGCCCTCCGCACGGTTCTCCGCCCAGATCTTCCCGCCGTGGGCCTTCACTACTTCCCGGCAGATTGCAAGCCCCAGGCCGATTCCCCGCTTCTGGTCCGTGCTTTTATCGGAAAGGGATACGAACTCATCAAAGATCTTCTCTTCCATCCCTTCTTCAATTCCATCTCCATCATCTTCCACCACAAAATAGACACGGCTGTGCCTGTAAGAAACATTCAGACTGATGTACCCGTTATCTTCTGTATGCTTCATCGCATTATCCAGCAGATTCACGAGGACCTGCATAATCATCTTGCCGTCCATCTGGGCTACAACGACCCTGTCCGGCAGGGAAATCCGGAAATTCCTTCTGTTCTTTAAGCCGATCACATGCTTCTCCGCTTCATAAATGATGTCGTCCACCACTTCCTGATGCTTCTCGATGAACTGCTGTCCGCTCTCGATCTTGGTCATGCTCAGGATATTTTCCATCATCTTCATCAGCCACATCGCCTGCTCCATCACATCCCGGACAAGACCGTTTTTCGCATCAATGTCCATGGAATGATTGTTGAGGATCAGGCTGCAGTCGCCCATGATCCCAGTAAGCGGTGTCCTGAAATCATGGGAAATGCTTCTTAACATGCTGCTCTTCATATGTTCCCGCTCTACTTCCAGCTTGATCTGCTCCTGCTCCGCATAGATCAGCTCACGGTCCAGTGCAATCCCGATCTGGTTCGCCGCCGTCTTCACAAGCATCTCCGCCTCTGCACCAAGCCCCTGGTTGTGGTTAAAGACCTTTAAAGTTCCAAGCTGCCTGACCATTCCGATGATCGGGAACATCAGATAATCCTTAGACGTATATTCCTTCACTGCTCCCCCGCCGATGGTCTCCCCTTCCAGTTCCACGATACAGTCATACCCCGTATGTTCATAAATATACCGGATACCAAGCTGTATGATGTTCTCCTTTCCGGTCACATTGATGAACTTCTCAGACATCTCATACAGACGAAGTGCCGTCTCCTCACTGTGCTGTGCGATCAGAAGCTGCTTCTGGAACCGCGCAGTCAGACTGGAAGAAATACAGGCAGCCAGCAAAAAGAATCCCATCAGAGCAACGTCATTGGGATTCATAATCGCAAATGTATGGACAGGGACCGTAAAAAAATAGTTGAACATCATAACACTGACAATGGCGCCGATGATGCCATACTCATATCCTCTGGTAAATACACTGATCAAAAGAACGCCGACCATGAACACCATCAGACAGTTTTCCTTTGCCACCCCCGCCTGGTTTAAAATGAGGCAAAAAAGACTGGCCGAGAGAACAATGAGAATCGTCCGCAGTGCATAGTTTAATTTCTTATTTTTTGCAAGCTTCCTGATCGTCATCACTGCGCCCTTCATATACCCACATTCCTTTCTTTTTGGATTGATTTTCAGTGTTCCACCCTTTTCTACCATTCCGACCTTCCCACAAACATCAAGAATGATATAAATATGGTTTTATCATAGCACCTTAATCAATATTTGCCAATATTCGATCAATATCCTTTTTCAGTCCGACTACCATCAAATGATCCGTCTCGTCCAAAAGCCTGTCTGCCTGGGGCAATAGCTGCAAGTGTCCATTCTTTTTGATTCCAAGAATACTGACATGGTATTTTGAACGAATTGCAAGCTGACGGATACTTTTCCCTATCCACTCCTTCATAGGCGGAATCTCAAAAATAGAGTACCCTTCTGTCAGTTCAATATAATCAAACACATGGTTGGCACTATGCTTGACTGCCAACCGCTCTGCAATATCCCGGTCAGGGTATATGACCTCATCCGCCCCATTTCTTAAAAGGAACTTCGCATGGATATCCCGGTTCGCTTTGCTTACTACATACTTTGCCCCCATCTCCTTGATCAAGCTGGTAATCTCCAGACTGCTTTGGAAATTGGAACCTATGCAAACAAAGCAGATATCAAAATTCCCGACTCCCAGGCTTCTTAACACATCTTCGTTGGTGCAGTCCCCTACCTTAGCCATCGTGGCATAAGGAAGCAGGTCTTGCATACACTCTTCGTCGCGGTCTACAATCATGACCTCATTCCCTAACTGTGACATATTCACACACAAGTGGTGCCCGAGTCTTCCGAGCCCTATAATCAATACGGTCTTCATAATCAAACCCTCCATTCTAATCTGTTATGCCTTTATGCATCTAACCAATCATAATCTGTTCCGTGGGAACCTTTATCGGTGGTTCCGTCTTATGTCCGCGCAGTGACAATGCAAATGTCATGCTTCCGATTCTGCCGCAGTACATCAGAAAAATCAATACAATTTTGGAAACAGTCACCAGGTCTCTCGTAATCCCTGTTGACATACCCACAGTACCGATTGCAGAAATCACTTCAAACGCCGCATCCATAACTGGTACAGGCTGTACAGTAATTATGATCAGCACGGCCAGAATTACGGAAAACAAATTGATGCATAACACAGCACTCGCCTTTCTGATGGAACCATCATCCAGTCTTCGTCCCATAATATTGCAATGTGCCTCTTTTCGCAGATTCGCATTCACATAGATCAACAGCACCACAAATGTAGTCGTCTTAATTCCACCCGCTGTAGATCCGGGGCTGCCTCCGATGAACATAAGTATGGAAGTCAAAAGCTTACTGCTATCCGTCAGTGCTGCAGTATCTACCGTGTTAAAGCCTGCCGTCCTTGCGGTCACAGAACCAAATAAGGAGCACAGTACTTTATCACCGAACGGCATCCCTTCAATTGTATGATTTTGCTCAAAGAAAAAGAGCAGCGCCGCTCCTCCAAAAACAAGTATAAATGTTGAAATCAATACAATTTTTGTGTGAAGACGGTACTTTTTAAAGGACAGCTTATTCGCTGAAATATCATTCCACACAAAAAATCCAATACCACCTATGATAATCAGGCTCATGATTACCAGGTTGACTACCCAGTCATTATAATATGGTGTGAAGGAGGAATATGCCCCATGCTCCCCCATCAAATCAAATCCAGCGTTACAAAAAGCCGATACAGCGTGAAAAACGCCGAAATAGACCGCCTTTCCAAGACTCATTGTCTCACTGAACCGAAACGCAAGAATCAAAGCACCTAGCCCCTCAAAAAAGAGCGTTCCCACCATGATTTTTTTTGCCAGCCTTACGATTCCTCCGACCTGCATGATATTTACACTCTCCTGAAGTGTTCCACGGGTCCATAGTCCAATTTTTCTTCTCAGGATGATTGCAAAGAATACCCCAATCGTCATAAATCCCAGCCCACCGATCTGGATAATCGCCAGAATGACACACTGTCCAAAAGTAGACCAGTACTGGAACGTATCCGCAATTACCAGTCCCGTCACACATGCAGCGGAAGTCGAAGTGAACAGGGCATCCACCGCCGGAGTACTCACACCTGTCCTGGTGGAGACCGGCAGCATTAGAAGCCCTGCTCCTATAAATATAATCAGACAATAGCCGATTACGATCATCTGTGTCTGCGTCAAGCGCTTTGTAAAGAATTTCATGCTGCACCGACCTCGTTTTCCATAATCAGCAGTTCCAGACGCTGCATGAGCTCTTCCTTTTCTGTAAATACAGTAATATGTGCATGCCGATATAATCTCATATTTGCTTTCTCATTACAGAGACTGAAAATCTGCGCCTTCGGATACATTTTTCGGAATAGGGTACATACGGACAGATTGTCAATATCTGAGTTGGAAACTGCAGCCAAGTATTCTACGTGCTTCCAATCCCGGTCAATATAAATCGTCTCCATAAAGATCGGCTGGATTCCCGCCTGCTTAAACCAACCTGAAATCTCCTCGACCTCCTTACCTCTTCCAAAAACTACGGCATATTCTTTCTTTCTGCATGCTTTATGAAGATTATGCTCCTCATCCATAAAGCGGTCCAGGCCCTTCATCAAATATACCCCATATAGTGCACCTGCTGTTACGATAATTCCTAAAATTAAATTTGTTAACATCATCATCACCTTCTTTTCTTACCTTTATCATAGTACCTTTTTTATTAAGGCGGTGATAAAATTATGGGGGGAGGTATTAAGATTTTGTTTAGATGGGAAATGGATAAGAAAAGGGATAATGAAAAAGGATAAGAAAAAAGTACTTGATTTCATTCTAAAAAAGTCTTATAATAAATCACATGCAGATATAGTTCATCGGTAGAATGCTAGCTTCCCAAGCTGGAGAGGCGGGTTCGATTCCCGTTATCTGCTTTATATATTTGTAGAGGACTTGATTTTCAAGTCCTCTTTTTTCGTTCTCTGACAGATATATGTTACTATTTATGGAATTTCATGCTCTTATATCTTCTGTTAAAGTATACCCCATTTGCCAGAACGCCATATCTAATAACTTCATTTCAGGATACTCAATTTTTCCAATCTCCATCTTATGTTTTTCTTTCTCAAATTCTTGTTCATACTTCAGATAAAACTCAATTAGTTGTTCTAAAGACTTTATACTAAATGTCCCAGTTGTCACCTCTGTATACTTAACGCCTTTACTAAAATAACTATCATATGCTGGTACACATCCAAGAGTACCAATTAAAATTTTTGTTATAAGTATATCCGAAACACAACTTGACACGTTGCTTTTAATACTACTTCGTATATCCCTATAAATACTCCTTAATTCTTTTACTAAATCTTCGAGCAAATTTTTGTATTTAGACTTTAAATCTATACAGGAAATAGCCCAAAGCGGACTATATCTCTTATCCAAAAGTTTATATACTGCTTCTTTATGTACTTTATAATCCTTTAGTAACAAAAAAGATGAACCGCGGTACATCCCCCAACTGGCTAAATAAAATGCTAAGTGAAGACATAAGTAGTCTACTAAAATATCATCAATATCTTGAGTTTTTGCTTTATAAAATTCTAAATAACAATGTTCCCAGGAATGATCTCTACTATTTGGGTCTTTAGATAAATTGAAATAAAATTTATTCAAAGCATTGATTACATCAGTGATCAACACATTTTCTCCTTGTTTTGTATTAATACAAAATCCCCCTTTCTTATATCTAATTTTATGAAGCCCAATATCTTTCTAGTGAACTACCTCGGAGCTAAAGCTCTGATTTTATGACAAACCAGTTCTCTTCATTGCAGACTGCACTATAGTTACTTTATTTTTTCTTTGCCTATCGCTTGTATCAAATTGAGTAAGGGGACTATTTTTTTAATGTATTCTAACTCTTTTTCTTTATATACATTTTTCCTTACTCTTTTTCATCTTTTATACTCTCTAAAACACTAAATTTCAATATCGCAATATTCATAATGAAATTCATCTAATCCTTTGAAATCAATCTCATTATAAAACAAAATTTCAATATATTCCTACCTTTGTTGTAATTCTACTTTTTACTTTCCTATCTCTCTTGTAAAATCACTTCTTTATTCCTTTCCATAATAAATCCTCCAATCTAAGCTCAATATTACTTTACTTAAACAACTATATCCAACTTGACACAAACCATAATTCATTCTATTAATGATACATATTATGTATTACTTCCTCAGCCCTTAAGTTTGCGTCCAATAGAACATCCAATTCACTTTCTTTTCTATTTTCATATTCTAAAATAGCTTGCTCTATTATCCTCATTGCACATATATACCCTTCACCAACCTTATCGAAACGTAAAATAGTCTGAAGTGTTGTGGTAATGGCAGCCATAACTGATATAATTATTCTTATATATAAATCCAGACCATCGTCCATAACCATGTAGATAGTTAGACTTGTGAAACTTATGGACATAACAACTAACAAATAATGTATTCCTATAAAAAAGCCATAGCACAGCCTAAACATTCTTTGCTTGTGATAATACATAGAAGGGGCTGCTTTTCCAAACGGTTTCTCACTTTCTTCAAAAAATTTTTTCCCCAAATCCTTGTTATTATAAAAATGTGTAAAAAAAACTAAGATACCAATTACAATTCCTACTACAAATGCACATACGACAATTACCCACATTATTATCCTCCAAATTACTAATCAAATAAACTTAGATTCCATAAAATTACTAGTGTTGATTATTTTCTCTTTTTTATATTGAATCACTCTACATTTGTACCTCTTTCTTTTTCAAAAGCTTTTACTGTTCCAAAACATTGTAGAAGTATTCTTTGAAGTCTCTTCTCATCTATTTTTTTAATTTATTTTCTTTATTATACTATACTTCTCCTTGCTTTCCTAGCATATCTTAACTCCAAGACCAGGCTGTGTTTCTATCAACTGCTTCCTTGATTAATTTTTTTATTCATACCTGTCAATGCGCCTAGTCTCGGGATTCTTCCAATGTCGATATTACTATAGTCATTAGATTCCAACACATATGCTACCTCGAATTACTCTTAGAACTGCTCCATTAAGCCCACTATAGTGATGGAAATTTAGTCTTGTTAACTGAAAGCTCTCATAGATTCTGTACTATCATCGATAGCAGAATCTATGAGAGCTCCATATTTTTACCTTTTGGTCTTCTTTAAGCAGTAATTCAACTTCTTTCCAGTCTTTCCCTGACTGATTTCACTTTCCCTGGATCTTTTCCACCGGAGTTTATTCCAATGACAATCTCATCCTGCATGATCACTGATGGGAAATAAAAATCACACAGTGATCTGTCACTTGCTGTACTAAGCAGAATCCTTCTTCCGTTTTTCTGCTCGGTTTCCCGGCACTCCTGGGCAATTTTCTGGTTCAATGACCTGTCATTCGTTGCCGCCAGAACCATATCCGCATCTTTTATATCCCCAGTTTGATATTCCCGATGGAGGCAGATTATCCTGCCTTCCATTTCCAGCTTCTTCAATGACTCTGTCACTTCTGGGGCTATTACAGTCACGTCCGATGCAAACTTAAGCAATGTCATGATCCTGCGTTCGGCAATATGACCACCGCCAGCGACTATAATTTTCATCTCTGATATATCTACAAACATTGGGAAATATGCCTTTTCCATTTTCTTTCCTCCCAAGATCAGATTCTTACAAAGCATCCCCATCTGAATCGAAGGGGCATCCGTGATTCTCTATTCCAGCATATACAGCAGGGCATTGCAAATACAGGCAGCTATATTGCTGCCGCCCTTGCGGCCTCGTGCAACGATAGACGGGACATGTTCTAACTTTAGAATCAGTTCTTTTGACTGCACCACGTTAACAAATCCTACTGGAACCGCAATAATTAATTCTGGGTTCAGGCGTCCTTCCCTGATCAGCTCGTAAAGCCTCACAAGTGCAGTCGGCGCGTTGCCGATTGCAAAGATCAGTTTCTGATCCAGAGCCGCCGCCTTGTCCATACTGGCCGTTGCCCGGGTAGTCCCCTGTTCCTTGGCAGCCCTGGCTACATCCTCATCTGACATAAAACAGAAGACCTCTCCCCCATATTTTGCAAGCTTCTTCTTATTAATACCAGCCTTTCCCATCTGCGTATCTGTGACAATGGAGGCGCCGTTTCTCAGTGCATTCAGAGCATGTTTTACTACCCCTTCTGAGAAGACCAGATTTTTTGCATAATCAAAATCAGCGCTTGTATGTATGCATCGCTTTACGATTGGTTCTGTTCCGGGGATGAGAGGGATATCTCCCAATTCCTCTGTGATGATTTCAAAACTTCTCGCTTCGATCTCCGCTGGAAGTACTTTTTCTAATTCTATATGATCCATTCTTCTCATTCCCCTTTCAATGTAACACCGATTCCACAGACTACCCGGTCTACCCGGGAAGAAAGTTCTGCAAGCTGTGTGCAGACGCGGCCTGTCTGTTCCCTGTACTCTCTGTCAAATGCATCGATCGGCACCAGTCCATATCCGATCTCCGTGCTGACGATTACGATATCCGGATTCTTTTCTGCGATCCTGGAAGCCAGATGGGAAGTATCTTCTCCCGCTTTCATCATACGCTTCATAAGAAGCTCAAAGTGATAAATCCCTCCGCAGGAATAGACTTCCTCGAAAGAACAGCTTTTCCCATCAACCCAGTGGAATTCTGCCGGCTCTATACCACCATATTTTCTCTTCGCATATTCCCATTTTCCCTGATGTGCACCACCGATCACTAACTTCATCCCTGGCACTCCTTTTCTGTTTCCTGTAATGGCTGACTGATTCGCGGCTGCCTGATTCGTGGCTGTCTGATTCACGGCTGTCTGATTCGCGGCTGACTGAAACGCGGCTTCTATCTGGATGCTGTTCCCTGTCTTCTCGCTGCTTACTGCACAGCCTTGATCATCTGACGAAGGCGCCTTCCACACAACCGGAATTCCATACACGACTTCTGTGACTGCATCAGCCATCTGCGCCAGCCTTACATTGATTTCTGCCAATACCCGCTTATATAGCTGCATTTCTTCCGAATCTTGTGTACACTCCGAACAGACTTCATTGGTCACAATCACAAGATGACTGCACTTTCTTCTCAATGCCGCAACACCGCGGATGATCCTTTCGGCTGCGTCCTTCCTGCTGCTCTCTGACTGATAGATTTCATTTGCCGTCAGATTGGACATGCACTCCAGCAGGACACAGGGATGGAAGGCATTCCCCCAACTGGGACAATCCCCGCTCCCCTGTTCTGCCATCTGCTCCAATTCGGTATAACACTCAATCGTCTGAAATCCTTTATCCGCACGCATCCTGCGGTGACGTTTAATCTTCCGCTCTGTTTCCTCCCCGAAGGGCATCATGGTAGCGATATAGAACAAGTCTCCTGCACACTCTCTGGCAAACTGGCAGACTACCCCTTCCGCAAAAGCAGACTTCCCGCTCCCACTGCCTCCGGTCACTAGATGAAACATCTCAGATACCTCCTAAAACCTGTACATTTTTTACTCCGTAATCTCTGCATACCGGTACTCCAACGCCCCGGTAGCCGGAATCTGGGTGATTCCCTTGATCGTCGGGCGGATCAGATTACAGCTTTTCATGGAATACAGCGGGATGATATAGAACTCTTCGCCCACTGCAAGTTTTTCCGCCTCATGCATCAGCTCTGCCCTCTTTGCAGGATCTTTTTCCGTATCGGACTGCTCCACCAGTGCATCATATTTCTCATCGTGAATGCCGCTGCAATTGTAGGTGCTGTTACTTAAAAGCATAGACAGATACGTATACGGGTCTGCAAAATCCGCCGTCCAGTTCATGCGGCAGAGGTCGAAATTACCAGCCCGCCGCTCCGTATAATTGACCTGGAGCTCCTGGGCATTGAGTTCGATATCGATATTTAAGTTCTGTTTCAGTTGTTCCTGAACTACCTGTGCAGTATCCGAATCCATTTCCAGAGACGGATAATTGTACGTAAGCTTCGGGAATCCCTTTCCGTCTGGATAGCCTGCATCGGCAAGAAGTTTCTTTGCCTCCTTTAAGTTTTCTTTGAAAGGCGGTTCTGCCTCATCTACAAAATATCCTCCTGTCTGCTTATCCTTCATATATTTTGCGATAAAATTCACCGTGGGCTCCGTGTCATCACCGACCATCTTGCACAATTCCTCACGATCAATGGCAAGGTTAATGGCCTTTCTGACTCTCACGTCATCCAGAGGCTTTACATTCAGGTTCGGATAAATGTATCTGGTCGCTATAGTATCCGTAATCACAAGGTCATCCTTTCCCTGATATAGATCCATCACTGAAGACTGCAGGGCCGGGGCCACATCGACCTCGCCGGTCTCATAGGCGCTTGCCATGGACTGCTGGTCATCAAAGAAACGATAGGTGATCTGGTCGAGCTTTACCTTATCCGCATTCCAGTATTTCTCATTCTTCTTGAGAACAAAATACTGTTCTGGGACATACTCCGCCAAATAAAACGGACCGTTCGCCACACTGGTCTTTGGGTCTTTATCCCAGCCGCTGTCTACGGCATCGGCATATTTCACACAGGATGGCGTATACACCGGAAGTCTTAACAGATCCAGGAAATAAACACAGGGCTTATCCAATGCTATTTCCAATGTGTAATCATCCAACGCTTTTGCACCCAGGGTCCCTGCATCTGCCTCTCCATTGTAAATAGCCTCTGCATTTTTGACAGGGAACAGATAATTGGCATACCCATTGCCGCTTTTGGGATCCAGGGAACGGACCATGGTATTGATAAAATCTGCTGCAGTGACTGGAGTTCCGTCGGACCATACGGCCTCCTTCCGAAGATGGAAGGTCCATACAGTGGAATCGTCATTTACCTCATAAGATTCTGCTGCGCGGTAATCAATCTCCCCTTTTTCATTATAGGTCAAAAGCTCATCCAATGCGGAAACGGAATAGGAAAGGTAGGTCAATGCAATCATTCCTGCTGGGTCCAGTCCACCCGTCTCGCTGTTTGTTGCAACTACAATCTCCTTTTTCCCGTTCTCCCCATCTGCTGTTTTCCCGGCTGCTGAATCCTTTCCCTGCTTTCCACAGCCTCCTAAAAATAATGTACTGCATAGGGAAACCGTTATCAGGGAACAGAGTACTTTTTTTAGTCGATTTTTCATTCGCGTTCTCTCCTTATATCTGTGAAGTCATCTTCATGCTGCCGCTCCGTCTGCCTGCATGTTCCTCTGAATAAAGGAAACAGGCAATCTTACGCCCCTCGAACTGATACCAATCAGGTCTGCCTGTAAAGCAACAGGCCATTGCATATCCGCATCTCGGGGCAAAAGGACATCCTCTGCCCAATGGGACCTCCACCTTTTTCTCCTCCGTATGGAGAACTCCCTTTTTCCTTCTTGCCTTCCACGGGTCCGGCACCAATACCGCCGAGAGCAGCGCCTTTGTATAAGGATGCCATGGGTCCGAATAAATTTCTTTTGTACTTCCTGTCTCCACAAGGCTTCCGGCATACATCACGCCCATTTTTCGACTGATCCGTTTGACCACATTCAGGTCATGGGAGATAAATAGATATGAAATCCCCCTCTCTTTCTGAATGTTCTCCAAAAGACTTAAAATCTGTTCCTGAATTGACACATCAAGTGCCGATACCGGCTCATCACAGATCAAAAGTTCCGGCTCCAGAATCAGTGCCCTGGCTATGCCGATCCGCTGACGCTGGCCGCCGGAAAATGCCCTTGGATATTTCTGTGCATCCTCCAAAGTCAGTCCTACCAGTTTTAACAGCTCTTCTATTTTTCTGAGGCGTTCCTCTTTGGAATCCTCCGTATTCAAAAGAAGAGGTTCTTCCAAGATGTCCCCTATTGTCATCCGTGGATTCAAGGAGGCATAAGGGTCTTGAAATACCATCTGGATTGGATATTTCAGCCTCTTTTTTTCCCCCTCATACACAATTCTTCCCGCTGTTGGCTTTAAAAGTCCAGTGACCATCTTTGCGAGCGTAGATTTGCCGCATCCACTCTCCCCCACTAAACCATAGGTCTCTCCTCTCCCAATTTGAAGAGAGACATCCAGAACGGCTTCTGTCTTCTCCTGCTTCTTCCAATAACCAATATCTGTATAAAATTTGCTGACATGCTCGATCCGCAGAAGAGGCTCTCCTGCTTTCACATTCTCAGGCAGCTTTTGCAGTTTCGATGCCTGGGCGAGCAGCTTCCTTGTATATGGATGCCTGGGCTCATAGAAAATATCCTCCACGGTCCCTTCCTCCACAAGCTTTCCCGCCTGCATCACAAGAACGCGTCTGCAGAGAGAGGCTATCACCCCCAGATCATGGCTGACGAACAGAATCGCCGTCCCCATCTCCTGGGATATTTTCTTGAAAAGTTCCAGAATCTGTCCCTGTACCGTCACATCCAGGGCAGTCGTAGGTTCATCCGCGATCAGCAGCTTCGGTTCACATGCAAGTGCGATCGCAATGACCACTCTCTGACGCATCCCCCCGGAGAGTTCAAATGGATATTGCCTCATCCTCTGGGAAGCCTTTCTAATTCCCACCAGATCCAGAAGCTCTTCCGCGTGTTCCAAAGCCTCCTTCTGACTGCATTTTTTATGGGCACGGATTGTTTCTGTAATCTGGCGTCCAATCTTTACTGTTGGATTCAAATAAGTAAGAGGGTCCTGGAAGACCATTGCAATCTCATTTCCACGGACAGCTTCCATCGTACGTTCATATGCCTTGACCGCTTTTCGGTCCGCCAGTTTCAGGTCTGGAGGGGTAATTTCCCTTTGGTCCAGCAGAATTCTCTCACAGGCCACTTCTGCCTTTTCCGGCAAGAGCCCCAGAACTGCGTGCATACCAGTGCTTTTCCCAGAGCCGGATTCTCCGACAATTCCCACGATCTCGCCGGGGCATACTTCGAAAGACAGATGACTGACCGCCTCCTGTCTTCTGTCCTTGTCATGGAATTGTACGCTTAAATCCTCTACTCTTAACAAGCTCATCCTTCGTTATCCTTCCTCCATCTGTCTCATATAATGCTCCAGCCCTGCCCCGATCAAGTTCATTGAAAAAATCAAAATACACAGCACCAGGATCGGGTACAGCATTTGGAATGGATATACCTGCATCTGACTCCTTGCATCCTGAATCAAAGTGCCAAGACTTGCATTCGGTGCTGAGATTCCGACCCCGACAAAGCTTAAAAATGCCTCCGTAAAAATCGCCTTTGGTATCATAAAGGTCAGGTTCACGATAATCGGTCCTGCCGCATTTGGAAGCAGATGCCGCCATAATATCCTTCCTGCCCCTGCCCCTGCCAGTCGGGCAGCCATAGAGAATTCTCTCATCTTTAACCGCTGTACCTCCCCCCGCACGATCCGCGCCAGATCGATCCAGCCTGAAATACAGATTCCAAACAGGATGCTGCCTACATTTGCTCCCATCACGAGCATGATCAGGATGACATATAATAGGGAGGGGATTGCATCAATGACATCCGCAGCGCGCATCATCAAAAGATCTGTCTTTCCGCCCCAGTATCCCGCTATACTTCCATATAGGATTCCAATCATACCGCAGATCAGTGCACTTCCCATACCGACTGTCAGACTGATCCGGGTTCCATACCACACCCGCACGAAAATGTCCCGTCCAAACTTATCTGTCCCAAAAGGATGAGACAGTGTAGAAACTGCATTCTGAATATCTGCACTCTGCTTCGTATGGGAATAAGGGGAAAAAGCCGGAACCAATACTGCCAGGAGCATCAGAATCGTAAGGAGGACCAGTCCCGCCCAAAACAGCCGGTTGACACCCGACAATCGAATCCGATGCTTTCCCAGGTGCCCTTTTATTTTTTTATCTGTATTCTTACTCTTGCTCATCGATATGCCCTCCTGACTCTCGGATCCAGCCATGCACATAACAGGTCTGTCAGAAGATTGATTCCGATGACGGTAACTCCCATAAAGATCGTCAGCCCCAGAATAAGTGTGTAATCCCGGTTCTCAATGGAGTTCACAAATTCCCTGCCAAGACCGGGAATGGTAAATACGCTCTCCACCACGAAGCTTCCGGTCATCAAAAATGCGGCGGCAGGTCCGATGTAATTGAGCACCGGAATCCAGGCATTCTTCAGAATATGAGTCACGGCAGTGCGTCTCCAGCTCAGCCCCTTGGCTTTTGCAAGGACTACATAGTCCCGGTTCATCTCCTCCTGGAACGTATTCCGCATCAGCCTTGTGATGACTGCTGCCGGATACACGGCCAAAGAAACCACGGGCAAAATGTAATTCTCTGCCCCAGTCAGCCCTGCAATGGGAAGAAGTTTTAACTTCACCCCAAAAAAGAGCATCAAAAGAAGTGCGATCACGAAATTGGGGATTCCGGTTCCCAGCATAGTGCTAAAGAAAATTCCACCCTTCACGAGCCTTTTTTTGGTAGAAGCCTGCCAGATTCCGAGCAGTGTTCCCACCACTGCCGCCAGCACGATAGCCAAAGCCCCCAGTGCAGCCGTGGCAGGCCATGCCCGGGTGATTACCTCACTTACGCGCACCCCGGGCTTTTTAAAGGAAATCCCCAGGTCACCATGCATCAGATTGGAAAGGTAAGTCGCATACTGCTTGAAAACCGGCTCATTCAGTCCATACTCCTCCTCCATGGATGTAAGGACTGACTCCGATACATTGCCCGTCTGAAAAGGACTTCCCGGCATCATCCTGGTCAGGAAGAAGGCTGCGGTCACAAGCACAAAAAGAGAAAGTATGCCTATAAATACCCGCTTACATGTATATCCAAACACCGCACATTCCTCCTAACGTACTCTTATAATCCTATTATTTTTAGGCTTCCTCTAAAATCAACTCTACCATACTGTCTATGGAAGCCTTCTTTGATATACTGATCCGCATACCATACTTCCGAGCCTCCGCCGCGGTCTGCTCCCCGATGCACACAGCGTGGATCGGCCTGTAATCCTCAAGCCTTAGCGCATGGACAAATCCCTTCACTGTGGACGCACTGGTAAATGTCACCATATCGATTTCTCCGGCTTTGAACTGCTCTTGTATCTTCTCCCTAATCTGCTCATGAGTCTCATAGATCGTCTCATACAACGGAGTATCCACTACCTCAAGCCCAGCCTTCTCAAGAGGCGGGAGCAGTTCCTGTGAGCCGATGGATGCGCGTACGATTGTCACTCTGCTTCCCGGTTCTGCCGCAACGGCGATCTCTTTTCCCAAATCCTCTGCACAATAGACCGCTGGTACCAGATCTGCAAAAAGTCCGCGCTCCCTCAATTCTCTTTCTGTGGCAGATCCTATCGCCGCGATCTTTACTTTTGCAGGACAAGCAAAAAGCTTTCTTAAATCCATCTTCATCTCTACCATCTGCTCAAAGAAAATACGCACACCGATAGGACTTGTAAATACGAGCCATTCCTCCTTGGTCCGGTATCCGAATTCCTTCATCGCATGCGACAATGCCGGGTTGGGGGAGATGGTCTTCGTATCGATGGATGGCAATTCAATCACCTGCGCCCCCAGTGCACGCAGTCTGTCGGCCAGCCGGGAACTGTTCTCTCTCGGACGTGTAATCAAAATTTGTCTTCCCCCAAGTGGACGGTCCTCCGCCCAATGGAACAAATCAGCCAGTGCACATACCTCCCCGACCAGAATTATGGCAGGGGTACCGATCTCTGCCTTTTTTGCCTCCTTTGCCAGGTTCCCCACTGTGGAGACCACACGGCGCTGGGAGGAAAGCGTTCCTTTTTCTAAGACCGCCGCTGGGACAGAAGGGTCCATCCCGGCTTCCATCAGCCCGATCAAGATTGTTTCCATGGAGGAAATCCCCATCAGAAATACCAGTGTACCTTTCAGATTCACAAGAGAGGGGTAATCTACTCTGCTGGTCCCATCCTTCCTTGGATGTCCGGTAATGACGTGGAAGGATGAGGTATATTCTCTGTGTGTGATCGGGATTCCTGCATAGGCAGGCACCGCAGCGGCAGAGGTAATTCCCGGCACAATTTCAAATGGAATACCATGCTCCTTTAAAAGCTCCAATTCCTCCCCTCCCCGCCCAAAAACAAACGGATCGCCGCCTTTGAGCCGAAGTACCTTTTTCCCTTTTAACGCCTCCGCAAGCAGAATCTGGTTCGTCTCTTCCTGAGGGACCATATGATGCCCGGAACGTTTTCCCACATGTACCATTTCTTTATCCGCAGGAATCAGGCTCAAAATTTCTGCACTGATCAAGGCATCATACACGATGATATCCACACTCTCCATCAACTGTCTTGTCTTCACTGTTAAAAGTCCTGCATCTCCTGGGCCTGCACCTGCAAGCCATACTTTCCCTTTTTGTTCCATCTCTAACTCCTCTTGCTCATCTCTTCTGCCAGGGAAGCACCTATCTGTCTGGCTCTTTTTGCCTCCCCTGTCTTCGTTTCCACCCAGAATGTATCATCCTTTTCACGGTAATACAATCCATAAAGCTTGATTTCCTCCCCACATGCAATCGCATGGGCCGCGACCGGAGAGGTACAGCCGCCGTCCAGGGCAGCCACAAATTCACGTTCTGCCGCCGCTTCTATCTCGCTCTTCCTACAAAAAATACAGTCTAGGTACGAATGATTTTCCCCTTTCCTGCCCTGTACTGCAAGAATGCCCTGCCCTGCAGCCGGGACCATCTCTTCCACCTCAAAGATCCTGCCGATGATCGACTCCATATGCAGTCTCTTTAAACCAGCCGCCGCTAAGACAGTACCGTCAAAGTTCTGCTCTTCAAGCTTTCTAAGGCGTGTCTGTACATTTCCCCGAATCCCTTTAAATGTACAGGATGGATACAACTTCTCAAGCTGAAGCATCCTGCGCCTGCTCGATGTCCCGATGACACCGCCGGGCATAATCTCAGACTGCCCCGGTCTATAGATCAGCACGTCCCTTGGGTCCTCCCTTTTGCTGTATCCGATCAAAGGAAGCTCCTCTGGGACCTCCATAGGCATATCCTTTAAACTATGTACGGAAATATCGATTCTTTCATCCTTAAGTGCTTTATCCAGTTCCTTCACAAACAGCCCTTTTCCGCCAATCTGCTCCAGACTTTTGTCCAAGATTTTATCTCCCGTCGTTTTCATTGTCACCAATTCTACCTTAAGCTCTGGATGGTGTTTCTCGATCGCATTTTTGATAATTTCCGCCTGTATGACAGCAAGCCTGCTTTCGCGGCTGCCGATTCGAATGATAGACTTCATGATGCCTCATTTCCTTTCTCCAGAATCTGGTAAATTGCTTCCATATCCAGACTCTCTCTGATGATATCTGCCAGTTTATCATACTGCTGTTCTTTATAAACTGCAAGGTCGACTGCTTTGATATCACTCTCATCCATTCCCTTTGATTTCAGAAGTGCCCCAATCAGCCCTCTTGCTGCCTCCGGCCTGTCGAATACACCGTGGACATAACAGCCGTAGACATTGCCCGATGCCGCACCGTCCATCTTCCTCGTTCCCGCCTTCACGTCATCCACAAGAGACAGGATCGGTTCTTTGTTCAACAAGGTGGTAGTCCCCATGTGTATTTCATATCCTTCGATCTCCACATCGCTCAGACCGCACAAAATTCCTTTCATCTGCCGGAAGCTGCCACGCACCCTGGTCCGAGTCTTCTCCTCCTCGAATATCGTCTTTGTGGGAAGAAGTCCCATCCCCTTGACACTGCCTTTTTGCTCCACTCCTTTTGGGTCTGTGATTTCTTCTCCCAGCATCTGGTAGCCGCCGCAGATGCCAAAGACCAGCTTTCCCGCGTCCGCATGGCGGATGATCTTCGCCTCCAGACCGCTTTGGCGCATCCAGAGCAGGTCCCCGATGGTGTTCTTGCTCCCCGGGATCAGCACTGCATCCGGGCTTTTGAATTCTCCTGGAGTGGAAATATATCGAAGAGACACTCCCTGCATGCATTCCAGAGCCATAAAATCTGTAAAATTAGAGATTCGCGGGAGACGAATCACTGCAATATCGATTAGTCCTGTCGTCTCTTTTTTCTGGAAACGCTCACTTAAGCTGTCCTCATCATCGATATCCAGATGGAAATATGGCACCACGCCCTGTACCGGGATATGGGTCTTTTCCTCCAGCATCCGAAGCCCCGGGGCCAGGATGTCCTTATCCCCGCGGAATTTATTAATGATGGTCCCCTTGATTCGTCGGCGTTCCTCTTCCTCCAACAGCTCGATGGTCCCCACTAGCTGTGCGAAGACCCCTCCACGGTCGATATCGCCGACCAGAAGCACCGGAGCATCGACCAGCTTAGCAAGCCCCATATTCACGATATCATGGTCTTTCAGATTAATCTCCGCAGGACTTCCTGCGCCTTCGATCACAATAATATCATACATCTCTTCCAGCTTATGATATGCTTTTAAAACCTCAGGTACGAATTCTTTCTTGCAGCGGTAGTATTCCGCCGCTGACATGACCCTTGTCACCTCTCCGTTTACAATGACCTGGGACCCTGTATCATTGGTCGGTTTTAATAAGATGGGATTCATCAGGATCGAGGGCTCGATTCCTGCTGCCTCCGCCTGCATCACCTGTGCCCTTCCCATTTCCAGACCGTCCTTCGTGATAAAGGAATTCAGAGCCATGTTCTGTGATTTGAATGGGGCCGTTTTATGACCATCCTGCCGAAAGACCCGACACAGCCCTCCTACTAAAATACTCTTTCCTGCATTGGACATCGTGCCCTGAATCATGATGCATTTTGCCATTTCATGCTCCTCCTTCCTCTGCTCCTTCTTTTCGATAGATTGCTTCCAGTGCCTTTAAAAGCCGTTCATTTTCCTCTCTTGTCTTTACCGCGACACGATAATATCCCCGGTCCAGGCCTTCATAATTGCTGCAGTCCCGGATAAGGATGTTCTGCGCTTTCAAAAGTCCAAACAGATCATACTCACTCTTTAACAGAATATAGTTCGCTGCGGATGGGAAAATGGTCACGCCCATCTGCTGGAAGCGCCGCTCCATCCAGCTTCGCTCCGCCTGTACAAACGACCGCGTCCTTTTCACCCGGTCCACTTCCTCCAATGCAGCAAGCCCTGCTTCCTGCGCTGCTATAGACACGCTCCAGGGCTGTCGCACAAAGGCGAGCCTCTCAAGCAGTGCCTGGTCAGAACAAATACCATAGCCAAGACGCAGTCCCGGCATGGCGTGCATCTTCGTAAACGCCCTCAGCACAAATACCCACGGTGTCTTCATCGCCTCCGCAGGCGTCAGCACATGATCCTGCTCTTCCAGAAATTCATAGAAACATTCATCCAATACCAGTCTGATTCTATGTGCCTGACATTTTTCTATGATCTTGATAAGCAGCCCCTTCTCGATTTCCTGTCCGGTCGGATTATCCGGGGAACAGAGAAAAATCATATCCACATCCCCATTCAGCGTTTCCAGATACTCCTCTCCTAAGCGAAAGTCTTCCTTCTCTTTCAACCGATGATATATAATTTCACATCCCACTGCCCGAAGTGCCTGCGCATACTCCAAAAAAGAGGGGGCAGTCAGCACCGCCTTTTTCGGCTTTTCAGCAAATACGAGGGAGAAGATCAGGTCTGCCGCCCCATTTCCAAATACAAGATTCTCCCCGGGGACCTCCTCCTTCCTGGAAAGAGCCGCCCGAAGTTCCTTACATCTGCTGTCTGGATAGACACCGATTTGACAGGCACTCGCTGACACCGCATCCATCACCTTCTGGCTCGGCCCAAAGGGATTGATATTCGCCGAAAAATCACTCATGCCCTTATATGTATAAATATCCCCGCCATGCTTGTAATCCATAAGTCCTCCCCAATCATACCAAAACTGCCAGCCTGATGATTCCAAATACCACAAAGGTCAGCACCGCAGTCCCGTACATCAGCCGGTCGGCTCTTTTAATATCCTCCGCTTCCACGGGCCGAGTCGCATCACCTATATACTCCTTTTTGTACAGCTTTCCAAAATAATATGCATCCCCCGCCAGCCTGATTCCCAAGGCACCTGCGCACACGGCCTCTGTCTGTGCCGAGTTGGGGCTTGCATGCTTCCTTCTGTCCCTGAGGTAAATTCTCCATGCACCATGTCCGTCCATCTTGAGAAGATATGCCGCAAGAGTCATCAAAACCGCTGACAGCCTTGCCGGAAGGTAGTTCAGTACATCATCCAGCTTTGCCGCACACCGTCCCAGATACAGATACTTCTCATCCTTATAGCCGATCATGGAATCCATGGTGTTCACTGCCTTGTAGAAAAATCCGAGAGGGGCTCCTCCTATCATCAGGAACAAAAGGGGCGCAGTCACTCCGTCGGATGTATTTTCTGCCACAGTCTCCACGGCCGCCTTCACGACTCCCTCTTCATCCAGGCTTTCGGTATCTCTTCCGACGATCATAGAAACAGCTCTTCTGGCTCCCTCCAAGTCTCTATTTTTTATCTTATCGTATACTTTCATGCTTTCCAGCTTTAAGGACTTCGCCGCCAAAAGCTGATAGCACCAGAAGCTTTCCAGGACGAACCTGGCTGCCGGATGCAGGACACCTGCCGCATACAAAAGGGCATATGGTACGGCTGTAGAGATACTCACTACAATGATCCATAGGACCACACCTGCTGTCAAAAGTGCCTGCCGATTCTCCCCGCACACTTTGCGGGCCAGCTTTTCCAGCCATGCGATCAGTGCTCCGATGAGCCGTACCGGATGGTACAGCCAGATTGGATCTCCAAATAAAAAGTCTAACACAAATCCTGTCCCACAGGCAATCAATGACATCATAACCGTTCTATCTCCCTGAATACTTTTCTTCCCTCTTCCCAGTCCTTCTCATCCAGCGTGATCAAATATCCCCCGCCATTCTCCACCTGCCAGTGATAGAATTCCCGCTGTTCTTTATCGAACCTGGAAAGAACCGCCATGATGGTCCCCCCATGGACGACCATCGCAGCCAGTTCACATCCATGCCGGATCAGCTCATCCATCGTCTTTTCAAATCCCCTGACACAACGAGCTTTAAAATTCTCATGCACTTCTCCCTCCGGAAATGGCAGTTCTCCACGGGAATCCAACCATTTTTGATAGGCAGACAGATCTTTTAGTTCTTGATAGTTTTTCGCTTCAAACAGGCCAAAGTCACATTCCTTAAGCTCCTCGCACAAAAATGGCTCTTTTCCGGGAAACAGATGTGCTGCCGTCTGGATACATCGTTTCATCGGGCTTGCCACGACCTGCTGCGGTACTCCTTTTGCTCCTAGAAGCCTTCTCTTTTCCTCGACCAATTGTAACAATGCTTCATTTTGCAGCAGAGGCTCATCCGTGCGTCCTATATATCTTCTTTCCAGATTCCCCGGAGTCTGGAAATGCCGGATCATCATGATTCTCATAACAGCCCTCCCGCCAGAACAATGCCCGTCAGCATCGCCAGTTCACAGACCTGCAGAAAATATCCCGCCAAATCCCCGGTCACGCCGCCGAATTGTCTGTCACACAGCCTTTTGTAGTAAAGGAATACCAAACTCCCTGCAATCAACGCAGCCGCGCCCAAGACAAGATTCAGCCACAGAATCAGCGCAGAAAATGCAATCAGAAAAAGGACCATGACCATACGGACATTTTTCCGTTTTGCTCCGTCCTGGAAGGTACGGGCCAGCCCCGAATTTCTTGCCGCCTGAAAGGTGACAATGGACAAGCCGCTGAAAGAGCGCGATAATACATAACCACAGGCAATCACCGAAAACATATCCGGTGATACTTCACTCCACATAGCCAGGCTCCAGAGAAAATAACAGCTCATCCCTAAGATCGCGAATGCTCCGGAATTGGAATCCTTAAGGATTTCAAGCTTCTTCTCCCGGTCTCCGTAAGAACTGACGGCATCCATCGTATCCATGAAGCCATCCATGTGGATGCCTCCTGTAATCATAACGGGAAGCAGCGTCATCACCACGGCGAAAAGCAGGTTTCCCACTTTGATGTTTCGCAGAAAGCTTCCCAAAAGCACTTCCAGAATACCGATTACCGCCCCGATCAAAGGGAAAAAGCACATCGCATACTTCATATTTTTCTCATTCCACTCCACCCGCGGCATCGGAATTTTTGAATACATAGAAAATGCTACCGCACAGGATTCCAGCAGATACATGGTTCTCCCTCCCTTTTTTACCAGACAGTCTTCCGGTTATTTTACTGTAATATTTCATATTGTTCGACCTGTATCTCATCAAAGGTGCTCATCCTTTGGTAGACGCCAAGTCCCATCTCCAAAAGCGGGAAGACTGCGACCGCTCCGCTGCCCTCTCCCAGACACATATCACAGGTCAGAAATGGAGAGACATGAAGGGCGTCCAGAAGGAGCTGTCCAGCCGCCTCCTTGGACACGTGGGACGGCATCAGATAATCTCCGGCATCCGGCACCATACGGACGGCACAAAGCGCCGCGACCGCCGAAATAAATCCATCGATCACGACTGGAATATGATAGATGGCACCGCCCAGATAGACTCCCGCCAGTCCTGCAATATCCAGCCCCCCGACCTTAGCCAGTACATCCAGTGCATCCTCTGGATCGGGCCTGCTCCTTTGAATCCCCTGTTTGATTGTAGCAATCTTTTTTTCCAGCCCTTCATTGCTTAAGCCGGCGCCCTTTCCAGTCACCTCTTCTACTGGTTTTCCCAATAGAACTGCTGCGACGGCGCTGCTGGTAGTCGTATTTCCGATGCCCATCTCCCCGGTGGCCAGGATATCATAGCCTTCCTTTTTCAGCTTTTCGACCATGCGGACTCCGACCAATACCCCCCGCCATGCTTCTTCTCTTGTCATGGCAGGTTCCTGTGCAAGATTCCTGGTTCCGTAGGCGATTTTCTGCTCTGCTCTGGTCACAGACGGGACATCAGAAACCATACCGATATCGACAGGAAACAGGTCCACACCTGCGATTTCACTCATGATTGCCACACTGGCTGCCTTCTTCGTAAAATTATCTGCAACGATTGCTGTGACCTCCTGTCCCGTCTGGGTCACGCCCTCTGCAACGACCCCATTGTCCGCACACATGATGACCAGTCCCTTTCTTCTTAGCTCAAACTTTGAACTCCTTTTTATCCCTGCCATGCGGATGACTGCATCCTCCAGTTTACCCAGACTGAACAGGGGCTTAGCCACGGACATCCAGCGCTTTTTGGCAGCCTGAATGCTGGCCTGATCAGCCGGTTCGATCCACTTTTTTATTTCCGTAAGTGTCATGGTATCTGAAATTTTAGTATCCTGTATCATCTCATGTGTCTTCCTTTCTGTACACGGTTTCCTTACTTTCTCATCTGTATCGGCCGATGTCTAGCTGCAGCAATACTGTCTGCAGGCTTGAACGAACCGTTCTGCGAAAATCGGATTTGAGTAAAAATGGATATGCGGGTATCCTGCAAATAAATTTTCCTTCATATGAATGCATTCCCAAAAGCGTCTTCCATCGGGCTTCACTGCCAGACAATCTGCACCGTTATCCGTGCTGTCCCAATAATGAAATTCGTGGCCCCGCAGAATTTCCCCTTTTTTGAAATACTTTCCGTCCCTTTGTGCCTGCAGCTCAATATATCCAAACCTTACCAATTCCTCTTTCTGGACGGCCTTTCCAGGGATATTTCCTGTCATCGGATACAGCCCCCCGTCTTTTCCCTCCATCTCTTCATGCAGGTACATAAAACCTCCGCATTCAGCCAGACAGGGAATTCCCCTCTCTACTGCCTGATAGACCTCTTCACGCATCGCTGCATTTTCTGAAAGTAACTCTGTATAAAGTTCTGGATAGCCGCCGCCTAAAATCAGTCCTTGAATCGCCTTTGGCAGAGACCTATCGCTAAGAGGACTGAATTCCACCAATTCACAGCCCAGCTTTTGTAAGAGCTCCAGATTATCTTTATAATAGAAGCAAAATGCTTCGTCTCTGGCAATCCCGATTCTGATCAAGCTGTCCTTTCTTAAGAAAGCTGCATGCTTCTTTAACTCCCTGATTTCTGTGGTTTTGTTCTCTGTGGTTTCGGTCTCAATCTCTGCTTTCCTGTCCTCTGACTGCTCTCTTTCCAATGGCTTTTCTACATTTTCCTGGCCTGCGATCTTCAAAAGCAGATCCAGATCCACCGTTTCTATCAGAATCTTTCCTGCTTTTGTAAGCTGTTTTTGGATTCCTTCTATTTCCTGGGGAGTGATCAGCCCGAGATGTCTGCTCTTAAGACCGAACACCTCATCCTCCGGTACATATCCAATCACAGGAATCTGATATCCGCGCTTTCCCAGTTCATCCTCGATCATCTTTTTCAGTCTCGGGTAGAGCATGGCAGATACCCGGTTCAGAAGAATCCCCTTAATATGACTGTCCTTTCGAAATTCAATCATCCCCAAGATCAGCGGCATCACAGTAAGAGCCATGCCCCGGCATGGTACGGTAAGAATCACGGGAACATCCAGGGTCTTTGCCACATCGTAAGAGCTTGCCTTCTCCGAAGGCAGGCTCATTCCATCATAATACCCCATGACTCCTTCGATCACGGTCACATCTGTCTGACTTGTATGCTCTGCGAACAGCGTCTTTAATACCTCTTCCCTGCAAAAGTAAAGATCCAGGTTCTCAGATGGAATCCTAAGGACCTCCCTGTGGAACATCGGGTCTATATAATCCGGCCCGCATTTGCAGGCGGAAACACTCATCCCTTTCTGCAAAAATGCAGACATCAGGGCGCAGGAAAGAACTGTCTTACCGCTTCCGCTGGATGCCGCCGCAATCAGAAATCTCCGATTTTCCATCCTGCTGCTCCTTTCCCTCTGTGATAATATACACAGGATTCAGTCCCGTCATCATATGATATGCTCCCAGCTTCTTAGACCGGGATGCCATGATCTGTATGATCTCCGGCTCCTCTAGGATGCCTTCCCTGGCCGCCTCCATCACCTCTTTCACGGTTTCCAGGGAAATCGCATTGAGGACGATTCGGACCTCTGGATTCTTTTCCTTCACACAGGTGATGATTTCTTTCAAATTCCCGGAACTGCCTCCAATGAACACATGCGTTGGAGGCTTTAATTCCTTGAGAGCCTCCGGGGCCGTCCCTTCCACGATTTCAAGCCAGTCACAAAGAAACTTTCTCTTATTCTCCCGTATCATGCTCACGCCTTCGGGATTCTTCTCGACTGCGTACACCTTGATGCTCCCCGACTGCACGGCTGCCTCTATAGAAACAGAGCCCGTCCCGGCTCCCACATCGTAGAGCACTGCATCCTCTGTGAGCGCAAGCTTGGCCAGACTCACCGCCCGGATCTCTGATTTTGTCATAGGGACCTTTCCCCTGATAAACTCCTCATCCTCAAGATGTCTGTAAATACGCCTGTCAGGTTCGGGGTTGTATATATAGGCCACATCTAGCCCTAAGCATTCCTCCGGGCGAAGTTCCCCGGCTTTTTTGTGCAGAATTACTTCATCCTCATAGGAGAGCTGGCTTCCGACCCAAATTTGTGTCTTCTCCAGCCCATAATATCGGATTTTCTCACAGAACTCTCTGGCCGTGTCTCTGTCACCCAATAACAGGAAGGTCTTCTCATGGGTCGCTATAGCATGGATATAATTCTGTTTTCTCCCGTGAACACTGACCAATGCGGCATCCTCCCAGGATATATGAAGCTTTGCAGCCAGATAAATGATGGAACTGATTCCTGGAATCCGCTCCACCTCATATTCTGTTAGTACCTCCTCCAGCTTCTTCGCACCACTATAAAAGCCGGCATCCCCTGAAAGAACCACTGCAATCTTGGCAGCATTAGAATGAGTCACGATATAGTCCTTGATTTCCCCGGGCTTATACGCAGCCAAAACTGGCTTATTGAACTCCTTTACAGCATCCAGCATCCGCTTGGCCCCGATGATCCGGTCACAGGATTCTAGTACCTGTTTTGCCTGGATGGTCAGAGAAGCTTCTGTTCCCATCCCGATTCCCACCAGATAGATCCTTTGTTTTTCTTTACACATTTCGATATCCTCTTGGCGTCACCATTTTCCCATTGATCTCCATTGTCTGTTCATTACCGATAAAAACGGTGGTGAACATGTCTACTTCTGTATCCTTTAACTGACCTAAGGTCATGATATGGGATTTTTCTCCATCCCTGCCGATATTTCTCACCGTCCCACAGATGGTATCTGGGGATTTGTATTCCAGCATCATCTCACAGGCTTTTTTGAGATAATCTCTGCGCTTCTTACTGGATGGGTTGTAAAGGCAGATGACAAAATCGGCCATCGCGGCTGCTTTAATGCGCCTCTCGATTTTCTCCCATGGTGTCAATAGGTCGCTTAAACTAATGACCGCAAAGTCATGCATCAGGGGTGCCCCCAGTACCGCAGCTCCGCCGTTGGCTGCGGTGATCCCTGGCACGATCTTAATATCCACATCCGGGTATTCCTTTCCTGTCTCGTACATCAGTCCTGCCATCCCGTATACTCCGGCATCCCCACTGCAGATCATGGCTGTATCCCGCCCATTTTGTGCTTCTTCCAGTGCCATTTTACAGCGTTTTACTTCCTGTGTCATTGGCGTAGTCAGAAAGACTTTCTCTGGATACTGCTCTTTTACCAGATCTACATATACTGTATATCCCACAATGACCGGACAGCGTTCGATCACTGCATGAGCCTCTCTCGTCATCTGCTGGTCAGCTCCGGGACCAAGGCCTACTACATATACTTTAGCCATTTTCTCTTCCTCCTTCGGATGCCTGCCTGAATTCTGTCGTAAAGGATGGATTGTAAAGCTTGGACCGGTCATATTCTCCGTCCAATGCCCTGCCGACTACAATCAAGGCAGTCTTTGTAATGTTCTCTCTCTTTGCCGTTTCAGCAAGACTCTCCACCATGCAGCGGCACACCTTTTCATCTGGCCAGGTGGCCTTGTAGACGATTGCCGCCGGAGTGTCTTTTGGATATCCCCCCGCAATCAGTTCCTCCTGAAGTCTTGGGAGCATTCCGGTACTTAAAAAAATGACCATAGTCGCCTGATGTGCTGCAAAGCTTCTGATGGATTCCCTTTCCGGCACCGGAGTCCTGCCTGCCATCCTGGTAATCACCACAGACTGGGAAATTCCCGGCAGAGTGTACTCCGCATCCAATGCAGCCGCTGCCCCGCAAAAAGAGCTGACTCCAGGACAATACTCATAAGCAATGCCCTGTGCGTCAAGCGCATCCATCTGTTCCCGGATAGCCCCGTACAGACAAGGATCACCCGTATGCAGACGCACTACTTTTTTACCTTCCTTTTCTGCCCTGACCATCACATCCAATACTTCCTCCAGTGTCATAAGCGCGCTGTTATAGACTTCACACGTCTCCTTTTTTACATCCAAAAGTGCAGGATTTACTAGACTTCCTGCATATACGATCAGGTCCGCCTCCTCCAAATATCTCTGCCCTCTGACTGTGATCAGATCTGCCGCTCCTGAACCGGCTCCTACAAATGCGATCATATCTTTTTTCCTCCTGCTTATATCGATGTACTCTTCTTATCCTTGATGATCATCAGAGAATAGTAGCCTGCATCATCCGGGATTTCCTCCACTGTAGTGTAGATCTGCTCCCCACTCATCCCACAGTTTTCCACCATCCTGACATCCAGACCCTTCTCCTTCACCGTCTGTTTCACATAAGGCATCTTCTTCCCCGTTTTCATCAGCACCTTTGTCCCGGGCATGCCCATACTCTCCTCGATTTCATAGGAAGCGGGAATCACATGCAGCTCCTCCCGATTCTCTACCAGCCCCATGTCAAGTCTGGCCGCTGCCGCACAGAAGGAGGTGATTCCTGGAATCAGACTGGTCGTAAGCCCCCGCTTTTTCAGTCGTTTATGTACATACAGGCAGGTCGAATATACCGTTGGATCGCCCAGTGTGATAAATGCCACCTTCTTTCCCTGCTCTATGAGCTGTGCTGTAAAATCGGCGCATTGGTCGTGAATCTGCTTTAACGTTTCCTTCTCCTTCATCATCGGCATGGGCAGAAAAAGCTTCGCCTTATCCGCTGCCTCCGGTACCGCAGGGAGCACGATCTGATAAGCCGTACATTTCTCCAAAAGTCCGGCATAAGCACTCACCGTTTTCGCCTCCTCGTAAACTGGTTCCTTAAAATCAGGAGCCGACACAGCGACCGCAAGGACCTCGCACTCCTGAATCACCCTGACTGCCTTTAATGTAAGGAGTTCCGGGTCTCCCGGCCCGACTCCGATTCCATAAAACATCCCTTTCATGATTCGCTCCTCTCCTTCTGTATGTGTTCCAATAGTTCCTGTGTATCCGATGTACTTCCCAAAATCCCTTCCTCCACGGAAAATACAATGGCCCCGATTTTTAAATGTTCCCCGGCCCGATATTTGAGATAGAACTCCAGCTTTTCCATGATGCTCTCCATCACATCCAAGAGAAGTCCTTCTGCCTTTAAGATTTCTACCGCCTCCGTGGTCGTAAAACAGTCCATCAGCTTTTTCACAAGCTGCATGGATGCCCCATTTAAGGCTGCATGGGAAGCAAAGACCTCCATCCGGCAGTCCGCCTGCCGGGAGTGCGTGTTCATCACACCTGCCGCCAGCTTCACCAACTTCCCAATATGCCCGATAAAAAGGATTCCTTTCATCCCCAAATTGACCGCATCATCTATCGTCTCCCCAATATAATTACTACATTTGACAGCCATCTCCCCGTCATACCCGAGTTTTTGTGTCAAAAAATCACTTCCATAATTGCCGGGAACGACATAACACCAGTCATGTCCGTTTTCCTTGAGCATCTTCATCTCCAGGAAAATCGTATCGGTCAGCGCTTTCTCGCTCATCGGCTCTACGATTCCGCTGGTACCAAGGACCGAGATTCCTCCCTCGATTCCCAATCGTGGATTAAAGGTCTTTTCTGCAAGCTTTCTGCCTCTGGGAATGGTAATCAAAATATCCAGTCCGCCTGCATATCCCCACTTTTTCCTCTGAGAATCCACGGCCTCTAAGATCATTTGGCGGGGCACCCGATTGATGGCCGCCTCCCCGATCTTTTGTTCCAGACCTTTTTTTGTAATCCTGCCGACGCCCTCGCCGCCATCCAGAAAAAGTCTGCTGCCTTCACATCTTTTGACACTGGCATAGATGAGAATACCGTCTGTGACATCGGGATCATCCCCGCTGTCCTTGCGGATGGCACAGGTGACAGCCTCCGGAGAGATCCGAATATCCTCGATTTCCAGGTAAAGCCTGATTCCCTTCGGAGTCATCAACGATACCTGCTGTATCACTTCCCCGCCAAGAAGCATACTGGATGCCGCCTTTGCCGCAGCAGCGGCACAGCTTCCTGTCGTGTAACCTGTCCTAAGCTGTTTTTGGTCCTTCCAGACAAGCTGCCCTTGTGTCCTCTGTGGGCCTTTTTTGGCCGTCTGCTGATTCTCCATGCCAGTGCTCCTTTCTCTTGATACTTCTTCCTACATGACTGCCTCAATATGCTCAATGTAAATATTGCGGATTCCGCGCATTTCTCCCAGTCCTTTGATGACTGCGTTTACCTGGTAACCAGCATCCTCCAGCTCTGTTTTCCAGGAATCTTCTTCCCCTGCCATATCGTTTTTTGCATGATCCCCTGCTACCAGCATGAAGGGCATCAAAGTCACCTTCTCTGCACCGGAGATTTCCAGCTTCGTCATCACATTCCGAAAATCTGGGAAGCCCTCCACGGTTCCAACTAATACCTGATGATACCCCAAGGAGTGAAAGGTATATTCCAGGGTCGGATATGCGGAATTTGCATGATGATCCGTACCGTGCCCCATGAGGATAAGCATCTCCCCTTCCTCTAAATCAACTTCTGCCATCATGGCATGAATGGCTTTCTTGTAATCATCCACACTTGTTAAAAGCGGCCGTCCTACACGGACCTTCTTAAAACGGTCGGTGTATTCCATCACGTCACACATCATTCTGTCATTCTCGATTCCATTGATGATGTGGGTCGGCTGCACAATTACCTGCTCGATTCCGTCCTCTGCCATCTGCTCCATGGCTTCCTTGATTGTAAAGAAATGCAAATTCTGCGTCTTTTTCAACTTTCTAAGAATCATCTGGCTCGTGAAGGCCCGATAGACCCGGTAGTCCGTAAAGGTATCCTGAATCTGCTGTTCGATCTTATCAATATTTTTCTCTAATGTATCCAGATGGCTGCTTCCAAAGCTCACCACCAGAATTGCTTTCTTAGTCTCTGTTCTCTTCTCCATTCTCTTCCTCCTGCATATACATCAAAGTCTGTCCCTGCTTGGTTATAGGCTTTTAGATGCCCCGCTGTCCTCAATATAACGTTCCAGTTCTGCCATACTGACAGGCGGTCTTTTTCTCTGATTAAGGATTCCTTTTTTCACCAGTTGTTCATATAATCTAAGAACTGCAGGCTCCTCCTGATTCGTCATCTTTAGTGCCTCCTGATTGGTGCATACCGTGACCGGGTCCGCCTGCATCAAGACTTTTCCTTCATGCATAAGGACGATTTCATCTGCCCAGGCCAGGGCATAATCCATATCATGCGTTGCCATCAGGATCGTGATTCCCTCTCTTGCCAGACTCTCTACAATCTGATTCACCATCTTCGTATGTTTTGCATCCAATGCTGCTGCCGGCTCATCCAGAATGATCACCTCTGGATGCATGACCAGAATATCCGCTATGGACACTTGTTTTTTCTGCCCGCCGCTTAAAGCATGGGCAGGACGGTCCCGGAAGGGGGTGATTTCTAAAAAGTCAATCACCTGCTCGATTTCTTTTCTGACCTCATCCTCTGGAAGACCTAAATTCATCGGGCCAAATGAGATTTCCTGATAGACACTGGCTGAAAAAAGCTGATTATCCGGGTCCTGGAACACGATTCCCACTTTTCCCCTTAGATCTAACAATCCCTTTTTCGAATAATCAATTGGTCTTCCATGAAAAAACAGGGTGCCGCTGTCCGGTCTGTAAATTCCATTACAGCAAAGGAAAAACGTCGATTTTCCACAGCCATTCGCTCCCATAAAAGCCACTTTTCTGCCTCTTCTTATTTTCAGACTAACGCCATTCAAGGAATGCGGACCGCCCTCTTCATACGTATAACAGACATCCTTAGCCTCGATTATAATATCATCTGCTTCCGCACCCATCACATCTTTCCTCCTATCCAAACGGCAAGCAATATGAACTCATAGAGTATGATCATTATTACTTCCTTTTTCTTTACAGGATGCTGCACACTCAATACCTTGATTTTCCCGTCATAGCATCTGGATTCCATCGCGTCATACAGCGCGTTGGACCGTCTCAATGCCCGGATGAAAAGCCCGGCCCCCATCTGTCCGAATGACTGAATTGATATTTTTAAGTTCCGGTTGCCGAGTCTGGACTTTTGAGAGACCATGATCGACGATGCCGTCTCCATCAGCACAAAGATAAAACGGTATATCAGCATCATTAATTCTATCATGATTTCTGGGCAGTGCAGTTGATCCAACACATCCAGTATATCCGTCATTGTGGTGTTCAAGGATAAAAAATACAGACAAGATACACTTGCCATTGCTGTCCCGATCAATTGCATCCCGAACCATAACGATTCTCTGCTTCCTGTGATAAAAAAGGTGCCCACTGGCACAGCATATGCGTCCAGTGGGACCCTCGAGATATTTACAATGACAGCAAGAGTGCTTAATATCAGAAATGTAAATGGAACAGCCAGCAGACGTATATACCGCCCAAATGAGATTCCACCCTTTTTTACCACCAAAAAGCCATTCACAAAAAAAGCGATTGCGGCAATCAAAAAAGAGCGGCTGATAATGCAAAACAAAAGTGTCACCATGGAAAACACGAACTTCTCTCCTGCATTCACATAACGAAGCTTTGAACGATAACAAAGCTTATCCACTACAATCATATCTTGCTCCTCTCCGGCGCCTTCTATTGTGTCTGGTTCTCTCTATTCTCCCAGTCTTCTGCTTTTTTCTGCCATTTCTTTCTCTCTACCAGGCGGCCCATCACAAAAGCGACGATTCCTACACCAATGCCTGTCTGGAGACAGAACAATAGGCTCTCTACCTCTCCTGGAAGTTCTCCGCCAAGGGCGGTTTCTAAGACCGGAGTAAACCATGGAGTATATTCTTTTCCCTGGATTTCTTCTACCATCACGCTTCCCGCATCATCAGAGCCGCCGAACTCGGCACCTTTTCGTACAAACAGTGGGACTACTGCAATCAATATGGCTATGCACAGCAAAAGAATTGTGGTCTTCATATTCTTACTCATCCTACTTAGCCTCCTTCATAAATCCGATTGCCTTTAGTTCTGGTTTTGCATAGGATTCCAGAGCCATCACCATGATGACCGTGAGAATCCCCTCGATTACAGCTAGTGGAAGCTGTGTGGGTGCGAACACGCCTAAAAACTTCACGGCGGATGCAGCGACCCCGCCAGCTTCTGAAGGATACGCAAGTGCAAGCTGAATACTCGTCACACAATAGGTAAACAAATCTCCCAGGCAGGCTGCAAGAAATACGGATACCTTCCTGTTGACTTTCAGTTTTGTACAAAATTTATAGATTCCGAATGATAACAGAGGTCCCGCAATAGCCATGGAAAATGTATTTGCTCCCAGCGTAGTAAGTCCGCCATGTGCCAGCAGAATCGCCTGGAACAAAAGAACGATGATTCCCAGGATACTCACGGCTGCCGGCCCGAACAGGATTGCTCCCAGCCCGGTTCCTGTCATATGGGAACAGCTTCCTGTCACAGACGGAATCTTTAAGGAGGAAATCACAAAAATAAATGCTCCTGCCATCGCAATCAGTGTTATCGATCTGCGGTTCTCTTGAATTCTTTTTTTTAGGGAAATAAAACCGGTCACTAAGAAGGGGACACAAATAACGCCCCACGCAATGCAAAAACCAGCCGGAAGGTATCCTTCCATAATGTGCATTGCATTGACGGCCGGTGTGACAGCAAACATCACAGCGAATGCGATGGATGCCTTAATTAAGACCTTTTCTTTTCTTGTCATGCTTCTTTCTCCTTTTTGTGTTTTTCTGAAAATACTTCAGGTTCACCACAAAATCGAAAAAAGATCCGCGGCAAACACCTGATCATATTCCCGTAATCGTCCAAATCCATTTAAGAGTGGGTGTTCTGACTCAGGTATCTTCACGATATTCCGCCTTCCCATAGGAAAACCCTACAGTGACCTAATGGAATACCGCTCCTCCAATACAGCAACGGGTATTGTGCAGGATTCCCACCTGCTTCCCCTGCCATCCATCTGAATGGCTTTCTCTTAAACTGTCTGCCGGATTTGAATTTTCAGCTTCATTTATCAGCTTGATAAATTTTACCACATTCCAGAGGATTATGCAATCCAGACCGAATGTAACTATAGCGCTACACTTCCTCAAAAAACATATAATCCATATAAAATTCGTTGAAATCTTTATCGTTGGACAGCCTGATTTCCTGTGAAACACTTCGAATCGACTCGATTGCTTCCTCTGCATCTTCATTCATCAGTCCTGCAACTGCCCCTTTGAGACAACTGTTCCCCACTGCCTGAATCTTACCTTCACATTCCTTGGGAAGCAGGCCGATTCCGACTGCCTTTCTGATATCCAGTTGATGACCAAAGCCTCCTGCAATATAGACTGCCCCTATATCCTCATAGGTAATGCCATATCTTAAAATCAAGGTCTCCAGGCCTGAGCGCACTGCCGACTTCGCCAATTGGAGCTCTCTGATATCCTTCTGGTAAAATCCGATTTCCCGGCCGGATGCATCCATTGCGAGACGGTAACCATCTTCAAAATAGTCCTCCTCTAAGAGTCCGGTCTCATCCATCAGCTCCTCTTTCAGCAGCTCATATGCAATCTCCACGACACCTGTCCCACAGATTCCAGAAACAGGCTGATCCAGGATCGTCTTTAATTCTGCCTTTCCTTCTTCTATGACAGCTTTGCAGACTGCCCCTGGTATACTCCCCGTTCCGCACGTGATATTGCCGCCCTCAAAAGCCGGACCTGCCGCTGTAGAGGTTACATAGATTCGGTCCTGATTGCCCACTGCCATCTCCCCATTGGTTCCCAGATCGATCAGAACAGATGGCTTCTCTCGCTTCTCAAAATCCAGCGCATACAGTCCTGCTGTAATATCTCCGCCTACATAAGTCGAGATTCCAGGATAAATACAGACCTCAAAGTCCTCCTCTAAGTCCTGTGCATATGTTCCCAGCAGTTCCTTCACCGTAGTCTTTATGATCTCCAGGTTCACCGGGGTAAATGGAAATACCCCCAGTGTCTCACAGGAATATCCCATCAGCAGGTGAACCATCGTGGTGTTCGCCCCGATGATCATCCTTTCGATTCCAAGCTTTCCGTGAGCAGTGAGCTTGGAAATGCCAGTCATCAAATCCTTTTGGATGCTCTCTTTGAGTGCTTCTCTTTTTCCATTGTTGGAGGCATCGATTCTGCTGATCACATCCGCTCCATAGGCTCTCTGCCTGTTCATTGCAGTAAAAGTCTCAACAACCTGTGCATCTGCCAAATAAATCAACTGCATGGCAATGGTGGTCGTCCCAATATCCACTGCGATTCCGTATGTATGATTGCCCTTTTCGATGCTTTTCGTATCTGGCACCGCACTGTCTTTGCTTCTGCCGCCAAAATCTGTCAGAACTGCAAACTCTTTTTCCTGAGCGCAGTCCAGAGTAATCACAACATCTCCCTTCGCATATGCACGACAGGCCAGGCGAAAGCCCTGGCTGATTTCACTGGTGGAAAAGAACCTCTTGTCCTCCTTAGACGGCTCTATCTCACCCTCCAGTACTTGAATCCTGCATTTTCCACAGGTTCCCCGTCCGGCACAGACTGCACTTAAAAAGATACCATGCTCCGTAAGCATCTCCATCAGCGTCTGGTCTTTCCTTCCTGTGATTTCAATAATACCGCCCTGTACACCTGCTGCCTTTACAGTCACTTCTGGAATGTCTCGAAGCTTACAGGACAGGTTCGGACATTGGCTGCAGTCATGTTTAATATGGAACCGCTCTATTTGATCATCCAAAAGATAGACCTGGCAGGTCGTCTTCACCGGGTCATACATATAACTCTCTTTGATTCGAATCCCCGCCAGATTTTCCCCGTCCGTGACTTCCAGAGCCTTTTTCTGTACTTCCATGGAAATATCCTGAGGCGCTTCCAATCTGCGCATGACACCGCGTTTTTTCTCCCTGCACAGTCGAATGACCACCTCCGAAAGGAGATGGTCCACCTGGAACAGATAGTCATCTGCCATAGCATCCGCCAGCATTCCGCCGAGATAATCCCCCGCGGTAAATAACTCCGTTATCCACTGACTGATTCTACCGCCTATGGAGGTAATACAAAAAAGTGCTTCCTTTGATTCATTCCCCGCTCCCTCGATCTGGAATTCTTCCACACTTTCGAACGCCAGAAGAGCCACCGGCTCCATCTTTTCATATACCGCCGGCAGCATCTCTTCGTATTCTTCGGTCACTTCCTCATAAATCGGGCTGTCTTTATGACAATCTATCAATTTCAATACATTTTCTTTACATATTTTGATGTCAAATTCTTTTATAATCATCTCGATGTCCTTGCTTCGATCCATATCCGGTAATTGCAACAAAAATGCAGCCTCATCTGGTATAGGTGCATTTCCTTTGCCCCATGTGACCATGAATCGCTATTTTTCTTTACTGAGCACTGCCTGTTTTGCGACCTCCGCTGCCGTTGCTGCATCTGGTGTGTAGTAATCCGCCCCGATCTGCTGTGCAAAGCTGTCGTTGACAGGTGCTCCGCCTATCATCACAATGTATTTGCCGCGAAGTCCTTTTTCATTTAACTGGTCAATGCAGTCCTGCATCCTTGGCATCGTCGTAGTAAGAAGTGCGGACATACAAATTAAGTCTGCCCCTATTTCCTCAGCCTTGTCAATGAAAGCAGTTGGCTGAACGTCTACACCAAGATCATAAATTTCGAATCCGGCGCCCTTAAGCATCATAACGACAAGGTTCTTACCGATATCGTGCAAGTCTCCCTGAACCGTTCCGATGACGGCCTTGCCGACCGGCTCATTTCCAATCTCTACAAGCTTTGGCTCCAGAACAGACAGACCTGTGTTCATTGCTCTTGCTGCAACCAGGACTTCTGGTACAAATACTTCATTATTTTTGAACTTTGCTCCGATAATCATCATTCCTGATAACAGGCCTTCGTTCAAAATCTCTTTTGGGTCTATCCCCTCATCCAGTGCCTGCTGTACTAAGGCCTTCACATTTTTTGCTCTTCCTTTTTGCAGAAATTCTGACATTTCCTGAATAATAGACATCATTTGATTCCTCCAACTTCTGTAATATCGCCGCTTGGCTTTTCCTGGGTCTAATTTTATCTTCTTTCTTTTTTCGTTTCTGGTAATTATTTTGGAATCTTTGTATAAATATTTTTATTTTAAATTCGCTTAATTAGGGAAACAGATTTCCCTTTTTTGCCCATAATGTGATAAACTTACTTTACACAATAACACCACTCTAATATTACGGAGGAAAGAGCTTGAAACCTTTATTATATTCCATTGTACCTGAGGACACGCTCAAAGCCATGACAGACACATTCTACGCATGTATGCAGATTCCGATCCAAGTCATTGATGAGCAGGGAGAATTTCTTGCACAGAGCGGACAGATGTCGAATTTCTGCCGATGTTTCCAAGATTATCTGCCTGCTGGAGATACCTGTGAGAAGATGCATATCCAAGCCAGTAAAAGGGCGATCACCCTGGGGGAGCCTTATATTTTTGCCTGCCATGCAGAGCTGAATCATATCGTATTCCCGCTGATCAGCAAAAAGACCTTCCTGGGTTCTATCCTGGTCGGTCCCTTTCTGATGGATTCGCCTGACTCTATTCTGATTTCCGATATTGCCAAAAAGTATCATATCGGGACGTCTAAGGCCCTGGATCTGTATGACGAGACCGCCAGTATCCCCATCGTCCCGCCCGCTAAGGTCAACTATATCAGCAGGCTTCTTTACTATATGTTCGCCAACTTAATTGATGAAAGTAAGGAGGTACTCAAACAGAATAATCAGAAGCTTGTACAGCAGTCTAGAATCAACGAATCTATCCAGAGATATAAGGAGGAAGAAATCAGCACCAATTCCTATCCATACGAAAAGGAAAAGGAACTGATCGGCAAAGTAAAGCTGGGAGATATCGGACAGGCCAACGCAATCCTCAACGACCTTCTCGGCTACGTTCTCTTTTCCGAGGGAAACAGTCTGGATATCGTGAAGGCCAGGGCCATTGAGCTGTGTTCCCTTCTCTCCAGGGCAGCGATCGAGGGCGGTGCACAGACCGACAATATCCTAAAGCTGAACAATCACTTTTTAAAGAATATCCAGCAGGTCGATACCATGGAGACCCTTTGTTTTAAACTTCAGGAGATCGTAGAAGCGTTCACGGAAAGCCTGTTCCATTATATTCCTTCCCAGAACAGTGAATTGATCAAAAAAGCTATGATCTACATCTCCAAGCATTTTAATGAACCACTGACTCTGGAGGATGTTGCCGCACAGGTTCATCTGCATCCTTCCTATTTCTCTACCATGTTCAAACAATCTACAGGCTCTTCCTTCAAGGAATACCTGAATATGGTGCGAATCGAGGAAAGTAAGCGGCTGCTCTCCAATACGGATTTTTCAATCATTGATATCGCGGTCGCTGTGGGATTTGAAGACCAAAGCTATTTTTCAAAAGTATTTAAAAAGTACACCGGTCTGACACCGAAGCAGTTCCGGTAACCTGTGAATCAGAGCCATCCCCACTGTGGACACCAGTCTTACAAGGCTGCCGCCTTTTCTTGAATCAGCCCCAGGGTTTCCTGCGGGCTGATTCCTTTTTCCTCTGGTCTTGTAATCACGATCAAACTGGCCCCTGTCTCCCTCGCCGCCTCTGCCTTTTCTGCAAAACCACCGGCCTTTCCTGATTCCTTCGTCACAAAATACTTTGCGCCGGAATAATTCAGCATTGCGATATTCATCTCTTTGCTAAAGGGCCCCTGCATTGCAATCAGGCCAGGCCCCTTAAATCCCAGAGCAGTACTCTCTTCCACGGCTTCCTTTGTGGAAAGGACTCTCGCACAACATCTTTCCTGATAATTTGCAAGCTCCGTGTAAAGCCTTAACTCCTTGCTTCCTGTCGCAATAAGTACTTTTCCCTGTGTCCCTTTGAGGTACTCGACGGCTTCTCTTACGGAGCCTACCCAAATGACATGTCCATACTCTCCTGCATCTAACGCCTGCGCTTCTCTAAGACAACGGATATATTCCACACCACAGTCTTTGCAGGCACTTATGATATTCTCTGTGACTGCCCTGGCAAAAGGATGAGTAGCATCCACTACCAGATTAATGTGATGCTCTCCGATAAAGTGAATCATTGCCGCAGAATCCATTCGCCCGGCTCCTGTCTGGATATTTGCTCCTGACTCCGCACATTCTTTTCCATATTCAGTTGCAGTGCTTACATAAACATACACCGGAAGCTCTTTTAAAGCCCGGACTAACTCCCTGCCTTCTGTGGTACCTGCAAATAATAGAATCCTTATGGCCGCATCATTTACCATGTCGCGTCGATTCTGCATTCTCTTTTCCTCTTTTCTGTAGTTTCGTTGGAAGGATGCTGTCATCAGATGATTTCTAAATTTCTTAAAAGGACAGGCTTCTCCTTCGCGCAACCAAAGCATATGTACAGCCGTCTGCACATATTTTGGGCTGTATCAGTGCCCCTTCCTGACAGGCAAATACAGCCGCCCTTTCACAGACATTGTCTACCCCCGTCGTCTGTTCCACAAATGCAGAATGGCTGCTGACTGTTTCTATGGTCTTGAGCTCTTCTGCCGAAAATACATAGAACGGGACTTCATATGCTTCTGCAAGTGCGAGAATGCCCTCCTCATCCTTCTTTAATTCAATACTTGCAAAGGCCTCGATCTGTCTTGTATGAATATGGTTCTGTTCAAGCACCAATGCCAGTCCACTCTCTAACTGCTCCCTTTTGGTTCCTCTGCGGCATCCAAGCCCAACCACGATTCCCGGCTCTGCGTACAGTCTAAGAATGCCCGGAATCTCCTGACATGGTGTCCTGGTCAAAGGAGTACCATGGACCGGCCCGGTCGCAGGTGCATCCCGAAGTGTAACAGCGATTCCATAGGAGTATTTCTTGAGTTCTTTGATATCCTGGCACTGTTCTAACTCTTCCGGCATCTTTCCTGAGATTGGCAGACTGCTGTAAAATCCTATTTTTTTCCCCTCCAGAACGGCCGCTGAAATCGCCTTGGCCAGACCTCTGTCCGTAATGCACATCCCATTCTTTCCGGCAAATACATCGACTGCGAACTTCTCCTGCACATCCGTGGCCGTGGTGATCACTGGCACTGCACCCGTCCAGGCTGCCAATTGTCTTGCAAGCTCTACGGCTCCTCCCGCATGTCCTGACAAAAGCGGAATCACAAACTGCTCCTTCTCATCCATAACGACAACGGGAGAATCCGTGAACTTATCCCTGACCCATGGTGCAATATACCTGACCGCGATTCCCGATGCTCCAATAAAAATGAAGCCCCTTTTCCCCCAGAATTCCCCGATCCATTCCCGGATGTTTTTAGGCAATGGCTCAAGCCCGGGGGATTTCTCAGCAAAACGTTGTGTACTGTAGCCCTCACAGGGGATACCTTCTTTTTGAAACCTTTTCTTTAAGGCAGCATTGACGAGGCTGCCTGACTCTGTAAAACTAATGATGGTAATTCCTATTTTCTTCTTCATGGCTGTATTGTAAGTAATATTTCCATGAAAGTCAAGACAGGGGGCTGGCTTCCATTTCCTCCGGCTGCACCTGCCATTCCCGAATCTCTCCACAGGCGATTTTCTCTCCGCTGTCCCCGGATGGCTGAGTCCTAAAATCATCCGGCTGGCTATGGATGATCACGGTCTTGCCCACCACCTCTTCAGGATAGAAGCGTCCAGTATAGACTGCATTCCATGCTGCACCGTGAGTCGAAAGAAGAGGGGGAAGGTCTCCTGCGTGCTCCGGGTGGGAGGTACGCATCGGGTTAAAGTGCATTCCTGTATTTGGAAATGCCTCTGCGCCGTCACCCATGCAGCTTCCTCCCTCATGAATATGGAATGCAAAGAATTTTCCGATATCCTGCTTTTCCTCATCCGGCAGTCCGTAGATTTCTGCCATCACGATGGTTCCTCCATACACCTCAAAAAAATATACAATACCATGTATTTCCGGATACTCTGCTGAACCTGCTATCTCTGCATACGCCTCCGGCATTCCGTTTAATTTTTCTACCATAACATCATCCTCCTTCTGCACAGTATATGCCAAAGACATAGAAGATGTTCGTGTATCATGCAATAACGTTCATAAAATCCCGAATCTGAGACTCCGAACGAACTACTCTTATTTCTCAAGCAGCAGCCAATTTGCACGGAAGGGCCGCATCAAATTCCAGTATCCCACCCCCATAAGCTCAAATTCCTTCGCCATATTCAGCTTTGCCTCAATACTCCTGACATCCTCGAACCAGACCTCATGAAAGATTCCATCCCTCACATAAGTAAAATGAGGACTCATCGATATTTCATCAAACTGAATCGCTGCTCCATTTTCCACGGCGATCCGTACCGCCTCCACATTGCCGATCAGTCTTGCTTTTGTGATTCCTCTCTCGTATGGCAGCGTCCAATCATATCCATAATTTGGAATTCCCATCAATATCTTTTCCCTTGGAATTTCTGTCAGAGCATATTCCACCACCTCGCGGACTTTATTCAGCGGTGCCACCGCCATAGGCGGACCATAAGTATACCCCCATTCATAAGTCATTAAAAACACATGATCCGCATTTTCCCCCAGGAGAGCATAATCCATCCCTTCATACAACAGTCCCGGCTGGTCCGCTGAAGTCTTCGGTGCCAGTGCGACGGAGACCTGATACCCCTGCGCGTTCATCCGTCTTCGCAGTCTTCCCACGAACTCGGCATATCCCACCCGGTCTTCCGGCAGGATGTACTCAAAATCCACATCTACCCCCGCAAAACCCTTCTGTTCCACTGTTTCCAGCAGATTCATGATCAATCGATCCTGGACGTCCTGATTCTCTGAAAGCACCTTCACCAGTTCATTATTAAAGGTCCCCTCTGAAAATGGCGTCAGTACCAGTATCGGTTCCACCCCCTCCTCATACGCGGTCTCTATCATCCACGTATCATCCAAAAGAGGCGGCACCAATTCCCCTTCGAACGTGAAGCCATAAGAAAAAATGAGCAGTTCATTGATTGCCGGAAAGGCCTGCTCCAGTATATATGGCTCAACAAAGGGATATGCATATCCTGTGACATACATATCCCCTCTGATACTCCCGGATTCCCCAGGCGGTATAATGAGCAGTGCCTGCCCGACAGCGAGCTGATCCTGATTCATCAACTGATTGTCATATGTAATCTTCCACATAGGAACTCCGGTCTGGTCTGAAATGGAGAACAAGGAATCCCCGCTTTTTACAACATATATGATAAAATCACCCCCTATGCAATAGCATATGAGGGTGATTTTCATTTTATGACATAAAACAATCCTGCTTCTTTTCACTCAATACTCTCGCAAGAGTAACTTTGAGCACATCCACATCTACCGGTTTAGCGATGTGGGCAGTCATTCCGGCCTCCCTGGCCGCCTGAATATCCTCGGCAAATGCATTCGCCGTCATCGCAATGATCGGAATTCCTGCCGCATCATCACGACATGTCTGGCGAATCACACGCGTTGCCTCATATCCATTCATCTCGGGCATCTGGATATCCATAAGAATTGCATCATATGTTCCAGGTTCTGCATCCCGATAGGCCTTTACCGTCTGTACTCCATCACATTTGACCGTAGATTGGGCGCCATGCATGGCAAGCAGCTCTACCAGGATTTCCGCATTGATCTCGTTATCCTCTGCAATCAGAAAATGCCGCCCTTTAAATATCTTATCTGTCTCCAGACCTAATAAAAGTTCCTCCTCAACGGGCATTCCCGCCTCTACATCATCCAGGTAGTCACAGTTTAGTTCTACCTGAAAAGTAGTCCCATGATGTACCTGGCTTTCTACAGAAATCGTTCCTCCCATCAGGTCCACGAGTCCCTTTGTAATACTCAGCCCCAATCCAGTCCCTTCCACCTTTGCTGCACTGCGGCTTCGGGTAAAGGGTTCGAACAGATGCTTTAAAAATTCTTCTGACATTCCGATTCCAGTATCCCGTACCGTGAACCGGTATCTTACCCTCTTTTGCTCCTGATCCACAGACACCTCCTCGGCAAGAAAGCTGACCTTACCTCCTTCTGGAGTGAACTTGACCGCGTTGCTTAAGATATTCAAAAGAATCTGGTTGATACGCAGGGAATCCCCGTAAAACTGTTTATGAATGACCCCTTCGCTTTTGACCTCGAACTCGATTCCCTGTGTTTTGGCCTGAGGTGCCATGATTGCCGTTAGCTGATTCAAAAGCTCCGTCATCGTAATCTTCATCCTGCCCAGCGTAATGGAGGCGCGCTCGATCTTGCTCATATCCAGAACATCGTTGATCAGGCTTAACAGATGCTTAGAGGAAATCGATATCTTTTTAAGGCAGTCCTCTACCCGCTCTTGATCCTCAATATGTGCGAATGCTAATGCCGTCATTCCCATGATGGCATTCATCGGAGTACGGATATCATGGCTCATTGCAGACAAGAATTCACTCTTTGCCTGATTGGCCTCCTCGGCAAGGGCAAGCGCCTTCTCCAAAGCGGTCTTCGCTTCGCGTTCGGCCGTCAGCATATCTGTTACATCAGCCCTCACAAGGCAGACTGTCGTGTGGTTCGCATCGCCCCAGAGCACATTGATCTGTTTGTATCGGTATCCATTCTCAGAATAATAAGGGAATACAAAATCATACCCGGACGGCTTTTCTTCCAGCCTCCTGAGCATCGTCTCCAACCGGAACTGCTCCTCGGCCTCTTCTCTTCCACTTTCCGTTCCGTAATCCGATGCAAACCTCGCTGCTGACTTGTCATAGTCCTCCAATATATACGGCGGAAGATTTTCCAGGACCGTCTCCCTTGTATACATGGTCAGCATCCTGCTGTTGACATCAATAAATCCTGCCAGCTCAAAGGTATATGCCAGCATGTTCAACATTCCCTGCTGCTCCCGCACAGAAGCCGTCACATCCGTGCGAATCAGGCAGACTCTTCCCAATCTGAGGTCGACAGCAGATACAGTCATCGTTTTTGTGCGGATGTCTCCATTTTCATTGAACAGACTGAATGAGAAGGTGTATGCTCCCTCTGTTTTTAGGCGCTGGTAAATATTCTCAAGCTTTAGTGCATTCCTGTATTCCTCACGGTCCTTCGGTACCACCATATGGCTGGCCATATACTCCATCCGTTCAGAATGGATTCCATGCTCCTGTGGAACACAGTCAGCCGCTTTATTGCGGGCCAGGATCGTATAGGTATCCTCCTCAATATTTAAGTCGAGGACAAAATCATAGCTTGTTACAGAAAGCTGATGCAGGATACGGTCCGAAATCGTCTGCTCGGTAATATCTGTTACGGTCAGGATACCTGTAATATCTCCGGTATCCGGCGTCTCCACAAGATTGACCGTGAACTGGACATACCTGCCCTTCTTTTCCTTCGGGACCTTAATGAAGCACCTTAAGATCTGTTCCGTATCATTCCTTCGAAAAGCCGCGAGTGTAGGCTCATTCAAATACATGTCCAAGAATTTTTTGCGTTCCTTATCTTCCACGACCAAGGTCGATACCCCTGTAAAAAACTCTTCCCTCACATATCCAAAGGTCTCCAAAAGCTTAGAATCCGTGTGATCAATAATCTCCAGAATCCGGTTCTGTGTAATATTACAGTGGCCAATGATCAGAGCATTGGGATCAGGAGTTCGGTAATGCTGCAGAATCAGATCCTTATACTGCTGTCTAATTCGTTCCTGCTCCTCCCGCTCTTTTGTCATATCATGGTAAACTGCATAAAAACGTCCGTCTCCGCCTTCGTTCTGAATCAAAGTAAAAGTGCTCTTTACCCAGAGATAATTATCCGGCCCGCTCTTTAGCCGGTAGATTGCTTCACATTTACTGCCGCCCTCTTGAATATAGGCCTGTATCTTTGCTTTCAGGGCATCCTTATCCGCCGGATGAACTCCTGCCATAGCGTCCTCTCTGTACAGCGCCCAGGCCTCCTCCTGACTCATCTGAGTCATCGCCATAAAGCCCTCTGATAAAAATTCCGGGGTCATGCTTCCATCTACCTGATAGCGCATAACAGCTACCCCTCCGGGCAGATTCTTTAAGACTGTCTGGAAATACTGTTCTAAACGCTCTTTTTCCTTCCGGTTCCTGACCTCCTCTGTAATGTCCTTCACATATTTAAGATAAGCAGGAATCCCGTTCCAGTCTGTCTCACGGAAACGAGTGCTGTAATAACGGTCTGTTCCGTCCACTGCCATCTCATGGTTCTTCCCATCCGCTTTGTGAGTCCTCAGCGTACAGAATTCACAAGGTCGGTCTTTTCCATATAAAGCCTTATAACATTTTTGTCCTACACTGACGGACTTTCTGTCTTCATTCTCTTGCGGCATGTTCACATAAAGCAGGTCATAATTTTGTTTTCCAATAATATAAATTCCATCCACGGTCTCGTTCACAATACTCTGGAACAGCCGTGTCTCTGATGACATTCCTGTAAATACTGCATAAAACCTGGTGGACTCCGCCAACGGCCCCATCCTGCGGCCATTCAAATGTATCCAGATCAAGCTGCCATTCTTATGGTACATGCGGTAAGAGACATCCAGGACCTCTCCGCTTATGACAGCTGATTTTGCAGCCTCAAGGACCCGTTCCCGGTCCGGTTCATATATAATATTCAGAGCATCTTCTCTGACCATCTCTTCGTATTCTTTCCGCGTATGACCAGAAAGTGCCATCACACCATCGGAGAAAAAGACCGGGATGAACCTCTCTCCCTCCACCCTATAACTGGCAATCCCGCCCGGAATAGAATTGATCAGATGATCCTTTTCAAGCTGTATCTCCTTTAAATCCGTAATATTATGGAAAACACAGTGCAGAAGCGGATATCCATCCTCTTCTCCGATCCATTTGATCCGCATACGCACCCACACAATATGACCATCCCTGTGCTGCTTGCGGAATTCAATCTCAACAGGTTCATGTGTCTGAATGACCTTGCCTGCTGTATTCCTGACCATGTCCTGGTCTTCCCAAAAGATTCTTTCCGACGCATCTGTATCCATCAGCTCTCTATATTCCTCCACTGTAAATCCGGTCATTTCCGGTATCCCGTCCGAGAAATATACGGTTTCAAACTTATCCGTAGCCTTATAAATGGCAACACCGCCGGGGATTGCATTGATGATATCCTGCATCTCTCCCTGGATGAGAGAATCCTTCTGTATCATGCTTATTCCCCCTTTTTGAGCTGTACCCTCAAATCATCCGCCTTCTGGAATTCATCTTTGATTACTTCATACATTTCCTGATAATCACTGCGCTCTTCTCCAGCTCTAAGCGGCTCCAAAATTGTACAAACAGAAGTAAATAGTGGGGCCAATCCCATATTTCCAACGACTCCCTTCAGCGTATGTGCTGCTTCAAATGCACTTTTCATATTCCCCGCCTCAAGGGCTTCTCCTAATTTCTGCATATTATCGTCTTGGAAAAGCATGTCTAAAAACTTCAGATACATATCTTCCTTGTTCACGAACCTTGCCATAGTAGCCTGGTAGTCTCCCCCATAGGCTTCAAAAATAGTACGAAACTGTGACATTACTCAGACCTCCTTTCCATAAATAAAATCATATAAAATCTGATAAAGACGGTTTGGCTCGATCGGCTTCGCCAAATGTGCATTCATGCCTGCCGCCTTGCTCTTTTCGATATCGTCATCAAAAGCGTTGGCCGTCATCGCTATGATCGGTACGGACTCGGCATCCTTGTTGCTCAGATGTCGAATGTTCGCTGCCGCTGACAGACCGTCCATGATCGGCATTCTGATATCCATCAGGATCGCATCATAATAGCCCTCTTCTGATTTACCGAACAGTTCCATTGCTCTAAGGCCGTTTTCTGCCGTATCCACCTCAAAGTTCCTGTTCTTAAGCAGCATGACCGCAACCTCAGTATTAATCATATTGTCTTCTACTAACAGTACACGTTTTCCCGTGAAATCGTATTCAATCACTTCTGTCTGCTGCTTTTCCTCTTCTTTCTTTCCCAATGCCCTCGAAAATGCAGAAATCAGGGAAGACTTGAACATCGGCTTGCTCATCAGCAGATTCACGCCCGCCATTTTCGCCTCATGTTCAATGGAAATCCAATCATAGGCCGTCATAATAATGATGGTCACATCCGGTCCGACGATGCTTCGTATCCGGCGTGCAGTCTCGATTCCATCCATCCCCGGCATCTTCCAGTCTATGAGGATCATGTCAAAATATTTTCCTTCATTGTAAAGCAACTGTACTCTGTCCACTGCCTTGCGCCCGCTATCCACCCACTCTGCCTTGATTCCCATCTCTTCCAAGGTCACGACAGCACTCTCACAGACTGCTACATCATCATCCACGACCAGAGTCTTTAGATGTGAGAAATTGTACTGTTGTTTCTTCTGGGTGTGGCGCTGCTTCTCTTCCTCGGTGATTCCAAGCTTTACATCGATCGTAAATTCAGTACCGATTCCTTTGATGGAACGGACCGTAATCTTCCCATCCATCATATCCACGATATTCTTAGAAATCGCAAGTCCCAATCCAGTGCCCCCGTATAGAGCTGTGGTCCCTGTTGACTCCTGGGAAAATGGTTCAAAGATATGCGGGAGGAATTCCTCACTCATCCCGACACCGGTATCATTGACAATGAACCGAAGTACTGCATCATTCTTCGTCCTTCTGCGCTGGGAAGCTGAAAACGTAACCTTTCCACCTTCCTCCGTGAACTTGATTGCATTACTTAATATATTGATCAAGACCTGCTGAAGCTTCATCGCATCACCGATATAATAATCATCCAATATCGGATCCACAATACACTCGTAATCGACCCCTCTGCTGGCTGCCTGGGCATAACAGATGGAATTGATTCCATTTAAAAATTCCTCAGTAGGAATCTTTTCACTCTTTAAAAGCATCTTTCCACTCTCGATCCTGCTCATATCCAGAATGTCATTGATCAGAGACAACAAAAACCGCGAGGAAATTCCTATCTTCGAAATACAGTCTGCCACCTGCTCATCATCACCGATGGACTGTGCTGCGATCGTGCTCATCCCGATGATTGCGTTCATCGGAGTACGAATCTCATGGCTCATCCGGGAAAGAAAATCTGATTTCGCTGCATTAGCCTGCTCTGCTGCTACCAATGCGGCTGCGAGTTCTTCCTTCTGCTTCTGTTCCTGACGCACCACATCCGTCACATCTATCTGGGCAAGGCAGATCTTCTCCAATTCTTTACTGATATAGAAAACCTGGAACCGCTTCACCCGCGGTATTCCATGCCGGTCTTTTATTTCTGTGATAAAACTGAAAGACTCCTCTAATTCCAGTTGATGATGGATGTATTCATAGGACAGCTTCTTAAGATATGCCGCTCTTGCATGCACCTCTATGAACTGATCAGCGAACAGCCGGATATCCTCCTGGAATTTTCCTTGGGGAGGAATCGTATTCTCATCTTTATCGTAGGAAATCAATCGGTGTGTATCACTTATCATATCTACTTCTGCGATAATATCATAATCCAGCTCCGTAATCTTACTCAAAAGCTGTTCCTGAATCTTCTGTTCTGTGATATCAAAGGTGTAGAAAAAGCTGATCACATCTCCTGTCTCAGGATTCTGGTAACAGCGCAGGCTCGTACTTGCCCAAAATACACCGTTCCCATTTTTCTTCCTCAGGAATTCAAAATGATAATCTGACTTTCCCATGCCATAATCAGCCAGCACCTTTTCCCGCTTCAGCTCGCTTAATACCCTTTCACCATCCGCCTCTTCCACCGCCGATCTTGCCAGATTCTCGATGGTCTCCTGATAGGACGTGCCGACCGCAGCAACTGCGAACTCAGAGGAAGTCAGATAACTCTCCATCCTGTCCTGTGTCACATTCAGACGCCCCTGAATACTCCCTTCCGCCGAAGACAGCTCTGCAAAATAGGTCAGCTCCTTTTCGTAGAGCTCCTTCATATATTCCTGTCCATGCTTGGCATCGGTGATATCCACAAATACACAATAAAAATAGCGTTCCTCATCTGCTTCTGTAAAAAGCTGTGCCTTGATGGAGATCCATCTCACGGACCCATCCTTGCAGACCAGCCTTCTCTCGTCCTGCACCGTATTCCCACTTTTCAACTGGACATTCAACTTTTCTGCCAGCCCCGGCAGATCATCCGGGTACACAACCGCAGACAGACAATTTCCCTTGTCTTTAAACTCTTCCCTTGTGTAGCCCAGAAACTCGAACAATCCGTCATTTGCCTCTATCACAGAGAAAGCTTCATCAAAACGGCAGCGGAACACTGCACCCGGCACATTATTGTAGATGCGCATCACCTCGTCCTGTGCTCGTTTCTGCTCTGTAATATCAATACACACTGAAGTGACTGCCGGCCGGCCCGTCTCATCCTGTGCCATACGTCCGACATCGTGTACCCAGATATAAGAACCGTCCCTTTTCTCCATCCGGTATTCTACAACAAACTCGCCATCTCTTCCAAGTTGGTAACGTACCTGCTCCTCCACCTTCTGCCGTTCATCTGGATGGATACAGTTCATGATTTTCCCCTGAATCGCTGCGATAAACTCTTCTTCGCTCTCATACCCCAGATACTGAAGCATTCTCTTGTTAATAAAATAAAATGGGAACCCCGGCTCCATGTAACCGCCCATCATACCGCCTGCTAAAGACTCATTCAAGAACTCCTGGCGCTGTCTAATCACATTCTCAATGACCAGAGTCTGAGGATAATGCTCTTCCCCCTTCTGACTACTCCCCGGCTCCGCAATATGCAGGTTCTGGACTACCCACCGCCCATTCTCAGGCCTTAATATGAAGAAAAAACGCAAATGCCAGGTATATAACGTATTGATCAGCGCTATCTCCACTGCTGTCGTATGAATTCCCTCCGTCAATAGCTGCTCATGCAGAATCTGCATCTCCATCTGAAAAGGTCCTGGACTCTCCTGGATATCCTTCCGCAGATATTCTGTCATCTCTTCTTTGCCGTTGGCAATTTCTTTGAGTCCTGTCCCCACAAAATTAATATTCTCTGCCAGAAATGGCAGTATCTTCTCTAAATTACGTTCCCTGAACCATGCATCACAGAATGACATGACAGCCTGGCGTACCTCACTTCGTATCTCCATACCATTTCCTCTCTGTCCCGTAAAAACCTGACTATTCGGCCGCCTTCGCTGTATACTTCATGGCATCCATAACAGAGTTCTCGCCCGCATCCCCTTCTTTAGCAAGAAGCTTCTTAAATTCGTGACATGGCATAGGCTTCGCAAAATAATATCCCTGTACATAGTCACAGCCAATCTCCTTGAGACGGTCGAACTGCTCCTGTGTCTCAACGCCTTCCGCCACAACACTTAAATGCAACCATCGGGCCAAAGCGATAATGAACTGCAGTATCCCCCGGGAGTTCTGTTTTGCAGTCTCACTCTGAATAAACTTCATGTCCAGCTTCAAGATGTCGATCGGCATCTCATTGAGCATATTTAAAGAAGAATAACCGCTTCCGAAATCATCCATCTCGATGATAAAGCCAAGATCCCTGAGCTTTCTCACGGTATCGATAATCTGTGTCGGATTCTCCGTATAAGCACTTTCTGTAATCTCCAGATGAAGATGCGTCGGTGAAAGATTGTGTTTTTGTACGATCCTGATCAGGATATCTGCCAGGTCCGCATTATAGATGTCTGCACGCGATACATTGACTGAGACAGAAATCGGCGCAAGACCTTCATCTTCCCATTCTCTGATGGCAGCGCATGTCTTGTCCCACACGTACTGGTCCAGCTTGGTGATAAACCCATTCTTTTCAAATAATGGAATAAATTCTGCCGGTGACTGGAATCCCCATTCCGGGTGAATCCATCTCACCAAGGCCTCCGCACCGACCAGCTTTTCATCTTCGATCCGATACTTTGGCTGAAGATAGATCTGGAACTGCTCCTTCGCCAGCGCAGATTCCATGATGTCCGTAATCGCCTGTTCCTTCAAAAGTCTGTTACGCAGAGTATCATCATAGGGCGCAAAATACTTACCGTACTGTCCTTTGATGCTGCGGGCAGCAAGAAGCGCCCGGTCACACATCTGCTCTACAGACAGTGTCCGGTCTTCTATGTAATAAACGCCCCACTTCATGACAATGTTGCGTACCTCTAAGACCCCATTGACCTGCTCATTGGCTTCTTTAAAAATCTCATCCGTATAATCAAAACGCCGTTCTAACAGACACGCAAACTTATCCGAGGTCATCCTTCCGCAGATTCCCCGGCCGTCTACCCGCTGCTTGTACATCTCAGCGACCCCTTTGAGCAGGCGGTCACCTGTAGGTACACCGAACACATCGTTGATCAGCTTAAAATTCTCGATATCCGAACAGATGATATCGTACTGCTTATCTGGATTACGCAACAGGATATCCTTGACCTGCTGGTAGAAAAATTCCTTGCTATATACTCCTGTCAGCCTGTCATACTGAATCAGGTTGACCATTGCAGCGGTCTCACGGAGATTGATGATGCTGGCAACACGATGAAGTATGATCTGAGGCCTATAGGGCTTCGCCACAAAATCAGATGCCCCGTGTGACAGCGCAGCCACTTCATCGGATTCTCCGTCATTTTGAGTTGTAACAATAACGGGAATAGAAGAATAAGCAGGATCCGCTTTCATGATAGATAGAAAGGTATAACCATCCATGACCGGCATTACAATGTCCAAGAGAATAAGAGAAATCCCTTCTTTATACTGCTTTAGAATGTCCAGAGCCTCCTGTCCATTCTCTGCTTCCAATACATCATAATCGGAAGCCAGTATCTGACATAACAAGCCTCGGTTCAATGGATTATCTTCCACTACCAAGATTTTTTTCCGTGAAAACATGAATTTCACCCCTCTATCTTTGATAATTATATTTATTTTATCTATAAATGTCCGATTGCAAATGCTGATTGAATCACTCTTGTTCGATCTGATATGATTCTGGAGGCATTCTTCCCCATTTAAGTATCCTATTTATACCTTATAATTCTATCATAGTACCTTTGAAAAGGCAATCATTTCCCCTTTTCTGGAAAACTCTTTTGCCCAAAAGCATGGAAAAAAGAATGCGGATACATCAGCTCCGCACTCTTTTCCATCATTTTCGCTCTTTTTTCCCTTTATGGGATGCACTTGAGATTCTAAACCTTTATCACAACAAGCCCTGCTTTGTGAGAATCTCTCAAATATTTCCTTCTGTTGGAAATTAGATTCCATTTTCAGTTGTTCCCTTCCGATTCCTTTCAGGATACCGATATAACGTAGGTACCGCTCCGTTGTATAATCCCTGTAATACCCGAAGTCCTGGAGCAGAAATCCCAGCTTTTCCCTGTATTTGTCATCCAATTTCTGGATTTCCCTGCCCTCCCACAGAATCATTCCCTCTGTAGGATATAAAAGTGTCGCCAGCATCTTCATCAATGTGGTCTTCCCTGCCCCGTTGGGTGCCAGAAGGCCATATATTCCATAATTTAATTCCAAATTGATATCTTTTAAAGCAGTAAAATTCTGATATTTTTTCGTTACATGATTAATTTGCAGCCTTTGTATACTCCTTTCTGAATGTCTGACCGCACAGAACAGACAGATGACGGATATAGATCACCGCGGCCATAATTCCTGCCGCAGCCAACAATAGCGTTGGAACTCTCTCCAGCATATGCATATACCACTCTGATACAGTTCCTTGAAGCAGAAGATTTCCCACGATCCAGCTTGCACTTACCGCGGCTCCCCAGCCGATTCTTCTGCCCTTCTCAATCCCAAGGACACAAACAGAATATCTGCCATCCCTGCAAACATCTGACGCACTCCGATTCCACAGAATATATCCCACATAAAGGATTCACCCCCCGCCTTCTTTGGAATACGGCTCAGTTCTTCCGCCAGTCTTAGATTCTCTTCTTTTCTTTCAGCCTTTTTCCACATTTCTTCTAAAAACTTCTGTTCACTCTGCTTCATGCTCCCGCATCTCTAAAGCAGACACCTCCAGTTCTTCTGTCCTGTGTCTGGCATCTCTTCTCAATTCATCCACTGTCTTATGTTTCACGACCGAAAAAAGATAGGTCCGAAACGTACAGGACTTTAGGACGCGTTCTCTCTGAATATAGATATCACAAAACTGTCCTGCACGATATCTAGGGCTGCCTGCTTTTGATGGATCATCTTCATGCAGAACCGGACAGCATCCTGATAATACCGAAGCACCAGCACATCATAAGCGGCTTTTAAATTTTCCTCTCGGACCAGATCCATAAGCTGGTTATCCGTCATGTGTTCTAAATCTTCCCGGGTCATAATAGACTCCTTTCTTTTGCGGGCAGGTTTACAGCGCGCTGTAAATTAAGGCTTACTTTCTATCTCTTTCTATTTATTAGTCGAAACTATAAAATAAAAGTTACACTGATTCTGAAATAAAACAATAGTATCCATCAAAATTCTTGAGCATCACAGGTAAATTTGATATACTTTGTAAAAATAATAGGAGAGATTTAATATGGCTAGAGTAGAAATTACAACCTTTGAGTATTCCAAACAGGATGAACAGACCTGGCAGCTCCCGTTTGATTATCATTGCCTTTATATATTAGAGAATGGAGATTACGCATATATCGGTGAAACCAAAAGACCTCTTGAACGCAGTAAAGAACATAAGCACATCAATGATCTATGTTCAGCATACTCCTTTTCACGCATCCATATCATCACAGGACAGACTTTTGAAGAGACTCCTGCAAAGCATTACGAGACCTTGCTTCGACGACTCATGAGCGGGGATGGAAAATTCAAAATCCTCAATGCCAAGCGCGATGAATGGCAGCATTATTACCGTAAAAATGAATTTGAACTCTGCTTTGACCAGCTATGGCTCGCTTTAGAAAAGAAGGGTCTTGTCATGCATAAAGACTTCCAAACAGTCTTGAATTTAAGCAGCTATAAGTTTTCCCCCCATATAGAACTAACAGCATTACAGCATGAGGCATTGACAAGTATTTTACATACGATTGATTCTGGAGAAATGCAGCCACACAGGGATGGATTTCTGCCCCGTCCGATTCTGATTTCAGGAGATGCAGGAACAGGAAAAACAGTGGTGGCTACCTCATTGTTCTATAAATTAAGAACTCTTGAGAATTATCAGCATCTCAAAATTGGTCTCGTTTATGCTGTCTCCAACACCCGGGCTGAAATTCAGGAATTATTCAAGAGCGTTCCCAGGCTGCGAAAAAAAGATGTCATCACCCCAAGCGCCGTTGCAAAGGAACACTACGATATCATTATCTGCGATGAAGCCCAGCGGTTAAGGCGCCCCAAAAATGCAGGAAGATTCTACACCTCCCAAATGAAGAAAATCAATGATCGTTTAGGAATAGATGAAGATAGCGATGAATTGGACTGGATTTTAATGAATTCCACATGCCAGATTCTTTTTTACGATGAAAAGCAGTTTACTGCTCCTTCCGACATTCCAAAGGAAAGCTTTATGGAACGTCTTTATGCACGAAACCGCGGTTTCAGACCTGTCGCATTGAGGGAACAAATGCGCATCAGAGCTGGTGAGCGCTATGTTCCTTATATATACAATATTCTATATGAGAAAAATCCTGAGCCCATACAGTTTGACAACTATGAATTCCAACTGTTCCACTCCTTTGATAAGATGCTCCAAAAATTAGAAGAAAAGGAAAAAGACACTGGCCTTAGCAGGATGAGCAGCGGGTATGCCTGGGAATGGAAATCAAAACATACGCCCGAAGTCCCCGATATTCAAATAGAAGGAAAAGAAATCTGGTGGAATCAACAGACAGAGGGCTGGTTACGCAACCCATCATCAAATCAGGAAATGGGAAGTATTTATACCCTTTCAGGATTGGATCTCAATTATACAGCAGTGGTAATCGGACCTGAACTCTATTATGATTTGGATGATAATACAATAAAAATAGATAAATCAAACTTTTTTGACAACAAGTTAAAGACTTCCACCACAGAAGAAGAACTGAAAAGATTTATTCTGAACACATATGGCAGTTTGCTCACCAGAGGTATCCTGGGAACTTATGTCTATGTCTGTGATTTAAATTTGAGGAACTATTTACAGAAGTATATCCCAACCTTTTAAAAAGTAAAGCGGGAATCCCGCTTTACTTTTTAAGACTTCTCAGTAGGAACACAAGCTACTGATTTATTTTAGCAATCAAGCTTCTATAATACTGCTCTTGTTCTTCAAAAAAACGCCCCCATTGTTCAACCAATCCGTCTATATCACGGCATTCTATACTTTTCATGACTCTGGACACCATAACCGTATACATCCGTTGATAATCTTCTGCCGTCCATTGTTGAAGAGAGAAGGGGAAACCGACTGCCAGGCATTTTCCAAGCTTATGATAACAGTGTCCGATTGAGGCGGATGTACAGTGTTCTATAATGAATGTCAGAAAAACATCTATGAGTTTATGATCCCTTTCTGCTTCATGAATCTGCTTCAGCATCTGATAAAGTTCATCAAATGTCTCATCCCTCATTTCTTCAAATGTAAACCTGGAAACAGACCGGATAGTGAGGGCAAGAAACTGAAGGCTCTCTAAGAAATATTTGAGAGCAGTATGAACATTCTCATGGGACAGGTTCATTTCACCCTGTCCAAGGCAGACCTGTGTTCCCTTTCCCTGATAAGACTTCACCACGCCGAAATCAGCCAGGAAGACAAGAGTGCGTCGTATAGTAATTAAAGATACCTGATAATATTTTGCCATCTGGGGAAGAGATGGAAGGTAACTCCCCACAGGATAATGTCCGCTTAAAATCTCCTGTATAATATGCGCTCCCAGCGAATAGCGGATTTGTGAACGCTTATGATAGAACTTCCATGCAAAGGGAATCTGCACAACCTCCTTAGAAGCTTCCTGTTTCTCTGTCTGTGTTGTCAGAACCAGATAGGTATTCGCATGCTGATATGCCAGCCCTAATTCGTCACTCAGGTATGCTGCAATCTCATCTTTTGGAAGCAAATCTATTTTCTGAATCATTTCTTCCATTATTTCATTTCTGTTAATTTCTTTCAGAATCTCACGTTCACTGTGCAGATAGGGAACACGTGTATAACGGTTTACTTCCCAGAAAAAATTAAGAATCAGATCATTCTCCAGTGAGGACAGAGCCGCCACATATAACCGTATGGCAAAGGACAGCTCATCAAAATTATTGCTCTTGATTTCCATCCAGCATGTCTCCCATGCGACATCATCCCATTGTCTGATCCCTGCCTCTAACAAAGGCCGTAAAAGCCAATGGTTCATTTGCTTGATATCTTGGATTCCATCTTTGCGTGCCTGAAGATATTCAGAAATATTCTGTAAAAGTGCATCCTGAGACGCTTTATAGACCACTTTAGCTGCTTTGGGCGCCATGTTACATATATATCTGTCCTTTTCAAGCTGAGCAAGAGCCGTCCTGACGGTTGGGACAGAAAGCTGGAAATATTCACTGATCTTTGAAATAGTCGGAAGGGTATCACCAAATTTATAATAACCAAAAAGAATCCTGGTAACATAATAATCATAGATAATCTGAGATAAGTCACTTTTAAACTCCATTTCACTACCTCCTCGTTCCATTTTAGCATAAACAGTATATATATGCCATTGTTTTCAGCACGTCCCCAATGGTAAAAATAAATAAATTGATTATATTCATCGACTATGATAAACTACAATCATAATGTGAGCAGAGTTGTAAAAAAGCCCGGAAATGTTGAAAAAAAAGCACAAAAAACAATGGAGGAGAACAATGAAAAGATTCCGCATAGGTAAAAAATTACTGGTTTCATATGCCATAATTTTAGCCCTGATGTGTATTGGTTTTGGCGCCAGTATTGTAAATTTGGCAGATTTGAATTCTAAGATGAAGACTTTTTATGATGGGCCATTTATCGTGAACGAATATGCCAACAGGATTCATTCCAATTTTGAAAGAATGCAGAAAGCGACCTACCGTACCATTGTAAATACAGACGAGGATATCGTAAATGAGGCAAAAGCCAATGCCCTTGACTCAGCCAAAATCATTCAGGAAGAGCTGCCTGTTGTCAAACAACATTTCTTGGGTGATCCTCAAATCGTGGAGCAACTCGAAGATTGTCTGGACCGGCTCACTCCTATGAGGGAACACGTCCTGGCACTTGCAGGTGAGAACAAAAATGAAGAAGCCGCCGATTATATGGAACACAACAATATCAAAGTGATTCAGGAAGCTCAAGAGTATTTGGATCAGTTGATCAAAAGCGGAAACAGCAAAGGGCTGCAATTGATAGATGAATTGAAAGAACAACAGGTATATGCCATTGTAATACTGTCAGTCTTAGGCTGCATCAGCTTGTTCTTTAGCATCTGTTTTTGTATATACATTTCCAGAGGAATCTCAACAGGAATCAAAGAGCTGGAGCAGGCTGCTCTGAATATCGCAAACGGGCAGTTTTCGAATACCCAAATTACCTATGAATCTGGAGATGAGATGGGAAAGCTCGCTGATGATATGAGAAATATGATTGATATCCTTTCTACAGTTATCGAAGACGAAACCTATCTTCTGGATGAAATGGCAAAAGGTAACTTCACCATAGTCAGCCAGGCAGGGGACAGCTACGTAGGAGAACTTAATTTTGTCCTGAAATCTATAGAAAGAATTATCAATAACCTTAAGGATACTTTACTGCAGATCAGTCAGTCTGCCAAGCAGGTCGCCGTCGGCTCTGAGCAGGTCGCATCTGGTGCGCAGCTCCAGGCGCAGGGAGCCACCGAACAGGCTGCCTCTATTGATGCGTTGTCTGACGCAATTCATGATATCTCAAGTGAGGCTGCGAATAATGTCAGGAATGCAAAAGCAGTGAATGAACAGGCCCTGGCCGTTCGGATGGATGCAGAAGACAGCCGCCATAAAATGCAGGAAATGTTGACAGCCATGCAGGAAATCCGCGACAGTTCAAAATCGATTGAACAGATTATTAAGACCATCGAAGATATTGCTTTCCAGACAAATATACTCTCTTTAAATGCAAGTGTGGAGGCTGCTCACGCCGGGGAACGCGAAACTGGCTTTTCCGTTGTAGCGAATGAAATTCGCCTCCTGGCAAACCAAGTATCAGACGCATCCAAAAGTACAAATATCCTGATTAGAAAGTCTCTAGATATCATAAATCAAGGCGACCAAATTGCAGGGCTTACTGCACGTTCACTGCAAAAAGTTGTAACTGAGGTATCATCCATCACCGAAGCCCTCCAGTCTATAACAGATGCCTCAGTAAAACAGGAATTATCTGTCCAGCAGATTTTTGGGGAAATCAAACAGATTACAGACGTCGTTTCGTCCAACTCTTCAACAGCAGAAGAAATCGCAGCCGCCAGTCAGGAGTTATCCTGCCAGGCGCAGCTATTAAGTAAATTAACCAGTTATTTCCGTCTGGGAAAAGCCAGGTCTCTATAAATGAAAGCGCTCTAAAGGAAGGGAGAATGAACTAATGAAAACCCAAAAAAAGTGGCCTGGTATTACGGGTATCGGTCTGATTGTGGTATGTACTCTGGCAATATTTCTGTCAGTCTCAAGTATCATTACTACATATCGTCTGCAAAGTATGGCATCCATCATCTATGAACATCCATACACCGTCTCGAATGAATCTAGAGCTACCCGGTCCCGCCTTCTGGATATGCGCTTCTTCATCACGAATATATTTACCCAGTCCTCCAAGAATGAAGAAGAACTACAGCAGATCCTCAATGAGAGATATCAGATGCAGTATGCTTCTATTGATGTGATTGCCAAGCAATATTTAGGGCCCAAAGCAGATATTGACCTGCTGCTCAAAGCAATGAACGATCTGGAGAAAACACAGAATGAGGCTCTGTCTTTCATTCTTACACTGAACGAAGAATCGATAGTCCGCTATATAGAAGAAAACTTATATCCCAGATATGACGCTGTCAGCGATGCATTAGAAACAATTATTACCTTTGCCGATAAGAAAGTACAGAACCTGGAAAAGGAGTCTAAAGAGATGGCTGCAAAGGCTACCCTGGCTTCAGTGCTGCTTACTATATTCCTGCCCTCCTATTTTCTATTGGCTTTCTGGAGAGAGCAGAAAAATATCCAGGAAATCCGATACCGCGAACAGTTGTTTCATATTCTTTCTGCAAATGTAGACGTGGTATTCCTGATTCTGAATCAAGAACAGAATTCTTTGGAGTTCATAAGTTCAAACTCTGAGAGAGTGCTTGAGATCAAAGAAAATGAATTTACACAGGACTTGTCTGTCCTGCGTGACAGGATTACAGATAACGATCTGGAACGTTTTGACAACTTTATACAGCAAATGGGACTGGATGGAGAAAAAAGCCTGAATCTAAAGATGCACTTCCCTTCCTGTGGTCCCCGATGGATACGTCTCCAGATATCTCCGCGTGTGGTCCATGGTAAAGTAACTCGCTGCATTCTGTCGATATCAGATCAGACGGAAGATATGCGCATCAAACAGACATTAGAAGATGCCCTTATAAATGCTCAGAATGCCAATTCAGCCAAGCAGAATTTCCTTTCGAAAATGAGCCATGAGATTCGTACTCCGATGAATGCTATCATTGGCATGACAACGATTGCCGCCGCATATATAGACGACCGCAAACGTGTGGAAAGCTGCCTGAAAAAAATCAGCTATTCATCCAAGTATTTGATGTCCCTGATCAATGACGTTCTTGACATGTCCAAGATTGAAGAAGGCAAAATGACTGTTTCGAGGGAAGCTTTTAATCTGGAATATGTAGCCCAGTATATTACATCGATCATCTATCAGCAGGCAGAGGACAAGAACATTACATTTGATATGCCTCTGGTGGATATTACCGATACAGATTTAATAGGAGATTCTCTACGTCTCAATCAGATATTGATCAACCTTCTATCTAATGCCGTAAAATTCACTCCAGAAGGTGGCAGAGTATCTCTGGAGATTCGTCAGCTTCAAAAAAAAGACCATCGTATACGTCTGCGGTTTACAATAAAAGATACTGGAATTGGTATGACCCCTGCCTTCATGGAACACCTCTTTCAACCCTTTGAACAAGAAAACAGGTTCATAAGCCAGACAAGAAACGGTACGGGACTGGGAATGTCCATCACGAAAAATCTGATTACTTTAATGGGAGGTACTATAGTTGTCGAAAGCAAACCAAATCAAGGAAGTACTTTTACAGTAGAATTAGACTTTGATACCCCGGCGGATGGGAAACAAATTCATCAATGCTCCCATACTCTCGAAATGTTGAGCGTCCTCATTGCAGATGATGACCGCGACAGTTGTCTGCATACTTCCCTGACACTGAAAAATCTGGGTATTTCTTCCAAATGGGTCTTAAGTGGTACTGAATGTGTGGAGGAGGTCATATCCGCACATAAAACCGGAGAAGATTATGATGTATGTCTCATTGACTGGAAAATGCCCGATATGGATGGTATAGAAGTGACGCGCAGGGTCAGACAACAAGTAGGACCAGATACCACAATTATCATTATCACTGCCTATGATTGGAGCGGCATTGAAAAAAGTGCCCGCGAAGCGGGAGCCGATGCGTTCCTGTCAAAACCGATTTTTTCCTCCACTCTTTACAACATGCTGCTCTCTCTTAACGGTATAGAAATAGAAAAAGAAGGCTATTCACAGAAGCAGCCGATTGAAAATATGCGGCTGCCAGGATGCCGTGCACTGCTCGTGGAAGACAACCTTCTGAACCGCGAGATTGCCATAGAAATGTTGAAAATGATGGAAGTGGATGTTGCTTGTGCCTGCAATGGAGAGGAGGCCGTGGACCATTTTATGACTGACGGGAATGATCTAGATCTCATCCTGATGGATGTACAGATGCCTGTTATGGACGGATACCAGGCCGCTGCATCTATTCGAAGATGCAATCACCCCAAGTCAAAGACTATCCCCATCATTGCCATGACTGCCAATGCATTTCATGAGGATGCCGTAAAGGCATATGAAGCCGGAATGAACGGCCATATAGCCAAACCGGTTGACATTCAACAGTTATATCAGACAATTGAAACGGTTTTTAATGGGTAGCCCACGCAATTATTCAGGATTTTCGCAGGATACATCTAAAACATGCAAGAAAAACGGCAGTCGAACCTGATTGGTTCATCTGCCGCTTTTCTTTTCCCTGATTTTTTTATAAATATGATATCAGATTCATAACCTTTGCAAAATCTATTTACCGATAAACATGGCATCTCCAAAACTGAAGAATCTATATTTCTCCTTCACCGCTTCTTCATAAGCATGGAGTACATGCTCTCTACCTGCCAGCGCGGACACGAGCATGATCAGTGTAGATTCCGGCAGATGGAAGTTGGTGATGAGGCAGTCCAGGATTTTGAACTGATATCCTGGATAAATGAAGATTTCTGTCCATCCGCTGCACGCTTTTAAGTGCCCGGTCTCATCCGCCGCCGACTCGATGGTGCGGCAGCTTGTCGTTCCGACACAGATCACGCGTCCTCCATTGTCTTTTGCACGGTTGATCTTCTCTGCCGCTTCCTCGTCAATCTGATAGAATTCAGAATGCATATGGTGCTCTGCCACATCATCCACCTTAACCGGACGGAATGTCCCAAGCCCGACATGCAGGGTGATACGTGCAATGTTAATGCCCTTTGCCTCGATTTCCTTAAGCAGTTCCGGGGTAAAGTGCAGCCCCGCCGTCGGTGCCGCCGCAGAACCTTCGTGGGCCGCATATACCGTGTTATATCTATCCCGGTCCTTTAACTGGTGGGTAATGTAAGGAGGCAGCGGCATCTGTCCCAACTGATCCAGGATTTCCTCGAAGATTCCTTCGTATTCAAAGTGAATCAGGCGGTTTCCTTCCTCCACCACATCAATGACCTCTCCGACTAAAAGTCCGTCTCCAAAGCTGATTCTGGTGCCCGGCTTCGCCTTTTTCCCCGGCTTCACAAGCGTCTCCCAGACATCATTTTCTTTCCGTTTGAGCAGCAGGACTTCGATCTTCGCATCCGTACCCATCTTGGAACCGATCAGACGGGCCGGGATCACTTTTGTATCATTGATGACCATACAGTCACCTGGCTTTAAGTATTGGATAATATCGCGGAACATCTGATGCTTGATCTCCCCTGTCTCTTTATCCAGTACAAGCAGGCGGGAGCTGGAGCGATCCTCAAGAGGATCCTGCGCAATCAGCTCCTGCGGCAGATCATAATAAAAATCACTTGTTTTCAACTTGATTTCCTTCTTTCTACTCATTTAGGAGCAGCGGCACGCTGAAACGTTCCCACTGCTCCCTGAATGTTCAATTTACTCCATAAGGTAAATTTATTTCTATATTTTCACTGATTTCTTATTGTCTCAGTTCGATTCCCATCTCTTCGAGTGCTTTTAAGATCTTCTTCATAGCTGCTGATACGTCAGCCTCTTCCAGAGTCTTGTCTTTTGCACGGAATACGATAGAATATGCAACAGACTTGAAGCCTGCCTTAATCTGTTCTCCTTCATAGAGATCGAACAGTCCATAGCTTTCCAGGTAAGCGCCGCCCTTCTTCTGGATCACATTTTCGATCTCACCTACGAGGACTTCCTTCGGCACTACCATACTGATATCACGTGTCACTGCAGGATATTTTGCAATTCCAGAGTACTTTCTGTCAAATGTAGCGTACTCCATGATCTCCGGCATATCGATTACTGCCACATAAGCACGGTCACCGATTCCGTAATTATCTGCTACTTCTGGATGAATCTCTCCGAGATATCCGATTATTTTTCCATCATATACGATATTCGCCTGACGGCCCGGATGCAGGTACGGTTTTCCTGCATTTGGATCATAAGTCTCTTTCTTGTCCATACCAATCTTCTCGAAGAATTCCTCGACTACACCCTTCATACTGAAGAAATCGCCTTTACCGTACATTCCTAATGTAAACTGCATGCGTTCTTCCGGCAGCTCTGTCAAAGGAAGTGACTTTGGTAGGTAGATATTGCCTAATTCGTAGAGACGCACATCTTTATTCCTGCGGTTGTAGTTCGTTGCCAGTGAGGTCAGCATTCCGTTCAGTGAGGTCGTTCTCATGATGCTGTAGTCCTCACCCAGCGGATTCATGATATTGACGGTCTGACGAAGAGGAGAATCCTCTGGCAAAAGTAATTTATCGAATACCTTCGGGCTCTCGAAGGAATAGGTCATTCCCTGGCTGAATCCACAAAATTCTGCAATATTTCTTGCAACTTCCTCAATCCTTAACTTGAAGGAAAGCTTTCCTGTCGTCGCCTCTCCATTCGGCAGTGTAGTCGGAATATTGTCATATCCATAGAATCTTGCGACCTCTTCTGCCAAGTCAGCGAGTCTGAACAGATCATGACGGAAAGTCGGTGCGATCACCTCTTTTGCCTCGGCGTCATATTCCAGACCGATCTTCTCGAAATATCCAAGCATCTCTGCTTCTGAAATCTCTGTTCCCAGCATGGCGTTAATCTTATCTGCATCAAATGGTACACGTACCGGCTCTTTTACTTTTCCATAGACATCCACGGTACCACCGACTACCTCTCCTGCTCCCAGTTCTTCTACTAACTGGCAGGCACGGTCGATGGCAGCCTTTGCATTGTTCGGGTCCAGCCCCTTCTCGAATTTACCGGATGCATCGGTACGAAGTCCGACTCTCTTGCTGGATTTACGGATATTCACACCGTCAAAGCAGGCAGCCTCGAACAGCATGGTCTGTACATTGTCTGTAATCATGGAATTTTCCCCGCCCATGATTCCGGCGATACCAATCTGCTTCTCACCGTCGCAGATCATCAGCACGTCGCTGTCCAGATTTCTTTCCTGTCCGTCCAATGTGGTGAATTTATCCCCATCCTGTGCAGTCTTCACGACAATCTGGCGTCCTGAAATAGTATCCAGGTCATAGGCATGCATCGGCTGTCCATATTCCTCCATCACATAGTTCGTGATATCGACCAGGTTATTGATTGGACGGATTCCAACGGAAGCCAGTCTTCTCTGCATCCATTCTGGAGATGGCCCGATTTTTACATTTTTCACGACTCTTGCGCAGTAACGCGGGCAAAGGTCTGTATTCTCTACGGAAACCTTGATGTAATCATTCACATCCTCGTCATTTCCTGTCTCTGTTACAACAGGAGGGATGAATTCTTTGCGGAAAGTCGCTGCTGCCTCACGTGCGATACCGATCACACTGTAGCAGTCTACTCGGTTGGATGTCACTTCATACTCAAATACAACATCATTCAGGCCCAGTGCCTCAATCGCGCTCGCTCCGATTTCTGCGTCCGTTGGCATAATGTAGATTCCGTTGTCCGGTGCATCAGGATACATATCCTTCGTGGAGCCGAGCTCCTCGATGGAGCACATCATACCGCAGCTTTCAATACCGCGCAGTTTTCCTTTTTTAATCTTGATTCCGCCTGGAGTCTTAGAACCATCGTGCCCGCCTGCAACGCGTCCTCCGTCCAGTACGACCGGAACCTTGTCCCCTTCATGTACATTGCTGGCACCTGTTACGATCTGTACGGACATATTGCCCACATTCACCTGACAGATGATAAGCTTATCTGCATCTGGATGCTTATCGATCTTCTCGATCTGTCCGATCACGATATTTTCCAGATCCGCGTCCAGTTCCTCAAATCCTTCTACCTTTGTACCGGACAATGTCATTGCGTCTGTATACTCCTGCGCTGTCACATCCAGGTCCGGGACATACGCTTTAATCCATGATAATGAAGTATTCACTCTTATTTCCTCGCTTTCTTTACTATGTCTTTGTATCTGTTAGAACTGTTTCAGGAAACGGATATCGTTTTCATACAGCAGTCTCATGTCATCAATCTCATATTTCAAAAGAGCGATACGCTCCAGGCCGACTCCAAATGCAAAACCGGAATATTCCTCCGGGTCGATCCCGCACATCTCCAGTACATGCGGATGAACCATGCCGCAGCCCAGGATCTCGATCCAGCCAGAACCTTTACAGAAACGGCATCCTTTACCGCCGCACTTGAAGCAGCTTACATCTACCTCTGCACTTGGCTCTGTGAATGGGAAATGATGTGGACGGAACTTCGTCTTTGTCTCCGGTCCGAACAGCTCTTTTGCAAATACTTCCAGGGTTCCTTTCAGATCTGCAAAGGAGATATTCTTATCAATTACCAACCCCTCGATCTGGTGGAAGGAAGGAGAATGTGTTGCATCCACTTCATCATAACGGAACACTCTTCCTGGTGCGATCATACGAATCGGGAGCTTGCCCTGCTCCATGACACGTGCTTGTACCGGAGAGGTCTGGGTACGCAGTACAATGTCCTTATTTATATAGAAGGTATCTTGCTCGTCTTTTGCCGGATGGTCTGCTGGAATATTCAGCTTTTCAAAGTTATAGAGGTCATATTCTACTTCCGGTCCTTCCACGACCTCATATCCCATACCCACGAAAATACGTTCCACTTCTTCCAGAGCGATGGTATTCGGATGTCTGTGTCCGACCGTATTCTTCTTGGACGGCAGGGTCACATCGATTACCTCAGCCTTTAGCTTTGCCTCTCTTAAGACCTTCTCCATCATCGTCTTGGATTCCTCCAGAACATTCTCGATGGCAGCTCTTGTCTCATTTACGAGCTGTCCCACCTTCGGCCTGTCCTCCGGTGCCACGTCCTTCATCCCCTTCAGGACAGCCGTCAACTCCCCTTTCTTACCAAGAAACTTTACACGAACCTCGTTCAGCTTCTCAGGAACATCCGCCGCCTGGATCTGTGCGATTGCTTCTTCTTTGATCTGCTCCAATTTGTCTTTCATGAATTTCTTCTCCTTTCATCTCTCTAAAACTAAAAAAACTCCATCCCCAAAAGGGACGAAGTTCATATCGCGGTACCACCCTAATTCCCATAGGACTCCTATGGGCGCTTAGTCTTGTGTAACGTACAACATACGGCACCCCCTACTCTCTAACAATATTTCAGGGACACAGCTGGCGTGGGAATTTCGATTGCCATCTGAACTAAAGAAAACTTTCAGCCAGTGATTTTCTCTCTCTGATAGGAAATGGGTCTCTACTGTACACGATCATAGCTTTTTACTTTTATTAAAATTCTTTAAAATTGATTGAATTTACTTTATTATTGTATCACGAACTTTTTGATTGTCAAGCATTTTTATTGTAGCTATTCGACCACAGGAAAATTTGTACAGTTTCCTATCTGCTCTCCCATCTGCGTCCATATCCTTCCAGCAGGGCATTGAGTTCCCCCCCGAGCAGGATCACATACATACAGAAATACAGCCATAGCATAATGAGAATAATAGTCGTCAGGCTCCCATACATATCTGTAAATCCGGTAAAAATATCCAGGTAAACAGAAAATACAAAGGACATCAAAAGCCATCCACATGATGTGAACACAGCTCCCGGAAGCTGCTGCTTCATCGTCGTCTTAGCCAGATGTGTGCGGTCAGGAAGGAACTTATACACAAGGTCCCAGAACAATGTCAGCACGACCAGCGTCACCAATGTCCTAATGCGGATGATAAAATCCATGACCTTCGTAAGCACCGGCACATGCTTATACACGACCAGGCTGATACTGTTGCCGAACACAGATAGCGTCAACGACAACACGATAGCCAGTATGAATATAACGGTATAAAAAGATGCTCTGAATCGCAGATATATATAATTTCTAGTCTCTGTATTCTCATAGATCAAATTGAGTCCTGAGGTCATGGCGAGTACGCCCTTTCCTGCTGACCACAGCGCCACAATAATCGTGACCGGGATAACTGTACCGGACTGCGCATATACCTGATTCACGATGGATACGATCAGTCCTTCCACCGAACGCGGAAACACCTGCTTTACTGCTTCCATTACATCCGGCTGTGTAACAGGTGTGAACTGTACCAGGGTCAAAAGCAGCAGGATAATCGGAATCAAGGACAGCACAAAGAAATATGCTGCCTGTGCCGCATATGCACCCGTATGATGTGAGCCGATCGATGATACTACAGAGTATACTTTTCTTATAACTTTTTTCACTTTCCCCTTCACCCTGTTCTCCTGTGAAATAAATTCCTTCGAAGTCAAAGCGGATATTCAAAATCCACTTCGCTACTTCCTCATAACCTCATAGCAGCTTTCGCTGCTTATCACTTACGCCTCCCCGACACTGAGGTGGGGGAGACTTCCTTGATGAGCTTAAACTTTTCAAATCATACCATAAAGAACCGATTTATTCAAGTATTCTATTGCAGCAGGCTCTTTCACAATTTTATAATACTAGAAAAGAAAAGACAGCTGCACACTGACAGCTGCCTTTATCTTTAGTATGTTTCCCCAAAATGCCGGTCCTGTATTTTGACTCCTAGCCGCAGCTAGGTGGGCAACCGCATCTGCTTTTCTGTCTTCCACTGCTAATCGGAGGCCTGACATATTACAGAAATATAAGAATCCCGTTTAAAGTATTGTAGGTTCAAAATTACAGGGTTGTCGAACATTTCAGGTTTTTGCTTTCGTTCTAAGGGTATTATAACCTATTTATTTCAAATTTACAACCCGAATTTATATTCTTGCATTTTCTTCCTATATCCGTGCATTTTCTTCCATAATATGTTATAGTAATCTGAATACCATTTTTGATAAAGGAGTCCTAGTTTATGAAAATGAATGAATTGAAACTCGTCTATTTCAGCCCGACAGGCACCACGCGCAAGGTCATCATGGAGGCTGCCAGGAATATCGAACTGAAATCCGTTTCTTTTGACCTCACTGTACACAAAGAGAAGAAGCCTTCGCTTCAATTTAGGAAGGATGATTTTGTATTATTCGGAGTCCCAGTATACAGTGGGCGCGTCCCAGAAACATTTTTAGAATATTTTGACACATTAAAAGGGGAAGACACTCCATGTGCACTAATTGCTACATATGGATGTCGTGCATACGAGGATGCACTTTTGGAGTTAAAGACAGAGGTTGAAAACCGAGGCTTTAAAGTCATCGGGGCCGGAGCCTTTCCGACCGAACATTCCATCATACGTTCCATCGGCTTAAGCCGCCCAAACAAAGAAGATATGAAGACGATTGCTGAATTCGGCATCCAACTGAACCGCAGATTAAAGCAAAAAGAGAACTTTGACAGCATCAACATCCAGGTTCCTGGCAATACTCCATACCGCAAGTATAGCCGCACACCGCTCTATCCTAAGACAGATGTCAGCCTCTGTACCGAGTGCGGTGCCTGCGCAAAGCTCTGTCCATCTGGTGCCATTTCAACTACCGATCCGAAGAAGGTCGATAAAAAGAAATGCATCGCCTGCACAAAATGCGTGCGCGGATGTAAACAAAAAGCCAAATATGTCAGCAACTTCAAGATGAAAATGGCATACAAAAAACTCACCAAAATCTGCAAGAGCGATAAAGCTGCAGATATCTTCCTGTAATTAAATACTTTACAAGTGTTTTAAGGATACTTTAAAAATACAGCTACCTTTTAATTCAATATGGGCGTCAGTTTCAGGTTGGTTCACCCATCCCGTTTCACCGGTCTGACACCCCTATTGAATTATTTTTTTCTTCCCGTCCTGATGCGCCCAGCCTGACGAAAACCAGGCGCAGTAGCCGTAGAGCGTGTTTGAAAATCTCCCGCAAAATGGGGCGTGCAGATTGTAGGAATGAATTTTCAAACACACTCTAAAGCACATGCCTGATGCAGGGGCGTAGAATGAGCGTTAGCGGCACTTCATAAAAAATGACCGGATTTTATGGATGATATTTGGTTCTCAAAACCAAATATCAAGAAGGGCTGAGCCGGGCTGTCATCAAGACAGCCTGGTGAATCCCTTCGGTTCCATAAAATCCGGCCATTTTTTAATTAGTGCCGCTTCACGAATGGTCAGCCCCGCATCAGGCATGTGCTTTAGCGGCGGCATACTGCGCCTGATTTTCGTCAGGCGCCCCCATCTCGCGCTATTGAAAAATTCAATTAGTTCAATTCATCAACAACCTTCTGAATTGCAGCAAGTGCATCATCAGGAAGTTTGTCATATCCTTCTTTTGCTGTCTCGAATGCTTTGATCTCGTTCACACGGTCATTCATACGAGCCTTCAGCTGTGATACATACTCTGCATCTTCCATGTTCGGGATGAATCCTTCCCAATCCAGGATCTCGATGTCTGAGAATGGTCCCCACTGATGGAAGTCTGCTTTCTTCTCTACGATTGCTTCGAGGATTCCAAGTGTATCCTTAGGCTGTACTTTCTTGCCCATGAAGTCTCCTGTGTTGATGATGTAGCAGTCTACGTTCTTCTCTTCAACCAGCTTTTTGAACTTCGCATAGTCGTGAGACAGCGGGTATGTTCTGAATGGGTTAGCGTAAGGTACAACTACCAGTTTGTTCGGGTCTACACCAGGAGCAAGTCTCTCTGCAGTAGATCTCTTTGTTGCCAGTGTTGCTCCCATTACAGATGCAAGGGAAGCACCTTTTAATTTTACTACCGGCGGAATGGTAGGGTCTTTCATGATCCAGAAGATTGCATTAACTGGAGAGTCGATCTTGTCTACACGGTTCGGTGACCATAATTTAGACTTGATTGCACGTCCGTTACCATTTCTGATATCTTCTGTTACTAACTGGATCTTACCTTCCTCATCAAGTGTTGCAGAGCAGTTCTGAGCTGTCAGCAGATACTTGTTGTCCGGGCATCCTGTCGGATAATCCTGTGTCTTGTCAAAGTATGTAGGCTCAATAGCGATAGATGCACATGTATCTGTGTTGATAATGAAAGCATCATCGTGAAGTACTTTGATCTCATATTTTCCATCATGCTTAGCATGTGTGATTGTGGACTTACCTGATCCTGACAGACCATATACAGATGCAACGTATTTGCTTCCGTCAGCAAGTGTGTACTCTTTCTGTCCACCGTGGCAGGAAGCGTATCCGTTACGGTTAGCAATAGCCCATACCATCGTAAGAGTACCTTTCTTGTGCTCTCCGAAGTATCTCATACCAAGGATACATGCACAGTTTGTGTCTGTATTGAAGTAGCACAGTGTCTGTGGGTCGCTTAAGCAGCTGTAGTCTACACCTGGGTGTGCTACTGGTGCCCACTGTGGATCTGAGAAAATGTAGATGTCAGGCTCTTTGCCTTCTCCTACAGGAACAGAATTCTTGTACATCTTTACATAATCATCTGACATGTACTGGAAGTTCAGCATCCAGGAGTACATAATGTTCTCTTCGCCTTCTGGAATCAGGAGGTGTACTTTTACCATGAATTCCGGATCAAGTCCTGCATATACAGTTGCATGATACAGTTTTTTGTAACGTGCGCTGTAGATTGCATCCATAGCCACTTTGTCTAATTTCTCACAGTCTACTCCCGGCTCGCCTGCGATACGGCGTGCTGCTGCGTAACGTCCTGTGATTGCACCGTCATTGAATAAAAGAACCTTTGCGTCTGCATCCAGACCAAATTCTTCTCCTCTATAAACCGGCATATCTGTTACGATTGTTCCCGGTGAATTCTTTGCAAGGTTGTATGCCTCTTTTAATGTGTTAACTGGAACTACGTTGTTTCCATAAAACGCTGCTTCAATGATAGATCTTGTCTTTGAAAATCCTGGTTTGCCTTTTCCAATTTCATTAATTGGATAATATGCTTTAGTTGACATAGTGTTAATTTCCTCCTTCAAATCGAAATTTGTTCAATTATCTCATGTTTACCCTGAAAAGTCAATACTTTTCATGAAAGTCATATTGTCTTTGGATTCATTTATTTATTAAATTTTCATTAAAATCATTAAAAAAGGCGCGAAAATGCAAGTTCATTTTTAAAATCCTGCATTTTCACGCTTTATATACCTCATTTTATTACTATTTCACTGCTTTTAGGGCATTTTTTTGCAACTCGTTCGTTAAATATTTCACTAAACGTATATTTAAAAGTATTTATTCTTTAATTTTGTTGTGTAGACCATGAACCAGACCAATGCCACAAAGAATACTGCCATCGCAATATAATCCAGTATCTGAATCGGTGTCACATAAAAATGGATTGCATCAATCGCTCCATACAAAGTAGTTACAATACCAAAAATCAGAACTGCCGGAACCGCCTTTTCCATGTATGCTTTTTTATCTTTGCAATTATGTTCCGAAAAATTCTTTCCAAGCAGAAGGACTTCGTTGATATGACCGTCCTTTTTCATTTTTAAATATGCATACAGGCAGTAAATGCCGCAACATAATATCAGGATGCTGATTGCACCAAACATACTATCCATATATTACACCTCAACTCCGAGAATTGTCTTCACGGTCTCTTTCATCTTGTCAACCTCGCACTCTTTTGTGTGAAGGATGTCTGCATTGCGGATTTCTTCGATTGCCTTCGGAATCTCGACTCCTGATACCTTTTCCAATTCATCGATCAGTGCAAATTCATCCATCGCATCGTAGGAAGCATCGATAGACGTCATAACGCTTCGTGCAAATTTGTATGGGCTTGCCGTAGAAGCAACCAGTGCCTTTAATGTATCTTTGCTGTTTGTCTGGTATGCTTTGCAGACATGGGCCGCAACGGCTGTGTGCGTATCCATGACATAACCTGTAGAACGGTACGTATCACGAATCGTCTCTCTCGTCTCTTCCTCTGTCGCATAACCGCCTACAAAATCAGCCAGTTTTTCTTTCATCTCTGCTGTAATCTCATAGACACCCTCTGTGTTCAATTTTTTCATTAATTCTGCATTCTTCTGTGCATCCTGTCCTGCAATCGTATAAATCAGACGTTCCAGATTACTGGAAATCAGGATATCCATTGATGGGGAGGATGTCAGCACGAACTCACGGTTCTTATCATACTTTCCAGTCTGGAAGAAATCATAAAGTACTTTATTTTCATTAGAAGCACAGATCAACTTTGCAATCGGTACTCCCATCTGCTTTGCATAATATGCAGCCAGAATGTTCCCAAAGTTACCTGTCGGAACTGTAACTTTAATCTTCTCTCCGTTTACAATCTCCTCATTCTCAAGCAGCTTTGCATATGCATACACATAGTATACGACCTGTGGAACCAAACGCCCAATATTAATAGAGTTGGCAGATGAGAACTGATATCCAGACTGACTCAACTCCTGTTCCAGCTCTTTATCTTCAAAAAGAGCCTTGACACCACTCTGTGCATTATCAAAATTGCCATGGATAGCAACTACAGAAGTATTCTTCCCTTTCTGTGTCACCATCTGCAGTTCCTGGACCTTGCTCACACCGTCTTTTGGATAAAATACAATGATCTTTGTACCCGGAACATCTGCAAAACCTGCAAGGGCCGCTTTTCCAGTGTCACCTGATGTCGCTGTCAGGATCACGATTTCTTTTGTCACATGATTCTTCTTTGCTGATGTAGTGAGCAGATGCGGAAGGATGGACAGTGCCATATCCTTGAATGCGATTGTCGCACCGTGGAATAACTCCAAGTGGTATGTATTCCCTACCTTCACAAGAGGTGCGATTACCTCTGTATCAAACTTTTCATCATAAGCGCTGTTGATGCAGTGTTTTAATTCCTCTTCTGTAAAATCGGTGAAAAACTGCTTCATGACTGCATATGCAGTCTCCTGATAACTCATATCTTTCAGGTCGTCCATTGTTACATCCAGCTTTGGAATCTCTACCGGGACAAACAAGCCGCCGTCTTCTGCAAGACCTTTTAAGATTGCTTCGGAGGCTGTGACTGTTTTCTCTGCATTCCTTGTACTTTTGTATAATAGATTCATTCTTTTACCCTCTTTTTTCTTTCTTCACTGTGTTACTGCACTGAATTATAACATATGTCCCTCCCAGATTCAAGAGTAGGAATATTGGAATGAAGTTCGTGTCTATGAAGAAGGGGGCGCGACCAAGAAACCATATACAGGCAGGGCGCATAGAGCAGGTGGTATTTCTGAAAACTTCCCGTTTGTTAAGATACACTAAATGAAACAGGACTGAATTTTACGGCACTAAAGAGATTCACTGCGTTTGCCTGATGCAAACGCAGTTCAACTCTTTATGATATTTGATTTTGAAGCATCAAATATCATCCATAAAATCCAGTCCTGTTTCATTAAGTGTATCTACAACGCTCTCTATGTCCCCAAAAATACCACCTGCTCTATGCGCCCTGCCTGTATATGATTTCCTGTTCGCTGGGTTCATCCGGACGAACGCTAACTCCGTTCCCTAGGGATTCCTGACCAGGACGGATGGATTCGATAGGTGGGACAAGTGGTGATTATTTCGTGGTCTCGTGTCTGCGGAACAGGATGAAGAGGATTCCGCTTACGGCCATCAACATAGGGTAGAACAGGTAAGGCATGATGTGGAACGGGGTCAGGCCTGTCAGGCTGGCAGCGGAGAGGAGCTGGGCTCCATATGGAATCAGGCCCTGGCCCACGGAGGTGAAGATGTCCAGCAGGGACGCAGAACGCTTCGGGGTGATGTCGAATTCTTCGCTGATTTCTTTGGCTATAGGGCCGGCCATAACGATTGCTACGGTGTTGTTAGCAGTACATAGGTCTACGAAGAGAGCTAACAGGGCAATGCCCAGTTCGCCGCCTTTTTTTCCCTTGATACGGCTTTTGATCTGGTACAGAATGAACTGGATACCTCCGTATTCTTTGACCAGAGATACAATGCATGCCACAACAATAGAGATTACCGTAATGTCATACATGGAAGTCACGCCTTCGCCTACCACGGAAAATATCTGGGACAGTGCTATGCTGCCGGTAGCCACTCCTACTATCAGGGATACAACAATTCCGCCGATCAGGACCAGGAACACATTGATTCCGATCAATGCACCTACCAGGACCATGATATAGGGAAGCACTTTCCAAAGGTTGTAATCCGAAGCGGCTGTTACCTGCACCGCCGCATTGCGTGTGATCAAAAAGAAGACCACAATCGTAATGATCGCTGCTGGGAGCACGATCAGAAAGTTCGCCTTGAACTTGTCCTTCATCTCGCAGCCTTGTGTCTTAACTGCAGCAATCGTTGTATCAGATATCATGGACAGATTATCTCCGAACATGGCACCACATACGACTGCCCCAATGCAGATTGCAAGAGAAAAACCAGTCTGTTCAGAAATCCCGACTGCAATCGGTGCGAGAGCCGCGATTGTTCCCATGGAGGTTCCCATAGAAATGGAGATAAAGCAGCCAATAATAAATAATCCCACAATCGCGATCCGGGCCGGAAGAATGGATAGCCCAAAGTTAACGGTACTCTCCACCCCTCCTGCTGCGGTGACCGCTCCTGAAAATCCTCCTGCACACAGGAAGATCAGACTCATTGTGATGATGTTCTCATCTCCGGCCCCTCCTGCAATAATCTTTAGTTTTTGTGCAAAATTTAATTTCCTGTTCTGTAAAAATGCTACAAATAATGCAATTAAAAACCCTACGATTGCCGGCATTGCATAGAAATCCTTTGTCACAATACCTGCTCCCAGAAAAATCACCAGAAACACACCAATCGGAAGCAGAGCGATGGCCCTGCCTTTTACGTTTTCTGTCGTTGTACTCTCTTGTCTCATTCCATATCCTCTCTTTGTTAAAATATTTCCCGTACCTTATGGAAATCCTCGCCGAGCTCTTCCTGCATCTGTTCCTGGAACATTCCTGCGCTTTTATAAAAATAGATATCGTGGCGGACGCACTCCGCCGCCATAGCGACCATGGGCTTTGACTTTGTCCAGATTACTTCGGACACCGCATCACTGATGATCTGTCCAAACACGACCTCATGGTTATCAGAAACGAGGGTCAAAAATCTTCCTCCCATTTCCTTCCTTTTTTCTTCAAGCATTCCATGACGGCACACGTGTCTAAGTGCAATTTCATCTTCGCCTTTTTCTCCAAAATAGACGATTCCTGTGCGGATTCCTTTTTCCTCCAGTTCCTGGATCTGCGGCAGCAGTCCGGGCAGGTCCTCCTCCCAGATCTGCAGGAGCAGCTCTGATTCTGTCCTTTTTAAGATACTGCGGCATTTCGCAAATACATTCTCGTATTCCCTGATATGCCAGAACTCATCCATATCCGTCTGTGCCCTGTAATCCTTCAACTGTCCTTCCAGCTCCGTTAGAGTCACATCGGTCTCATGCTTCACTCTCTCCGCGATCTCTTCTACCGGTACAGCAGCATAACGGTTGGTATTCTCCTGTTCAGAATACAATATAAATCCTTTCATGACAAGAGATTCCAGCACATTGTAAATTTTGGAACGGGGCACAGCCGAAAATTTGCTCGCCTCATACCCCGTTGCACCGCCATTTTTCAAAAGAGTCAGATATACTTTTGCCTCCGCATCCGTAAGCCCTACCTTATTGAGTAAACCAATTTTATCTACCAAGGCTGCATCGCACCGCCTTCTTCCGCCGGTCTGCAGTTACGTGCAAACAGATTCAGACAGCCCTTTTGTTCTTTTAACGGCGGACATACCCAGGCAGCCTTTCTCTTTTTCAGTTCCTCTTCTGATACTTCTAAAGTCACTTTGCCTCCTGGAATATCAATGACGATTTCATCGCCTTCCTCGACAAGTGCAATTGTTCCTCCGTCATATGCCTCTGGTGAAACATGTCCGATAATCGCACCATAATTGAAGCCTGAAAATCTAGCATCTGATACCAGACCCACACTTGTATGAAGTCCATGTCCGATCAGAGCATCGATGCTCAGCATCAGCTCTTTCATTCCCGGAGCCCCTTTACAGCCTTCATAACGGATGACGATCACATCTCCTGGAACAATCTCTCCTGCCTCGATTGCTTCAAATGCACTTCTGTCACCATCGAAGACCTTAGCTTTTCCCCTGATATATTTTACAGGATCTGGAACTGCGGTCGGACGCACGATTGCACCATTCGGAGAAAGGTTTCCTCGTAAAATCTTAAGTCCAGGCTCTTTGAACAACGGTTTTTCCAGGGAATGAATCACTTCGTTCGGCTGTGCAGTCACGCCTGACAGATATTCTCCCCATGTGCCGCCGTTCATCATCGGAGCATCCGTGAACAGATGCGGCTCCAACATCTTCATTACGTTCGGCACGCCGCCTGCATAATGGAAATCCACGACCGTGTATGGACCGCTCGGAATGACCGCGTTAATGCAAGGAATCTTTTCCGCATACTTTTCGAAATCAGCCAGTGTAATATCGATTCCCAGCTCATAGGCCATAGTCAGGATATGCAGTACTGCATTGGTGGAACCTGCCACTGCCATATCGAACATAATAGAGTTCAAAAGAACTTCCTTTGTGATCAGATCTGATGGTCTTCGTCCTGATTTGACCAGCTTTACTGCAAATTTTCCAGCTTCTCTTGCCTGGCGCAGCTTCCGGTTATCTGACGCCGGAATCGTTGCTGTGCCCGGCATGACAAGATTCATCACTTCACCGAGCATCTGCATGGTATTGGCTGTTCCCATAGAAGGACATGCGCCAAAGGATGGGCAGACTGCCTCCTCGAGCTCCATCAGCTCCTCTTCTGTGGAACCGGAAAATCTGGCAACATCCAAATCAGCCTCCACAACTGCCTTTCCGCAGTGATGTCCTGGCTGCATAGAGCCCCCGGTCACGACCATAGACGGAATATTCATTCTGGCTGCTGCAAGATAGCAGCCTGCAATAATGTTGTCACAGGATGCGACCATCACAAGTCCATCAAAGTTATGTACTCTGGAAACAAACTCCACTGACATTGCCACGATATCCCGACCGACCTGCTCGTATTTTAACTCTTCCGCTCCATTTGCGATGTTCCCGCAGGTTGCCGGAATCCCAAACTCTACAGGCACACCGCCTGCTGCCCAGATTCCCTGTTTTACGGCCTCTGCGATCTGTCTTAAATGTGCACTTCCCGGTGAACCCTCCATATAGGAATTCGGCACCCCAATGTGCGGTTTTTTACGGATATCAGCATCTGAATAACCCGCTGCTTTCATCATGACACGGCGATGTGCCGCCTCTGCCCCGTTCCAATATGATTCCATTTTCCATTTCCTCCTAAATATAATTCTTTCTTTTATGAAATCTTTCCAATGACTTTTATTCCCAGATAGTTCCCACACCAGCCTGCATTGCCTTGTCATAAATGCGTTTCGCTGCCATCAGATCCTGAGTTCCGATTCCAACTGTTTTGAAAACGATAATTTCCTCATCATTTTCCCTGCTCGTTACTTTTCCAAGAAGTACGTCACCTAAATCTCCGGTAAAATCGTCCTTTGTAATGATTCCCTGATCCAGTGGAATCAGGATATCTCCTGCCTCTGAAAGAACCGCATCCTCAGAATCAAAATATATCTTAGAAGCACGTTTTAAGATTTCCGGGTCCATCTCCTGCATATGAGGCTGATAGCATCCAACGCAGCTCACTGTTGCCCCTGCTTTCACCTTAGTCCCGTCAAATACCGGGCGTGTGGATGGTGTCACGCAGACCAGGATATCCGCATCTTCTACGGCATCATCTGAACTCTCCGCTGCCAGGATCTGTGTTCCATAAGCTTTCAATTCTTCACTCATCTGCTCCACAAATGCATTCAAACGCTGTGCATTCAAGTCAAATACCTTCACCGTCTCCAGATTGCGCACAGCTACCATGGCCTCCAGTTGTGTAGCTGCCTGTCCTCCTGTTCCGATCAAAGCGCCCTTTTTGCAGTCCTTCTTTGCCAGGACATCCAGAGCCGCTCCCGTTGCTGCACCTGTCCGAAGCTGTGTCACATAGGTCCCGTCCAGAACAGACACGACCAGTCCGTTAGAAGCATCGATCAAAAGCACCTGTGCCGGAGTCGTAGGAAGCCCCTGCTCGATATTCTTAGGAAATACATTCACGACCTTTAAGCAGGCTGTATCCAGCTCATCCACAAAAGAAGGCATGAACAGAAGAGAGCCTTCATGCCGCGGTACCTGGATATTCGTCCGCAGAGGCACCTCACTCTTCCCTTCTGAAAATAACTGAAAAGCTTCCTTGTCCGCTTCCACAGCTTCTCTCATAGAAAAAACCTTTTTAATGTCCGATTTCGATAATAACAGCATAACAATTCCTCCTAATTTTTTATACATAGAATCAGTTTTTCATGCTAGTATACCCCAAAGGTAACTATTATGTTTTTATTATATCAATAAGTAAAAAAATGTCAATCCCTTACTTTCCTACCTAATTCACTTTCCTATCCAATCAGATTTTCTACACGGCCCGGGATTAGGTTTTGGATTCCGGCAGATGGGGCATGTAGCTTATGAACAATCTAAAAATACGTCTTAGAATCAAGAAAAGAGAAAATGAGAAAAAGAGAGACCAGGATTCGCCGTACCACGGCACAATTCTGTTCTCTCTTTTTCTCATTTTTCTTCTGCTATCTCTTCACTTCTACTATCTCTTCATGCACAGCACATCTTGAGGAAAGCCGTATGCCTCATCTGCCGGAACACAACGTCTCAATCCCCAGACCATGCCCCTAACAGCTCGAATCAGGCCTTCTTACTATTCGTATAGTTCACCAGTCCGCCCGCTGCAATCAATTTCTGCATGAATTCCGGGAATGCCTGTCCCTGGAACTCTGTTCCTTTTGTGCGGTTATAGATCTTTCCACTGTCAAAATCTACTTCCACTTCATCGCCTGCCTCAATTCCCTTCGCAGCCTCCGGGCACTCGATGATCGGCAGCCCGATATTGATGGCATTGCGGTAGAAAATTCTTGCAAAGGTCTCTGCGATGACACAACTGACTCCTGCTGTCTTTAAGCAAAGCGGCGCATGTTCTCTGGAAGAACCACAGCCAAAGTTTTTATTTGCCACGATGAGATCTCCTGGCTGTACTTTATTCACAAATTCAGGATCGATGTCTGCCATCGCATGACTTGCCAGCTCCTGTGCGTCAAATGAATTCAAATATCTTGCCGGAATGATAACATCTGTATCTACGTTGTCTCCATATTTAAAAACGTGTCCTAAAGCTTTCATTATCTGTCACCTACTTTCTCTGGATTCGCGATGCATCCCGCAATCGCACTCGCTGCCGCCACTTCCGGGGAAGCCAGATAAATCAAGGAATCCACATGTCCCATGCGTCCTACAAAGTTACGATTGGTCGTAGAGACACACTTTTCTCCTGCTGCCATAACGCCCATATGGCCTCCCATACAAGGTCCGCAGCTCGGTGTATTGACTGCACAGCCTGCATCCACAAAAATGTCCAGAAGCCCTTCCTTCATACATTGCTTGTATATCTTCTGTGTGGCCGGAATCACCATGACACGTACATCCGGGTGAACCTCACGTCCTTTCAGGATTGCAGCAGCCTTACGCATATCTTCCATTCTGCCGTTCGTACAGGACCCGATTACGACCTGGTCGATCTTGATCGGCTCCATCGCCTCGATCTCATCAATGGTCTTCGCATTGCCCGGAAGATGCGGGAATGCAACCGTCGGACGAACCTGTGACAGATCAATCTCAATCACATCATCATAAACTGCATCTTCATCTGCTTCGTAAACGGTATATTCCTTCACTGTGTGCTCATCCAGATAAGCCTTCGTCTGCTCATCCACCGGGAAGATTCCATTCTTTGCACCAGCTTCAATTGCCATATTAGCGATTGTGAAACGGTCGTCCATGGACAGATTCTGGATGCCATCCCCTGTGAATTCCATGGATTTGTAAAGTGCTCCATCCACACCGATCTTACCTATGATATGAATGATTACATCCTTGCCGCTCACAAATGGGCCCGGCTTTCCGGTCAGTACAAACTTTATAGCACTCGGCACCTTGAACCACAGTTCCCCTGTTGCCATACCCGTTGCAATATCCGTTGTACCTACACCTGTAGAAAATGCGCCCAGTGCTCCATATGTACAAGTGTGGGAATCCGCACCGATGATGCACTCTCCAGCAGCCACTACTCCCGCTTCAGGAAGGATTGCATGCTCCACACCAGATTTGCCCTGCTCAAAATACCACTTCAGCCCCTGTTCCTTCGCGAACTCGCGAATCGACTTAGAGTTCTCTGCAGACTTGATATCCTTATTCGGTGTAAAATGATCAGGAACCAGTACCACTTTATCTTTATCATAGACCACATCTGCCATCTGCTTAAAAATCGGCAGAGCCATCGGTCCGGTAATGTCATTCGCCATTACCACATCTAATTTCGCCTCTATCAACTGACCAGCCTCAACAGAATCAAGCCCTGCATGAGCCGCCAGAATCTTCTGCGTCATTGTCATTCCCATAACGACAACCTCCTCTTTCATATAAATTCTGTTTTACATTTTATCATATTAAAGTACGAAAAGAAAGGAGAGATATTATCCTTTTTCTCCTATTCTTTCATATTACATTAACCCGTAGAGACCATGTTAGAAGGCGTTACAGAAAAAATCAGAAAAAGGGAGGTCGGAATTTGGCGTTCAACGCCTAATTTCGTGCCATACTTGCGGAGAAATCATCCAGATTTCTCCGCATATATGGCAGTGCCTCCCTTTTTCTGATTTTATCTATTATGCCTTCTTCATGGACGGCAAGGGTTTTGCAACGACAGGCATGCAGACAGCAGGTAATGTGTTCCACATCTTTCCTGGCGTCCCCTCATCCGTTCCGACACTAAAGCTCGTCACTAACATCCGATTTTATTTTGCCTGAATATAACCCTTAGCAGTCAGTGCTTCCGCGCACAGTACTGCTCCACCGGCTGCGCCACGTACTGTATTATGGGACAGTCCGACAAATTTATAATCGAACATGCTGTCTTCTCTCAAACGTCCGATTGATACGCCCATTCCATTCTCATAATCAACATCCAGTTTTACCTGCGGACGATTGTCATCTTCCAGATACTGAATGAACTGTTTTGGTGCGCTTGGAAGATTTGCTTCCTGCGGGAATCCCTGATAGGATACTAACTTTTCAATCAGCTCTTCCTTCGTCGGTTTCTTCTCAAAGTTGATAAATACGGCTGCTGTGTGTCCGTTCAAAACTGGAACACGGATGCACTGACATGTGATCTTCGGCAGCTCTGCCTTCACGATTTCACCATTCTCGACCTTACCAAGTACTCTCAGCGGCTCCTGCTCGCTCTTTTCCTCTTCTCCGCCGATATACGGAATGATATTCTCCACCATCTCCGGCCAGTCCTTGAAGGTCTTTCCTGCACCGGAAATTGCCTGATAGGTAGTCGCTACGACCTCTTTTGGCCCGAATTCCTTCCATGCCGCAAGACATGGAGCGTAGCTCTGGATGGAACAGTTTGGCTTTACAGCGATGAATCCTCGGGTCGTTCCAAGACGCTTCTTCTGGTCTGCAATGACATCAAAATGCTCTGCATTAATCTCCGGCACTACCATCGGAACATCCGGTGTCCAGCGGTGTGCACTGTTGTTGGAGACAACCGGAGTCTCCGTCTTTGCGTACTCTTCCTCGATTGCTTTGATTTCTTCCTTGGTCATATCCACTGCACTGAATACAAAGTCCACAGTAGCAGCAACCTTTTCCACCTCATTTACATTCAGCACGACTAACTTTTTCACAGCTTCCGGCATTGGGGTATCCATTTTCCATCTGTCGCCAACAGCCTCTTCGTATGTCTTTCCTGCAGAACGTGGGCTTGCAGCCACAGTTACTACCTCGAACCACGGATGGTCTTCAAGCAGGGAAATAAATCTCTGTCCTACCATTCCTGTTGCTCCTAAAATACCGACTCTCAATTTCTGATCCATCTTCCTCACCTTTTCCTTTCTCTTATCTAGCTTATCCTTCTTGAACTGCTTATGCAATTACTGTTTATTCAACGTTTAAGTACATCTCATGCGCTGCGATCACTTTTTCCATAGCTGCCTTTCCAGGTGCTCCTATGGTATTGCGCATCTCCACACAAGTCTTCATACTGATTGCCTCATAAATATCCGCCTCGAATACAGGAGAAATCGCTTTGAACTCTTCCAATGACATATCATCCAGGGCAATATTTTTCTCAATACAATACAGAACCAACTGGCCTACGATGCCATGTGCATCCCGGAACGGCACGCCATGATTCACCAGATAATCTGCAGCATCTGTCGCATTGGTGAATCCGTTCTTTGCACTGTCCTCCATACGCTGATTGTTAAAATGCATGGTCTTAAGCATCCCTGTAAACAGGGCCAGACAGCCTTTTGTCGTATCGATTGCATCGAATACGAACTCTTTATCTTCCTGCATATCCTTATTATATGCGAGAGGGATTCCCTTCATCGTCGTCAGAAGTGACATCAGTGCCCCATATACACGCCCAGTCTTACCGCGAACCAGTTCTGCGATATCCGGGTTCTTCTTCTGCGGCATAATGCTGCTGCCTGTGCTGTATGCATCATCAATCTCTACGAACTGATATTCATTGGAATTCCAGATGATGACCTCCTCTGAAAAACGGCTCAGATGCATCATGACTGTCGACATTGCAGACAGAAGTTCAATCAAATAATCCCGGTCAGCCACAGAATCCATGCTGTTCAGCGTAGGGCCTGCGAACTCAAGCAGTTCTGCCGTATATTCCCGATCCAAAGGATAGGTCGTTCCTGCCAGAGCTCCCGAACCTAACGGACAGTAGTTCATCCGTTGGTAAATATCCTTCATCCGTAAACGATCACGCTTGAACATCTCAAAATACGCACCCAAATGGTGGGCCAATGTGATTGGCTGTGCCTTCTGCAGATGCGTAAAGCCCGGCATATAGGTCTCTGTATGCTCTTTCATCAGCTTTAACAACACTTCCAACAGTCCTTTTAAAAGCTGGTCCAGCTCCAGGATCTCATCCCTCGTATAAAGCTTCATATCCAGAGCGACCTGGTCATTACGGCTTCTTCCCGTATGCAGCTTCTTCCCAGCATCTCCGATCCGATCAATCAGATTCGCCTCCACAAAGCTGTGAATATCTTCATATTCATCTGTAATCTCAAGTGCTCCACTCTCTACATCCGCCTTGATACCGAGCAGACCTTCGATAATCTTATCTTTTTCCTCCTCGGTCAGGATTCCCTGCTTTGCAAGCATAGTCACGTGGGCGATGCTTCCACGGATATCCTGCTCATAAAACTTTTTATCAAAAGATATTGATGCATTGAAATTGTACACTAACTGGTCTGTTTCCTTCGTAAAACGACCGCCCCATAACTGTGCCATTTCTTAATCCTCTCTTCTCTCTCTTAGATTTTCTCATTAGTTTACCATAGTAACGTGTTAATGTCCACATGAAACTTTACGGTTTTATCATCATTCTTGAGAATTAAATTAGAACATTTATACATGATATTATCTTTCGTTTTGTTCCTTAATTGAAAATTCACATCCACAATAATCCTGTCGGTACAGCCCATATTCCTTTGAAAGCTCGATCGACCGTTTATATCCATTCTTCTTTTTAAAATCTGACTGAAGATATTTGATTCCATATTCGGATGCGATTTCCCTGCCGATGGCATTGAGCTTCTCCGCATTTTTCAGAGGACTGATGCTCAAAGTTGTAGTGAAATATTCAAATCCACCCTTCACCGCCATCTCTGCTGTCTCTCTAAGGCGAAGCTCATAGCACTTGAAGCAGCGTGCTCCCCCTTCTTTTAAATGCTCCAGACCTTCTGCCATTGCATAGAATTTGTCCCGGTCATAATTCCCTGCTAAGAAGGAGACCGGATGTTTAAAGTGCATGTCCCCGATCAGAGTCTGCTGCTCCAAAAGACGCTTCGTATATTCACTTTCTGGAAATATATTGGGGTTATAATAAAAAACTGTGATTTCAAAATAATTCGATAAATATTCCAGTACATAACTGCTGCAGGGAGCACAGCAGCTGTGAAGCAGAAGCTTCGGCACTTGATTCTCCTTCTGAAGTGTACTGATCAGCTTGTCCAGCTCTTTCTGGTAATTTACATTTCTATAGTTCATCTCGTCCAAACACCTCTCATGTGCAAATCGATTCTGATATTATACCACAAACTCTAAGTTCGTAAAATACCCTGTTGTATATTCCTGTTGTATATTCCATGGTTTTTTGTGTTTATTCACCTTACCGGCATTTTCCCATAAACTAACTATATACTTGTCGAATGGAGTGTCTGCATGGAACCAATACTTGAGTTAAAAAACATCAATTATGCATATCACACTTTAGAGGGAGAAACCAAGGCACTGACAGATATTTCATTTTCCATCGCTTCCGGTGAGTTCGTCGCAATCGTCGGGCCATCCGGCTGCGGAAAATCCACCCTGCTTTCGATTATCTCAGGGCTTTTAGAACCTGAAAAGGGATTGATAAAAATGAATGGAAAATATATGAAGGAAAGTACGATGAACGTGGGATATATGCTGCAGCATGACCACCTTTTCGAATGGCGCACAGTATACAAGAATATACTTTTGGGATTGGAAATACAGCATATGCTCTCTCCAAAGTCCAAAGCCCGGGCCAATGAGCTTCTGGAGTTGTACGGGCTGAAACAATTTGCCAACTCAAAACCATCCGAATTATCGGGAGGAATGAGGCAGCGTGCGGCATTGATCCGTACACTTGTCCTGGAACCAGACCTTCTACTTCTGGATGAACCGTTTTCCGCCTTGGATTACCAGACCCGCCTCTCCGTCGGAGATGACATCGGACAGATCATCCGGCATGCACATAAGACGGCGCTCTTAGTCACGCATGACCTCTCCGAGGCAGTCAGTCTTGCGGACCGGGTCATTATCCTTACCAGCAGGCCGGCCCATATTTCCAAGATTGTGCCTATTACGTTTACGCTGGAAAAAGACACTCCTCTGCTTCGGAGGAATGCCCCGGAATTCAAGAATTACTTTAATATTATATGGGAGGAGTTGAATCAAAATGAATGAAATTTCTGTAGGACAACAGAGCTATCTGAATATGCACAAAAAACACAAAAGGATTGTGCGGGTCTCCCGCGTAGCGATCCTTCTGAGTTTTTTATTTCTCTGGGAATTTACAGCAAATGTGGGAATCATCGATTCCTTTATTTTCAGCAGCCCGTCTAAAATTGCCCTCTGCTTCTGGGGAATGGTCCTGGACAAAAGTATCTTTGTCCACATTTGGGTCACTTTATATGAGACGATCATAAGCTTCCTTCTGGTCACAGTAATCAGTGTCATGATTGCAGTCGCCCTCTGGTGCAGCAAAAAGCTGTCAGAAATCCTGGATCCTTATCTTGTCGTGCTGAACAGCCTGCCAAAATCTGCACTTGCACCTCTCTTGATCGTATGGCTGGGAGCTACAAAGACGACAATCATCGTAGCCGGCATGTCCGTGGCTATTTTCGGTAGTATTCTGAACCTCTATACCAGCTTTACAACAGTAGATGGTGAAAAAATTCGGCTCATCTATACCCTGCGCGGCAATAAATGGCACGCATTGACCAAGGTCGTGCTGCCCAGCTCTATCCCGGCAATCATCAGTAACATGAAGGTCAACATCGGACTCTGTCTCGTCGGTGTGATCATCGGTGAATTCCTGGCAGCAAGAGACGGGCTGGGATATCTGATCATATACTCCAGTCAGGTCTTTAAAATGGATTGGCTTTTGATGTCCATCGTTCTTTTATGTATTATGGCGATGGGCCTGTATGCACTCATTAATCTGGTGGAACGAATCTATCTGAGGCGGTTCTAAAAGCAGCCGGAAAAGTAAAAGGATTGTTTAATCACAGTGAATGCAGTATAATAAATAAGAAAATAAGGGGCGCGTGCAAAAACGTGTCCCTGTGCTGTATTTGAGTAAATTTCCATAGACAGGATATAGAAAGAGGTTAAGCCCAACATGAAGAGACTGACAAAACGTATACTTGCAATTCTGATTTCTGCCGCTATCTTAGCCGGCGCAGGATATGCATTTTATTTATCTAAAAACCAAAAAGCAGCCCAATCAAAAGAATCTGCACCTGATTTATCGAAAGATCAAATTTCCGAATTAGAAACCGAACATGAGGAAATAAAAATCGCCTGTATTGGGGACAGTATCACCTATGGAGCAGGAGTAACACTGACTCGCGATAAGGATGCCTATCCAGTCAAATTGGGCAAAATGCTGGGAAAGAAATATACTGTTTTTAATTATGGAATTAGTGGAAAGACTTTAATGAGTCAGACTGAGACGCCCTACCGGACAACAGATTTTTTTGAGGAATCCCAAAAGCTTGAACCAGACATTGTTCTGATCATGCTTGGGACGAATGATTCGAAAGCCTACAACTGGATTGCCGGGGAATACGAAAAGCAGTTGGAGGAATTTGTAGATCTCTATAAGAAGCTTCCAAGTAGTCCCCAGGTGTATCTGATGACATGCTGTGCAGCTTTTGGAGCAAATGAAAATGATGTTGTCGCTTTTCATGTCAACCGAGCTGTGATTGCAGAGGAGGTCACACCAATTATTAGGAGAACGGCTGAAAAATGTAATGTTCCCCTGATTGATATCTATTCCGCCACTAAAGACCATCCTGAGTATTTTGCTGACGGTGTGCATCCAAATGCCGAGGGCAACGAAGTAATCGCACGGACAGTATATGAGGCACTCACTCTGGACCGTAAAGAACCATAAATAGAACTGAAAAGAGGAATCAACATGCAGCAGGACAAAGTATACATCTGCATTGATCTAAAATCATTTTATGCCTCTGTGGAATGCGTAGAACGCGGACTAGACCCACTGACGACCAACCTCGTGGTCGCAGATCCAGAGCGGACCGAGAAGACCATCTGTCTGGCCGTTTCCCCTTCCATGAAAGAGCTTGGAGTCTCTAACCGCTGCCGGGTGTTCCAGATTCCCGCGAATATCGAATATATTAAGGCAGTGCCCCGGATGCAGCTATATATTGATTATTCTGCCGAAATCTACGGCATTTATTTAAAGTATATCTCGAAAGAAGATATCCACGTCTACTCTATCGATGAGGCATTTATGGATGTGACAGATTACCTTTCCATGTACCAGATGAGTGCTAAGGAATTAAGCACGGCAATCATGCAGGATATCTATCAAGAGACAGGAATTACCGCGACCTGCGGGATAGGAACGAATCTATATCTTGCCAAGATTGCTTTGGACATTACTGCCAAGCACGCAGAGGATCATATTGGTATTTTAGATGAGGCAGCTTATCAAAAAACCTTGTGGGACCACAAGCCTCTCACAGATTTCTGGAGAATCGGAAAAGGAACGGCGGAGCGCCTAAGGCATTCTGGTATCAGTACGATGAGAGAAATCTCACTGGCCGATGAAGCTCTTTTGTACAAGCTATTTGGAATTGACGCCGAGCTGCTCATCGACCACGCATGGGGCAGAGAAACTACGACCATTGCAGACATTAAGGCGTATAAGCCCAAATCAAATTCTATCTCCAGCGGGCAGGTACTGGGATGTGATTACCATTTCGAAGACGCAAAGCTGGTCGTCAAGGAAATGGCTGACCTGCTGAGCCTGGAATTAGTGGATAAAGGGCTGGTGACAGACTCTATTACGCTTTATATCGGTTACGCGAATCGATATGAGGCCAAATCCTCACACGGAACAATCACTATGACAGTCACGACCAGTTCTGCTAAGCAAATCATTTCCTATACGCAAAAACTGTTCGAGAAAATTGCAGACAGGCATACCCCTATCCACAGAATAAATCTGGCATTTAATAACGTAGTAGATGAAAAATATCAGCAATATGATCTTTTTACAGATCCAGCAGAATTAGAACGGGAGCATAAGATGCAGAAGACCATGCTGGATATCAAGGAAAAGTTCGGGAAAAATGCAATTTTAAAAGGGATGAACCTGGAAGAAAAAGCAACAGCCATGGAACGGAACAAACAGATTGGAGGACACAAAAGTGGCATCTAAAATGAGCAGGGAGGAACGTGCAAAACAGTTCATGCCATTTGCAGCTTTGAAGGGATACCCAGATGCACTTCGCAAAAAAGAAAAGATTGTGGTGCCTAAAACGGAGTTATCCGAAGAATATAGAGAAGAGCTGGACCGGAAACTAAAGCAAGTACAGAAAAATGATATCATTACGGTGGTCTATTACGAGAAGAATGAATATCTGAAAAAGACTGGGATGGTATCCAGAATCGATGAGACAGCACGTGTCCTAAAAATTGTAAATACGAAGATTTCCTTTGAAGATATCTATGATATCAGTGGAGATAGGATTCAGGAATTTTAGAGTGAGCGGAATGTATTCTATGGTGAGAAGTCTTGGGCTGCCACACTGATGAAAAATCGGGCAGCCCAGAATTCTCAATTTTTATTTTATCTGTTTTTTCTCATAGACCAGGACTTCATATGGCCGTAGTACTCCTTCTTTCCTCTTTCCTTTGTAATTTCCCAGGATCTTTTTATAAGGAGCGTCCTGCTTATCTGCTCCTTCCACATCTAAGTCCACTCCTATCGTGACATGTTTCCCCCGGAAATTACAGAATACAAGAATTTCCTCCGCTTCCAGACACCTTCGGTATGCCAGTATATTTTCATCCTCCTGGCATAAAAATTCAATTCTTCCATCAGAAATGACTCTTCTTTCTTTTCTGAGCCGAATCAATTCTTTATAAAACTCCAGAATGGAATCCTGATCCTTTTTTTCCGCTTCTACATTTATTTCTTTATAATTATCTGGCACCTCTATCCATGGGTCTGCCTCTGAGAAACCCGCATTCATGCGATTCTCCCACTGCATGGGAGTACGTCCGTTATCCCGTGAACGCTTCGAAAGAATCTCCAGCGCCTCCTCCTTCGTCCGGCCCTTTTTCAGCAGAATCTCGTAATAGTTCAGGCTCTCCACATCCCGGTACTGTCCGATCTCCTGAAATCCTGCATTGGTCATTCCCAGTTCTTCTCCCTGATAAATGTAAGGTGTTCCGCGCATCAGATGAATGCAGGCCGCGAGCATTTTTGCAGATTCCTTCCAATATGCTTGATCATTTCCCAACCGGGACACAATCCTTGGCTGGTCGTGATTGCACCAGAACACTGCATTCCAACCATCATTTTCCTGCATTCCAAGCTGCCATTTCCGAAATAATTCCTTGAGAGCCAAAATATCTGCCTCCATCAGTTCCCATTTATTTCCGTTTTTATAGTCCACCTTTAGATGATGGAAGTTAAAACACATGGAGAGCTCTTTTTCCTGCGGATTGGAATACCGAATACAGTTTTCTAATGAAGTGGAGGACATCTCCCCAACAGTTACCATATCCTCAATCCCGGTATCATGGGTCAGCTCCTTTAAAAACTCGTGTACATGCCGTCCATCCGTATAGAACCTTCTCCCATCTCCTTTTAGATCATCTCCAAAGACTTCTGGTTTGGAGATCAGGTTGACTACATCGAACCGGAACCCCTTGATTCCTTTTTTCTTCCAGAACCGGATAATTTCCTTTAACTCCTCCCGTACCTTCGGATTTTCCCAGTTCAGGTCTGCCTGGGTCACATCAAATAGATGAAGATACCATTTTTTCAGATCAGGCACATACTCCCAGGCCGGTCCTCCGAACTTGGATACCCAATTGGTCGGTATCTCATCTGGGGTACCATCCTTGAAAATATAATAATCCATGTACTCCCTGTCTCCTGACAGAGCCTTCTGAAACCATTCATGCTGTGTGGAGGTATGGTTGAATACCATATCAAGCATCAGACCCATCCCCTTTTCTGCTGCTTTTTGAATCAGCTCCTCAAGCTCCTCCATAGTTCCAAAGACCGGATCTATCTTCCGATAATCCGCCACATCATATCCATTGTCTTTCTGTGGAGATACAAAAAATGGGGTCAGCCACAGGTAATCCACTCCCAATGACTCCAGATAATCCAATTTTTCGGTGATTCCTTTTAAATCACCGATTCCATCCCCATTAGAATCCTTGAATGACTTCGGATAAATCTGATATACTACTTTATCTTTAAAATCGGTCATACCGCATTTCCTCCTAGTTTATATTACGAGACACCGTCTGCTTCTTCTATCTTTCTTCTATCCTTCTGACATATGCTTATTCAAATGTGACAACTGCTGTTCGATTCACCTCTGCCCGAATTCCCGTATGGAATTCGATATGCTGCGTATTCCCTTCGCCCGTCACAATGCAGACTGTGGTATCGGGATGTCCGGCTGCCTTGATCTTCTCCCGGCTGAATCGGATGAGTGGTGTTCCTGCTGCCACCTTATCCCCTTCTTTTATGAGATATTCAAATCCATCGCCTTTCATATCAACTGTATCAATTCCAATATGTAAAAGCAGCTCCATCCCGTTTTCCAGTGTCAGACCGCATGCATGTCTGGATTCTTCCATCAATACTGTCACGGTAGCATCAGCCGGAGCATACAGGATTTCGCCCTCCGGGATGATCGCCAATCCATCTCCCATGACACCCTCTGAAAACACGCCGTCTCCGACTTCTTTCAAAGGAATCGTCTCGCCAGTCAGAAATGCCTTTAATTCTCCTGACTTTAATTCTTCTGCCTTTAATTCTTCTGTCTTTGTATTCCTGCCGATTCCTTTCTTTTTTCCGACGATAATCGTAAGAACGAATGGAACTGCAACAGCAACAGCCATGCACACTGCAAAGGACAGCATAAATTTAGGCTGGATGGAAAGAATCCCCGGAAGTCCTCCGACTCCGATTGCATTTGCCGTTGTCCCTGTGGCTACGCAGATCACTGCTGCACAGGCTGAACCAATCATTCCACACACAAAGGGAAAGAAATGCTTCAGGTTCACACCGAAGATCGCAGGCTCCGTTACTCCCAGATAACAAGAAATACATGCTGGAACATTGACTTCCTGTGCCTGGGCATCTTTTCGCTGCAAGGTTATCATACCAAGGACTGCAGACCCTTGTGCAATATTGGATAAAGCAATCATCGGCCACAACATTGTGCCTGCATAATCTGCAATCAACTGCAGATCAATGGCATTGGTCATATGGTGAAGCCCGGTGATTACAAGAGGCGCATAGACAAATCCAAAAACCGCTCCAAATACGACTTTAAAAGAGCCTGTAATTCCTGCATATACCACACTTGAGATTGCAGAACCAATCTTCCAGCCCACCGGACCTAAGATAAAGTGTGCAGCGATCACTGCCAGCACAAGGCTGAAGAACGGAACGACAATCATAGAAATGACCTGGGGCGTAATCTTCCTGAAGAACTTTTCCAGATAGACCAGCGTGAACGCTGCCAGGATCGCCGGAATCACCTGTGCCTGATATCCGATCATATTGACTTTAAAATAGCCAAAATCCCAGAATGGAATCTCAGAGGCTGCCGTGGATGCTACAGAATAAGCATTCAAAAGCTGACCGGAGACCAGCGTCAGACCAAGGACGATTCCCAGCATCTGTGTCGTCCCCATCTTCTTTGTGACAGACCAGCAGATTCCAACAGGCAGCATATGAAATACTGCTTCCCCGATCAACCACAGGAAGCTGTCAATTCCAGTCCAGAACTGGCTGATATCACACAGCGTCTTTGTTCCATTTTCAAACAAGTACAGACTGTCAATACAGTTGCGGAAGCCTAAAATCAGACCGCCGACGATAATCGCCGGAATCAGAGGTGCAAAGATTTCCGCTATTGCAGTTACCACCCTCTGCAGTACACTCTGATTCTTCTTTGCCGCCTGCTTCACAGAATCCTTCGAGACCCCTTCAACACCTGCTGCAGCCGTAAAATCGTTATAAAAATCCGCGACTGTATTCCCAATAATGACCTGAAACTGGCCTGACTGGGTAAAACTTCCCTTGACCACTTTCATTGCCTCGATCTTTTTCACATCCGCTGCTGACGGGTCGTTCAATACAAACCGCATCCTTGTCATACAATGGGAAACCGCCGCAATATTCTGCCGCCCTCCTACCAGTTCCAAAAGCTCTTTTGCATCCTCTGCATATCTGCCCATGACTATTCCTCCCAAACATTTCATTCAATATGGCTATCCTTCAAGTCTGATTTAGCACAACCTTGTTTAAACAAGTTCCTTAATTCTTTTATACCATACTTGTTTAAACAAGTCAACCGTATTTTTACATTTTTTTCTTTCGTCGAACAATTCGCTGATGTTGATTCGTTCATCTCTGCTTTGGAATATACGTTCCGGAATCTACAGGATATCTTTTTTGAAAGATTTGTGTTACACTTTTTAATAAGAACAATAACCTTGTCTCTATTCATTTTAAAGTAAGAAGGGATCATATGATAGATACACATAAGAAAAAAAGATTCATCCTGACTTTGTTTTCGCTGTTTTTAGCAGCAGCCTCCGTTGGTATCATTTTTGTACTTTTCCATATTCAAAAAAGGGAAAGCATCCGTCATGCCGGTTATGTGGTAACAGGTGAGATCAGTAAACTGCAATACAGCATCGATTCACATCTTTTAAATGCAGAGATTCTGGAAATGATCGTCATCAATGACCAGGGTGTCGTTAAGGATTTTAACTCAATTGCCAAAAGACTTTACGCCAACGATCCCTCTATCCGAAGTCTCCAATTAGCCCCGGATGGAGTCGTGACCTATGTCTATCCGCTGGAGGGAAATGAAGACGCATTCGGAGACCTTTTCTCTGACCCGGATAGGAAGACAGAAGCGGAATACGCACGCGATACCGGAGAGATGACCCTGGCCGGTCCTTTCGAACTTGCCCAGGGCGGGATGGGCATGGTAGCCAGACGGCCTATTTATTTGAGAGATGATCAGGGAAAAGAGTCCTTCTGGGGTTTCAGCATCGTAATTATGGATGTATCCAATGTTTTTCAGGCAACGGATCTCGAATCCCTTTCCAGTCAAGGATACAACTATCGAATCTGGCGGACGAATCCCGATACCAAACAGGTACAGGTAATTGTTGAGAATACCTCGGAGCCATTTTCCGATGCCTTAGAAGAGACCATTCAGGTCCCTGGCGGGACATGGACGCTGAGCCTGACCCAAAAGGGGGGCTGGGTTCCTTTAGAGCTCCTGATCATAGAGAGTGTTGTCGCATTGATCATTATTCTCTTGCTGATCCTGGTCTTCCACAATATACTGACGATCCTTCATCAGAAGGTAGAACTCTCCGAACAGGCCAACACCGATCAGTTGACCGGACTACATAACGACCGCTTTTTTGCCGCCATGTCAAAGAGACTGACCGCCGACAATACCCCTTTCGTCTTGTTCTATCTCGATCTGGATAAGTTCAAACAGATCAATGACCAGTACGGACATGATGTAGGCGACAAGCTATTAAAAGAAACTGCCTTCCGCATCAGAACCTGTATCCGTAATCAGGATATGGCCTCCAGAATCGGCGGCGACGAATTCAACGTACTTGTTCTGCATGAGTATGATCCGCTCTTTTTCGATTCTCTGGCCAAGCGAATGCAGACAGCGATTTCACAGCCCTTCCAATGCGATGATGTGATACTCACGCCCAAGGCAAGTATTGGCTATGCCGCTTTTCCTTCCGAAGAATCAGAGCTTGAAAAGTTGATCCGTCTTGCTGACCAGAGAATGTATTCTGCAAAAAAAGGATAGGCTCTATCGTTTTCTTGACTTCTTCCTGACATCAGCTATAATAAAAGCAGATGTTTAAACAAGCATATTTTCTAAGGAAAGGTGAAGTCATGCCAAAAGCAAAATTTGAAAACATATATCAGGATTTAAAGCAAAAAATCGAATCCCAGGAATATCCTTATCAGGAGCTGCTTCCTTCTGAGAATACCATGGTAGATATCTACGGATGTTCCCGTAACACCATTCGCCGGGCCGTAGCCGAGCTGGCAGAGGACGGTTATGTGCAATCCCTCCATGGAAAAGGAGTCCGCGTCATCTATCAACCAGTGGACCAGGCCTCCTTTACCATCGGTGGGATTGAGTCTTTTAAGGAGTCTGCTGCCAGGAACCATAAAAAGACCCATACCAATGTGGTGCAGTTTGCAGAAATCACTGCAGATGAACGGATTTCTGCAAAGACCGGATTCCCGGCAGGAAGTGAGCTTTACTATATCCAACGTGTCCGTTACCTTGAGGATAAGGCACTCATTCTGGACGTGAATATGTTCCTGAAATCCGTTGTCCCCGGACTCACAAAAAAAATCGCTGAGAAGTCCATCTATGAATATATTGAAAATGAATTGGGAATGGCTATTATTACAAGTAAACGCAAGATGACTGTGGAACGTGCAACAGAAATTGATGAAAAATACCTGGAACTCAATGACTATAACTGCCTGGCCGTTATTACAGGACAGACCTATAACGCGGACGGAATTATGTTCGAGTACACCCAGTCCAGGCATCGCCCGGATTACTTCTGTTTCCAGGACACAGCGACCAGAAAACGGTAAAAGAGAGGAAATGACAATTCATGTGTGGACGCTATTATATAGATGATGAGACAGCCCGGGAGTTGGAACGGCTTGTCCGCCATCTGGATCAAAGATTAAAGATTAGTGGTAAGAAGGATATTTATCCCTCCAATCAGGCTCCTGTCATCACCGGATATCAGAATGAATTTTCGGCCGAACTCTTTACATGGGGATTCCCGGGATTTAATCAAAAAAAGTTGATTATCAATGCCCGTGCAGAGACAGCGCTGGAAAAACGCACCTTTAAAGAAAGTCTTTTAAATCATAGGTGCGCCGTTTTGGCCGGTGGATTTTATGAGTGGAACAAGCAAAAAGAAAAATACACATTCCGCCGCCCGGATAAAAGCCCCTGCTATCTCGCAGGTTTCTATAAAGAATTTCAGGATGGTATCCGTTTTGTGATTCTGACCACAGATGCCAACGAGTCCATGAAGGACGTGCATCACCGTATGCCTCTGATTTTAAATGAGGCGGAGCTGGATGCCTGGATCTTTGATGATTCGCAGACGGAATTGATTCTTCATAAAGTACCCGGAACACTTCATAAAGAAACTGAATATGAACAGCAGATGCTGTCATTTTTGTAGCGTAGATATATTTTTGCTCTTTACAAAGGAGAAATCGAGATGGAACAAATGACATTATTTGACGACAGGAAATTGACTGCTCCCCTGGCAAGCCGCCTCCGGCCTGATTCCCTGGAATATTTTGTCGGTCAGGAGCATTTGCTTGGAAAAGGAAAGATGCTCCGTCAGCTCATTGAGCGTGACCAAATCTCCTCCATGATCTTCTGGGGACCGCCAGGCGTGGGAAAGACGACACTCGCCAGTATCATTGCAGGACAGACAAAGGCTGATTTCATTAATTTCAGCGCCGTCACCAGCGGAATCAAGGAAATCAAAGAAGTCATGAACCAGGCAGAGAACAGCCGTCGTATGGGCATCCGTACGGTTCTCTTCGTAGACGAGATTCATCGTTTTAACAAGGCACAGCAGGACGCCTTTCTCCCATTCGTGGAAAAAGGCAGTATCATCCTCATCGGTGCGACCACAGAAAACCCTTCCTTTGAGGTCAACGCTGCTCTGCTCTCCCGCTGCCGTGTTTTTGTATTAAAGGCTCTGGAGGAAAAGGACCTGGTAAAGCTTCTGAACAATGCGCTGGTTCATCCCTCTGGATTCGGAAACCAGAATGTGCAGATCACCCCAGAACAGGTACAGGCCATCGCCGCATTTGCGAACGGAGATGCCAGGACTGCCCTAAATACCCTGGAGATGGCTGTGACCAACGGAGAGATCAGCGCACAGGGGATTACGATCACCAATGAAGGACTGGCTCAGTGCATCAGTAAAAAGTCTCTGCTTTATGACAAAAATGGGGAGGAGCATTATAACCTGATCTCCGCCCTTCATAAATCCATGCGCAACAGTGACCCGGATGCCGCGATCTATTGGATGATGCGGATGCTGGAAGGCGGGGAAAATCCACTGTATATTGCAAGACGTCTGATTCGCTTTGCCAGTGAGGATGTGGGCATGGCAGACAGCCACGCGCTCCAGGTCGCCGTAGCAGCCTATCAGGCCTGCCATTTCCTGGGAATGCCGGAGTGCGATGTGCATCTAACACACGCAGTGACCTATCTCTCCCTGGCCCCCAAATCCAATGCACTGTACATGGCCTGTGAGGCCTGTAAAAAAGATGTCCGGGAGCTTCGGGCCGAACCGGTCCCGCTGCAGATACGCAATGCTCCTACTCAGTTGATGAAGGAGCTGCAATACGGGAAAGGGTATGAATATGCCCATGATACCGAAGAAAAGCTCACTCATATGCAGTGTATGCCCAAATCACTGAGTGACAGGGAATATTATCACCCTACCACACAGGGGGAAGAAAAGAAGGCAAAAGAACGCCTGGAAGCAATACAGGAATGGAAACGGGGACGCTGATGCGCCCCCGTTGTTTATAATATGATTCGAAATTGATTCCTTCCCTCTTCATACAGGTACGTAATTTCTCCCCCCATCTTCTCCACGATCTTCTTCGCGATGGCAAGCCCCAGCCCGGTACCGCCCCGCGAAGTACGTGCCTTGTCTCCCCGGACAAAGGGATCAAATAGAATCGGGCGGATTTCCTCGTCAATGGCTTCCCCGTCATCCTGAACTTGAATCTGTGCCATTCCCAGTTCTTCTCTTACAATTACCCAGGCCCCATGCCCAGTCTGATTATATTTCACAATATTCCCCAGCAGGTTTTCTACGACTCTTGTAAATTCCTTCTGGTCCACTTCTGCCCAGATCGGTGTCTCCGGTATCTCGATATACATCTCGATTCCTTTGCTTTCCAATTCTTCATAATAATCCACACAGACAGTCCGTATCAGTTCACAGAGGTCTGTGCGCTTAAGCTCCAGTTCATACTCTGGACGATCCAGTTTCAGCATCAGGAACATCTCATTCACAAGCACATCTACCCGGACAGCTTTTTTATCAATGATCTGATAATAGTCTTTGGTATCCTCCGCCTTCACCAGACCTTCTTCCAGTGCATTTGCATAGCTTTTGATTGTTGCTACCGGGGTCTTAATATCATGGGAGAGTTCTAACAGCATCCGGTTCTTCTTCTCCTCCAGTACTCGTTTTTCCCTTTTTTCCTGCTCCAGACGTTCCGTCATAATATTAAAACTATCCCGAATCTCTTCGAATTCCTTCTGCGCCTGAAAGTCCAGATGCACCTGGTCCACGCCCTGTTCAATGACCTGCTCCATTCCGCCGATGATTTCATTTAGCGGCTTCTTGATTTTCCGTGATAGATAACGGCTCATCAGAAAACAGTTTCCAAAAAAGATCAAAACAAATAAAAGAAGAAAGGCTGCGCCGATCCTGCCTCCCCCGATCTCATTATTCACACTGTAGTTATAGGTCAGGCTCAGCACATTACGGTCCAGCTTCACCATATAATAAAAGGTCTTATTTCCCTCTTTCACGGTACTGATGAATCCTCGGTATTTTTTTGCAGAGGTGTGTGTATCCACCAGCTTATCTACCACCAGATACTCATAGATTTCTTCCTGCGTGTAGGACTGGGCCTGGTCTTTCTTCTCTCCATACACTGCGATCACATGATAGTCTGTATCCAGCTTCTCTATCCAGCCGCCCATTCTCCAAAGTGAACTCAGGTCGCCTATCCTGCCGGACTTATCCACCAGGTCATAGGGGGCAAGGGTTCCTATCTCCCCGCCGCTTAATCCGAGCAACAGTCCGAACAAACAGAAATACATCCCGATGACAAGCAGGACTGCAAATAAAATGTAACTCTTGACCAACTGCCTAAATACGCTGCCGGGCTTCTTCTTTCTCTTCATCATGCTTCCTTCTCCAGTTTATATCCCAGCCCCTTGACCGTCCGTATCTGCGGGGCTTCACCGGGCATTCGCTCCAGCTTGCCGCGCAGATTACTGATATGTACCATTACTGTGTTATCATCCCTTGCATATTCCTCCTCCCAGACCTGCTCGAAGATCTGCTGCCTGGTAAAAATACGCCCGGGATATTCCATCAAAAGCCTTAAGATTTTAAACTCTGTGGATGTCAGTTCCATCACTTCTTCGTCCAGGGTCACCAGCCCCTCCTCCGGTCTGAGTACCAGTCCCTTGACCTGAAGAAACTGTGTTTCCCTGGCTGACTCCTCACGGTAGTCATAATTCCGACGGAGTTGTGCCTTGATTCGCGCAACCACCTCCAGGGGATTATAGGGCTTTGTAATATAATCATCGGCTCCCAGTTCCAGACCTAGAATCTTATCGTAATCCTCACTTTTTGCCGTCAGCATGATCGCTGGTATCCGGCTGGTCTCACGGATCTTCCGAAGGACAGAAAATCCGTCCAGTCCGGGCATCATGATATCCAGAAGAGCCAGATGGACCTCCTCCCTATGGAAGATTTCCATCGCCTCGATTCCGTCCTTTGCTTTTCTGATTCCGATATTCTCCCTGCCCAAATATAATTCCAGTACATCTAAAAGCTCGGTCTCATCATCCGCAGCTAAAATCGTATATCCCATCTCTTCTCTCCCTGACCTATCTTCCTTCGTCCTCTATCTGACCGCTTCATCCAAAAGTGTATCCAGGCTCTTTGAAAAATCAATCCTGTCCTCCCAGCCCGGGTCTATCTTATCCAGTATCATACACTTTGCCATTCCAGTACGGTAATACTTTCCTCTGCCACCCTCGAACTGCCCCATGGAATCCAGATATCTTTCTTGATATTTTTGTCCGCTTTTGCTCTGCATTTTTAGGACATTTGCCTCTACATAGTATGCAGTCCCTTCCGTCAGTTCACAGCGTTCTTCCGCCTCCACGGCTTCCTTTGGCATCTGTTTTCTTCTCTCACCCACAGACTTCCTATATTCTAATACGCCCTTCTTGACTTCGTCAATACTGACTTCTGCTGTAAGTGCTTTCAAGGTCTTCATCTCCTGCTCTACTGCCTTCTTCACGTCATCTTTTTGATCCACGGCTTTTACCAGAATTTCATCCTCCGATTCGCCTGTGTTGTCGCTCTCTAAGGCCGCTGTCAGCTCACTTGGTTCCATTTTTTCTCCTAATATAGCATAATGACTCATCTGCCACGCATGAAATGTTTCATGCCAGATTGTCGCGATCTGTTCCTTCTCCCCATATCCACTGCCAGATATCATATCTTCCACACCTCCGGTAAGAGACATTAGACTGTCCAACTTGTCTAATGTAGGAACAATGACTTCAAAATGGTCCTCCACCGGATACGCTGTACCTGCAAATGTCTCCAGGACGGGGGCACGTTCTTTGATTTCTCCTTGATAAAAAACATAATCCTTTTTTCCATCATACATCGTCACCGGGTAATCTGCCATTTTAAAATTCTGAAATCCCAGCCGGTCCACCTCAGGTTGCAGTTTTTGTGCCGACGCATAGATTTTCTGGTCTTTCTTGCTGATTCCTGCTCTCCCGGTCATGATCCACCCGGCAAGTATGGCCGCACCAGTCACCAAGGCAGCCGCTTTCCAAAGAAGACGTTTTCCTGATATTTTCATTTTGTTCTCTCCCATTTTCTTCTCTACTTTTCTTTCCACGGTTATGCCTCCTTCCTGCGGAACACATATAACATCACTGCACAGACATAAAGGACCAGAAGTCCGCCCAGGATATTGTGCACCTGGACAGTTTTCCCAGACAACAGATTTGCAGCCTGCACTTCAACTCCGTACAGATTGGGGACTGCGAATAAGACTCCGTTCACCAGCCCTCTGGCAACTCCCGATACGATCCCGGATACTGTCTCCAGAATCGGGTGCATCGTCCCGATCAGCATAAAGGCCGTACAAAGGACTCCCGCTGCCATTCCCGGAAGCACAAGGCTGACTGCACTGGTGAAAAGGCTCACCGCCGCCGTGCTGATCGAGAAAAGGAAAAATGCCGGAATACCTTTCAGCAGTATCTGAATCTCCCCTCTCATGACCGCAAACACCAAAACGCCCACATACAGGATGAACAATGCTCCTAGAGAGCTGATCATACTTGCCAGTGCCAACTGGCTGTGATATTTCCACTGGCTGATTCCGCGAATCCAGACAAGATGGCTCGTTCGCCGCTCATATTCATTTGGAATCGTCCGCAGACTGAGTGCAACTGCGATTCCACCACCAAGCACAGAAATCACATTCATGACCAGCGGCATCATCATCTCAAATTCCGTAACGGATACTCCATTGATCGACAGCGTCGCCGCACCGCTCATACACATCATGACAATAATCATTCCAATCACAACCACGACATAGATATCTTTTCTTCTGATCCGCTCACGCAGAGCATTTTTCATAATTCCCATCTTAGTTTCCTCCGATTCTGTCAACAAATATTTCTTCCAGACTTCTTACTTCTTTTCCTTTTTCCCATTCATAGAGCAGATTCCCTTTTTTCATAATGATTCCTCTGTCACAGACCCGCTCGATATCATTCAGAATATGAGAGTTGATGATGATCGTCCTTCCCTCTTCCTTTAAGCTCTGAATCGTATGCATCATTTCCACCCTTCCCAATGCATCCAGGCCTGCAGACGGTTCATCCAGAATCAAAAGCTGCGGATCTCCCAGCAGTGCCTGAGCCAATGCCAGACGCTGGAGCATCCCCTTGGAATAATTCTTTACTTTCGTTTTACTGTCCTCCAGACCTGCGCGCTCAAGCAGCATCGGAATCTGCTCTTTCAACTCCTTTTTCGGAATATTCTGAAGACCTCCGTAGAACTCAAGAACCTCTCTTGCATTTAGGAAGGGATGGAAATATGGCGTTTCAGGAGAATACCCGATTCTGATATCCGCCTGTCTTTCCACGGTTCCTCCATCCTTTGGAATCAATCCCAGAATCATCTTAATGGTCGTCGTCTTCCCCGCTCCATTGCTCCCAAGAAGTGCAAATGCCTCTCCCTTGCGGACCGAAAAGCTCAACTCATTTACAACACACTGCTTTTGATATATCTTTTTCAGATGACTGCATGATAACATTTCCATAAATTTTTTCTCCTTCTCTTATGATGTACTCATTGTAATATGGGGACTTAAAGCCAAAATAAAACCAACTTAAAGATAACCTTAAGATTGCTTATTCCAATGTTCACACCTTCCCCTTCCCGGCAATATACTAGATATAAAGACCAGTAAAAGAGGCCGCCATGCAGACCGTTTCTACCAAAACATTACAGGACACCATGTACTATCGAGCCATCGCTGTATTTACGTATCAGATCGATTATCCCCATTTCTCGATCCCTCACCATATGGATGTGGAACAAAAAGTCAACCAATATTATATCCTGCAGTCACAGAAAACAGAGCACTACTGTCACACAGTCCTATTTCCCCAGGCCGTCGAAAGCGCCCGTTATATCCAGACCAACCGCCCGCCCTTTTACAGCTATCAATTTCAGTCCATTTTTCAGGTCACCCTAAATCAGGACTGCATTACCAGCCTGTATATGGACCAGTACGAATATATGGGCGGGGCTCATGGTTCTACCCTGCGCCTGTCCGATACCTGGAACCTCCACGAGGGCGTAAGACTTACACTGGATCAATTTTATCCTTCTGATCCTGATTTTCCCCAAAAAATCTTCCAAATGATCGAGATTCAAATAGCAGAACGTTTAAAAGATTCCCCTTCCTCCTATTTTGATAACTATGCCGCTCTTATCCGCCAAAATTTCCACCCTGAAAACTTTTATCTCAAGCCAGAAGGCATCATCATTTATTATCAACAATATGACATTGCACCTTACTCCACAGGAATCCCGACCTTTACCATCCCCTTCCAGGAAAACTTTCCCACTTGTTATTAGAACATGTGTTCGATATAATTATTCCAGGAAGATTCCTAAGACCCAAGCATAAGCTCCCTGATCTTCCATAAAAGGGAGAAGAAAAAGGAGGCGGCATCGATCTCATGCAGTCTGTCATTTATCATATTGATGTTAATAGTGCATTTCTTTCCTGGGAAGCGGCCTACCGGATTCATCACCTGGGCGGGAGTCTGGATCTGCGTACGATTCCTTCTGCCATTTCCGGGGACGCCGCCGCAAGACATGGCATTATCCTTGCCAAAAGTCTTCCGGCAAAACGATTTGGAATCCGCACGGGAGAAACGATTTTGGAGGCAAGACAGAAATGCCCTGATTTATATATGGCACCGCCAAATTATGGACTGTACCAGAAATGTTCCGATGCTTTTCTAAAGATTTTACAGGAATATACCCCCATAGTGGAGCAGTATAGCATTGACGAGGCATTCATGGATATGACAGAGACACTCCATCTGTTCGGCCCACCTGTTGAGACGGCATTTCAGATAAAGGACCGAATAAAGAAAGAACTGGGGTTTACAGTGAATATTGGAATTTCCACAAATAAGCTGCTTGCGAAAATGGCAGGTGAGTTAGAAAAACCAGATAAGGTCCACACACTTTTTCCCGAGGAAATCCCTGGCAAAATGTGGCCCCTGCCAGTGTCAGAATTGTTTTTTGCGGGAAGGGCAACGACCAGAAAGCTTTTGAATCTGGGAATTCATACGATTGGAGAACTTGCCCAAAGTGATCCCGAACTGCTCGCGCTTCATTTAAAGAAACACGGTGAGACTATCTGGGCCTTTGCCAATGGAATCGACTGCTCCTGCGTAGAGCCGTCTCCCCCGCCACAAAAGGGATTCGGCAACTCTACGACCATCGCCTTTGATGTGTCCGACGCAGATACAGCCAGGCTCGTCCTTCTCGGGCTGGCGGAGACCGTGGGAACCAGATTGAGGGAACACCACGTCCAGGCGGAGCTTATGTCGATTGGAATAAAAAGCTATGATTTAAGCTATGCCAGCCATCAGATGATTCTCAAAAATCCGACCAACATCACCCAGGAACTTTACCACTATGCCTGTCAGCTTTTTGACCAGCTCTGGGACAAAAAGACTCCCATCCGGCACCTGGGCATCCACACAGGTCGTCTGTCAGAAAGTGGAAGTCTGCACCAGATGAGCCTGTTCGACACAACAGATTATGCAAAATTAGAACAATGGGATAAAACCGTTGATTCTATACGGAAAAGATATGGGATCGACTCAATAAAAAGGGCGGCCTTTCTCAAAATGCCGCTCGACCATATGGAGGGCGGGGTATCCCGCGAAAAACGGGAAGTCGACTATTCCCGTCTTACAATTGAATAACTAATACAACGAGAAATAAGTTGCGGCTACATTAACATAGAATTATGCAAAAGAGGAGGTGGATCATCATGGGTATGGGAATCGGAATCAATGTCCATACACCGGATGCCGGGAAGATCAGAGGACGCCAGGAACCTGTAGCCTGCGGGGTCTGGTATACAAGTACAGGGGATGCGATTCCCAAAATGATAAAATTTCAGGATGCGAATGGTGAAATCCGCACCCTGACTCATATACACGTTCTTACTTATGAAAAGAAAAATTACTGTGGTATTCCTACTGTAGAATATGAATGCAATGCTGTTGTCAGCTCCATAAAGTATCACTTCTACCTGCTGTATTATGTAGAACACCAGAAATGGACCGTGCTGTGGAAATCCGCATCCTAAATAGCAACATAATAGTCAAAGTACCAGCCTTTCCCGCCACGCTTGACACCAAATGCATTATGGTAGGATGTCTTTAAGTTCTGCTCGGCTGAATATAGGAATGGAAGTATCTTCTTTACCTCTGCCTCTTTCGTTGCTCCCACATATTCAGCCTGGTGGATCTCAAGCTTCTCCCAGAACTTAAAATTCAGGAAATAGAAATGCTCAAAGTCCCCTGTACTATGCAGACTCCGATTTTCAAAATGCATGGACTGCTCGCCCAAATGTGCATATGGATTTTCAAAATTTTCTTCGTAATACCCTAACTCAATCCCACCCTTAGAGACCATAATGGGCGGTGAAAAGAAAAACAGATACACAAGCAGTACCAGTATGATTACACCGCCAATGAGTTTCCCTCTATTCTTTTTCATAGTAGACACCTTTCTTGAAAAAAACAGTTCATCTTATATAACACAAAACTTTGTTATTCCTTCGTAAATTCTTCAAAATATGCTTCTGCTTTCTCTCTGCTTAGTGAAAACCTTTTCTGCAGCTTTCCCAGAATCTTCTCCCTGCCAAATCCTTCCTCTGTGTAATCCTGTACAAAAGCTTTGATTCCCTGTTCCACTCCATCCTGATATAGTTCCTCCAAAGCCTGACACATATTTATCCCTCCCGTCTCCTTCTTAATCTCCTTTAAGCCCTGCTCTGAACCAAGCATAGCCCTAACAGCATTGTAAGAATCATAATCAATATCACTAAAATACTCCTGGTTGAGCTCTACGTAATTCTGCAATTTCACCTTGCTTTTTCTATATTTTAGCATGCCAAAAACAATCTGTAAATCTGTTTGAAAACACTCCAGACTTTCCAGGTATCTCGGATCAATCAGATTAAATAAAATATTGTTTTTTTCCAAACATTGAATATTCGGGCGAATCTGCCCCTGGAATGAAATCTAAGATTCCATTATGAATTAAGTATAAAGAATGTTCGAAATGCACCCATATGATTTTCAGGTGAACTTACTTTAACATATAAAAACCACTTCCACAAGCGATTTAGAAAATTGTTCAGACAAATTTTATTTTTATAAGCCATAAAAAAATCAAATACAATACGGAAACAAAAACTTAAAAAGCTCACAGGAAAATGTACACTTTTTCACATTCTCCAGCGAGCTTTGCTCCTCTTACTTCTCTCTGTGATAAATCTCATGCAGCTTCTCATACAAGGGCGCCAGCTTCCCATAGATATTCTGGAAGACGTCCCGGTACAATTCATGATAGATCTGGTGCTGCTCCATATCTGGCTCGAATACATCCTTCAAATGTACCATCGCCTTCTGTGCCTCATCATAATCCTGAAATTCTCCCAGCCCTACAAATGCCGCCATCGCGCTGCCGATTCCAGTCGCCTCATAAGTCTCTGTCCGCTTTACTGGAATCCCGAACATATCCGCCGTGATCTGACAGATTTCATCACTTTGGGAACCGCCCCCGCCAAGACGGATTTCCTCAAACACATGCCCGGAACGTTTTTCCAACAGCCGCATTCCATCCATCAGAGCAAAGTTAATTCCCTCGATGATCGCACGGTAGAGATGAATCCGTGTATGCTGATCTGAAAATCCGATAATAGAACCCTTTGCCACAGGCATGGTCACATTCGGGGTGAAATATGGCTGGAACAGAAGTCCGTCACAGCCGGCCGGGATCTCCTTGAGTCGCCTGTTCAATAGCTCCTCGGCAGAAACACCGAGCCGCTTTGCCTGCTCTACCTCTTTTTCTGCAAACTCCTTCTTGAACCAGGAAATCAGCCAGTATCCTCTGTAGATCTCGATTTCAGGATTGTACCAGCCCGGAATCACAGAGGGGTACGGCGGGATAAATCTTTCCGGCTCCAGATACCTCTCTATATTAAATGTGATTGTCGCTGTCGTTCCCAGTCCAATTGCGGCCTTTTCCTTGGAAGTACAGCCAAGTCCCAGGATTTCACATGCCTTATCCGAACCCGATGCCAGGACCGGCAGACCTTCCTTCAACCCGGTATCCTCTGCTGCCTGTGCCGTAATATGCCCCAGGACTTCCCCGGATTCTTTTACCTCACAGAGTTTCTCCGGCTCCACATCAAATACCGGGCGGGTCAGGGCTCCTTTTCTCTGCCAGCCTCTGCTCTGACTGTCGATCGGCAGACGCCCCACCAGAGCCGCAGCCGCATCTGCCATGTTCCCGGTCAGCTTATAAGTCAGATATCCACTCAGAAGCAGATATTGATACGTTTTCTCCCAGATTTCCGGCTCTTTCTGCATGATCCAGTTACAGTGAGCCTTTTTATATTGTAGCTTTGCCGTCTCTTCCATCCCCACTGCCTTGAACATCATCCGGGTCACCTGAGAAAGCCGTGGGCCGCCGTCCGCTTTCCTTTTATCCAGCCAGACAATTGCAGGACGCAGTGGTACGCCCTCTTTATCCACACATACCACGGTATCGCGTATGGTCGTAATGGAGACCGCCTCGATTCGCTCCCACACTCCTTCTTCCACAGCTTTCTTTAGTTCCCGGGCGGACTGGCAGATATGCGCATAATAAAATTCTGCATCCTGCTCTGCCCAGTCCGGCTCCCGGGAGACATAGGGCGGCTCGTGCTTTTGCTGCCCCTTTCCCAGAATCTTTCCCCGGTTGTTGATCAGTAATGCGCGGGAACTCTGTGTTCCCACATCAAAGGTCAGGACAATCCTTTCCCTGTCTTCATTCATGGCATTCCCTCCATATGGATCTGCAGGTCGTGCGGTCCTTTCCCAAAAGACCCGCCCTTCCTGCAAAAGCCAGCTTTACTGAATATCCTCTCTCAAAAACCGTTTCTCCTCTTCTTTTAAATCCAGTCCAAGGGTTCCGCCTGGATTCATGTTGTATCCCGGGTCAAAATAATTCTTCAAAGCCCGAATCATTCCATATTCATTTCGCCCGATCTGTCCTTCCAGCCAAGGCGCGAACATCTTCCCGATTCCGTGATGATGGCTGAGTGCCGCACCGGATTTCTGGATGGCATCCAGAATCGTGCTGTGGTATTTTCGGAATTCTTCTGCGTCATCCATCCTTGTGATAAAGATAAAGTACAGATTTGCCCCCTGTGGATAACAGTGTGACATATGGGTCGTCACAATCGTGTTCGGCAGAGCGTGGCAGACTTTGCGCACCTCCTCATGCACCTTCCCCATATTGGACCAGTTGACGGTACACTCCAGAGTATCTGTCATGATTCCGAAATCCAGCATGGTATCCCGCAGATACGGGTCTGTAAAACGTCCCTTTTCCCAGCTTTTTGTCACAAAAGAAGTCAGACTCATTCCGCCATGTTCTTTCGCGATCCTGCGGATATTCTTTGCTACATTTTCAGAAAATCCTTTTTCCCCATCCGTGAAGCCCAGGAAAAGGCACCGCTGCATATCCATATATCCCCTTGCATCCAGAAGTTTCCACAGCGGAGTTTCATCCACATTGTAAAGCCGCAGCATCAGGTCCGTCTCCTCCGGGTCTGACAAGCGGAATACAGAAGCAAATCCTGCCTCACACTGCATCATTTCCCGTGCCGCCTCCTGTGCGGTCTTCCAATCCTTAAAAATGTAGGAGAACCGTCTTCTATTTTCCGGCATATAACGGAATACCTTCAAAGTCACTTCCGTTAAGACTCCAAATGTTCCTTCGCTTCCCATCATAATCTGGTTCAGGTTCGGTCCCGTGGCCTCGCGCGGATAATGACTGGTCTGGATATTCCCGATCGGCGTCGCATACTTCTGGGACATGACAATATCTGTGATACATCCATAGTAGGTACTGTTCTGGCCTGCCCCTCTGGTCACGACCCAGCCGCCCACACTACTGTACTCGAAGGACTGTGGGAAATGTCCGCATGTATAGGCACGCTTTGCCCCCATCAGTTTTGGTGCGTGGTTCAGGGCACGTTCCAGCTTCGGACCTGACATGCCGCTCTGCACGGTAATCGTCTGATCAGTTTCATTAAAGGAAACAATCTTGTTATACCTTTTTCGCATATCCAGTGAAATACCGCCCTTCACAGGCTCCACGCCCCGGGTCACACTGCTGCCGCCTCCATATACATAAAGCGGAATTCCAAACTTCGTACAATATGCCACGATCTCTTCAATCTGCTTCGTTGTGCCCGGATAGACTACCACATCGGGCAGATTCTCGATGATCCTCTGACGGAGCCTTGCCGCATCATATCCTGTCTTTCCATAAGCCACTGCGAGCCTGGGGTAATCCTCTGCCGTCACAAATTCCTCCCCCACGATTTTTTTCATTGCCTCGATATGTTCCTCTGCCAGATTGCAGGGCGCATCCAGTTTGACCGGGTCCATTCCGATATCCCCATCATAGGTACGGAAATCATCATCTGTCATATTGAATTTTTCCTTCATCATCTTATAAAGCGACTCTTTCGGATACTTCACATATTCTGGGTCCCCCCAGCGGAAAATCGAACGGTAGCTGTCCTTCGGTGCAGGTGTTTTCACCCAGTTCGGTTCAAAATCTTTGTATGGTTTATTGCTCATAGTTTGTAATCTCCCTTCTGACATACTTGTTTTTTATTTTTGTTCTTTCTCCCATTCCCTAAGAATATCGCTTGTAACGATCACATCCACTTGAAGCCCCAGGACATTCTCAATCACCACGTCACCTGTTCCACAGATTTTTTCTACTCTCACCTGATTGATCTGCTTCATAACATCAAAAATCCGCTCTTTCGGAATCTCCGCAGAAACACGTACCGGAATCACCGGGACCTCCGGGAATGATGTCCTCACAGTCGAACTGATCGTGCGCATGGGATGGGTCATCTCTTCGATTGCAAATGTGATACCGCGCTTACACTGATTCCCGCTGACTTCCCACTGCCCATCCTTCTTTTCCACTCTCAGACTGCATCCGTTGGGGCAGACAATACACGTCAACTCTTTCAAATGTCTCCCTCCTTTTTGATCTGAACATCTATCCGGCTTGCATCACTTAGGCCAAAGGACGTACAATTCAGCTCCAGCCGTTCCATCTCCGGCGGTTTTAAATTCCTATATTTCCTGTGAAATACTTCTTTTCCATCTACCAAAAACACGAGTGTACCCTGCTTTAATACTTCCCTGCTGCGGAAATAGAAAATCACCTTGTCAAGTCCTTCTGACAATGCCAGCTTCTGGGGAACCAGATACTGCAGAGACGCATCCGTATTAAGAGAAACCTCTCTGCGCTTTGTACTCCCCATTTTCTCAGCATATTCCGCCGCTGCCGTACCGGAGAGTTCTCCGCTTTCAGATACATAATCCACCAGGTCATTGACATGCAGCGCATTCCCACAGGAAAAGACGCCTTCTACCTCCGTCATGAACCGGTGATTGCAGACCGGACCTTTTGTCTTCGTATCCAGACGAACCCCCAGCTTTTCTGCCATTTCATTTTCCGGAATCAGGCCTACAGATAAGATTAATGTATCGCATGCAATTCTTTTTCTTGTGGATTTGATGGGCTGCATCTGCTCGTCTACTTCTGCCACCTCCACAGCGGTCAACCGCTGTTCCCCAAACACCCGTGTGACGGTATGGGACAGATAAAGCGGAATCTTGTAATCATCCAGACACTGCACAATGTTCCGGGTCAATCCTGACGGAGTGGGCTTGACTTCATAAACCCCCAGTACCTCCGCACCTTCCAAGGTCAGACGCCTTGCCATAATGAGTCCGATGTCCCCGCTTCCCAGAATCACACATTTTCTGGCCGGCATTTTCCCCTGGAGATTGACGAAATGCTGTGCCGTTCCCGCCGTCAGCACGCCCGCCGGACGTGTACCGTGGATCTGCACTTGCTTTGCGGTACGCTCCCTGCATCCCGTGGCAAGCACCAGCGCCTTAGCCTCATACTCGTGGACGCCGCTGCGGTTCACCGCTCTTAACACAAACCCGTGGTCCGTCTTCTTCATATCCGTGACAAAGGTAAGCAGACTGCTCTGAATCCTCCGCTCTCGGAACTCTTTGATAAAACGCTCCACATATTCCGGTCCCGACAGCTTTTCCCCAAAGCGTACCAGACCGAAGCCATCATGAATGCACTGTTTTAAAATTCCTCCCAGACGTGCCTCCCGCTCAATCAGGAGTACCTCTGCACCACGCCGGTCCGCAGAGATTGCGGCTGCCAGTCCTGCCGGACCGCCTCCGATCACAATGACATCATACCTGTTCATTCTGCCACCTCCTCGTCCGTGCACTTTGTATCTCCAAACAGGATTCCTGAACCTTCTCCCGCCTTGCGTACCCTCTCCTCGGGCACTTGAAGAAATTCGCTGATGATTTTCGTCACGAGCGGCATACAAAAACCGCCCTGGCATCTTCCCATTCCCGGGCGTACCCTTTTCTTGATCCCATCGATCGTGGGCACGCAGATTGGAGCGTTCAACGCATCCAGAATCTCACCCTTGCTGATTTCCTCACATCTGCATACGATTTCCCCATAATCTGGATTCTCCTGAATCAGCTTGTTCCTCTCTTCATATGAAAGCTGATTCAGAACTGGCGGTGCCTTTCTGACTGGACAAAAATTGGGATTCCTCTCCGGCTTTTTCTCCTTTTTCAGCTCGCTTATGACCATCTTCTCAATGTCCAGCGCTACAGCCGGGGCCGTAGTAAGCCCCGGCGATTGGATTCCTGCACAGTGAATCAAATTTCTGGTCTTCCGTCCCTTTTCAATGATAAAATCTTCCTCAAAGGTGGCTGGTCTTACTCCCGTAAAATATGTAATGATATCCTTCTCGCTCAATGCTTCTGCGGTCAGCTTTTGCTTTGCGAACACCGCATCGATGCTTCCTTTTTGTGTCGCAAAATTTTCCTTCTCATATGTCTCCACAGCATTTGGCCCTACAAGCAGATTATCGTGGACCGTATGCAGGATTCCGCCGCCCTTGGTATGTTTCTTATTTTTCTGAAGAGTTTTGATGGAAGCAATCCCTTTGACAAGGCTGCCTGACTTTTTATCCAAAATGGAGTTCGTCCCTCTTCTTGGATGGATGGAATAGAACCGGTCTCCTGCCATCCTCGCCACATCTTCTGCAAATACACCCGCTGCATTGACCACGATTTTCGGATAGAGGGTCCCCCTGTTCGTCTTGACCGAACAGATTCGTCCATTTTTGACCTCCATGCCAAGAACCGCTGTATTTAGAGACACCTTCGCGCCGTTCTCCACTGCATTTTCCCCGTATGCAATCGTCAATCCATAAGGGCAGACACAGCCTGCCGATGGATTGAACATGGCAAAATGAAATTTAGGGTTTAGATTCGGCTCTCTTCGAAATAGCTCTTTTCTCTTTAAAATCCTCGTATCCGTTACTTTACAGACATATCTACGCTGCCATACATAAGCCCAGATGATTGGATACATCCATTTCCCTGTGAAACCAACATACTGCCCGCACCGCTCGAACGGAACACTCAGCTCCTTGCAGACCTGGTCGAACATCCGGTTGCCCAGAAGAACATAATGCTGCTTTAGGCTCCCTTTGTTCAAATCAACGCCGGGGTGTACTTCCCCGTCGTTCCTGCCGGACGCCTGAACCGCAAGATCCGATTCTTTATCCACGAGCAGGATATCCAGCTTCCATTTGGAAAGCTCTCTGGCAATACTGGCACCGGAAATCCCGCCTCCGATAATCAACACATCCGGTGCCGCATTCTCAAGGGCATGATCCTGAAAATCGGGTGTCCGCATCTTGGGAATCCTGACGCCGTCCAGCCTGATATCATTCACAACATGCATGCCGGACTTTTTATCCACACACATCGTACATGCCGCGACAATCTTATCCCAACTGTCCAGGTGCCCGGAAACAACAATACAGCCATCCTTCACTTGGACAGAAACAGTTGGTCCGAAGCGCTCGTTGAGCCTCTTCTGAAGTGATCTTACATTCATCCAATACCTTCTTTCCCAAATAAGATATATAGAATCTATTTTCATAATATTTGAACCATATGTGTATTATACGCCAAGTTATCAGACATTACCACCTTCCAAATAAATTTTGTAAAGAAATCAGTAATATATTGTTACTGTACACTCGCAAGCTTGACACTTGCTGTCAAGCTATGCGCCAGAGCTGACAGTAGGATGGATTTCAGCCCCATGCATCGAAGATGCATTTAAAATGGGCTGAAATCGTAACTGTGCACAGAGACCTGTGAACAGTTACAACATACTTTCTCATTCAAGCAAAAGACGCTGAGAAGATATCGGGCAGCCTATATGGCTTTCCCGTATCTCTCAGCGTCTTATCCCGCACCAAAACTAAAGTGCCTCGCTAACCTGCTATTTATTTATGGAACATGGACCAGTACCCCTGGATGAAAATGAACAGAACGACAAGCGGAAGTATGTAAGATACATACATCCTAGCCCATTTTGGAAAGTGGATTCCCTCTCCTGTATTCGCCTCTTTCGTAAAGTTCTTCCAGCCCCAGCCAATTTTGCTGGTACAGAACAAAAGGTAAATCAGACTGCCGATAGGAAGAAGATTGTTGCTCACAAGGAAATCCTCCAGATCCAGGACATTCTTTCCCTCTCCCAGCGGCTGGAAACCGCTCCACAGATTGAATCCGAGGATACACGGCAGGGACAAAAGGCTGATTGCGATCAGATTGATCAGTACTGATTTCTTTCTGCTGCAACCAGTCAGATCCATGGCAAAGGAAATAATATTCTCAAATACGGCGATGATGGTGGACGCCGCCGCGAAGAACATACACAGGAAGAACAAAGTCCCCCAGATTCTTCCTCCTCCCATGGAGTTAAAGATATTCGGCAGCGTAATGAAGATCAGGCTCGGCCCGCTGTCTGGATTCACGCCGAATGCAAAACAGGCCGGGAAGATGATCAATCCCGCTACTAAGGCCACACAGGTATCCAGCACAGTGACACACACGGCCTCCCCTGTCAGGGTACGTTTCTTGTCAATATAGCTCCCGAAGATCGCGATCGCGCCAATACCCAGGCTCAGTGTAAAGAATGCCTGTCCCATGGCTGCGAATACGACATCGAATAGACCAGCTTCTTTAACTTTTGAAAAATCAGGATATAGATAGAAACGAAGTCCTTCCCCTGCCCCCTTTAATGTTGCAGAACGAACAGCCAGCACGATCATCAGCGCCAGAAGCAGAAGCATCATGACCTTTGTAATCTTCTCGACTCCTTTCTGGAGCCCCTGGCTGCAGATTCCAAAACACAGAGCTACCACGATGACCATGCAGACGGTCATCAGCACAGGCTGTGCTGTCAGTGCACCGAATTCCCCGGCGATTTCTTCCGCATTCAGTCCTTCGAACTTTCCAGCGGCCATTTTTACAAAATATAAAAGCATCCATCCTCCGATGGTGGTATAAAACATCATCAACAGATAATTCCCTGCCATTGCCCCATATTTATACCAGTGCCACTTCGTGCCTTTAGGCTCTAATCTGTCAAAGGACAGGGCTGCACTGACCTGACTTGCTCGTCCCACGGAAAACTCCATGACCATGATCGGGAGTCCCAGTATCACGAGGAAGAACAGATAAATCAGCACGAATGCCGCTCCTCCATATTGTCCCGTAATATAGGGGAATCTCCACACATTTCCCAGCCCGATGGCGCATCCCGCAGAAATCAGGATGAACCCGAGTCTGGAACCAAACTTTTCTCTTTTCATACCTTTAGAATCCTCTCTTTAAGTCTTTACTCTAAAAAAATATCTTACGTCATTGTGATTTTTCTGTCAAGCTATTCTCAAAGCTGTCCTCCGCATTGCAGAATGCATTCATCGCATTCGCGGCCATCTCAAATGTCATTCGCGCCATGAACTCTGGGTCCCTATGAGCCCCCTCCAACAGCCATGTCTTGACCAGCCCCAGGCATCCGTTCAGACAAAATGCATAAAAATATCTTAATTCCTTTTCCGATGCATGGCAGACTTCTGTCAAAAGTCCCCTGCTGTTCTCCTCTATGATATGCTGGATTTTCTGAATAAACCTGATATCCCCATTGGGACCTACCAGCGCACGGCTTATTTCACGATTTTTTGTCAATACCTCATACAGGTCCTCGATAAAATAAAAGGTCGCATGCTGCTCCTGTCCAATGGGATGCCTCTGCATTGCTTCCTGGATTTCTTCTGCCATCTCCCGCTCGATTTCTTCGAGAAGGCCTGAAATATCTTTATAATGCAGGTAAAATGTGGAACGGTTGATTCCCACCTCATCCACCAGCTCTTTCACGGTGATTCTGCTGATATCCTTCGACTGCATCAGTTTTGCCAGCCCGGTCCGAAGCTGGCTCTTTGTCTTTAATATTCTTCTGTCTACTTTCTTTTCCATCTCTTTTCCCTTAAAGCTTCATTTATTTTATCAATATCTTACCACACTTTCCTATGTACTGTCATATTGAAATATATAGAAAAATCCCGGGCCTTCACCCGGGATCATCCTCTTGTCTTTATTTATGATAGAAACTATGTCTTTTTATCGCTGCTAGAATCAGACCTGGTCCACATTCAAGGAGCGTTTCTTCGTAATCGTAACTCTCTCATCATAACAACTAAAAATCTCATCGACCATTTCCCGCTTCACCTTCGGTGTCACCAGGCTCACAACAGGAACAATAATCAGCCCTGCAACCATAGCAATCGCTCCTGCATTGATGGGGGAGCTGATATAGCTAAGAAACATATTGGAGACCGTGATGCCCACGCCTGCTATAAAGCTTGCCCATACGGCTGCACGTGTCACGCCTTTCCAGTACAGTCCATATAAGAATGGCGCCAGGAATGCTCCTGCCAAAGCCCCCCAGGAAATTCCCATGAGCTGCGCGATGAAGGTCGGTGGGTTTAAAGCAATTACCACGGAAACAACAATGAAAAAAACAATCAGAAGCTGCATCGTAATGACCTGCTTCTTTTCACTCATATTCTTCATCACGTTATCCTTTAAAAGATCCAGTGTCATCGTAGAACTGGATGTCAATACCAAGGATGAAAGTGTGGACATCGATGCAGATAACACCAATACCACTACGATTCCAATCAGAATATCTGGTAGAGTCGAGAGCATAAATGGTATGATGCTGTCATACACAACAGCTCCCGTCGCTTCATCATGAATGGCTGGACTGTCGAACAGCCTGCCAAAACCTCCCAGAAAATAGGAGCCTCCTGCAACTACTACTGCAAAAAGAGTAGAAATGACGGTTCCTGTATTAATCGCCTTCTCATCCTTTATCGCATAGAACTTATTGATCATCTGTGGCAGCCCCCATGTCCCCAGAGAAGTCAGAATCACAACACCGAGAAGATTCAGAGGGTCCGGTCCGAAAAAGGACGTAAATGCTCCCGGCTGTCCCTGTGTCAGCGGTACATCGCTTGGTATCTGTGCCATTGTCTGGACTGCATGAAGGAATCCTCCTTTTCCGCTTAATACTGCACCGATCACAACTACAATTCCTATCAGCATAATGATTCCCTGTATAAAATCATTGATCGCTGTCGCCATGTATCCTCCAAGAATCACATATACGGCAGTAAATGCAGCCATCACGATCACGCAGTATGTATAAGGGATGTTGAAAGCCATGCCAAATAATCTGGAAAGGCCATTATATACAGATGCTGTGTAAGGAATCAGGAAGATAAATACGATTACAGATGCCGTGATCTTCAAAGACTTACTGCCATAGCGCGCCCCAAAAAAGTCCGGCATCGTCTTAGAATGTAAATGTTGAGTCATTACCTTTGTCCTGCGCCCCAGCACAACCCAGGCAAGCAGGCTTCCGATGACTGCATTCCCAATCCCGATCCAGGTAGAGGCGATTCCATACTTCCACCCGAACTGTCCTGCATAACCAACAAATACTACCGCCGAAAAATAAGAAGTCCCATATGCAAATGCCGTCAGCCACGGACCTACCGAACGTCCACCAAGGACGAATCCGTCAACACTCCTCGTATGCCTCCTCGAATAAAGCCCGACACCTACCATAACCGCAAAAAATACAATCAGCAAAACCAGCTTGATTCCCATCTCTCGTCCTCATCTCCTTTTTCATTAATAATTTTACTAATTCACTTTAAAGCGTAACGCTTTAAAGCATAAAAGTATACTAACACATAAATCCCACTCCTGTCAATCTTTTCACAAAAATCATTTCACAAAAATAAAAATAATCAAATCACATAAGGGGACGAGATTATAAGAAAAAAGGAGAGAACAAAGGCCAGAATTTACCGTTCCTTTGTTTTCTCCTTTTTTCTTTTACAGATTCCAAGCCGTCCAATGCGGCTTTCAAAACAAGATATATCCAAATCTTAAGACATTTGTCCTGCAAGCTGGAAAGCGTCCTCTACTTCATCTGATCGACCCTGTCCTGAATGGTCTTATTAAAATTCTCAATCCTTCTGCAATAGGGTTCGCTCATATACTTCGAATTCAGCATAAAGTCCGCTGTTGCCAGGTTGTTCGCAATCGGAATGTCATAGACGACCGCAATTCTAAGCAGTGCCTTTACATCCGGGTCATGCGGCTGTGCCTCTAACGGATCCCACAAAAAAATCATAAAATCAATCTGTCCCTCTACAATCTTAGCACCGATCTGCTGATCACCACCAAGAGGGCCGCTGCAGTATCCTCTTACCGGAAGGCCTGTCCGCTCTGCGATCAACTTTGCAGTGGTTCCTGTTCCACATAAAAAGTGCCCTTTTAAAACATCTTTATTCTTATCGCACCAATCCACCAGCTCTTTCTTCTTGCCATCATGTGCTACCAATGCGATATGCTTTGCTTTTCCGATTTCCAAAGTTACGTAATTGTCTTCCAACATCTTCTTTCCTCCCGTAATTCTGACTATTATTATGTATGAAATGTATCAGCCCAGGCTATCACAGCTGTTCCATCGTATGGAAACGAATGGATGCCAGCAAACCGGTGGCTACTGTTACTATCATACTATAAATGAGAATAATTGGAAAGACCAAATCCATATTGATCATGAAACCTGCTATGGCTGAAACCGCTGCGCCAATCCCCAGAATCATCATCTGGATAAGAGACCGCACAAGATTCTGCCCCGTCTTACCAAGAGTATCTCCTAAAATGCACTGCGCTACCACCCTCGTGTACAATCTGTTTGCCTGGAGTACAGTATAGGTCAGGATCGCAAGGATAATCTGCAGCATGTCAAGTCTCCAGCCAATCCCGATTGGAATGCAGAAAACGCATCCGTCCACAAATGACTTAATATGCTCCATCAAAGTAGCGTACCATAATTTTTTTATCGGCTTATCTGGAATTAGGTACAGATATGGATTTTTCAGCTCATTCTCCCATTTTCCCAGATACCCGGAAAAAATAAGAGCGATATACAGGATGATTCCCATAAAAAACAACTGTGGTACACCGGATTTTCTTGCGCCTGCCTCCATGGACTTTGCCAAAATCAGAGACATACCAAGACAGAGGAGCGTCATCTTGGAAAAGATAAAGAACCGTTCCTTCTTATACTCTAATAACTGTCTGTAGAAAATCGCTTTCGCACCGGATGCTTTGAAAGACTCACTGACCTTGCGGAATTTCTTTCTCTTTTCCCCAATTCCGGTCACCATCTCTCCATCTAGCTTGCGTTTCCTCATCTCTGCATAGTCATCTGCAAACTTGGCCGCATCCTCATAGTAGCCTCCGTCAGTCTTTGTGCGCCAAGCAGCCAGAAAGGTGACCGCCACAGTAAGCAGATACAGCACCGTACAGATGATATTCACCGTATCTGCACCCAGAAGCACCAGCCTGTATGCCGCAATATTCCATCCTACAATCGGAATCATCAAAAGCCCCGGCCAGTCAATAAATGCTGATGCCGTGTCCAACGTGATTCCATATTTTTTAAAATACAGAATAATAAAAATAGTAATACCGATCAAAAATACCTTAATTCCTCTGCTGATCCATGTAATCACGTTCCGTGGAATCCGGTCATTCGTATACAAAAGCAGCATGACACTGATTTCCATACTAAGCTCCAACACGATTTCAATCAGAAACAGCAGCATGACCCTCCACGGAGCCACACCAAACACAGTCAGACCTGCGATTGCAAATACAATTCCGATAACGACGGATAACAGATAATTCATCCATGCACTGTGAAGCAGGATCAGCTTTGGACTGATTGGTGCTGGAAAAACCATATGTGTATCGGAAGGTTTAAAAATAATCCCTTTCCTGGACGCATAACTTGCAAAATTCGAGAGGAAAATGTATAACGACCAAATCGTAAGTATCACGACCAGTCCCTTCGGAGAATCAAAGTGGACCTGTCCGGCAAGCTTGGCCAGCATAACTACGAGAAAAATTCCATAAGCGGCACAGAAGATTATTAAGAGCAGACTTGCCGGTTTCTTCACTGCTCTCTTAAAATTATTGATAAACTTACGTCTCGTCAAATATAATAATGCCTTCATCTATGAATCACCATCCGTTTCCCAACTGCCAGTCATCTCAAAGAACAGGTCATCCAGATCCTTCTCTCCCGCCTCTGCCTTATTGTAAGAACCGATGATATGGCTTTTTTCCATCACGAACATGACATCCCACAGATTTTCTACCATTTCAAGCATATGGGTACTGATCAGTACTGTCACGCCCTGGTCGCGCAGCTCCTTTACCACCTCTTTCAGTTCCTTGATCGCCTTTGGATCCAGGCCGACCATCGGTTCATCTAATAGAATCACCTTTGGCTTCACTGCAAGAGCACAGCAGATGCTGACCTTCTGCATCATTCCCTTAGAAAGCTCATTGCCCAGCTTATCCTGTTTATCATCCAGATCAAAGCGTGAAAGCATCGCTTCAATCTCTTCATCTGTGACATTGCTGTTATATGCTCTGCGTATGTATTCTATATGCTCCCTCACAGTCAGCGCCTCGAACATAGATGGAATCTCGGGAACATAGGCAAAAAGACGTTTGGCTTCTAATGTCTTCGCATCAATGGCCTGAATCCCAATTCTCCCTGTATAGCGCAGCAGACCTGCAATACATTTGATGATTGTAGATTTGCCTGCCCCGTTCGGCCCTAAAAGAACACCTACCTGTCCATCCGGGATAAAAAAGTTCACCTTATCGACCGCAAGGTATTTTCCATATGATTTACTTAAATCTTGAATTTCCAGCATGATTACCCTCCTGCATATGTAGTGAATGCTTAAGCTCTTGTATTACTCGCTTAATACAAGAATACAGGTAAATCAATTCTTTGTCAATAGGGTGGGGAGCGGATATTCCAGTTTTAGAATGGTATCCTTTACGCATGTTTACATAATGATTTTGTTTTCATAAAAATAAAAACTTCGCATTGTATCATAATCTTTTTGTACAATGCGAAGCTCAAATGCTCTTATGCTTTTATAATGAACAAATCTTTCTTATAAAAACCTTCTACATATCCTTGCTGGATGGGGATATCATACTCATGATGTTATCTTATCACTTTCTAAAAGGAAATTATATCGATTATATTCTTCCTGAATCACATATATTGTGCTGTGTCCTCATCACTAATTTCAAAAAACGCCTTCAACATGCTCATGTTCAACGTTTTGCCAAACCTGCGCGGCCTGACTAATAAAGTAACTTCTGCACCAGAGTTTAATAAATCCCTGATAAGCAATGATTTATCTACAAAGTAATACTGTTCTTTTCTGATTTTCTTAAAATCACTAATGCCAAGGGGAAGCAGTTTATTCCGGTCACTCATCGATTTCCTCCTTCCGAACTACTATCTAAGTTATACGAATAAATAATTGTTTTTATTATATCACACATGTTGTACGTTATCATATCCATAAATACTCTTTTTCATAAAAAGACCTTTCAGGCAAAATATATCATTTGCTCCGAAAGGTCTTACGTCTTCTTTATTTGTTCCCATGAACAGCTTAATTACTGACACTGATAAATCTGGATTCCACTTTCACCCAATTTGAATTTGAAGCAGGGGCAATTCCTGGCTGTCCACCACTCGGCTCTACACAAATATAATACTCCTCTTGATAGAGATAAATAGTTCCCTTTTGTATAAGTGTATCAAATTGTCCGGCAGTTGTAATATTTTTCTCTGTTACCAATTTATCATTGAGTAGCTCTATTACTTTATTCCAATTATCTTTGTAATTCTTTATCTGTCCCATGCTGCCACAATCATATTTATCTGTAACTGTATCTTCTGTGACTAAATAATACTTATTGTTGTCTTGATAAATCCCAGCCGGTACCTGAATTAACTCTGTATCATGAGGCGGTTTTAATGAATCCGCTATATCCTTTAAGTCCTGAAAACTAGGCATACCTTCAAAAAATTTTAACTTACCATCTTCGATTTCTATGTACCCGTGCTCTCTATTAATTTCAGGTTCATCTGGCGTATCTGGATTATCTGGACCGTCCGGGTTATCTGGATTATCCGGGTTATCTGGATTATCCGGGTTGTCTGGATTGTCTGGGGTATCTGGATTATCTGGACCATCCGGGGTATCTGGATTATCTGGACCATCTGGAGTCCCGTCTTCCTTCCCTGGTCCTGAAATTGTCGGTGAATTATAGCACTCTATTGTCTTCGTGACCGTACAGGTATATTGATATTTTTCATTTCGCACTTTCAGGGTCACATCTACAAGGGGAAGCAGATTCCCGGTCTTTCCCTTTACGGTATCGAACCGCAGCTCCTGCACGTAGTAATTCATATACATATTCTCAGAATATTTCCAGTCGACCGCATCGTACAGGTTCTCATCTCCGGCCATGTTCTTCACTTCGTAGTAATGGATATTGAGCTCTTTTGTTTTTGCATCCCCGGGTGTCCGCTCTACAGCACTGATCTTGATATGGCTTCCTGTCCTGTCATACAGCTCGATTTCTGAATTATCCGCACTGATAATCACATGGTCCAGATTTTCCGTTCCTTTTGTCGTATCTGGGATATTTCGATCCTGTGCACCGGAAATCTCTCCCGAGATTTTGTCCATGAGCGTATCTGTGAGCTGTTCCGCATGTTCGATCGTTTTGAGCTTGTCATAAGACTTCCCCCAGGACAACAGCATACTGCAAGCCATTGTAAAAAGGATTCCTGTCAAAATAATCGTGACTACCATTTCGACCATGGTAAAACCTTTATTCGATTTTAAGTTTTCACGAATCTTGATCATCCATTTTCTCATCTAATCTTCACCATCACTATCCGACTATTTCTACGGTTCCTCTTCTTTAAACTCATAAATCGTGATTTCATTTCCTGTTTCAACCCTGATTTTCTGGTTCTCTAACTTGATTTTCTCCCCGTCATATAGAAATTGCAATGTCTCCCCTTTCTCATTGATTGTCACTGCAACCTTTGGAGTTTCTGCGGCATCATGTTTCTGTTTATAAAAGGAAGACAGCATGGACTCTGTATTCTCCCGGATTTCCTGAGAACGTTTTAATAATTTGCTGGACTGTGTGACCACTTTCGTGAATGTTCCGATCAAAAGCACCAGAACAACAAAACCAACAATTAATTCAACAAAGGTAGATCCTTTCCTGTTACCTGCAAGGGCGCCCTTATGATTTCTATTGAACTTACTCTGACTCTTCATCTTCCAGGCTCCCCCTTTCTTCCCCAGGATTGGTCATGAACCATCCCCAGATTTCCTTTCCGTCTTCTGGTTTGCTATCTGCACTATATGCCAACTCATAGGTCCTGGTAATCGTGCTGGACTGTTTTCCGACTTTGCATTTTACCGTAATGACCAGCGGCGTGCCATTTTTCTTTTTCTCACTGTCAGTTTCCGTCACCTTTTCACTGGTACTGCCCCAATACATCTCGACCGTAATATCACCGGCTAACTTACGGAATGACTCATCCGCAATCGCACCTGTATCCAGTTGTAATTCCCGGGTAGCTGCTTTTTTACTATGATTGCGGTCTCCCTCTTCTTCCTCATCATAATAGGGCCATCCATTGGTCCACATATTTCGCATTATAAAATCAACCAGTTCCGGTGCTTGCTTCGTTCCCGGTTTTTTGTTCTTCGAATCATAGGAATAGATCGGCGTCCTTTTATCTATCATACTGCCGTCAAACGTAATATACCAGCTATTCCCGTCATTTTCCAGTTCCTCCCGGATCTCCTCACTTAATGAGACAGCTAATAACTGGCACTGTTCCTGATTCTTATACCCCAGTGAGGATTTATACATGGAAAAGGATAAAAGGAGCAGGGAGAGGCACAAAACCACAATTACAGCCATAACACACAGCACATAAACCAGCGCGGAACCTCGATTGTTCCAACTCCTTGAACTACTCTGGTCTTTCTTGCATTTCCAATTTTTCTTTTGATCCAACTTTTCTTGTACCTCCTTCCCGTCCTATTCTTTAATACTGACCCGCTGGACCGGATGAACCAGCTTTTCCATCCTTATGATCACATCTTATTTATCATCCGAAGGTTTTGGTTCATCCCCAGCAGTGCCATTTTGTGCATTGTGACTCTGCGCATTCTCGTTTTGTGTCGTATTCTTCTGTGCAGAATCATTCTGTTGACTATTTTCCTGCTCGTCGTTCTTTTGGGCACCCTCTTTCTGTGGATTTCCCTGTGTTTCCCCATTCTGCCCATCGTGATTCTGCATCTGGCCCTCTTCTGATTTCATGCTGTCTTCCTCAGAAGCCGGATCGGCCTTCGGATGTTCTTCTGCTGTCCTGATTTGAATTCCTGACAACTCCTGCCATTGCGTACAGCCGCCTCCGGCCCAATCAATCACTCGAACTTTGATATCCGTGATTGAATCCAGATTCTGTACTTCAAATTCTGCATTCCCGGCAGGCGCATACTTAAACTGCACATCTCCATCCGCACCTATGAATTGGAACAGGATGCCATAAGTTGTACCGCCCTGTGTTTCTGTAACCGTACAAGTCTTCTTATCCACATCTAAAGCTGCATCAAATATCGCCTGATATCCGTATAACCTGTTCTCATAAACGATATTCAGTATTCCATTCTCAAGATTTGCGGTACAACTGCTCTGTTCGGTATCGGTCTGCTTCACAGCATTTTTGCCATCCTGATACCACCAGTTCGTCTGATACTTTTCTCCTGATGCCTGGAATGTGATCTGCTGTGTATCCTGATTCAGTGCAAATTTCTTTATATTCTCCTCAATTCCAATCACATCTGGCAGTGTCAAAGCAAATGTATTTTCGGACCATTCCAGCTTACTTTGTGTCTTCATAAGCTCTGTTCCTACTTCATTTGCAGTTTCTAACATATAAGGAAAACCAAATGCCGTATCTTCCAGTATATCTCCCAGATAATATGCATTCTGTTCCTCACTGCAGGAAGGATAAGCCGTTCCATCCTTTTCGACCATAAGGTCACTGACTCGTTGATACTTTTTCTCCTTCTTGGTTCCTGCCATTGGATAAGCCGATGACAAATCTGTCTCCGTGTCATTGTAGAAAACATGATAATAGACCTCACCATCTGCTTTTACTACCCGTTCCAGATAAACCTGGGCAGCCTTACTTGCGCCGGATATGACAATCACATATTGATCTTTGTCATCCCGTGTATTCAGATACACCTTAGGCTGTTTTACGTTCGAATCTGTATAGGTTGTCTCATCAAACAGAGAAATACTCTCCCCTGCTGACTTCCAGCCTCCAGCTATCCTGTTATCCTCGATCTTCTTGAATTCCGGCAGGAGCGTTCCGTTCTCATAATCTTTCAAGAACAGAACAGAATCTACAGTGCTTCCCTTTGTTTTTGCATAGGTACTTCCATATTCCGCCAAATCTGTGATTCGGTAGATGTAATGGCTTCTCAAATCCCCTGTAAGCGGCACTTCTAAGGAATAACCTTCTCTTGCTGACAATGCAGCCGTTCCATAAGAAGGACTTTCATCTGCAGGAGTCGTTCCTTCGCTTCCGCGATACCAGGAAACTGTCTTGGAATCTTCATAGCGCTCGAAATTACCAGAGAGTCCTGCTGCCTTGACGAATTCCGTCTTGACATAGTCGGAAACTACCGTTCCATTTACCGCCTCTGCATCCGCAAGCACAAGAATCAGTTGTGTATTTTCCTGCCCATCAGACTGGCATTTCAGATACGACGTTGTGGTCATGGAACCTGCCCCTGTCTGCAGATCCAGCCGATATGGCAGATCCAGGCTGCCTCCGATTGGAAGCTCACCGACGTATCTTGCATTTTGAACATCCATACGCTTTGCCGCTGCTGTATCAGGTCCCTCTGTCCCTAAGTTCTCCATCTCCTCTTTATCTGTAGATAAGAGGTATATACTATATCCATTTACGCCCTTCTTCGCGTAGATCCAATCCATCTCCATCAAAGTATTATAATCGGACATTCCATCCACTTTTTGTGAATGATGTGCCATCTGGAACAAGAAATCCTGTGCATAATCTTCTACCGTTCCGGTCAGCGTAGTCTGTTTTACAGCAGCTCCTCCTGCAGAGTCTTCCTCCGTATGACTGTCGCCTGAATAATATACTTCTGTCTGTGACTCACTCAATTTCGGTGTATCATTCTGTGCACGCGGAATCCTGAATTGTACATAGCTGACTTTATGTCTGTCCTCATAGGTCCACAGAGAGCTGATCTCATTGTCAGCCGTTGCCCGAAATGCCAGTACCGCATACATTCCTGCAAGATCAGATAATTTGAGTGTCTGCACAGCACCGTTGCCATCCACGACCTCGATTCCCGTACCAGGCAGGTGATAGCTGCCTTTCTTTAAGGACCCTTCCAACAGAGCAGACGCATCCTTTAAGCGGTACTTCGGTTCTACATTCTCTACTATTTCTCCTGTCTGCCTTTCTCCCTGAGCCATATCAAATGGATATGTATCATAGAAGGTCATATTCAGTTCATATTTTCCACTTGACGGACGGCTGTGATCCCAAATATTGATATGAAGACCACTCGTATCCTCAAGAACGTTCATCTGATCCAGCGTCATAAATTCCTGTAAACTGTAAGTTTCCTGCATTTCCAGCTTGTCGCCTGATGTCGGTTCCGACATTTTTTCCAAAAGCGCTTCCATATCCGGTACATCCAGTCTCTTTGGAAGTGTCATCTCACTGCCGACTCCTGCCGGACCGTCCTTATAAACACTGGAATCCGCAGATGCCAATGCTTTCACGGAAATCTTGAGCTTTGTATCACCTGTAAATTCACCTAAATCAATTGCACGTACCAGCTTCGCCGAAGATGCCATTTCGTCCCCGCTCAAACTCAGGAATGTCCAGATTTCCTTGCGGTCGGCCGTGTAGGTCCCATCACTGTTTTTGGTAATTGTGACCGTCTTTTCCACTTTGTCTGCATGTTTGTAGATCTCTGAATCAGAATTCTCAATTATCTTGCTATAGATTACCGTATCAGCATCTTCTCCCTGAGAAATCGTGTAGCCTTCTGCTTCCAAGTCTTCTTTTAATGCCTGGATTGCTGCCGCATCATATTGGCTGCAAACAGTATCATCCTGGGTGCGTTCTGCGGTCACTGCATAGCCATCCAAATAATCTGGAACCTGATCCTGCTCTGTGTGGGAAATTCCCGTCCACTCTACATCATAATACAGATGATCCTTATCCCCCTGATGCAGGCTTACCTTCGGCTTGGAAATCCGCTCTAACGCAATCTTCACGTTAAATGTGTTCTCTGTATAGAACGGCAGCTTCTTTGATTCCGCTGATGCATCGTCCTCCGGTGAACCTACCCGAATCACACGAAGAGTCATGTTCTTATAATTCCAATTGCCGTTTGAATCCTCAAACGTATACTGGTTCGTCTTCACATTATCCTGTGAAGCGAGCAAGGTCCTACCCTCTGATGTCATTCCATATAACTGCAGATTATACACCGCGCCACTTACAACAGAGGCTTCATCCCATGTAAATGTATATTCTGCACCATCCCCTTTTGGCTGTACTGTACAGCTATCCTCTGAAATAACAGGATTTGGCTGAATCGGTATTTGTTTTCCAGCGTTTTCCGTCTGGTCGACAGATGTCCTCTGGCCATCTTCACTCTCGTTTACATTCAATTTATTCTGCTTGAACTGCTTGCCAAACTCACTGCTATACTCCATAAAGACACTATATACAACCGTATAGGTCCCGTCTTTTTCCAAACGAATCGAATAGCCAGGACGCAATTCTTTTCCGCCTTTTGCATCTTCCTGGAAAATAGCTTCTCCATTTCTGTCTGCATCTGTGAGTACCAGCAATTCATCTGCCTTAGCCCCCTCCTTTACAACATGACCATACTGGCAGATATACCACTGGTTCTTCCATGGATACGTCCTTATGGTGTAGTTGGTATAATCCTCCAGAAGCTCCGTCGGCAGTCCTGATAATTCACTGATGACCGTATTGGACCCGATACTTGTTACATGAGACTGTCCGTTTGAGACCGCAACATCGATTTTTGTACCATCTTCTAAAGTTAAATAGTCAGAAACTACCAATTCAGAGGCAATATACAGATCCACTGCATCATTCGTACCGCTTGTATTCGGCCTCTCTCCTACCTGATAACTTAAGCTATCCGGCGTATTCCCATAAAATCCTTTCCAGGTATCGTAATATAGGTCATTGCCTTTTAAATTGGAAATTCCATAAAAAGCTGACTGATACATGGTGAGTGCGGATTCAGATGCAGCTCCTTCCAATGCAGAAGCCTTCGTAGCATAATTGATATTATTTAGGTGGCTCATTGGAAGATCTTTTTCTGCCTTACTGGTATACTTCCCATCTGCTCCTACATTGATGGTAAATTTCAAATTATCTTTCGATACCACTTTGCTTGTGATTGTAGTGGATGCATACACCAAAATCTCTGTTCCTTCTTTAAAATCTCCTGGATTCTCAAGGACCGGCTTCCATCCAAACGCCTTACGGTCCTCCAGATAGACCAATTCCAAATGTATCTTCGGAGCGGCCTGCGGTGTGAATAACTGGATAGACTGTTGGGACCATTTTGAAACATTTTTAGCAGCAAACTGTCCATCCTGATTCCAGTCTGAAGCTGTCGGAGCCTTATATTGCCCCTGTTCGTCCTTGAAATTTTCCTGACTATCATAATAATTCATATATGCAGTGCCATTAACTGCTCTGATATAGAAATTCATCTGACTCTGATACCAATCCCGGTCAGGGCTCAACTCATACCCAATATACCCTGCATTGTTCTCGGTAGTCGTCACAACATTCGGTATATAGACCGGAGCGCTCAGGTTACTTATATCTGACTGATCCTGTGACTGATAACACATCTGATACCCATAGGCACCAGGAATCTCCTTGATCCTTAAGGTCACCTTTCCGCCCGCATTTCTTACCGTAAACTCTGGTGTCTTGTCATCTAATGGCAGATTATATGCATCCAGATAATACTGCTCTACTAACGTATAATCCCAGTCCTCTTTCGGCTGGTCTAAATCAGAATACGTAATATTCCTGAGCTTTCTTCCTGAGTCCTTCGCTGTCTTGGATGGAATCTGAATCATATTTAAGATGTTCTTACCCTCTTTGCTGGCTGACTTCAACTTATAATGTGCACCAGTGACATCCGCTTCTGTTTTTGCTGCATACATGGAGGAACCCGACTTTTCAGGGTCATCTAATGGTGCGTTGACATCATCCTCAATGCTGCCTCCATTCCTGATCTCCTCGAGCTTCTCCTCTGCTTCTTTTAATGCCTCTACTGCTTTCTGATAATCCTCCTTTGCATTCTCATATGCCAGATTCGCTTCCTGCCAATCCTGGGAGATTGCTGCATCTGCAACGCTTAATACATGGTTTTCAGTATTCGCCGGGTCATACACTAAATCAGCGGCCCCTTGGGTCGTGCTCGCTATAAATTTGTTGACTGTTCCGGCTGTACTGTAGGCAACTTCTTTTCCGCTTTCTATAAACTGGCTGATATTTCCTTGATACGATGCAATGCTATTTACATAAAACTTGATTTCTTTCACTTTTTCATTTGATGGAAGTTCAAATCTTGCATAAGAATTTGTCTTTCCGCTCTCTGTGGTTTTATCTAAGCCATAAGTCAAGAATTTTGTTGCATCATTTGGATCATCCACGGCTATCGCTTTGCAGAATGTATTACCATAATTTTCATATGCCGATACCTCTGGACCATCCTTAAATTTTACGGATATTTTATTTAGTGAATCTTCTGTCTCTAATTTTAGGTATTTCTCTGAATTATCCTGCGTAATGAAAGAGACCGTGTAAATATAAGCCCTAGTAAATCTTCCACTAGAATTTGCCCCCCAGTAGATACCGAACGATTTTATCTTCGGATAATTCAATGTCTGTACTTCCTCGTCTTGATTCAATCCAGGTACTGTTTTGGCCAAAGTAAAATTCAAATTTAAAGGATTGCCTTCCTTTATGTCAATTGCAGATTGAGCATTTTCGAGTTGGTAACCAACATCATTTGCAATATTCCCTTCAAATACACTATTAAATCCACCCTGATATCCACTAGATACATGCTTCATAACATCATGGTCATAGAAGTTCTTCTCTGCTAAGCTGTCATAATATACGTTATCTCCATACCCCGCATCATTTACCTGATTCAACTTCTCCTTCGCTTCCGCAACTGCCTTTTCGGCATCCGTTACTTTTACCTTAGCAGCCTCTACATACTGCTTTGCTTCCTCTTCTGTCATTCCAGCAGTAATTTCGCTCGTATAGTAATATGAGTTCACGATCTTACTGTCATCGTTCAATTTCTGAACCAAGCCTTTTCCTGAAAAATCAAAACAGTCCTGTATCTTGATCAGATTGTGTTTTGAAAACTCAATGCCATAAAAAGTACCTTTTGTACCACTGCCATAATTCCGACAGCGGTTCAGAGTTACACTTGTGTTATTCTCTGCATTCAGTATGATTCCTGCGCCATTGTTTGCAGAGATATCGCCTGCATTGATACAATCGTTTAATACTACGAGATTTGAGGAATTGCACATATTCGGCTTTCCTACCACACCGCCGGCATCTGCACCTGCAATCTTTCCAAGATTAGAACAACCTGTGACCATAATAGAAGTGTCGTCCGTCAAATCATAAAGAGATGCAATAATGCCTCCTGAAACCAGGCTATTACTATTTCCTACATTTCCAGTATTAGATGAGGATTTTATAGTTCCTCCATTATACTTCCATCTCCCTACAAAACCACCTGTATTAGAAGGTCCGCTAATATTTCCCGCATTCTTACTGTTCTCTATTGTAAAATCATTACTTTCCTGATTTTCCAGACGTCCTATGATTCCTCCGACAGCCGTACTATTCTTGATACCACTTAAATTCGCTACATCAGCATAGTTTTCCACATATTTCATGCCCTGTCCTGAACCGGACCAGCCGCAGATTCCTCCTGTACCGGAATCATTAATATAGTAATAATGTTTTATAGACCAGTTCTCTCCGGTTGACAATTTCTTGGTTTCAGACAGACCTGTCACAACAGCACCAGATTCATTGCGGCCCACAATTCCTCCAACAATACCTCCATTACCACTGATTGCAACCTTATCTACAGAGCCTTTTCCCTGATTATCACAGTCCTGAATCGTTCCGAAGTTCCATCCGGTAATTCCGCCGAGATATGCGGTATAAACCTTATTTTCATCTTTTGTATCTCCCACACCTGACTGGATGACTGTATGATCTTTTTCTGCATCAAGACCAATATAACACTGCTCAATTAGTCCACTTGCCAGATTTTTACCTGTGATTCCGCCGAGGTTGACAATATTACTTCCATTCCCTCCTGCAGTCACATTTCCGTCAAAGGAGCAGTTTTGAATCTGTCCTGCATTTGTTCCGGCGATTCCACCATATCCCTGGTCACTATTTCCCAAAAGTGAAAGCTTTCCAATCTGTGTATCAAGCACTCTGCATCCCTTGATTACGCTGGATGCACTGCTTTGCCTTCCGGCTACACCTCCAAGATTGCAGGAAGAGATGGAAGAAGCAGTCACAAGGTCTACATTCTTTATCTCTGTATATGGGGTACTCGCTGCCTCCCCGGAAATGATTCCATTTCCAGTATTTTCTCCGGCGATTCCTCCGGCACTGCTGCCATCGGCATATGCCTGAACGGTAGAATTTAAAATTTTCCCGTCCGACAATTGAATTTCCCCTTTATTTTTCCCGGCGATTCCTCCGACGAGACTTTCCTTTGTACTCTTTGATGTATTATGAACAGCTGCCTTATCAATACTACATTGAATAATGTCTCCGCTGTTCTCACCACTGATTCCTCCCGCTGCATCCCGTCCTGTAACACTCACCGTGACACTGCCCGTCACTTCACATTCTTTGATCACACCAGTATTCAGAGCACTGATTCCGCCAACATTGCCGGCCGCCGCCAGAATATTTCCGCGGTTCATACAATACACTATTTCACCATTGTTCTCTGCTACGATTCCTCCGGCATTTCCTGCCGTTGCCGTGACACTGCCCTGATTCTCACAATTACCAATAGATCCATCCAAGCTATTACCATTGTATGCACCAACAATTCCGCCTGCGTTTCCAACGCTTGCCGTGACATTGCACTGATTGATAAAATGATTGAGTTCACTACTGCTCTGTCCGACAATTCCTCCAACATTTCTTGAACCACTGACAGAGCCACTGATCTTAACCATATTTATCTTAGAATCTTCTTTATATGGCCATGACCATAAATTCCCCTCATTCTTCCCTACCAATCCTCCGACATTCGTATTGCCAGAAACCTTTACACTTTCTATCGTCTCTAATGTGCCTCTGGCATATACCATAATATCCCCGATATTACTTCCAAATTCACCATTGTATCCCGCAATTGCCCCCACATTATTACCTGACGCAGAAATATTTGCAGATTTCAGACTAATATTATCTATTCCGCCAAAGTTCTCCGCCGTAATTCCTCCGACATCGTTCCTTCCTGTAATGGTACTGCCTTCAATCCGGCAGTCCTCAATATTCCCAAGATTCACACCACAGATACCACCGACTTTATCCTTCACATTACTTCCAACACTGGATGCCTGGCAGTTCTGGATAGTCCCTCGATTAATCTCGCAAAGTCCACCCGTATAGGTCGCATTTTCCGACACACTGACATCTCCCACATCCCGGTTCCTGCAATTGTCCAAGGTGGTATTGCTGCCGACCTTTCCTATGATTCCTCCCGCATATGCATATGCGAAAGTCGCCGCATCTGCTCTTTTAGACTGCTCCTGTGCTGCACTTTCAGAGATGGTACCGCCTGCCGTAATAGGAGTCAGGTTCTCTACATCCTTAATCAACAGATAGTTGAAATCCTTGCTGTAACCTATCACACCTCCTGCAAATACATCCTCAGCAGTAAGGCTGCCCAGCCTGCTTGCTGTCGTTTTTGTTCCCTGCCCTGTGATAGACATCTCTAAACTTGGCGAATTAGCAAAACCAACGCTGTCGGAAATTGCTTCTGCAAAATTAGATGCAACCGATTCTGTCTGCCCAGCCTCTACAAGTAAAGCCTTTTGATAGGTTTCTATCCTTGCCTTATGATCTCCACCTGATTTCAGCACGACATTCAGGCCTATAAAGCCTCCTGCATATGCTTTTGCATTGATACTGCCCAGGAAGTTATCTACCTCGAACACGGTATTTATCCTGGAATTCGTACATACCAGATTGCCGCCGATGATTCCGCCTACAAAATATTTTCCAGTTACTTCATTCGGCTTTGAGACCAGAACTCTTGCCTCATGCTCATCATGATTTCCGGTCTGTGTATCCTGTGTATACTCAAGCAGACAGGAAGACGCATTTAAGCCCGCATAACCGCCCACGAAATCCCCTGATGACTTGATATGACCGCCTGTAAGCTCATAGTCTTCCACCAGCGCATCTACATCATTATAACCGACAATGCCTCCCACGTAATGACGACCAGAGATATAACAGACAGTGGACAAAGTCTCCCCACTACTGCCAGTTGCCGAGCCATTTTCATCCCTTGAGGTATTCCCGATGATTCCATTATTATATCCTGCAATTCCACCGGCGTAGTCTCTTCCCATATCCTCAATTGCACTTAGAATTTCCTGGTCGGAATATGTCCCTACATCACTGTTACATCCGAGGATACGTCCGGTATTATATCCGGTGATACCTCCGGCATAATCTCCCGTGGCAGCCACTACTCCTTGATTCGTCCAGTTTTTGATCTCGACCTCTAAATCACGGTTCTTTTCCGGTCTTACTGCATAAATCGTATCTGCCACATCTTTAAATGGAGTGCCATATTCATCATCCGCAAGGTAATGCCCATTCTGAACAACAGGGGCCGCATTACATCCGATAATACCGCCTACATAGGTATTACCAATGACATTCGCCTCATTGACACAGCCATTTCCATCAATTCCCCCTGTTAAGCCAGAACTGATTCCAACAATTCCTCCTACATATTTGTCTCCAAAAACATACCCCTGACGGCTGCGGCTTTCATTTTCCGTAGAACAATCTGTAATCTCACAGCCCTGATTGTATCCAACGATACCACCTACGTAGGTCCCCTTTAACTGTCTGGTGCCGTCCTTCACTCCCTGAATGATCTCCAGAGTGGTCTTGGAATCATACTGCGGGGAGCTGACACAATCTTGAATCCCAAACAATTCCTTGTCCTGCTTCTGTTTCTGATTCTGAGCATATCCCATAATTCCTCCGATAAACATCGGATTCTCGCTCTCTTCATCTGCATATACGGCGCCATAATTCTGGCAGTCCTTCACAGTAATCTCTTGATTGCCCTTTCCTGTCATCCATCCGGTAATACCGCCCACAAATTTGGACCCTGTTACATCCGCACGGTTCAAAAGCTTCTGGAATGTCAGATCACGGGAGGCATTTTCACTTTCGTGGACACCAAAAATACCACCTATGCACTCGCCCCATTCATCAGAATCATCCTCGTCTTTCTTCTTACCTGATTTCTTATCGTCCTCTTCATCAGCCTTCTTGTCATATGGTTTTCCTGAGACACGGCTCTCACCATAGGTATCATCCACCACAAGGTTCTCCAATGCTCCTTCATTGACTCCGCAGAATGCACCCACATTGTTGATTCCAGTCACCTGAATACCATCCAGAGTTATTCCACGTATTTCTCCTTCATTCTCCAGGAATAGACCCGTAGATTCTAAATCATCATCGTCCTGGATCTCGGCTTTCTCATTTGCCTCATATGTAATCTCTAAGCCTTTGATTCTGTGGTTATCCTGACTCAGCTTCCAATCCTCGAGGGAATATTTTTCCGTCTCAAACACAGAATCTTTCCTTAACTGAAGAATGGATAGGAACTGAGTATCCTTCTCTTCAACTTCGCCGCTGTCAAAGTAAAATTTATCCTTTATCAGCTTCTTCCAATCCACATCTTCTGTTAGAATCCACGTCATTTTCTGTGGAACCGTATAGGAATACTCATCCAGACTTCCTTCATTTCCCTTAAATGAATCCTTTTTCTTCTCAATATCTTCAATATACCGCATATTATAAAGGTGACGTGCATTGGCAATCTCATAGCTGTATGTAGTTTTGCCCTTCTCCTCGGCTGACGTACTCTTGTCCCCATAATACACATCGGATTCATTGCTCTTTTTCAGAGCCGTCGGCTTATATCCCGTACCGCTTCCCTTGATTTTACAGTAGATTCTTTCCGCGCTTAAGCCAAATCTATGGAAACTGTAGCTTTCATTGAGAATTTCATCGGCAGTATCCATATTTGGATACTTAGATCTTGTATAACCGCTCGTTCCAATCCCTTTTTCATCATACGCTTCCACATAATTCTGCGACGTAGCGCTTAAGTCTGCTGCATCCAGTACGAGATGCACCACACCGTTCTGTTCTACATAGAGATAGAATTTATATTTTCCAAGCTCCTTTGATGTCTTATTCCCTTTCTTGTCATACCAATACCTTTTCACAGTCCCTAACACTTGTTTCTTACTGTTATAAGAATCCGGCCACTTATATTTTCCGCCGTCTGTCGTATCCTTTGCATTCAAAATGATGCTCAGGCCGATATGATTGGAGGCTTCATTGTATACATCCACCTGATAGGTCAACTGGTTCCAGGCAGACTTCACCTTGCCAAGCTTAAAGGAAAGATTCAGTGTCTCTTCATTATTTAATTGTACATCCGTAATCACCGGCTTTTCTGCCTTCGGAGTGGTCGCTTTTGCCATCGTATCCACACCATAATATCCAAGCATTTCTTTTTTCCGCTTGGAGCGGGTACGGTCACAGATATTAATGGTCTTATCATCCTCTGGAGTCCCATAGGTGAAATTCTCCTGCTTGTCACTATAAAGCGCAGCAAAGACCTGACCATCGGAAGCAGAAAACTCCACGCAGACTACACCGTCACTTAGGATAGAGGTGTCATACAGATAGGTCTCAAGCATCTCATAAAGAGCCTCTGTAAGCGTCTCTTTCTCTTCGGTCATCCCGGTATAATTATCACTTTTATAGGCCTGATAGTCCTTCGGTGTTCCAATTAAGGAGTAGATCGTACCCTGGTATTTTGATTTATTCTGGGCGCTCTTCCCTTCGGATTCATACCAGATCTGATCCATATCATATGGAGTACCGTCATCCCCGATGATTTTCTTATCTGCCAGCTCGGAATCGATACTTTTTGCCCCATTTTCCTCCAACAGATCTTCCAATTCTTCCAGTGTGCCAGAATAACTATATTCCGTCAGACGGTTCTGAACAGCAGAAAAAATCGTCTGCGCATATTCATTCTGTTTCCTGAACTGTGCGTTCCGATACCAAGATACCAGACTGAGTATGATGCCGCCTGAAAGTATCAGTATGATAATTGTGACTACAACAAGCTCAACTGTCGTAAACCCTTTCTTATGATTTCCTGCTTTCCATTTATTCTGCATCTGTCCACTTCCCATTGTGAATTGAAGCGGATATTTTCCTTCCGCCTCTTCGCTTTATGCTCCCTTAACTGTTTCCTTACATTACCAATACTGCTCCAGATCCCTCCGGTCATTTGTATACTGCATTGCTGTCTGCCTGGTAATCCTTCCCTGGGCTACCAGACGGACCAGATCCATATTCAGTGTATGCATCCCGCTCGCATTGCCCGACTGCATGACACTGCTCATCTGATGGGTCTTATTCTCCCGGATCAGGTTGCACACGGCATCCGTCCCAAGAAGCAGCTCCGTCCCCGCGATTCTTCCTTGTCCGTCCGCCGTCGGCATCAGACACTGGGTCACAACACTTTTCAGTACGCCCGCTAACTGCGTCCTGATCTGATTCTGACTGCCGGACGGGCAGGCATCAATCACACGGTCGATGGTCTGCGACGCCCCCGTCGTATGCAGGGTGGACAAGACAAGATGTCCGGTCTCTGCAGCAGTAAGTGCAGCAGATATCGTCTCATAGTCACGCATCTCACCGACCAGGATAATATCCGGGTCTTCACGCAGTGCGCTGCGCAGAGCGGAGGCAAAATTAACGACATCCTTCCCAGTCTCTCTCTGGTGGATCAATGCCATCTTGCTGTCATATTTGTACTCCACCGGGTCCTCAATTGTAATAATATGGACCGGCTTCTTCTGATTCACATGCTCGATCAACGCCGCCAAAGTTGTAGACTTACCACTCCCTGTAGGTCCGGTCACAAGGATCAGCCCCCTCGGCTCTTCCGCAAGTTCATATAACTTCTGAGGCATATGCAGCTCTTCCAGCGTCGGAATATGACTGTTCAGAAGTCGGATCGTTGCCGCCGCTTCCCCCTGCTGGCAGAAAACATTCACCCTCTGTCTGTTCCCGTCTGAAGTCTGCAGCGCAAAATCTATGTCATACCCCTGGCTCAATTCTTCCTTCTGCTTTTCATTCAGCATCCCATACAGCATCTGATCTGTCTCCTCTTTCGATGGCTGTATAGGCGCCTGAGTCAGATTCCCATGAATCCTGAATAACAAAGGCATCCCGGATGACATATGGATATCCGATACGTCCAACTCTCTTGCGATTAATATAATTCTGTCCAACTCCTGCATAGCTGCTGCCTCCTGCTTTCTTCTTTTTCTTTATCCATTGCCATTTTCTATCAGCTTAATACATAGGCAAGATACCTCTTCCCTATACATGACAAGCTATAATATACTCCGCATAACCTACGATTCTATGCATAGTATGCTACCTTATGCAATTCTTCTATCGTACTGGTCCCGTCAAGCACCATCTGTGTGCCATACTCCTTTAAGGTCCTCATGTTCTGGTTCTCCACCGCATAATCCTCGATTTCCTCAGACGTAGCACCCGCGGAAATCAATTTACGGATATCCTTATCGATCAGCAGAATTTCATGAATCGCGATTCTCCCGCGGTATCCTGTATAATTACACAGTGGGCAGCCCTTTGGATGCTTGATCCGTATCGGCCCTTCTAATCCAAGCATCTCCTGTTCTTCCTCGGTCGTGTCGCGTTCCTCTGCACAATCCGGGCACACCTTCCTCATCAGACGCTGTGCAATAATCCCGACCAGGGAGTTCGCAACCATATAAGGCTGAAGTCCCATATCCTCAAGACGCACGATGGAGGATGCCGCGTCATTGGTATGCAGCGTGGAAAATACGAGATGGCCGGTGATGGCCGCCCTTACGGAAATGGATGCGGTCTCCACATCTCGTGTCTCACCAACCATGATGACATCCGGGTCCTGTCTCAAAAGAGCACGCAGTCCCGATTCGAAGGTAAGTCCTGCCTGGTTATTTACCTGAGTCTGCGTCACCTTCGGCAGGTTCTTCTCCACCGGGTCCTCAATGGTAGAGATATTAACTGCCTTTTTTGCAATATCCTGCAAGATCATATAAAGGGTCGTCGTCTTACCTGACCCAGTAGGCCCCGTAAAATAAATGATTCCATTGGGAGAACGGAGCATCCTCTGAATTCTCTCATAATCCGGTGCCTGCATTCCATAAGTGTCGGAATAATCAATCGGAGCATTACTCGCCAAAAGTCTTAAGACCGCCTTTTCTCCAAATACCGTTGGCAGTACTGAGACACGGATATTGATATATTTTCCTTCTACCTTAATCCTGAAATGACCATCCTGCGGAATCCTGCGCTCTGCTATATCCATCCCGCCCAGAATCTTGATACGGGCAATCAGTGAGGTATGAAGGTTCTTCTGAAGCGTAACGTATTCCACGATTGCACCGTCGATACGCATACGCACCAATGTCTTATCCTCGAATGGCTCGATATGGATATCGGAAGCATTGGTACTATAAGCACGGTTGATCAGACGGTTCAGAAGATTGATGATTGGGGTATCATCGTCGTCATCCTCCGTAATCTCCAGCTCTTCCAGAGCTTCCTCCTCACTGAAGCTCTCATTTGCCACTCTCGCCGCTTTCATGGCACCGACCTCGGAATAATAGTAATGAATTGCCCGAAGCAAGTCATCCCTCTCTGCCAGCGAAATATCCAACTGCATTCCTGTGATCTGACGGACATCCTCGATTCCGTAGAAATTCAGAGGGTCATTCACGATCAGGCTCAGCAGCCCGTCCTTTTCACTGACCGCCAGCATCTCATATTTCTCTGCAAGCTGTCTCGGAATCTTCTCAACTACATTCGGATTCACATCCAGGTTGGAGATCTCCACCACCTGCATTCCAAGGCGCTTGCCGAGTGCTTCTAACATCTGCATCTCCGTGATACATCCCAGCGCGATCAGAGCACCGCCGATACGTACCCCTTTATGATCCTTCTGATACGCAATTGCCGTCTGAATCTGTTCGTCCGTTACATATTTATATTCTTTTAATATATCCCCGATTCTTAAGTTTCTAAAACTCGCTGTCTCCATAAAAACGCCCCTACTCTTCTGCTTCCGTGATATTGTCTTCCTCTGTATCTGCACCAGCCTGCGTATCTTCACCTGCCTGTGCCTTGGCTGCTTCCCTGGCCGCCTTCTGCTCCAAAATATACTGCTGTGTATCCTCACACATGTAGATTTCAAGCGTCATGCCAAGTGTCCAGGAAGAAGATTCCTTGGAGGACTGCCAGGTAAAATCTGTAATCCGCATTCCAGGTTCATTTGCCGTGCATTCATCCATCATGGACTGAATTGTCTCCCTGCCTCCAGACAGCGTCATCATGACACTTGCTGTATAAATTCCGTTGTAGACAGTCCCTTCCTCTGTATTTTCATTTTCCTCTTCCGGCAAAGGACCCGTATAATCCTTTAACGTGGTGTATTCACCGGTGACCGGCATCTTGATATCCAGATCTTTTACCGTCAATCCCTTTGTAAGAGCCATCTCCGTCAGCATCTTGTCGATTTCCATACTCTGCATGATGGGATAAAAATCCTGCTGTGCCTTTCCGATTTCTTCCAATACCTGGTCTTCCCTCTTCTGAAGTGCCGGGAGGCTCTCTACCTTCTGGCTGCGTTCCTGCTGTTCGATATCCGCGTTGAGCACTTCTTCTTTTAGATTCTGCCCCTTCTCCATCAGGGGAAACAAAAGCCCTGCGCCGACTCCGACGATCAGAACCACTACCGCAAGCACGATCAATAGCTTCTTATCCCTCTGTGTTAGCTTCAGTGTCATCGCTTTGTCCCTGCCTTCCTGCCATGATACAATTTACATTCACGCTCCATTTATTATCTGATCCCTGTGAATATCCTGTATAATCCACATCGGAAAAGATTTCCTGCTGATTCAAAAGCTTGATGAACTGGTTGATCTGCTCTACATTCCCCGCCTCTGCATTGAAGCTCATCATTCCGCTTTCCGCATTGTAACTGCTGATCTGGGCCGAGACCAGACCGGATGCACAGGCTGCCACGACCTGTTCCGTCTTGCTGTCGATTCTCGGATAACCAAGCAGGCTTACCTTCAAACTCTCCATGCTCTTCCCCAACGCTGCAGAGGAAGAGAGTTCCGCATTCAATGCATCATATTCATCACAGGCTGCCACGATATCTTCCCTCTGATTGTAGTCGTTAAGCTCTTGCAGTTGTCTGGAATATAATAAAACCCGAATTCCCATTGCCGCCGTCAGACCAAGCAGAACGCCAGTCAAAATCCCCAAAGGAATCAGAACCTTCTTGCGTTGTTTTCTCTCCTGCTCCTTTAACGGGTCCTTTTCCACCTGAGCCATCATCGAAGTCTTCGCGTCCGTCTTTAAGAGACCACCGATTGCCAATGCAAAATTCGTTACTGACTGTCCCCCTGCCTCTTTTTCAATGTGGATGGTCTGTCCCAGATTCAGCTCCTCGGCTTCCATCTGATCATTGATCTGAGAAATACTATCCCGGTAGACCTGGAACTCATCCTCTGAAAGTCCCGCTATATAAACCTTAGGGATTTCCATTGCCAGTTCCTGTGCCTTCGCGAACTGAATCAGGTTGCTGACTGTACGCGCCGCTTCTGCCGCGAATTCAGGTGTCCCTTTTTCAGAAAACATACGATTCCTGTTGGAATACTGATATCTGCCGTCCACCAGAAGAAGGTTCATCAGCGCCATGTCATCCGCGAACTGTACAATACAGGTGGAGTCCTCTAGCTGGGGAAGTATCTCCGCCAGTCTCAATGCCACTCCTACCACACTCTCAATGCTGCTGATCGTGATTCCCAGCCCGGAAAAAATGTCCTGATACTCGCGGACAAACTCACGGGGAGCGACTACGGAGAAAATACGTTTTACTTTTTCCTTTTTGCCGCCCGAGCCAGATAACGGGAAATAGCCGTAAACCGGATTGGAGATTCGCTCCACATCCGTAAATTCACGGCTGATATATTCCATCATCTGTTTTGGCTTCATGGGGGGCGCATCCACGACCTTGGTCGTGAACTGGCTGCTGTCAATGACCAGGCTGACCCCCTTCCTGGGGAGATTGTTCGTCTCCCACAGGTTCTTTATCATCTCCCGGAACCCATCTACATCTGTAATCGTTCCGTTCAAAATACATCCTCTGGTATCTATCGTGTAGTAAAGTGCCTTTGCGTGAATCTTTCCACCGGAGGCATCCCCCTCCACCACACGGATATACCGGTTCGATAAATATACAACTACCATCCAAAAGCCCTCCTATTCCATGCCTGCGATACTGTCATAAGATCCGTACATCGCACTGAATACCGCTACCATAACAAATGCAACAATGATGCCCATGATGATCAGCATGACTGGCTCCACATACGATACCATCTTATTGATCGCGATATCTGCATCGAATTCCATGGAGTCCGCAATCGACAACAGCATGGAATCCAGGCTGCCTGTCTCCTCACCGACCCGGATAGAGTCTGACAGCTTCTTTACGAATCCATCCACCATGTCCAGGCCGTCGCTTAAGTTATTACCAGCCCTTACAAACGGAATGACTTCTTCGAACTGTGCATCGATATAATCATTGCCCACCGTATTCCTTGCGATCTGTAAAGCAGACACAATGGGAATACCAGCAGAATACAGGGAACTCAATGTCCTTGCAAAACGAGAGGTACAGATAACCTTCTGCAGCTTGCCGAACACCGGAATATGTAACAGGACCCTGTGCCACTTCCGCCGAAATCCCGGCGACCGAAGCAATGCCTTCCACCCAAGCCACAGCCCGATCAGTGCCGCAATCGCCAGAAACCAATAGCTCTCCATGAAATTACTGATTCCATATAAAATCTTGGTCGGCAGAGGCAGTGAATCCATCGTATCGAACAATTCCTGAAAATTTGGAAGTACGAACTTTGTCAGAATCAGGATGACCGCAATGACCATGACTCCCAATATCTTCGGATACACAAGGGAGCTGGATATCTTTCCATTTAGCTTATGCTCCTTTTCATACATCAATGCCATCTGCAGGGATACCTTTTCCAGATTACCACTGCTCTCAGCAGAACGGTACATATAAATCATAAGCGGCGGGAATGCCCCATTCTGCGCCTCCATTGCATCAGAGAGCGAAATTCCCTGCCGGATCTGCCGGATCATATCCTCATAGACGGCCCGTTCTGCTGGTTTGATAGACTCACCGTTCGCAATAATACTGAGCGCCCTGACCAAAGTCACACCTGCTCCGACCAGCGTAGAAAGCTGTCTGGAAAAATCAGAAAGTACCTTTGCCTTGAACTGTTTCCTGTTCTTCTGCGTCTTCACTTCCTTGGCATTTAAAAGAAAGGCATCCTGCTCATGAAGGCGAAGCTGCAGTTCTGCTTCACTTCCCGCATTCATCGTGCCTGAAATCTTTTTGCCCTCGATTGTCTGCGCCTTATACTTATACTGTGCCATCAGGCATACCTCCCATATCTATGTTCTCGATCTATACTGCCGCTTCTAAAAATAACATCTGGACGATTCTTATCCACCTGCTCCAAGATTGGATGAGATCAGAACAACAATCCAAAATACCACGCGATCACCTGGTTTCCCCATAGCAGGCCAGCTATCATCCCTGCACATAGGAAGGGGCCAAATGCGAACTGATCCTTCCGTCCTTTTTTCTTAGATGTCAGCAGATATATCCCATATCCACCTCCAAATAGAATTCCAAATACCATAGAAATCAGGATTGTCCTCCATCCAAGAAATAACCCAGCCGCTGCCATCAGCTTGATATCACCGCCGCCAAATGCCCCTGGTATGGCAACTGCCAGAAGAAGCATCGGAACACTGACACATACCATTCCGATCAACCTCTGTACAATTGTAATGTCCCGCATCAGGACCATTCCTGCAACAGCCAATACAACAATCGCAATGGAACATCCATCAGCGATTTCCATCGTATCGATATCCATCAGGGTAACTACCATCAAGATTCCAGTGAAGCAAAAGATCAGTATCGCTTTTACATAGCTGCCCCCATCATATCCATAATGGACCGCACAGAACACCGCGGCCGCTCCGCCAAAAATCTCTGTAAGTGTATCCCTTCCCCCGATTTTGTCTCCACAATACCTGCACTTCCCTCGCAGAAACAGATAGCTCAATACCGGTACTAAGTCTCTTCCTTTTAGTACATGCCCACAGCTCGGACAGATAGAGCGCCCTTTGACAAAAGACATCCCCTTAGGTACCCGGTAAGCAACTACATTTAAAAATGAAAACACACAGGCTCCGAAACAAAAAATAAGAAAAACCAGTGCAGCCTCACATATCATCAATCCCATATACCCTCTCCAAATATGTCAAAACGGATATTCAAAATCCGCCTCTCCACTTCCTTTTATGATAAAAATAAAGTGACTCTGCCCCTGCTATCAGCATACATGGCAAACTCTCTTTTTATGAAAAGAAAAAATATTTCACTTTTTCCCTTTCATAAAAAGGGGAATTCACCCGGCTCCGACCGAATAAATTCCCACCTCTCATCTAAATCAATATTGATGAATCTTCCAGTAGACTTCCCATGTATCAGCATCATTATCTATATCATACTGATACTGCACCAGAAATCTTCCCTTCTGATAACTCATGGTATCTACACAGTTCTTCCCGGTATTCCAGGAAACCAGATGTATCGTCCCCTCTGCTCCCGAAAAACTGACCACATCTTCTTCCGCTTCCTTCGACATACCACTCGTGCGGCTTTTATCAACTATCGATGTGCCCAGCCCATAAGCTTCCAGGCTGAGAAGATTCATATTCATTACGACATTCTTAGCTTCCCGGAGAGTCTGTCTCTCCTGGATTGACTGATCCCAAATCCACAGGGCCGGTGCAAGGACCACTAGGCAGATTAAAAGAATGATCAGGGCCGCTTTGCAGGCCCTTAAGAACTTGTTTTTATAAGTGAGAGATTCATAACTTTGTGACATGATGGATTATGAACCTCCCCTCTGGTAAATGTAATAGTAATCAAATGTTAACTATTTTTCTTAACTTCCCATCCCGCTACTGTTGTATCTGTGCCTTTCTTTGCCCTCCAAGTTGCAGTATAAGTACCATTATTATACTGAAAAACGGTTATTTCTTCATTCTCAATCGTATATGTAGCCTTACCCTTTTCCGGAGCCGCAGCATCTGGAGTTACAGTGACCCCATTAACTGTATACGTAGCATCAACAGCATTTTCACCTGTTGCATCCTTTGCCATTCCTGCAGCATAATCTGCCTGCAGTTGTGACAATATTGTTGCCGCATCAGCCTTACAATTTGCCTTATTAGCTTTCTCTACATACTTGAGCAAACTCGGCACCAGAACTGCTGCAAGAATCAATATAATTACAATTACTACAATCAGCTCAACCAAGGTAAAACCTTTCTTATTCTGAGCCTTTTTTCTCATTTTCTTTAACATAGGAAATCTCCTCCCAATCATGAATTTTATTACTCTTGCACCTGAATCATACATTGATTATAAGTAAATTATTGTATAGTAATAACATATGCTCTCAATGTTATTTAAATTCTACTCCCCTATGTCGGTTCTTGTCAATATCTGGTGGGAGTTTTGTTGATTTTTATGTGATTTTATTTCGCAAAAAATCCCATTTTATGGCTTATCCACAAATCTTTTTCAAATCCGAAACGTTTCCATATCATCAGGTACATACAGATTTCCATGATAATACTGCTGCCCTTCCTTGGTATAGAGCTCCTTACGGCTTCCAAAATGAGAGTCCTCGGTATGATAGAGGATTAAATTCGGTATATTTAATTCCTCTGCCAGTTGGCTCGCCTCCTTCACGGTACTATGATGTTTTTCGTATGGCTGAAACTTTTCTGCCTCCCGATACAGACAGAACGCCTCATGCATCAGCCAATCACTGCCCTTTACATAAGGCTCTTCACAAACATTATATGGCTCATCCCCACAGCAGGACAATTTCTTTCCTTCTGGAGTTGTGAGTGTAAAACCAAACTGTTTCGCTTTTGTGGAACCGATATCGAAAAAGGTTACTTCGCAGTCTATGATTTTTTTCACTTCTCCACTTTCCAGTGGAATCAGTTGAATTCGTTTTCCAATGTGTTTTGTCACTTTCTTCTGAATTGTTAACTCCGCGATTGTCGTAATGGTAGGTATCAAACCGCAATGACAGTAAATCCGCACATCCCCTTCATATTTTCCCTGGTTCATCTTCTGTCCAATCATCCGTATCAGCCAAATCAGGCCGAAAAGATGGTCGATATGTTCATGGGTGATAAAGATATCGTGGATTTCTTCCATTGGAACCCCTGCTTTTTTCAGGTTACCTAGTATCTGATTTCCGCCGCCTGCATCTACCAAAAAATGTCTACGTTCATCTGATAATGCAAAACAGGTATTATAATATTCTGTTACACTTGCATTTCCTGTTCCTAAAATCGTTAGTTTCATTAGTCTTTATTCCTCATAATATTTCATCAAGGCCTGCGTTCCCAAATCACCATAGCCCTCTGCTTCCAGTTCCTCATAGTTCGCAAGTACCTGACTCAGCACTCCAAGGTCCAGTTCACTCATATTGGCTTCAATCAACGCCAGTTTCATATCCTTAATAAAATGTTTCATGAAAAATCCCGGTGCATAATCACCGGCTAAGATTTTCGGTCCAAAAGTATCCAACTGTTTGCTTCCTGCTGCCCCTGTGGAAACAGATTTCAAAACAGTCTCCAAGTCGAGTCCTTTTGCCTTGGCATATGTTAAGGCTTCACAGACTCCTGACAAAGTTCCTGCTATCATGATCTGATTCGCCATCTTGCAATGCTGTCCGCAGCCTGCTTTTCCCTGATAATTGATATTCGTTCCCATTGCTTCAAACAACGGCAGGCAGGCCTCATAATCTTCCTTGTCCCCTCCGACCAGAATAGACAAGGTTCCGGCCTTCGCACCTGTATCGCCTCCTGTCACCGGAGCATCCAGTACATGGAATCCAGCCTTTTTTCCTTCTGTATAAATCTTCTCAGCTATCTGCGGGCTGGTAGTAGTCATATCAATTAAGTATGCACCTGGCTCCGCACTATCTATGATATTTCCCGCATCAAAATATACTTCCTCCACATCTTTTGGAAATCCTACGATTGTAATGACAGCCTCACACCCTGTCACACAGCTTTTAATACTGTCATGAAAAATAGCACCTTCTGTAATTACATCCTCCACCTTTGCGCGATTTCTGGCATAAATATGTAATTCAAAGTCCGCTTTCATCAGATTACGAACCATGGATTTTCCCATGATTCCCACCCCTATAAAACCTATTCTTTTCATCCTGTAGCCCCTTTCTGTCTAATTCGCACTTCTACCTTATTTGCATTTCCAGAATATAAAAATGAACTGGAATGATTTTATTTTACAGACAAAACAGCATATTGTGCAAAATGTCTGATTTGTATTTTTTAATTATAGTACAATCCAGCAATTGGCACAATAGAAAACTCTCTTTTCACAAATGCTTTAGAAGGAGGAAATATCCATGGGGGCTTGAAAATCACATTGTAATTTTCCTGTTTTAATGCTATACTGTTCCAAAAGTTCTAGTACGTCAGATAACCGGGAGGTAATCATGAAAAAGAAAAAAGGTGGATTTACCCTGGTCGAATTGATTGTTGTAATTGTAATTATCTTGATACTTGCCGCTGTACTTGTCCCATCACTGCTAAAATATGTATCCAAAGCGAAAAAGGCCGCTGCAATATCCGAATGTAAAGAAGTCGTGCAAGCGGCACAGCGGGTTGCTACAGACCTTGCAGAAGAGGATGTACTCACATCTGTTACACTAAATGATAAACGACCAACTATTTTAAAGGAAGCAGATGCTGGGGGATCTTTTGAAACTGAAATTCAATTTGAAGATGATACGTCGGAGATATTGTCCTTTGAATATCTGTCTAAAAGTGGTCTTCACGTAATATTTGATATAAAACATAAACCGCAAGTGTATATCGAAGAGGAAGACCCAACTCTAACTAAAATCAATAATTGTATAAAAACCGCCAGTGATTATGTCATTGAGTGGAATGCAAAAAAGAAAAAGGGGGAAATAGACACAGGTTGGGATCGAGAAGAACTCACCAAAAATGCTGTCAAAAACGGTGGATTATTACAGGTAACCGATTCTCAGTTAAAAGGAGCATCTAAAAAATACACTTCTCCTCTCTATTGGCATCCCTATAACTTGGGCAGCACAGATGTTGAATCCCCACCTATTGCACTATTTGCAAATACAAGTGCTACAGACAGAGGTGGATGGAGTGCACAACTCGTATACGTTGATGGTAAAATATATGAAGGCAATAAAAATATAGCATCTTGGAGAACTATAAACGATTTTGAATCATTAGAAACCTGGCTTGGTGAGAACAATTTCCATCAAATTAATTAACTTTACTATATCAAACTAATATCATATCAAAGAGCATCCTGCATGTTTCCTCTCTTTACCAGAAAACATACAGGATGCTCTTTTCTTGTCTCTATTTCCCTATCCAACAATCAACTGCACAATAATCTGTGCAATCCAATATACGCAGAACAATATCATCCCTGCATTTACAATTACAGTGGCAAACCTCTTCCCCTTCGGAATTACCTTCTGCCCAGGCATCAATTTAAACTTTTTCCGATGGACAAGCAGCAGAACAATTCCGGTAATAGCTGTTCCAAAAATAACCAGTGCATATCCTGCAAATAACAGAACTCCAGGCATTACGGCCTGTAACCGTGCCATTCCCTCTGCCATATTCGTCTGAACTAATGTCAGAGCTTCCATGAACTCATCATAATGTGATAATTTCATAATCCATATCGGCAGTACGCTTCCCACAAAGTTTATCGCCATATGTAAAGCGATTGTATATCTGATGCGCCCAGTTTTTACATAAATAAATGCAAAGAATATTCCAATGAAAAATGCATAGGAAAATTGGCTCAAATTCCCATGGAATAATCCAAAAATCAACCCTGACAGTACAACGGCCACTCCCTCACCGTACACAACCACACGGTCCACAAGAAGCTTGCGGAAAATGAATTCTTCAAATACCGGAGCACATAGAACCATAAAAAGGAAGACCACCCACAGATTGCTGCCAGATATCATGGTTACTAAAACATTCTCTACTGCGGAACCCTTTACCAGGCCAATAAGCACTGTCAGCGCTGTTCCTATCAGATTGGCCCCATAGGTGATTCCGTAACTCATAAAAGCCGCCAAGATCCATTGTCCCAAAGTCATCCGATGCTGGCTGATCGCCACCTTTGACTTAAGACGGCTGATAATAAATACCATGAGCGGCATTGCAAGCAAATACATGACCAACATCGTCACCAGCAAGACTCCCGTAGTGCTTTCCATCCACTGTGGAAAGAATCGATATACAAGTTTTATCGCCAGTGCCTGCACACATGCAATTGCTAGGGAACCTGCCAAGAATATAAAACCGATTTTTGAGAAAAACCGCCTCCCCGCCTTCACAGGATTGCTCTCACCTATCCCTGGTCTGTTTCCAGCCTCATCCATTCCTTTTTGCTCTATTTCCTGATTCATGTCTTGATTTATATCTTGACTTATATCTTGATTTATTTCTTGATTTATTTCGTAACGTCTTTCTTCCGGCATCGATATCCTCCTGTTTAATTCCAAAATGATTTGTTTTTTCCATTATAACGTCTGACTCCTTAATTCACAACAACCGATTCTATTTTCCAATTTTTCTGCCCAAAAGCCTTATTCTTTGTTATAATGAACATATATTTGTTACGGAGGTATAAAAATGGAGCTTTCTAAACAGCTTGCCGCCCAGATTGTAAATGCAGTCTATGAAGTAGTCGGAAATGATATCAATTTAATCAATGCGTCTGGAATCATTATCGGGAGCACGAACCCCAGACGTATTGGAACCTTCCATGAAGCCGGATGTCAGGCAGTTAAAAGCGGCACACCTGTACTCGTGGATGAGGAGCATATATTTCAAGGCGCACAGAGCGGAATCAACTATCCTATCTTTCTGGAAGGGCGTCCGATTGCCGCAATCGGCATCACTGGCAATCCAAAAAAATTAGAGCAATTTGGATTTCTCGTCACTAAGATTACGGAGGTCTTTTTAAAAGAGCAGCAATTAAATGAAGAACTTCTCTCCGAGAACCGTTCCCTGCATTATCTGGTCACCTCACTGATCTATGATAACGTCCAGAATCCAAAGCAGTTAGAGACGTTGTTAGCAAAATATCAGGTCGATCCGGCTAAAGAATATGCGGCCCTCTCCATTCAGATGCTGGATACCACACTGGAGCCGTCTCTGCGTTTTTATTTTTCCAGCTTAGGATGTCGTCTGTCGCTTTATCTCTATCCCAACGAATGGATCGTCATCCTGGACCGTGAGCTATACTCTCATTTTTCACCGAAAGAGTTCATCGAAAAATACCAGGGACGCCTGTCCTCCGGTATGGGACCTTTCGGGCCGCTCTATCAGTTAAATCAATCCTACCACAGCGCCCAGATTGCCAGAAAACATGCCCGTCAGTTGAATACTGTTTTCTGTAATATTGAGGACATTTCCATAGAATTTGTCCTGGAAAGTCTTCCTGTACATATCCAGAAGCTGTATTCAGAGCATGTTCTGAATCCTCTGAACAACAAGGAAGTACAGATTTTAAAAACCTACTTTATCAACAACCTATCCCTCAAGGAGACTTCCGAGGCACTCTTTATCCACAAGAACACCCTTCAATATCAGTTGGATCGGATTGCCGGGAAAACAGGGCTGAATCCCCGTATCTTTCAGGACGCATTTTTATTACAGTTTGCACTCCTGTGCAGAAATTGATTTTTAGTATAGATACTAAATCAAATATATTTTTTGACTTTTTTCTATTATCTATACCATATCATTCTGATTATGATTTGTTATACTTAAGATAACTAAAGTACTAAGGATTCAGATTTTAGAAAATGGTTTAAATGGAGGATTTTGATATGAAGGTCGTAGTTGCAATTGATTCTTTGAAGGGAAGTTTAAGTTCTATGGAGGCAGGACTTGCCATAAAAGAAGGTGTGCGTCTTGCACATCCTGATGCTGATGTAGTCGTGAAGCCGCTCGCAGACGGCGGGGAGGGGACTACAGACGCACTGATAGAAGGTATGGGTGGAGAACGTATTGACATCACTATCACCGGGCCGCTCGGGAAACCAGTCCAGGCATATTATGGATATTTGGAAGAAACCAAGACAGCAATTCTGGAGATGGCTTCCGCTGCCGGAATCATTCTCGTTTCAAAGGAGGAAAAGAATCCGCTGACTGCCACCACCTACGGTGTCGGGGAAATGATTCTGGATGCTGTAGATAGGGGATGCCGCAATTTTATCATTGGAATCGGCGGTAGTGCCACGAATGATGGAGGAATTGGAATGCTCAAGGCTCTGGGATATACCTTCCTGGATGCAGACGGCCAGGATGCCGGACAGGGAGCGCAGGCCCTTGGAAAAGTAACATCAATTCGCAAGGAACATGTCTCAAAAGCACTTGCCGAATGCCATTTTCAAGTTGCCTGTGATGTAACGAATCCACTCTGCGGTGAAAATGGAGCTACCTATATTTATGGACCACAGAAAGGCGTTACGGATGACATTAAGGCACAGTTAGATGCAGATATGGCCCATTTTGCCGAAGTAACTTCCGAAACACTCGGGAATCACTTTGCCGATACAGATGGTGCAGGGGCCGCAGGAGGGCTTGGTTTTGCTTTCCTCAGCTATCTGAACGCAGAACTGACACCAGGGATCGAGCTGATTCTGAACGCAGTTGGACTGGAGAAGGAGTTAAAGGACGCTGATATCGTTGTAACCGGGGAAGGCCGCCTGGATCATCAGACTGCCATGGGAAAAGCCCCTGTGGGAGTTGCAAAGCTGGCGAAGAAGTACGGTGCAAGAGTCTTGGCATTTGCCGGCGGCGTGACCAAAGACGCAAGGGCATGTAACGAAGCTGGAATTGATGCCTTCTTCCCGATCGTACGCGGAATCACCACACTGGAAGAGGCAATGAAGCCTGAAAATGCGCGGCAAAATATGATCGACAGCGTGGAACAGGTATTCCGTTTGTTCTAATATTTTCATAAAATAAGCCGAATCAGGTGTTTTTGCTCCCTCTGGGAGACCTGATTCGGCTTATCTTTCTTTAAATGCATATATTCCGAGTTATTCGATTGGTGTTCCATCCTTCAAATCGTAAATCACAACTCCCTGTACCACCCTGTTCACATCTCCTTTTTGGCTGGGACTGTCAGTTGTATAACCAAGCTGCAACGATTTCTTCATGGATAAAAGCTGAGCAAATAGCAGACAGTTTATATATGCTCCCATCTCTGAACCAGTTGGAATTTCTTCAGGTATTGTATACACAACCTTATAATCCTCACCTGAAATCAGATTATTTGTCTTTTTCTCTCCCACTGTTACAACCAAATTTCCCTGCTTCTCACGCATGACTTCTTCCGCAAAATCAAGGTCATATCTCAGGCTGTCCTCCTGATTTGACAGAAAATGAATCGTAATCGTCTCATCATTTATTACTGTTTTGGGTCCATGCCGAAAGCCCATCGGGGCATCATAACCTGCATGGACGAATCCATCTGACAATTCCATGGATTTAATACATGCTTCTCTCGCAAGGCCTTTCAAAGCACCTGTTCCCAACCATATGATTCGGCGATATTCATTCTCAGCAATCTGTTGAGCCTTCTCCGCCAAAATCTCCATCTGTTCTTCGGCACTATCTGCCAGGCTCAACAGATATCCCGCATACGTTTCTATGTCTTGATAGTGGAAAATGCACCATGTTGCTAAACTCATACAACTAACGCTGCTCGTCATTGCAAATCCCTTATCACAGGACCCTTCCGGCATAACTAATACCAATGCATTATCTTTTTCCCGGGCCGCATTAGCCAGCTTACTTTCTCCATCGCATACGATAATGATATGGTATACAGTCTTAATTTTTTCTTCTGCAAATTTTACCGCTGCCGAACTTTCAGGACTTTCCCCAGATCGTCCATAGGAAATCAGCAAGGTCGGAACATCGAACAGAACGCTGTCGGAAGCACTGATAATATCTGTTGTATGAACATTTTCCATCCTGATTCCCATTTCCTTAGCTAGTAGATACTGCATTGTCTCGCCTATGAATGCGGATGATCCAGCACCAGTCGTTATGATTCTTAGGTGTTCTACAGACATCATCTTTTCCATGAAATGACTGATGTCCTGTTTTCTGTCCAACAGCATTTCCGCTGTTTTTTTCCAGAGAGCCGGCTGTGAATGTATCTCTGATGCTGTATATTGGCATCCATGCTCTCTATAGTAGTCCATTGTTTTTCCAAACATCTCTTTTTCCATCTTGTCAACCATCCTCATTTTTCTTTTCCGGATTCCTATCTCTAAACATATTCCTGCCATGCTTCCGGAAGAAGGTCCAGATTTTCCCGAATCAAATCTTTTAACAGAGCCTCTGGATAATCACAGTTCGATGCCAGAGGGTCCAAGAACATAGCCTGTCTTGCTAATTCATAGCTGCACTCGGCTGCTGCCTGCACCATCAACAGGTACTCACGGCCCAGTCTGTCACATTGGGCAGCAATTCCTGATGGAAGGCTTCCAATTTTCTGTGGATGAAGTCCGAACTGATCAATATAAGTAGGAAGTTCCACAATGATTTCTGATGTCACATTATCAATATAACCTTTATTGATTACGTTCACCATTTCACTGGAAATCTCTCCAGTAGAAAGGGAATGGATAAAATACGCAGCGGTCTCCCCCGACCCTTCCAAGAATTTTTCATAACCGCTTCCTTGATTCCTTACTTCCTCAAATAAAACCCGAGCTTCCTCTCGCCAGCCATCTACTACTTTAAAGTCATTATTCTTCCACTCATAATCCTGCTCCACAAGAACCTTCTCCTTCATATAATGAGGGAAAAATTCTCCTACATGCCTGTCGCCCGGTGCCGGATACAGACCATAAATTTCATAAAGCTGCGCAGATATTGGTTCTTTTTTATCAAATCCGCTCTTTGCAAGTTGTTCTTTTAAGATAGGATACACATCTTCTCCATCAATCTTCATATCAGTAAACCAAGTGAGGTGATTGATTCCTGCTGCCCTATATGTAAACCTTTCCGGTTCTACACCAAATACCTCTTTTGCCAGACGTCCTGCCATATCAGGTGTACCATGACATAATCCAAAATTTTTGATCTTTGTATACTTCTGCAGAGCCAAACAGATTGCGCCTTCCGGGTTCGCATAATTTATAATCCATGCATCTGGACATACCCTTTCCATCTCATAAGCAATATCAAGCACCACTGGAATCGTACGCAGCGCCCGAATGATTCCTCCTGGTCCAATTGTATCTCCAACGGACTGCAGGACACCATGTCTGGTAGAGACTTCAATATCCTTCTGCCATCTTGGATATGCACCTGTTGCAATTGTCATGAACAAATAATCTGTACCTGGCAGTGCCTCTTTATAATTGACATGTGCAGAAACTTCAAAGTCACGGCCCGAAAATTCAATTAGCTTTTTGACTGCCTCTTCTGTATCTTTTAGCAGCTTTTCATCAATATCAACAAGTGCTAGATGTCCTCTTACGATACTTTTTTCCTTTAAAATATCTCCAATCAACCTTAACGTAAATACGGAACTTCCCGCCCCTACGAACACAAATTTAAAAAATTCTTTTTTCATCTCTTAATCCTCCTGCACCTTATTTGATTCCCGTCATTGTAATTCCCTCCACGAACTGTTTCTGGAACAAGAAATAAATCGCGATGATCGGGATCATAACTAACACGCTCGCACTCATAGAAGTACAATAATCTGTCAAAAGACTGGAGTTGAAGAAATTCAATGCCAGTGGCAGAGTCATCTTCTCCTCATCAATCAATGCTACTAATGGCCAAAGATAATCATTCCATCTCCCCATGAAAATAAAGATACAAAGCGCTGCAATTGCGGGCCGAATTGACTGAATTACAATTCCAAAAAAGATACGCCATTCTCCTGCGCCATCAATTCTTGCCGCCTCAATGACTTCATTCGGGATATTTTCTACGAACTGTCTACAAAGGAAAATGCCGAATCCAGAAACCATATATGGAATAATCAGTGCAGACATTGAATTCAAAATATGTAGTTTACTGCATATCAGGTATGTTGGTATCATCGTAACCTGAAATGGTACCATCATAGTAGCTAGTACACAGATAAACAAAAGATTTTTCCCTCTGAATTTAAACTTTCCAAAAATATACCCACCAAGACAACTTGTCAGGGCAACAATTGCCGTTGTCGTAACAGAAGAAAAAATACTATTCCAAAGCCACTTTAAAAATGGAGCTTCTGTCAGCACCTTTTTATATCCATTCAGAATCCATTCCGATGGAAAAAAAGTAGTTGGAATACTCATAATCTCCGCATTACTTTTAAAGGAGAGCATCAGACACCAGAAAAAAGGAAATGCCACAATCAGGAAGCCGCTGACAAGGATTAAAACTTTGCCGATTTTTACTGCTTTTTTCATTATTTTCCCCACCTCCTAATATTCCCAGTCTGTTTTACCAAGTTTCAACTGCACCAATGAAATAACCAGTATGATTCCCAGCATGACTACTGCCATCGCAGATGCATATCCCATCTGTGAATACCTGAATGCATAATTGTATATATTCAGCCCGATTACATTCGTTCCATTATCAGGGCCGCCCTGAGTCATGATCTGTACTTGAGCGAATACTTGGAAATAAGAAATACTTGTCATGATACCAACAAACATCATATTTCTTGCCATCAATGGAAGTGTAATCTTAAAGAACCGGTAAACACTGTTCGCACCATCTATTTGTGCTGCCTCCAAAAAAGTAGCTGGAATACTGTCCAGACCTGCCATAATAATGACAAGATTATATCCTAAGTCGCACCATAATGTCACAACCACAATACACATAAGAGCTGTACGTGTATCATTCAGCCAGTTGACTGGACTTCCCATCCCCAAAAGCATCAATACTTGATTGATAATACCATTGGCAGGATCAAACATGATCAGCCACACATAACATACTGCTACCATAGGAACAACGGCTGGGAGAAAGAACCAGCCTCTGAAAAATCCTCTTAGCTTCGTTTTTTTCAATGATTTCACCAGAACCGCCAGGAATGTAGCAATACAAATATTCAATACAACAGCAATCACAACAAAAAATACTGTGTTTTTTAATGCACCTAAAAATTCCGAATCGTGAAACAGCATAACATAGTTTTTTATTCCTACAAATGGCGGGTGCGGAAAACCGTTGTAGTTAAAAAGCGACATGACCACGCTATAGATGATCGGTATTACAGAAAATACAAAAAAGAGAATCATAATTGGAGTCAAACCACAGATGATAAAGTTTCTCTGGGAACGTCCAGTGCCTTTTTTCCGTCTTTCCTTCTTCACTTCTGTCCCTCCTTAAGGAGGAGGATATGGCACTCCCGCCATATCCCCCCTTTGTTTATTTGGACTGCGCAATCAATTCATCAATATGCGCATTAATATCCTTTTCCATCTGTGCCAGTGCCTCGTCCGTTGTCACCTTTCCAGCGGTTGCTTTATCAAATGTATCTAACATGGTTTTCTTTACAAAATCCATATCCTGCACAGGTCCTACACTATTTGCGTACTGCAGATACTGATACTGGTCCTTCACTCTGACATTTGCCTCATTTTCCATATAGGTCGGATCATCGATCACTTCCTGAAGAGATGAGATTGTACCTGTCCCAAGGTTAAATTCTTTCTCAACTTCTGGCTGCATACAATATTCGATGAACTGCCATGCTGCATCCTTATTGCTGCTGTTCTCTGAAACTACATACGCCCAGCCTGCTTCCACTACGAAATATGGAATATCTCCTGCTACAGGAGGCATGAAAGTAAACGCCCAGTCTTTATTGCCAAGCTCGTCCCCCACTGCTGATGCCCAGGAACCTTTTACGAGCTGTGCTGCCTTATTTGCGAAGAAATACTGCTCTGTCGGCATTTTTTCTGTAATATGTTTTGTGTCTGTCACTTTGTTTACTGTCACAAGGTCCACCAGCTTCTGCCAGGATTCCTTGGCCTCATCGCTTGTCAATACCATTTGGGTCTGTTCCTCATTCCAAAAACTTCCCCCGTGCTGAAGAATCCAAGAAAGGAAAAGTGCTGCGAAGTTATCGCCATTATGGAACTCTAAACCACCATATTCCTGTACATCACCATTGTATTTTGCCTGATATTCAGCAACCTTTAAGACATCTTCAAAAGTAGCTGGTGCACCCTCTACCCCTGCTTCCTTTACTTTATCAGGATAATAGAATAATCCGTACTCTACATTCATCTCTATTGGTACACCATAATATTTTCCATCCTTTGCATAGCCGTCGATCGCACCCTGGAGATAATCTGTCTCAAACTTAGAAGCCATCTCATCTGGCACTTCTGCTAAAAGACCCTGATTAATATAAGTAGGCATCCATGCACCAAATCCCTGAATGATGTCCGGCTCATTGCCTGCTGTAAATGCTGCTTTCATCTTCTGACTCATCGCATCATATGGGAACGTCTGTACATTCACCTTTATTCCAGTTTCCTTTTCAAAGTTTTCTGCTATTTTCTTTGTTTCTTTTACGAATGCTTCCCCATTGTGCATCCAAAGGTTCAATTCTTTTGAATCCTTCTTAGAATCTCCTGTTGAACTATCTTTTCCACTCCCGCATCCTGTAAGTATAGTTCCCGCAAGCATAGCTGCTGCAAGTACGAATGATAACACTCTTTTCTTTCCGTTTTTCATAATAATCCTCCTTTTCTGAATCCCTAATGGCACTTTTCATTAAAAAAAATCCCGGCCCGTGCCTCATTAATTTCCCGGATTTTTTCTGGCTCCACTTTAAACTTTCTTTCTTCCGTCAGAAGCCCATTGATTTCCTGCTGTACATCTGTTAGTTGTGTATAGCAGTATCCACATACATAGGGAAGCTTCTTAACCGACAGTGTAACCTTTTGGAACCGTTCGATGAACTCATCTGCACTTTTTACCTTATTTCCATACCCCCATCCTTGTGTTCCTTCCTGCTCAAAAGCAATCCCGCCAAACTCGCTGATCATGACCGGCTGACCCTGGTAAGAAAACCCTTCTGCAAAAGCATTCCGGTAATTATTGTGATAAAATTCCCCTGATAAAACAGAGTCCTTATATTGCATATACTTTTCAAACATCCGCTCTCCATCTTCTTCGTAATCATGCAGAGTAATGATATCTGAAATCGTATGCTCCCACCCATCATTCACGATGACCGGCCGCATAGAATCCACACATTTTGTTAGATGGTAGACCATTTGTGAAAAGCTCTGCTGCTTTTTATCCCTGCCTATCTCCATCATTCCCCAGGATTCATTTAAAGGGGTCCATACGATGATCGATGGATGATTATAATTCTGCTCCACAATTTCGAGCCACTGTGTACAGAACCCTGCAACTGCCTCGCTCGAATATTTATAGAAAGAAGGGGCTTCTTCCCATACAAGCAGACCTTTTACATCACACCAATATAAAAATCTCTCATTTTCTGTCTTTTGATGCTTTCTTACCCCGTTATATCCAAGACTTATGACCCGTTCAATATCTAAAAGCAGTGCCTCATCTCCCTTTGGTGTCAGACCACTTTCCTTCCAATACCCTTGATCTAAAATCAACCTTTGGTAAAGCGGTTCGCCATTTAATAAAATATTATTTCCCTTAATTCTGATCTCCCTCATTCCAAAATAAGAGCTGACGTGGTCCATCAGTTCTCCATTTACATAAAGTTTGATATCCAGATCATAGAGACTAGGATGCTGCGGTGCCCAAAGTGCAATGCCCCATTCATTGACTGTCTTGTCATAGACGTCGATTCCTATTTCAAGCTTTCCTTCTCGTACCATGCTCCTGATGCTATTTATCCTTTTCCCCTGGTAGCTCACAGTACATTCTGCTTCAATCCGATTCTGTATACCAGAAACGCTCAGCTCTAATTCCAACTTATGTCCTGCAATGTCTGGTGTCATCTTTAGATTAGAAATATAACTCTCTGGAACCATCTCTGCCCACACACTTTTCCAGATTCCTGTTGTCTGAACATACCAACAACCATAACTATCCTTAAGCCACCTCTGCTTTCCCCTCATCTGTTCTTCTGATAAGCTGTCAGAAACCCTGACACAGATATTTAAAACTTCAGTCTCTGAATGTTCTCCCAAATCAAAACTGAATCTTGAATACCCACCTGAGTGTTCTCCAATCAAACGTCCATTCACCCAGACCTTTGTCTGATAATCACAGCCTTCAAAATGTAATATCAGATGAGTATCCGGCCGGTACCATCCTGAAAGTTCTATTTTCTTCCAATACCACACTATTGAATGATATTCAGTATCTGCTATGCCACTTTCAGATGTTTCATAAGTGAATGGGACTAGGATTTCTTGATCTGATGATTGTTTTGTATACCATTGACTTCTTTCGCCAATATCAGCATCATCAAAAGCGAACCCCCATTTTCCATCCAACATCAAATGGCCTTCTCTCACCATCTGCGGCCGCGGATAACCACCTATTGTCTTAACCATTCAGGCTCCTCCTTTAGATTGTATTGTTATTTTAATACCATTTATTCTTCCCAGGAACATTTTTATCAAAATTGGTATTATTATCATATAATAACTTTTTGGTTTTTTCAACGTTTCGATGTTTTATTTTTTATTTTTATAATATTTACACAAATTTCAACTTTCGTTTTTATTCATTATCACAGTTTTTTATTTTTTGATTGTTAATTAGAATCATTTGTTATATTATTTAATTACCATTTTGTATTTTTATTTTTCTCATTTCGTGTTTTTACATTGAAATAATACAAATATTTGTTTTATAATATTTATAACAATATTAGAACATATCAAAATATAGTGAAATAATAAAAGGAGAGCTAGCAAATGAATCAGGTAAACGAAGAAGCGAAAAGTAATTATAAGTATTCTCAACTTTATGATATTTTGCTTTCCAAGATTACTTCTGGTATCTGGAAACCTAATGACAAGATGCCTACAGAAAGAGAACTTTGCCAACGTTATAATGTCAGCCGGATTACTGTCCGGGATACACTTGACAGATTATCCAAAGACGGATATATCTACAGAAAACAAGGGAAAGGCACTTTTGTAGCAGTACGCCAGATTGAACAGAAGCTGACCAAATTCTATACTCTCAGAGAAGAATTTGAAGCAAAAGGAATTGAACACACAAATAAGATTCTATCATTTCAGACACTAAAGGCACTTGGTAAGGTAAAAAAGAACCTGAATCTGGAAAATGAGGACACCGTCTATGAATTAATTCGCTGTCTATATGCAGATAAAGTCCCTTATGCTATTGAGGTTTCCTATATTCCAACTAAGCTTTATCCTGAAATGACACGTGACCTCATTCGTGAAAAAGGACTCTATGGAAGTATGCAATTTTTTAATATCATTCCAGAGCGTGCTACTGAAAATCTTCGTGCAGTAAAACTTTCAAAGGAAGATGCATTGACATTGGGAGTAAAGAAGCAGGATACTGCCATTCGAATCGAAAGAACTACATATTCTTTTGATTCTATCATTGAATACACTATAACAACTGTAAAAGGAGATTCTTTTTATTATACCGTTGAATTGAGCTAGAGTTTATAATATAAGGAGGAAACACGACATGCAATATCTACTGAGCATGGATGGCGGAGGTACAAAAACAAAATGGCTTCTTACCGATACCTTCGGAAACAAAATCGATACCCTGCTGGAAACAGGATGTTCTCATCCTCAAATAGGGGTGAAACAAGTCTGCCTGTCAATACAGTGCGCTGTGAATGAGCTATTAGAACGAAACCATGCTCTCATTCAAAATCTCGCCGGTATCTGTCTGGGAGTCCCTTGTTATGGAGAAGTTCCAGATGCAGACCGCTATATTTTTAAATATCTTTCCTCCTGTTTTGAGAATCTTCCCCTTACTATCTGTAATGATGTAGAATTAGGATTCTGGGGTGCTCAGCCAGAGGGACGCGGCATCCATCTCGTAGCTGGGACAGGAGCGATCGCCTACGCCAGGAATCCATCTTCTTCCCAAGCTGCAAGATGTAATGGCTGGCACTATCTCCTTTCAGATGAGGGTTCTGGATACTGGCTGGGAATGCTTGCAATCTCACTTTATTTAAAAGAAGATGATGGACGTATAGAAAAGGGAGCACTACACGATATAGTTTCTGTAGAACTTGGTATCCAAAACGCACTGGACATGACCCTGTATTACGATTCTCATTTAGCTGGAAAAAGAAAAGAAATAGCTGCACTACAAGAACTTCTTTCCAAAGCAGCAAAAAAGGGGGATCAAGCGGCAATACAAGCCTATCAGACTGCTGCCCATGAACTTGCCCTTTCTGCATCTGCCCTGAAAAACAAATTGTTTCCAGACTGCAGTTCTATTTCAGTCTCCTATTCTGGTGGCATTTTTAAAAATGGCAGGCTTATTTTTGATGCGCTTGATAAAGAATTAAAAAGGGATGGCCTGTATCGGACATCCCCTATACTCTCTCCTGAATTTGGTGGTATTTGGCTTGCTGCAAAAAGCTGCCATCTTGACTCCCCCAATCTTTTATCACGATTGAAAGAGCAACAGTAGAACTTTACTCTATCAACAGCGTACTGTTCTCCAATAGACTATAAATATTTTACTGCAACCATTGCGATTCCCAGGATAGATAAAACAACTCCTGTTGCTCTGTTCAAAGTCTTAGCCGGAGCCTTATTTGCGAATCTGGCCGCCACTCTTGCTCCAATCAATGTAAACAGGATACATAGAATCAATGCCGGTATATCCGGCAGACTGCCGCTGATAGAAAAGTGGGACACTGCCCCGGTAAAAGCCGTGAAAGACATGATGAATACACTCGTACCCACAGCCGTCTTCAGTTCATATCCCAATATGCTCGTCAGCATAAGGAGCATCATCATTCCGCCGCCAGCACCAATAAAACCACAAATGAACCCAATCACGATTCCACATAGTATTGATTGTATGATCTTCGTTTTCTTATCCTTTTCTTCCAGCTTTTCTTTTGTTGTCATAACTGGTCTTACGATAAACTTAATTCCCAAAAGCAGAGTCATGAAAACGGAAAATCCACCCATTGTCGTATTCGGAAGCAAAGATGCAATATAGCTTCCTACCATAGTAAATACCAAGACTGTAAATAGCATGACAAGTCCATTCTTAATATCCAAATTCTTGTGCTTTCCATATGTATAGGCGGAAATAGCCGATGCCAGCACATCCGATGCAAGTGCAATCCCGACTGCTTCATATGCATCAAACCCCAAAAATGTAATCAGCATCGGTGAAATCACCGCCGCTGCTGATAGGCCTGCAAGGCCTGTCCCAATTCCGGCGCCCATTCCGGCAGCCAAACATACCAATATTTTTGCTATCATTTTACTTTCCTCCCTGCTTGTCTATATTTAAATTTTCTGCCATCTTACGCATGATATTTTCAAACGTATCCAGTTCCTCCTCTGTGATGCCCTGAAACAAAATTCGCATGGCTGACTCCTGTGCTTTTCTTGCCTGCTCTACGACCTCTTTCGCTTCATCCTTAATGAGAAGCCGGCTGATACGACGATCAGATTCATCTTCCTGAATCGATAAATATCCACGCTTTACAAGCAGATCAACTGCTTTCGATACATAGGATTTTGCGATATGCCTGAATTCCACGATTTCTTTTGCTGTGTTGTATTGCGGATTATTGTAAACAAACAGTAGAACGTCTATCTCTACCTTCGTCATGCCGTTATCCGCGGCAAGCTGATTCATCCTGGTACTATAGGCCTTTTGTAATTGATTCGTGATAGATAAAAATTCACTTGTCGTTAACATAAATAACACCTTGCTTTCTGCTTTTATTTAAGATGACGCTCTGTGCCTCATTTCATTTAGTTCTTTTGTGAACTGTTCTTTCTTGAACTATTTTAGCATATAGCCAGTATATGTCAATAGCTTTTAGTAAATATCTTGCGAAACGGACGCATACTTTGCCTCCTATTTACAAATAATAGCTTTGTACTAATTTTGTCATCTAAAGGAGACTATCATGGAAGATTATACAAATATGCCTGGCAGAACCAATCCGGCGCGTACAATAGACCCTCATGAACAGAAACAGACCGTAGAAGTCCCACAGGCAATGGAAACAAATGCAACAAACGTCATCCCGGATGAGGTTCCGAGACGCGATGGTCCTGGAGGAGAATAAATAGCAGAGACACTATCTGTCAGGCCTCCCTAATAAGACCAGACTCATAACACAATTAAAAAATACTCGGAAACCCTTCCTATTTTTTATAGATGGTACCGAGTATTTTTATTGTGATAAAGCATTTGCCTGGAATACGCTCTTCCACTCCCTTAATGAGGTCGTTTATTGGTTACATATTTGCATGATAAGAAAACTAAAAAAACTCTTGAAATTTTATCTCAAAAGAGCTATAATAACAAAGGTTCGTCTGACGGACTATAGGCTGGAATAGCTCAGTTGGTAGAGCACTTCACTCGTAATGAAGGGGTCGTCGGTTCAAGTCCGATTTCCAGCTTGATACTTAAACCGCCGCAAACTCAGTGTTTTCAAGGAGTTGCGGCGGTTTTTGTGTATTTTTTAGTTCGAACGTACTTTCGAAAATTCCCCAGGAATACTCATAAAAACCAAGAAATTCTGGAAACTTTTAGTCAAAATTTAGTCAGATTTGACAGGCTCTCAGCCTGCTATTTTAAATGGATTGAGTTACCTTTTTAAATTGGATTTTAGTCAATCATCCCCAGGTAGAAAGTATCTCTTGTTGTCCGTAGCATAATATTGTTTTTCAAATTGTTCCATTGCTACATTTATAACATTATCAGATATTTCCACACAATCATTATCATCCTCCTGAATAATAATTGTACTTAATTCTTTTATTTTATCTTCCTCTGCTATATCTGTAAATAATAATTTTTCCTTCATACTTATGTAACTCATATCTTCCATTAAATATCCATCAGTATGTCTTTCTTTCAAATACTTATCATTATAACTAAAAAAAATATAACTATTAATTTGGGGAGGAAATACAATAAAATTCCTTATTCCTCTTTTTTTAATCTCAAATTCTATTCTTATAGCAATCTCGTCGTAGATTTCAATATTTTGCTCTTTCGCGATATGAATTAAAAAACGCTTCTCTGACTCACTATAACTATCCACAGAAATATTCAATGGCAACACATACTTAATATATATTGGTTTGTCATAAAACCCTTTATCATCCCTCCCTGTTCCTTCTACTAAGATAGATAATACAGAATAACAATTGTAGTCTGGATTAAAAAAATCATCCCCTGTATTCACAATATAGTATTGTTCATTATTAGATTCATCAACAGCATTTTCTACATAACTAAGTACTGGTAACATTGCATTTTTCTGCAGTTCTAAGTTCGCTAGATTGATATCATTTGACTTATCAGATAAAACATTTGCAGTCTTAGATACTGAAACACTCACACAGGAAACTATGATTCCTGCTATAGTCAAAACTAACATTACTATCGTCTCAAAATATATTCTATTATTAAACAACCAATTTTTTATTGCTACATTTATTCTTCTTAATCTAAACTTAAAACGTCTCATTTTACCTTTCAGACATTCCCGTAAAAGGCACCACGAATTTATTATATTCCCAATTCCTACATGATTCAACTAAAACTGATATCACCTTTCAAAATTAAGTATAGCAATCCCCCTTCTTTACATACCCATTCAAGCACTTTATTCTCCCTATACGCTCACTTAAATATATTACCAATAATATATTTCTCAATTGCGCACATCTTTATTTACTTTTATACGCACATGTGCTATCTTTGTCTCCTAGGTGGAAACAGAAATGGGAATCAGATGATATTGCTAAATACATTGAATTTATAAAGAAGGAATAATTAAATACAGTAATATCAAAGCTCTCAGTCCAAAATGAAAAGGAGAAATTCTATGGAAAAATCAAGTAAAAAAAACAGCTTAGTAAAATGGATTATTATAGTATTAGCCTTGGTAGTGTTTATCATTGGCATTTTTGCATGGTACTATAAAATCAAAAAACCACATGATAAGGCGGTGATTGAATTTAATAGTGCCGCAAATAAAGTGACAGAATTAAATAGTAACCTTGAACAAGAGATTAGTGATGCTCAGTCCCTACTGGATTCTGGTGAACCCCCATATGATGAGACCACGATAAATGATTTGACCCTTGCTATTGCTGATGCAAATGCATCAAAAAGAAAAATACCCGAAGTTCCTAAAAAAACAGATGAAATTCAAAAAGCCACCTCTCTTCTTTTAGAGCCATTGGATTATTCTTCTGCAATTACTAACATAAAAGAGAAAAAGACTGCCCTTGAAAACAGTATTTTACAATTAAAACAAATCACCAATCCTTCTGGTGACTTCGTTATACAACGTTTACAAGGCATTAACGGAATTTCTGCCTGCCAGGCTGTAACCGAGGATCATGATTTAAATGGACTTCTAAATAAGCAGGGTGGATACACGGCAACAATTTATTTTTCAAGTCCTTTGATTGACCAGAGTCAAGTTTATGGAAATGATATCGTAGATAAAGGTAATGATGGTGGTGGTGCCGTAGAAGTCTACGCAAATCAGGAGGATGCAGCAAAACGTGATGCCTATTTATCTTCTTTTGATGGTGCTGGTGTGTTGAATCCAGGCTCTCATACAGTATTAGGAACTTTAGTATTGAGAACCTCCTCTCGTTTGACAGCAACACAACAAAAAGATCTGACACAAAAAATTGCCGATAAATTACTTGAATTGCAGTAAGTTACTTTTTATCAAAATAGTTCACCATATCACCTCACTGAAATTACTGTAGTAGATGATAATAAAGCAGCATAAATCAACCAAAAACCGCCGTAATCTCCCATATTACATATCTAAGGAGTTGCGGCGGTTTTACTTATATCGTTAAATCTATCCCATTCTATTTACATGAATTTTTAAGGCATCCCTCCAATTTAAAGCACCTGCACATAAAATGCCGTTGTCTGCGGCGGAATGCTCGCCGTCTGGAAATCTGCATGGATCACCCGCACATTCTGACCAGGCCGCAGATCTGAAAGCCGAATTGGATTTCCAGAACGATTCCTGATCAAAGTATCATTCGTCACAATAAACCGGTTCTGTCTGGCCATGTCATTGGGCCTTCCCGTGTTAAAGGACCTGTTCCTCACATCCACACTCACGATTCTTCCCGTACTGACACTGTTTGATGGACGGTTCCCACTTCTCCTCACCACAATTAAGAATGCATTAGACTGTGGAGGGATACTGCGGGTCATGACCGGTGAAAAGGCCGCATCCACCCACATTCCCCTGTGAATATCAGAGATGATTATTCCGGGCGATTAGCCCATGCGCTGAAGCGCGTTCAGCGCATGGGTATCGCCGTTTAGCAAAGGCTGGTCGCAGTTCAGCCCAGGTCATCAAGCATGTGATAGA
>NZ_JABACJ020000008.1 GCF_012524165.2 Faecalicatena faecalis
TCTATCACATGCTTGATGACCTGGGCTGAACTGCGACCAGCCTTTGCTAAACGGCGATACCCATGCGCTGAACGCGCTTCAGCGCATGGGCTAATCGCCCGGAATAATCAAGAAACTGTATTTACAGCCGTCCCAGGGATTCCTATTCCAAACATATGTAATTATTCGTCTGCAGCTTATCGGAAAGAAAATCCATAAAATAATGTCTGGTATTTCACGATTCTGTATCAAAATGTTTACAGGAGGATTTTTCCTGTGTTAAACTATAGACATCCAACCTTGTCAAATTTTGTCGGATAACGAATTCGGTACTATGATATCTGTACTATGAATTCCTGATTACGAATTTGAGGGGAGAGAACTCAGGAGGCATAGTGATGTTGGAGATTGCTATATGTGATAATGACGAGGCAGATTTGGAACTGCTTGATCAGTATGTGACGGGATATTTCAAAAAGAATCGGGATAGGAACGGGAATATTGAGACTTTTCTTTCTTCGGAGAAGTTGAAAAGCAGACTGGAAGAGAAGCGTTTTGACATTTTTGTGCTGGACATTATGATGCCTCAAATCAATGGAATTGAATTGGGAAGGTTGATTCGGGAATCAGATGATCAGGCAGAGATTATCTATACGACCTTTTCTAAGGAATTTGCCTTTGATGCCTATGGAATCCATGCCCTCCGTTATCTGGAAAAACCTATCGTACCGGAGAAGCTAGAGGAAGCTATGAATGTCGGAATATTGTCTGTCGAGCGAAACAAGATTCAGAAGGTAAGTGTGAATGCAAAGAACGGGCTGATTGCAGTTAAGGTCTCCGATATTATTTATATTGAAAATATTTCCCGATGTGCAGTCTATGTGCTAAAGGATGGGACGGAGATTGTTGGTACCTATAATCGTAAGACCTTTGAAGACAGTATCTATCCGTTGAACGAACATCCAGATTTTTTGCAGCCGCATAAATCATTTTTTGTAAATATGAAATATATACAGGCAATACAGGGCGGGACATTGTCACTGGATAATGGAAGGCAGGTATTCATCAGCAGGAACCGGTCTGCCGAAACCAAAAAACGCTACCTGAAATACCTGTCACAGAGGGGGGCGGGAGTTTGATGTACCAATTGTCATTCATGCGGGCACAGGTTTCCATGGTTTTTATGCAGATATTTATCTGGTACTTTGTTCCCACTAATCTGCGGCTTTCACGCAGGATTATCATCATGGCGGAAATTTATGTGGGCTGTATATTTTTAGACTATATGCAGTATTTTGTTGTAAAACAGGATATTACACAGATTCTGCAGGCGTTCTTTGGAGCGGTTATCGTGCAGGGGTCTCTCTATAGACTGTGCAAATATAAAGATTTTCGTGCATTGTTTTCCGGTCTGACAACGGCTGTGGTTCTAATTGTCGGGGATACGCTAGGAATGATCGCATTTTTGGCAACCAAAAGTATAATCGTGTCCCTGGCGAGTCAGATTCTGGTACATAGTTTGGTCATCTTGATTCTGGTTCATTTCTGCCGAGAGAACTGGTTATGGCTGTTGGAAGGAAAATGGAAGTTCTGGGGAGTTCTGTGCCTGATTCCCTTCCTGTTCTGGCTGGTTACCTATGCATTGACGATATGGCCTCAGAGTGTATGGAACGGGGATAATTACAGGAATCTGCTGGGAGTCATGATTTTGCTGATTCTGTTGGAGACTTCTTATTTCATTATACTGGCAGGGGTTGCGCACCAGTTTAAAATGGGAGAAATAGAGCAGGAAAATGCATATCTTGAGACTTATGCATCCCGATTAAAGAATGAAGCAGAACGTTTAAGAGAGCACGAGGCCGAAACAGCGGTATTTCGTCATGATCTGCGGCATTATTTTAGACAGATTCAGTCCTACGCTGCCGAGGGAGACATAGAGGAAATAAATAAAGTCATGGGGCAGTTGGACCAGAAGGTGTTGGAAATCACACCCAAACGGTACTGCGATAACCTTGCAGTCAATGGTGTCATTACACATTGTAATACCGTTGCCGAGCGGGAGGGGGTAAGTCTGACAATAGAGACAGAAGTTCCCAGGAAGATTTCAATCAATGAATTTGAATTCGCTACGGTCGTTTCCAATCTTTTGGAAAATGCTGTACAAGCTGCCGCTAAGGTGCCCAATCCAGACAGACGCAGGGCAGCTATTTCCATGCATGGAGTCAAAGGGAAGCTGATGCTGGAAATCAGCAACAGTTATGTGGGAGACTTGGAGATTTCCCCGGATACAGGGGTGCCTGTTTCGAAAGAGGAAAAAGGACACGGTTATGGAGTGAAAAGCGTGCTGGCATTCGCAAGAAAGAATCACGCTATATTCGATTATGAGGTGGAAAAGGAGACTGTGTCAGTCAGATTATTAGTATAAAGATGTCTATAAAGGTATCCCTATGCGGTATCCTGCAACGCATGGCCTGCGGGAGGGTCTGCAGTTTTGCTGCAAATAAAGATAGATAGAAAAGAAAAAATAGAATCAATAAATGGAACAGACTGCGGTAATGCGGTCTGTTTTTTTGACGCCTGAAAGCGGGACATTTTAGATGCGAAAAAATGGTGATTTTTTGAGAAAAGGTGGAAATTAAGAAGTCTTACCACATGATATAATTAATTTTAATCAAGGAAGAACCTATGATGTGATTCTCAGATTATAATAGAGGGAGGTAGTTATGTTTAACAAATATTACAAAGGGATAAAAAAACGTGTGGTGCCCTTTATCCTGATATTGGCTATGCTGATGCAGACTGGTGTGGGAGAGGTGGTCCTGGCCAGTGATACAAAGGGGAATACGGCTGTGGACCAGACCGATAAGGTGTCTGTTCCGGTTAAGACGAATGATCTGCCAGATAAACAGACAGAGGACACAGCATCCAAAGGTGCACAGGAGTCTTTGACAGGAGCCGGCAAAGAGGAGGAACAGCAAGAAGTACAAGATAAAGGTGCTGCAAATCCATCTCAAGAGCCATCGGTGCAGCCGGCCCCGGAGAATACAGGGCAGGAATCTGAACAGGCTGAAGACCCAAAACAGACCGGTGAAGAAAATGGACAGCCTGATTTAGAAAAGAGAGCGCCCATTGACTGGACGCAGAGGCTGGAGAGTCTTTCGTTAGCTCTCGATAAGATTGTTTATCAGGAAGAAGGACAGCAAGCAGTTACGGTGAAGAATATGGACAACAGGCTGGATCTGTCTAAAGTGAAATCGGATACAGTAAAGGCACAGCAGTTATTCATACGGTTTGCTTTTGACCAGGCTAAGATGGATGACCAACTAAAAGAGGGAGATACATTTTCCTTTTATGTTCCACGTGAGTATATGGCGCTGACGGATACAGGAGGCCCGGCGGCAGTGTCTGTATGCACCCGGGAAGCATACGAAGCAGAGCCGTCAGAATACAGAGATACCGAGAGTTTTGGAACTTATGAGATCCGGGATAATGTGGTGACATTTACGGTGACAGAGCTTCCAGCTTCCGGGAATCTGTTTGGTGTGATCGCCCTCGATTTCCAGTGGAAACAAGAGAATATTACGGAAGAAGGGACCGTCTGCGCTCTGACGCTCCAGGAAGGAATCAAGACGGAGGTACTGCTTCCAAAGATGTCTGTGGAGGTCAAGGAAGAATCCAATCAGTCGGATGGAACGAAAGCAGATTCAAAAGAAGAGGAAAAGCATCAGAATGCACAGGAGAGCAACGATAAAGAACAGGATAGTCAGAAGGAGGATGTAAAATCCCAGGACGTTCAAAAGGACCATACGCAGAGCAGTCAGAAGGAGGACACCATCCTCAATTTGGAGGGAAAGCATGATGAGAAGGAGAATGTCATAGAGGACGGTAATATATTCAAACGTCTTTACAGAAGTGTTGTCAGCTTTTTCACTGGTGAAGGAAAGGAAGCAGAGCAGAATTATGCAGGCGGACATTCCTTTAGTCACACGTTCAATGCAGAAGACCTTCCAGAGGGATTTTCCCGGGTTCAGGTGACTGCTTCGAATAAGAATGGGGGCTACAAAAAGGGAGATGATCTCAGAGTCCATTTCAAGTTCAATATCACACTGGATGAGGATCATCTTTATAAGACTTTAGAAAATGAGATTATGAAGCGGCCGGATTATCCGGTACAGGGAAGCCTGTCTGATAAGGAATATGAAGACAAGGTAACTGCGTATCTGAATCAGCTTGAGGAAAGCGGTGAGTTGGCAGCGTTGGAGTATCGCTTTGATCTTGGACAAGATTTCAGAAATTATTCGAGTGCTGAGGATATAGAACTGACGGATGATGCAGGTGATCCATGCGGAAAGGTCATAGTGAAGGATGGAACCGTAACCTTCCACTTTTATGGCTCTTGCTATTATTATGAAGGCATTGTGGCCTTATATAGTATGGAAGCAATGTTAAATGCAGATGCAGTTAGTGACGACCCGATCGATGTGGCGTTCGGGGATCATGGGGAATTGATTCACCAGTCAGCAGGAGGCATTGACGATGGAACAGGCGGAACGGAGGATTCTAACTATTATATAGAAAAGGAAGCGCCTGCGCGTGTCTCTAATTCAGAAATTACTTATACAGTCAAGTCAGGAGTCCTGAAAGATGGGAAGATGCTGAACGGCCTTTTGGTGACAGATACATTGCCGGAAGGGCTGGAATTGAAATCGGTCACTTACCAAGACAGGGAGCTGGCATTAAAAAATGTCTATGATGATGCCACACGTACATTCCAATATCAGTTTCCAGCGTTGAATGATAAGAAGACCAATCAGGTCACAGAGGCAGAATTCACGCTTCAGACAAAATTAACAGATGTCAGATATCAGGACGTAATTCTTGCAGGTGAGATGAATGAAGCGTTCAAGAATCAGGCAGAGTTAAGAAAAAAGGACGATCCGAATCCTCTGAACATATCGGATGAAGTCACGACCAATATGAAGTTTACGTTTCTGAGCAAACAGGGACAGCAGGAGCAGTTGAATGGAGCCCGGTATTCATGGACCATTACGGCCAATACACAGCTTCCTTATCTGGAATATGGATATCTGGTGGATACACTCTGCTGGACAGATCATCAGTATGATTTTAACAGCGGAATCACGGTCCATACATCAAATGGGGATATCGTATATAAGAGCGGAGATATTAAGCCAGTAACCGGCGGACCAAAATGGGAGGATCTGTCGGCAGAAGGATTGAAGTCCTTCCTTGATACGGCGGGAATTACAGGACCATGTTACTATCTTTATGATACAGCCGATGCCAATCCATTTTATGTGAGTGAGGAGGCAACACCGGATGAACCAGAGATGAAACAGATGGCTCTTTTGGTGCTTCCTTTCGGTTCGGGAGATGGATGGACTGGTTCGGACACACAGATACCTCTGCGGGTAAAATATTTTACAGATTTAAATCTGCATGGACTGAGCGTGGATGACTATCTGGTGAAAGTACAGACGGATAAAACGCTCAATCCGGAAATCACGAACCGGGCAACGCTGCTTTGGTATAACAGAGACGGAAAAGGTCCTGGACCAGCTCTTCCAGAGAATATTACATGGGATAAGACCGGGACCTCCCATGTAAAAGCAATGAGCAAAAAGGGGGTGTCTTATAAGGAAAGCACCCAGGAACTGACCTGGCGAATGGATGTCAACCATTATGGCGCAAGTCTGCAGAATGTCGTGATTGAGGATGTGCTTTCGGATACCTATGACCTGGATGTGGATCAGGGCCTGACGATCAATATGAGAAGGTATAACCAGGAAAATTCTGTTGAGGAAGCAGATTCTCCGACGGTATTAAAAAGGGTACAAGACTTGGATCAGATGGTTCCGGGGACTTACATGGTCTACCAGAATGCAGAAAAGAAAAAGGTCATTCAGATTGCTTTGGGAGATCTGGTTACCTGGGAGAACGGTACGGCTGAACATATTTACTGCGTCCTGGATTTTAAACTAAAATTAAAAGATCCTAAATATCTTGCTGTACACAGTGCCGATCAGATCATATCAAATATGGCAAAAATCACAGCAACATTAAATGGAAAGCCATTTGAAGATACGGCAGAGGGATCTATTCAGGTCCCGAACCGACTGATCGATAAAACGGCAGTGGGAAGCTATAACTATCAGACCCATATGCTGACCTGGCAGATCGAGGTGAATCCGAATAAACTGCCGATTGAAGCTGCCAAGATTACAGATACGCTGCCAAAGGATATCTCCTGGAAGCAGTTGACGGACATCAAAAAGGATGGAAAGTCCTTAGCCCAGGACCAGTACAAGAGCGTAATTAAGGATCCGGTGATCCAAAAGCAGACTGCTGATTCAGGGGATAAGATAACGATCGAGTTCCAGAATCTGATAGAGGAAACTTATACATTCACATTTGAGAGCGAAGTGACGGATGAATGGATCAAAGTCAATCAAGTGGATGCAAATGGAATCGCCAAGGACGGTATCGTTCTCAATCATGTTCAATTGGATGGGAAGATTTATGGACAATCTATCTCTAAAGCAGAGGATACCGCAGAGCATGTGGTAGGGCATGTGAAGGTCGGGAAATCCGGCGTTTATAACAAGGATGAAGGAATTATCACATGGACGGTCCTCATGAATGTTGACAAGGCAGATATCAGTGGAATGCATTTGGTGGAGGATCTGACTCATAATGCGGATATTCATGAGCTGGATATGAACTCGATCAAGGTGGAGAAGGTTTCTATTGATCAAGAAGGGAATGTGGATGTAAATGTTCCGGCAGTAGAGGTCACAGCTCCAGATCTGCGTTCTATTGATTCCAATTCCAAGCCTGGTGATCAGCCGGATGTAAGAGGTTTTGCATTTTATGTACCAACAGGAAGTGAAGACCACAATACATACCGTATTACCTTTCAGACAGAATTGCTGGTAGATGCGCCGAAAGGGAATCTGATTGAGAACAAGGTGTATCTGAACCGTGCACAAAACGGAGATTATGATGAAAGCGGCACCAGTGACGGTGGTTATAATGGGGATTTTGAGGCCCAAAATATGGTGACTAAGAGCACACGCCCAAAGGTCACGATGACAAAAGCGAGCGGCAATAGTGTGGATCTCTCAGTGGATCAGGATGCAAAACTTTTGCTTGAGGACGCAGACTTCCAACTGACAGCATATACATTCGAAGCAGATAGTGTCAAGAATACCATTCAATTAAAGGATGAGGTAGGAAAATATAATAAGGATCGGACGACAGATCATTCTGGCGATGCATTATTCCTGAATATCAAAGCAAAATCAAGTACAGGAGAGGTATTAGTCTATAAGTTAGTTGAGACAAAGGCCCCTGCAGGATATAAGACGACTGAACCGACGTATATCATCTTTACAGAGAATCCAGATAACTATGCCGGTTATACGAGTATCGTAGAGGCGGGCAGTCGGGTATCACTGAATTCAGAGAACTACTTCGTACGCAAAGCTGTTTCCGATGTACCCAAAGAGACAACGGCATCCCTGACCTTGACGGATGAACCGCTTGACAGTACCTTTACCTTTGGGAAGAAGGTCGCTGTAGATGTGAACTATGACAAAGGTAATATTTCATATACGTATGGTACCCCTGCCGAGAAGAGTGTTGTGTTTAAAATTACACCTGGTGGAAACTTAAAGGATAAGATCAAGACGCAGTATGTATCGAATGATGTAAATGGGAACTTTACGATAAAGAACCTGGATCCGGGAACCTATACATTGACTGAGGTCGCGTCCCCGGCTTATATGACCATTGGTGCAGAGTATACCTTGACAGTCGAGGCGGATGGCGCAAATTCCTGCAAGTATACGATCAGCGGAAGTGCGAACCATAATACTCAACTGACAAAAGAAGTAGTATCAGGAAGCGTGGGAGGGCAGGAAATCCAAATGATACAGGATGGCTATCTGCTGGGAGATTTCTCCTTTACCAAACAGGTAAAATACGAAGATTCTCCAGCGAATGGAGAGAATCCACAGGGGAATACAGAAAAGTTAGATCAGATCGCATTCCAACTGAAAAGCACGGAAATTGCGGGAAAACCAAATTCTACATTTGTTCAGGTACAGACATCTGGCACAGACGGGAAAGTTCATTTTACCGATGTTCCGGTGGGAGTCTATCTTCTGTCAGAGGGGATGAAAACGGACACCGGGTTTGTGGAAAAGGTGGATGGATATGTCCAAAAGGATCACGTTAAGGTGATTGTGAATGAAGCAGTGGATAAAGACAAGGTGCTGGGAACAGACAGTAAAGATCAACCATATTATGCAAAGAAGATTCTGGTAACGTATGAGAAGAAGGATACGTCAGCCGATGCACTGGACTTCATTCAGAATGGCGTATATTCGAACACAGCGATTAAAGGAACGATTGCATTTACAAAAGTGGCAGATGCAGGTAGTACAGGACTTACAGCATTCCATGACAATAAAATAGTTCTGGATGGTGCAAAATTCGGACTATTCCGTAAGATTGGTACAGACATTGCAAATAGCCCTACATACTTAGCCACATCCAATGCAGATGGCAAGGTCGTATTTAATGATGTAGAATATAGCAATTATGTACTGAAGGAGATAGAGACACCGACAGGTTACAAAAAGGCAGAATCCATTGAAATCAAGAGAGAAAACTTTTCACTCAGCACGAATTCGAGCGGAACACCTGTTTTCTCCTATGAAGTGACAGGCCTGAATGCGGTTCCTGGATATGTGAAGAATAGTCTGAACGCATACGCTGTCAAATTCATGAAACAGGATCAGGATGGGAACCCACTGGCAGATAAGGAGTTTTATGTTTACCGCCGCAATAGCAAAGCGATTGGGACTGACGGAGCAGGATTAGAGGTAGACGCAAAGAGCGCGGACAGCTATTATCAATATCAGCCCTTCACTCAGAATTCTGCGGCAGGTCAAATCACGACTCCGATGACGGGCCTGGATGGAAGTCTTGAATTAAAGAATCTGCCATATGGTGATTATCTGCTTGTGGAAAATACGGCAGGAGGCAATCTTTTGGATAGCTACGGTAAACCTGCGATCCATATATCCATAGGGGCAGGCGTCGGTTCAGATCTGACAGAGGTCCGTATGACACAGAGTTTTGATGGAGAATTGCAGACAGATCACTATGTCGGCTTTACACCAAAAATGACTGGGAAATGGACCAAATTGGTACTGCAGGGTGGAGGCTATACCGTAGTCAATCAGATACAGCACTTCTATGTGCAGGTTCAAAAAACAGCAGGAAATGAAAATGCCGATGGGACATTACAGGCAAAAGCAGATCAAAAAGCATCGGGTGCCAGGTTTGCGGTCTATGAAGGTGACAAGGCATCAGGTGCACCATATCTGACCCTGGATACGAACAGTCAGGGACAGTTTGCACCAGATGCAGACGGTGCGTACAAGGATGCAAAAAACCCAGATGTATCCAAACATCTCTGGGTGGGAAAGACCTATTCCATAAAAGAAATATCTGCACCAGACGGATTGGATATGGTAACAGATACAAACGCCTTCGCGGTCATTGACGGAACAAACGCCGGGCAGGGAGACAGCTTCTATGTTTGGAGGGACAGGATCTTGTCAGGGGATGGATGTGGAGACCAGCTCAAGGTGGATCATGTGAAAGAAGGCAAAGAGGCTTTAAAGGACCATCTTTTTGTGAATAGCCTGATTCGTGGAAAAGTGATACTGACGAAGGTAGATGCGACAAAACAGAATCTCAAAGTGACAGGCGCAGAATTCCAGCTCAAAGAAACAGAAGGGCAGAATCAGGGCAAGGTGGTCGGAATGTTGAAGGATTCTGGTGATGGCGAATATGTCCTGGCACCTATACCGGACACCGTATCTGAAAGTGTCCAAGTAAAAGAGATGAAAAATGGTGTGAAGGCCGATTATCTCTATAATGCGGGCTCAAAAGAGGTGCCGGATTACCGGATACTGGCAGGAAAGTATACAATTGAGGAGACAAAAGCACCTGATGGTTATGAAAAGGCTGAGCAGATCTGTCAGAATAACACGATAGAAGTAAGCGCTTCTGGAGACCGTGAGATTAGAATGACATTAGAAGAGACTCCAGTCAGCTTGAAGATTATAAAGAAATCTACGGATACAGACGTAGAATTAAGCGGTGCAGAATTTGACATAATAGGAAAATTTAAAGATTATCAGGATAAAACAGATACAGTCAAAACACTGGAACAGGCGAATAACGAAAGAGGTTTCCTGGTCGGTGAGACTTATACACTGCATGAAAAAACGGCATCAGACGGGTTCCTTCTGGGACTGGATGTCAAGGTGAAGTTCAATGAAAAGGGAGAGGTAAAAATCACAGCCCCGATAGAAAATTGTCCGGCACAGTTAGATCCTGCAGATTTGCAGAAGCAGACTCTGATTTATCGGGACGATCCCATCGATATTAAACTTCGGAAAGTGAATGAATCCGGGAAGATACTGGCAGGAGCAGTCTTCCAATTAGAAGGAAGGTTTGTACAGGACGGAGTGCTTGAGGATGCTTTGCGTGTATTGACAGTGACCAGCAAGGAGGAAGATCTTTCTCTCACCAGTGCATTGAATGAGACATTCCATACGAAAGGCATGAACCTTGCGCAGGGACAGTCCTATAGTCTGACCGAGATCACAGCACCCGAAGGGTATGTCCGTGAGAAGACAGTAGTCAAATTTACACTGAATCAGGACGGAACAATCGCAGAACTGGATCAGGATGCATGGAAGAACACGGGATATAGTGTTGGTAAGGATGCATCGAAGGAATCAGTCGTCGTTCAATTAAAAAACGAACCAATCGTATTTTCATTGAAAAAGACAACAGAGTCCGGGGCCCCTCAGGAAGGTGTTGGATTCGTCGTGACACCGAAGGCAGGAAGCTCATTCATGGACGGCAGTAAAAAGGAGATAAAGCTGACAACTGGAGAAAATGGAACAGCAGAGCTTTCTTATCAGTTAAAACACGAAAATACCTATACTGTCCATGAGGAAAGGGCGCTGGCAGGCTACAGCTATGCAGCGGACTTTGAGATTTTTGTGGACAAGGATGGTGTTGTAAAGGCCGGGGAGACAACAGTGACAGCTGACCAGCCATATCTGGTTGTGGATCAGTCACTAAAGATTCGTATCTGCAAGAAGGATGATGCAGGAACAGCAATTCAGGGAATCCTGTTTACGCTGACAAAAGAATCAGATAGCGGGAAAAAATCGTGGAGCTTAAGTTCAAATGCAGAGGGATTCTTAGAAGTGGCGGACAGCAAGGGCAGCAGGATAGAGGAACTTAACTCCATACTGGAAGCAGGGCAGCGTTATCTGTTGACAGAGAATGTAAAAGTTGGATCGCCATATGTGGCATTGGAGGCACCTGTTAAATTTCAGATCAGCAGGGATGGCAGAATCGTTGAGGAGAGCCTGATAGCAGAAAATACGGTGCTCAAGGACCAAATTACCTTAGACCAGAACGGTCTGACCTTGGAGATTCAGAATCGCAGGACCGATTTGGGAATACGAAAGGTGGATGAGAAGGGACAGCCGCTTGATGGTGCTAAGCTTGGAATTTACAGTGACGATCAGGGGAAAATCGGCAGCCTTGTCTCCTTGAACAAAACAAAGCTGAACTGGACCAGCAAAGCAGATGAGGTATATAAGCTGCGTGGTCTTCCGACAGGTACGTACTGGTTAAAGGAAACAAAAGCACCGACAGGGTATGTGACAGCAGAGCCGATTTGTTTCGAACTTAAGAGTGATAATACCATAGAAATCAAGCAGACCGCAAACACAAAGAAGCAAAAGGGCAGAGTAGATGGAAATATAATTACCATGACAGATGAACGAGTGGTTGGGACATTTACACTGGTCAAGACGCAGAACGGAACGAATACACCGATTGAGGGTGCAGTATTTTCACTTTATCAGCAGGCTGGAGAAGCACCGGCTGATACGGATGTGCTTCTTGCATCCGGAATCACTACCACAGCAGATGGGACCTGGAGCATGAAAGGTTCTGATATCCAGAGACAGGATGACAGTACAAAGACATTGGACGACGGCCTTTTCTATGGCAGATATTATCTGAAAGAGACGAGCACGCCAGATGGATATCAGTTAGATGAAACTCCGATTTTGTTTACAATAGAAGGGAAGCAGAACGAAGATGTGGTCAGCCAGCCGGATACAAAGATCGTAAGAGCGGAGAATAGCGAATACAGAAGGCAGCTCAGGCTTGAAAAGCAGGATAAAGAGAATCAAAGCGTCCTCGCAGGTGCGGTATTTAGTCTGACGAGAATCCAGGATGCCAAGGGAAATCAGGTGACAGAAGCTGCGGCGGAGGCAACGACGGACAGCACCGGTACGGCAGTCTTTACGATCGGAAAGAAAGGAACATACAGACTCGCTGAGATCAAGGCACCGAAGGGATATGTGGATGCATCCAGTGAGGCTTTGGTATATGTGAAGGAATTTACTGTAGATGACCATACAGAGGATTCCATCCTCCTGGAGCCGGATACGACGAAGAATGTGGTGGCAAATGAAAGGAAGACCGGGACTCTGAGACTTACCAAGCAGGACAGCCTGGATGGACAAAAGCTGGATGATGTAGTATTTACACTCTATCAGAAGGACGAGGAAGATCGTTTTCAGATGACAGGGGAATTTTCTACAGGAAACAACTATACAAGGACTGCCGGGCAGGAATGGAAGGCAGAACCAGGCGAAGCAGGAGAACTGACTGTCAGCGGGCTTACGTGGGGCGAGTATTATATTGAGGAGACTTTGCCATTAGACGGATATGTGACCAATGACACAAGATATGAATTTTATATCGGCAGATATCAATCTGATCTGGTCTTGAGTGTAGATCAGGGCGTAATTACCAATACTCAGACTGAAATCCGGTTCAACAAGGTCGGCATTTATAACGAGAACTGTTCTGATACCGCGATTGGAGCACCGTCGCCAGATGCAGCGGAAATTATGGAAGGCGTGACGTTTACGGCCTACACCGATCCAGAAACTCAAGAGGCATCCAAAGTGGCAGAGGCGGTCAGTGACTCGAGTGGTGAGGTAGTATTTCAGAAATTAGCGATTGGAACCTATTACATCAAAGAAACGGCTCTGCCTAAGGAGGCTGTATCTAAACACTATAAGCTGGACGAAAAGACATACATGGCTGTCCTTGATCAGAACGGCCAGTTCGCCGGATTACAGATGGCGGATGCAACACAAGTGGCAGATAATACAGTGATTAATGATGTAGAGCGGACCGATATCGTGATCGAGAAGGTCGATGAGAAGAATCCAGACCGGAAGCTGCCGGGATCTACTTACGGACTGTATAAGCGGGCAGTTTCTGCAAAGGGAATTTCTACATTCGCATTTACAGAAAATGATGGAAGTGACGGATGGATACAGATCGCGAAGTCCACAACAGATGAGAAGGGAATCTTAAGATTTACCGGAGTCCTGATGGATACCGAATATCAGGTCCGGGAACTGGCTGCACCGGATGGATGCTATATATCTGAACAGCCGTTTACGATTTCCTTTAAGATGGAAAATGGCACCGTCATGATCCAGTCATTTGATGATGGGAAGGGGACTGCAGAAGTAGATCCAAAGACTGGCGGAATTGTCTGGAAAGAGCCTCAGGTCCAGGTAGAATTTGCCAAGAAGGACGAGGACGGTAATCTGTTGAAAGGGGCCGAACTGCAAGTGCAGGATGAGGAAGGAAACGTAGTGGAGTCCTGGACCTCCAAGGCAGGGGAGACCTATACCTCATATGGAAAATTGATTATCGGAAAGACTTATCGCCTGGTTGAGACTAAGGCACCAGCAGGTTATGAGATTGCAGAGCCTGTTACGTTCACTATACCAACAGAGACTGTGGGACCAAACGAGAATAAGATGCTTCAGATCGAGATGATCGATAAGAAGACACCAAAAAAGGAGGACCCATCTAAGGAGCCCGGGAAGGATGATAAGACAGAACAGCCAAAGAAGCCGGGAACAGATGAGAAACCGAAGAAACCAGACTCACTGGTACAGAAGCTTGAAAAGAAAGTCAAGACAGGAGATGTCACAGATATATGGACTTATATCCTGATGCTGACAGCGGCAGCACTGGTAATCTCAGTTGCGGCCTATAAGAAGAAACGCAGATAAATCAAACCCACAGGGCATCTCATAACGCATGTCCTGTGGACGGATCTACAGCGATGCAGTAAATGAAAGAACAAGAAAGGAACGGGGAACCTCAACGGGGAGCCGTTCCTTTTTTGGCTATCATAAATACCAAAAGAGGAGCATTTAAGACTGATATGTGATACAATCATTACAAAAGACACGTGAAAAGAATCGCATCACAAGGAGGAATGAGAATGGACCCTAGACTGGAACCGTTATTTACCCCGTGGAAGATTGGAAATTGTGAAATCAAGAACCGTATTGTGTTGACCTCAATGGGAGGAACGAACCTTTTGGGCTGGATGGAGAAACACCACTTTGATCAAGAGGGGGCACGCTTTATCATGGAGGTGGCGAAGAACAATGCAGGTTTGGTGCTGCCAGGATGCCAGCCGGTCTATAACCCGATGTATGGGCAGTGGCTGTATAAAAATGAGAAGATGTATGAGGATCTAAAGAACTGGCTCCCGAAGTTCCACGAGACAGGTGCGAAGTTGTTCGTGCAGTTGACCGCGGGATTTGGACGCTCCTTCACGATCAGTACGATGATGGAGACTCTTTATACGAACAAGCTGCTGCGTGTGCTTTCGAAGCCATTTATGGATTTGGATAAGATCACAGCAACGGCAAGTCCATCTCCGAACCGTTGGTCCGATAAGGTTCCGTCCAGAGAACTTACGGTAGAAGAAATCAAGGAATATGTGGCAGCATTTGCGAGGTGTGCGAAGCTTCTTAAGGAGGCAGGCGTGGACGGTGTGGAGATTCATGCAGTGCATGAAGGATATCTGCTGGATCAGTTTACTTTAAAATACGTGAATCACCGTACAGACCAGTATGGCGGCTCCTTCGAGAACCGCTATCGTTTCCCAGTGGAGATCGTACAGGCAATCAAGAAAGAGTGTGGAGATGACTTTCCGGTGTCATTAAGATACAGCGTCCGTTCTATGACGAAAGGATTCCGGGAAGGTGCGCTGCCGGGAGAAACATTCACAGAGGCGGGCAGAGACATGGAGGAGTCCGAAAAGGCTGCAAAATACCTTCAGGATGCAGGATATGATATGCTCAATTGTGATAACGGCACATATGATGCATGGTATTGGGCGCATCCTCCAATCTATATGCCGGAGAATTGTAATTTAACGGACGTGGAGCACATCAAACGCTTCGTTGATATTCCAGTGGTCTGTGCAGGACGGATGGACCCACGCGCAGCGGCAGCCTCTATTGCAGAGGGAAAGATAGACGGTGCAGGTTTTGCACGTCAATTCCTGGCGGATCAGGAATGGGTCACAAAGATGATGGAAGGCAGAGAAGAGGATATCCGCCCCTGCATCTTATGTCATAATGGATGCTTTAACATGTGCCATTATAAAGGGGTGCCAAATGACCAGGATCTGTCAGACAGTCTGCATCTGTCCCGGTGTGCGGTCAATGCCGAGACCATGCAGTGGGACAAGCATTATATACAGAAGACATCATCGCCGAAGACTGTACACATCATTGGAGGAGGAATCGCCGGCATGGAGGCTGCCAGAGTCTTGAAGTTAAAAGGGCATGAACCTGTGATTCACGAGCGAAGTGGAATTTTGGGCGGAACCTTTATTCCTGCGAGTGCAGAATCTTATAAGGAGAAGCTCAGGGATCTGCTTACCTGGTACAGACGACAGATGGGATTACTGAATGTGGAGGTCCATCTGCGGGAGGAAATCATGGATACCTCACAGTTCGGGAATGCTCCGGTCATCATTGCAACGGGAGCTGCACCAAGGCTGTTAAAAGGTGTACCCGGTTATGAACTGATGATCGAGGCTTGTGAATATCTAAATGGCAGAGAGGTAGGAGAAGTGGTGGCAGTAATCGGCGGAGGTCTGACAGGAAGTGAGATCGCATATGAGCTGGCACTAAAGGGCAAGAAGCCGATCATCATAGAGATGAAGGATGACCTTATTTCCCAGAAAGGGGTCTGCCTTGCCAACAGTTCCTATTTACGTGAATGGTTCGCGCTCCACAAGGTTCCAGTCTACTTAGAGACCACGCTCAAAGAGGTCAGGGAAGGCTCCATCATCTGCAGGACCAAGGATGGAAAGGAGGTGGAGATCCCATGTGATTCTGTCATCAGCTCTGCGGGATATATCTCCACGCCGCTGGTGGATCAGAGAAAGAATACCTATCTGGTCGGAGACTGTAAAAAGGTCGGGAATCTAAGGTCTGTAGTCTGGAGCGCATATGAGGCGGCAATGAAGATCTAAAAAAGAGTACTGGAGGATTTTACGGGATGTTCCGTTATGAAGTAATCAAGTCATTGAATGAATTAGAAATGCTGGTGTATGATTATATTATGAAGAATCAGCAGACAGTCGGGTATATGACCGTGCGTGAATTGGCGGATGCTGTCCATGTCTCTACATCCACAGTCATGCGATTTTGTAAGAAGGCGGGGTTCGACGGATATTCGGAATTTAAAGTGAAGTTCAAGATGTATGTAGAGCAGGAAAAACGACATCAGAATGTAGAAGACCTTATCGAGATGCAGGAGTATTTCGAAAAAGTGGGAACGGAGACGTTTCAAAAAGCCATTTATGGGGCGGCCGATATTGTAAGGGCGGCGAAGCAGGTCATCTTTATCGGGCTTGGGACCTCAGGTATTTTGGGGAAATATGGAGCCAGATACTTTTCAAATCTTGGCAAATTCAGCCAGTATATTGAAGACCCATACTTCCCTGTATTGGGAGGCGTGGAGGATCTGGTAGTCATTGCACTGTCCGTATCAGGGGAGACCGAACAGGTCATAGAGATGGTGAACCGGTTCAAGCAGAACAACTGTAAAATAATCAGTATCACAAACAGGAATTCTACAACACTTGCGAAAATTTCGGATTTTAACCTTTCGTATTATGTAATGGAATCAGATATTGGGAATCATGTGAATATGACAACACAGGTTCCTGTGATTTATCTAATAGAGGCAATTGGAAGACGGCTGTAGAAGCCGTCTTTTCAATTATAGCTGATAATATCCGATATCTTATTTGATACAGCCTGTATCAGAAATGTAACAAATTCTTTTGGATTTGTACATGTTCCGGCATTTGAAATATTGTAGAAAAGAAAAAACAGAAATGCTACAATGCACTCAGATAAAAAACAGGAACAAAAAAGGAGAGAGATAAGATGGCTATTGACTATCGCAAAACAGCGGGTGAATTAGTAAAAGAACTCGGCGGAAACGAAAACATCACGAATGTGACGCACTGTGCAACAAGGCTCAGATTTATTTTAAAAAATGAATCACTTGTAGACAAAGACAAAGTCGCCAAAATCCCGGGAGTCATTACTACAGTACAGGCATCAGGCCAGTTTCAGGTAGTAATTGGAAACCACGTAAAAGATGCATATGGATTTGTTACAGAGCTGGTAACAATTGATGAAAATGCAGACAGCAAGGGTGGCCAGAAGGTCAGTGTATTCAGCAGGATCGTGGACGTCATTTCTGCAATTTTTGCCCCATTTCTTTATACATTGGCGGCATGTGGTATCTTACAGGGAATTCTAGGTGTCCTGGTGGCACTAAATGCGATCGATACAACAGGGGGAACCTACCAGATTTTGAATTTTATTTCATGGACAGCATTTACCTTCCTTCCTGTGCTGATCGCTGTCACTGCATCAAAGAAATTTGGAATGAATACCTTTATCGCAGTGGTTATTGCATGTGCCTTAGTATCACCGGATTATATCGCAATGGTAAATGCGGGGGAAGCCATCCATTTTCTAGGGCTTCCGGTACAGCTTTTAAGCTATACTTCTTCTGTAATACCGATCATCCTGGCTGTATGGGCAGCCTCTTATGTGGAGAAGTTTTTTGAGAAGCATTTACCTCTGGTTGTCAGGAATCTATTTACACCGATGTTCACGATTGCGATTATGGTTCCACTTACCTTGCTGGCATTTGGTCCCATTGGAAATACAATCGGCGGTGCGATTGGAGGAATCTACAATACACTTTATGATTTAAGCCCAATTGTGGCAGGAATCGTTGTCGGCGGTTTTTGGGAAGTATTGGTGATCTTTGGGGTACACTGGGGAATTACGCCCGTTACAGTCGGCAATTATGCGTCCCTTGGGTATGATACTTTTACGGGATTGCAGGCAGCAGCCGCATTGGGAGTATTCTTGAAAACAAAAGATAAAGAAATGAAAGGTGTTTCCGCATCTGCAGCACTTACCGGGCTTTTCGGAATCACAGAGCCTGCCATCTATGGAGTCAATCTGCGATTGAAAAAGCCGATGATCTGCGGTTGTATTGCTGGTGCCGTGGGCGGCGCCATAGGAGGTGCGTTCCATGCAGTATCCTGGGGATACAATATGCCGGGTATTGCTACACTTCCAGCATATTTTAAAACTGGACATACGACACAGTTTATCGGATTGTTAGTATCCATTTTAGTTGCATTCGTATTAGGAGCTGTGCTCACATTTATTGTTGGATTTAAAGAGGAAGCACCAGATTCTGTGACAGAAGACCAGCAGAAAAAAGAAAAACTGATCAAAGATAGTATGCCGGCAGTGCAGGCGGAAGAGACAGTGGAAAGCTTTGCATTTACGGCTCCTGTTACAGGAAATGTGATTTCAGTAAAGAATGTAAAAGATGAAGCATTTGCATCAGAGGCCATGGGAAAGGGCGTCGGCATCCAGCCAGAAGATGGAAAGGTCTATGCCCCATTCGATGGGATTGCGGAGGTTGTTTTTCCGACAGGGCATGCAGTTGGATTGAACGATGGAAAGGGACATGAATTCTTGATTCACATCGGGCTTGATACTGTAGAGTTAAATGGGAAGGGATTTATAGTACACATTCAGCAGGGGGCATCTGTGAAAACAGGTGATCTGCTTGTAGAATTTGATAAAGCTGAGATTGAAAGAGCTGGGTATGACAGCACAGTTATTTACATCTTGACAAATACCAAAGAGAACATTGAGATTGTAGAAGGCAGACATAAGGCTTTGTCTGACACCGTGATGAGAATGAGGTAGGAGGACTTTAAAAATGCGTACATTACCAAAGGAGTTTTTGTGGGGAGGGGCAGTTGCGGCCCATCAGGTCGAAGGAGGATGGGATAAAGGCGGGAAAGGCGTAAGCATTGCAGATGTCCTGACTGCCGGTGCCCACGGTGTTGACCGAAAGATAACAGATGGTGTTTTAGAAGGTTATTATTATCCAAATCACGAGGCGTCCGATTTTTATGGACATTACAAGGAAGATATCAAACTGTTTGCAGAGATGGGATTCAAGTGTTTCCGTACCTCAATTGCTTGGACCAGAATTTTCCCAAATGGAGACGAGGAATTTCCAAATGAAGAAGGGCTTAGATTCTATGATGATCTGTTCAATGAGCTGTTAAAGTATCATATTGAGCCGGTCGTAACGCTGTCACATTTTGAAATGCCGTATCATTTGGTAAAAAGGTATGGTGGGTGGAAGAATCGAAAAGTAATTGATTTTTTTGTGAAATATGCTCTGACAGTAATGGAACGGTATCGGGATAAAGTCAAATACTGGATGACATTTAATGAAATCAATAACCAGAAAAACTATAAATACCCACTATTCGGTTATACCTGCTCCGGTGTGATATTTAACCAAGAAGCGAACCCGGAAGAGTGTATGTACCAGGTGGTCCATCATGAATTAGTTGCAAGTGCCCTTGTGGTGAGGGAAGGCCATAAAATTAATCCAGGTTTCAAAATAGGCTGTATGATGGCATGTGTGCCGCTCTACCCATATTCCTGCAACCCAGATGACATGATGTTTTCTGTGGAGGCCATGCATGACAGATTCCTGTTCGGAGATGTTCATGTCAGAGGAAAATATCCTTCTTATGTTTGGCCGGAGTGGGAGCGCAGAGGGATTCATGTGGAAATGGAACCAGAAGACGAGAGGATACTGCGTGAAGGTATCGTGGATTATGTCGGGCTTAGCTATTATATGACAAATGCAGTAAAAGCAGATGCTTCTGTAGAAGGAAATGGAGTAGATGGATTCCCTGGAAGCGTACCGAATCCTTATGTGAAGGCAAGTGACTGGGGATGGCAGATCGATCCGGTGGGGCTGCGCTATGCATTGAATCTGTTATATGAGCGGTATCAAATTCCACTTTTCATTGTAGAAAATGGTTTTGGTGCGATAGATAAAGTAGAAGAGGATGGAAGTATTCGTGATGATTATCGTATTGAATACTTGAGAGCACATATTCAGGAGATGAAGAAGGCGGTCATTGAAGATGGGGTAGACTTGTTGGGGTATACCCCTTGGGGATGTCTCGACTGCGTATCCTTTACGACCGGTGAGATGAAAAAGCGGTATGGATTCATTTATGTGGATAAGGATAATGACGGAAATGGCAGCTTAAAACGAACGCGGAAAAAGTCATTCTATTGGTATAAAAAAGTGATTGAGACGAATGGGGAAGAACTTGGATAAATAATTTGAAAATAAACAGCTGTGAATAAAAGCAGTGTAATAGAGTAGATTGTGAGAAAATTGAAAATAAAGAGCGTATAGAAAGATAATTTTGAAAATTGCATATAATTTTAGGGCAACGTTAAAAAATAAACTTTCATTGACAAATAATTTCAGTCGCATTATACTAAAGTCCATAAAAGTAATCGGTTGATATGTCTAAGAGAGATTATTATAAGCTTTTATATAATAACGCCGAAGGTGCAAGAGATAACTCGAAACTCTCAGGCAACAGAATTAGGCATGGACGAAGCTCTGGAGGATGAACAGGGAGATAAAGATTTCTAAGGAAGTGTTAGGAATGTTTATCTCCCTGTTTTGTTAAATCTGATCCATAACAGAGTCAAACAAATCAAAGGAGGGTAAGATTATGGAACTGAAGACCCCGCTTTATGAAGCACATGTAAAAGCAGGAGGAAAGATGGTACCGTTTGGAGGATATCTCCTGCCGGTGCAGTACAAGACAGGTGTTATCAAGGAACACATGGCAGTCCGTACACAGGCAGGATTGTTCGATGTGTCCCATATGGGTGAGATTCTCTGCGAAGGTACAGATGCACTCGCGAATCTGCAGATGCTTCTTACGAACAATTTTGACAATTTGGTGGATGGGCAGGCAAGGTACAGTCCGATGTGTAATGAAAAAGGAGGAACAGTGGACGACTTGATTGTGTACAAACAATCCGATCATCATTACTTTATTGTTGTAAATGCTTCAAATAAAGATAAGGATTATCAGTGGATGCTGGATCATCAGTTTGGTGAGGTTACATTTACGGATGTGTCTAAGGACTATGCACAGCTTGCACTGCAGGGACCAAAAGCAATGGATATCCTAAGAAAGCTGACTACAGAGGAGAATATCCCAAAGAAATATTATCATGCCATATTCGATGCTAAGGTTGCCGGGATTCCCTGTATTGTATCGAAAACAGGTTATACAGGTGAAGATGGGGTGGAGCTATATCTGCCAAGTAGTAAAGCAGAAGAGATGTGGGATATCCTGCTGGAGAATGGAAAAGAAGAAGGGTTGATTCCATGCGGCCTCGGGGCGAGAGATACACTTCGAATGGAGGCAGCAATGCCGCTATATGGTCATGAGATGGATGACGAGGTGACTCCGCTCGAGACGGGACTTGGATTCGCTGTTAAGATGGCAAAGGAAGAATTTATCGGAAAGAAGGCTCTGGAAGAAAAGGGGGAATTAACGAGGAAAAGAGTCGGACTCAAGGTCACGGGAAGAGGTGTGATTCGCGAACATCAGGACGTATATGTGGATGGAAAGGTAATCGGACATACAACATCCGGTACGCATTGCCCATATCTTGGATATCCGGCAGCAATGGCAATGTTAGAGACTGCATATACAGAAGTAGGAACGCAGGTAAGTGTAGAGGTAAGAGGCCGTATGGTGGAAGCAGAGGTGGTTGCCTTACCATTTTATAAGAGAAGCAAATAAGAAAAATAAAAGAGGACAAGGAGAGCAAAATTATGGAGTTAAGAGCAGAATTAAAGTATTCAAAATCACACGAGTGGGTAAAAGAAGAGGGAGATATCGTAGTAATCGGGCTGACAGATTATGCACAGTCTGAATTGGGTGACCTGGTATTTGTAAATCTGCCGGAAGAAGGCGACGAAGTCAATGTAGGCGACTCCTTCGCAGATGTAGAGTCTGTAAAGGCGGTATCGGATGTTTATGCACCAGTATCCGGTGTGATATGTGAGGTGAATGAAGAGCTGCTGGATGCCCCCGAAAAAATGAATGAAGCGCCTTATGATGCATGGCTGGTAAAAGTGAAAGATATTACGGAGAAAGAGGAATTATTAACAGCAGAAGAGTATCAGGCTTTTGTAGAGAGCGAACAGGACTAATAGAAAGGCGGTGACCTGTATGGGAAGCTATGTTCCGAATACGAAAGAAGAAAGAACGGCGATGTTGTCCGAGATTGGTTTCCAGTCAATGGAAGAATTATTTGGGCATATTCCAGATGAAGTGAAGGTCAAAGACGGGCTTAAGATTCCAGAGGGAATGTCTGAATTAGAAGTGCGCCGGGCAATGAAAAAAATTGCAGATAAGAATCAGATATTCCCAACGATTTTCCGGGGAGCTGGAGCGTATCGCCATTACATTCCAGCCATGGTAAATAATGTGATTTCAAAGGAGAACCTTCAGACCGCTTATACCCCTTATCAGGCCGAGATCAGTCAGGGAATCCTTCAGTCTATATTTGAATATCAGACCATGATCTGTGATCTGACAGGAATGGATGCATCCAATGCGTCGGTCTATGATGGTGCTACGGCAGCGGCGGAAGGTATCGCAATGTGCAGAGAGAGGAAAAGAAATAAGGCATTTATCTCAGCGGCAGTTCTTCCGGCAACATTGGAGGTCGTTAAGACCTATTGCTTCGGAAATGAAATCGAACTGGAAGTGATTCCAGAGAAAAACGGGGTGACCGATATCGAGTATTTAAAGGAGCATATTGATACGGCAGCAGCCTGTGTCTATATCCAGCATCCCAACTATTATGGCAATCTGGAAGACGCGGCTGCAATCGGTAACATTGTCCACGAAGCAGGTGCAAAATTTATTATGGGAGTAAATCCAATCTCACTCGGTATTCTGAAGACGCCAAAGGAGTATGGCGCAGATGTGGCAGTGGGAGACGGACAGCCCTTAGGGCTTCCGCTTGCATTTGGCGGACCATATCTTGGATTTATGGCATGTGTGGGAAGTATGACAAGAAAGCTCCCGGGAAGAATTGTTGGTCAGACGACAGACCAGAAAGGAAATACGGGATATGTACTGACCCTTCAGGCAAGGGAGCAGCATATTCGAAGAGAAAAAGCTTCCAGTAACATATGTTCTAATCAGGCACTGTGTGCGCTGGCGGTAGGTGTTTACCTTGCATCTATGGGAAGCAAAGGATTGGAAAATGCTGCAGTACAGTGTACTTCTAAGGCGCACTATATGGCACGCAGACTCGAGGAAATCGGATTTTGTGTAGAGAACCAGACAGAATTTTTCCATGAATTTGTGACCGTATCAGAAAAACCGGCAAAGGAGATACTGTCTGCGCTGGAAAAACAGGGCATTCTGGGAGGGTATCCGCTGGATGACCACCGAATCTTGTGGTGTTGTACAGAAATGAACACAAAAGAAGAAATCGATGGGACGATTTCAATCTTAAAGGAGGTGTAATGTATGTTAATATTTGAAAAAAGCAGACCGGGCAGGGGATGCAGTACACTTCCTGCATGTGATGTAGAAGTCGTTCGGCCAAAAGAGAGAGATAAAAGAGAGTTAAAACTGCATATGCCGGAGCTGTCGGAGGTGGAACTTAGCAGACATTACACAGAACTGGCTAAAAAGTCCCATGGCGTGAACGATGGATTTTATCCGCTTGGATCTTGTACCATGAAGTACAACCCAAGAATCAATGAAGAGATTGCAGCACTTCCAGGGTTCAAAGAGATTCATCCGCTGCAGCCGGAGCATACGGTTCAGGGATGTCTGGAGGTGTTAAAGCGTTCCGAAGAAGCACTCTGTGAGATTACAGGAATGGATGCCATGACGCTGCAGCCGGCAGCAGGAGCTCACGGAGAGTTTACAGGGTTGCTTCTGATGAAAGCTTATCATCACAGCAGAGGAGATCAGAAGAGGACAAAAATTATTGTCCCGGATTCTGCACATGGAACGAACCCGGCAAGTGCGGCTATGGCAGGATATTCTGTAGTGAGTATCCCATCCGGTCCGGATGGTTGTGTCGATCTTAAAAAGTTAAGGGAAGCAGTGGGCGACGACATAGCCGGCCTGATGCTGACGAATCCGAATACAGTCGGTCTTTTCGATAAGAACATTTTGGAAATTACGGATATTGTACATGAGTGCGGCGGACTCTGCTATTATGACGGGGCGAACCTGAATGCAGTGATGGGAACAGTACGCCCTGGGGACATGGGATTTGACGTGATTCATCTCAATCTGCATAAAACATTTTCTACCCCGCATGGCGGAGGCGGACCGGGAAGCGGACCAGTCGGATGTAAGGCATGTCTCGCAGAATTTTTGCCATCAGTGCGTGTGGATGGGGAAGAAGTGTTAAGACTTACGAAGGCAGAGCACGGCATCGGTGAGGTAAAGAGTTTTTACGGGAACTTCCTTGTTGTAGTGAGGGCATTGACCTATATCATGACACTGGGAAGGGAAGGAATCACAGAGGCCAGCCAGAATGCAGTACTCAATGCGAACTATATGATGCACAAATTAAAGGAGCAGTATCAGATGGCATATGACGAAGTGTGCATGCATGAGTTCGTAATGAGCCTTTCTGATCTTAAGAAATCAACAGGTGTTTCCGCTATGGATATTGCAAAAGGACTTTTGGATCATGAGATTCATCCACCGACAATGTATTTCCCGTTGATCGTGGAGGAAGCGCTTATGGTGGAGCCTACAGAAACAGAATCCAAGGAAACGATCGATGAGGCAGTCGGTGTGTTCAGAGAATTATATGAGCTTGCAGTCAAGGATGCAGAACGTCTTCACAATGCTCCGGTCAGTACGCCGGTAGGCAGATTGGATGAAGTAAAAGCTGCAAGACATCCGGTGCTTCGTTATTCATTTGATGTGTAGAAGACAGGGGCTAAGGCAGTGATCAGGAAAATAACATATATAGAAAGTAAACAGTATGATCCTTACGAGAATCTGGCGGTGGAGGAATATTTGCTGCTAAATTGCAGGGAAGATCAATGTATTCTGTATTTGTGGCAGAATCAGAATACGGTCGTGATCGGACGCAATCAGAATGCCTGGAAAGAATGCCTTGTCAGCAAGCTGGAGGAGGACGGCGGACATTTGGCCCGCCGTCTGTCCGGTGGAGGGGCAGTCTATCATGATCTGGGGAATCTGAATTTCACATTTTTGGCAGGCAAAGAAAATTATAATGTAGACCGACAACTGGAGGTTATTTTAAAGGCCGTCAGCAGGCTGGGGATTCAGGCAGAAAAGTCTGGACGCAATGATGTCCTGATTCATGGAAAAAAATTTTCTGGAAATGCATTCTATGAACAAGGAGCTCATTGCTGTCATCATGGCACCTTGATGGTGAATGTGAATCTGGGAGAACTGTCAAAGTATCTAACAGTCTCCAAAGAAAAACTGCAGTCTAAAGGGGTCGATTCAGTGAAGTCGCGAGTGGCGAATTTAACGGAGTTTCTTCCAGAGCTCTCAATAGAACAGTTGAAACTGGCATTAAAGTATGCATTTGATGAGGTTTATGGGTTACAGGCAGAAGTCATTGGGATAGAGGATCTTGAACAGGACAAGGTGCAGGCAGCGAAAAAGCGTTTTTCATCATGGAAATGGCTGTATGGCAGAAAAATAGATTTTCAATATGAACTGTCTCATCGGTTTTCATGGGGACAGATGAATATCCAGTTAAAGGTCGCAGATGGAAGAATTGAGGATGTGGCGGTATATTCTGATTCATTAGTACCGGGCTTCATTGAAAATATACCCAAATATCTAAAGAAAGTCCGCTACAACAAGAACAGTATTTGTGCAGAGCTAGGCCTGTATTGGTCCAGAAATCAGCAGGAAGAAGAAATGATAAAAGACATAATAGCATGGATCAAAACAGTAGATTTATAGAGGAGAGAAAAATGGAGAACAAATATGACCTGATTGTGATCGGTGCCGGGCCGGGAGGATATGTAGCGGCAATCAAGGCGGCGAAGTTAGGATTGAGAACAGCAGTGATCGAGGCTGGAAGAGTAGGCGGGACTTGTCTGAACAGAGGTTGTATTCCGGCTAAAGCAATGCTGCATGCGTCTTCTTTGTACCGGGAGATACAGGAAGGAGAAAGGTTCGGAATCCTGGCTTTGGATGTGTCATTTGATTATGAAAAGATTCTGGCTTATAAAGAAGGAACAACAGAGAAGCTGGTTCAAGGTGTAGATAAGCTTTTAAAAGCCAATGGAGTCGCATTGATTTCTGGAAGAGGAACGCTCCTTTCTAAGAGACAGGTACAGGTAACCGATCAAGGAACACAAGAAATCTACAGTGCCCAGAACATCATCCTGGCAACGGGCTCCAAGCCATTGCTCCTGCCAATCCAGGGAATGGATCTGCCAGGAGTACTGACCAGTGATGAGTTGTTCCAGTTGAAAAAGCTGCCGGAAAGTCTGGTCATTATTGGCGGCGGTGTGATCAGTGTGGAGTTTGCAACAGCATTTGCCGCATTTGGCTGTAAAATCACGATTTTAGAAGCGCTTCCAAGATTGATTCCGAATATGGAAAAAGAAATCTCCCAGAATCTGAAATTGATTTTGAAGAAACGGGGGATAGATATTCATACCTCTGCTTCGGTACAGAGCGTGGTGGAAGACAACGGGGCTTATGCATGCAGATTCATAGAAAAGGAAAAGGAGATGTCTGTGTCTGCTCAATATGTATTGTGTGCAGTTGGACGTATCCCGAATACGGAAGGGCTGTTTGGAGAAGGGATACAACCAGAGATGGAGCGTGGAAGAGTGGTTGTAGACGAACATTTCAAGACCAGCCTGGAGGGCGTCTATGCAATCGGTGATCTGATCAAGGGCATGCAGCTTGCACATACGGCCAGCGCACAGGGCATGGTGACGGCAGAATATCTGGCGGGAAAGGAAGCCTCTATCGACCTTAATGTTGTTCCGAGTTGTGTATATACATCCCCGGAGATCGCATCTGTGGGGCTTACTGAGGATGAGGCAAAAGAAAAGGGAATCCCGGTGAGAGTCGGAAAGTTTATTATGAGTGCGAATGGAAAGTCGTTGATCACCCAGGAAGAACGTGGATTTGTAAAGGTCGTGGTACAAGAAAAAACGGATCAGATACTGGGGGCACAGATGATGTGTGCAAGAGCTACGGATATGATTGGAGAATTTAGTACAGCGATAGCAAATCATATGTCAGCCGGCCAACTATTAAAAGGGATGCGTGCTCATCCGACATACAACGAGGGCGTCGGGGAAGCGTTGGAAGAGCTTTTTGATGGTGCTATTCATGTAGCTCCGAAAAAGAGACGATAAAAGGCCAAGGAGAACGAGAAAATGGGATTTAAAAGTGATATAGAGATTGCACAGGAAACGAAGCTGCAAGTGATTAATGAAATCGCAGAAGCCGCCGGGATACCGGATCAATATGTAGAGAATTATGGAAAATATAAAGCGAAGATCGACTACCGTTATTATGAAGATGAACTGGCTAAACGCCCGGATGCGAAGGTGATTCTGGTAACTGCCATCAATCCGACGCCAGCAGGAGAAGGCAAAACAACGACAACGATCGGGGTGGCCGATGCTATGAACCGATTGGGAAAGAAAACAATGGTCGCATTAAGAGAGCCTTCACTCGGACCGGTCTTTGGAGTGAAGGGCGGTGCAGCCGGAGGCGGTTACGCACAGGTCGTGCCGATGGAAGATATCAATCTGCATTTCACAGGAGATCTGCATGCCATTGGTGCGGCAAATAACCTGATTGCAGCGATGCTTGACAATCACATCCATCAAGGCAATGCATTGGATATTGATACGAACCGCGTGACATGGAGAAGATGCGTGGACATGAATGACCGTCAACTGCGCAGTATTGTAGACGGACTTGGAGCAAAGGCGGACGGTGTGACAAGACAGGATGGATTTGATATTACGGTGGCCTCGGAGATTATGGCAGTATTCTGTCTGGCAAATGATATTTTAGATTTAAAGAGACGTGTGGCGAAGATCATTGTAGCTTATTCCAGAACTGGCGAACCGGTAACTGCGGGAGACCTGCATGCAGAAGGGGCAGTTGCAGCGCTTTTAAAGGATGCCTTGAAGCCGAACCTGGTGCAGACCCTGGAAGGAACACCGGCATTTATCCACGGAGGACCGTTCGCAAATATTGCTCATGGATGTAACAGCGTCATTGCCACAAAAATGGGAATCAAGATGGCAGATTATATGGTGACAGAGGCAGGATTTGGTGCAGACCTTGGAGCAGAAAAATTTGTCGATATTAAGTGCCGTATGTCAGGAATCCGTCCCAATGCTGTTATCCTGGTAGCAACCATTAAGGCATTGAAATATAATGGCGGCGTGCCAAAGACAGAACTACAGGCAGAGAATCTGCAAGCTCTGGAAAAGGGAATCCCGAATCTGCTCAAGCATATTGAAAATATTACGAAAGTCTATCATCTGCCAGCGGTAGTTGCCATTAACAAGTTCCCGACAGATACGGATGCGGAGCTTGCATTGGTAAAAGAAAAATGTAAAGAATTAGGCGTGAATGTTGCCCTGTCAGATGTGTGGGCAAATGGAGGTGCAGGAGGCGAGGAACTGGCCCGGGAAGTAATCCGCCTGTGTGAAGGGGAAAGTACCATGGAATTTGTCTATGATGTAAAAGCCTCTATTAAAGAGAAGATTGAAGCAATTGCTACGAAGGTATATGGGGCTGATGGTGTGGATTATACTCCAAAGGCTGAGAAAGAAATAAAGAATCTGGAGAGAATTGGATTAGGAGACCTTCCGATTTGTATGGCAAAGAATCAATATTCTCTGACAGATGATGCTAAGAAACTGGGACGACCAGAAGGTTTTCGTATTACGATCCGTGATATCACAGCATCTGCCGGGGCCGGTTTTTTGGTGGCATTGACCGGTGATATCATGAAGATGCCGGGACTTCCAAAGGTACCCGCGGCAGAGAAAATCGATGTGGATGCTGATGGTGTGATATCAGGACTCTTCTAGGAGGAATGAAAAAATGATGCTAGAGAAAAAGACAACAGATTTTCTGGAGGTACTTTCTTCAGCAGCACCAGTACCGGGCGGAGGCGGGACCTCCGCCGCGGTAGGAGCATTTGCGTCCGCGCTGGGCATGATGGTAGCGAATCTGACTGTAGGGAAGAAAAAATATGCAGATGTCGAGGAAGAAATAAAAGAAGTAAGAGGTCAGCTAAAACATTTGCAGGATAAGCTGGTGGAGCTGACAGATGAGGATGCAAAGGCATTTGAACCATTGTCAAGGGCTTATGGACTCCCGAAAGATACGAAGGAGCAAAAGGCAGAGAAAGAACGGATATTGGAAGATGCCTTGTATGAGGCGAGTGTAGTTCCGATGCAGATCATGGAGACGATTCTCCAGGTGGTACATCTGTTGGAGGTTCTGGGAGAGAAAGGAAGCCGGATCGCGATCAGTGACGTGGGCGTCGGTATCCTGTTTGCACAGGCGGCACTGGAGGGCGCCTCTCTCAATGTATTTATCAATACGAAACTGATGAAAAACCGGGAGCGTGCAGAACAGATGAATCAGCGCACTGAGGCTATGATCGAAGAAGGGCGCGAATGGAAAAAGCGTATTTATCAATGCGTGCTTGAAAAGATCAAATAAGGGCCGGAGGAAAAGTATATGAGTACAGCTATGATGGGATCGGACGTGGCAAAAGCCATGAAGGAGCATCTGATTCAGGAAGTTATAGAATTGAAAGAAAAAGGAATAGAACCATGTCTGACGATTATCCGAGTAGGTAACAGGGAAGACGATCTTGCCTATGAGCGCGGAGCAAAGAAAAGAATGGAACTGGTCGGCATCAAATGCCAAGTGCTGGAATTGCCGGAGAATATCCATCAGGCAGAGTTTGAGGAGGCATTCCAGAAGGTGAATGAGGATCCGAAGGTCCATGGAATCTTATTGTTCCGGCCGCTTCCGGGGAACTTAGATGAAGGGCCGGTAAAAGCAATGATCCATCCGTTTAAGGATGTAGACTGTATGAGTGATATTAACGTTGCCAGGATATTTTCAGGAGACGAAAAAGGATTTGCACCATGTACGGCAGAGGCGGTCATGGAGATGCTGGACTATTACGGCATCGATCCGAAAGGGAAGCGTGTTACAATTGTAGGGAGAAGTATGGTAGTCGGAAAACCGCTTTCTATGCTGCTTTTGAAGAAACATGCTACGATTACGATCTGCCACACACGGACAGAAGATCTTGCAGGAACGTGCCGCAATGCAGAGATATTAGTGGCGGCTGCAGGAAAAGCAAAGCTGATTACAAAAGAAATGGTGGGGGACGGTGCGGTTGTTGTGGATGTAGGAATTCATCTTGATGAGTCAGGAAATCTCTGCGGAGATGTGGATTTTGACGCTGTAAAGGAGAGGGCTTCTTACATCAGTCCAGTGCCTAAGGGAGTCGGAAGCGTGACAACTTCGGTGCTGGCAAATCATGTAGTCCGTGCCGCTAGGTATTTGACCACATCTTGCTGAGATATATAAAAAGGTTCTTCTATCATGAAAAGAAAATGATAGAAGAACCTTTTCGATTATGAGCTTTTGATGTATGAAGTCTATACAGTTTCTAAATTAGCCAAGTACTCCATCCATAAATGCAATAATCCCTGCCTCCACTTCATTTTTGATTGCTGCATAGTTATGGATCTCATGCCGATAGCCAGAGTATACTTTCGTAGTTACCTGATGTCCAGTGTCGCACAGCCAGTTAGACACTTCATAGATTCCTTTTCCATACTCGCCGACGGGATCCTGGTCCCCTCCGATATTATAAATCGAAAGCGTCTTCGGAACCTTTTGGGCCCATTGTGTCCCCTTAATGGCTTCCATCATCTGTGTGAAATCATAGAGAGAACGGTTGCTGGTCGGTCTGGTGAAAGCATCAAATGGATCATCAGCATGGTCGCGCTGTACATAAGGGTCTGCGCAGATCCATTCATTTCCGATCGTGATCTCTCCGCAGCGTTCCCCCATCCATCCCATCAATGCACCCGTAAATTCCGGGTTGGATTCTGTGCCGTGTCCATCCTCACAGGTCTTTTTTAAAAGTTCTGCTGTTTCAGCCGCGCCGCGGAATGTTCCGGTAGTACCGCAGATCGTGATTCCAGCCAGATCATCCCCATATTTGGCTGCATAGTCTCTGGTGATAAAGGAGCCCATACTGTGTCCGAACAGGAAATAAGGCAGGTTCGGATATTTCTCACAGACCAGTTCTTTCAGGGTATGCTCGTCTTCCATCATGGTGCGGAATCCGGCATCGCCCCAGTCCCCCCATGCATCATTGACAATTGCAGTTTTGCCATGTCCGACATGGTCATCCGCTGCAACGATGTAGCCTGCGTCCATGAAGCTGACGATCATATGCAGATACCGTCTGGAATGCTCGCCAAATCCGTGGATGATCTGGACGATTCCCTTCGGTTTGGCTGCCGGAACATAGATCCAGCCCTGGACCTCATCGCGTTTGTTGTAGGATGGGAAACTAACCTCATGTAACATAATAACACCTCCGCTTTTAGGATAAATTTTATGCTACTTTCATTGTAGGGGGTATAGTAGAAAGTGTCAAATGGATTCTTAAGATATGTTAGGAAGGATTAGAGTGCAGGAGGAATTGAACTGCCTATCCACACGTGCTATAGTAGGAACAAAGAAAAGGAAGAAAAGAATGTCATAAGTAAAAGCATTTTCAAAGGAGTGTGAAGCCATGAGTCAGGAAAAACAAGATTGGAAGGTAAAAAAATATTCTTTCTTCTGCCACAAGGAATGTGAATATTTCCCCTGCCATAAAACAAATGATCCAGAGAACTTTAATTGTCTGTTCTGCTATTGTCCATTATATGCACTGGGGGATGGATGCGGCGGGAATTTTCGGTATACAGAGAAAGGAGTCAAGGACTGTACAAACTGTCTGCTGCCGCATAAGAGAGAGAATTATGCATATGTTACTGGAAAGTATCAGGAGATTAAAGAGCTTGCACTGCGTCAGCGGACACAGAACGATAAGGAGCAGCCAGATGATACACAGGCATAGGAAAATTGGTGTGAGTAGTTATAGGAAGGAGTGAGATAGGATGGAGATGCTAAAGAAGACGACAGTCCATATCAGCAGACTGCAGATATTTGAAGAGAAGAAGGCACCCGGCAGGCAGGTGGAGTCTGTACAGGTGGTGAAGAACGGCGGGATGAAAGGAGACCTTCACTGCGTGGATGACAAAAAGCCAATCAGTATCATGACAGAAGATGTCTTACGTTTCCTGGAAGAGGAAGAAATCAAAGGCCTCTGCTTTCAGAGATTCAAGGCAAATCTGGTCATCAAAGGACGGTTGCAGCTTGAACCAGGGGACCAAGTCAAAGTGGGGAGTACGACACTGTTGATCACAGAGAAAAAAGGTCCCTGCTTTGAGGAATGCAGCCGTTATCAAAAGGACCTGGACTGTAAACTTAGGGAATCCTGCTGGTTCGCTCAAGCCCTGGAGGAGGGTGAAATCCACGTGGGCGATCTACTGGAAAAGCAAGAGGCGTTCTCATTTACTTACGACTGGGACCGCTACACAAGGCAGATGATGGTACCTGGCATGGGAAGAGAGAATCAGGAGCGTCTTAAGAATGCATCCGTCCTGGTAGTGGGAGCAGGAGGCCTGGGATGTCCCGTCCTGACCGCTCTCGCAGAGGCTGGAATCGGGAGAATCGGAGTGATGGACGGGGATGTGATCGAGCGGACCAACTTAAACCGTCAATATCTGTATACTCCTGCGGATATTGGGAAGAAGAAGGCTGTCTGTGCCGGAGCGTGGCTCAGGCGTTTCCGCCCGGATATAAAAGTACAGATCTGGGAGGAGCGCATGACAGAAGAAAATGGCAGAGAGATTGTACCTTCCTTTGATCTGGTCATGTGTGCGGTAGACCAGGTGCAGACCCGCATGATGATCAACCGGATTGCCATGGAATGCAAAAAACCGTTGATTGATGGGGCTATCGATGGAGCTTATGGTACAGTAACGGCGGTGACGGATGAGAATGCCCCCTGTCTTGCCTGCATGAATCCGGAAGGGAAAGAACAGGAGCATGTAAGCAGCTCTCTGGGGACGACTACGATGATTGTGGGTGCCCTAGAGGCACAGTTTGCAATCAGCTATCTCACGGGACAGGAACGAAAGGGCAGCAGTATGCTGAGTTATGATGGAATCTATGGCAGTGTCGAGGAAATCCCTGTGGTGAAAAACCCAGAATGCCCGGTCTGCAGCTGGATCAAATAGTCCAAATAAAATACCTTAAGCTATTATAAAGTCAACAATCACGGGAGGACTAGGTCAGAAAAGAAAAAACATTTGATAAAAAATTAACATAATTCGACATAAAATATGAAAATTAACAAAAATTTAAAAAATTCCCTAGCATTATCAGTTAACTTATATTATAATATTTACAGAAACATGTAAATAAACTCCGAGTCCCGGAGTTCTGACGTATGAGGGCCGATTAAGCATACGGGAAGGCGGGACCAATGGGTAGCACGGGTAACGGTGCTGCCTGCCGAATTGCAAAGGAGTCCATTATTATGCCGGCCGGCGTAGTAATGGATTTTTTTAATGAAGGAGGTATTGGCTAATGGGAAAACAGTTATTGATTAAGCCCGAGAAATGCCTGGGATGCAGAACCTGCGAACTGGTCTGCTCCTTTGGGCACAATGGAGCATTTAATCCAAGATTTGCCAACGTCAGTGTTATGGCGTATGAGGAGGCAGCCATCTGTATTCCGGTCATGTGTATGCAGTGCGAAGATCCATGCTGCCTGGAAGTATGCCCGGTAGGTGCAATTTCCAGAGATGACAAGGATGCAGTTGTGATCAATCAGGATAAGTGCATCGGCTGCAAGATGTGTATGAACGCATGTCCACTTGGCAACATCGGATTCAATACGGAGAGAAGGCAGGTACATAAGTGTGACTTGTGCGGCGGAGACCCGAAGTGCGCGAAGTTCTGTCCGACAGGAGCAATTTCCTATGAAGACCCGGAAGAGGGCATTGACAGGAAGCGTGCAATTGCCGATCACTTTAAAGATGTATTTGGAGAGGAGGCAAAAGCATGATGTACGGATATATGGGACAGATTATCAGAGTGAATTTATCAGATGGCACAGTGAAAAAAGAACCGCTGAACATGCAGTCTGCAAAGGATTACATAGGTGCAAGAGGACTGGGGACCAAGTATTTTTGCGATGAAGTAGATCCGAAGGTTGAGCCGCTGGGACCGGACAACAAACTGATCTTTATGACAGGACCGCTGACCGGAACGGCAGCTTCCTGCAGCGGACGTTTTGAAGTCGTTGCGAAGGCACCTCTTACCGGGACCATAGGTGCAGCCAATTCCGGCGGACATTTCGGACCGGAGCTTAAGTTTGCAGGCTATGACGGAATTATTTTCGAGGGGGTCAGTGACCACCCGGTTTATCTGTATATCAATGATGATGTGGTAGAGTTAAGAGATGCGAAGGATCTGTGGGGCAGGACCGTCTATGATACGACAGATGAGCTGAACAGAATCTGCGGCCCGTCATTCCGGGTTTCCTGTATCGGACCGACAGGCGAGAACCTGTGTCTGTATGCGGGGGTTATGAATGATAAGCACCGTGCAGCAGGACGAGGCGGCATGGGCGCTGTAATGGGAAGCAAGATGCTGAAAGCCGTAGTGGTAAAAGGAACGAAGTCCATTTACGTTGCAAGGCCGGAGGGCTTCATGGATGCAATCGAGAATGCAAGGAAGGTATTAAAGGCTCATCCGGTTACCGGAGAAGGGCTTGGAGCATATGGAACGGAGATTCTGGTCAATATCATCAATGAATCAGGAGCACTGCCGAAGAACAACGGACGTGACGGCTCTGTCTATGCAGATGCAGATAATATTTCCGGCGAGACACTGGCAGAGAAGTATCTAATCCGCAACAAGGGCTGCTTTGGATGCTGCATCGGCTGCGGACGTGTGGTAGATATCCCGAACGGACAGTTCAAGTCCAGAGGAGAGGGACCGGAGTATGAGGCAGCATGGTCCTTTGGTGCGGACTGTGGAATCGATGACCTGGAGGCAGTATGTAAGGCGAACTTCACCTGTAATGAATATGGATTTGATCCGATCACACTTGGAGCGACCATCGCCTGTGCGATGGAATTATTCGAAGCAGGTTATCTGACAGAAGAGGATACGGGAGGAATCCCGATTCGTTTCGGTGATGCACCGACCATGGTCAAACTGGCAGAGATGACAGGAAAGAACGAGGGCTTTGGCGCTCAGCTTGCTCTTGGTTCCTACCGTCTGGCAGAGAAGTACGGACACCCAGAATTATCCATGTCTGTGAAGAAGCAGGAGATGCCGGCCTATGACGGCCGTGCAATGCAGGGAATCGGTCTGGAGTATGCAACTTCCAACCGCGGCGGCTGCCATGTACGTGGTTACATGACTTCACCGGAGGTCCTTGGGCTTCCAGTCAAGATGGATCCGCTGGTAACAGAAGGAAAGGCTTCCATGCTGAAGGTCTTCCAGGATCTGACGGCATTGATCGATTCCGTAGGAATCTGTCTGTTTACCTCCTTTGCAATTGGGCTGCCGGAGGTGGCAGCACAGTACCGCGAGGCAGTTGGAAGCGACGAATCAGATGCGGATATCCTGCTCAAAGGCGAGCGTGTATGGAATCTGGAGAAGAAGTTCAACATCGCTGCTGGAGTGGAGAAGGATACGCTTCCGCCGAGGCTTTTAAGAGAGCAGCTGCCGGAAGGACCTGCAAAGGGCAAGGTCAACGATCTCTATACGATGCTGGCAGAATATTATCAGGTAAGAGGCTGGGATGCAGAAGGGATTCCGACACCTGAGAAGGAACAGGAATTAGGTTTATAGAAAAAGGCTGCGGCAGGGGCTTAGAAAACCTCTGCCGTATAAAAAAGGAGATGAAGCAATGCAGATCAAGTTTTTTGCTTATCTCAGAGATTATACCGGCTGCAAGACGACAGATTTCCCCTATGAGGAAGATCTCTACCATCTGGCACATTCCCTCTGTGATGTTTACGGGGAAAAGCTGAGGAAGAAGATGCTTACAGCCGATGGAGAGGACCTGGGAGAAGAGATCATCATTCTGGTCAACGGCAGACATGTGGCACATCTGGGAGGGATTCATGCAAAGCTTCTCCCGGATGATGTGGTTTCGATATTCCCTGTTGTTGCAGGCGGGTAAAGGTGGTGGAATTTTTGGAAGTATCCATAGAAAGTATCGATCAGATCATTCATTCTTATGAATGCAGCCAGAGATATGCACTGGCTATCATGCAGGATATGCAGAGGACTTACCAGTATGTGCCCAGAGAGGGCATGGAGGCGCTGGCACAGTATCTGGACTGTCCGGTGTCGGCGTTATATGCCATGGCTACTTTTTATAAGGCATTGAGCCTGGTGCCAAAAGGCGAGCATATTATCAAATGCTGCGACGGTACGGCATGCCATATCAGAGGTGCATCGACACTGATAGACGGAGTGAAAAGGGAACTGGGCATTGAGCCGGGTGAGACCACAGAGGACGGTTTTTTCTCCTTTGAGACGGTCAACTGCTTGGGCTCCTGCGCACTGGCCCCGGTGCTGGTCGTAGATGACGTATATTATGGAAAAGTAACGCTTGAGAAATTAAAAGAGATTATAGCGGATGTCCGGAAAGGTGGTGCTGCATAGATGGAAAAGCAGATTCTGATATGTTGTGGTACCGGATGCCGGGCAAACGGCAGTATGAAGGTCGTGGAGGCTCTGAATGAGGCGGCCAGGGAACAGGGAGCAGACGCCCGGGTGATCGCGGACGTGAAGACAACCGGGTGCAATGGTTTCTGTGAGAACGGACCGATCGTAAAGATCCTGCCGGACAATCTTGTATACTATAAAGTAAAGCCCGCAGATGCGAAGGAAATCATAGAAAAGACGGTACAAAGCGGGGAAGAGATTCCGCGGCTTATGTATAAGGATGATACCGGGACCCGGGTACGTTCCCAGGAGGAAAACCCGTTCTACGCCCATCAGCATAAGGTGGCCCTGAGGCACATCGGGCGGATCGACCCGGAGAATATTGAGGATTATTTAAAGGAAGGCGGATATGAAGCACTTAAGAGGGCTGTATCCATGACTTCCGATGAGATTATTACAGAGGTGGAGAAGTCCGGGCTGCGCGGAAGAGGCGGTGCAGGCTTCCCGGCGGGAAGAAAGTGGCGGACCGCCGCATCCTATGAACACTTCCCAAAATATGTAGCATGCAATGGAGATGAGGGTGATCCCGGTGCATTCATGGACCGCTCGATCCTGGAAGGAGATCCCCACTGTGTGATCGAAGGACTGGCAATTGCTGCAGTCGCAGTCGGAGCGGAGGAAGGATTTTTCTATATCCGTGATGAGTATGACCTGGCAGTGAAGCATATCAAAAAGGCAATTCAGGATGCCGAGGAGAGAGGAATCATCGGGGAATCGGTGATGGGATCTTCCCACAGACTGAAGCTTTCTGTGGTACGGGGCGGCGGAGCTTTCGTATGCGGAGAGTCCACGGCGTTGATGGCATCCATCGAAGGCAGGGTGGGAGAGCCGAGAGCCAAGTATATCCGTTCTGTACAGAGAGGCCTGTGGAATCAGCCGACTGTACTGAACAATGTGGAGACACTGGCGAATATCCCGGTCATTATCCAGGAGGGCGGAGATGCGTTCGCCAGGATCGGGACAAAGAACAGCAGCGGCACAAAGGTATTTGCTCTGGTCGGTAAGGTCAAGAGGACCGGACTGGTGGAAGTGCCGATGGGTACAACGCTGCGTCATCTGATCTATGACATCGGCGGTGGAATCCTGAACAACCGTGCATTTAAGGCGGTGCAGACAGGAGGTCCGTCAGGAGGCTGTATCCCGGAATCCATGCTGGATCTGGAGGTGGATTTTGATTCTCTGGCCGAGTATGGGGCCATGATGGGGTCCGGCGGTATGATCGTCATGGATGACAGAAGCTGTATGGTGGAGGTTGCCAGATATTATACCAACTTCCTGTGTGAGGAGAGCTGTGGAAAATGTACCCCATGCCGTGAGGGCTTGAGAAGGACGCTTGAGATCCTGACCGATATCTGCGAAGGCAGAGGCCGGGAAGGTGATATTGAACTTCTGGAGCGTTTAGGACACGCGATGCAGGATGCATCCCTGTGCAGCCTTGGCAAGACGGCGGCCAACCCGGTACTGACGACGATTCAGTATTTTCGGGAGGAATATGAGGCACATATCCGTGAGAAGAGATGTCCTGCGGGCGTGTGCAAGGAGCTGACCAGATTCGCGATCCAGCCGGAGAAATGTATCGGCTGTGACATGTGTGCAAGAGGATGTCCGGCGTATGCGATCAGTGGCGGCAAGAAGGAAGTACATACCATTGACCAGACGAAGTGTATCGCCTGCGGAAGCTGCCGGGAGGCATGTAAGTTTGACGCGGTGGTCACTCTGGGAAGAAATGACGTGGCAGAAAGGGGGCAGCAGGCATGATTGAGATTACGATAAATGGAAAAGCCTGTACCTGCGAGAAGGGAGAGTTCCTTCTTGATGTTGCCAGGAGGAATGGTTTTTATATCCCGACTTTGTGCCATCATCCCGGTCTTGCGGAGCAGGGCTGCTGCAGAGTGTGTCTGGTGGAGGTCGTGGAACGTGGAAAGAGCAAGATCGTGGTATCCTGTGTGTATCCTGTGGAACGGCCCTGTGAAGTCTATACGGACAGTGACCGGGTCAGAGAGGACCGGGGCGCAGTCCTGATGCTTCTGGCTATGAGAGCGCCGGAGAGTCCTGAGATTGCAGCACTGTGCAGACAGTATGGTGCCATAGACGGCAGCCGTTTCAAGCCCATTCAGGGAGAAAAGTGCATCATGTGCGGCTTGTGTGCAAGAGCCTGCGCAAGCCTGGGAACAGGTGCCATTTCTACGGTCATGAGGGGAACAGCGAAAAAGATTTCCACCCCGTATGATGAGCCGAGCAGTGCCTGTATCGGATGCTTAAGCTGTGTGAAGGTCTGCCCGACCAGCGCGATCTCATTTACAGACGGCCCTGAAAAACGGAGCATCTGGGGACGGGAGTTCGAACTGGTCCACTGCCGGGAATGCGGCACTGTGATCGGGACCAGGGAAGAAATCGAATATGCGGCTAAACGCTGCGGCGAGGAGCCAGAGGAAATCTGTCCGGAATGCCGGAAGAAAAAGATGGCAGATGTGATGGCGCATACCTATGGAGAGTGTGAGATATAACAAGGTATTTGTAGAGCCTAGCAAGACATATACCTGAATTCTTAGCGAGGTATTTCATGAGCTTAGTATTCATGGTATAATAGAATTAATATTTTGCATCAGGATTAAAGTACTGCCGGCGAATTTGGGTAAGAGGTAAAGGAGGTATTATAAAGCTGCCGGCGGTATTTTAAATAAATAACAGCAGAATTAAAATTACATATCAGTTGCAGGAATTCGAGCCTGGCTGTCTAAAGCGGCGATGAAAGCAATGACAGCGGGCCAATGGGTACTTTTTGAAAAGAAAGTGCCTTCCGTATTTGAAAAGAATATCCGCAGAAATTCATCAGGTTTATTTTGCGTGGTCTTCTTTTTCAGAGGCCATTTTTTTGTAACTATTCAGCCATGTGGGAAGATCTATGCAGTTTCTGTGTGGGAGCTTGCTCACTAAGCAGAAACTGCATAAATCTTTCCATACGGCGTTTAGCCGAAGCGAGATGAAGCGGTTTTAGCGGAATCGAGCTTGCATGGCTGAATAGTTACCAGTTTTTCATATGGAAAGATGGCCGGATAATGTAATGGGCATGCTGAAAAGGAGGAAAAGTTTATGAAGAAAAAAGTTTTGGCAGTGATGCTGGTTATGGCAATGGGAATGGGACTTGTCGCATGCGGCGGTCAGAAGGATGAGAAGAAGGAAGATACAAAGACAGAGGCGCCGGCCGAGACCAAGAAGGATGAAGCAGAAGATACTAAGAAGGATGAGGTTAAGGACAAGGGAAAACTGATGATGGCCACCACGACGAGTACGGAGGATACGGGACTTCTGGATTACTTGAAACCGCTGTTCAAGGAAGATACCGGCTGGGACCTGGAATGGAATGCAGTTGGAACCGGAGAGGCCTTAAAGATGGGCGAAAATGGTGACGTGGATGTTGTTCTTGTTCATGCAAAATCCAGTGAGGAAGAATTTATTGGGAACGGTTATGGAGTCGAGAGATTCCCAGTCATGTACAATGACTTTGTAGTCATCGGACCAAAGGAACCAATTGCTAAGACCGATGACATCAATGCAGTCTTTACCCAGATCATCAATGATCAGCTCCCATTTGTATCCAGAGGGGATGATTCTGGTACAGATAAGAAGGAAAAGAAAATCTGGACGGAACTGAATCTGGACCCGTCAGCTGATCCGAACTATGTGGAATCTGGACAGGGCATGGGCGCTACCATCACCATGGCAGACGAGCAGAAGGCATACTGCCTGACTGACAGAGGAACCTGGTTAAAACAGAGCAAGGATGCAACGCTTAAGAGTGAGCTTGATATTGTCTGCGAAGGAGATAAGAATCTGTTGAACCAGTACGGTGTGATCGCAGTGAATCCAGAGAAATATCCAGAGCTTAATAATGAAGGAGCCAATGATTTTATCGAGTGGATCTGCTCTGACAAAGTACAGAAGCTGATCGGTGAATACGGAATCGATGAGTATGGACAGGCATTATTTACACCAAATGCCGGAACTGATTCATAGACAGGAGGAAATTGCGGATGATAGAGTGGCTGAAAAGCGTGATATCAGATCCAGGGATTCTAAGTGCCATCGAGGTGACTTTTACGATGGCAGTCTGTTCTACCGCCATATCATCTGTGCTGGGAATCATGCTGGGGCTTCTGCTTGAGAAGTTCCAGTTCCCGGGGAAGAGGATCATTGTTCGAATGAACCGGACGTTGATGGGAGTACCACCCGTGGTCGTAGGCCTGGTCGTGTATCTCCTGATTATGCGCAGAGGGCCGTTGGGCCCTTTGTCGCTTTTATTTACCATTAAGGGAATGGTGATCGCGCAGACGCTGATCATTACTCCGATTATCTGCGGGATGATCTATTCTTATGCCAGGAAAGCGGCACCGGGAATCCGGGTGTTTGCAGTGACCATGGGAGCCAGCCGTGCTCAGAGCGTGCTCCTTACCATCCGTGAGATGAGGCGGGAAATCTACTTCTGTATGGTCACTGGTTTTGGACGCTCCATCAGTGAGGTGGGCGCGGTCATGCTGGTAGGTGGCAACATCAAGGGAAGAACGAGGACCATGACGACGACCATCTCCCTGCTGAAAAGCCAGGGGATTTTTACAGAGGGTGTCGCGCTTGGAATTCTGCTGCTGGTGATGGCGTTTATTCTGCAGTGGGTCTGTGATATGCTCCAAAAAGAGGAGGAACAGGATGAGAATTACTGATTTGGAAAAGACGATCGGAAAGTTTTGTCTGAAAGTGGACGATTTGTATATAGAGCCTGGGAAGATCCATGGAATCGTCGGTCCGAACGGCTGTGGGAAGACGGTCTTTTTAAAAACAGCGGCAGGCATCTTAAAGCCGGATAAGGGCAGTATCGACTATGAGGGATTGACCAGCCGTGAGATTACCATGATGTTCCAGAGGCCTTATCTCATGGATACATCCGTCTACCAGAACCTGATCTATCCCCTGACCATCCGCAAGATAAAACCGGATGAGGCCGAGGTCGACCGGATGCTTGAGAAGGTGGGACTTCTGGGGCAGAAAAAGCAGTATGCAAAGTCTCTGTCCAGTGGGGAGCGGCAGAAGCTTTCTTTCCTTAGGGCACTGATTTTTCACCCGAAGTTGATTATGGTAGATGAGACATTGTCGAACCTGGACCCGGAAAGTGAAGAGCTGTTCGAGGAGATGATTCTGGAGGTGCAGAAGAAGGAGCCTGTGACATGGCTGATCGTGAACCATCAGTTGGATCATATCAATCAGATCTGCTATCAGATCCATCATATGGAAAAAGGAAGGTTTTTAAAATCATGAGATTGCTGAATGTAGATACGGTGGAGGAAGCCCGCCAAAAAATGATAAGTGCTATGGAGTGCCATGAGCCCGAAACGATAGAAAAAGAGCTTCTGGATGCTAAGGGTGCCACCCTGGCAGAGGACATCTGTGCGGGAGAAAATGTTCCATTTTTCAGGAGATCCACAGTCGACGGCTACGCGGTAAAGGCAGCAGATACACAGGGCGCGGGGGAAAGCATCCCTGTGTTTTTGAACATCGCTGGGGAAGTAGAGATGGGGAAGGGGTGCGATCAGACTGTTACATCCGGGACCTGTGTTTATGTGCCAACAGGGGGAATGATTCCAGAAGGAGCTGACGGTGTTGTGATGGTGGAATACTGTGAACTGTTCTCTGATTCCCAGGCAGCCATTTATCAGAGCGTGCCTGTGGGCGCTAATATTGTGGAAGCCGGGGATGATATGAAGGAGGGGGAGATAGTCCTTAAAAGAGGCACAAAACTTACCCCTCAATCTATCGGGGTTCTGGCAGCCTTAGGAATCACACGTGTCCGGGTATATCATCCGTGGAGGATTTCCATTATCTCCACAGGAGATGAGCTGGTAGCACCAAAGGAAAAGCCTGGTCCCGGGCAGGTGAGGGACATCAATACATATGGAATCTATGCCATGTCCAGGCAGTTGGGATTCGAAGTGTCGGGATATGCGGTCCTTAAGGATGAACGAAGCCTGCTTTTTAAAACGGCAGAGAAAGCTATGGAAAACAGCGACATCGTGGTAGTATCCGGGGGGAGTTCCCAAGGGAAAAAGGATGAGACAAATTCTGTGATCGATGAGCTTGCAAGTGAGGGGGCTTTCACCCACGGACTTGCACTAAAGCCCGGAAAACCAACAATTCTTGGATATGACAAGCCATCGAAGACTCTGCTTGTGGGGCTGCCGGGGCATCCTGCGGCGGCGATGCTCGTTTTCAAACTGCTCGTGGGCTGGCTGTGGCGCACCAGGACGGGCGGAAAAGAACCCTATCCCTGGACAGCAGAGATATCTACCAATCTCCCTGCTGCACCGGGGAAACTTACCTGCCAGTTGGTACATCTTGAGAGGATGGAGGATGGAAGACTGCTGGCCTGCCCGGTGTTCGGGCGTTCCGGCCTGATCAGTACACTTTCCAGGGCAGATGGATATGTCCTGATCGAAGAGAATAAAGAAGGGCTGAAAAAGGGAGAACAGGTGTCTGTATTTGAGATTTAGGGCCCGAAGGAGGAAGTATGGGAAAGCGTAATTTATACTTAAAAACGATACCGGTGAAGGAGGCGCAGGAACAGTATATGCAGGCACTTCTGGATATTGTTGTTTCGAAGACCGAAGTGATACCAGCAGAGGACTCTCTGGGTCGGATGACGGCAAAGGCGGTCTACGCCAGATGCTGTTCCCCTCTTTTTAATGCCGCAGCCATGGACGGAATCGCAGTGACGGCGAAACAGACCCAGGGGGCGTCTCAGGAGAATCCGTTGACACTCACAAAGGGAGTAGATTTCCAGATCGTAGATACCGGCGACCCGGTACGTCCTCCGTATGATGCAGTCATCATGGCGGAAGACCTGCTGGAGACAGATGAGGAGCATGTACAGATTTTAGAGGCGGTAAGCGGCTGGCAGCATGTGCGGCCGATTGGCGAAGATATTGTGGCAGGAGAAATGTTGATTCCGGGCGGTCATAAGATTCGGCCGATCGACATCGGTGTGTTGATAAGTGGTGGAATCCTTAAGGTGGAAGTGGCCAAAAAGCCCAAGATTGGGCTGATTCCGACGGGAACAGAAATCATTGAGCCGGACAAGGAACCTAAGGAAGGGGATATCATTGAGTCCAACAGCCGGATGTTTGCAGCAATGACGGTGAATTATGGGGGAATTCCCCGCCGTTATTCTCCGGTAGTAGACGATTATGAGAAAATCAAGGCGGCCATCAAAAGAGCACTAGATGAAAATGATATTGTGGTCGTGAACGCAGGCTCCAGCGCAGGGACAGAGGATTATACGGTACACATCTTAAGAGAAATGGGAGAAGTACTCGTCCATGGAGTTGCAATAAAACCGGGCAAACCGGTCATTCTTTCAATTGTAGAAGGCAAGCCTGTCATCGGACTTCCAGGTTACCCTGTTTCCGCCTATATTGATTTTGAAAACTTTGTCAGACCTGTCATGGATCTGATGTCAGGAGAACGGCATTTATCCGGTCATACCGTCAAGGCGGTGCTCTCCAAGCGTTTGGTCTCCTCTTTAAAGCATCAGGAATATGTGCGGGTGAAGGTCGGAAAAGTAGGGGACAAGCTGATAGCCTCCCCTCTGGCAAGAGGTGCGGGCGCGGCCATGAGCCTGGTACGTGCGGATGGATTCTGTATCATCGGTCAGAACTGTGAAGGCGTCGAGGCCGGGGAGACGGTGGAGGTGGAGTTATATCGAAGTCTGGATGAGATCGAGCATACGGTGGTATCTATCGGGAGCCATGATCTGATTCTCGATTTTTTGGCTGACCTCATGCCGCTTTCTTATACGGGAAGCTTTTTATCCAGCACCCATGTGGGAAGTATGGCTGGCCTGATGGCATTAAAACGTGGTGAGACACATATTGCCCCGACCCATCTTTTGGATGAGGAGACGGGGATCTATAATATATCCTACCTAAAGAGGCTGTTTCCAGAGCAGGAAATGGCGCTGATCAAGGGCGTTAAACGGATACAGGGAATCATCGTCCAGAAAGGGAATCCAAAGGGAATCCAGGGAATCGAGGACTTAAGAAGGGTGACTTATGTAAACCGCCAGCGGGGTGCCGGGACAAGGGTACTTTTGGACTACCTGCTGAAGACGGCGGGAATCTGTCCGGAAGAGATTGATGGTTATGAGAAGGAAGCAGCCACTCATATGGCCGTGGCAGCCATGGTTAAAAGTGGCGGGGCGGATGCCGGGATGGGAGTCTACTCAGCGGCACATGCAATGGATCTGGACTTCATCCCCGTTGGGGAAGAAGAATATGACTTTGCCATCCGAAAGGAGACACTAAAGCTGGAAGAGATTAGACAGTTCCTTCACGTACTGAAAAGTGACGAATTCCGAAAGAAAGCGGAAGCAGCGGGGGGATATGACCTCGCTCATACAGGGGAGATCGTAGAGCTGTAGAAAAGAAGGATCAAAAGCGGTTCCTGAAAAAACTTCATACAGATAAAAAATCGGCGCTGTTTACAAAATGATTCTTTTCGTTTGTAAACAGCGCCTTTATCAGACTCATTTAATTGTACGAAAGCAGCAGCCTGCTGCTACCAGGGCGTTCACCCAGTAGCACAGTCTGCGGGATGATCATTTACACATACCTGACTGTGATATTTTTCGATCTCCTGTTCCCAGAAAGCCTGATCTTTTGCTCCGGTATAGACATCTCCAAGCAGTTCTCCATCGCGGTTCAAGAAAAGAGTCGTTGGAGTCTCGGTATATTGATTGAGTATCTTTTGGTCCAGCTCTGTTGTATCTAACAGCTGAAGATAGTGGGCATCGGTCTTTGTGATGACCGCAAGCGCGTCCTGATCCTGCTTTTCTGTGACACCCCGCACAATTCCTACAATCTGGACTCCCTTTCCAGAATATTGTCCCGAAATCGTGGAGAATGCCTTCATCTCGTCCACACAGCTTTCGCAGGATGGGTCCCAGATATTGAGGACAGTCAGCTCAGCATTCTGTAGTAGACGAGTCAATTCTGTCTGCGTCCCATCAAATTTTGTGAGTTTAAAATTCCCAAATGCCGAGACGGCATCTGATTTCGAAATCTCGGAGGTCTTGAGTTCAGAAGGCTTCGTTCTGACAGCCTCTTTCCCTTTCCCAGAGTTTCCACAGGCTGTAAGGGATAAAGCCGAAATAAGCAGTGCTGTTAATAGGATCGTCTTTTTCTTCATGGAAGGTTCACCTCTTTCTGTAATTTCAATTAATACAGTTTATACTGTAATCATAACAGTTACAGAAAGCGTTGTCAAGAAAAACCTGCAGAAGAGACATATGACAAGAAAAAGCAGGATATCAGGGACAGATTTAGACATCGTCTTAAGACAGTTTTCTTCCAAGAGTTTTAGATTCGTGATATAATACAAACAAAATGAAAATACTAATGAAGCCATATTAGGGTATCATCAGTCAGGCAAAGGAGGCAGATTTATGATGGAAATGAAAAGTGTGGCACTGATCGGGCTGGGAGCGATGGGTGTGTTTTTTGCACCCCGCATGGAGGAGCACCTGGGAAGGGATAACTTCTGTGTGATTGCACAGGGCAAAAGAAAAGAACGTCTGGAGAAGAAAGGGGTAGTCGTTAATGGGGAGACCTACCGTTTTCCAATCTGTACACCTCAGGACGGGACGCCGAAGGATCTGATTATCATGGCAGTAAAAGATATGGGGCTGAATCAGGCAATCGAAGATATTCGGGCATTTGTCGGAGAGAAGACGCAGATTTTATGTGTCATGAATGGTGTGGACAGTGAGGAGCGTGTTGCGGCGGTCTATGGCTGGGATCATGTCCTTTATTCTTATATGAGGATGTCCATTGTCATGAAGAACGGCAAGGCAGATTTTGATCCTTACTGGGGCAAGATTTATTTCGGGGAGGCTAAAAATGATGTCTTGACAGAACGGGTACAGGCAGTCATGGATCTGATGGAACGCTGTGATATCCCATATAAAGTAGAGAAGGATATGATGTGGGGACTTTGGTTCAAATATATGTGCAATGTAGGGGAGAACTTGACCTGTGCAATGCTCGGAATCCCCTTCGGTATGTTCCGGGACTGTGAGCCGGCAAATGAGATTCGCTGGGCAGCCATGAAGGAAGTGCAGGCCGTGGCCCAGGCAAAGGGGATCATGATTACAGATGAACAGATGCGTAAGCAGTATGAGACAATCTGCAGAATTCCATATGGGAACAAACCATCCACGTTACAAGATCTGGAAGCAAAGAAAAAGACGGAAGTCGAGATGTTTGCGGGCAGCATGGTAAGGATGGGAAAAGAGCTGGGGATTGATACGCCGGTGTGCTGGGTATTTCTACAGGCGGTGAAGGTGCTGGAGGAGAAGAATCTGGCCGCACTCAAAGAAAAGTAAGGAGCAGGATGTATGATCAATTATTCAGAAAATGAAGGAAAACAGTATCATATCCAGGTAGGAAAAGGGGATGTGGGCAGATATGTCATTCTGCCTGGGGATCCCAAACGGTGCGCCCTGATTGCCAAGTATCTGGATTCTCCGGTCCTAATGGCAGATAACCGGGAGTATGTGACCTATACAGGAACACTTGATGGTGCGAAGGTAAGTGTGACTTCCACAGGAATTGGCGGACCGTCTGCATCCATCGCTATGGAAGAGCTGGTCATGTCAGGTGCGGATACATTCATCCGCATTGGGACCAGCGGCGGGATGGATCTGGAAGTGAAAAGCGGGGATCTGGTCATTGCTAACGGAGCCATCCGGGCGGAGGGAACGAGCAGGGAATACGCTCCGATCGAGTTCCCAGCGGTGCCGGATTTTGATGTAACGAATGCACTTGTGGGGGCAGCTAAGGAGCTTAAGATGCCATATCACGTCGGTGTTGTACAGTGCAAGGATTCCTTCTATGGACAGCATTCACCTAAGACAAAGCCGGCAGGGTATGAGCTGCTTAATAAGTGGGATGCCTGGTTGAAGCTTGGGTGTAAAGCATCCGAGATGGAATCCGCAGCACTTTTTATAGTGGCAAGCAGTCTAAAGGTACGGGCAGGCTCTGTACTTCTGGTCCTGGCAAACCAGGAGCGGGCCAAGCAGGGGCTTGAGAATCCAATAGTACATGATACGGATGCAGCGATTCGTGTGGCAATAGAGGCCGTGAGGGAGCTGATTCAAAAGGACAAAAAATAGCAGGGATATCCGGCTTTTAAATAGAAGGAGTATCGGGAAAGGGAGTGATATAAAATGCTGCAGGCGAAAGAGCTGATCGAGCAGGCAGTGGACGCAATGCACAGGGCTTATGCCCCTTATTCTCATTTTAAGGTGGGGGCTGCCCTTCTGGCGAAGAATGGGAGGGTCTATCAGGGCTGTAATATTGAGAATGCGGCATACACTCCCAGTAACTGTGCAGAGAGGACTGCATTTTTTAAGGCTGTGAGTGAGGGCGTGAAGGAGTTTGAGGCAATCTGCATTGTGGGAGGAAAGGATGGTGTCTTATCTGGATTCACGGCACCATGTGGTGTGTGCAGACAGGTGATGAGGGAGTTCTGCGATCCGAAAGAATTTAAAATCATTCTGGCAGACGGTACCGGACATTATGAAACATTTATTTTGGAAGAATTATTCCCTATGGGGTTTGGTCCGGCCGATCTTGCATAGAATAGAAGCAGGCCCGATTGGGCCATGGATAGAAAAGAGGATGATTTATGAGTAAATATCAGCGGGTTTTTGTGATTGTCGTGGACTCTCTGGGAGCCGGAGCAGCAAAAGATGCGGCAGATTATGGGGATGCAGGTGCAGATACCCTGGGTCATATTTCGCAGAGCGTGGAACACTTTTACATTCCTCATCTTCAAAAGCTGGGAATAGGAAATCTCCATCCACTTTGTCAGGTACCACCGGTAGAGCATCCGCTTGCTTACTATACCCGTCTCAACGAGACCAGCAGGGGCAAGGATACGATGACCGGACACTGGGAGATCATGGGATTAAAGACGGAAAAGCCATTTATCACATTTACGGAGAATGGATTTCCAAAGGAGTTGATCGAGGAGCTCGAAAAAAGAACCGGGCATAAAGTCATTGGCAATAAAAGTGCCAGCGGGACACAGATTCTGGATGAATTGGGGGAAGAAGAGATTGCGACAGGGCATATGATTGTCTATACCTCCGCGGATTCGGTGCTTCAGATTTGTGGAAATGAGGAGACCTTCGATTTAAAGGAATTGTACCGCTGCTGTGAGATTGCCAGGGAATTGACGATGCGGGATGAATGGAAGGTGGGCCGGGTCATTGCAAGACCTTATATCGGGCGTAAAAAGGGAGAATTTAAACGGACCAGTAATCGGCACGATTATGCGGTGAAGCCTTTTGGAAAGACAGCGCTTGATGCCTTGAAAGAGAATGGATTTGACGTGATTTCCATTGGAAAGATCAATGATATCTTTGCGGGGGAAGGTATTACGAAGGTACTGAAATCAAAAAGTTCCGTACATGGGATGGAGCAGACGATTGAGACAGCACAGACAGAGGAGTTCCATGGATTGTGTTTTGTCAATCTGGTGGATTTCGATGCACTCTGGGGACACAGAAGAGATCCTAAGGGATATGCCCAGGAAATCGAGCGGTTCGATGAAAAATTAGGAGAACTGTTAAAGAATCTGCGCAAGGATGATCTTCTGATCATCACCGCAGATCACGGGAATGACCCCACTTACACAGGAACCGACCATACAAGGGAAAAGGTGCCGTTTCTGGCATATTCCAAGGCCATGGAGGGTGGCAGAGAACTGCCGGAGGGGGACACCTTTGCAGTGATCGGTGCGACCGTTGCAGAAAACTTTGGTGTGCCGATGCCCCAGGGTACTATTGGAACCTCAATGCTTTCCTATCTGAAATAGAGCTGGAATCTAAAATACCGGTACAGGGCAGAGAAGCGTCTGCCTTGTACCGGTATTTTTATACAGAATCTTTATGTAGAGACTAAAGCGCATCAGTAATCTTCTCATGCAGCTCCGTGATCGGCATGTCGAGCGCTACTGAGAACTCATAGTCGATCAGTTTCCCGACCTTCTGAAGGTATCTGTCATCACTGACACAGAGATGCTTTCCATTCTTCACACGCCGGTCCTTCTCCTGGAGAATCCCCTTGAACATTTTCAGTCTTGTGAGGCAGCAGCCGTTCTTTAAGACATCCAAATATTCCTTATCACGCAGCTTTGCATTTGGGTTATACTGGCCTTCCAGGTCAGGAAGCTTTGCAAGACAGCTTTTGGCGGTCTCTCTGGAGATGACCGGGCGCAGCTTTGCCTCTTGGGCAAGCGTGACGTAGACTACGTTTTTAGAATTCTCAAGCGATTCTAATGTATAGTACTTCCGGTCTGATGTGATAAAATCGGGAGTTCCGATATCTTTAATCTGGTACAAGTCGCCATTTTCGTAAACTACAATTTCATTGATCTGATACATTCTTCACCTTTACTTTCTATAAATATGACTAAAAAGGAATAAGCTACGATGTTACCGCGAAAGAGTAACCAGACGTAGCTTATTTATCTATTATAGCACAAAAATGAAAGAAAGAACAGAAAAAAAGAAATTGGAAGTTTCTTGACATCAGAAAATATTTCATATATAATAGTTGTGATTTACAACAGTTGCATAATACAACAAAAATATTACGTTTTTGATGTTGTTAATTTGGATGCAATTTATCAAAGGAGCGTTTATGAAAAATTATTACGTAAGTATTATCAGGCGTGGTGAGCTTTCCTACATACGCAGTGAGTTAGAACAGTTCGGACTGATCCCTTTGGAGGGGCGTCTCATCTGTCTGTTAAAGGACCGGTGCTGCAGTCAGGAGGAGTTAGGCGTCTGTCTGGACCTCGATAAGGGACGCATTGCCAGGACGGTTTCTATGCTAGAGGAAAAGGGACTGGTGTGTAGAAATACGGATGATCAGAACCGCCGTAAGAAGCTTGTCTCATTGACGGAAAAAGGGGAGGAGACCTACGGACGGATCTGTGAGATCTATCAAGCATGGAACGATATTTGTTACCGCGGCTTCTCTGAGGACGAAAGGAATCTGAACCGCGCGTTTATTGAACGGATCTCTCAGAATGTATTGGAATTTAAAAAAGAGAATGGGGGAAGGAAAAATGGTTAAGAATCTAACGGAAGGCAGGCCTTTGAAGCTGTTGTTCTTCTTTGCCCTGCCGATGGTGCTGGGAAATCTGTTCCAGCAGCTCTATAATATGGTGGACTCTATGGTCGTTGGAAAATTCGTCGGGGAGGATGCTCTGGCGGCGGTCGGTTCTTCTTTTCCCGTCGTGTTCCTTGCTGTAGCGATTGCGGCAGGATTATCCATGGGATGTACCGTCGTGATTTCACAATTATTCGGTGCTGGACAGATCAAAGAGATGAAGACAACGATTTTCACGGCTTTGATTGCTCTGGGAGTGATTGGACTGCTGATTATGGCAGCGGGAGAACTGATTTCTTCCCCGCTTTTAAAGCTTTTGGGTACAGACCAGGATATTATGGCAGACTCCTTGATTTATCTGCGGATTTATTTTGGCGGAGCAGTGTTTTTGTTTCTATATAATACACTGAATGGTATCTACAATGCTCTTGGGGATAGTAATACGCCGCTGAAGTTTTTGATGGTTTCTGCGCTGACCAATATTGGCCTGGACCTATTATTCGTCATCCGCTTCAACATGGGAGTCGCCGGAGTAGCATGGGCGACCCTGATCGCACAGGGGATGTGTGCGGTGATTTCTTTCTTTGTTCTGATGAAACGGATTAGAAAGATGGAAAATGAACCACCTTACACAGATGTGAAGCCCGCACTCTTTGAAATGGCGGCGGTGAAGCGGATCGCGAAGATCGGAGTTCCTTCTATGATCCAGCAGTCCATTGTCTCATTGAGCATGATGCTGATGCAGGGGCTGGTCAATTCCTATGGGAAGGTATTTGTTGCAGGATATACGGCAGCCACAAAGATCGATACACTTGCGATGATGCCAAATATGAACTTCTCCAACGCGATGTCCAGCTACACTGCGCAGAATATCGGTGCAGGAAAAGAGGAACGGGTGACAGAAGGATATAAAGCGAGCCTTTTGATGGTCCTGATTTTTTCTGTTGTCATTACAGTCATTATCTTCCTGTTCGGGCCGGATCTTCTGGGCCTTTTCCTGAATGCAGGCTCTGCAGGCAGCGCCATGGCATATGGACTGAAATATATGAAGACGGTTTCGGTATTTTATGTCCTGATGGGCTTTTTATTTGTTGGAAACGGCCTGCTTCGTGGAGCAGGAGATATGGGGGCATTCATGCTCAGTTCTATGTCCAACCTGTTCATGCGTGTGCTCATTGCCTACCTTCTGGCACACTTTATCGGCGCTAGTGCAATCTGGTGGTCCATCCCGATTGGCTGGGGCGTCGGATCTGTCTTTTCGTTCCTGCGGATTAAAAGTGGGAAATGGAAAGCAAATAAGCTTCTGGAAAAATAAAAGATATGGTACAGCTTTTGATTGTAGAATTCCCCTGGATAGGATAAGATAGATTCCAGGGGAATTTTTTGTGATCTGGGAACCTTTATTTGTTCCCGGATACAATATTTTCAGGAGGGAATCATGATTCAGATTTTATTAGTGGAAGATGATGAGAACATCTCGTTCGGAATCAAAGCAGCGCTGAAACGAAAGGAGTATGCCTGCACATCTTGTACGACGATAGAAGAGGCGAAAAGGGTATTTACGGACAGCTTTCAATTAGTCCTTCTGGATTTAAATCTGCCGGATGGGACAGGGTATGAATTCTGTAGCTGGGTAAAGGAACGCTCCCAGATGCCAATCATCTTTCTGACCGTCAGAGATGATGTAAAAGATATTACCAGAGGGCTGGACATGGGGGCCGATGATTATATAACAAAACCATTCCACATTGCGGTCTTGGAATCCAGAATCGCAGCGGTCTTACGCAGGATTGGGTCGGAACAGAATACAGAAGAGAAAAAAGGACTCCTTTCCTGTGGGGATATCCAGCTTGATACGGAGAAGATGCAGGCCTATCTGGACGGCAGTCCGGTGGATCTAACGGCATTGGAATACCGTCTTCTCTATGTCATGATGGAAAATAAGGGACGCACCCTGCCACGGAATCTGATCCTGGAGAAATTATGGGATGCGGAAGGCAATTTTGTCAATGACAATACACTGACCGTCACGGTAAAGCGGCTGCGGAAAAAGCTGCTTGATACGAAATATATTGTCACAATACGTGGAATCGGCTACCGGATGGAGGAATGTGTATGAAAAATGGGAGCATGAAGTCATTTTTGATCTCCTGTATTTTCTGGCTGATGCCCGGGCTGGCAGCAGGGATTTTATCGGCGGCTTTTTTATGTATGCATGAGTATCATACAACGGCGCGTTTGGTCGGGGCGTTACAGGAGGGGGAGCAATTTCCCGCGGTTTTAAAAAGTTTGGACGAGTCCAAAAGAGAAGAAAAAACGAGAGGTGTCTTCGGGAATGATGATGGAAAGGAGAAGGGATTTGAGGAAAAAGGAATGCAGTATCTGGAAAAGTATGGACATAGGGAATTCCGTAAAATATGGGAATATCTTCCCTTTACCTTTTCCATCACTCTGATTCTTTTTGAAGCTGCCGGCTGTATGTTATTTTGGTTGAGAAAGAAGGAAAAGGATTCCAACGAAGGCCGCATTGTGGAATTGACGGAATACTTAAAATCTGTGGACCGGGGGGAGGCGGCTGTACTCACACGCCATGAGGACTCGTTTTCCCACTTAGAGGATGAGATATATAAGACGGTCGCAGAGCTCACTTGTACGAAAGAAAAGGCTGTGAAGGATCATGAGCTTTTAGCTGCGAGGATTGCGGATATTGCCCATCAGCTTAAGACGCCGCTTACATCCATGTCTTTGATGACAGAGCTGTTGGAGCCGGCTAAGAGGGAGGAACAGGAATATCTGGACAGGCTCAAGCACCAGGTAGAACGACTGAAGAGTCTTGTGGAGGGGCTCTTGGCATTGGCAAAATTAGATTCTCACACCATTGAGTTCCAAAGGGAGGTAATCTCATTGGAAGATTTGATCTGGGGGGCCGTCGAGCCTATTTGGGAGCAGCTTGACAGAAGGTCGATTACATTGGAAATGGAAGAGACAGAAGAGCTGTGGATAAAAGCCGATATCCAATGGACGACAGAGGCTTTTCTGAATGTTTTGAAAAATTGTATGGAACACACGCCGGATGAGGGGAAAATTAAAATTACCTGCAGTCAAAATCCATTATATACGGAATTCGTGATTGAGGATGGTGGAAATGGATTTTCCAGAAAAGATCTTCCTCATCTGTTTGAAAGGTTCTACAGGGGAGAGCAGGCAGCAAAGGACAGCGCTGGAATCGGCTTGGCTCTGGCGAAACTGATTCTGGAAGCACAGAATGGACAGATTACGGCAGAAAATTCTGAGAGCGGACATGCCAGATTTCGGATTAAAATATATGCTTCTTGAACGTTTTATCATTCAAGAAGCATTTTTTAGGATTGGAGGCTTTCTTAAGAAAGCTGTTGTGAAACAGATTTAGACGATCTGCTTTGGGCCACAAGCGTATTAAAGGGTGTCATCTTTGATCGCTTCGATGATATTCTGTTTCTGGATCCTCCTGCCGCCCGCGAAATAAGCGCCTATAATGGTCAGAAGGACCAATGCCGTATATCCGACCAAGATCTTGAATGGTGCAAAAGGCAGGTATTCTGCCAGGGTAATCTCGTTAATGGATAAAAAGGCTGCCAGGATGGCAATCTGGAGCGGCAGGCTGTAGAGCAGCGGTTTTAATCCCAGGGTCAGCCCCTCTAAAAAGAGCATCCGCCAGAGTTGATTAGGGGAGAGCCCGGTTGATTTGAGCATGGCGAACTCTCTGCTCCTCTGACGCAGATTGCCGGAAATGCTTGCCCAGATATTCGAGATTCCGATCAGTGCCAGCAGTCCGGTCAGAAAGCCAACGACCGTGCTCATGACGCTGTTAGTTTCCTTTCGCATTTCTTCCTCTTCTGCAATATTTGTGATCATGTAATCTCCGCTGCCATAGTAGTGGTCCAGGATCTGCTTTAAATCTTCGGAAGACGTCTCGATCTTCGGATAGGATACTTCGTCGGCTGCGCTGGTCATGAACCTGCCAAGCACTGTGGAAGCATTCATTCGTCTCTTATCACTGCAGGATGCGGCCAGGTTCATGACATGATCCATAGGCATGATTGCCGTCAGCGTAAAACGCGGCAGCTCATTTAGCACCGGTAAGGGCAGTTCTTCTACAATGTCTCCTACAGTCAGGTCGAATTGAAAGTTTCCGGTATCCTCATCATATGCCTGTTCTGTGAAGGGGACCACCTGTCCTTTCTCAAGCTTTAAAATATCCCGGTATACATTCTTACGCCTTGTGCTGGCATGTGGGTCCGCAGTTTTATTATAAAACAGGGCTTGAGAAGGATCGCTTAAGTATGGTTCTGGATCAATGCCTATTTTGCTGCAGTATTCAAGGAAGCTTTCTCGTTCCAGACCGATAAGGACGCTGTAGATACGGTATTTTCCGTCCCGCTCAATCGGGGTATATTTCTTTTCTGAAACAATCTGGTCAAAACCGCCCAGATAGGTCTCAATATCATCGGATGCCTGGTCGGCTGTAATCCAGGTGGCGCAAGGCATCTTGTCATAAAATACATAGCTTGCTATGCCTGGGACTTCCTTCATTTCATCGAGTGCCTTTTGTTCCGGCTCTCTGCCATCACTGATAGATAGTAAGATATGTCCTTTTTGATTGTTCTGCGCCCGATAGACCTCACTGGCAGCCTCCTGTGCAGTCGTGATGTACAAAAATCCGGTGAGCAGCACGAAGGAAAGACAAAGGGAAATCGTGGCGGTACGGTAAGATTTTCTGCGGGCCGTGAGTGCATTGGAGGCCAGTTCGCCGCTGATGCCGAATCGGCCGGATATCCGGCTGCGTCTGATTTTCTTCCCTTTTAAGGTTTCGGTATGTCTCAACGCCTCTACGGGCATCATCTTTGCCACCTTTTTTGCAGGAATCCTTGCAGAAAGCCAGGCTGTGATGGCGGATAGCAGGATGGCCGGCAGGACGGCGGGCAGCCCGAAGGACATCACAATATCTGGAGCACTCCTTCCGATATCATTATTCGCATTGATCAGGTCGAACAGCTTCGCATCCAGGAGCCAGCCACAAAAAAGACCGAGCGGCAGTGGAGGCAGTAAAAGTATCAGAGCCTCAGAAGACACCGCGGCCTTGATCTGTTTTGGAGAAGCACCGATTCCTGCCAATGTCCCGAGCTGGGCCAGCTTTTCATTTGCTGAGAGGGCAAATGCGTTATGGATAACTATGACAAATACAGAAATCAAAAGGACAGCCAGTATGAGAAACATAAGAGGCACGGAAAGAATTGCCAGGTTGTCAATACTGGTAATCTGTTCAGGCGGAAGAACGGCATATTTGGTAAGCAGATCCACATTATATCTGAGCAGGTATTTTCCATATTCGTCTTTCTCATAGCCAATGGATTCTGCCAGGGCAGGCAGTTCCTTATAGGTACTTCGAATGGAATTAAAACGCAGGTAAACGGTGAGCTCATCCTCTGGCTTGATCTTCTTTTCGTCCAGAAAACTCATTGCTGTATAAGCAGGAACAGAGGATGAAGTGGTAACATCCATAATGCCTACCAGGCGGTAGGTCTTGGTTCCTGTTTGACGGAAATCTTCATTCTCATGGAATACATCTGTTTCTTTGCAGACCTGTCCCTGATAGATACGCTGGCCGACAGGAAGTGTGAGCTCATCACCTAAAGAGATATCTGGGTGGTCGTCAAAATATTGTTTGGAGACAGCCAATTCATTTTCATTTTCCGGCAGCCGTCCATCGGTCACCAGTTTTTTCTCCGGCATGGAATCCCAATATTCGGCATTCGCACCGCGGGATAGCAGATAATTCCTTTTGCCGGTATCACTTAGTTTTGCGACTTCCCAGTTTCCCTTGATCATGACTGCGGATACTGACGCATAATTCTTGACCTGCTCCAGATCACTGCCTTTAGTCGTATCAAAAAGTTCTCCATGCCAGTTTCCGTTCTCATTGACGGAGAGTGCGATGGCATCGGTCCACATAGTGTAGACAAAGCCGCAAAAGCATGACATCAGCGTGGTCATGAGGAATAAAGCGGTCATGATGGCGAGGCTGGTTCTTTTATTGCGTCTCAGTGAATCCCATACATATTCTCGTAATATCTTCATTAGGACACCACCTCATCATGCAGGATTTTTCCATCTTCCAGGGTAATGATGCGGTCCGCTCTCAAAGCTGTCTTCTCATCGTGTGTAATCAGCAGGATCGTCTGCCCGTATTGGCGGTTAGAAAGCTTTAAAAGCTCGATCGTCTCTTCCGAATTCTTCCGGTCCAAGTTACCTGTAGGCTCATCGGCCAGTAAGATGGCAGGGTGGTAAATGAGGCTCCTTGCAATTGCCACTCGCTGCTGTTGCCCGCCGGACAATTCACTGGGGAGATGCGTCAGTCGGTCTGTCAGTCCCAAGGTGCTGACCAGATGGTTGAAACGATCCTCGTCGGGCTTCTGGTTGTCCAGAAGGATAGGCAGCAGGATGTTTTTCCTTACATTCAGGGTAGGAATCAGGTTGTAGAACTGATAGACAAGTCCGACCTTCCTGCGTCGGAAAATAGCCAGCTGTTCCTGATTGAGTGTAGAGATATCTGTATCCTCAATAAAAATATTGCCGCTGGTGGGACGGTCTACACCTCCCAGCATGTGTAAAAGTGTTGATTTTCCAGAACCGGATGCGCCTATGACCGCAGTAAAGCTTCCTCGTTCAAGAGAAAGGCTGATATGATCCAGGGCGGTCACGGTATTTGAACCACTGCCATATGTTTTGGTAAGCTCTGTGCAGCGTAAAATTTCCATAATAAATGTAGCTCCTTTCTTGTATGATGATATCATAATACATGGGGAAAGTGACATGAAAGTGACAAAAGAAAATAATAAGTTGTTCACTCATGCTGAAAGCAGTATTGAAATCAAGAAGACTGTATGATATAGTGAAATCACTCGTGGAAATTCTATCCATGAAAGGCAAATTGTCATTTGATTTATGAATCATCTGATGGGGAGATTCCCCCCGATTTACCAGTAATCAATTTATAACTAACAACAAAATATGTTCCGGTTTTATTGAGTGGGGCTTGATTAAATTGGTTGATTTCTTTATACTTTTTATATAAGAAGCAGGCAAGGACACTCCTTGGATCGGAACCATACGAAGGAGGATGCCTATGGCTGTAAAAGAAAACAAAGGGTACAAGAATAGCATGTTTGTGGACTTATTCTTTGAGGATGAGTCGGCAGAAGAGAATGACATTGCATTGTATAATGCGCTGCATAAGGAGCCGTTGCCAAAAGGGACTAAGATACAAAAGATCCGTATAGATGATGTTTTGTATATGAATTTTAAGAATGATATTTCTTTTGGGGTGGGCGGAAAGATTATGGTATTCGGTGAGCATCAGTCTACGATTAATGAAAATATGCCTCTTCGCAGTCTGATGTATATTGGAAGAGCGTATGAACAGTTGGTGCCTATACGAGAGCGTTATAAGAAGAAGCAGACTTATCTGCCAAAGCCGGAATTTTACACCTTTTACAATGGGCAGGAACATTGGGCAAGGGAAAAGGTCTTGAAACTTTCGGAAGCGTATAAAGTGCAGGACGATGAACCTATGCTGGAATTGACTGTGAAGGTGATTAATATTAATCCGGCGGAAAATCATGAATTGCTTGATAAATGCCCTGTACTGAAAGAATATGGGCAGTTTGTAGATATGGTGCGGAAGTTTCAGAAAATGAGCGATTCAGATGCTTACAAACATGCAGTTGAGACATGTATCCGCCAGGGAATATTGGCGGATTATCTGGAGAAGAAAGGCAGCGAGGTGATCAATATGCTGATAGCTGAATATGATTATGATCTGGACATTGAGGTACAGCGTGAGGAGGCGTATACAGAGGGATTGGAAAAAGGCACAGAGCTTGGAAAAGAACGTGGTCGGCAAGAGACTTTTGAGGAGCTAATTAAAAAGAAGCTTGCAAAAGGCAAGTCACCTTCAGAAATAGCTGATGCGTTGGAGAAACCATTGGAGGATGTGGAAAAGATCATATTGAAGTTGAAAGAGAGTGATGTAGAATAGGGGATATTATATGTGTGAAATTTTAATTCCCTTTCACTTTTAAATTGTGCATCTCCTTCTGTTATGGTATACTTAGAAACGGTTTAAAAACCAATCTGTAACATGTAATATGAATATATGGAAGGAAGGATACACGATGGATAAAATCAGAATTGGAATTGTAGGATACGGAAACATCGGACGCGGCGTAGAGCTTGCTGTGGAACGCAACGAAGATATGGAACTAAAGGCTGTATTTACAAGACGTGCGCCAGAGACTGTAAAGATTATGACAGCAGGTGTACCGGTCATACATACAGACGATATGCTGAGCATGAAGGATGAGATTGATGTCATGATCCTGTGTGGTGGTTCTGCAACAGACCTGCCGGTTATCGGACCTGAGATCGTGAAGAACTTTAATACGATTGACAGCTTCGATACCCATGCTAAGATTCCAGAGTATTTTGCTAATATGGATCAAGCGGCTAAAGAGGGCGGCAATATTGGTATCATTTCGGTAGGCTGGGATCCGGGACTGTTTTCTCTGAATAGAATCTATGCGGAATCCGTCCTTGTACAGGGAGATACGTATACATTCTGGGGCAAGGGTGTCAGCCAGGGACATTCCGATGCAATCCGCCGCGTGAAAGGCGTGAAGAACGCAATTCAGTATACTGTGCCGGTAGAAGAAGCCGTGGAGAAGGTAAGAAGCGGATGCGGACCGAAGCTGACGACCAGAGACAAGCATTTGAGAGAATGCTATGTAGTGGCAGAAGAAGGGGCAGATTTAAAAGAAATCGAAGAGACAATCAAGAATATGCCGAACTATTTCTCAGATTATGATACAACCGTGACATTTATTACGGAGGAAGAATTGAAGGCAAACCACAGTAAGATGCCTCATGGAGGTTTTGTAATTAGAAGTGGCGAGACAGGACACGATGGGAATAAGCATGTGATTGAGTATTCTCTGAAATTAGATTCCAATCCAGAATTTACGGCAAGTGTTCTGGCATGCTATGCAAGAGCTGCTTACAGACTGTCTAAGAAGGGCGAGACAGGGGCGAGAAGCGTATTTGATATCGCACCGGGAATGCTTTCTATGAAGAGTGCTGAGGAATTACGAGCAGAACTTCTGTAAAAATGGAAAAATATTTGTAAATAGGGATAATATCCTGTAAAAACACTGGAGACAAGTAGAAGTATCAGCGCTTGTTGCCAGTGTTTTTTAGGTTCTTTGCTCTTTGATTAAATTTATAAACAAATCACACATTCAAAAGCAAGCATCATATATTTATCGGCCGCACTCAGCCCGTACTCAGTCAAGTCATTCGGTTCCCAGTTTTCCCCGGCAAGGCTGTCAGCTCCATAAAGGAATTGGGCGAACGGAATCTGGCGAAATTTTGTAACTGCAAGTGAAGCGGAACACTCCATTTCTACGGAAATACATCCCTGTTGCTTTCGTGCCTCAATTATTTTTGGCGTTTCTCTGTAGACTGCATCGGTAGTCCACGTTTTTCCTATAACATAAGGAATATGATGCTTTAAAAGACATGCTTCCATTGTGTTGATAGAATGCTCATCCATATGAATCTCATCACTTGCAGGATAATAGTGATAGCTTGTTCCTTCGTCTCGGACGGCGGCAGTTGGCAGGATGATCTTTCCCTGTGCGGCAGTCTCATTCAGTATCCCGGCAGATCCGAACATGACGAGCTTTTTGGCTCCCATAGCGATGATTTCTTCCAGACCCGCAACACACGCAGGAGCGCCGACCCGGGAGAGGAAGAAGGCAATCCTGTTTCCCATATAATTGATCTCGTAGACTGGAAGAATACCATTTGCAGAGTACAAAGCAGCAATCGTTTTGACTCCCGGCATTTCTGCAAATTTCTGAATGATATTTTCTGAAAATGTAGTGACGCAGAGCTTGGGAAAATCTGGTATTGATTCTGTAGTATCCATAGGTTCGAGGAACGCTTTACTTTCATTGTTAAAATGAGTGAAAATGGTAGACATTATGATACCTCCGTTTCGGTCTTTACTAAAATTTGGCGAATCTGTCTGGTGATACGTGCAGGAAGTTCTGGCCCGATCGGCATCAGTTCGCTGTACAGGCGTACCCCCTGATAGGAAAAAATAATGAGGTCGATCACGGCCTGAATATCCACAGGCTGAAACTCACCTCTGTCAATTCCATATTGTATGAATCTATGCCACATTTGAACGGATAACTGATACTGGGCGGCAATCGCATTTTCATCAGAAAAGTTGTCATCCAGGCTGAAATATTCGAAGATTGCAACACTTAAGGAAGCGCTGCTGTCTTTCATCTCAGTCTCATACCGTGACAGGACATCATCCAGAATCTGTATGGCAGACTGCTGAAGTTCCATCTTTGAGGCGAATTCTTCGTCCTGCATATTCATCAGATCATCTATGATTTCTTTAAAAATCTGTCTCGTCCCGTTATAATGACAGTATAATCCGCCTCTGCTCAATCCGGCAGCCATGCAGATATCCTTCATGGTCACTTCCTTAAATCCTTTTTCGGCAAAAAGCTGGTAAGACTTTTCTTTGATTAGTTTTCGGGTTGTTTGTCCTCGTTTATTCATAAAGAACCTCTTTTCCGACATATGTGTCTGTAAAAATATTATACGACATGAGTGTCGGAAATACAAGAAGATTTTTTAAAAGAATTACATTGTGCAATTTATTTGAGAATCGGTTATAATAGAAAAGGTATAAAATGAAAAAGAGGTCAGATAGAATGAGAAAAGTATTTCAATTACTTGAAGAAGCCTTAAGGCGCGGGGAAGACGCAGTACTTGTGACAATCGTGGCAAGCTCTGGTTCGACACCGCGCGGGGCAGGTGCAAGGATGTTAGTGACGAGTGCGGGAAGAATCGGGGGGACGATAGGTGGCGGTGCTGTAGAACATCACAGCGAGGAAACTGCGAAAGAGGTCCTTAGGACGAAAGATTCCCATACGGAACAATTTACCTTACGACAGAATGAAGTGCAGGATCTCGGGATGATCTGCGGTGGTGATGTCAATGTATATTTTCAATATATATCTGCAGAGGAACCACATAATATTGCCCTGATGCAGCATATTGAGGCGTTATATCAGACAGGAGAGGAATTCTGGATGATCAATGATCTGTCTTCTAAAGAACAGGGAAGCATGGCTGTGTATGCCCAGACAGGTGGTTTGGTCGGGATGCCTGTTCCAGATGCCGTTTTGGACGGACTCTGTGAGAAAGCAAAGCAGATCGAGGCGGATGGCAGGACTTTTTATTGTGAGAAGATGGTGAAGGCAGGCAGAGTCTATATTTTTGGAGGAGGACATGTGTCACAAGCACTGGTCCCTGCCTTAAAGGCCGTGGATTTTCGATGTGTTGTGCTGGAGGATCGGGAAGAGTTCTGCAGGCCGGAATTATTTCCGGGGGCAGAAGAGGTGATGTTGATCGAGAACAGTCATATTGCAGATTATGTGGACATCACTCCGGCGGACTATGTCTGCATCATGACCCGTGGGCATAAGGATGATCTGGCAGTCCAGGCGCAGGTGCTAAAAACAGGTGCATACTATATCGGAGTGATTGGCAGCAGGCATAAAAAGGCGGGGGTATTTGCAAAGCTAAAGGAGATGGGATTCACGGATGAGGATCTGGACCGCGTCACCACGCCGATCGGTCTGTCTATAGGGGCGGAGACACCGGCAGAAATTGCAGTCAGCATTGCCGGGCAGCTCATTGAAAAACGTGCATGTAAGCCTATGGAGCGTAAACAGATGAATCCTGTCTTAGACGCTGGAGTTCAGGAAGAAGACAGCCCTAAAGCCAGTGAATTCTCTGTCAGCGTACAGAATTCTGAACAACCGGGCGGGATGGAAGTATGACGGCCAGGCATTCGAATGATATGACCGTGGGCAGTCCTGTGAAACTGATTATCTGGTTCATGGTCCCGATGTTTCTGGGAAATGTATTCCAGCAGTTTTATAATATTGCGGATTCTATTATTGCCGGGCAGTTCCTGGGAGTCAATGCTCTTGCAGCGATTGGGAGCACTGGCTCTTTGATGTTCATGGTGACCGGATGGATCAGTGGGATCACCAGCGGGTTCGCTATTTTGGCGGCACAGTGGTTCGGGGCGCGAAGATATGATACAATGCGCCATTACGTAGCAATGTCCGTATATCTGACGACGGGAATCACAGTGGTGATGACGGTGGGACTGCTGATCGCAAATAAGACGATACTAAGGCTGATGAATACACCAGAGGAACTGATGTATGATGTGAGCAGTTATATGGCAGTCATCTACGCTGGTCTGGCGGTGACCGCAGCTTATAATGCGCTGGCTGCGGTGTTGCGGGCATTAGGAGATTCCAGATCCCCGCTGTATTTTCTGATTATTTCTGCAGGAATCAATATATTCCTGGATATCGTATTTATCGTATGGTTCCATATGGGAGTAGTTGGATGTGGTTATGCAACGGTGATCGCACAGGGAGTTTCGGCGCTTTTGTGTCTGCTTTATATCCGCAGGAAGTTTGAAATCCTTCATCTTAGACGGGATGATTTTAAAATTTCAGGTGAAAGTATGAAAAAGCTTTTGAATCTGGGGATTCCAATGGGGCTGCAATTTTCTATTACGGCAATAGGGACGATTATTGTACAGGGGGCCGTCAATATCTATGGTGCCTTCTATATTGCCGGATTTGCGGCAGGAGCTAAGATTCAGAATCTGATTGCCTGTATCTATATGTCATTCGGGGCGACTATTGCTACATATGTAGGCCAGAACTGGGGAGCCGGCAGACTGGAAAGGGTAAAAAAGGGAGTCCGTTATACGCAGATCATGATTCTGATCAGCAGCGCTGTTCTGATGGCACTGATTTTTTTCTTCGGGAAATATATGGTGCTGATGTTCGTATCGTCCTCGGAAAAGGGGGTGATCGACGCAGCGGTCACTTATTTTATGGCGGTCTTCTGGTGCTATCCTTTTCTGGGAAGTATCTTCACATACCGAAATGCACTGCAGGGAATGGGCTTTGGTCTGGTGCCCATGCTGGGAGGCGTCTTCGAGCTGGCTGCCAGGGCGGCAGTAGTAGCAGCGGTTGCAGGAAGGGCGAGCTATTTCGGTGTCTGCCTGTCAGATCCGGCTGCATGGCTGGCGGCGTTAATTCCCTTGGTGCCTTACTATATGTATAAGATGAAAAAAGTGGGGCAGAGCTTGGAATATAAAGTGGAGTAGGTTCGTAACTGTGCACAGGGTACCTGTGAACAGTTACGTAGGTATGGTTTTAAGGCTGGAGAAGGAAGAATATAGTTGAAATCACAGAATCATTTATATATAATAAGACTATCAGCAGGTCAGGAAGAAGAGAATTGTCCTGCAGGCAGGAGGGAATTATGGCCGGACAGTATGAAGGTATGGCGATAGGTGTGTTCGAGTTAGACAGTGAATGCGCATGTTTTGTGGCATTAGATGCAGCAGCAAAGGCTGCGGATGTGAAGATTCAGGCAGTAGAGAGGAACCGTCTCGGGGCAGGAGCCTGCGTGAAGATGCGCGGGAATGTTTCCAATGTGAAGGCGGCAATGGAGGCGGCGCTTCGCGTGGCAGAGCCGATTTCTAAGATTGTTTCCCATACCGTGATTGCAGCACCGTTGGCGGAGACAGAACCAGCAATTACGATGACGATTAATAAGTAAGGAAGAGGTAGAGTTATGGCATACGGAGCATATGGACTGGTAGAAGTCCTCGGGGAAGCAAATGCGGTTCTGGTCTTAGATCAGATGTTAAAGGCAGCAGAAGTCTCATATGAGACACAGGATACAAAGTGCGGGGGACATGCCCTTATTTTTATCAGCGGCAGCGTCTCAGCAGTGAGCGCGGCAGTGGAGAGCGTGACGACAGCTCCTCCCTGTAAGGTCTTTCATTCTGCAGTGATTTCGAATCCTTCACAGGAGATGGTGGAGATCGTGGAGATGTTCAAGGCACGAGAGAAAAAGTAAGAGTAAGACAGCAGTCGCAGACTATTTTTAGTCTCGCTGCTGTCTTTTTTATGGTGGGGACTTTTTAAGGCTCCTTTGAAATATTTACTTTGTCAGTTCTGTCAAAGGCTGAAAGGTGTAACCCATCTCTTCCCACTTTGTCAACAGTTCATCCAGAATCTCACCGTTGGTCTTGGAAGTACTGTGCAGCAGCACAACTGCACCTGGATGGATTCTTCCCAGCAGTTTTTCGAAGGCCTGCTCTTTGGTGGGCTGGTCGTTTTCATACCAATCTACGTAGGCAAGGCTCCAGAAAAAGGTCTTATAGCCTAAATCTTTTGCCATCTGAAGGTTGGCCTCACTATACTTTCCTTGAGGCGGACGGTAGAATTTTGTCATTTCTTTTCCTGTGATTTCTTTATAGACATCTGCAACATCCCCCAGTTCTTTTGCAAAAGCATCCTTTGTAGAGATTTTCGACATGTCGGGATGGTGATATGTATGGTTCCCTACGGTGTGGCCTTCTTCCACCATCCGTTTGACAAGCTCTGGGTTCGTGGAAATAAATGTACCAACGACAAAGAATGTGGCAGGTACCTTGTGTTTTTTCAGAGCATCCAGGATCGCGGGGGTGTTCCCGTTCTCAAATCCGGCATCAAAGGTCAGATAGATGACTTTTTCCTCATTATTTCCTGTATAGTATGCGTCATATTTTTTTAATTCCTCAGCCGTTGCATTGGCAATCGGCGGCTGGCCCTCTTGTTGGAAGCTTAAGCCCCAGTTTCCATCCGCCGCGGGCGCAATTCCTGCGGAGACAGAGGCCGTGCCCTCGGGGATCGTATCTGCAGATGTGATTGTCTCGCTGATTGCGGGGAAGAAGTGATCTTTGGCCTTCCCGGCTGCGGTTCCGGCAAGGAAGGCAGCGGCGAATAGAAAGACAAATTTAATCCCCTTTTTCAGAAGCATTTTCTTTTCCAGATTTTTTAGATTGATTTTCATTCCATCACCAAGCTTTTATTCTCTATAGTATATGATGAGATTTCAAAAATATATACAGTTAAGGCAAAACGGTAAAAGTTATGGAGGGAAAAGAATATTTTTTGTAAAGTATGGAAATAGATTTTTCAGGAAAAGCGTGATAAAGTGGTAGAAGATATTACGAGAGATAGGAGATAAGTATGAAACAGTCAGCTTTATTTTTTGATATTGATGGAACCATATTGAGTGAGATTACCATGAAGATTCCCCAGAGCGCTATGGATGCGATGCGTGCGGCAAAGGCGGCAGGCCATCTTCTTTTTATCAATACAGGCAGGACGCTGTGCAGTATTCCGGCAGTCATAAGACAGTTCCCATTTGATGGATTTTTATGTGGATGCGGAACATACCTGACTTATCAGGATGAGGTATTGTTTTCCAGCTCTCTGCCAGAAAAGCGTGGGAGGGAGATTATAGATAAAATGATCGAATGCAGGCTGGAGGGTATTGTGGAGGCAGTCGATGATATTTATCTGCCGGAGAGGATATCCCGTTTTGACAGGCTGGAGGGCTCCAGGAGATATTTTCAAAATGAAGGTCTGGGTATGGAGTGTTATCTTGAGACAGGCAGGTTCATCTATGATAAGCTGTTTGTCTATGCGGACGAGAAGAGTGACAGGGAGAGCTTCTTCAAATTTATAGAGAGTGATATGGTTGTGATCGACCGGGGCGAAGATACCTATGAATGCACACAGAAGGCATATTCTAAGGCCACGGCATGTGATTTTATCCTTAAAAAGTTCAAAATGGAGAAAGAACAGGCGTATGTGTTCGGAGATAGTATGAATGATCTGTCCATGTTCGAATATGCCGAGCATACTATTGCGATGGGGAATCATGCGGAGGGGCCTGAACCTTATACAGAATATGTGACTGCCAAGGTGGAGGAAGATGGTATCGCCAAGGCGCTTGCGCATTATGGACTGATGTAGAGCAAAGGGGCAGACCCTTTTGCTCTTCATTGTCAGAATTGTTTTGCTAATTCGTCGTGAATATGATTGCCCATATTGTAGTCGAGCTTCTTATGCAACCAGATTTCCTCTGAGCCGATCGCCTGATCTACGAGCATCATCAGCCCGGTAACGATTTTGAGTCCTTCATCCCGGGCAATTTTAAGAAATTCAGTTATCAGCGGATTATAGACAATATCTGCTGCGACCTTGAACTGTCTGATAACAGAGGTATCCACTGGGCTTTCCCCTGCATTTGGATACATTCCCACAGGTGTAGTATTGACCAGAATATCTCCGCCTGGGATACGATTGAGTGTACAGGTGTGGATATAAGGGAACAGTTCTTTGAGAGAATCAATCGCCTTTTCATTGCGTGCAGCAACGGTGATCCTGGCGGCACCTTCCAGGTGAAAACCATAGATCAATGCTTTGGCAGCACCACCGGAGCCAAGGATAACGATATCCTTTCCGGCAAGGCTGACATCCGCTTTTTTGAACATGCTGATGATGCCAATATAATCCGTATTATACCCATAGGAAATCCCATTTTCTATCAAAATGGTATTGACGGCACCGATTTTTTTTGCATGTTCATCCAGTTCATCGACCAGACGGTAAACGACTTCTTTGTATGGAATTGTGACATTCATGCCGATGACCTGGTCCCTTTTCATGACGTCCAGTATATGGAGGACTTCCTGGTCGTTCATTTCATATTTTTCATAAGTACCTTTTATATTTTGCTGTTCTAGCAAATCCTCGTGGATCTCGGGAGACAGGCTGTGGCCTAATGTTTCGCCCAGGACTCCAAGATGGATTACGTCAGTAGTCTCTATATTCATATCAGATATTCCCTGCCTTTTCGAAAAAATCTAAATTGGTCGGATATACGTAGCTGTCGCCAATTTGGTGGAGCAGAACCACATTCAGGTGATTATCCAGATTTTTTTTATCCAGCTTTACCGCGTCAGTCAGTACGGACATTGGCAGATTACATTCTGTCGGCAGACCGTAGACTTTTAATACCTGCCTGATTTTATCTGCTACCCCAGCCATTGTCAGCCCGGCCTCTTCTGCTATTTTGGTTATTTGGTACATTCCGATGGCAACTGCTTCCCCATGGCTTTCACGCTCATACTGAAAATGCTGTTCGATAGTGTGAGCCAGTGTATGGCCGAAATTCAGAAGCATCCGCTCTCCGGTATCGAATTGATCCTGTTCGACGACGATCCGCTTGATATCTACACAGCGGTAAATGATGGAAGCAAGCTGGTCTTTTAAGTCGTCAAAAGAACAGTGGGCACTCAAGGTCTCAAACAAATCGGCATCCTTGATACAACCATATTTGATTACTTCTCCCATACCATCTGTGATATAACGCTGGGGCAGTGTGTTCAGGACCTCAGGATCTATCAGCACCAGTTTCGGATGATAGAAGGCTCCTACCAGATTTTTTCCCTGTGGAAGATCCACCGCAACTTTGCCGCCTACAGAGGAATCCACCTGTGCCAGAAGAGAGGTCGGAATCTGTACGAGCTTGATGCCGCGTAAATAACTGGATGCGGCAAATCCTGCCAGATCTCCGATCACCCCTCCGCCCAGTGCAATGACCAAATCGCTGCGGGTAATCTGATGCTCCAGCATGGCGGCATAGATCTGAGGAAGTGTCTGGAAACTTTTGGTCGTCTCGCCGTGAGGCAGTACAAGACTGCTGCATTGATAAGATGGCAGAGCATGGATCAGCTTTTCCCCATACAAAGGGAAAACATTATCATCTGAGATAACCATGATTTTCTTTCCATGAAAGATATGGGAGACATATTGTTCTGCATGTGATAGAATTCCAGGTTCAATATAAATAGGATAGCTGTTTTTATCTAAGTTTACGGTTAATTCCACGAGTATTCATCCTTTCATACAAAATGGTGTGCAAAAGGGTCAGACCTCTTGGCAGAAGGGTCTGACCCCCATGAACGACCTACCTCATTTTAAACGGTTTTCCCCACCACGGAGGCGATTTGTTTGATTTGTTTCAGTAATTCATCATACTTTTTAGGCTTGAGTGACTGTGCACCGTCGCAGAGCGCGTTCTCTGGATCGTTATGCACTTCGATCATGAGTCCATCTGCTCCGGCAGCTACAGAGGCTTTCGCCATTGGTTCTACGAGCCACCATTTTCCACCGGCATGACTTGGATCTACGATGACGGGAAGGTGAGTCTTCTTTTTCAGTACCGGGATGGACTGCAGGTCCAGGGTGTTTCTGGTATAAGTCTCAAAGGTACGGATTCCTCGTTCACAGAGGATCACGTTCTCGTTTCCAGATGCCATGATATATTCTGCTGACATCACCCATTCTTCATAGGTCGCATTGAGTCCGCGCTTCAATAAAATCGGGCGGTCAAGCTGACCGAGCTGCTTTAACAGGTCGAAGTTCTGCATATTTCTGGCTCCGATCTGAATCAGATCTACCTTCTCGTTAAATACATCCAGATAATCAGGTGACATTAACTCGGAAACAATCGGAAGTCCCACTTCTTTTTTGACTTCGCAGAGAATATCTAATCCTTCCATTCCTAATCCCTGGAAAGAGTACGGGCTTGTTCTGGGCTTGAAGGCACCACCGCGTAGCATATTGGCTCCTGCAGCCTTAGCGGCTTTGGCGATTTCCAGGACTTGGTCAAAGGATTCTACGGAACATGGGCCTGCAATCAAAGCAAGATGGTCCCCGCCGACCTTGACTCCAGACACGTCGATGATAGAATCCTCAGGATGGAATGCGCGGTTGGCCAGTTTATAAGGCTCCTGTACGTGCATGACCTTATCTACGGATGCATCGACTTCGAAAATCTTCGGATCAATTGCGGTGGTATCCCCAATACAGCCGATGATTGTCATCTCCGCTCCTCTGACGATGTGTGTGTCGAGTCCGCGTTTTTTAATCAGGGTCTCAACGCGGTCGATGTTTTCTTCCGATGTGTGTGGTTTCAATACGATGATCATTTTTATTTCCTCCCAATGACAGTAACTCTATATGTGACTTCATACTGTAAAATTTTAGTTGTTTAAAGTGTGAAAACATATGTATCATAAAACATCCATCGAAGAATGTCAATAAGTTTGAAAAAAATACAGCGATAAATTTGCGGATATATGAAATGAAGGGAGATGTATGTTGTCCCCATTGCTTACTTATGAGGCAGCGTTGACAATTCCCTGCGCGTGGTGTATTTTATCATAGATAGAAAATACAGTAAAATACGGAGGAACTCAATCAGATAAACGTATTTCAGGGAGAAGGTTAGAGGACGAGAGATGAAAATTATTAAGCAAATCGGTATTATTTTTACAGTCTGCTGGCTGAGTCAGGTGATCGCGGAATTTCTTCCGTTTGAATTTCCAGCGAGCGTGATAGGGATGGTATTCCTATTTTTATGCCTCCTGACAGGAATTCTGAAAATCGAGCACATCCAGGAAAAGTCGGATTTCCTGCTGGGAAATATGGCATTTTTCTTCGTTCCGGCAGGAGTGAGCATCATGAATTATTTTGACCTGCTGAAAAATAACGGGGTGAAGTTGGCCGTCATCTGTGTCGTTTCCACAGTAATCACATTTGCGGTGACTGCTTTCAGTGTGAGTTTTACAATGAAGCTTATGAACAGGAGGAAAAAATAATGGAGGCTTTGTATACATCCCCTTATTTTGGTGTGGCATTGAGTGTCATCATGTTTGGAATCGGCGTGAAGATTCAGCAGAAAACCAAATCTGCTCTCTGTAATCCATTGATCATCGCAATCGTGCTGATTGTCGGTGTCCTGCTTATCTTCAAAATCCCTTATGATTCCTACAATGTAGGAGGCGAGATCATCAACATGTTCCTTGCTCCGGCGACAGCCTGTCTGGCAGTTTCTATTTATACGAAGCTTTCCATCTTGAAAAAATACTGGCTGCCTATTATAGTAGGATGTATAGCAGGTTCTCTTGCATCCATGGTCAGTGTCTATGGGATGTGCAGGCTGTTCGGTCTGGATGAAAGTCTGACCATGTCCATGCTTCCGAAGTCGGTCACGACACCGATTGCAATCGGTGTGGCACAGGCACATGGCGGAGTCGTTCCAGTGACAGTGGTAGCCGTCATATTTACCGGGATATTAGGAAGCATTACGGCGCCGCTTTTGATTAAGCTCTTCAGGGTATCGGATTCTGTGGCAGCAGGCTTGGCAATCGGAGCATGCAGCCATGCAGTCGGTACATCCAAGGCGATTCAGATCGGAGAAGTGGAAGGCGCTATGAGCGGACTGGCAATCGGAATCTGCGGAATCGTAACCGTACTTTTTTCAATGCTGATCTAAAAATCAGCCATTCAAAAGAGAAGTCGATGGAGAGACGAGGGGGAACAAATTTTGAAAAAAGATACTTCACACACGATTAAACGGGCGCAGCGTTTTCCTGTCATTCTGATTGGTGAGGGCCTTTTAGTAGGCGCGGTGGGAGGCCTGATCGTTCTGCTCTACCGTGTCGCGCTGACCTATGCAGGAATCTGGCTGGAATACATCTTGGACTTTGTCAGAGGCAATCCGATTCGCACGGCCGGCTGGTTCCTGGCCCTGATGCTGATGGCGTTTGTGGTCGGGAAGCTTGTAAAATGGGAACCGATGATTTCGGGAAGCGGTATCCCCCAGGTAGAGGGGGAGGTGACTGGGAAGCTGTTTCAGAACTGGAAGAAGGTACTTCCGGCGAAGTTCATTGGAGGATTCCTATGTCTGTTCGGTGGTCTTTCCCTCGGGCGGGAGGGCCCTTCGATTCAGTTGGGCGCCATGACTGGACAGGGAATTTCCAGGCTTCTGGACAGGGGAAAGACGGAAGAAAAATACCTGATGACCTGCGGAGCAAGTGCCGGCCTGGCGGCAGCATTCCATGCCCCTCTTGCAGGGATGATGTTCGCATTGGAGGAGATCCATAAAGGGTTCTCAATATCTATTCTGATTTCGGTCATGACGGCGTCGGTAACGGCGGATTTCATATCTTCCTATATCATCGGCCTGGATCCGGTCTTTCAGTTTCGTCTGGAGCATGTCCTGCCACAGCAGTATTACTGGATGTTGATTCTTTTGGGAGTCATCCTGGGGGCAATGGGAGCCTTTTATAACTGGGCAATGCTAAAGGCACAGGATCTATACAAGAAGCCAGCGTTTTTAAATGAGACGACCCGTCTGATGATCGCTTTTTTTGCAGCCGGGGTGCTGGGGCTTTTGATGCCGTCTGTGTTGGGGAGCGGCCATGAGCTGATTGTCTCACTGACAGACGGGGAGATGGCACTGGGGCTGGTCATCCTGACTTTTTTTGTGAAGTTTATTTTTTCGGCAGTCAGTTTTGGATCAGGGGCGCCGGGAGGTATTTTCTTCCCGCTGTTGATCTTAGGGGCTATGATCGGCGGGATTTTTGCCATGACAGGGGTGCAGTTCTTCGGCCTGGACCCGGTCTATATCAATAACTTTGTTCTGCTTGCCATGGCTGGATATTTTACGGCAATCGTGCGTGCGCCGATCACGGGAATCATCCTTTTGTTTGAAATGTCAGGTTCCGTCAGTCAGATGCTGTCCCTGGCAATTGTATCTGTTACGGCCTATATTATCGCGACCCTGTTAAAATCTGAGCCGATCTACGAGAGCCTTCTGGACCGTATTTTAAAGACGCACCATAAGGCGACGGCAGTGAATGTGAAAGGCTCGAGTCAGAAGGTCTTAAGCACCTTTGTCATTATGAACGGCTCGGTCCTGGAAGGGAAGATGGTGCAGGATATTACCTGGCCGGACAACTGCCTTTTAGTGGCTCTGGAAAGAGGCGGGAAGGAGCTGATCCCGAAGGGGAAAACGGTGCTCATGGCAGGAGATACGCTGACGACAATGACAGATGAAAGAGATGCAGGATATGTGCATGACAAAATGGAAAAGTTATGTTATACTTCATTTTAGAAACTACAGAATTTGAAGGAGCTTAAGACGTATGAAAAGAGTATTGTTAAAGCTGAGTGGAGAAGCACTTGCAGGAGACAAGAAGACAGGCTTTGATGAGGCGACCTGTATCGGTGTTGCGAAGCAGGTAAAGCAGCTTGTCGATGACGGAATCCAGGTAGCAGTTGTCACCGGAGGGGGCAATTTCTGGAGAGGACGCACAAGTGAGACGATAGACCGTACTAAGGCTGACCAGATCGGGATGCTGGCTACGGTAATGAATTGTATTTATGTATCAGATATATTCAGACATGTTGGTATGAAGACAGAGATCTTTACACCATTTGTCTGCGGAGCATTTACTTCCTTATTTTCCAAGGATGCAGCTGTTGAAGCATTGGAGGAAGGAAAGGTCATCTTTTTTGCAGGCGGGACAGGCCATCCGTATTTTTCAACGGATACAGGTGCAGTGCTGCGTGCGATTGAGATAGAAGCAGATGCGATGCTTCTTGCCAAGGCCATCGATGGAATCTATGACAGTGATCCGAAGGTGAATCCTGAGGCGAAGAAGTATGATGAGATTACGATTCAGGATGTCATTGACCAGAAGCTTGCGGCGGTCGATTTGACAGCATCGATTCTCTGTCTGGAGAACAAGATGCCGATGCTGGTATTCGGACTGAATGAACAGAACAGCATCGTAGAGACGATGAGCGGTACATTTACAGGGACAAAAGTAACAGTATAGGAGGATATAGGACATGGATGAAAGATTAAAAGTATATGATGAGAAGATGACAAAGACAATAGGAAGTCTGGAGAGTGAACTGGTAACGATTAGAGCCGGACGTGCCAACCCGCATGTACTGGACAAGCTGACGATCAGCTATTACGGAGTTCCGACACCGATTCAGCAGGCAGCCAATATTTCTGTACCAGAGGCACGTATGATTCAGATTCAGCCATGGGAGAAGAGCCTGTTAAAAGAAATCGAGAAGGCAATCAATATGTCAGACATCGGCATTAATCCGACGAACGACGGAAGCACGATCAGACTGGTGTTCCCAGAATTGACAGAGGAACGCAGAAAAGAACTGGTGAAGGATGTCAAGAAAAAAGGAGAGGCAGCTAAGGTTGCCATCCGTAATATCCGCCGTGACGGTAATGAGGCCTTTAAGAAGCTTAAAGGAAGCGAAGTTTCCGAAGATGCCATCAAGGATTTGGAAGAATCACTCCAGAAGATGACAGATAAGTATATTACTGAAGTTGAGAAGGCTGTAGAGGCAAAATCCAAAGAAGTAATGACTGTATAAAAGAGTGTTCAGCGAATAAGAGGGGCTTGTTTTTCACACAGCCCCTCTTTTGCTCTTTGATAAGATAGGAGGATATAACAATGAATGTACCACAGCATGTGGCAATCATACTCGACGGCAACGGACGCTGGGCGAAGTCAAAAGGGATGCCGAGGAATTATGGACATGCCCAGGGAAGTAAGAATGTAGAGCGTATCTGTGAGGAAGCATGGCGCATGGGAATCAAATATCTGACCGTGTATGCATTTTCCACGGAGAACTGGAACCGGCCGAAGAGTGAAGTGGATGCCTTGATGAAGCTGCTCCGCAATTACATGAAGACCTGCCTTAAGACAGCGGAGAAGAATGATATGAAGATACGTGTAATTGGAGATATCACTGCATTGGATGAGGATATTAAGGGCAGAATAAAAGAATTAGAAGAAGCGAGTAAGAATAATGGCGGCCTGAATTTTACCATTGCCATTAATTATGGGAGCAGGGATGAAATGATCCGTGCAACAAGAAGGCTTGCTCAGGACTGTGTGGATGGGAAGGTGGATGTGTCTGCCATTGATGAGAGACTTTATGAGACTTATCTGGATACCCATGACATTCCAGATCCAGATCTTTTGATACGCACCAGCGGGGAACTCCGGCTTTCCAACTATCTGCTCTGGCAGCTGGCTTATTCTGAGTTCTATTTTACGGATGTTTTGTGGCCGGATTTTACAAAAGAGGAATTGGTCAAAGCTATCGAGCAGTATAATAGCAGAGACAGACGTTTCGGAGGGGTAAAGGAGGCACAGGATGTTTAAGACACGGTTATTGAGCGGGATACTTTTAGTGATCATTGCGCTGGTCACATTGATTTCCGGGGGAAGCATCCTCTTCGCGACCCTGTTCATTATCAGCCTGATTGGAATGTCAGAGCTTTATAAGGTGTTCGGGATTCAGACAAAGGCTCCCGGTATCTGCGGATATTTGTTCGCAGTACTATATTATGGACTTGTCTTTTTCAAACCGGTCCTGCCGGATACGACAGACTGGTTTTTGCTGCTTTTCATGGCGTTTATGATCTGTATGATGGCGGTCATGGTATTTTCCTATCCGACATACCGGACAGAACAGATTCTGGCAGCTTTTTTCGGATTCTTTTACGTGGCTGTGATGCTCTCTTATATCTACCAGACCAGAATCCTTCCAGGCGGTGTATTCACGGTATGGCTGGTGTTCATCTGCTCCTGGGGCTGTGATACCTGTGCATATTGTGTGGGGATGCTCATTGGAAAACATAAGATGGCACCGAAGTTAAGTCCGAAAAAGTCTGTGGAAGGCGGTATCGGAGGGATTGCCGGAGCTGCCCTGATCGGTGTGCTCTATGCCCTGGCGATCAATCATTGGGGAGGCGCCGGTGCCAGTGTGGCGAGATATGCGATCATCGGTGCGGCGGGCGGTGCGATTTCTCAGGTAGGAGATCTGGCAGCCTCTGCTATCAAACGGTTCCATGACATCAAGGATTATGGAAAGCTGATACCAGGACATGGAGGGATACTGGACCGATTTGACAGTGTGATCTTTACGGCACCGATCATTTATTATCTGGCAGTCCTTTTGTAGAACTTGCGCAGGAAAGGGCATGGCAGCAGCGGATGCAATGTTGTAAGATACAGGATGCAGGAAGAGATACAGGAGAGGTTTTACGATGAAAAAAATAGCAATACTTGGCTCCACGGGTTCCATCGGAACCCAGACATTGGAGGTCGTAAGAGAGAATAAGGATATTGAAGTGACCGCAGTTGCGGCAGGGAATAATATTGCCCTGTTAGAACAGCAGATCAGAGAATTTTCTCCGAAGCTGGCAGCAGTCTGGTCAGAAGAGAAGGCAGAAGAACTGAGAGTGAAAGTCAAGGATCTGGATGTGAAGGTGGTCTCCGGCATGGATGGACTGATTCAGGTGGCAGTACAGCCAGAAGCAGAGATTCTTGTCACGGCAATCGTGGGGATGATTGGTATCCGCCCGACAATCGAGGCAATTAAGGCTAAGAAGGATATCGCCCTGGCAAATAAGGAGACACTGGTGACAGCGGGGCACATCATCATGCCGCTGGCGAAAGAGTATGGCTGTGCTATCCTTCCGGTAGACAGTGAGCATAGCGCCATTTTCCAGTCCCTCCAGGGAGGACAGAGGAAGGCGCTCCATAAGATTCTTTTGACTGCATCAGGGGGACCGTTCAGAGGCAGGACCAAGGAGCAGTTGGAGAACATCCAGGTGGAGGATGCCTTAAAGCATCCGAACTGGGAGATGGGGCGCAAGATCACGATTGATTCCTCCACCATGGTGAATAAAGGTCTGGAGGTAATCGAGGCAAAATGGCTCTTTGATGTCACCGTAGATCAGGTGGAGGTCGTAGTGCAGCCGCAGAGCATTATACATTCTATGGTAGAATACGAGGATGGTGCGATCATTGCTGAATTGGGAACGCCGGATATGAAGCTGCCGATTCAGTATGCATTGTATTACCCGGAGAGAAGATTCCTGCCGGGAGAGAGGCTGGATTTTGGGACTCTGACTCAGATCACATTTGAGAAGCCGGATATGGAGACTTTCTATGGCTTAAAGCTTGCATTTGAAGCTGGAAGAAAGGGCGGCTCCCTGCCGACAGTCCTGAATGCGGCAAATGAGAAGGCCGTGGCCATGTTTTTAGACCGGAAGATCGGATACCTTCAAATTCCTGAGATGATACAGACTTGTATGGAGCATCATAAAATAATTGAGAATCCGACGGTAGAAGAGATACTAAATACAGAACAGGAAACATATGAATTTATTAAAAACAGGTGGTAGTAATATATGGGTATCGTTTTAGCAATACTTTTGTTCAGCGGAATCATCATTTTCCATGAGCTGGGGCATTTTACTCTGGCAAAGCTAAATGGAATCCGCGTGGATGAATTTTCATTGGGACTAGGTCCTACAATTATAGGAAAAGAAATCGGGGGGACAAAGTTTTCTTTGAAACTGCTGCCGTTCGGCGGGGCATGTATGATGGGGGAAGATGATGTGGACGATATGTCCGAGGGCAGCTTTAATAGTAAGTCCGTATGGGCAAGAATGTCTGTGATCGTGGCTGGTCCGGTCTTCAACTTCATCATGGCATTGGTATTCTCTATTATCATGGTCGCGTGGATCGGATATGACAAGCCGATTCTTGCGGGAGTGACTCCGGGATACTCTGCTATGGAGCAGGGAATGCAGAAGGGCGATGTGATTACAGAATTGAATGGAAAAAGCATTCATCTCTGGAAGGAGGTCAGCTTATTCAATCTGATGAACACGGATGCAGAGACTGTTACCGTCACGTATGAGAGAGATGGGAAAGAGTACACCGCTTCCATTGAGCCGAGACAGCTGAAAGGAGATACCTACAAAATGATGGGAATCCAGGGGACCGGCGAATATACAAAGGCAGGGATTCTGGAGTCTGTACAATACGGTGCTTATACGCTCAGGTATTGGGTGGACTATACCTTCGACTGTTTAAAGCTTCTGGTGACCGGACAGGTGGGCATCAAGCAGATGTCAGGCCCGGTGGGAATCGTGAATGTAGTGGACGGGATCTACAAGGAGGCTGCTCCTGCTGGATGGCAGGCTGTCGTGCTGAACCTGCTGAATATTGCCATTTTATTATCGGCCAACTTAGGAGTGATGAATCTGCTTCCTCTTCCGGCATTGGACGGCGGACGTCTGGTCTTTTTGATCGTGGAGGCAGTCAGAAGAAAGAGGGTGCCGCCGGAGAAGGAAGGCATGGTGCATTTTGCAGGGTTCGCACTTTTAATGATATTGATGGTAGTCGTGATGTATAACGACATCCGTAATCTTTTTTAGTAATCTTGCCGGGGTTTTCTGCATATATATAATGGAAATGAGTTTTGTGAGGAATGGAATGACTTCTCTAAAAGCAATGCAGGATAACGCTGTAGATAAAGGTCAGCTGCAGATCAATGTAACCTCGGAAATTACAGCCTTCCCGATTACGGGGGCAACGATTTCTATCTCTTATACAGGAGTGCCTGACAGTACACTGGAACAGGTGAACACGGATGCATCAGGACAGAGTGATGTATTGGAGCTGGCTACGCCGCCATTGGAGTACAGCTTAAATCCATCCATTGAGTCACAGCCATATGCAGAATACACGCTGGATATCAGCGCACCGGGTTACGAGACGGTCAGTGTTGCCGGGGCAGAGGTGCTGCCGGATGTAAAAGCGATTCAGAATGTGAGGCTGCGTCCGTTGGCGGAAGTGAGTCAGGATGAGATGGTATTTGTGATCCCAGCACACACACTGTATGGAGATTATCCACCTAAGATAGCGGAAGATGAGATCAAGCCGATCGATGAGACAGGTGAAATTGTATTGAGCCGGGTGGTGGTGCCGGAGTTCATTATTGTGCATGATGGTTCTCCGCGGGATTCCACCGCCAATAATTATTATGTGAGGTATCGGGATTATATTAAAAATGTTGCATCCAGTGAGATTTATGCCACCTGGCCAGCAGATACGATTCGGGCAAATGTACTGGCAATTATGTCATTTACCCTGAACCGGGTCTATACAGAGTGGTATCGGAACAAAGGATATGATTTTACTATTACATCCTCCACTGCATTTGACCATAAGTGGATACCAGAACGCAATATATTTGATACGATCTCGGTCATTGTCGATGAATTATTTGCAAACTATCTGTCCAGGCCGAATGTCAGACAGCCGATCTTGACACAATACTGTGATGGACGCAGAGTGAGCTGTCCCAATTGGATGACACAGTGGGGCTCTATGGCACTGGGAGAGCAGGGATATTCTCCGATTGAGATTCTGCGCTACTACTATGGAGATGATATGTATATCAATAGTGCACAGGAGATTTCGGGAGTGCCTTCCTCCTGGCCGGGATATGATCTGGGAATCGGCGCCAGCGGGGATAAGGTGAGGCAGATGCAGGAACAGTTAAATGTCATTGCCGGAGCTTATCCTGCCATTCCAAGGATTGATGCAGACGGCATCTACGGACCAGCGACTGCTGCATCAGTGGAAGTGTTCCAGTCTGTATTCGGTCTGCCCCAGACAGGAGTTGTAGATTACACAACATGGTATAAGATTTCAGAAATCTATGTGGGAGTATCCAGAATTGCAGAACTGGTATAAGAAAATATGAGAACAGGTGGGACTGACGATCGAATGCCAGTCCCACCTGTTTTATAAAAGTTGTTTTTGGGAGGGGGCCGTGGTAAAGGTCACCTGTATGGTCCGAAATTTATATCCTCTTCTTAGGCAGAATCGGGAGACATAGACATTTACAACAAGAGAATCGGGGATTCCGTTAATTCTTGCATGTTCTCTTGCAATTTTCTCAACAAGTTCATTGGTCCTCCAGAACTTGTGCACGATTACATTTAGTTCGACCTCTTTCCCTGTATCGGACAGAGTACAGATGTCTCCTGCCATTTCATAATCTGGTGTAGTAAAAAGATACAGTAGTATCATACATAAAAATACAATGATTGCTGCATAGATTTTTTTCTTCAAAAGAATCACCCCTGGTTAAAATAATAGGGCGCATTCCCTGAAAAAGATACTGGTAATATCTGGAAATACGTGGATGGATCCATTCCCTATATTAAATAAACAACCTAAAGAGGAAAAACTTTCGTTTTATTTAAGAAGAATCTGGGCATACCAGTTTTATGCTCCTCCCGGGCCTTCTTTGGGAGGGACTTCATCTGGAATAATACTTTTCAATCCATTTTTTCCAGGCAGGTCGATTTCTGGAATATTATCATCATCATAAATATTGGCTTCTGTTGTTTTTGAGGGCAGTTTAATTTCTCTCATATCGAATCTCCTTCCGTTTTTTAGATAGTGTTAACAAAAGTAGGAAGGATATGTATAAAAAAAGAAAAAAGCAGCTTTTATTCTGCTAGAGAATAAAGCTGCAGTAAATTTTCACGCTCATTCTGTTTCATTTTTACAAAATCGGTAAAGTTCACATTTACATGGCACATAGGTCGTTGGCAGCAGTGAGCGTGCGATTTATTGTTTGTATAGTGGTATCTTTTGCATTTCCCGCAATAAAATACATGCATCATATGAATCACCCCCCACAAGTATGATAACACAAAAATAACCTGTAGAAAATTGTAAAATAAGGGGGCAATAAGATGAAAAAGGGTTTTTTCTGAGATTTTATGGGGAAAAAGCACAGAATATCCTACAAAAAGTGACACGGAAAAATGAATCAAATGCGCCGTAAACTTGAACTTTCGGGCATCCTGAATTATAATTTATACGAGGTGAAGAGATGGAAAATAACGAGAACACAAAGCAACGTTTTGTTGCCGCCTTGACGGCCCTGATGGCGGCAAAACCTCTGGACAAAATTACGGTGAAGGAGATCGTGGAAAAGAGCGGCAAGACCCGCCAGACCTTCTATCGCTGCTTTCAGGATAAATACGATCTTGTGAATTGGCATTTTGAACGTCTGGCAGAGAAGTCCTTTCTACAGATGGGGGTCAGGCTTACACTTCGGGAAGGGTTGGAAGAGAAGTTTCGTTTTATCAAAAATGAGCAGGTCTTTTTTGCGGCAGCGTTCCAGTCAGAGGATTATAATTCTCTTGTGGCCTATGATTATGAATGCATAATGCGGTTCTATACGAATATTATAGAGAAGAAGACGAAGCGTCCTCTTGATGCGGACACCCGTTTTTTGCTGGATATGTACTGTAGAGGTTCCATTTCTATGACGGCACAGTGGGCCAGGAGAAATATGGACCTGCCACCGGAGAAAATGGCAGATCTGCTGATTCAGGCACTGCCGGAGCCGCTGGAGGAACTTCTGTCAGATCTGCAGCCTCAGTGAGCAAGCTCCCACGCGAAAACTATAGAGATGTAATCGAAGGTGTTCGCCCTGCAAGCTCGATTCCGCTGAAAAACAGCTGCATCTCGCTTCGGCTAAACGCCGAATGGATATATGGATATAGTTTACGCTTAGTGAGCAAACTCCCACGCGAAAACTATATCCATATATCCGCAGGGCTAGATAGGTTAGAATGTTACATAGCCTTCATTTTGTAACTTGTCGGGGGTGGATTTGGTTTGTTATAATTATAACAATCAAAAAATCCTTTCCGAACAGATAGGAAGGGCAGAATGAAAAGGAGAGAATGGCTATGTCAAACAGATTTATTTTGAACGAAACATCTTATCATGGAGCAGGGGCAGTGAATGATATTGCAACTGAGGTGAATGCAAGAGGATATCAGAAAGCATTTGTATGCTCTGACCCGGATCTGGTGAAATTTGGCGTGACACAGAAGGTCTTGGATGTCCTGGACAAGAATGGACTTACATATGAGCTTTATTCCAATATTAAGCCAAATCCGACTATCGAAAATGTGCAGACAGGTGTGCAGGCATTTAAAGCATCAGGTGCAGATTATATCATTGCTATTGGTGGTGGTTCCTCTATGGATACAGCAAAGGCAGTCGGCATCATCATCAATAACCCTGAATTTGAGGATGTCAGAAGCCTGGAAGGTACTGCACCGACAAAGAATAAATGTGTTCCGATCATTGCTGTTCCGACAACGGCAGGCACTGCCGCAGAGGTTACCATCAACTATGTTATTACAGATGTTGAGAAGAACCGCAAGTTCGTATGTGTAGACCCACATGATATTCCGGTTGTTGCAGTGATCGACCCGGATATGATGTCCAGTATGCCGAAGGGACTGACTGCTTCTACTGGTATGGATGCTCTGACACATGCAATCGAGGGATATACAACAGCAGGAGCATGGGAATTATCTGACATGTTCCATCTTAAGGCGATTGAGATCATTGCCCGCTCTTTAAGAGGTGCCGTGGACAACACACCAGAAGGCAGGGCTGATATGGCGCTTGGACAGTATGTAGCTGGTATGGGATTCTCCAATGTAGGACTGGGAATCGTACATTCTATGGCTCATACACTGGGCGCATTATATGACACACCACATGGCGTAGCTAACGCAATTCTTCTTCCGACTGTAATGGAGTATAATGCAGAGGCAACAGGGGAAAAATACAGAGAAATCGCAAAAGCTATGGGTGTTCACGGAACTGAAAATATGACACAGGAAGAGTACAGAAAAGCGGCTGTTGATGCAGTGAAGAAGCTGTCTGCAGATGTAGGAATTCCGGCTGATTTGAAGGGAATTGTGAAGGAAGAGGATATTCCGTTCCTTTCCGAATCTGCATATGCGGATGCATGCAGACCAGGTAATCCAAAAGAGACTTCTGTTGAAGACATTGCAGCATTGTTCCGTTCTCTTCTGTAATAAGTGGCCGCCATACTCCGAACAATCAGGAGAGTATCTGGGGGACTGATACAAATATTCGATGATATCGAAAGCGGGTTTTGTGGCAGTAACCTGAAAGTATGGACGCGCCGGTGTTACGGAGACAAAATTATGGCGAGAAGAAGAAAAAGAAGGAAATGGCCGGTCATATTAGGCTTATTTATCATAATGTGTATCTTTACAGGTTTGGGAGCAGCGGCGTATAAGCTGCTTCCAGACCTTTTTGCGTCCACAAAAGAAGTGATCGAGACCGTAAAGATGAAGACATCCCCCTTGGCAAGTGTGCCATTTAAGGAAATAAAGATATCGGAAGAGGATGTGGCAGGAGGATATTATTATCAACAGCTGGGGGAGGAGGAACAAAGCCTTTATAAAGAGATGTACCAGGGGCTAAAAGAAGCCTCTCCAACCATTTATATGCATTCACCGGACATGAAAGTGTTAGAAAAGGTGAGTCAGTTCATTTCTATGGATCGTCCAGAGTTGTTCTGGTGCGACGGTCAGATGCAGGTAATCAGTTATGAGCAGTATTCAGAGGTGCAGCCAGTCTATACTTATACCGGGGAAGAGAAGGAGAGAAGGCAGGCAGAGATCGAGGCGGCAGCGGCAGAATGTTTCTTGGGGATGACCGGGGAGATGTCGGAATACGATCGAATCAAATATGTCTTTGAGTATTTAGTGAATACCGTGGATTACAATCTGGAGGCACCAGACAATCAGAATATTTACAGTGCACTTGTGGGAAAGGCATCGGTATGTGCGGGCTATTCCCGTGCAGCTCAATACCTTCTGAGGCAGCAGGGAATCGAGTGTATCTATGTCACTGGAAATATTCCGAACCAGGGAGCACATGCATGGAATATTGTGAAATGTAATGGACAGTATTATCAGATGGACGTGACCTTTGGAGATCCGGTTTTCATCGAGGAGGAGGGTGGTGTCAGACCTCCGGGACAGAGCATTAATTATGATTACCTGTGCTGCAGTGATGCCGAGATCATGAAGAACCATACGGCAGATACGTTTGTTTCATTTCCCCAGTGTACTTCCATGGATCTGAACTATTATAGATTAAATGGGATGTATTATGAGGTGTTCCAGCCGGATCAGATACTGGAGGCGATGAACCAGACCATCTTTAACCAGGAGAGCTCATTTACCTGCAAATTTGCCAATGACAGTCTGTATCAGGAGGCACACGATGTGATCTTGAACGATTTGGTGCAGCAGGCCGCCCAGACGCTTTTGAGCTATTATGGATTGGAATCTGTGCAGTATACGTATGTAGAGGATGAAGTGATGGATAAGATAATTATTTATTGGAATTATGAATAAGATAGGTGGCTGTTTTGCTAAGTTAACTTTCATGGAGATAAAACAGCTTTTTTTGCTGTTATGGGGAATTTGTATCAGCACACACATACTTATGCCAATATTCAACGGGAAAAATGTTTTTGTATTAACTTTCTTCCAATAAGTTATTATGACAAATTGATAGATACAATCAATCAGAATGACCTTGATACAGATGAATTTGAAGTGGGAAATTTTACACTCTCTATGGCGAATGTTGTTCATGCGCCAATTATTCAAGAGGCTTTTATCAACATGGAATGTACTTTAAAAGAAGTACAAGATTTAAGTGGTGCGGGAATAACAGCTATGATTGTTGGGCAGGTACAGCATATTTCTGTTGATGAAAAATATGCACAAGGATATGAACAGAAATACGGAAAAGATGGCTTTATGATGCTAATACCAGCACCCCAAAATCTCAATACCGGCGAGCCGAACCAATCTGCGATTGCTACTATAAATATTGAAAAATATGATTGATCAATTACAGTGGAAATGAAACTGGCAAGTTTCAATGATGCCAATCACAATTTGGATAAATTCTATATCGCTCTGGAGATTGCGAAACGAATTTAGGGAGTAATAACAACATGGACAAAGAAAAGAGAAGAAAATTAGATTTGATATTATATGGCAGCGCTACTATTGTCAGCCTTTTTGTGCTATATACATTTGTCTTTATTTTTGATAAGGGTATGGGATGGAAGACCGCATTAATTATCATCGGGATCGGTTGGCTTCTGTCAGCGATTACTGGTTTTCTAAAAGTATTAAAGAAATAAGGATCCCAGTTATATAGAAACTAAAATTTGCAACTAAAATTAAGACCTAAAATTAAGACTGAAAAAAGTTGTTGAAATCTGATTTGAATTGTAGTATAATCTTTACAATTTGAGCACGGGGGCGCTCTGGACACAATAGGAATCCAAGAGTGCCTTTGTTATGTAAAATTATACACCCTGGCAGAGTCCTGTATGGGTCATCTCCTGCAAAATGAGGAGGAACCCGCGTGAAAGGGCAATGTAGTCTCAAAGGCAGGGAATACGAAGGGAATAGGTGAACATATGAAAGCGTTTCTGATATTAGAAGACGGAACCGTGTTTACAGGAACAAGTATCGGTTCGAAGAGAGAGATGATAAGTGAAATCGTGTTTAATACCTCTATGACTGGGTATTTAGAGGTGCTGACCGACCCTTCATATGCGGGGCAGGCAGTTGTCATGACTTATCCGCTGATTGGGAATTATGGGATTACGCCGGACATGGAATCCAAAAAAGCATGGCCGGATGGTTATATTGTAAGGGAATTATCCCGCATGCCGAGCAACTTTAGGTGTGAGGGAACGATTCAGGATTTCCTTGAGAAACAGGACATTCCGGGAATCGCAGACGTAGATACCCGTGCCCTTACCAAGATCTTAAGGGAAAAAGGTACCATGAATGGTATAATCACGACGAATGAAAATTATGATCTGGAAGAGATTCTTCCGAAGCTAAAGGCCTATCAGGTAGGAGAGGTAGTCTCCAAAGTGACATGTTCCGAGAAATATGTATTGGAAGGGACAGGAAAGAAAGTCGCACTCCTTGATTTAGGCGCTAAAAATAATATTGCCAACTCTTTAAATAAACGTGGTTGCTGCGTGACTGTTTATCCGGCCCACACAACTGCTGAAGAAATCATTTCAGCTCATCCTGACGGTATTATGCTCTCGAACGGTCCTGGAGACCCTGCAGACTGCATTTCTATTATCGAAGAAATCAAGAAACTATACAATTCAGATATACCGATTTTTGCAATCTGTTTGGGACATCAATTGATGGCTCTTGCTACGGGTGCGACCACACATAAGTTAAAGTACGGTCACCGTGGAGGAAATCATCCGGTCAAAGATCTTCTGACCAACCGTGTATACATTTCTTCCCAGAATCACGGTTATGTAGTGGATACAGACAGTGTGGATTCAAAGATTGCAGTGCCGGCATTTGTGAACGTAAATGACGGGACGAACGAGGGACTGAAATATGTAGGGAAGAATATCTTCACCGTACAGTTCCACCCGGAGGCGTGTCCGGGGCCGCAGGATTCCGGTTACCTGTTTGACAGATTCATGGAAATGATGGAGGGAGCAGAATAATGCCAAGAGATAATAGTATCAAAAAAGTATTAGTCATCGGTTCCGGTCCGATCATCATCGGACAGGCCGCAGAGTTTGATTACGCAGGCACACAGGCGTGCCGTTCTTTGAAGGAAGAGGGCATTGAGGTTGTACTTTTAAACTCCAACCCGGCCACGATCATGACAGATAAGGACATCGCGGACCGTGTGTATATCGAGCCTCTTACCGTGGAAGTGGTAGAGCAGCTCATCAAAAAGGAGAAGCCTGACAGTGTGCTGCCGACACTGGGAGGCCAGGCAGGGCTGAACCTGGCGATGGAGCTGGATGAAAAGGGATTCTTAAAGGAGAACAATGTTCGTCTGATCGGCACTACATCCGAGACCATTAAGAAGGCAGAGGACCGTCTGGAATTCAAGGCTACCATGGAGAAGATCGGGGAGCCGGTGGCGGCATCTCTGGTCGTGGAAAATGTGGAGGATGGTCTTGCATTCGCCAATGAGATCGGTTATCCGGTGGTTCTTCGCCCGGCTTATACACTGGGAGGAAGCGGCGGCGGTATCGCCCACAACAGCGAGCAGCTCATGGAGATTCTGGCGAACGGCCTGCGTCTCTCCCGTGTGGGGCAGGTGCTTGTAGAGCGCTGTATCGCAGGCTGGAAGGAAATCGAATATGAAGTGATGCGCGATTCCAACGGGAACTGCATTACCGTTTGTAATATGGAAAATATCGACCCGGTCGGCGTCCACACCGGAGACAGTATCGTTGTGGCTCCGTCACAGACACTGGGCGATAAGGAATACCAGATGCTGCGTACCTCCGCTTTGAACATCATCAGCGAGCTGAACATCACAGGCGGATGTAACGTGCAGTATGCTCTTCACCCGGAAAGTTTCGAGTACTGCGTCATCGAGGTCAACCCGCGTGTAAGCCGTTCCTCCGCGCTGGCATCCAAGGCCACAGGCTACCCGATCGCAAAGGTGGCGGCCAAGATCGCGTTGGGATACACACTGGATGAGATCAAGAACGCAATCACCGGAAAGACCTACGCAAGCTTCGAGCCGATGCTGGACTACTGCGTTGTCAAGATTCCAAGACTGCCATTTGACAAGTTCATCAGTGCCAAGAGGACACTGACGACCCAGATGAAGGCGACCGGAGAGGTCATGAGTATCTGCGACAACTTCGAGGGTGCGCTGATGAAGGCAATCCGTTCCCTGGAGCAGCATGTAGACAGCTTAATGTCCTATGATTTTACATCTCTTTCAGAGGATGAGCTCACCGAGCAGCTTGCAAAGGTAGATGATATGCGAATCTGGAGGATTGCAGAGGCCATCCGTAGAGGCATCAGTTACGAGACAATCCATGAGATCACGAAGATTGATTACTGGTTCATTGATAAATTTGCCATCATCGTAGAGATGGAGCAGGCTCTGAAAAACGAGGAGCTCACACCTGAACTTTTAAAAGAAGCGAAGCGCATCGAGTTCCCGGACAATGTCATTGCAGATCTGACCGGGAAGACAGAACAGGAAATCCACGACATGCGTCATGAAAATGGAATCGTGGCAGCCTATAAGATGGTGGATACCTGTGCGGCAGAATTTGCGGCAGCTACACCTTATTATTACTCTGTATATGGAAGAGAAAATGAGGTCGAAAAGACCAGTGGCAAAAAGAAGGTCCTGGTGCTTGGCTCCGGTCCGATTCGCATTGGACAGGGAATCGAGTTCGACTTCTGTTCCGTGCACTGTACCTGGGCATTTTCCAAGGAAGGCTATGAGACCATCATTGTAAATAATAACCCGGAGACCGTAAGTACGGACTTCGACATCGCAGATAAGCTGTACTTTGAACCACTGACCCCGGAAGATGTGAAGAGCATCGTGGATCTGGAAAAACCAGACGGAGCCGTTGTCCAGTTCGGCGGACAGACCGCCATCAAGCTGACAGAAAGCCTGATGAAGATGGGCGTGCCGATTCTGGGAACCTCCGCAGAAAATGTGGACAAAGCGGAAGACCGTGAGCTGTTCGATGAGATTCTGGAAGAATGCCAGATCCCGCGTCCGACAGGTGGCACCGTATTTACCGCAGAGGAAGCAAAAGAAGTGGCAAACAGACTGTGCTATCCGGTGTTAGTCAGACCTTCCTACGTGCTCGGCGGCCAGGGAATGCAGATCGCCATCAACGATCACGATATTGATGAATTCATTGGAATCATCAACCGAATCGCACAGGATCACCCGATTCTGGTAGACAAGTACCTCCAGGGAAAAGAAATCGAGGTCGACGCAGTATGCGATGGTGAGGATATCCTGATTCCGGGAATCATGGAGCACATCGAGCGTGCGGGAATCCACTCTGGAGACAGTATTTCTGTCTATCCTGCACAGAGCCTTACAAAGGCTGCGAAAGAGAAGATTGCCGAGTACACCAGAAGACTGGCAAAATCCCTCCACGTCATCGGACTGATCAACATCCAGTTCATCGTATGCGGAGAGGAAGATGTCTATGTCATCGAGGTCAACCCACGTTCCAGCCGTACCGTGCCGTATATCAGCAAGGTGACCGGAATCCCGATCGTGCCGCTGGCAACCAAAGTCATCATCGGCAGCAAGATCAAAGACCTGGGCTACACCCCGGGGCTCCAGAAAGAAGCAGACTACGTGGCAATCAAGATGCCGGTATTCTCCTTCGAGAAAATCCGCGGCGCAGACATCAGCCTGGGACCAGAAATGAAATCCACAGGAGAGTGCTTAGGAATCGCCAAAACATTTGACGAAGCCCTCTATAAAGCATTCTTAGGAGCAGGAATCAACCTGCCGAAATACAAGAACATGATCATGACCGTTCGTGACGAAGACAAGCCGGAGGCAGTGGAGATCGGACGCCGTTTCGAAAAAATCGGTTACCGCATCTTCGCCACAAAAAGCACCGCAGAGGCCCTGCAGGCAGGCGGCGTAAAAGCAATCCCAGTCCGCAAGATCGAGCAGGAGTCCCCGAACTTACTGGACCTGATCCTGGGACACGAGATCGACCTGGTCATCGATACCCCTGCCCAGGGAGCCGAACACTCCAGAGATGGATTCGTCATCCGCAGAAACGCCATCGAGACAGGAGTCAACGTGCTCACCGCCATGGATACCGCGAGGGCACTGATCACAAGCCTGGAAAACACAGATATCCAGAAACTCACCCTTATAGACATCGCGACCGTACAATAAACGTTCGTTAGGAATGAAGTGGAAGACGAGTTGGGGCGCTGTATAGAAAGGTGAACCTGTCCCCCGCCGGGACTTACATGCCGTTTCGAAGCCTTACCGCTCGCAGAGAATATGTAACAGAAAATAAGGAGAAAATGGAGGTTACCTGACACATTCGGCCCAAAATCTGATGATTTTGCACCTCAGGTGTCAGCATGCTTTGATGTGAGACATCAAAGCATGGCCTCCATTTTCTCCTTATTTTCTGCAACATATTCTAACTGCTCGCTTAGATGGCTGTTCGAAACGGTATGTAAGCCCCGGTGGGGGACAGGCTCACCTTTCTTACAGCTAGGCGCATCAGGTCGGGACACACTCCATTTTAGGGGGAACGTTGTGGGAAGCACCGGATGGAGACTGTCAGGGTGGGATTTTGCTCCACCCTGGCAGTCCCCATCCGTCTTCCCCACCCGAATGCCTTCCGATGTATGGTCTTCCCGACCCGGAATCCCTCCCGATGTATGGTCTACCCACCCGACATGATGCCCCCAGCGCGGCTTCTCCTAAGCGTCCGGTCCCGCATCTTCTCCCGGGCAGCCCCATACATCCGATTCCTACCAGATGCCCAGAAAGTATTGCATCCCCAAACTGACGCATGCGATCCCCACCCAGCAGCAGAATCCGGTGAAGATTGGTTTTGCTCCGGTCTTTACGAGGTGGACGATGTTAGTGTTGATTCCGATCGCTGCCATTGCCATGATGATGAGGAATTTGCTCAGGTCTTTTAATGGCGCTGTTACGCTGGCAGGCAGATGGAATACGGAGGTTACTACGGCTGCGAGGATGAAGAACAGTACGAAGTATGGGAAGGTCTTTTTCAGGCTGAAGGAGGAGCCTTCTTCCTTTTTCTCTTTTCTTTCACCATAGATGGCCAGTGCAAGGGTGATCGGGATGATCGCCAGTGTTCTTGTCATTTTTACAATGGCTGCCGCCTCAAGAGTATGACTTCCATACATGCCGTCCCAGGCTGCTGCGGCAGCGGTAACGGATGAAGTATCGTTGATGGCAGTTCCGGCGAAGAGACCGAATCCTTCATTGCTTAAGTGCAGCGCTCCTCCCAGTGCTGGGAAGATCAGGGCCGCGATGACGTTGAAGAGGAAGATGACAGAGATAGACTGTGCAACTTCTTCATCGGTCGCGCGGATGACCGGTGCTGTGGCTGCAATGGCGGAACCTCCGCAGATGGATGAGCCTACTCCGACCAGTATCGCGTTGTTTGGATGTAATTTTAATGCTTTATATAAAATAAAGGCGATGATCAGTGAAGTACTGATTGTGGAAATGATAATAGGCAGTGACTGGCGGCCTTTTGCAAGGATATCAGTCAGATTCATGCCGAAGCCGAGGAAAACGACTGCGGCCTGCAGGATTTTTTTGGAAGTATAGGTGACTCCCGGTTTTATGGTTTCCTTTTGTTTGATCATCAGGGTCAGTACCATGCCGATCAGGATGGAAAATACCGGGCCCCCAATGACCGGTACGGCCTTTCCTAAAAACCAGGCTGGTATGGCAATCGTGAGACAGAGAAGAAGTCCCGGACCATTTTTTTTCATAAAATTCATTTGTAGATCCTCCGTTCCTTTGGTATAAAAATGATTCACTATTTGATAGACGTCACAGCCATAGGAGCCGGGACCGTCGTGATTCTTATGATATCATAAAACATCCATAAAATAAAATTATAAAACTTTATTTTACTATAAAATTATGTTATGATTTAAAAAAGGATTCAAATAGCAGCGGGCACACCTTAAAAAAGAGGGTCTCCCGCTTATCTAATGGGGGATTGCGATGTTAGATTTTCGGATGGAGACATTTCTTACAGTATGTGAGTATATGAATTTTACAAGAGCGGCAGAGGTGTTGAATATTACACAGCCGGCAGTCTCACAGCACGTGCATCATTTAGAGAAGCATTATCAGGTGAAGCTGTTCCATTATGAAGGGAAGAAGCTTCGGCTCACACCGCCTGGGGAGATGCTGCGCAGTGCGGCTTTGACCATGATGCACGATGAACTTTCATTAGAGAAGCGTATGCAAAGTATGTCCAAGGGCTTTCAGGATATCCGCTTCGGTGCTACGATGACGGTCGGAGAGGTGATCATGGCCCGGATCTTGAAGCAGTATCTGGTACAGTACCCGGAGACACAGCTTCATATGGAAGTGGGGAATACGCAGGAACTTCTGCAGAAGCTGGACGATGGAGAACTTGATTTTGCATTGGTGGAGGGCTTTTTTAAGAAGAGTGAATATGACTTCCTGCATTTCTCCACAGAGAATTACATTGCAGTGTGTGGACCGTATTATCCATTTCGGAAAAAAGTAAGACGGCTGGAGGATTTATTTGGTGAACGGCTGCTGCTTAGAGAGTTCGGTTCGGGGACCAGAGAAGTCTTGGAACGCTATCTCGATTCTAAGAATTTTGGAATCGATGACTTCGCAAAGACTGCGGAAATCGGGAGCCTGCATACGATTAAGGAGTTGACAAAAGAGGGGCTAGGTATTACATTTTTATATGAGATTGCAGTCAGACAGGAACTGGAAAAGGGCGAATTGAAGGAAATTCGACTCAAGGATTTTAAACTCAGCCATGATTTTACATTTATTTGGAGACGAGGGAGTATCTATGCGGATATGTATCGGGTTTTATTCCATCGTTTCTCGGAGATTGTGTAAAAAAGTGGAATGACAGCTTTTGGCTGCGGCAATGCTAAGAGAAGAGGACCAAAGCCCTGGGCTGCGGTTACGATAAGAAAAGAGGAAGAGTAAGATGTTACAGGTAGAACATTTATCATACGATGTATCGGAGGAGGGCAGACAGTCAGAGATCCTTTCTGATGTCAGCTTCTCTGTTGCAGATGGCGAGATGCTGGTGATCACGGGGCCAAACGGAGGCGGAAAGTCCACACTGGCTAAGCTTCTGATGGGAATCAACAGACAGACTGCCGGAAGGATTCTTTTAAATGGAGAAGATATCACGGATATGTCCATCAATGAGCGTGCGAAGGCAGGTATGGGATTCGCATTCCAGCAGCCGCCGAGATTCAAGGGGATGACGGTTCGCAGACTTCTGACCCTTGCAGCGGGAAGACAACTGTCAGAGGATGAATGCTGTTCCCTCTTAAGCAGTGTGGGGCTTTGTGCAATGGAATACATTGATAGGGAAGCGGATGCCACTTTATCCGGTGGGGAGATGAAGCGGATCGAGATTGCGACGGTACTGGCAAAGCATCATGATATCTGTATTTTTGATGAGCCAGAGGCAGGAATCGACCTGTGGAGCTTTTCTATGCTGATCAAGCGGTTTGAGAAGATTCATAAGGCGAAAAAGGAGAGTCTGATTCTTATTTCTCATCAGGAAAGGATTATTCAGATGGCAGACCGGATCATGGTCATCTCGGATGGAAAGGTAGAATCGATTGGAGAGGCAGCGAAGATCATGCCACAGCTATTTGGGCAGGAGACGGAATCCTGCACCTGCAGACAGCAAAAGGGAGGTGAGCTCTGTGAAGCTTAATGAAGCAGCGGAAAATGTACTTAAGGTGATTGATTCCTATGGTTTTAAAGAACAGGGAGCTTATAACCTCCGTCTTAACGGTATGGCAGTGTGCCATGGTGACAGCCGTCATATCCGAATCGTGAAGAAGGAAGATAAGCCGGGAATCGATATTTTTATCAGTGGTGAGGCAAAGGACGAACAGGTCCATATTCCGGTCGTGATGTCAGAGTCTGGTATGAAGGATGTTGTATATAACGATTTTTATATTGAGGACGGTGCTGATGTGACCATCATCGCGGGCTGCGGAATCCACAATGACGGATGCAGCGAGAGCCGCCATGACGGGATTCATGCGTTCCACATTGGGAAAGATGCGAATGTGAAATATATAGAGAACCACTATGCAGAGGGAAATGGAACCGGGGGAAAGGTATTGAACCCAGTGACGAAGATTTATGTAGGGGAGAATTCTATCTTTACTTTGGAGACGACCCAGATCAAAGGGGTGGATTCTACAGAAAGAGAGACCTTTATCGAACTTGCCAAGGGAGCTAAGCTTTTCGTGACAGAGAAGCTGATGACTCATGCGGACCAGAGTGCCATTTCGAACATGGACGTTCAGTTGAATGGAGAGAACAGCTCCGCAAGAATCGTATCACGTTCTGTTGCAAAGGGAACCTCCAGACAGGTCTTTCATCCCAGAGCAGTGGGGAATAACCTGTGCCATGCACATGTGCAGTGTGATTCCATCATCATGGATGAGGCGGAGATCAGTTCTATACCGGAGATCAATGCAAAGCATGTGGATGCACAGATCGTGCATGAGGCAGCGATTGGAAGAATCAACGATGAACAGTTGACGAAGCTCCGGACCTTCGGGATGTCAGAAGAAGAGGCAGAGGCAGTCATCATTGAGACATTTTTGAATTAGAGTGTGTTTGCAGATTGCAGGAATGAATTTTCAAACACGCTAGAGCAGGGAGAGAATTATGAGAATCAGTGCGGCTTGTATACGCTGTATGGTGGACCGGCAGGAAGAGAATATCAGCAGATTTGAGGATGAACACAAGAAGTCTGCATATCTCAAGGAGGTCCTGCGTATCATAGGGGATAGTGAGGAGGATGCTACGGCTCCGCTTCTGACTGCAAAGGTTATGAGGGCTTATCAGGAATATTTTGGAGAGAGCCTGGATTATCGTGAAATCAAGCATTCTTTTAACCAAAAGATGCTGGCCTTTGAGGATGCGATACGAAAAGAGATTCATGCAAACCAGCATCCATTGCAGTGCGCCCTGTCTTTTGCCAGGACCGGAAATTATATCGATTATGGGGCCATGAGGGATGTAGAAACGTCTGTCTTGGAGACATTAGTCAGAGAGGCCGGGCAGAAAAAGGTAGAGGAGGAGACTCTAAAACGGTTCACAAAGGAGCTTGAGACGGCAAAGAGTCTTGTGTATGTGGCGGACAACTGCGGCGAGATAGTGCTGGATAAGCTGTTGATCGAACTGATCCTAGAGCTTTATCCCCAGATTCAGGTAACTGCTGTGGTCAGAGGAAATCCAGTGCTCAATGATGCGACGATGGAGGATGCCGTAGAGGTCGGTCTGGACCGCATTGTTCCGGTCGTAGGTAACGGGACCGATATTGCAGGGACTTCGCTTGCCCATATCAATCAGGAAAGTCTGGAACTGATTCAGCATGCGGATATGATTCTGGCAAAGGGGCAGGGGAATTTTGAGACGCTTCATGGCTGTGGACTGAACATTTACTATCTTTTCCTGTGCAAGTGTGACTGGTTCGTCAGAAGATTCCAGATGGAAAAGAATGGAGGAGTCTTTGTACATGAGAGCCGGCTTGGGACGATCGATCCCTTGGGACAGTCAGATGTATAAATGAATGTATCTGATTGGAATATAACGGCATCTGGGCAGAAAGTGGAGGCGTGATGAAGAAGAAATATTTAGGAATTACTTATATCGTTATATCGGCCTTCTGTTTTGCGCTGATGAATATGTTCGTGAGACTGTCAGGAGATCTGCCGTCTGTGCAGAAAAGCTTTTTCAGAAATCTGGTAGCACTGGTATTTGCATTTGCCATCTTAAAAAAGGATGGGGCATGGTTCTCCGGGAAAAGGGAGAATATCAAATACCTGCTTGTACGTTCCGCGGCAGGGACGATCGGGATTCTCTGCAATTTTTACGCGGTGGACCGGATGGTGCTTTCGGATGCGTCTATGCTCAATAAGATGTCCCCGTTTTTTGTGATTATTTTTAGTTTCTTCATTTTAAAAGAGAAGATCAAGCCGTCGCAGATTCTGATTGTGGCAGGCGCTTTTTTGGGCAGTCTTCTGATTATCAAGCCGACACCGTCCATTTTTCAGACTCCCGCGGCATTGATTGGATTGCTGGGAGGGCTGACGGCAGGACTTGCATATACTTATGTCAGACTGCTGGGGGAAAGAGGAGAAAAGGGGCCGTTCATCGTGTTCATTTTTTCTTCATTTTCCTGCATTGTGACGCTGCCCTTCTTGCTCTTTGAATATCATCCGATGAATTTGATGCAGATTGTATTTCTTCTGCTGGCAGGGCTTTGTGCCGCCGGAGGACAGTTCGGCATCACGGCGGCATATTTTCATGCTCCTGCCAGAGAGATTTCTGTGTATGATTATTCGCAGATTATATTTTCAGCAATCCTAGGCTTCTTTGTATTCGGACAGATCCCGGATGTGTTGAGCTGGATTGGATACGGAGTAATCTGCGCCATGGCAGTGCTGATGTTCCTTTATAATAACCGGAAGCAGGAAGGAGTCTCTTAATCCTGCCCCGGTGCGGTGAACAGCCGATACATTGCTTCTAAGCATACCCGGCAGTGGAGTCGGTAATAGTCAAGGTCGATGAATTCATTCGGCCCGTGGGCATTACTGGACGGCTCATCCGGGAAGGCCGGGCCAAATGCGGCTACGGCATTGTTCGCATGTCTTGCATAGGTCCCCCCGCCTGTAGAATAGATATTACAGGTCTTTCCTGTGACTGCCTCATATGCATCAGATAATACAGAGACTAACAGGGAGTCACTGGGAACATGCAGAGGCGCCATGTGGTTCGCTTCCGTAAACTCAATCTTGTATGACTGGCAGGCCGTTTCCAGTAAGGAGAGAATCTGCTCCTTATGTGCCGTAACAGGATACCGGATATCTACAGAAATCTTTTCTTTTCCATTGTCATAGGAGATCATTCCCAAATTAAAAGTTAAAGGGCCGGATTCGTCATCCTTCATCTGAATGCCAAGAGAGGCGCCCGTATATTCCATTTTAATCTTTTCAGCAGCAAATGTGAAAAGAGGCCCCAGCTCGTCAGGGGTGAATACCTGATATAAGAGGCACAAAAGCTTGGATGCAGCATTTTCTCCCAGTTCAGGTTCAGCTCCGTGTGCCGCTTTCCCGGTACAGGTAAGGTGGATAGAAGTTCCCTCTTTTGTTACGGTAAAGTCAGGACGCTCCTGGGTCGATTGCACAAGAAGCTCATACTTCCCAGGATTCCATTCGATTTCTGCTAAGGCCTGATTTGGCACTGCATTTACCGCATTGCCTGCATGGATATGGCGGATGACGCTTTTTTCTGTTCGTAAAGCAGTAAAGTCAACTCTAAGGATTCCCTTTTCACTGCTGCAGATTCCATAAGCACAGTCTGGTGTGAATCCCATCACAGGGAAACCACGTCTTTTATAGTAGACATCCAAGTCTTCGCTCGCAATTTCTTCCCCGCATCCAAATACTGCCCTGAGACAATAATTGCCCGTGATATGTTCATCCTTTAAGGCTTTGAGTGCATACAGGGCAGCGACTGCGGAGCCTTTATCATCTGCGGTCCCCCGTCCGAAGAGACGGTTCCCTTTTTGAATCATCTCAAAAGGATCTGTGTCCCAGCCGTCACCAGCAGGTACGACGTCTACATGGGTCAGCACATCCACATAATCCTCCCCTTCTCCCAGGCGGGCTTCCCCGGCATAGCCATCCACATTTTCAACGGACAGGCCGAGTTTTTCTGCTGTCCTTAAGATGAAGTCCAGGGCATCAGCACAGGGCTGGCCGAAGGGGATTCCTTTTGCACCTGCATCACATACCGATGGGATGGCAATCAATTCTGCCAGGTCCTTTAGAATGTCGTCAAAATACAGATCAATCTTGTTTCCAAAAAGCATTTGGTCTTTCATAGAGTTGCTCCTTTTCTTTTTATATTCAATCATTTCTACTGTTACAGTTCACAGTCCACTTCACCTACATGCGCAAAAGCAGCCAGCAGAGCTGTCTGTCGCTGCGATGCAGCTTAATCTTTGGCTTATGTGGGTGAAGTGACCGGTTACGGCCAGATGGAAGTCAGCAAATCGCTTCTTACGAGCAAGCTCGACGAATCCATCTGCTGCCTTCTATCTGACTGTGAACAGTAACTTTCTGCATCAGATATGGAAATATTATGCAGAAGAATGATTGGAAAACATGTTCATTTAGTTTATAATAACATTAAATTACTTTGTGATATTCTCACAATTGGTCAGACGAGGAGAATGTAGTATGAAAAATGATATATCTTTAATTACCCCCATATCAAAGGATCTCTTATATGTTAAGATTGCAGATGCAATCTCGGATTATATCCAGAAAAATAATTTGGTGCCGGGAGATAAGCTTCCGTCCGAGCGTGAGCTTGCGGCTAGATTCCAGACCAGCCGCCATTCCTTAAGGGAGGCACTGCGCGTTCTTGAAAATCAGGGAATCATCAGTTCCCAGATGGGAAGCGGCACCTATGTTGCACATATACATGAAAAGTCGAACCTTTACTTAGATTTTGTTAAAATCAATTATCTCGAGATGCTGAATATCAAAACAGAGCTCGAAAAATATGCCATTAAGCTCGCAATTGGCCAGGTCAAGGAGGAATCCCTGAATGAACTGGAACGTCTTCTGTGCATCATGGAAGAGAGCAGCAGGAAGGGGATCTTTCCATCTGATATAGACAAAAAGTTCCACTATCTTCTTGCAGATCTGTCCGGTAATAAGATGCTGGCACAGATGATCAAAAAAATGATTGAGACATTCGATGAATATTATGGAGTCATTCCACAGTCTACCCAATTATGTCTGGATACTGTCGGATGCCACAGGGATATCCTGAATGCCATTAAGAACCAAGATGCAGAAGCAGCCCTTTCTTCCTGCGATGAAATGTGCCTGATCGACCAGAAATTGATTCAGGTGGTCGTGAATCTGGACGCAGGGAAAGAGAATGGAAGCTAAAAAGGTTAAAATGTTAAAAAATATTGACAAATGTATGAATAATGTATATGATTACTACAAAAGGATGCAAAAACATAGTAACATAGTTGAAAAGATTGTGCAAGATTGTGGTGTGGGAGTGCATTTTGTATGTAAAAGTGCATATGGAATTGAAAAAAATGACAGAAGAGATATACAGATTCACTAGGACACACCCAGCACAGAGATTGTAAAGGACCAGCGTATCAGAGTTTATTTATCTGATCGGGTGTATAAAGAGAAAGGAGGGAAGTATTTTTTTTAGAGTAAAGTGGTTGAACCATTGTACCGATTTTATCTACAAGTAGGTAAGAAATGAAGTAGAATTAGGAGGAGAAGAATGAAAAAGCGTTTATTATGTGTATTACTTACAGCAGCTATGGCAATGACCCTTGCAGCCGGATGCGGAAATAGCGGCGGAGGCGAGAAAAAGTCTGAAAAGAAGACAACGTCCAGCTCATCAGAAACAAGCGATACTCTGATCTTTGCACAGGGTGCTGACCCGAGAAGCTTAGACCCTGCATTTGCAGATGACGGAGAATCAACAAAGATCAATACGAATATCTATGAAGGTCTGGTTCAGTATGCTGCGAAGACGACAGAGATTGAGCCTTGTCTTGCAGAGAGCTGGGATATCAGTGAGGACGGCCTGACATATACCTTCCATTTAAGAGAGGGTGTTAAATTCCATGACGGCACAGATTTCAATGCAGAAGCAGTAAAATATAACTTTGACAGACAGCTTCCAGGCAAGGCAACAGAGGACATGCCATATGCAGGCTTTGTATTTGCACCTGTAAAAGACGTTGTTGCAGACGATGAGTATACAGTTACAATCCATCTGAATGAAGCACAGACCCCATTCCTTGCGAACCTTGCTATGATCCAGGGATCTCCGATCGTAAGCCCGAAGGCATTAGAGGAGAACAATGGAAATGTAACAAAGAGTCCATGTGGAACAGGCCCGTACAAATTTGTGAGCTGGGATACAGAGCAGTCAGTTATTCTGGAAAGAAACGACGAATACTGGGGAGAGCCGGCTAAGATGAAAAATGTGATCTTCAAGATCATCAAAGACAACTCTGCACGTGTTATCGCTTTGAATAACGGTGAGGCAGATATCATCGACGGTATCGATGCAACAGTAGTTGACCAGATCAAAGAAGCAGGAAATACAGTACAGACAGATGAAGCTATGATGACGAACTACATGGCATTTAACACAACAGATGGTGCCTTTAAAGACAAAGAAGCAAGAAGAGCAATCTGTGCAGCAATCAATGTTCCAGAGATGGTGGAAACACTGTATCAGGGGTATGATGTACCTGCAACGACCTTCCTTCCGACCTCTCTGCCGGGATACGATGAAAGCATCAAGCCAGCAGAATATGATCCGGAAGCAGCAAAGGCTAAATTAGGCGAGCTGGGTGTCACCAATATTCATATTATTACATATTCTAACCCAAGACCGTACAATACAGTAGGCGGACAGAAGCTTGCAGAGGCTGTACAGGGATACCTCTCCAAGGTAGGAGTTGAATGTACGATCGATGCATATGACTGGACAACCTTCAAGACCATCGCACAGGGCGGCGATTTTGATCTGATGTTCGCAGGCTGGGGCGGAGACAATGGAGACCCGGATAACTTCATGAACCTGCTTGCTACAGATGATCCTTCCATGAACTATTCACATTTCCACAGTGATAAATATAACGAACTCATTGCAAAGGGTGTTATCACCCCTGTAGGAGAGGAAAGAAGTGCGATCTATACAGAATGTGAGAAGATTATTGCAGATGAGGCACCGATCCTTCCGATTTCTCATGCAAACTTTATGTGCGGAGTAGCTAAGAATGTGGATGGCTTCTTCTACCATGTTGCATGCGGCACAAAGCTGGCAGGCGTGACAAAGAAATAGGCAGAAGCATCATCTAAAACAGCGGTAACAAGAATGGACAAGTACTCTTCTGGGGGATATCTGACTTAAGGATCTCCCAGAAGAGATTTTTTTCCAGTTAAAAACAGTCTGCAACGGAAAAAGCGGACACTCATTTTGAAAGGAGACAGCAGGGGATTACATATGGGAAAATATATTATAAAACGGCTTCTCATGCTTATTCCGGTTCTGCTCGGCGTATCCATCATCGTATTTACAATCACACATGTGTTTTCTCCCGACCCGGCTCCGGTCGTGCTGGGACAGCATGCAACAGAAGAGTCGATGGAACAGTGGCGTGAAGCAAACGGGTTAACAGGCTCAGCAGTCAGCCAATTCGGAAATTATATGGCAGGAATCGTAAAAGGAGACCTGGGAAATTCATATTATACAAAAATGCCGGTAACGGAGGAGCTTGCTGCACGTTTTCCGGCGACGATCGAGCTGGCAATTGTTTCGATCATACTTGCCTCGATCTTTGGAATTCTGATCGGAGTGGTATCGGCGGTGAAAAAGAATTCCGTCTGGGACAATGGAGGGCGGATTCTCTCGTTGGTAGGTGTTTCTGTCCCGATCTTCTGGCTTGGTGTCATGATGATCATTCTGTTCTCAGGAATTCTGCATTGGCTTCCGTCGGGAGGACAGATCGATCCGCTCTTGAAGCCGGAGGCAGTGACAAGATTTAATCTATTGAACTGTATTATCACAGGAAATACGGAGGCCTTGAAAGATTCTCTGAAGCATATTATCATGCCGGCACTTGCGCTTTCTATGTATTCCATGGCAATTACGACCAGAATCACGAGAAGCAGCATGCTGGACAGCATGAAACAGGATTATGTCAGGACCGCAAGGGCAAAAGGTCTTGGTGAGGGCAGGGTACTGAGAAAACACGTCCTGCGCAACTCCTTGAATCCGGTCGTAACCATCATTGGTCTTCAGTTCGGAAGCCTGTTAGGTGGTGCAGTGTTGACGGAAAAGGTGTTCTCCTGGCCTGGAATCGGCTCCTATATCGTAGACTGTGTACAGAAATCAGACTTCCCGGTCATCCAGGGAGCGGTCCTTCTCACGGCTACGATCTACGTGATCGTAAATCTGGTGGTTGACATTGTTTATACATTCCTGGATCCGCGGATCAAGCTTGGAAAGAAGGAGGGATAACCATATGGCACTTAAGAAAACAGCAGCAGTGGAATTAACGGCCCAGGAAAAGCCGGAGTCAGAGTTAAAATCGATATGGGAATCCCTGAAATTGAGTAAGACCGCAGTGATCGGTATGGTCATCATCATCCTGTTGATCCTGATTGCGTTAGTCACTTTTATTACGGAGAAAATGGGAATCCAGATTCTTCCCTATAATCCAAATGAGGCAGATATGTCAGCCAGTTTTGTTGCCCCATGTGCAGAGCATTGGTTTGGGACAGATGAATTGGGACGTGACATTTTCAGCCGTATTATGGATGGAACGAAGATTTCCTTGTTTGTAGGATTTTCCGTAGTCATTTTTTCGATGTTCTTTGGAATCATATTGGGGGCAGTCGCAGGATATAAAGGCGGTGTCATCGATACCGTCATCATGAGATTTATGGATATCATGCTGTCCATTCCTGGAATCCTGTTCGCGATCACATTGATGGCGGCTCTGGGTAAGGGACTTGACAAGGCCATTATTGCAATCGGTATCGTTTCCATACCGGAGTATGCCAGAATTGTCAGGGGAAGTGTTCTTTCTGCTAAGGAGAGTGATTACACGCAGGCGGCCCGGGTGATTGGAAATAAAGACATCCGCATTATTTTTAAGCATATCCTGCCGAATGTCATTTCCCCGATCATCGTCCGTGCGACGCTGGGAATTTCCGGTGCGATCTTAGATACCGCAGCGCTGGGCTTCTTAGGCCTTGGAGTGCAGCCTCCTCTTGCTGAGTGGGGAGACATGCTGGGACGGGCCAAGGGCTATATCTTCTCTGCACCGTATACCCTGGTATTCCCGGGTCTTGCAATAACCCTGGCTGTGTTGGCTTTTAACTTGTTCGGCGATGGATTGAGCGATGCGTTAGATCCAAAATCCAGAAAGCGTTAGGTGGTGAGTGTATGTTACTGGAAGTGAAAAATTTAAAGACAGAGTTTAAAATGCGTAAAGGTATCGTAAAGGCAGTGGACGATGTCAGCTTTTCCATCGACCAGGGAAAAGTCCTGGCAGTGGTGGGAGAGTCTGGTTCAGGTAAGAGTGTGACATCACTCTCTATCATGGGGCTTCTGCAGGATCCTGGAAAGGTGACCGGGGGAGAGGTCCTGTTCAAAGGAGAGGACCTTCTTCAGAAAAACAAGAAGGAAATGCAGGCGATCAGAGGGCATCATATTTCTATGATATTCCAGGAACCGATGACATCTTTGAACCCTGTTTATAAAATCAAGGACCAACTGACGGAAAGTATCATGCTGCATATGAAGCTTTCGAAAAAAGAGGCTCTGGAAAGAGCCGTGGAAATGCTGGAGCTGGTGGGAATCCCTTCGGCCAGAGAACGTGCCGATGAGTATCCGCATCAGATGAGTGGTGGTATGCGGCAGAGAGTCATGATCGCCATGGCCCTGGCCTGTAATCCAGAGCTGTTGATCGCGGATGAGCCGACAACGGCGCTGGATGTGACGATACAGGCACAGATATTGGAGCTGCTAGGTGAGATGAGGAAGAAATTCAACATGGCGGTTCTTTTGATCACACATGATCTGGGAGTCGTTTCCGAGACTGCCGACAGAGTCGTCGTGATGTATTGTGGAAAAGTGATGGAGAATGCAGAGGTGAAGGAGATTTTTGCGAACCCTCTTCACCCGTATACAAATGGTCTTCTCAAATCGATTCCGAGTCTTGAGGATGACAGTGAGGAACCTCTCTATATGATCCGCGGTATGGTGCCGAATCCATTGAAAATGCCGTCCGGCTGTCCATTTTCCGACCGCTGTGAGAAATGTATGGAGCGGTGCAGACAGGAAATGCCAGATCTGGTCGACATCGGCGGCCATGAAGTAAGGTGTTTTATGTATTCCGGGGAAAAGGAGGAGGCGTAAGATGGGAGAAGTCATATTAGAGGTACAGCATTTGTCAAAACATTTTACGGTGGATAAGGGGACCTTCGGAAAGAATAAAAAAGTGCTCAAGGCGGTGGACGATGTCTCGTTCCAGATTCATAAAGGGGAGACCTTTGGACTGGTCGGAGAATCCGGCTGTGGAAAGACGACCATCGGAAAGATGCTGGTCAACCTTTATCAGCCCAGCGGCGGTAAAATTCTTTTTGAGGGAGAAGAGCTGACCGGATTAAAACCGGCCCAAAGGCGTCAGTATTGCAAGGATATCCAGCTCATCTTCCAGGATCCGTATGCCTCGTTGAATCCCAGGATGACCATCGGGGACATCATAGCAGAGCCGATTCTGATCAATAAGCTGCTCCCTGCCGACCAGGTGGAGGAGAGAGTGACTTATCTGCTGAACAGGGTGGGCCTTGCAAACCATCAGAGGAACCGCTACCCGCATGAATTTTCAGGAGGACAAAGACAGAGGGTCGGAATCGCAAGGGCACTGGCAGTGGAACCGAAGCTGATTGTATGTGATGAGCCGGTATCTGCGCTGGATGTATCTATCCAGGCTCAAGTCCTGAATCTGTTAAGTGAGCTGCAGGAGGAATTTGGGCTGACCTATCTGTTCATTGCACACGGACTGAATGTAGTCCGGCACATCAGTGACAGGGTAGGGGTCATGTACCTGGGAAAAATGGTGGAGATCGGTCCGAAGAAGGAGCTGTATTCGAATCCTCTTCATCCATATACTCAGGCACTTCTATCCGCTGCCCCCTCCATCGGGAATAAAAAGAAGGAACGCATCATCTTGAAGGGCGATGTTCCGAGCCCGATCAATCCGCCGAAGGGGTGCAGATTCTGTGGAAGATGTTTTAAGAAGGAAGAGGGATGTGAAGGATATGTTCCCGAGTTAAAGGAAATCTCCCCGGGACATTTCGCGGCATGCCGTCTCTTGTCAGGCGAGTAGAAGGAGGCCTAAAAAGGTTTCTGGGAAAATCATCCGGGAAACCTTTCAAGAGTAAAAAAATCGTGATATAATGTAGAACGTAGCAAGACTGCCTTAGTGAAGAAAAGGCAATTTGCAGAAAGAGAGGTGTTTTTCAAATGGAGCAAAATGGAAATCTGATGTGGGCACTTGTAAAGGAGAAAGCAGAGCCGGGATTATGGCTGAGACAGCGGGAGATTCCTAAGACAGGGAAGAATGATGTCAAGATTAAGATCCATAAGACTTCAATCTGTGGAACAGACGTACATATTTATAATTGGAACGAATGGGCACAGAACACAATTCCGATCGGTCTGACTGCAGGACACGAATATGTCGGTGAGATCGTTGAGATCGGAGAGAACGTAGAAGGTTACCAAATTGGAGAACTGGTCTCTGGGGAAGGCCATATCGTATGCGGTAAGTGCAGGAACTGTCTGGCAGGACAACCTCACCTTTGCAGGAACACACAGGGCGTTGGTGTGAACCGTGATGGTGCGTTTGCAGAGTATCTTGTCATTCCAGCGAAGAATGTTTGGCGCTGCAGTTCTTCTATCGATGAGGAGTTATACTCCTGCTTCGATCCGTTGGGAAATGCAGTACACACAGCTCTGGCATTTAACATGATTGGGGAAGATGTGTTAATTACAGGAGCTGGCCCGATCGGTTGTATGGCAGCAGCAATCAGCAGACACGTAGGAGCAAGACACGTTGTCATCACCGACATGAACGAATACCGTCTGGAGCTTGCGAAGAAGCTGGGAGCAACAAGAACCGTTAACATCGCAAAAGAGAGCCTGGATGATGTGGAGCATGAGCTGGGCATGAAAGAAGGATTCGATGTCGGTCTTGAGATGTCAGGCAACCAGTCCGGTTTTAACGATATGGTGAACCACATGAAGAACGGCGGTAAGATCGCACTTCTGGGACTTCAGAGGGCAGATGCCCGCATCAACTGGGAGAAGGTGATCTTCAACGGACTGACCATCAAAGGAATCTACGGAAGAGAGATGTGGGAGAACTGGTATAAGATGACGACCATGCTTCAGAGCGGTCTTGATATCCATGAGATCATTACGCACAGATTCGATATCCGTGACTACGAAAAAGGTTTTGAAGCTATGAATAGCGGTAATTCAGGTAAGGTAGTACTGGATTGGAGCCACATTCACGAAGAAAGATAGGAAAGAGGGAGATTTTGGAAATGGAACAGTGGAAAAACGACTTATTAGACATTTACAGAAATGAAATCAAAAGTATTACCGATGACGGTCTTTTGAAAAATGAGACTCCGCTCTGTTCTCCGCAGGGAAGACAGATCAGCCTGGAAGACGGAAGAAAAGTCATTAACATGTGTGCGAACAACTACCTTGGACTGGCTGATGATCCAAGAGTGATCGAGGCTGCTAAGCAGGCATATGATGAGAGAGGATATGGACTTTCTTCTGTACGTTTCATCTGCGGTACACAGGACATCCATTTACAGCTTGAGAAGACGATCAGCAATTTCCTTGGAATGGAAGATACGATCCTGTATTCTTCCTGCTTTGATGCCAACGGCGGTCTGTTCGAGACAATCCTGACAGCGGATGATGCGGTGATCAGTGATGAATTGAACCATGCAAGTATCATTGATGGTGTACGTCTGTGCAAGGCAAAACGTTTCCGTTACAAGAACAATAACATGGAAGACCTGGAGGCGAAGCTGAAAGAAGCTGATGAAGCTGGTGCAAGAATTAAGCTGATTGCTACAGACGGTGTCTTCTCCATGGACGGAATCATCGCTGACTTAAAGGGTGTATGTGCATTGGCTGAAAAGTATCATGCATTGGTCATGGTAGATGACAGCCACTCTGCAGGATTCGTAGGTAAGACAGGTCGTGGAACTGCAGAGTACTGTGGCGTGACAGACAAAGTGGACATCATCACAGGAACGCTCGGCAAAGCATTAGGCGGAGCATCCGGCGGATATACAAGCGGTAGAAAAGAGATCATTGACTTGCTCCGTCAGAGAAGCCGTCCGTACCTTTTCTCCAACACACTGGCTCCGGCAATCGTAAAGGCCAGCATGGAAGTGTTCAAGATTCTGGAGGCAGACACCTCCTTAAGAGATCACTTAGAGGAAATTACAGCTTATTACCGTGAGAAGCTGACAGAAGCCAACTTTGACATCATCCCTGGAGTACATCCGATCGTACCGATCATGCTGTATGATGAGCACAAAGCAACAGATATGGCAGCACGTATGATGGCTAAGGGCGTTTATGTGGTAGCATTCTCCTACCCAGTAGTTCCGAAGGGAAAAGCAAGGATCAGGACACAGGTCTGTGCATCCCATACAAAAGAAGATATCGACTACATCGTAAAATGCTTCATCGAAGCGAGAGACGAGATGCAGGCATAGGATTGATGCAGGCTTAGATTCATCCAAAAGAAAGACATAGAAAAGGCAGGGGAAACCCTGCCTTTTAAAATAGCATTTAGTCGTATTTTTCCATCCATTCATTGACAAGCTTGCAATACTTATCGTTTTCTTCTACGAAGCACATATGTCTGCATCCGTCGAACAGCTCCCATTTGGAGTTCGGAATCAGATCATACATGGTCTTAGCTACGAATGGTGTACAAAGGTCATTTGTTCCGCTGATAATGAGTGCCGGCTCTTTGATGCCGCCAATCTTATCGCGGTATTCCCATCCGCCAAGGCTTCCTGTCGGATTGTATTCGTTCGGTCCCCATCCAGCAACATAAGCTTCTGTACCGGATTTCTTCGGACGACGTAAGCATTCTGGTGAGTCTTCTGTTACTTCACCTGCACAGTGGAGCAGCATAAATCTTTCATTTGCAGCCAGATAAGCAGGATCGTCGAAATTACCTGTCTCTTCAGCCTTTGCAATTGCTTCCTGGTCTTCCTTAGACATGAACTTGATCATGCGGTGCTGCTCGTGAGCCCACAGCTCAGCAGCCGGAAGTGTACTGGAAAGAATCACGGACTTTACGCCTTCTGGTTTGTAATCGCACAGATACTCGATTGCAAGCATTCCGCCCCAGGACTGTCCTAACAGATGAACCTCATCTAATCCAAGGTGCTTTCTCAGTTCGATCAACTCGTTGTCCCATGTCTTAGAGCACCACAGTTCTGGATGTCCATCTACATAAGAGTTACCGCATCCGATCTGATCATAAGAGATGATAGCACGTCCCTCTTCTGCAAGTCTGTCCAATACTTCAAAATAGTTGTGTGTAGATCCAGGACCGCCATGCAGTAAAACAAGAGGTTTCTTGTTGCCTTTGCATTCCCCAACGATACGGTAGTAAGTCTTGTACCCCAGATATGGCATATAACCTTCAATGACTTTCATATATGTACCCTCCTTGCCGTTTTTCGGCTCTTTTATAATACTTCTATATTATAACAGACTTGGAGGATACTTTCAATTCAAGCTATGAGAAATTCTTAACAATTTACTGGTTACAGGAATTTATCCAGTTCGTTTTCCACCTGGGGCATTTTCTTTACTTTTGGGGAACGAATCACATTTCCGCGGGTTACCACCATACTGATGCTGCGAAGCGCGGTCAGATCCTCCAGCGGATTGTCCTTTGTAACAATAAAGTCAGCGCATTTTCCTTCTTCAATGGAGCCGGTGATGTCCCCAAGTCCTGCTAATTCAGCATTACGTTTTGTGGCGGTATACAGAGCAAAGGTGTTGGAAACACCACAATATTTATGGAAATAGTTGACCTCACGCCACATATCATAATGTGTAGTGTACGGGCATCCGGTATCTGTACCAAGCCCTACGGGGATGTCGTTTTCCAGGCATGCCTTTGCACATTCCACAATTCCTTTAAAGACGACCTCACCATTATACTGCTCGGTCTCGGTCACGTTACTGATAGAACGATCGAACAAGGCGTAGGGGAGTGCAGGAGACAGGGTGGCAATATGGCAGGCATTGTGCTCTTTGAACAGCCTGATGATGGTATCGTCTGGTTTGGCACCATGCTCGATTGTATCGACCCCGTTTTCCAAAGCGACCCTGACGCCTTCTGGACTCTCCACATGGGCAGCGACCTTCATCCCCAGCCGATGGGCTTCTTCACAGGCGGCTTTCACAGATTCCGGCGGCATCTTCAATTCACCGGGCTCTCCCTTTACCTTTGCATCAAGGACTCCACCGGTAATCATGAGCTTAATAATATCTGGCTTGTCTTTTGCAATCTGTTGTACATAAGCTCTGGCTTCCTCTGCATTGTGGGCTATGTAAGCGAGGGAGCCGGCCATGTGGCCTCCTGGAACGGAGACAGCCATGTTAGAAGCCAGGATGCGGGGACCGGTGATCTCGCCGGACAGGATACGGTCACGAATCAGGCTGTCACAATTCTGGACACCTCCCATTGTACGGATCGTGGTGACACCGCTCATTAACTGGGTCCGTGCATAGCCCTCGCACATGCTGATGAGGATCTTACGCATCAGTGCGTTGCTAGTCATTAGTTTTACCAGTTTTGTATTATCCTGCTGCTTTTTCTGCGGTTTTCCGCTGGCAGGCAGATGAACATGCATGTTGATCAGTCCGGGCATGATGTACTGGCCTTTTAGGTCTATGATTTCATAGCCGCTCAAGTCAGAACCCTCTGATACAATTTTTTCAATGTTCTCCCCTTCGGTCAGGATGACCCTGCCGGTCTGTGGTGACATGTCCCTGGAACCATCCAGGAGGATGCCGTTTGTATAGGCGTATTTCATGGTGAAGTCTCCTTTGGACTGTAAAATGTAGGGGGATACGTAGAATCCCTGTTACAATCTATTATAGCACCAATCTGGGTGGATGTCAGCGGGCATGTTATCCTCATGTCAATCCTGTATCAGGTGAAAGAAGTTGATCTTAAAGGTACTTCCGCCCTTAGGTGTGTCCAGCACTTCAAGGGAAAGCTGCATAGAATCCGACAGCATTTTTGCAATACTGAGCCCCAGACCTGAATGCTCTTTATCATTGCGTGCCGAATCAGCGCGGTAAAAACGGTCAAAAATCCGGTCCTTCTGTGAATTTGGGATTCCCGGACCATGATCTATGACAGAAACGCTCAGCCGTTTATCATGCAGACTGGCCGATAACTGGATGGCAGGTGATTTTCCGGTACAGCCATAGGCGATGGCGTTATCTAAAAGAATACATAAGATCTGATAGATCCACTGGTGATTCCCTGAGACCTTCGGGAGAAAATCTTCTGGGAGCTTTAAGTTGAGCTTTATTCCTTTTGAGTCGCAAAGAGGCTCATAAATCTCAAAAACCTGTAGCAGCAGTACGTCAATTTCTACCGGCTGTATTTCACCCGGGAGATGATTCCCGGTAGATAAAAGGAGAAGATTTTTAATGAGATTTCCTGCCCTCTGACATTCCTTTTGAATAAAGAGCGCCATCTTAGGAGCCTGGTCAGGCATGGAGAGGATTGCCGAAGCACTCGTCTGCATGACTGCAAGAGGGGAACGCAGCTCATGAGAGGCAGCGGCAATGAATTCATCTTGCTTTTGTTGGTATTCTTCGATAGGAAGAACTGCTTTTCTCACAACAAGGCGGCTGACTAGAAATAGGGAAACTACTCCGAGCAGCTCTAAAAGTAGAAAAACAGCAGTTTGGATCAAAAGCTCTTGGTGAAGCTTGGTCGTCTCTTCCAGAAGAACCAGTGACCGAAAGCCTGCTGCAGTGGAAAAAACCATCACCGTTCCACGATAAGAATCCTGGTGTTCCCCGCGTAAGGGAAACACGGAAGTTTTCAGCAGTGAGGATGAGGAGGGCTCGCTATTCGTATCGATTCCCTGCTTTTTCGCTTCTTCCTTTGCAAGTGTAATCAAAGAATCACGGCTGGTAAACGGTGTCCAGGAGCCGGGGAAAAATAAGGGAACCCGGTTGTCTTCGATATGGATGATAAAATGCCCCTCTGCTTCCAGTCTTGCGAGCCAGTCATCAGAAAGGCTGGAGGTATATTCCAGACGATGCGTCAGATCTAATAATTGATTCTGAAAAAAGGCATCACTCTGACTTTTGCTTAATCGGACCTGGTAAAACAAGGCAACGATAAGAACGAGCGTTAAGATCACGCCCGTTGCTGCTGTAAATAAAAAGGTTAAGTGCCGCTGCAGTTTTCGTATCATGTTTCTTTCTCCAGTCTGTATCCAAGTCCGTGTACCGTTGCAATCTTGACCCCGCTGTTTAATTTACGCAAATGTTTGCGCAGATAATAAACATACGTGTCCAGGTTTCCGTCTTCCACCTCGCTGTCGGGTCCCCACACGCGTGTGTAGATCAGCTGCCGCGCCAGTGTCTGCCCCGGATTTTTCAGGAAATATTCCATTAAAAGTGCTTCACGGCGGGAGAGCTGGATTTCTGTCTGGCATGAACGAAGGATATGGCTTTCCGGCTGAAAGGTAAGATCACCATAAGTCATCTGGTCTGTATGCCCCAGGGAAACAGGACGCCTCACAAGGGCCCGGATTCTGGCGAGCAGTTCGCCCACATCATAGGGCTTAACAATGTAGTCATCGGCACCGCAGTCAAGGCCCTCGATCCGGTCGGAGATGGAATCGACTGCAGTGGCCAGAAGCACAGGTGTATGGATCTGGTTCTCCCTTAGCAGCTTGAGAATGGTAAGCCCATCCATACCCGGCAGCATCCGGTCCAGAATCATCACGTCATATATATTGTGGAGTGCATAATATACCGCATCTGCACCGTCTGTGATACAGTCCGTTTGAAACCCATTGTGTTCTAGCTGGAGCTTTAATGCCTCTAAAAGCTGGTCATCATCTTCGATAATCAAAATACGCATATGTAAAAAGTCCTTTTTATGATTCATTCTATTTATTATATGTAATTGTTCAGACCGTGCTGTACACCTTACTGTACAGCATCGGACCAAAAATTATTATAGCACACAGTATATCATATAAACCTCAAAAAAATCTTTAAAAAAAGAGCGGATGTTCTCAAGATTTTTTGAGATTTGATTGATATAATGGTCCAGGATAGGATATGAGAGGAGCAAGGATATGAAGGAAAGAAAAATATGGAAAAGAGCAGCAGTATTCATGCTTTCATCAGGATTGATAGCGGGGATGTTCACTGGATGCGGCCGACGGTCTCAAGAAGAGAAGGCACTACAGGCAAAAGGCCGTTTTGTGGAATCGGAGATTGCCCTGCCGGAAGGTACGGGAAGACCATTAGGGATGGAATATGGGGAAGAAGGGTTGAGACTATATACCAGTTCGGCAGATGAGCAGTATTATCAAAGTTATATATATGAAAATGATATGTGGTCCGCTCCACGGGAAGAAAAATGGCTGACCGATGGAAAAGAGCGGTTAGGGATGAATTTGGTGGATATATATTTAGGAAGAGATGGGAAAAATTATGCCACGGCAGAAACAGGTCAGGGGATTCATCTTTTGACGGCCGAAGAAGATGGCACGGCAAGAGATGTGACACCCTTTAAAGAGGCGGATCAGGAAACAGCAGACATCAGTGATGTGACAGTATTGAGGGATGGAACTATTGGCATTGGAGAGTACAGAAATGCAATGGTCGAATTTTATAAAGCTGGTGAACTTGTATTTTCAACAGAAGGAATCCAGGCCGGTTCGGAAGAACAGATTATGCTTGAAGCAAGTGACAAGACAATTGCGCTAGTCGGTCAGGATACAACAAGTATCGAATTTTATTCTGCAGCCGATTTTGCTAAAAAAAATACCATATCAACAGGGCAGAATCTGCAGGATTGTTTTCTTGTTCCGGGAGAGGGCGGAGTCTGGTATTTTGTGAATGCAAAAGGAATCCACAGGGTCACCGAAGACGGAAGTATCTCTGAGATGATCATGGACGGAATAAACGGAATGATGAACAATGAGGTGACATGGTTTCTGCGCAGATTCATAATGGGCAGTGAGGAAGAATTTTATGGGTTATATTCGAATGCAGATCAGGATTGGAAACTGATGAAGTATGCATTTGACAAAGAGGCAGCGGCATTCAGGGAGGAAACACTGCGTATTTTCAGTATGAAGGAAAGCAGCACGGTGACTTTGGCAGTCAATGAGTTCAAAAGACGCTATCCAGACGTACAGGTGGAGTATAACACAGCAGTAACTGGGGAAGAGACGCCGACAGCAGATCATATCCGTACCCTGAATGCGGAACTGCTGGGCGGAAGCGGAGCGGATGTACTGATTCTGGACGGTCTGCCCATGGAGTCTTACATGGAAAAAGGGGTCCTTGCAGATCTGTCCGGTCTTGCTAAAGGACTGGAACAGTCCGGGGTGCTCAGCAATGTGATAGAAGGTACAGCGCAAAAGGATGGGAAGATCTATGCAATCCCTGCACGCGTGAATATCCCAGTCCTCTTTGGAACACAGAATGAGAAAAATGCATGTGAGAGCATCGATTCGCTGCATGCATACGCACAGGAAAATCCAGATAAAAGGCTGTTCGGAGTTACCTCTCATGATCTGACAGGTATGACACTTTTCCATATGTTTTATGAGGAAATGAAAACAGAAGAGGGCACAATCAGCGAAGAAAAACTGAGCAGCCTCATATCTGCATGGATGCAGATCAGTAAAAACGGGGATTTCCAGAAATATGAGAAGGAATATTTCGAATCCGAGGAGTCCATATGGCCGCTTCTTGACAAGAGCTTTTGCACGTCACAGACAGTGCCGGAGGAGGATACATACGCAGATGTGATTGAAATGGAGGGGCTGATGGCATCGCAGATGGTTTACACAGGGGCCAAAAAAGCGGGAAATCAACTGCAGGACCTGAAAGGATATTATGTGCCAAAGGTAATCGCAGGGGTGAATGCTTCCTCAAAACAGCCGAAGCTTTCGAACGCTTTTTTGGAATGTCTATTTACAGAAACTGTGCAGCAGACAGAAGCATGGGAAGGTTTTCCGGTATTGAACTCTGTGCTGGAGACCTATCCCGATTATGTAGAAAGTAAAGAGGGACAGAAGCATACCATGCAATACAGCGGAATCAACTATGTGACCGGGGAACGTTATGAAGAGACCATGACCTATCCGACGCGGGAGGAGACAGAGGCCCTGATCGCGATGCTTAAGGGACTCAAGTCACCCTTCATCCAGGACAGGATTATTTCCGATACAGTGCAAAAGGAGCTGGAGAAGTGCTATACGAAGAAACAGTCTCCCGAAGAAACCGCGAAAGTAATCTGCCGGAAGATAGATACCTATCTGGCAGAATAAAAAGGGAGGCGTGAAAGCATGAGAAAAAAGGAAGAAAAAATAGCATATTGTTTTCTGCTTCCAAGCCTTTTCGGAACGACGGTATTTATTTTTCTTCCATTCTTGGATGTGGTACGCCGCTCCTTTTTTCAGGCGGTGGGAGGTACTTTCGTAGGGCTTGGAAATTACCGGGAGGTGCTTCACAATGCTGCATTTCTACAGGCCCTGTCACATACGGTAAAATTTTTCGGAATCTGTCTTCCTATATTACTGACAGTATCCTTTGGGATGGCGGTGGGCATCTTACAGTTGCCAGGTCCAGGAAAATGGATAGAAAGTCTGTTCCTTTTACCTATGGCGCTTCCGGTTGCATCCATTGTCGTGTTCTGGAAGCTCTTATTCCATGACAACGGAGGGATAAATCAACTTTTGTCCTGGTTCGGGCTTAAGGGAAGTGACTGGATGAATACAGGAGCAGCTTTTGGAGTGCTCGTGGGCACTTATATCTGGAAAAATCTTGGATATGACATGATACTCTGGCTTACCGGCCTGGCTGCAATATCCGGTGAGCAGTACGAAGCGGCAAAAGTCAGCGGGGCGAACCGCTTTCAGATCTTTGTATATATCACCCTTCCTCAGATGAAAACGTGTGCTGTCATGACGGGGATACTGTCTTTTATCAATGCATTCCGGGTATTCAGGGAGGCATATCTGATTGCAGGGGAATATCCGCACAACAGTATTTATATGTTACAGCATTTGTTCTATAACTGGTTTACCAAGCTGGATATCCAGAAAATGAGCGCAGCAGCAGTCATGCTGGCGGCAGGAATCAGTATACTTTTTCTGCTGCTGGAGTGGTGGAATGAAAAGGAGGAAAGACAGTGATAAAACGTCTGATGTGGGGAATCATCGGTGGATTTATGATTTTTCCGTTGTTGTTCATGGTCGGGAATTCGTTCATGGGAACCTTGGAATTACAAGAAGCATACGGTGCGGTATTGGGAAATGCAGGTGGAGGCGTTTCTATGAGGCTCATCCCACGGTACCCGACACTTCGCCCCCTTGTGGAGCTTCTCATGGATTCACCAGGATTTTTCGTAATGTTCTGGAACTCCGTAAGACAGGTGTTTGGGGTCCTGGCGGGACAGGCAGTGATTGGAATTCCAGCCGCCTGGGCATTTGCAAGGTATCGTTTCAGGGGACGCAGGGTATTGTTCATGATCTATATGATTCTGATGATCATGCCGTTTCAGGTGACCATGGTTTCCAATTATCTGTTGCTTTCAAAGCTGTCGCTCATGGATACACATTTTGCACTGATTCTTCCGGGAGTCTTCTCCACCTTCCCTGTATTTATTATGGAAAAATTTTTCCGGGCAATTCCAGAAACAATGATTGAAGCGGCGAAAGTAGATGGAGCCGGATCCTTGTGCATATTTTTGAAGATTGGACTGCCTCTTGGTGCACCGGGAATCATGGCGGCATTGTTCCTGAATTTTTTGGAGTATTGGAATGCAATTGAAGCTCCTATGACTTTTTTGAAAACAAAATCGAAATTTCCATTGTCCTTATATCTGCCGGATATTACCACAGATCAGATCAGCATAGCATTCGCAGCGTCTGTAGTGATGATGATTCCGGCAGTGCTTGGATTTTTATGGGGAAAAGAATATCTCAGAATGGGAATCGCGGCATCCGGGTTAAAGGAATAAGAAAAGAGGAGGGAACAATTGGTGAAAGAAAAAATATTAAAAAGCATTCTCTCCTTCTTTGTAATCATGTTCTGTTGTACGTTGACCGCACGCGGGGCTGAATCTATGACGGTCGCGAAGGTCACGACAGAAGGGACAAAGAGAGGGAAGCTTACACAGAGCTTTTCGGGAAGTGGGGAAATCGTGGCGGGAGATAGGACTTTCCAGTCCCTGCCGGAGGGACAGAAGGTGGCACGTATCTTAGTGAGTGCAGGAACTAAAATAAAAAAAGGACAGCCGGTTGTCCAGCTTGACCTGACCTATCTTGAGCAGCAGATGACGAGGAAGAACCGGGAAATTGAGAAAATGAAGCTCACACTCTTGCAGCAGGAACTTGAGGGGAAAGGAAGTGCGAGAGTATCGGCAACAGAGCAGGCGGAGATGACACTTGCGGAAGCGGAAGGTAATCTGGAGACTGCCGAACAAAATTATGCACAGATGGAAGCCGATTATCAGGCGGCCCTGGAGCAGAATGAGAATCAGGTGCAGGAAGAAAGGGCAGAGGGGGACAACGCGGTAAAAGAAGATGCAGCAAAGCAGCCAGTGGCAGGGGGTGCCGCAGAGGCTTTGACAGATTTAGAAGGAAACGTAAGCGGGCAGACAGCAGGAGGAGACACAACAGAGTATCTTACGCAGTTAAAGGAGAACTTGGATGGAGCTGCCGCGGAGGTGGACGCGGCAAAAAAGGCATACGAACAGGCGCAGCAGGCGTATGGGCTGGCCCAGCAGGAGGAAGCAGCACAACAGGAAAATGAGGCAGCAAATCGAAAGCGGGCCGAGTTATCGGGGGCCGCTGTACAATTAGACATGGAAGCGCTGCAAGAAGAGTTTGCCAGACTGGAACAGATTCAAAAGGCAAAGGGAATTGTAACAGCACAGTCAGAGGGCGTCTTAGAAGCAGTCGGTGCGCAAGAAGGAGCACTTACGACGGGGAGCGAGCAGATCATACTGGAGACTGAATCGACCGAAGCCTGCGGCATTCTGCCCCAGGAGCAGACAGCGGTGGCAGAGGCGGGCGATGAGTTACAAATACGGCTTCTGGGAGAGACACACAGCCTTCCGGTAAACATTGAGCGGTTCGGGAAGGATCAGGACGGAAACAGCGTATGGTACGGGAAGGTAGAAGGCGGTTACCGGGCAGGTACAACATTTTCATACGAGTACAGTGAAAGTTCGAAACAGGACTACGACAATCTGATTCCGCTGAGTGCACTCCACGAAGAGCAAGGGATGACTTATGTGCTTACGGCGGAGGTGCGTGCAGGTATACTAGGAGAGAATTATGTGGCAGTAAAGGTTCCAGTCACTGTCCTGGAAAAGGACGATGAGAATGCTGCCATTCAGACCAGTCTTTCGAAGGAGGCACAGATTATCACACAGTCCGGCAAATATGTGAAAGAGGGTGACAGAGTACGATTGAACAATTAAAAAGGTATGCAGGAAAATTATCCGTCCTGATCTTTGCGGGTATCCTTTGCGGAATCGGAGTGCGTAGCTTAGGAATTCTGAAACAATTTGACGGACAGGCAGGCTTTTACTATCAAAAGGACGTTGTTACAGGGAAACAGCTCAAGGATTTCTGGGAAAATGCTTCAGAGGATGCCAAAAGAGAGATAAAAGGACTGGTGTTCTTTAGAACAGAGAAGGATGTTGAAATCAAAAATGAAAGCCTCGGCCGAAGTGAAATAGGAGATCTGATTGAAACGGCCGGTAATATGTATCTGGTTGTATCGGGAAGACTTGTAAAGGGAAGCTTTGTGACGGATAGTGACTTGAGGGGATGTGTGCTCAGTAAAAAGTCGGCAGAGCTTCTGTTCGGAGATGATGATATCATAGGCGAAGAAGTCAGAGTCGGAAAGAAAACCTACAGAGTCAGGGGGATTGTGGATCTGAGCCAGAGTCTATGTATGGTGCAGGGAGAGGCAGAGAATGGTTACCCCTGTATCAGGGCAGATGCCCCAAGGCTGCCCCTTTCTGTTATGCAGCAGATGTTAGCAGGGCTGCTTCTGCCAGAGTGTGAGTGGATTTCAGAAGGAAATTTGTACTATGGGGTGGGAAGGTTCTTTTTGTGGCTTCCGGCGTGGCTTATTTTATCCGTCGGAATCATGGAATGCCGAAAACGGATGCGGCTGATACAAAACAAGGTGTTGAGAGCCGGAATGGAAATGGGAATTCCTGTCGCAGCGTTTTTGGGAGTCTGCGTGATTCTGCTTGTAAGCCTTCGGTTTTCAGATGATTATATTCCGACCGCCTGGTCTGATTTTGCATTCTGGACGGAGCTTTTTCGGAAGAAGAGGGAGCTTTCTATTACACTCATTGGAAACCCATTTCAGATTGCGGATTCCATCATGTTGGGAAGCCTGGCGGCAGTTATGGCAGCAGGTGTACTTTTGTTTTTGTGTCTGCTGGGCAGATGTATCCGCAGAGGAGAGGTGCCTCCAAACAGGAGTGAACAATACTTCCACAGCAACGTTCAAGGCAACGTGCAATCAGATTGTTCTTGACATTTCCTATAAGTGAGGCTAAACTAAGAAAAGGAATTAAATAGTAGCAGGGGTGCTGGCGCAAGCCGGCTGAGAGTAAGGCTGTTAGGCCTTTAACCCGTATACCTGATCTGGATAATGCCAGCGTAGGAAAGCAGATAATAAAGACTTGCCGAATCGGATGTAAAGAAGTAACCTTTAAGAGGACCTTCGGTAAGAATATGAAGAATGCGGACCCCGCCAGACTTATCTGGCGGGGTTTTTATTTCGGCGCGGGATTTCGGCCCGCCGGAATCTTTGTTTAATGAAAAACTTCATGTTATCTTTCAGGAAAATCAGGGCGAATTAATTCTCCGGGCAGATGATACATCTCCCACGAAAGAAAAAAGTTGAAAATGAAAAAGTAAAAACAGGAGGAAGTAAGAATGAATGCAAGTGTAGCAATCCAGACACTGCCGGAGGCGGCAAATGATGAGGAACTGATCCGTATTGTAGATGAGGTGATCGCGTATATTAAGAGTACGGGGCGAAACTGCTATGTAGGACCATTTGAGACAGCAATTGAGGGAGATTATGATGAACTGATGGATATCGTAAAAGAGTGCCAGCATATTGCGATTCGTGCAGGTGCACCATCAGTAGCGGCTTATATTAAGGTATCATACAAGCCGGAAGGAGACGTGCTTACCATTGAAAAGAAAGTCACAAAACACCATCAATAAGAAGAAACAGGACCGGGCAGCATTTTTCTGGCCGATGTTCGCGATCCTTGTAATCCTTGGAGCCTGGCAGACAGCGAGTGGAACGGGACTGATTTCAAAATTTATGCTGCCGTCCCCCATCGATGTGGTAAAATCATTTATCGATGATTTTCCGCTTTTGATGAGCAATGCGAAGGTGACTCTTATCGAGGCGTTCGTAGGACTGGCTATGGGTGTTCTGATCGGATTTTTGATGGCGGTGGTCATGGATCGGTTCGAGAAGGTATATCAGGCATTTTATCCTCTGATCGTATTGACCCAAACGGTTCCTACCGTGGCAATCGCACCGCTTTTAGTGCTGTGGTTCGGGTATGAGATGACACCGAAGGTCATACTGATCGTGATCGTGACCTTTTTCCCAATTACGGTCAGCATGTTGGATGGCTTTCGCGCTGCAGACCGGGATATGATCAGTCTGATGCGTTCCATGGGGGCTTCCAAGATGCAGATTTTTTGGTTCGTGAAGTTTCCAGGCTCATTGAGCCAGTTCTTTGCAAGTCTTCGCATCTCTGCGTCCTATGCTGTAGTGGGCGCCGTGATTTCTGAATGGCTGGGAGGATTCAATGGACTGGGCGTTTATATGATCCGCGTGAAGAAGGCATTTTCTTTTGATAAGATGTTTGCAGTCATCTTTTTAATTTCTGCAATCAGCCTGCTTCTGATGAAAGCTGTGAATCTGCTTCAGAAGAAGTGCATGCCCTGGGAAGAACGGAAATAGGCGTGGTGAAAGTGAAGTCATTTTTGTAGGAAATGCGTCGAATGAGAGTGAAAATACAGAATGTACGTGATAGACAGAAGGAATAGCAGGAGGAGAAGCGGAATATGAAAAAGAGAATATTAGCGGTACTTTTAGCTGCTGCTACGGTTGTAAGCCTGGCAGGATGCGGCTCGGATACAGATAAAAAAGAAACGGACAAGAAGGATCTGACAAAGCTGACTTTCGTATTGGACTGGACGCCAAATACAAACCATACGGGGCTGTATGTTGCACAGGAGAAGGGATATTTTGAAGATGCAGGTCTGGAAGTGGAGATTGTACAGCCGCCGGAGGATGGTGCTGAGGTCCTGGTCGCTTCCGGGAAGGCACAGTTCGGAATTTCTTTCCAGGACAGCATGATGCCGGCCCTGATCGGAGACGATGCACTTCCGATTGAAGCAGTAGCCGCTGTACTACAGCATAATACATCAGGAATTATCTCCCGGAAGGGAGATGGCATGGACCGTCCAAAGGGAATGGAGGGCAAGAAATATGCCACATGGAATCTGGATTTAGAGAAGGCGACTTTGAAGAATGTAGTTGAGGCTGACGGCGGTGATTTCAGCAAAGTCGAGCTGATACCGAGTACGATTACAGACGAGGTCTCTGCATTAGAGAGCAAGTCAGTAGATGCGATATGGGTCTTCTACGGCTGGGGTGGAATCGCTACAGAGGTTGCAGGACTTGAGACAGATTATTTCGCATTCAAGGACATCAACAGTGATTTTGATTTCTATACTCCGGTCATCATTGGGAACAGTGAATGGATGAAGGAAAATGAAGATACAACAAAGGCCTTCCTTTCTGCGGTGAAAAAAGGGTACGAGTTCGCGATCGACGATCCAAAGGGGGCAGCAGATATTTTGTGCAAAGCAGCACCTGAACTGGATCAGAAGATGGTACAGGCAAGCCAGGAGTACATGAAAGACCAGTATAAGGCAGAGGTAGAACAATGGGGGTATATTGATCCGGCCAGATGGAATGCCTTCTATAATTGGATCAACGAAAATGGTCTGTCAGAGACAGAAATCCCTGAAAATACAGGCTTTAATAACGATTATTTGGAGTGATGAAATGGCAGAACTGATTGTAACAGACGTGACGATGTCCTATGAAGGGCAGCATGTCATAGAGGATATCTCCTTAGAACTGCATGAAAATGAGCTTGTCTGCCTGTTGGGAGCCAGCGGTGGAGGAAAGACGACCTTGTTCAATGTGATTTCCGGGTTGAACATACCGGATAAGGGCAATGTCGTACTCAATGGGGAAGAGATAACGGGACAGCCCGGGCATATCAGCTATATGCTCCAGAAGGATCTGCTTCTTCCTTATCGGACCATCGAGGATAATGTGGCACTCCCGCTTTTGATCAAGGGAGAGAAGAAAAAGGCTGCAAGGGAGAAGGTTCGCCCCTTCTTTGAAGAATTTGGATTGGAAGGGACACAGGAAAAATATCCCCATCAACTTTCCGGCGGTATGAGACAGCGTGCAGCTCTTCTGCGGACCTATATGTTCTCCAGGGACGTGGCTCTATTGGATGAACCGTTCAGTGCATTAGATACGCTGACTAAGAGTGATATGCATAGGTGGTATCTGGATGTCATGGACAAGATCAAGATGTCAACGTTATTCATCACACATGATATTGACGAGGCACTGCTTCTGTCTGATCGGATTTATCTGCTGACCGGAGTGCCGGGGCGGATCACGGAGGAGATTGTGATTCGGGAACCGAAACCAAGGCGGAAGGATTTCAATTTGTCAGAGGAGTTTTTAGAGTACAAGAGGATGATTATAGAAAAGCTATAGGACAACTATAGGGCAAAAAAGAAGAAGCAGCGGATGCAGTCCGTTGCTTCTTCTTTTTATGTGAGGAAATAAGATTATTCGATCCACCTGTGCCCTGCTTTTTCCAGAAATTCTTCCGATTCCTTCGGACCATGCATCCCCTGGGCATAGGGATATACGGGAAGATTTTTTTCTTTGAAAAGTTGCTTTAACTGTTCAATATAATTCCAACTAATTTCAATTTGATCCCATTGGGAGAACCAGGAACGTTCTCCAGCGATACAGGCGGTTAAAAGCCGTTCATATGCTTCCGGGGTATTCAACTGGTGGATGATATTACAGTTCTGACAGAAATCCATTTTTGTCGGGATAATCTCTTCAGTATCACCAGGGCGTTTGATGTTGAACTGTAGATAGACGCCCTCTGTGGGCTGTATTTTAATGGTCAGGATATCTGGTTCTACTTCTGGCATAGAGCGTCGAAATACAATGGATACCTCCATCTGTCTTGTTCCCGTCTTTTTTCCAGTCCGAATATAAAATGGTGTGCCGCTCCAACGCTCATTGTCGATGAAGAGGCGAAGCCCTGCAAAGGTCTCAGTCGAGGAATCAGGCGATACTAACGGCTCTTCACGATATCCTTCGTATTGTCCCAGTATCAGGGTATCCTCTATGGAGGCTTCTGATGCCGGACGAAGAGATCTTAATACGTTCAATTGTTCTTGGTGCATCTGCGTGCTGTTGAAGACTTCGGGCCGTTCCATGGCAACGATGGAAAGAATCTGGAACAGGTGATTCTGTACCATATCTTTTAAGGCACCGCTGGCATCGTAGTATCCGCCTCTTGTTTCTACGCCGACATCCTCCAGTGCGGAAATCTGAACGGATTCGATATACCGTGAATTCCAGACATCTGTAAAGATCGGGTTCGTAAAACGAATGGCCTGGATGTTGCGGACCATTTCTTTTCCAAGATAGTGGTCGATCCGGTAGATTTGTTCTGGCCCAAAATGACGTTCCAGCTGTTGGTTCAGCTTTTCTGCCGCCTCCAGATTTTCCCCGAAAGGTTTTTCTATGATTACCTTTCCGTGACAGGCGCCGCACACTGTTTCCAGACCATCTGCGATGACGGTGAAGAACCTTGGAGCTACAGCCAGATAAAAAATATGGGACGTGATGTCATCCTGCGAAAAATATTCGTTCAGTCTCTGATAATCCTGCTGGTTGGACAAATCCATGCGGAAATAGGCAAGGAGTTCAGAAAACTTGGAAAAGTCTTCCTTCGTGTACGGCAGGCGGGTGAATTTCTCGACCCATTCCTCGGCCAGCAGGCGATAGGAATCGCTGTCATAATCCCGGCGTCCGATAATGACGATCCGGCTGTCTTTCGGAAGTTTTTTCGTGAGGTACATAGTATAAAGGGCGGGCAGCAGCTTTCGGAAGGTCAGATCGCCTGTGCCGCCGAAAATGGTGATATTGGTATGGATTTTCATCATTATTTCCTCCATTCGTGGTGAAAGGTGCCCTCCCGATCGGTTCTTTCATAGGTATGGGCGCCAAAACAATCCCGTTGTGCCTGGATTAAATTTGCCCCGCTTGCAACAGAAGAAAATTCATCCAGGTAGGAGACCGCATTTGCAAAGGCAGGAACCGGCAGACCTCCCAAGACAGCAGTGGAAACGACTTCCCGCAGATTGCCCTGGTTCTCATTAATACGGTCAAGGAAGAATTCATCCAGAATCAGATTATCTAATTTTGGATTTCTTGTATATGCCTTTGTGATGTCATTTAAAAATATGGCCTGGATGATACATCCGGCACGGAAGATCGAAGCAATCTTTCCAAGGTCCAGATTCCAGTCAAACTGGTCAGAGGCATCCTTCATCAGGGAAAATCCCTGTGCGTAGGCGATGATCTTTCCAGCATAAAGGGCATTTTTGACCATGTCAGCAAATTCCTTTTTATCTGGAAAAGAATAGCTGTGTGATGGTTCATAAATCCTCGAAGCCGCAAGTTGGCGCTGTTTTAGGTGGTTCGACATGACACGGGCATTGCAGGCGGCAGTGATCATGGAGATATCGACGCCCTGATGCAGAGATTCGATGCTGGCCCAGCGGCCTGTACCTTTTTGTTTGGCACTGTCCAGGATATGATCAATGAGATCCCCGGGTGCAAGGTCGTCCTTTTCTCGGAAAATGTCCGCGGTGATTGCAATCAGATAGCTTTGAAGTTCACCCTCATTCCATTCATGGAAGGTATCGGCGAGCTCCTCATTGGTGAATCCTCCGGCATATTTCAGAAGAAGATAGGCCTCCGCAATAAGCTGCATGTCAGCATATTCGATTCCGTTGTGGACCATTTTTACATAATGTCCGGCGCCCATGGGGCCGATGTAGGTGCAGCAGGGCTCTTCCATCGCCTTGGCAGCAATCGCTTCCAGGATGGGGCTGACTTCGTCATAGGCATCCCGGCTGCCGCCCGGCATAATGGAAGGACCGCGGCGCGCGCCCTCTTCCCCGCCGGACACCCCCACGCCCAGATAGCGGATTCCCAGATCCTCCAGCTTAGTAAAGCGGCGGTTGGTGTCCTCAAAATAAGAGTTTCCCCCGTCCATGATGATGTCCCCCTCTTCCAGAAGCGGAAGAAGCTGGTCGATTACAGTATCCACTGGTTTACCTGCCTGAATCATCAGAAAAATCCTGCGCGGACGTTTCAAAGAGTAGACGAGTTCTGCCAGATTGTAGAACGCGGTGATATTCTTGTGTGGGTGTTCCTTCATCACCTGCTCTGTGACTTCGGGGCTGCGGTTATAAACGGCTGTCTGAAAACCGTGATCTGCCATATTTTGAGCAAGACTGCGGCCCATGACAGACAGACCGATCAGTCCAATATCTAATAAATTTTTCATATGCTAAATTCTCCTTTACTTTTTTGTTGGGCCGGTTATTGAAAGGCACAGTCTGTTTCATCCAGGACAATACTGACTGCCTCAAAGGCTGGGACTCTGGAACAGATGGGGCCAAGCATTCCATTTTTCGAATCGACAGGGAAGCATACCAGGCCTCCCTCTGTCCGGTTCACCGCTAAGAGGTATCGGCCGTCGGGGGTGAGAAGGATATCCCGCGGGTGGATGCCGCCGCTTCCTGTCTGTTGAATCATGACGGCGCCGTCCTGCTTCAATTCGAAGACAGAGATGACATCTGCAAACCGGGTAGAAATATACAGATACCGTTCATCCGGTGATAGACGGATGGCCGCCGATGTGGGGGCGGTGGTGAAATCTGCAGATTGTTCCAGCAGTGGATGAACACTCATCAGGCGGAAGTTCGGAGCAGGATTTCCAGGTGTTTTTTCAACCGCAAATAGATAAAGTTCATTGCTTAACTCGCTGACGACGAATAAGTGCCGATGATCCCGTGTAAAGATTCCGTGGCGCGGACCCGTTTTGGGAGGGAAGGGAATGACTCCTATCTGGTGAAAATCTTGTTCTGGATCAAAGATGCGGATTTCATCCAGTAAAAGGCACGGAACCAGCAGAAGGCCATCATGGAATATGATTTGATGGCATCCAGCCTTTGGAGCGATTTCGATTCGCTTGAAGGGGGTGATTCCCTGCCCTGTCTTCTGATAGATCAGGACAAGTCCCTCATGATAATTCGCTGTATAAATGAAATTCTCATCCTGCGTAATAAAGCAGGAGGTGGTCAGCTCCTTGAAAAGGTGATCTAACAGTACAGGTTCGGTACTGGTCACGTTCAAAAGGGAAATCCCTGCGTCATCCCCCTTTTGGACAGGAGCCGCTAAAAGTCCCTTATAAAGTGATAGATATTTACAGTCCAAGGCTTCATAATACAGCTCTGGCTTAGAAAGCTGTCCCGTACTGGTGTCAAGAGAGAACCGATAGATGCCCTTACTTTGCGGGGAGGCATAAGTCCCCAGGTAGCCAGTCAATATATGAGAAACAGATAAATTCATGTAGGTCTCCTTTCTTTTAGAAAAATAATGAAACAATTATGTAATGAAAATAATTACAGTTCTTAACTGTAATTATAGACGTTACAGAAAATAATGTCAAGTAATAACGACTCATTAAGGATAGTTTCCCAAGAAATTGATTTTTCAAACATGCCGCTGTATGAATTTAGGAAAACTCTGATAAAGGGGGAGCAAAAGGGCTTTCTCCTCCTTTGCAAATTTCTACAAAAAAGGATTGTATATTACGCGTTAATTCGCTAAAATGTATATAGTGTCGGCTATATACGAACTAAGATTGAAGAGAGAGAGGGTTACTTTATGGATGGTTCAATGTTTATCGGAACTTGGTGGTCACTCGTACCGCCGCTTTTAGCCATTATCCTGGCTTTTGTAACAAAAGAGGTGTACAGTTCCCTGTTTATCGGTGTTGCCGTGGGGGCGCTGCTTTACACAGGATTTCATCCGTGGGATTCGTTCGTTGCGTTTTTTGATATTATGAAAAGCAGCATGAATCTGAATATTTTGATTTTCGATGTCCTGCTGGGCATGATCATTGTACTCATGTCAAAGTCGGGCGGTTCTGCGGCCTACGGAAACTGGGCGGGAAGGAAGATCAAGACGAAGAAGAGTGCACTTCTAGCGACCACGGGGCTTGGAATACTGATCTTTGTGGATGACTATTTTAACTGTCTGACGGTCGGTTCCGTTATGAGACCAGTCACTGACAGATATAAGGTATCCAGAGCGAAGCTGGCATACATCATTGATGCCACAGCGGCCCCGGTCTGTATTATCGCTCCGATCTCAAGCTGGGCAGCAGCCGTGAACTCCTATGTACCGGAGGATGCAGGAATCACAGGTTTTCAACTGTTTTTAAGGACGATTCCTTATAATCTGTACGCACTGCTTACCATTGCGATGGTCCTGTATATTATTATTTCAGGCTTTGATTTCGGTCTGATGAAAAAACATGAAGCAAATGCGGCAAAAGGTGACCTTTTTACCACTGGTGCAGAAGAATTTGAACAGATCAAGGAGGAGACTACCTCTTCCAAGGGCAGAGTGATCGACCTTGTGCTTCCTGTTGCGGTCCTAATCGCATCTGCGATTTCAGCGATGATCTACACAGGCTTCCAGGGCGGGGCTTCTGATATTGTATCCGCTTTTGCCGGTTGTGATGCAGAGACAAGCCTGATTTTTGCAACGCTCATTACAGTACTGTTCATGCTGGTCTTATACCTTCCAAGGAAGGTCATCACATTCAAAGGATTCATGGAAAGCTTTGTGGATGGATTTAAACTGATGATTCCAGCCGTTGCGATCCTGATTTTTGCATGGTCCCTGAAAGGAATGGGAGATGCTCTTGGAATCTCTGAATTTGTCGGCGGTGTTGTCGGTGAGAATGCATCAGCAAGTATTGCAGTTCCGGCCATCATGTTCATGATTGCGATTTTCCTTGCATTTTCAACTGGAACAAGCTGGGGAACATTCGCAATTTTAGTACCTATCGTAGTGGGAATGTTCTCAAGCTCCAATAATCTGGAGATGATGATCATCGCTGTATCAGCAGTTCTGGCAGGAGCAGTATGCGGAGATCACGTATCCCCGATTTCAGATACGACCGTTATGTCCTCGGCCGGAGCACAGAGCAATCATATCAACCACGTATCCACGCAGATGCAGTATGCGGTGGTAGTTGCAGTCGTATGTATCATCGGCTATATCATTGCCGGATTTGTACAGGTATGGTGGATTACATTGGGCCTTAGCCTTGCGATTCTTTTGATTGTACTGACCTTTATGAAAAAATATACGGAAAGAAATGATACGGTGAAATTAGATGATTAAGATTGATGTACCTTACATAGACCAGAGCGTGAAATATCCGACGGGATGTGAGAGTGTATCCGCCGTCATGCTGCTTCAATTCCTGGGGTATGATATGACGGTGGATGAGTTCATAGAGAACTATCTGGAGCTTCAGGATTTTGAGGAAAAAGAGGGAGAGCTTCATGGACCGAACCCTTATGAGTGTTTCTGTGGAAGTCCCTATGATGAGGAATCTTTTGGCTGCTACGCTCCTGTGATCTGCAAAGCGTTAAGGAAGGCGGCAGGAGAGGAGTATGAAGTCATAGATGAGACAAATACGCCGATAGGGCAGCTCTTAGAGACATACATAGACCAGGGGATGCCGGTCATCTTCTGGGCCTGCATTAATATGCGGGAGCCGATTACCGGGCCATGCTGGAAACTGCACGGCTGTGGAGATACATTTACCTGGATTTCGAATGAACATTGCATGTTGTTAGTTGGATATGACGAGGAAGGCTACTATTTCAATGACCCTTACGAAAATAATGGTGTCATCCGTTATCCCAAAGCGGTCGTGGAGGACAGGCATGCTGCACAGCATTCACAGGCTGTGGGAGTAAAAAAAATCTATAAATAAAAGTAAGAAACGCTGCAGACGAATCAGAATCGATCGTCTGCAGCGTTTTTTCTTTCATTTTATAAAAGATGAATTCCGTTCTCCAGGGCACGGCTCTGGATTTCTTCCGGCCAGATAGAGGACTGTACCTCTCCGATATGTGCCTTTCTTAGATAATACATACAGATTCTGGACTGTCCGATACCTCCGCCTACTGTATAAGGAAGTTCTCCGTTCAAAAGAGCCTTCTGGAACATCAGTTCTGCCCGGTCTTCGCAGCCGGATAACTTTAATTGTCTCTTTAAAGATTCCTCATCCACGCGGATCCCCATGGAGGTCAGCTCCAATGCGATGTCCAGGACAGGATAGTATACAATGATATCCCCGTTCAATTCCCAGTCATCATAATCCGGTGCACGTCCGTCGTGTTTCTCCCCGGAGGCTAAGACCTTACCAATCTGGGAGATAAAGACTGCGCCTTTTGCTTTGGCGATGCGGTATTCCCTCTCCTTCGGAGTACGGTCAGGAAACATATCCTCCAGCTCCTGAGAGGTGATGAAGAAGATGTCGTCAGGAAGCAGAGGTTCAATATAGTTATAGCGGCGGGATATGTATTCTTCAGTCTCCTTTAAGGCGCTATAGACCTTGCGTACGGTATACTCAAGTGTCTCCATGTTGCGTTCCTCTTTGGAAATGATCTTTTCCCAGTCCCACTGATCCACGTAGAGAGAGTGGATATTATCGGTATCTTCATCCCGGCGGATGGCACTCATATCTGTGTAGAGGCCTTCACCTGAATGAAAGTCATAGTGCTTCAAAGCGTAACGCTTCCATTTGGCAAGGGAATGGACGATTTCTGCAGGTGCATCATCCTGTTCCCTGATTCCAAAAGTAACCGGGCGCTCTGTTCCGTTCAAATTATCATTCATTCCAGACTCCGGACGGACAAAAAATGGCGCTGATACACGGGTTAAATGCAGGGACTTAGCCAGTGAACGCTCAAAGTGGTCTTTGATTTCCTTAATTGCCACCTCAGTCTCACGAATCGTAAGAGGAGAGCGGTATCCCTGGGGGATTGTCAATTGTTCCATAATACATACTCCTTTGCCTTATTATTTATGCTGTAAACATAGTATCTATAAAAAATAGATATTCCTATTCTACCGTCTTAAGATAAAGAAGTCAATGCGAACTAAAAAAAGTTACGATCGCTCCTGTGTCTAATGCCGCTTGCAGGGCTGTCTATAGAACACCTGCCTGCATTTATTTCGGTCTTACAGAAAGCTTCTGAATCAATCCTTCCTCATTGGTATACCGGATCGTGGCAATCGCCATAACCATATACCCGGAATAATTGGCAACAAATTTTGCATGTCTTTCATCAATGATTTCGGGTTCAGATATACTGAATTTCCCAAATGTGAACTTATTTCGGAAGAACATATTGATTGCTTCCTTTCCATATACATGGTATTCCGGCTGCAGCGTCCCCTTCGGGCAGTGATCGACTAAAGTCCCATCACAGTCAAAAAGCTCAGCCAGCCCTTCATAGTCTCTGTTTTCCATTGTTTCGATATATTTTTGGATGATATTCATTTAAGGCCCCTCCTAGTATACTTTCTCAGAATTCAGCAGTGCATCGGTACCGCCGTCTACGAACAAGATATTTCCATTGATTCCAGCGGCGTATTTGGATGTCAAAAATACGATTGCCCCGGCAATCTCTTCCGGTACCATCAGTGCCTCCTGGCCGTAACGTGCAGGAATTGGAAGTGCGTTGAGCGCATCCCGGGCACTTCCCTGGAGAGCTGCAGTCATCGGCGTCTGTACGTTGCCCGGTGCTACCGCATTGACTCGGACCCCGCGTGCCGCCCAAGAAGAAGAAATCCTGCGGACCCAGCGTGCAAGAGCGTATTTGGTAGCTACATAAATACTATTGCCGACAGAAAGATTCGTGGAATCCCATTTACTGATCAAGTTCAGAATCATCTGTTCATTTCCTGAATTATTCAAAAGATCTACCAGGTCCATTCTCCCGGCACCCTGGGAAATCGTATTTGAGGAGGTGACGACACAGCACCCTTTTTTCTTGCGCAGCAGCTCAAATGATCCCTTAGCGAGCTCAATCGTTCCAAAATAATTCAGGGAAACGATCAACTGCAGATTTGATACAGCCCCGGATACTCCGGCGTTACAGATCAGGCCGTCCAGGCCGTCCGGGCATCTCTGGTGCAGCTCTTCGATTGCCTCACGTCTTCCTTCGCAGGAGGCAAGGTTTGCAGAAATATCCCCGCCCTTTAAATCAATATTGATTACCTCGTGTCCAGCCTCTTTTAAAAGTTTGACTGTCTGGCCTCCGATTCCTCCAGAGCCTCCGGTAATAGCATATGTCCCCATAATAGTTTCCTCCTTTACAGTTCTGATAGTTCTCATTATAATAGAAATTGACATGATGAAAATGCTCAATTTGATTATAAAAAATAAGGTCAGTTTAAAAATACAGTATCCTTGGCAGGAAAGGGGCAGAGTAGAAGATGATGTTAACGTATGAGATTACCAGGAGAGGGAAGACTCCGATCTATGAATATTTGTATCAATGTATCCGCAGGGATATCTTAAGTGGAGAAATCAAGGCAGGGGAAAAACTGCCCTCCAAGCGTTCCCTTGCCGCTCATCTGGATATCAGTGTGGTGACTGTGGAGAACGCATATTCCCAGCTTTTGCTGGAAGGATATATTTATTCTGTGGAATGCAGCGGCTACTATGTGAGCAGGTTGAGAGTGCAGAATACCTTCCGTGAGGATGAGGCTGCCCCGAAGCTGTATCAGGAAGAGGAGGCAAGTCCCTATTATGCGGATCTTCGGTGCAACCGGATCGGGATGCAGCATTTCCCTTTCTCAATTTGGTCAAAATTAATTCGCGAGGTCATAACAGCCCGGGATGAACGGCTGTTGAAGGCCGTTCCCTGCCGGGGCGTATTCGAGCTTCGGAAAGCTATCGCAGAGAATCTGCACCGCTTTAGAGGCATGAATGTATCCCCCTCTCAGATTGTCATCGGGGCGGGGACAGAGTTCCTCTACCAGGGACTGTTTCAGATTCTGGGCGAGGATGCCTTGTATGGGCTGGAGGAAATCGGATATTCGTATACATATGAATTGCTGGAACGTAATGGGGTGAAATGGAAACAAATCGAGATGGATGAGAACGGGATTTCAATCCGTTCCTTGCAGGAGAGTGGTTGTAACGTTATGCATGTGACCCCGGAACACCACTTTCCAACGGGAATTATTACGCCTATAGGAAGAAGGCAGGAGCTTTTGAACTGGGCACAAGAGAAGGGCGGCTACATCATTGAGGATAATTTTGATAGTGAATTCCGTTATGTGAATAAGTTAAGCCCTGCTCTTTTTTCCATGGATAAATCCGGCTGTGTCATTTATCTGAATACTTTTTCTAAAAGTATTGTACCTTCCATGCGCATCAGTTATATGGTACTGCCGGAGAAGCTGATGAAAAAATATGTGGAGAGGATGTGTTATTCCTCCTGCACAGTATCCTGTTTTGAACAGCATACACTGGCACGGTTTATCTCGGAAGGATATTTCGAGCGCCATCTGAACCGGACAAGGAATTTTTATAAAAAGCTAAAGGCACAGTTGATTCAGGAAATACAGGCATCGCCCTTGAATGAGATTTCTAAGATCAAGGAAGCAGAGGCCGGAACCTATTTCCTATTGAGATTAGAGACAAAGCTTACAGATGATGAGCTTGTGCTGCGGGCAAGGAAAAATGGAATCGATCTGGCCTGTTTTTCAGAATACTGCCGCAATCCTCAGAAAAGTAAGCCGCATATCCTGATTATCAATTATTCAGGAATCCGTATGGAGGCAATCCAGGAGACGGTTACCCGGCTTTTAAAGAGCGTGGTTCAAGAGAAATTATTTGATGAGACTAAATAGAAAGATAATTAAGAATAAAAATATAAAAAAACTAAAAATAGTGTTGACAAATTGCAAAACGAGTAGTATTATAAGTTTAACAAATAAAACTGAATGAACAATCAGTTAAAAAGAAGAAGTAATCTCGCAACAGAGAAGAAAGTTCTTCGTAAGTGAAAGTTCAAAAGGTTTTAACTTATCGGACATAAGTAGATGATCGGAACGGAAAAGATGGAGAATTATCATAATGACGAGAAAGTTATGAGAGAAGTAAAATCCATCATAAGAAGATCAATAGAATACGAAGTCCGATAGAAAAATTTATGAATAGGAGGTACGGACCACCAGCACATTTAATTTAAAAACCAAAACCGCTATCAATCAAAGATAGAGAAAGAGGTAAAAAAAGAATGATAGAGATATCACAGTAAAGATGGGTGTTAATCATTGATAGATTGGCATCCATCTTTACATTTGTGCAAACTCCTGTTAAAATATAGAAGATACTGGGGAATAAGGGCCCAGTGTGGGGAAAGAACATGATACAGGGGAGAACATTATGGCGAAATCATGTAATCAGAAGGAGAAGATTCTCTTCCTGATGAGGCTGTTCCAGGAGGAGACGGATGCACTGCATCCACTATCCAGGAAGGAACTGGAGGAGAAGCTTTTAGAGTACGGAATCCGCTCAGAGCGGAAGAGCCTGTATAATGATATTGAGACTCTAAAGAAGTTCGGAATGGATATTGCTTACAGGAAGGAACGCCCGGAAGGATATTATCTGGCAAATCACGAATTTGAACTTGCAGAGCTAAAGCTTTTGGTGGATGCTGTGCAGTCTTCCAGGTTCATTACAGAGCGAAAGTCCAACAGTCTGATCGGCAAGATCGAAGGGATGGCGAGTAAGTATGAGGCAAAGCAGTTGCAGCGCCAGGTGGTCGTAGCCGACAGAATCAAAGCGATGAACGAGAGCATCTACTATAATATAGATAAGATACATGCGGCAATTGCTTCGAATCAACAGATCCTATTCCAGTACTTTGAATGGACGATTCAGAAGACAACGAGGCTAAAGAAGGGCGGTGAGCCTTATCAAGTCAGTCCGTGGGCCTTACTATGGGATGATGAGAATTACTATTTGATCGGCTTTGATGTGGATGCCGGGATACTTAAGCATTTCAGAGTGGATAAGATGATCGGGATTCAGATATTGGAAGAACAAAGGGCTGGAAAAGAAGAGTTCGGAAGATTTGATCTTGCACATTATGCGAAAAAAACATTTGGTATGTTCGGTGGGGAGGAAGAGACCTTGCGTATCAGATTTCATAATAAATACATAGGCGTTGTCATCGATCGGTTTGGAAAAGATGTTTCCGTCAGGCCGGATGGAGAGCTGCATTTTGTTGCCCGTGTTGAAGTAGCGGTCAGTGAGCAGTTTTTCGGATGGATGGCCGGACTGGGGAAGGATGTGAAGATTCTTTCACCAACATATGTGGCAGATATGTATGTGGCACATTTAAAGGAGATTGCCGGGGTGTATGGCAGCGGGGAGCAGCAGTAGATAAATAATTAAGGGACAAAGGTGAATAAGATGGTTATGAATATGGATGTATTGTTAGAACGGATTCAGGTTCAGATGCAGTCTGGGATGACTGTTCTGATGGAAAAAGGAAGAGAGCTTGCGACAGTTGAGATGATCATGCTGGCGGGGGCAGCTGCGGTGGGACTTCTGTTCTGCTTCTTTGGTCTGAAGATGGTGAGGTTCTGGGCAGCAGTGTTCGGGTTGTCCGTTGGTTTTGCAGGAGGTTCATATCTGGCATCCTACTTTGGATTAGAGGGGTATATTCCTCTGATCATCGGAGGAGTGGCAGGAGTGATTCTGGCCGTGCTTGGAGGCGTATTCTATCGAGCAGGTGTCTTTTTGGTAGCATGGATCGTGGGAATTGCAGGCAGTGCTTATTTTCTGCAGCCAAAGGATTGGATCTTTGCCTTGATCTGCTTAGCAATTGGGCTGGTCATAGCACTGATCACATTAAAGTTTGCAGAGCCGGTGACAATGCTTGTCACAGCGATATTCGGAGGTGCCTTGGCAGGACAAGCTGGATATATCCTGCTTCCGATGAAGAATCTGATGATACAGATCGCAATGATCGTGGTGCTGATTATCCTGGGAATTCTGATTCAGTTCCTTTTGGAATCCAAGAGACGTAAGAGGCTGCATCTCAAGAAGGCAGATGAGATCCGCAAGACGACTTCTGTCGCAAATGAGGTGGATAAGGCCCGGGCCATGATGGAGGATCTGGATCAAGAAAAGTCAGGCGGGTACGATGAAGAAGAGGATGAGATTCTGGATCTGAATGAGATAGAAGACGAAGAATATGATGAAGAAGATGACGAAGAATATGATGAAGAAGATGACGAAGAATATGAGGACGATGACGACATCCAGTTTTTAACTCTGGATGACGATGATGAATAAGATAAAAAAAATAAATTTTAGCAAAGTCCGTTTTATGACACACCCTTTTTGATATGATAATTTCATATGAAGAAAGAGGTGTGTTTTATGTTATATGTAAAAAAATCATTTCTCAGCGGAATCGTAATGATCATCGGATCCATGGTCCTTATAGTATTGGCAATTCTCTATTGTTTTACAGAAATCCATATTCCGGGCTTTGTGTATACAATTGCATGGATTGGAAGCATTTTGGCAGTAGTGGATATTGTTAACAGAATAGAACGCAAAGAAGATGATTGCCAGTCCCTTCACAAAGTTGTATAATATAGATATCATTTAGTGGAAGTAAAGGGGGCTTGCTTATGAAGATTGATATGCACTGCCATGTAAAAGAAGGGTCTATTGATAGTAAAGTAAGCTTGGACGAATACATTACGATTCTAAAGAGCAAAGGATTCCAGGGGATGGTGATAACTGATCATAATACGTATAAGGGATACCGACACTGGAAGTATAATATGAAGGGCAAGGAGCATACAGACTTTGTGGTGCTCAAAGGGATTGAATACGATACCAGAGATGCAGGACACATCCTGGTGATTATGCCCGAGGGCGTGAAGATGCGGCTGCTGGAGATGCGCGGTATGCCGGTATCTGTCCTGATCGATTTGGTCCACCGAAACGGCGGAGTCTTAGGACCGGCCCACCCGTGCGGTGAGAAGTATCTAAGTATTACGAATACAAAAAGATTCTATACAAATCCTGAGATCATGAAGCGTTTCGATTTTGTAGAGGCTTATAACTGCTGCGAATCAGCCGCATCTAATGCGGGTGCCATGAAGCTTGCACAGAAGTATGGAAAGGTGACAGTAGGAGGAAGTGATTCCCATAAGCCGGGCTGTGTGGGACGAGCCTACACGATTCTGCCGGAGCCGGTGACCTGTGAGACAGAACTGATCTCGATGATTCACAAGAAGACGAAATTCGAGACCGGCGGTACTGCATACGAAAAGACAACGAAAGACCGGATCGGCAAGGTCAATAAGCTGCTGGTATATTCCTTCTGGTTCTATAATAAGGGCGGAGAATTATTAAGACGCCATGGCAGGAACGAAAAGATGGAGGTCGAGAATCCGATTGATCCGATCGACCCGATCGAGATGTATTACACAGGAGAGCAGAGGCTCTCCTGATGGAGATAATCCTCAGATGTCTACGGACTTGATCTGAGGATTTTCTTTTACTAATTGAATGACATCCTGATAAGTAAAATTTTCAGGAAATGCAACATTGAGCTTGATCTTTAGAGACGAATCATCCAGGCGAGTGACCTTCATCGTTATAATTTTCAAATCCTTGATTGAGAAAGAATCAGCGAGGAAGGACTGCAGGTCGGCGGTATCCTCAATGACCAGAGTGATCTGCTGAATCGTAGGAGTCTTGAGCCAGCGGAATCTGCGGTGCAGGATGACTTGAAAAAGGAGGATGCACAGTGTGGTCATGATACCGAGGACATACATTCCGGCACCGAAAGCCATCCCGATCCCGACTGTCGCCCAGATGCCGGCCGCTGTTGTGAGGCCGCTCACACTAAAGTTCCTTGTGAAGATGACACCAGCACCGAGGAATCCAATCGCGGTGACGACTCCTGCGGCCACACGGGAAGGATCGAGTCCAATATGGTCCAGTGCCAGGATATCCTGGAACCCGTATTTGGAGATGATCATCATGGCGGCAGAAGCCAGTGCGACAATCGTATGAGTCCGTATTCCCGCCGTCTTTAAATGATTCTCCCTCTCATATCCTACAGCCATGCCGCACAGAGCGGCACCGATGATTCTTATCAGGTATTCTAACTGGATTAAAACATGTGACCACATATCAAGTCCTCCTTTCAGGAGATGCATGTAAATAAGGACCGGCCGTTAAGATTCTTTATTTCTTTCTTTTCTCATTTAACTTTTTGCGAAGCTCTTCTAATTGAAGCTTATAGTTGCGGGATTCCATTTTCGGGAATGCCTTGACAAGACGTCGGCTGACTTTCGGTGTTTTGCTGCCCAATTCCTGATAACGTGCCTTTAAGCTTTCGATACGGCTGCGCATCTCTTCAGAGACATCCTGGGATTTTTCTTTGAAGCCGGCAGCGGTCTCCTGAGCCTTTTCACGCAGCCCGGCGGCAGTGCCCTGAGTTTTCTCTTTCAATTCAGCAGCAGCTTCATCCAGCTTCTGCCTGGATACTTCCTGCTTTTCTACGGCAACGAGGACCTTCTCATAGATATCCTCACCGATCTGATCTGAAATTTCGTGCAGCTCTGCAGCAATTTTCTCCATACTTGCCAGCCGCTTATTGAATTTGAAAATAGCAGATGCCGTTACATACAGATCAGCGAACATTGCGATTCCCAGTATGACCATCACTACGATCATCAGTGTATGTGGGAGCAGGGAAAGCAGCTTTGCAATCGGTGGATGGATAAAGTCCATGATCGCGACGCAGGCAACGCCCCATACAAGGGAAAAAATAAGACACACGTAGCCTCCTATATTGAAGGGCTGTTCCGAATAATCCCACCATTTATTATGGAAGATCTTATCCATGGCCCATCCGGTAATACCTTCAAGAAGCGTCACGAGGATAACGGATGAGATGTAAAGCAGGATCAGGTTTTCCTTATACGGTGTCAGAAGTGCGATGACAACAGTGACGCCGACTCCATAAATCGGACAGATCGGCCCATTCAAGAATCCACGGTTGACGAATTTGTGTTCTTTGACTGCTGCAAATCCAACCTCTGTACACCATCCTAAAAATCCATATACAAAAAAGTAAAGTAATATGTAGTAAATATCATTCATAATGTATGCCCCTCTTTCTATTATACTTTATAGAGTAAATGTTATGCCGAAAATTGTCAATGTGTTTGACTTATTGTTAAAAAAGTTCTATAATCTCTAATAGATAATAATTATCAATTACAAAAACAAAAATAAAGATGTTATTCACAGGAGATGCCATGAGGTTAAAAGAGGGAAAGAACCACCATACTTATCAGGTTCAGGATATCAATATTGAGCTGAATCTGGAACGAAGGCTTGAAGCTCTGGGGCTTACGACAGGCTCGAAGATCACCATTTTAAATAATGATAAAAAAGGTGCTGTCACAGTGCGATTCCGCGGAACACGGTTCGCTATGGGGCGCAGGATCGCAGATCATATTACAGTGGAGGAAATCGGGGAATGAGCAGAGAAATCATCAATGTGGGATTTATCGGAAATCCGAATTGCGGGAAAACAACCTTATTCAATGCTTATACAGGAGCGAATCTAAAGGTAGCCAATTGGCCGGGAGTTACGGTCGAGAAGAAGGAAGGGAAAGCTTTTTATAAAGACCAGGAGTTCAGACTGATCGATCTTCCGGGAATCTACAGCCTGACTTCTTATACGATGGAGGAGAAGGTCTCCAGGGAATGTATCATGAGTGATGAAGTGGATGTCATTGTAGATGTGGTAGACGCTTCCTGTCTGGAAAGAAACCTATATCTGACGCTGCAGTTGATCGAACTTGGAAAACCAGTTGTGCTGGCGCTTAATATGATGGATATCATAGAGGAGCGGGGGATGGAGATCGACCTTCACCGCCTTCCAGAGATGCTGGGGATTCCGGCAATTCCGGTATCAGCAAGGAAAAAGACGGGACTGGAGATTTTGATGCATGCGGTAGCGCACCATAAGGATTATGCGAAGCAGAGCCCATTCATCCATCACCATCCCCAGAGTACCAGACATGTACATAATCATCACAGTGAATATGCGATGGTATATCACGATGAGATCGAGGATAAAATTGACCTGATCATTGCCCAGTTCAATCAGAAATATCCTGAAATAGAAAATAAAAGATGGCATGCCATCAAAATGCTGGAACAGGATAAGGCAATTATGGAAAAATATCCTCTTGATCTGCCAGCAGTTCTGGACCGGAGTTACGAAAAAGACATCATTAACCAGAAGTATGATTTTATAGAAGAAATTATCCAGGAGACTCTGGTCAATAAGAGTCAGAAAGAGGAGAGGACAGATAAGATCGATCGGTATCTGACCAGCAGATGGCTGGGGCTTCCTATCTTCCTGGGCATCATGGGATTGGTCTTCTTTCTGACATTCACGGTGGGAGACTGGCTGAAAGGATACTTTGAGGTAGCTTTGGAATGGATTTCCGGTGGAGCGCTCGGCCTTCTTAATATGTGGCATGTAAGCCCTATGCTGCAATCCCTGATCGTAGACGGAATCATTTCCGGTGTGGGAGGAATCCTGACCTTTCTGCCCAACATTTTTATCCTGTTTTTGGCCCTGGCCTTTTTGGAGGACAGCGGATATATGGCAAGAGTTGCATTTGTCATGGATGATATCATGAGTCATTTGGGCTTGTCGGGAAGGGCATTTCTTCCCATGCTGCTGGGGTTCGGCTGCTCTGTACCTGCAATCATGGCATCCCGTGTATTGGAGCACAGAAAGGACCGGCTAAAGACCATTCTGGTAACACCGTTTATGTCATGCAGTGCCAGACTGCCGATCTATGTCCTGTTTTCATCGATGTTCTTTGGAAAGAATGCAATGATCGCATGCTATTCCATGTACATATTGGGAATCCTTGTGGCAATTACGGTCGCATTCGTCCTGTCAAAAATTGACGGGAGCAAGGCAGAACATGCGCTGCTGATCGAGCTGCCAGAATATAAGACGCCGAATGCCAGAACGATCGCTATTTATGTGTGGGAAAAGGTGAAGGATTATTTGAGCAAAGCAGGTACCGTGATTTTTGTTGCTTCTATTATTATGTGGTTCATTCTGAATTTTGGATTCGCGGGATATGTGACAGATATTTCTCAGAGCTTCGGCTCTATGATAGGAAAAGCGATCGTACCACTGTTTCGGCCGATCGGGCTGGGATATTGGCAGATCGTGGTGGCACTGATTGCGGGAATCGCGGCAAAAGAGGTGGTTGTCTCAAGCTGCAGTGTACTCTTTGGAATTCAAAATATCACGACGGCACATGGTATGACAAGCTTCGTCGGAACACTGGGAGCCATGGGATTCGGTGCGGCAAATGCATACGCGCTGATGGTGTTCTGCCTGCTCTATATTCCATGCACGGCTACCATTGCAACAATCAGACGTGAAGTGGGAAGCCGGAGACTGACATTCGGATTTGTGATGTTCCAATTGGCAGTTGCATGGATCGTGAGCTTTGCGGCATTCCATATTACAGGACTGTTCCTGTAGGAAGGGAATTTTAATATTCCACTTCCTGCAGAAATAATCCCTTTGGATCACAGGGAGCACTTGCAGATTCTTTTCCTGCAAAGATGGCTTCGATGCAATCCTTTTTTCTTTTATTAAGACCGATATCAAGCAGAGTGCCGATGATCATCCTCGGCATATTATGCAGGAAATCTTTAGCTTTCAAAGAAATCTGGATTTCGTCTCCATCACTGTAGATTTCGATATCATACAATTCCTTTTCTGTAGATTTGCTCTTTTTTACTGTAGAAAAGTTCTTGAAGTCATGTCTGCCGATCAAAAGAAGTGCGGCCTGCTGCATGACTGCGATATCCGGGGTCTTGAAGGCATAGTATGTATATTTTCGGTCGAATACACTGGGAACGGTGCCGATCGCGATGCGGTAAATGTAAGTCCTGGACTTCGCATTTAAAGAGGCGTGGAAGCGTTCCGGCATCTCTTCGGCGGAAAGCACAGCGATATCCATAGGCAGATAACGGTTCATATACTGCAGAATCTCGTGAGGCCTCATATCCGAGGTCGTCTTGAAATTGACTGTCTGGGCATAGGCATGTACCCCGACCTCGGTACGGGCGCCGCAGAATAATTCGACATCCTCGGCGGTCATCTTATGGATGACTTCTAATAGCTTATTGGAGATTGTATTTGTGGATTCCCCTTTGGCGCGCTGCCATCCCTGATAGCGGGAACCGTCGTATTCCAGTACTAATTTTATATTATGCATCATGTGTGTTTTCTCCTTTGTTCTATCAAACTTGATATCTCAATCTTACAGGAAAGAAAAAGAGAATGCAATATAATCCATGAGTTTGTTGAGAGATGTGGTTGATTTTCAATAGGGAGGGATACTATAATAAGGAAGTATAAAGTGGCTGCCTGGGAGGATCAGGATTAGATATCCCCTGCTCAGCAGGGCGGCTAAGACGCTAGAGCTTTATAAAAAGTTAGCAGTAGGATGCGGATTGGAGTTGTTGTTATGGTTGAAGAAAGAAGAGTTTCAGATTCCAGGGTCGAGACGGTGCACATGGTGCGGCCTAACCATCTGAATGCAGCAGGCCGTCTGTTCGGCGGAATCCTGATGCAGTGGCTGGATGAAGTGGCAGGCCTGGTTGCGAAACGGCATACACATAGTAATGTGATTACAGCCTCTGTTGATAACCTGCGGTTCATCAAGGGGGCTTACCAGAAGGATGTGGTTGTGATCATCGGGAAGGTGACTTATGTGGGGAATACTTCCATGGAGGTCCGGGTGGACACGTATGTGGAGAGTGTAGACGGGATGCGCCGTCCAATCAACCGGGCATACTTTACCATGGTCGCCTTAGATGAGAATGATAAGCCTAGAAAGGCGCCGCGCCTGATCCTGGAGACAGAGGAAGAGCGCGCGGAGTGGGAGGCTGCTAAAAAGAGAAGAGAGATGCGCATCAAGAGAAAAGAAGAAGGCTTTTAACCCTTCTTCTTTAGGAGAGAGCTGACCATATTGATTGTCTGATCAATTTGGGCCTGCTCTTCTTTTGATTTTCCATCTTTTAAGATTTCCAGAATCAGGGAAATCTCTTCACTGGAAAAACGGATTCCTTTTTTGTTGGCGTTGGTAATCAGAGCCAGCATGATCGGAGCCAGGTCCTTGCCGCTCTTTCCAGATGTTTGGGAGGCTGCCATGTGGATCAGCTCCAGTTTCATTGGGTCAATATTCTTCATTGCGGGATGATTCATCCATTCATTCATAATTATCATTTCCTTTCCAATTAAAATCTGTGTCATTACCGGAATTCCATGAATCTGTGCTGGAATCATTCGGACTCGTATCATGAGAGCTCATGTTATGGTCATTCGAATCAGGGGAATCCATGCTGTCATTCCTCTCTCCGTCAGTGTCCATTCCATTTGCAAACATATTGCTGTACATCTGGAACATATTCTGTTGTTCTTCAGTTAACATTCCCATCATCATATCCATCGGGTTAAAGTCTCCAGAAAATAGACCTGACAGACCGCCCATGCCATTGTTTTTCTCGGCCCCTTCTGGACCGTCAAAATGGAGGTCTGAATTACCCTGGAACATTTGAGCCATTTCCATTATATTCATCAAATTTAAAAGTGTGTCTATCGTTTCAGATTCCTTCGCAGGCATATAGGGCCTTACTTCCTGCATGATCTCCAGAAAAGAAGGCGGTGCTTCACTCTGGAATGCCTGGGTATGCAGATCGTTTCCGATAGTCTGAAAAAACGAAATTGCCTCTTTGAGTTCCAGAAATTTGATGAAGACTCCAAGAAATCTCTGATTGGAGGCAGGAGTGTAAGGAAGGAAAAGTTTCATCATATGTAATTGCGGCGGGTTCACCAGTTCATCAAAAGGTGTCATAGGTCTGGGTGGCTGTTTTTCCATAGGCACTCCTGATTATAACGTTGTAAATATATATGTATGAAAGTATGAAAATATGAAGATTTGGAAAGACTAAAATCAAGGTTCCTACATACTATAATAGGGAATGGAAAGGAAATGGTGGTAGAATTATGAAAAGAAAATTAATCATTGACGGGAACGCAGTATATGAGATAGATGAAGAATGTATGTTGAAAAAACGTCTGAGTCAGGATTCAGAGAAGAAACACCAGCAAACGCAGGACAACCAGAACCGCAGCAGCCAGGCGGATTCATAAAAATAAGCCCCGGTACAATTTTTTGTACCGGGGCTGTTCTTCTTGACCATTTGGTATTCAGTCAATTTACGAAGAGATGATTAGCATCCGCAGTTTCCGCCGCATCCGCCACCGAAGTTTCCGCCGCATCCGCCGCAGAATACAAGCAGTAAGATGATCCACAGACAGCTGTCATTGCAGCCACATCCGCATCCATTGTTGCCGCCGCCAAAACCATTTCCACAGCAGCAGAGCAGGATGATGATCCACAGACAAGAAGAGATACCTCCACCATTATTTTCGCATCCACATCCGCAGTTTGTAGCACTTAAATCACTCATGTTAAATCCTCCATATATGTTTGATTACAGTTCATAATATGTAGGGGGTTCCAAATGTGTGAGAAGATTTCCTGAAAAAATAAAAAGATTTTTTGGCTGTTTGATTGGGAGTGCGATATTTCCATTAAATGGTAGATGTGGACAAGGTATTTGAATACCCTATAAAAAAGGGTGTTTCTATGAAAAGGGTAAAACAGACAGTAGAGTATTGGTGCCCGGATATCTTGACAGGGCAGTACCTGGGACAGGGAGTGCGGGCAGCAGTCCTAGATACGGGAATCACTCTGCATCCCGATTTTGACAGCAGGATCATCGGTTTTCGTGATTTTGTTAATCATAGAGAGAAAATATATGATGATGGGACGCATGGCACCCATGTCTGTGGAATACTCGCAGGCAGTGGAAAGCTATCTGGAGGAACTTATGCGGGCATGGCACCGCAGGCGGAAATCCTGATGGGAAAGGTGCTGGACCATACAGGAAATGGATCGGTAGATCATGTTGTGGCCGGAATTGACTGGCTGCTTGATATTCATAAGAAAATGAGGCTTAGAATGGTCAATATTTCCGTTGGAACACAGCCCGGCCTCGAAGAATTCCAAGAAAGACGTTTGCTGGATGCGGTAGAGGCATTATGGGATGAAGGGCTGGTAGTAGTCGTTTCGGCCGGAAATTATGGACCGGGACCAGGGACGGTTGCGGTTCCGGGAACAAGTAAAAAGGTAATTACTGTGGGTGCACTTGGAGATAAGCGAACTATTGTTATGGGAAGAGGCGGCGCTTTAGAATGGAACTATTCTGGAAATGGGCCGACCATGGAGTGTATCGTAAAGCCGGATTTGTCGGCCCCGGGAACGAATATTCTAAGCTGCAACGGAGAATATACCACAAGATGGCAGAAACCATATGTGACCAAGAGCGGGACCTCGATGGCGACCCCCGTCGTGTCGGGTGCAATCGCCTGTCTGCTCTCAAAGTATCCAGACATGACTAATGTAGAGGTGAAGCTGAGGCTTCGGGATACCTGCGTACCCAGAGAGGGAGCAGAGCAGGGGTGGGGGATGCTGCATGTGGGGAGACTGTTAGAAAAATAGTGGCAGAGGCATAGATCCAAACATAACTTTCATTTTTTGAGGGAGAAGTATAAACTAAGCTTTAATCTTTTGGTTAAAGAACAAGAGGTGACCGGCTGTATAGATGCCACAGTTCGGGGCTATAAATACATAGTCCCTTATTGTGACATCTGCGCAAATTAAGATAGTGAGATTGTAGTTTCAGAGATCATAATAAGTTTAATATTATTGTGAAGGCTCCTCCTTAAGAAAGAGCCTTCTGAACATAAGATGGATGATATTAAAAATCTTTGTACCAGGAGTCTTCTTTTTATTCAATATCTGTAGTAATGATCTTATCCATTTCAGGACTGAGAGGTTCACATCCATTTTGAGTAATGACGTAGCCACTTTCGACTCTTGCGCCATACAGCGTCGGATGTCCAAAAAAGCTGACATCAACACAGATGGTCATTCCTGGTACAAGCTCATTTGTTCCGTTCGGTCCGTAGAAGGGGCTTTCCGCCTCCATTAGACCGATGGTGTGAGCAAAGGGGCATACAAGGTAATCAATCAATCCATGTCTGGTAAATAACTCCCGGGCAGGTTTGTCAATCTCTATGCCGCATTTTCCTGGGCGTAGCATTTCTTTTGTAAGCCTTACGGCCTCACGCAGTATATTGAGACTATCTTTTTGTTCTTTAGTATATTCACCAGAGACTGGAATTGTTTCGCCAAAGCAACCGGCATAACCATTGATACGTGGAGCGATTCCTAACATGACCCATTCACCGGCATCGAGTTGTTTGTTAATTGCAGTCGGAACAACAGCATTCGTACGTTTTCCGCTGCCAACAATCGTACCGTATGCAAAACTGTTAGCGCCTGCTTTACGACAGATATATTCACCCTCGGCGGCAATTTCATATTCATATGAGCCGGGAGCAACTTTGCTTTTCATTGCAAGATAGGCTTCATATGTAAGCCCGAAAGCGTTTCTGACATTTTCTATTTCCCATGCTGACTTGAAGGAACGAAGTAGTTCGTATTCGTCGGTAATATCTACTAATTCAACACCCTTAAAACCACTTTCAAATTGTGTAAAGACAGCATGTGGAAGAGTATTCGTGCCGATAACACCTACACGTTTCAGTGTAGTTCCGCCTCTCAGAAGTTCCTCATTGAGCATTTGAAAGCTAATGATCTCAGCATTTGGATATTCTTCGTCAGGAACCATGAAGACTGGGAAGTTGCGCGTCGCTTTGATTGCGCTGTTCATTTTCGCAAAGGGCTCACTCTCAGGTCCACCAAGAAGAAGGGGTTCTCCATTGATTGGAAGCAGTACAGCCCCTTTCTCGAACTGAGGGCACCAGCCAGTGAGATACCATCCATTGGCAATATTTAGCTCATCATAGTAGATGAGGGCGGCATCAAGGTTGTTTTTAATTAGTATTTTCCTGATATTCTCGATGCGTCTTTTAGTTTCAGATTCGTTATAATATGACATGGCTTTCCTCCTAAGTATGAAAGATAGGTTAAATTGATATCTATAAATACCTAAAAGCAAATGTAATCGTTTACAATAGTAATAACATATAGTTTATTAATTGTCAAATAGTTTTTATATAAATCAATAAAAATCACAAAAAAACGAAAAAAATAAGAAAGATATTGACAAAATAAAAGTGAAATGTTAGGTTATAGATAAAGTAAACGATTACAGAACGAAAAGGAATTGGAGAAAAAGGATGTCAATTACATTAAAAGAATTAGCTAAGAAGAATAATTTGTCTGTGGCTACATTCTCGAGAGTATTAAATAATAAAGGCAATGTAAAAGAAGAGACACGCTTACTTGTAGAAGAAGCTTTAAAAGAAGCGGACTATATACCGAATAAAATTGCTAGTTCTCTCAAGAACAATAGTACAAAGACTGTTGGGATTATCATCCCGGATATATGTGAGATGTTTTTCTCTGGAATTATATCAGGCATCGATGCAGAATTGTCTAAGCATGGCTATTCTATTCTTCTGGCAGATTCAAAGGAGAAGTTGGAGAAGGAAGAAAAGTATCTAAATCTGTTCCTTCAGCAGAGAGTAGATGCCTTAGTGTATGCCACCTCTTTTATCAATGACTGTGGGGCCGAGATATATTTAAGGACGGGGATTCCAGTGGTATTTATAGATAATCTCCCTAATAATATTAAGATGCCTTATGACGCTGTACTTACAAATAACCTTGAGGCTGGGCGGATAGGAGCGAAGCATTTGCTGGAACTGGGACATAAAAAGATAGCAGTCATAACTGGAATCGATGCAACCCCGAGCAGTGAAAGACTGAATGGGCTATGTCAGGAATATGCGGCGATGGGGTATTCTATCCCAGATGAGTTGATCACATACGGATATTTCAAAGAAAAAGACGGAGTGGAATGTATGACGAAGCTGTTAGAGCAAAAAGAAAAGCATCCCTTTACTGCAGTTGTTGTTATGCACGAGATGATGGCGGCAGGGGCAATTAAAGTTATTAAAAGTCGTGGACTGAGAATACCAGAGGATATTTCCTTCTTAGGATATGATATTCACGACAGAATGGGGCTTGCAGTCCCTTCCATTACGACAATCAAACAGCCAGAAGAGAAAATCGGCAACATTACTGCAAAATTGCTGCTGGATCGTCTTCAGGCAAAGCAGCAGGAAGGTATTGAGGCAATGAATCGTGAAATCGGGCAAAAGATTCTTTTGGATCCGATTTTTGAAAAGTGTGAAAGCTGCATAGCTATCTGACAGAGAGGGCTATGCAGAAATGCTCCTTTCAGAGGAGAAAAAAGTTTGAGATAAGTGTGTAAATAAAAATAAGAAAGGAGGAATAATGGTAAAAATGTAATCGATTACATTTAGGGCCATAAAGCAAATTGTAAATCGTTTGTAGCTGTTATATTAGTTGATGTCTGGGGGTAGACCAAGAATCGGACGTCTTGTATGGGAAGGAGGAGATCTCATATCGGATACTATAACTTAAAAGAAACGAAGGAACGGATCAGCAAAGTTCAGGAGCTTTTAAAAGAACGAAACTTACAGGCGGCTTTGATTTACTACAATGCAGCAAATATTGCGAATGAATGGTATATTACGGGCTGGTTTCCTCAATTTGAGGATGGGATACTGCTGATTCCGGTAACGGGAGAGGCAATGATATTAGGTGGTGCGGAGAGTGAAGAATTTGCACATATTGATTCAGCTGTTAAAGAGACAAGAAATTTTAGTCTGTTCATGCAGCCTGGGCTTGAATTCTTCCATTCTAAGATGTATGACTTTCACGCGTTATTAAGGGAATTGAGTGAAAAGGGAATTCAACTAAAGAGAATCGGGGTGGTAGGGCTTAACAGCATGCCTTCAGGTCTTTATAAGGTGTTCATGGAAGAATTTAAAGAATGCAAGGTGGAAAATATTACCACTGGATTCGAAAAGCTGAGACTTGTAAAATCAGAATGGGAGAGAGCGTGTATTAAACAGGCGGGAAGGCTTGCAGAAGAAGCCTACTTTGAAATGTTGGGCGTAATTAAATCAGGTGTATATGAATATGAGGTGGCCGCAGCAGGAGAATCTGTGGCACGTACGAGAGGCGCAAGTGGATTTGGGTTTTCCACAATTATTGCATCGGGAGAGAGAATCAATGCGATTGTACCGACTGCATCTAATGTAAAGAGGTTAAAAGACAAAGAGATGATTATCATGGGAATAGCGCCCCAGTGGAATGGGTATACAGGGACAGTAGGTGACACAGTCCCGGTAAATGGCACATATACAGATGAGCAACGTTCTCTGATGAACCATCTTCGGGAAGCCTTTCGGCTTTGCAGGGATGCACTCAAACCGGGGAGAACAGTTGCACAGGTAGATCAACCAGGAATGGATTACTTGAGAAGAAAAGGCTATGGAGAGCATCTTGTATGTCAGTTTACACATTCTACTGGTCTGATGGAATGTGAAGGGGTATACTATCTCAACCCTAATAGTGATACCGTTCTTGAGCCGGGAATGGCAGTTAATTTAGATGTGAGCCTGTTTGGGCTCCCTACTTATTACGGAGCACGTTTAGAAGCCGGATATTTTGTGACAGAGAAGGGGGTTGAGCCGATTTCAGAAAAGTTTGATGAGCTTTTTACAGCAGAAATTTAGGTGAAACCAGTGGGAAAGGAGAAAAGTTATGAAAAGGAGAAAGAGTCAGTTTGTGGTTGTTTTGTTGTGTATAGCGGCTTTGTTACTTACCGCATGCAACAGTTCCACGAAAGGCAGTGAAGATTCAGGCAATTCGGGAGAGAAGAAGAGTTCCGATGAAAAATTGAATATTTTCTATACAAATGCAATTCTAACAGCCCCTTATTGTGCAGTACAGCAAAAAGCAATGCAGAAATATGCAGATGAAAATAATATCAATCTGCAGTCTGTAGACGGCAAAGAGGATGCACAGACGCAACTGGATCAGATAAAGAATGCAGTAACACAGGGCGTAGATGGAATTATCTATTTCCCTGGCGATCAGGCATCTACAATTCCAGTTGTTCGATATTTGGATGAAAGCGGTGTTCCATTTATTGTCTTAAATTCTAAAGTTGATGAATCTGTAGAAGAACTGGTGCCATCATATGTGGGATCTGATTATGAGGCAATGGGAGAGATTGCTGGTGAGATCGCGGCAGATATCTTAGGTGAGGAAGGTGGAAATATTGCTATTATCAATGGCCTTCTTGGGACAGAAGTACAGCTTTCCACTTATGAAGGATTTCAGAAAATAATCAGTCAAAATCCAAAAATAAAAATATTAGCGGAACAGGCTGCTGACTGGGATACAGCGAAGGCTATGACTGTTATGGAGGATTACCTGACTACATTTGGCGATGAAATAGATCTTGTATTTGCAATGGATTCAGGTATGACAAAGGGTGCAGCATCGGCAATGCAGGATGCAGGTGTTTATGGAGATATTCCTGTTGTAACAAGTGATCAAGGGCAGTTCGTATTGGATGCAATTGCAGCAGGCGATATTAAAGGAACCGCAAAGCAGGACCCACAGGAAGAGGGAGAACTTGCGCTGCAGACGCTCGTGAGGCTGATTCATGGCGAAGAAGTAGAAAAATGGGTAAAACTTCCTACAGAAATTATTGATAAGGAAAATGTTGACCAGTTTGTAGGATACTAAAAGTAAATAAGGAGTGCCCGATAGTGAGGCACTCCTGACCATTGACAAAAGAGGTGAAACAGTTTGTGCGAGTTTGCATTAGAAATGTTAGGAATTACAAAAGAGTTTCCTGGGGTTAAGGCTTTGAATAATGTTACACTACGAGTGAAAAAAGGTACAATCCATGCAATTGTAGGGGAAAATGGTGCTGGCAAATCGACGTTGATGAAAGTACTAAATGGCGTATATCAAGCCGAATCGGGAGAGATTTTAATCGCAGGGAAAAAGGTCAGCATTACGGATATCAATAAGGCACAGAATTTAGGAATCAGCCTGATTTTTCAAGAGACTAATATGATTCCACAGCTTTCTGTTACAGAAAATTTTTTCTTAGGACATGTGAAGTGTAAAAAGGGAGGCGTCGTTGATTGGCAGGGCATGCAGGAGGCTGTGAAAAAGGTTTTCGACGAACTCGGGTATACCATCAATCCAAGATGTTTGGTATCAGAAATCAGTGCTGCAGAGAAACAGATGGTCGAGATAGCTAGGGCAATATCTAAGAATGCAGATATCATTGTCATGGATGAACCAACTTCATCCCTTACCTCAGATGAGACAGAACGGTTGTTAGATATTGTTAGAAAATTGAAAACACAGGGCAAGACGATTATCTATATTTCACATAAATTGGAAGAGATTTTTGCAATTAGTGATATGATTTCGGTTCAGCGGGATGGGGAGATCATTGATACAAAGCCGGCTAGCGAGATGACAACAGAAGAAGTAATTGAGAAAATGGTAGGTAGAAGCGTGCAGACAGAATATCCTGTCAGAAACACAACACCTGGCGAGGTAATATTAAAAGTCGAAAGTGTATCCAGAAAAAAACTCGTTCAGGATGTTAGCTTAGAACTTCACAAGGGAGAGGTGCTTGGGTTAGCAGGGCTGGTAGGAGCTGGACGGACTGAATTTGCTGAGACAATTTTTGGAGCAGCTAAGATGACAGAAGGAACCATTTTGATTCATGGGAAAGCAGTGAAAATACGCAATACCAAAGCTGCCACTCGCGCGTCTATCGGCATGTTGACAGAAGATCGGAAGGAAACGGGGCTTGCGCTTAAGGCGAGCATCAAACATAACATAGTAATTTCAAATTTAAAGGGAATATGCAGTGCTGGATTTTGGACGAATAGTAAAAAGGAAAATGATGCAGCAAAGAAATATATCGGACAACTAAAAATACAGACACCTTCTGTCAATCAGACTGCAGTCAATCTTTCGGGAGGAAATCAGCAGAAAGTAATTATTGCTAAATGGCTGTTTTCTGATGTAGATATCCTTATTATGGATGAACCAACAAGAGGAATTGATGTTGGGGCAAAATATGAGATATACTGTTTGATTAATGAATTGGTCGCACAAGGAAAATCAATTATACTGATTTCTTCAGAGCTGCCGGAATTAATCGGGATGTCGGATCGTGTCATCATTATGCATGAGGGCAGGCAAAAGGGCGAGCTGTCGAAAGCAGAAATGACGCCAGAAGCGATTATGCGGCTGGCAGTCAGTTGAGGAAGGGGCGATGGGGAAGATGAAGAAAAATAAAATCAGTTATCTCTTATTAGATTATGGCCTTTTGCTAGCACTGCTTTTGATTATTGTTGTAGTATCCTTTATTTCTGAAAATTTTTTTAGCACGAATAATATGTTGAATATCCTGCGCCAAGTCTCTGTAACAGGAGTGATGGCACTGGGAGTATCTATTGTAATCATAGCAGGGCATATGGACCTGTCGATTGGATCTATCCTATCTCTTTCAGGAGTTGTAGTTATGACAATGGTCAACGATTACAGTATGGATGGAGTAGGCGTGCTCATGGCGCTGGGGGCTGGGGCAGCAGTTGGTCTGATAAATGGAGTCATTATTGCAGCAATTACTGGAAAAAAAGCGAGAACAGGAGAAAGTTTTATTATTACATATGGTATGCAGACCGCGATTGCAGCATTTACGCTTTTGGTTACGAATGGTGTTTATATTAATGGAAAAGGGGGCGGTTTCCACAGCCAGATTGGAAAAGGAATGTGGCCCATAATCATTTTTGTTGGGATGGCAATCGTGTTCTATTTGTTGATGAATAAGACTCCTTTTGGAAGAACAATCTATTTTATTGGAAATAACGAGCCTGCCGCAAGAATGTCAGGTGTGAATGTAAAGTTTTATACCGTGGCAATTTTTGTGATTGCCGGATTTTGTGCTGGTTTGGCAGGCGTCATTCTCTCATCAAGGGTAAATGCTGCATCGAGTACAGCAGGTAATGGTATGGAACTAGATGCTATCGCAGCTGTGGTCGTAGGCGGTACAGCACTGACAGGAGGTAAGGGTGGAATTGGCAGGACAGTATTAGGTGTAGTTGTTTTAGGCGTTTTGCAGAATGCATTACATATTCTAAATGTGACAACATACCCACAGATGATTATCCGGGGATCGATAATCGTCCTTGCAGTACTGTTCGATGTGCTTGCAGGCAAGATAAAAGAAAAGGGAGGAAAAGTATGATGAGAACAGCAGAAAAAAGAATTAAATTCCAGCCGTCAAAGTATATTGTTCTTTTCCTTCTGATTTTTTTGACAATTTTGATGACAATCATGCTGGATAATTTTTTTACATTCAACAATATTAAAAATATTTTTGCAAGCTTTTCTGTATATGGAGTGACGACCATTGCTATGACTTATGCAATTATCTGTGCGGAATTCGATTTGTCAGTCGGCTCCATAATGGCTTTTACATCTCTGGTATTCGCAAATCTGGCAAATTCAACAAATCTTGTAACAGCAATTATTGTCAGCCTGCTTGTAGGACTTATGTTCGGAGCTTTGAATGGAGTTATTGTTGCAGTCGGTAAAGTTTCATCATTTGTTGCCACCTTGGGTACACAGATTGCAATTAAGGGGCTTGCTCTCTACTACACAGACGGATATCAGGTACCAATCTACAGTACAACTGCATATAAGATGGGGAATGGAGAACTGCTTGGGATTCCATATTTAGTTTTATTCTTTTTCTTAATGCTGTCCCTTGCATGGTATGTGCTGAAGTATACTAGATTTGGGAGAAATCTATATGCAGTCGGCGGCAACTATGATATGGCAAAGCTGGCAGGGATCAAATCCTGGTTCTATAAGTTTATGATTTTTGTGATTCTTGGGTTCTGTGCATCAATATCAGGAATTATGATTGCTTGCCGAGTTGCATCAGGGAATGCACTGCATGGTGCAGATTTAACGATGACAGCGGTTGCGGCAGTGGTCGTAGGAGGTACAAGCTTAAATGGAGGCAGCGGAGGTGTCTGGAGGACTCTGGCAGGACTTCTCGTAATTTATCTACTGTTTAATGCATTGACACTTCTAGGTCTTTCTGCATATTGGCAGCAATTCCTAAAAGGATTGATTGTAATTATTGTAATAGTAGCAGATGCTTTGATTCAAAGACATAAAGAAGATTAAATAAGAAAGTCAGTAAAAAAGCGGGTGTCAAGAAAAAATACTTGACACCTGCTTTTTTATCGTGTATGATAGCTAAGGTGATTGATGTGAATGAGATTTTAGAACAGGCGTTATTATATGATTTTTATGGTGAACTTCTCACAGATCACCAGAAGGATATTTACGAGCAATTCGTACTTGAGGATTTATCTTTGAGTGAGATTGCACAGGATGCAGGAATTTCAAGGCAAGGCGTACACGACCTGGTCAAGCGCTGCCAGAAGATTCTGGAGGGATATGAAGCTAAGCTGCACCTGGTAGAAAAGTTCCTTTCAATTAAGGAAAAGGTCCATGAGATTGATGGTGCTTTGGATTCTTATGAGAAGCAAGGACTGGAACCGGAAGAGATGGTTGAGAGAATCCGGAAGATTTCGGATACGATAATAGAGGAGTTATAGAATGGCATTTGACAGTTTAACTGAGAAGCTTCAGAACGTATTTAAGAACCTCCGCAGCAAAGGGCGGCTTACGGAAGATGATGTAAAGACAGCTTTGAAAGAAGTCAAGATGGCTTTGTTGGAGGCGGATGTCAATTTCAAAGTCGTAAAGGGATTCATCAAGAGTGTACAGGAACGTGCGGTCGGACAGGATGTCATGAACGGTCTGAATCCGGGACAGATGGTCATTAAGATTGTAAATGAAGAGCTGGTCAACCTGATGGGCTCAGAGACAACTGAGATCCAGCTGCAACCGGGAAGTGCGATCACGGTCATCATGATGGCAGGTCTCCAGGGCGCAGGTAAGACGACTACGACGGCAAAGCTGGCCGGGAAGTTCAAGTTAAAAGGTAAGAAACCACTGCTTGTGGCGTGTGATGTTTACAGACCCGCGGCAATCAAGCAGTTACAGATAAATGGAGAGAAGCAGGGCGTGGAAGTATTTTCCATGGGTGATAAGAATAAGCCTGCTGATATCGCAAAGGCGGCCTTAGAGCACGCAAAGAAGAATGGCAATAACATCGTGATCCTGGATACTGCCGGACGTCTTCATATCGATGAAGATATGATGGGAGAGTTACAGGAAATCAAAGAGGCGGTAGACGTGCATCAGACTATCCTTGTCGTGGATGCCATGACCGGACAGGATGCAGTCAATGTTGCCGGAAACTTCAATGATAAGATCGGCATAGACGGTGTGATCGTGACGAAGTTAGACGGTGATACAAGAGGTGGTGCAGCGCTTTCTATCAAGGCGGTGACCGGCAGACCGATTCTCTATGTAGGTATGGGAGAAAAACTTTCCGACTTGGAACAGTTTTATCCAGATAGAATGGCTTCCCGTATTTTAGGTATGGGGGATGTCCTGACCCTGATTGAAAAAGCAGGGGCTGAGATGGACGAAGAAAAAGCCAGACAGATGACGCAGAAGATGAAGAAGGCCCAGTTTGATTTTGAGGATTATCTGGAGAGTATGAACCAGATGAAGAAGATGGGCGGTCTGTCAAGCGTTATGAGCATGATGCCGGGGCTCGGCGGCATGGGCGGCGGTAAGATGCCCGACCTCGATAACGAGGAGAACGAGAAGAGGATGGCAAGGATGGAGGCAATCATCTATTCTATGACACCGGATGAGAGACGTAATCCTGATCTACTTAATCCATCCAGAAAACACCGGATCGCCAGGGGCGCCGGAGTGGATATTGCGGAAGTCAACCGCATGGTCAAGCAGTTCAATGAGGCCAAGAAGATGATGAAGAAGCTTCCTGGTATGATGGGCGGCAGAGGTGGTAAGAAAGGTAAGTTCAAGCTTCCTTTTTAACACATAAATCTAACAACAAAAAAGAAAAAATATTAAGAAGAGGTGAAAGAAAATGGCAGTTAAAATCAGATTAAAAAGAATGGGACAGAAGAAGGCTCCTTTCTATAGAATCGTAGTTGCAGATTCAAGATCTCCTAGAGATGGAAAATTTATCGAGGAAATCGGAACATATGATCCGAACCTGGAGCCAAGCGGAATCAAAGTAGACGAGGAAGCAGCTAAGAAGTGGTTGAACAACGGAGCTCAGCCTACAGAAGTTGTAGGTAAAATCTTAAAAGCAGCAGGTATTGAAAAATAAGCTGTTCCGCGGAGGTAGCTTAAATGAAAGAATTAGTTGAAGTCATTGCGAAAGCATTAGTAGACGATCCGGACAGCGTTGTTGTTTCTGAGAGACAGGACGGCAGGACTACGGTGATCGAGGTACGTGTCGCTGACGGCGATATGGGCAAGGTCATCGGAAAACAGGGACGTATTGCCAAGGCAATCCGTTCTGTAGTTAAGGCAGCTGCTGCCAAGGAAGATAAGAGAGTTGTTGTTGACATCGTGCAATAGCAGAGAGTATAAGGGACAGCCTTCATGCATTATCAGCATAAAGTGACTGCCCCTTTCCTTTTGAGTAACCATTTTTTTATGAGATAGGAAAAGAACATATTCTATTGACAGATAGGGAGATATAGTGGTATGGAACAATACTTACAGGTAGGAGTCATTTCATCGACTCACGGGATCAAAGGCGAGGTCAAGGTATTCCCGACCACGGATGATCCGACAAGATATAAGGTTTTAAAGAATGTCATACTGGATACTGGAAAAGAACGGATTCCTCTGGAAATTCAGGGCGTGAAGTTTTTCAAGCAGTTTGTAATCGTGAAGTTCAAGGGAATCGATAATATAAATGATATTGAAATGTATAAAGGCAAGAGTCTTCTCGTATCACGCGAGAATGCATCACCGCTGGAGGAGGATGAATACTATATTGCTGATTTGATCGGGATGAGGGTATTCACAGAGGATGGTGAGTTTGGGATTCTTAAGGATGTGATCGAGACGGGGGCAAATGAAGTGTATGTGGTGGATTCAAAGGAGCATGGTGAGGTATTGATTCCGGCGATTCACGATTGCGTCCTGGATGTCAACGTAGAGGAGCAGACCATGAAGGTGCATCTGCTGGACGGGCTATTATAAAAATGAATCTGTAATGAAAGTAAAGGCAGGAGAAACATGAATTTTCATATTTTAACCCTATTTCCGGATATGGTGATGGATGGGCTGAATACGAGTATTATCGGACGTGCAGTGAACAATGGCCTGCTATCGATTGAAGCAGTCAATATCCGGGATTATGCATTTAACAAACATCAGAGTGTGGATGATTACCCATATGGCGGGGGCGCAGGGATGCTGATGCAGGCTGAACCAGTATACCAGGCATATGAGGCTGTGGCAGGGAAGCTCGGGAAAAAACCGAGGCTTGTCTATCTTTCACCACAGGGACAGACCTTTAATCAGCAGATGGCTGAGGAATTGGCACAGGAAGAGGAATTGATTCTGTTGTGCGGACATTATGAGGGGATTGATGAGAGAGTTCTGGAGGAGATTGTGACGGATTATGTATCAATCGGGGACTATGTGCTGACCGGGGGAGAACTTCCGGCGATGGTCATGGTGGACGCGATCTCCCGGCTTGTGCCAGGGGTGCTCCATAATGATGTGTCTGCGGAGTTTGAATCCTTTCAGGATAATCTGTTGGAATATCCCCAGTATTCCCGACCAGAAGTATGGCATGATAAGAGTGTGCCAAAGGTACTGCTTTCTGGACATCACGCCAATATAGAAAAGTGGCGCAGGGAACAGTCTATTCTACGTACAAAAAAACGGCGGCCAGATCTGCTTGAGAAATGCGAACTAACGGAAGCGGAAAAGAAGTGGCTGGAGTCACAATAAAAGAAAAACAGCCTGCCTTTATGGCTGGGATAAAAAGACGCTGTTGTAAAATGAAGGATTCCTACGGAATATAGTTCGGTGAGATGAACTATATTCCGTAGGAAAAATTTATTTTACAACAGCGTCTTATTTTACAACGGTGTCTTTTATCTAATAGAAAGAAGGGTTATCCATATCAGCCTTCTCCTCCACAGTACAAGCATTTTTCATATCCAGTTCCGTGGCAGTGCCGGCAGCGTACGAGAACCTCCTGTCCACTGCTGCCTCCAGTTCCATAGGTAGGAACAGATTGATACTCTGTGCGTGAACCTGCCCCATCACAAAATGGGCACTTGCTTCTTCCTGTGCCATTGCAGAACCGACAGCGCTCCTTCGTCCGCTCTGGTATGGAAGGTGTGACAGGAACAAGGGAATAGGAGGAACCGGATGCACTGCCTTGTGCTCCAGATACATCTGTGGAAGCTCCTGTGCCGGAAGAGGTCGATGCAGAGGAAGCAGGAATCATTCCTGTTCCTTGGCACAAATCGCAGGTATGCTTTCCGCTTCCATTACAGTATTGACAAGTTTGATTGGTTGAACTGTCTATGCCGGAGCCATCGCAGGGACCACATTGGTTGAAAAAGCCAGATCCTGAACAATCTGTACAGGGAATCATAGGTTCTGTTTCCTGTTCCTTGGCATTATTAGAGGCACTTTCAGCAGATGAAGCATCATCAGTGGTGCTTTCTACTGGTTTTGCCTCCCCTTTTTCCTTGGCTTTTTCAGCTTCCTCATCGGCCTTCTTTTTTGCGTCCTCCTCCTTTTGCTTTTCCATTTCTTCCAATTCTTTTTTTAGCCTATCGTTCTCCTCTTTCAGCTCTTTGCTGTCTTCCTTTAGCTCTTGGATATCTGCTTCAACATCCTGTGACTCGCTTTTTTTCTGACAGCCACTCAATGCTGTACATGTCAGAAAGAGACAGAGAAGAATTATTTTTGCACGTTTCATAAACAGGCCCCCAGATTTATAAATCGTAATATTTTTCGAATTCGGCCGGATGTGGTATCTGTGAAATCTCAAGGCTTTCCTTACGTTTTCGTTCCAGCCAGATTTCAATCAGCCTTTCAGGGAACACGCCGCCGGCTGTCAGATAATCATGATCGGCCTCCAGGGCGTCCAATGCCTCATCCAATGTCCTCGGAAGAGATTGAATCTTAGCCTTCTCATCTTCAGGCAGGTCGAACAGGTTACAGTCATAAGGTCCCCAGCCATTTGCAGATGGATCAATCTTATTCTTGATTCCATCCAGTCCTGCCATCAGAATTGCGGCGTAAGCGTAGTAAGGATTGGCTGTGGCGTCCGGATTTCTCAGTTCAAAACGTTTGGCTGCCGGTGATTTTGCATAAGCTGGAATACGGATGACAGCACTGCGGTTGGAGGTTGCATAACCGATTGTGACAGGTGCCTCGTATCCCGGTACAAGCCGTTTGAATGAGTTGGTGGATGGGTTCGTAAATGCGCATAAGGAAGGCACATGCTTTAACAGTCCACCGATAAAATAATGAGCAGTCTGACTCAGCCCGGAATACCCATTCTCGTCATAAAAAATAGGTTCACCATCTTTCATTAACAGCATATGTACATGCATTCCATTTCCGGCTTCTTTATAGATCGGCTTCGGCATGAAGGTGGCAGTCTTGCCTTCTTGTACAGCGGCATTCCTGATAATGTATTTGATGATCATCGTCTTATCAGCCATATCGACCATATCGCCCAATTCTACTTCGATCTCCATTTGCCCGGAACCACCTACCTCGTGATGATGATATTTGACATCGATTCCCCAGTCTTCCATGTACATACACATCTTGCTTCTTAAGCTGTAAGCGATATCATGCGGTGCTGCGATGTGATAACCTCCGCCTTTCGGTACCTGGAAGCCTGCGTTTCCTGGTCCTTCCTTGCCGCTGTTCCAGGATGCTTGTCTGGTATCTACGGTGAAAGCGGTCTTCTGAGGGTCTACCATGAAGCTTACATTATCAAAAAGGTGAAACTCAAATTCTGGTCCGATCAGCATCTCGTCTGCAATCCCCTCTGCCTTCATATATTCCATGGCCCGCAGACTGACATTCCGTGGATACTGGTCAAAGGGGGTGTTCTCCTTTCCGATTACACACACGTTGCCGCACATCGTGAGCGTCGGAATCTCTGTAAAAGGATCTACGACGGCAGTAGCCGGGTCAGGGATAAATACCATATCACTCTTCTCAACAGGAGCATATCCATAATTAGAGCCGTCAAATCCAATTCCATATACAAAAATATCATCGTTGAACCGCTCTACCGGAATCGTAATATGGCGCCATCTTCCATCCAAATCCGTCATTTTGAAATCAATCATTCTGATTCCTTCTTCTTCGCATAACTCTCTGATATCCGTACTGTTATACATGCTATACCTCCAATGCATTATTTTTGCGGCCTGACGACATCCGGGGCGATGCAGGATGTCTTAGGTTTTATGCCGTTCCAGGCTGTTAGTTCCATTTTAACACAGATTGGAAAAATAAGTATTAGCAGAATAGAAAAAATATGTTAATATTGTGAAGGATAGTTACTGTTCGCTCGCAAGCTTGACACATGCTGTCAAGCTATGCGCCAGAGCTAACAGTAGCAAAGGACAAGCTGCACCGCGGCGACAGACAGCTTTGCTGGCTGTTATTGTACATGTAAATGAAGCAGGCTGTGAACAGCAGCAAAGGATAAAAAGAGGAGGAAATGCATTACTTTATGGGGAAAACATATTTATATAGAGGAGGATTTTACCTGACAGGACTCTTGATCCTTGCATTGGGAATTACTTTAAATACAAAGACGGGAATGGGGGTATCACCGATCATCTCGGTTTCCTACAGTATCTCTACGATATGGGGCTTGAATTTTGGGAATATGACCTTGGTATTATATGCGTTTTTTGTAGTGATAGAGATGGTACTGCATATAATCAGAAATCAGAAGTATACAAGGAGAGAAGGTGCAGTCCTGGCCCATGCCAATAAAGTGAATTTAAAATGGGTTCTTTTTATGGATATACTGCAGTTTCCACTGAGCCTTGTTTTTACACGTTTCCTGAATCTTTTTTCTGACTGGCTGCCAGATCTTAAGACAGCATACGGTGACAGCTTTGCAGGAAGCTTTACAGGGAGGCTCTTGTTTCTGATCGCAGCAATTGCATTGACAGGAATCGGTGCTGCCATGTCGCTCAATATGAGAGTCATACCGAATCCTGGTGATGGAATCGTACAGGCAATTGCGGATTGTATCGAAAAAGGGGTCGGGTTTACGAAAAATTGTTTTGATATTCTGAACATCACAATTACGCTCACAGTCAGTCTGGTGTTTGCCGGAAAACTGGTTGGAGTAGGAATTGGCACGGTATTGGCAGTGATAGGGGTCGGAAGAGTGATAGCGGTATTCAATCATTTCTGTATGGAAAAGATGGACAATCTAGCAGGGATGGAGCAGGCAGGATAAAATGCTTCATTTCGTGTCATTGATAGGAAAAGCAGAAAATTGTAAAATCTGCTTGAATCTTCCTATAAAGTATGGTAAAATACAACAGTTGTGAAATGAGAAGGGATGGTCCTCTGATGCAAAAACGGTCTTACAGACACTTGATGAGTCTTAAAGCAGGCATTAAGAACGTCTAAATATTAAGGAGGTCACACAATGAACGAGATCATTAGAAAGATTGAAGCAGAGCAGTTAAAGGAAAACGCACCGGAATTTAATGTTGGTGATACAGTAAAAGTATACGCTAAGATTAAAGAGGGTAACCGTGAAAGAATCCAGGTTTTCGAAGGAACAGTTTTAAAGAAACAGGGTGGAAGCACAAGAGCTACTTTCACAGTTAGAAAGAATTCCAACGGAATCGGGGTTGAAAAGACCTGGCCGCTGCACTCACCAAATGTTGAAAGAGTAGAAGTTGTCCGCAGAGGTAAAGTTAGAAGAGCGAAACTGAACTACTTAAGAAATCGTGTTGGTAAGAGAGCTAAGGTTAAAGAATTAGTAAAATAGTAACTATGAGAGGGACAAATACAGAATGTATATTGTCCCTTTTATCTTTCAAGGAGATAAATGTGGTATATTGAACGCAGAATGGGCGAATAAGCCTGCGTTCATATGTAAGCGGCGGATTGAATTGCAAATGTCCGCTGTCTAATATGAGGGAAGTCTATGCAGGATTTAAATTTTCGAAAAAAGCGCAGAAGACAGGCGAGAAGAAAGAAGAAAATGAAAAAGCAGGGGCTTAGGTTCGAGACGAACAGGCCTGGACTGCGTTTCCAAAAGGAGCAGGTAAGGGGACACTTAAAAAAGGCTGCAACTGCTGCAAACTGGGCGTTCCAGATTGCAGTCGTCTGTGTGATCGCATTTGTCCTTGTCTGGTTTTTCGGACAGCGGGTCAGCAATGCAGGGGATTCTATGAAGCCTGTCCTACAGAATGGGGACGTGGTATTAGTGAACCGTCTGATTTATAATGCGAGCAAGCCAAAGCGAGGGGATATTATCGCCTTTAAGCCGAATGGCAATGAGAATACTCACTATTCTATCAAGCGGATCGTGGGTCTGCCGGGTGAGACTGTGCAGATCAAGGATGGAAGCGTATATATTAATGATGTGGAGACACTGGAGCACATTTTTGCAGAGGATATTGAGGAGGCAGGAATCGCAGACGAACCTGTTGTACTCAAAGGGAATGAATATTTCGTTTTAGGGGATAATCATTCAAGCAGTGATGACAGCCGTATGGCTGATATCGGTAATGTGAAGAGAAGAGAAATCTATGGAAAAGTCTGGTTCGTAGCCAGCTTTGGCTCGGATTTCGGTTTTGTGAAAAGATAAAGGAGGAAATTACATGCATTTTCAATGGTACCCGGGTCATATGACGAAGGCCAAACGCATGATGCAGGAAAATATAAAGTTGATCGATCTGGTAATCGAGCTGGTCGATGCCAGGATTCCAATGAGCAGCAGGAATCCAGAGATAGATGAATTGGGAAAGAATAAAGCGAGACTAATTTTGCTCAATAAGTCTGATCTGGCAGAAGACAGATGGAATGATGCCTGGGCGGAATATTTTAAAGAAAAAGGATATTCTGTGCTGAAGGTGAATTCCAGGAAGGGCGGCGGAATCAAGTCCATTCATGGGGTGATTCAAGAGGCCTGCAAAGAGAAGATTGAAAGAGATAGAAAGCGCGGCATCTTGAACCGACCGGTCAGAGCCATGGTAGTGGGAATTCCGAATGTCGGAAAGTCTACATTTATTAATGCGCTGGCTGGAAAGGCATGTACGAAGACTGGCAATAAGCCTGGAGTGACAAAAGGAAAACAGTGGATCAGGCTGAATAAAAATGTAGAGCTGCTAGATACTCCTGGTATTTTGTGGCCTAAATTTGAAGACCAGACGGTAGGGCTTCGTCTTGCATTTATCGGATCGATCAAAGATGAGATTTTAAATACTGAGGAACTCGCTGCGGAGCTGATTGGATTTTTGAAGGTGAAATATCCGGGCGTTCTAAAGGAAAAATATCAGATAGAGGAAGCAGAGGACAATTATGTGTGCCTGAATTCTGTTGCAAAGAGCCGTCACTGCCTTGTGAGAGGGAATGAACTGGATACAGAAAAGGCTGCAAAACTTCTTTTGGATGATTTTAGGAATGGCAGATTGGGAAAAATTACTCTTGAATTTCCCGGAGATTATGCATAAGATAGAAAGAGACACTGGAAAGAAGGATTGGCTATGGAGCAGGAGAGAAGTATAATAAGGGAACTTCTGGGGTGGATTGTATATATACTGATCATCGTGGGATTGACCTACCTGATTGTTACTTTTGTCGGACAGAGGACCCGTGTCAGCGGTTCTTCTATGGAGACGACACTGTCAGATGGAGATAATCTGATAGTAGATAAGATATCCTTCCGTTTCAGGGATCCAAAGAGATATGAGATCATTGTTTTTCCATATCAGTATGAGGAGAATACATTTTATATCAAGCGTATCATCGGTCTGCCGGGAGAGACTGTCCAGGTAATGGATGGAAAGGTCTATATCAATGGGCAGGAATTAGATGAACACTATGGGAATGAGGAAATGCTGGACCCAGGAATCGCACGTGAGCCGATTACTCTGGGTGACGACGAGTATTTTGTGCTGGGCGACAATCGAAACCACAGCGCAGACAGCCGTCAGGATAATGTTGGAGTACTGCATAGAAAGGATTTGCTCGGCAGGGCATGGATTCGTGTCTGGCCGCTCAGTAAATTTGGAGTAATTAAGCATGAGTAACAGTATTAGTGAGATAAAGTGGGAATTTGAGAGGGCTGACCAGGAACAGCTCCATGTCCTGTATGAAAAGTACGGTGAAGATACAAGGAACGGAGTAAAGAACCTGATCATAAGATTTAAGAAGCAGGAAGAGAAACTGAATAAAGAACGTCAGCGTTTAGAACAGATGCGTGAGTATGAGAAGAAATACGCGCATTATACATACATCTGCGGGATCGACGAGGTGGGCAGAGGCCCTCTTGCAGGTCCGGTCGTGGCAGGGGCAGTCATTTTGCCGCATGACTGCGAGATTTTGTATCTGAATGATTCGAAAAAGCTGACAGCAAAGAAGAGGGAAGAATTATATGATGAGATCATGGACAAGGCGATTGCTACCGGGATTGGTATGGTAAGCCCGGCACGCATTGATGAGATCAATATTCTTCAGGCGACGTATGAAGCCATGCGCATTGCAGTGCAGGAGTTAAAGACGGCTCCAGAGCTGCTGCTCAATGATGCGGTGACGATTCCGGGAATCACGATCCGACAGGTACCGATCATAAAAGGGGATGCAAAGAGTATTTCTATTGCAGCGGCGAGCGTGATCGCAAAGGTGACCAGAGACCGGATGATGGCGGATTACGATAAGATACTGCCAGAATATGGATTCGCGGAGAACAAGGGATATGGCTCTGCGGCCCATATTGAGGCTTTGAAAAAATTGGGACCAACACCGATTCATCGGCGTTCATTTATAAAGAACTTTGTATCTGTATAAATTTTGTGGTGTTTTCTGGGTACAGGATGAGTGGCTGTGCCATGAAGGAAGGGATGCAACGGATGGATGTGTCTTGTACATGAGGGCCGGGGCAGGATTTCTGAAAGGGGACAGCCGGTGTTGGCTATTAGGGACAGCAGTCATTGACAGAAAATGAATCAGTTAAAAAAGCAGAATAACAGAAAAGTAGGAACAGATTATGAACAGGCGGTTGGATACTACCTGGAACAGCAGGGTTATCTGATACTGGAATTTAATTACAGGTGTCGTCTTGGAGAGATTGATATGATCGCAGTGGACGGGGAATATCTGGTATTCTGTGAGGTGAAATACCGACAGGATGGGAAGAAAGGAAGTCCCCTGGAAGCTGTGGATGTAAGAAAGCAAAGAACGATTTATCAATGTGCATCCTATTATCTGGCTGTGCAGGGAATCGATGATATGCCCTGCAGATTCGATGTGATAGGAATAGAAGGCGGGCAGATCATGCATATCAAGAATGCTTTTTCGGGATAGGTGTACTTGGGATAAGCATATTGAATATGAGTCGTTCAAATGGCAGGTAATGAAAGGATTTTTTATGAGTTTAGGACTTCATTATAAGAATCAAGAACAGATTTTTAGAGAGATTGAGACGGATACTCCATATTTGGAATATCCGTTGTTTCAAAATACGGGAATTGTGAAGCATGGATTTTCTACGCGCCTCGGCGGGGTCAGTGAAGGGTATTATTCCTCCCTGAATTTGAGCTTTACCCGGGGGGATGATGAGGAAGCAGTCCACGAGAATTTCCGCAGAATTGGGAATGCAATCGGGGTCAGATGTGAGGATATGGTGTTCACACAGCAGACCCATACGACGAATGTCCGTGTGGTGACGAATGAGGACCGGGGAATGGGGATTATGCGGCCCAGAAGTTATACGGATGTGGATGGCCTGGTGACAAATATCCCGGGAATCTGTCTGGTCACATTTTTTGCAGACTGCGTTCCACTTTATTTTGTAGATCCCGTCAAAAAGGTGATTGGACTGAGTCATTCTGGATGGAGAGGCACAGTGGGGAAGATTGGAAAAGTGACCGTAAAGCAGATGGAAGGGCAGTATGGATGCAATCCAGGAGATATTTTGGCGGCGGTAGGGCCGTCCATTTGTCAGGATTGTTATGAGGTAAGCTTAGATGTGATAGAGCAATTTAAAGAGCATTTTGAAGAGAAAGACTGGCCGGATTTATTTTATGGGAAAGAAAACGGAAAGTACCAGTTGAATCTTTGGAAAGCAAACGAGCTGATTTTCCAGGAGGCGGGAATTCAAAAAAGTCATATTGCGGTGACAAATCTTTGTACCCACTGTAATAGTGATTTATTATATTCTCACCGGACAACTGGAGATAAAAGAGGAAATCTGTGTGCATTTCTTGCTTTACGGGAATAATAAAAATACTGATACATCGGACCGCGTCTGTATTTTTGAGATAAGAGTGGGAGATGTCAGCAGAAGAGGAGGTCAAAAGAGATGATTTTTGCGGCAGATGCGTCGGCATCTACAGAATTTAAATCAGCAGAAGAAGTCACTGCGGAAGTGACTCAGGAAGTGAACCGTGTGACGCAGTATTTTCAGGATCATCTTCCAGGCCTGATTGGGTTTGGTATAAAGGTAGTCCTTGCATTAATATTTTTCTTTATCGGGCGTGTAGTGATTCGATGGATACAGAAGATCGTTAAGCATTCTTTGGAAAGGACCAGCGCGGATAAAGGTGTGATTCAGTTTGTGGATTCTCTTTTGAAGTTCAGCTTATATGCACTTCTGATTTTTACCATTGCAACGAAGCTGGGAGTGGAATCCTCCTCCGTGGCAGCCTTGATCGCATCTGGTGGTGTGGCCATTGGTCTGGCTCTGCAGGGGAGTTTGTCTAACTTTGCGGGCGGTGTACTGATCCTGCTTTTAAAACCTTTTGTGGTGGGAGATTATATTATAGAAAATACAGGGAAGAATGAAGGGACAGTCAAGGAAATTCAGATTTTTTATACGAAGCTGTCCACAGTGGATAATAAGACGATTGTGATTCCAAATGGGACTCTGGCGAACAGCAGTCTGACCAATGTGACAGCAAGGCCGGAGCGTCAGTTAGACCTTAAGGTAGGAATCGCGTACCATGCAGACTTAAAGAAAGCTAAGGCCTTAATTGAAGATCTTCTGAACAAGGATGAAGCGGTGATGCAGGATGAGGATATCAAGGTATTTGTTGATTCTCTTGGTGACAGTTCTGTGGTACTGGGCCTGCGTGCCTGGGTCAAGACGGAAGAGTACTGGACGACCAGATGGCGTCTTCTGGAGGAAATCAAGCTGACCTTTGATGAGGAAAATATCGAGATACCTTACAACCAGCTCACTGTGCATATGTATGGGGAAGAGAAGTAAAAGGAGCGCAAAAGAAAATGTTGGCAGTCTACTTATCACCTGTCTATATTTTACTGAATCTGTATATTTTAAGATGGCTGCTGCGGTGGATGAATACCTGCAGCAGCCATTTCCATAGGAAGGGAATCAAGGCCTGCGTCATTGTCGTTTATAGCTTTCTGGCCTTAACTCTGCTGACAGGTTTTTTACTGCCGGGAGGGTGGCTTGGGCGTCTTATGAAGCTGATTGGAAATTACTGGCTGGGTGTGATGCTTTATGCACTTCTGGTGATTGCAGCAGCGGACCTTGTGCGGATGATTCTTAGGAAAATGGCATATCATCGGTTCGCACAGAAGTTAAAGCTTTCTTATGTTGGAGCGGTCTGTGTAATCGTAACGGCAGCCCTGTGTATTGGCGGTGCAGTAAATGCACGCGTGATACGAACGACAGATTATGATGTCACGGTCGACAAACAAGCCGATGGTATACAGAAACTCAAAATCGTACTGACTGCGGATCTACATCTCGGATATAATACAGGATGTCATGAGATGGAACAGATGGTCCGTAAGATCAATGCGCAGAAGCCAGATCTGGTCGTGATTGCGGGAGATATCTTTGATAATGAATATGAGGCGTTGGATCATCCGAAACGTCTGATTTCAATTTTAAAGGGAATCGAAAGCAAGTATGGAGTATATGCCTGCTATGGAAATCATGATATTGAAGAAAAAATATTGGCGGGCTTTACATTCGGCGGGAGACATGAGAAAAAGGAAAGTGATCCAAGGATGGATATATTTCTGGATAAGGCAGGGATTACACTATTACGGGACGAGAAAATCCTGATTGACAATCGTTTCTATCTGTATGGACGGCCGGATCTGCACCGCCCAGGACGTGGAATTGAGGTTCGCAAGAGTGCAAAGGAAGTGACAGACGGCATGGATCAGGAAAAGCCGATTATAGTTCTGGATCATGAACCAAAGGAATTAGAGGAACTATCAGAGGCGGGGGTGGACCTGGATTTAAGCGGGCATACTCATGATGGGCAGATGTTTCCGGGAAATCTTGTGACCCGGCTGATGTGGGAAAATTCCTATGGATATTTGAAAAAGGGAGATATGCATAATATCGTTACCTCAGGCGTGGGTGTTTTTGGCCCTTATATGAGAGTGGGAACAAAAGCGGAAATTTGTGTAGTCAATGTGCAGTTTCAATAGGATATGAAAAGAGGACTGCAACTTTTGAAAGGTCTGTCATATAATAAATCGATAGGGTAAACGGGGGTTAGAAAATGGCTCTTGGCAATATCGGTACAATCTTTCGGCAGGGAAGGATAAGACAGGTCAATAACGCCATTGTAGAAGAGGTTTTTGTGCGGAACAATACATCTGGATCTGTGTTGATCTCTTATGCAGACAGGGCGTCGAATGGAATGACCTTCATTAATTCTCTGCGGCTGAATGTAAACAGAAATACAGTGATCTTCGATGCTGCGGGCAGGCGTCTGCGCATCTCTTGATTATTCCGGGCCTGCGGCCCACCTAGGCCGCAGTTTAGCGCAGTTAGACCGCGCATCAGCTCATTTGATACAATCCGCGTTTCGGCACATGCCGATCGCAGATCAGCC
>NZ_JABACJ020000009.1 GCF_012524165.2 Faecalicatena faecalis
CCACATATTTTTTGATGCCTGTCAACTGTTTTATGAGAAAATACAAAAAAAGACCTCTATACTATTGATATAGTATAGAAGCCTTTCATTAATCTTAACTTAGTGACATTGTCATAAGAAGGTTCCGTCTTTTTTATTCTCTGCATAATTTGGAAGCAGTCGGGAATTCTATCCATAGATGTTTTATGTTACAAATCTGACAGATTGAGTTTATGACAAGAAGGGGTAGACATTCTATGATTGAAAAAAGTACGAAAAAGGTCAGCAGTTCATTTCAGGAAAATATAGACTATGTGAATCAGGTGCTTCCGGTTCAGGACAGCTTTGATATTATTCGAAGGGATATGACGATCGGAGGGAAGCAGGCGTCCTTCTATTTTATAGATGGATTTACAAAGGATGAGACGATGCTTAAGATCATGACCACATTTTTTGGAGTGAAGGCGGAAGACATGCCGAAGGATGCGACCGCCTTTGCACAGCAGTGCCTTCCCTATGTAGAGGTGGATGTGATCAGTGACTTTGATCAGGTGTTTCGAAATGTCCTCTCTGGTGTTACCTGTCTTTTTATAGAAGGCTATGAGGTTTGTATTGCCATCGACTGCCGCACTTATCCGGCAAGAGGGGTGGAAGAGCCTGATAAGGATAAGTCCTTACGCGGTTCCAGGGATGGATTCGTAGAGACAATCGTGTTCAACACGGCACTAATGCGCCGGAGGATTCGTGATCCACATCTGATTATGGAGATGGTGGAGGCCGGGCAGACGAGCCGGACGGATGTAGCGCTCTGTTACATGTCTGACCGAGTAGATCAGGAGCTTTTAAAAAATGTACAGAACAGGATCAATGAGCTTGATATTGATGATTTAAGGATGAACCAACAGAGTCTTGCGGAGGCAATGTTCAAGAGAAAATGGTTCAACCCGTTTCCTAAGTTTAAGTTCACAGAACGCCCGGATACAGCGGCGGCCTGTCTGCTGGAGGGGAAAATCGTGATCATGGTAGATAACTCCCCATCTGCAATGATTCTTCCGACTTCCATTCTCGATATGATCGAGGAGGCGAATGATTACTATTTTCCGACCCTGACGGGAATCTATCTGAAAGTCTCCAGGGCATTGATCACAATCCTGACGGTATTTCTGACTCCGCTATTTTTATTATTTATGCAGAATACAAGCTGGATTCCAGAAGTCTTCAAGTTCGTGGCTGTCAAGGATACGGTCAATATTCCTTTGATCTTCCAACTGCTCATCCTGGAACTTGCGATAGATGGATTAAGGCTTGCGGCGCTGAATACCCCGAGCATGTTAAGTACCCCGCTCAGTGTGATCGCAGGTCTTGTTATGGGTGAGTTTTCCGTGCAGTCAGGATGGTTCAATTCAGAAGTCATGCTTTACATGGCCTTCGTTGCGGTGGCGAACTATACCCAGCCAAACTTCGAATTAGGATATGCCTTGAAATTCATGAGACTGATGCTGTTGATCCTTACTGCAGTATTCAATCTGGTCGGATTTGTAGCAGGCTGCATCCTCATCATATGCTTCCTCGTATTCAACAAAACACTGTCCGGCCGAAGCTACCTGAATGTAAAACTCCAATAAATGAATATACCACGAACTTAGTATTTGTGGTATAATGCTCGCACTTGGCGAGGTGTTGCCGAGCCTAGTAAGACATATACCCAAATACTTAGTGAGGTATTTCACGAACTTAGTATTTGTGGTATACTATATTAGTTATGTTTTTTTTCTGTTAAATAGTGGTACAAAAGGTAGGAACAGGCAGAATCTGAAAGAATTTATATAGGAAAGAGGTTGTTTGATTTGGGAGAGAAAATGGAAACTGTAAAAAAGAAGGGTCCGGGCAGCATCAAGCAGGATGAGAAGTTGGGGAGCGCGCCGCTTGGAAAGCTGATCATTGAGATGGCCCTTCCGGCTGTGGCAGCGCAGATCATCAATGTATTGTATAACATTGTGGACCGTATTTATATCGGTCATATCCATGGATATGGAGACATGGCCCTGACGGGAGTCGGGGTCACATTTCCGATTTTGATGGTCATATCGGCATTCAGTGCGTTTGCCGGGATGGGCGGGGCACCACTGGCCTCCATTCAGTTGGGAAAGAAAAATTATGAGAAGGCAGAGCAGATTCTTGGCAATAGTGTAGGAATGCTGTTGATTTTTTCTGTGATCCTGACGGTCGTCTTCTCCGTATTTAAAAATCCGATTTTGTATGCATTTGGTGCCAGTGACACCACCATTGTATATGCCAGCCAGTACATAAGCATTTATCTGCTGGGAACTATATTTGTACAGTTCGCAGTGGGACTCAATACTTATATCAGCGGACAGGGGAACGCGAAAACGGCAATGCTCTCTGTATTGATCGGGGCAGTGACAAATATTGTACTTGATCCGATTTTTATTTTTGTTTTTGGTATGGGTGTGCGCGGAGCTGCTTTAGCTACCATTATTTCGCAGGCACTCAGTGCTGTGTGGGTTATCCGATTCTTGACATCGAAGAAGAGCGTCATCCGAATCCGTAAAAAGTATGTCCGTTTGAATGCAAAGACAGTGGGCAGCATCGCGGCTCTGGGAGTATCTCCTTTTATTATGCAGAGCACAGAGAGCCTTGTGATGATTACCTTGAATTCAGGTCTGCAGAAGTATGGCGGAGACCTTTATGTCGGCACCATGTCGATCATGAGCAGTATTATGCAGCTGATCATCGTTCCTGTACAGGGTGTCTCACAGGGGGTACAGCCGATCATGAGTTATAATTATGGCGCAGGAAAGCTGGACCGTGTGAAGGGTACCTTTATCAGGGTGGTAAGTGTGTGTCTGGCTGCAACGATTATTTTGGCGGGAATCGCAATTACGTATCCATCCATCTATGCAAAGGTATTTACAGCAAATACGGACCTGATTGAACTGACATGTTCCGTGATGCCGATTTATTTCCTGGGAATTACGGTGTTCGGAATCCAGATGACATGTCAGTCTACCTTCCTGGCACTTGGCGAGGCAAAGGTATCCCTGATTATTGCGCTTCTGCGTAAGGTCATCCTTTTGATTCCGCTTGCGATTATCCTCCCGAAGTTCATGGGAGTCATGGGAGTTTACCGTGCAGAGCCAATTGCGGATTTTAGTTCTGTTGCGATCACAGTGATACTCTTTATCATTACGGCAAAAAAGATTTTGCGTAACGAGCAAAAAAATGATATGATAGAGTAAGCTTATAATATAGGAGGGAAGGATATGAGAGAATTTGTAATTACAGTCAACAGCACCGTAGATTTACCGAGAGAGTGGGTGAAGGAGAGAAATGTACCAGTCATCCCTTTGAGATATACTATTGATGGACAGACCTATACAGATATGTACGGCTTAAGCGGCAAAGAGTTTTTCCAGAAGCTTAGGGAAGGCAAGATGTCTGTTACATCCCAGGTGAATCCCGATGAGGCGAAGGAAGCATTCGAGCCGTTCTTGAAAGAGGGAAAAGATATCCTTCACTTAGGATTTTCTTCTGGCCTGAGCGGTACATACAACAGTATGCGTATCGCTGGGGAAGAACTGTCAGAAGAGTACCCGGACGCTAAGATCATCGTAATCGATACACTCTGTGCATGTCTGGGAGAAGGACTTCTGCTTTACAAGGTACTAAAGCTGAAAGAAGCAGGAAAGAGCATCGACGAGATCGCACAGTGGGTGGAGGAGAATAAGCTTCATATTTGCCATAATGTTACGGTAGATGATTTGAACCACCTGCATCGTGGCGGCCGCGTTTCCAAGGCGACAGCAGTCTTAGGGACCATGGTACAGATCAAGCCGATCATTCATATGGACAATGAAGGGAAGCTTCAGGTCATTGCAAAAGAGCGGGGCAGGAAGAAGTCACTGAACAAGATCGTAGATATGGCCGTGGAGCAATCCAAGGGTTGGGAGAATGATATGGTCATGATCACACACGGAGACTGCATTGATGATGCGGAATATGTGGCTGGTCTTGTAAGAGAGAAGATGGGTGTTTCACAGATATTGATCAATAACATCGGAACTGTAATTGGAAGCCATACGGGACCGGGAGTAGTTGCCGTATTCTTTATGGGCAGCCAGAGATAAGTAGAATAAAATAAAGATAAAAATGGATGGACAGGTTCTTATGAGCCATGTCCATCCATTTTTTGTTGAATAAAATTTTATGTTATAAATTTGAGTACAGCTTCTTGCAAATTACAGGCTGAAGAACTCGAATCCAAAAGCACCAAGTACGGAGCTGATCAAGATCGCAATCAGGAACAGTGGAGCTATGTAGCGAATCATTACAGTGAATAATCCTTTGCTTTTGAACTTGCTTCCTTCGGCAGATGCCTCCTCGATGATCGTCTTAGGCTTGATGACGAATCCAACGAAGATACAAGTAAACAGGGCTACGATCGGCATCAATACACTATTACTGATAAAGTCCATGAAATCCAGTATAGACATTCCCAGCGGCTGAATGAAATCCCAGATGCCAAAGCCGAGGGAAGATGGAATTCCCATTAATAATACATAAGCTGTCACGATAATACAGGTGAACTTTCTGTTCCATTTGAATTTGTCCATGAAGATCGATACGATTGTCTCCATCAGGGAAATAGCGGAGGTCAGGGCCGCAAAGAAAACGAGTACGAAAAATACCGTACCGATTACGGTTCCCATCGGCATGCTTGCAAATACCTTCGGCAGTGTGATGAACATCAAACCAGGTCCTGCACCGAGTGCAGATTCATCTCCGCCAGAGAAGGTGAAGACAGCCGGTACGATCATGAGTCCTGCAAAGAATGCGATTCCTGTATCGAAAATCTCGATCTGTCTGACAGAACTCTCCAGATTCGTTGACTTCTTCATATAAGAACCATATGTAATCATAATCCCCATGGCAAGTGACATGGAATAGAAAAGCTGTCCCATGGCTGCCAGCAGTGTCTTAACAGAGAAATCTGACATATGCGGCATGATATAGTACTTTAAGCCTTCCATAGCTCCGTCCATTGTCAGTACATAGATGGAAATACCGACAGTCAGTACGACCAGGATCGGCATCAGGAACTTGCTGACATTTTCAATTCCCTTTTCCACACCGAAGATAACGACAACGGCTGTAAAAGCGACGAATAAAATGAACCAGATGAGCGGGCTCTTTACGCTGCCGATAAAATCAGTGAAATAGGTATCTCCTGCAGCGGCCTTCGTCCCTCCTGAAATGAACGTTCCAAAATACTTGATGACCCATCCGCCGATAACAGAATAGTAGGGCAGGATGATGATTGGAACGATAGATGCCAGGATGCCCAGGAAACCAAAGCGCTTATCCAGCTTTTTAAAAGCGCCGATGGCACTTAAGCCGGTCTTACGTCCAAGTGCGATCTCTGCGGTCATCAGTGTAAAACCGAATGTTACAGCGAGAATAATGTAGCACAATAAAAATGTTCCTCCGCCATATTTGGCGACAAGATAGGGAAAACGCCATATGTTTCCCAGTCCAACGGCAGAACCAGCGGCAGCCAGTATAAAGCCAATCTTACCAGTAAAATTGCTTCTGCTTTCGTTCATGTAGTAAACCTCCTCAAACTCTCTTCCTTATAAATATTAATATTTAGACATTAATAGTCTTATTATGACATGAAGCCCCTGAAAATACAAGAAAAATCGTCATAATGAAGGGATTGGGAATGCCTTCCATAAAAATACTCTTGATAGAAGAGCGTATTTGGTGTAAAATTAACAAGTCAGGAAAATGGCCGCATGTGGGAGTGCAAGCGATATCTGCAGGATTGCCATACAGACCTACAATAGGTATCATATTGTAAAATTATAAAAAATGTATTGACATTTATGAATTGGTATGATAACCTAATATCTGCGTGAGGCGAAAAATAAAGTAGAGTATCCACTCTCACCATAGCACAAGCGGGTGACTATTGGTCTGATATTGAAGCATTTACATATCTTGAGTAGAGTATGCATATGCAGAGAGTCGAGTGGATGATATTCACTCGTTTTTTTGTCTTTATTCGCGGAAGAACCTAAAGGAAATTCAATCAACGGAGGTATACGACAATTAGCGATTTAATGATTAACGAGCAGATCAGGGACAAAGAGGTCCGTCTGGTTAGTGAGGATGGGGAACAGTTAGGAATCATGTCATCCCGGGATGCCCTTAAGATGGCAATGGATGCAGAACTTGATTTGGTGAAGATTGCGCCAATGGCAAAACCACCGGTCTGCAAGATTATTGATTATGGCAAGTATAAATACGAGCAGACACGCAAAGACAAGGAAGCCAAGAAAAAGCAGAAAACTGTCGAAGTGAAGGAAGTACGCCTTTCACCGAATATTGATACCAATGACTTGAACACTAAGGTTAACAACGCAAAGAAGTTCATCACAAAGGGCAACAAGGTGAAAGTAACATTGCGTTTCCGCGGAAGAGAGATGGCACATGTACAGCAGAGCAGGCATATCTTGGATGATTTTGCAGCTTTACTGGAAGACGTGGCAGTCGTAGAGAAACCGGCTAAAATGGAAGGCAGAAACATGAGCATGGTTTTAACTGAAAAACGTTAAAAATAAAACATTACGGGTGCACTGCACTCAGTAAAACGCACAATGAAGGAGGAAATCATCATGCCAAAAATCAAAACAAATAGAGCGGCAGCAAAGCGCTTCAAAGCAACAGGTACAGGGAAACTGAAAAGAAATAAAGCATACAAGAGCCATATCTTAACGAAAAAGTCTACTAAGAGAAAAAGAAATCTTAGACACCCGGCTATCACAGATGCTACAAATGTAAAGAACATGAAGAAAGTATTACCATATCTGTAAGATTTGGAAGTTGATGAAGGAGGAATAAGAAATGGCAAGAATTAAAGGCGGAATGAACGCTAAGAAAAAACATAACAGAACTTTAAAGTTAGCAAAAGGATATAGAGGAGCACGTTCCAAACAGTACAGAGTTGCAAAACAGTCTGTTATGAGAGCACTCACATCTTCCTACGCAGGAAGAAAGCAGCGTAAACGTCAGATGAGACAGTTATGGATCGCTCGTATCAATGCAGCAGCAAGAATGAACGGTCTGTCTTACAGCAAGTTTATGCACGGCTTAAAGCTGGCTAACGTTGATATGAACAGAAAGATGTTAGCTGAGCTGGCAGTAAGCGACAAAGAAGGATTTGCAACACTTGCAGAGGTTGCAAAAGCTCAGATCGCGTAGTAAAATGAATAGTATGAAGCCCAGTCCCCTGCGGGATTCGGGCTTTTTCTATTTTCAGGCAGAAGAAAGACGACACAGATAGGAGATGGCGGTATGAGGAATCATGAAGTTACAGAAAGACAGCCCTTATTGAAGGCGGACGGAAGCCTAAGGGAACCAGGATGGTCAAAGGCTCTCATCCAGGAATATGACAGAAGTCGTATCAAGGCATCAAAGTTTCGAATTAAGGAATGGGATTACTATCTGGTATTGAATCAGGATTTTGCAGGTGCATTTACCCTGTCAGATGACGGCTATATTGGTCTGCAGTCTGTCTCCCTTTTGAATTTTAAGGAGGGCTGGGAGCACACGGAAACGATCTTGAACGCTTTCCCCATGGGGAAGATGAAGATGCCTGCCACCTCAGATAAGGGCAATATTAAGTATAAAGACAAACGTCTGAGTATGGAGTTTTTGGTCACGCCGGGGAAGAGGACGATCAAATGTGATTTCAAGGATTTCTGGAAAGGTAAGCCGTTCCATTGTGAGATTACGCTGTCACAGCCTCCGATGGACACAATGGTGATCGCAACACCGTGGAAGGAGAAGAAGACGGCCTTTTATTATAATCAAAAGATCAACTGTATGCGGGCCGAGGGATATATGGCCTTTGATGAGGTTACTTACTGGTTCAAGCCCGAGACGGATTATGGAACTCTGGACTGGGGCAGGGGAGTGTGGACCTATGATAACCGCTGGTATTGGGGGAGCGGCAATGGGACTGTCGGTGGAAAGCCCTTCGGATTTAATATAGGATATGGCTTTGGGGACACGAGCGCAGCATCCGAGAATATGCTGTTCTATGATGGCAAGGCACACAAATTAGATGATGTCATTTTCCATATCCCAGAGGGGGATTATATGAAACCATGGACATTTACTTCCAGTGACGGAAGGTTCGAGATGGAGTTTGAGCCTGTGCTTGACCGCGCGGCAAAAATCTCGGCCGTTGTAATTGCGTCAGATCAGCATCAGGTGTTCGGGAAGATGAGCGGAAAGGCAGTGCTGGATAACGGAATGTTCATTGAATTAAAAGACTTTATGTGCTTTGCCGAAGACGTGCATAATAGGTATTAAAATACCATGGTTTCCAGTTTCCGGGAGAAGTTATTATTCAAATAAGAATATAAAAAACTCTTGACAATGAGATTTCATCGTGGTAAAGTTTCTGTAAACCGATGAGGAAGAGCAAGTACTTTCTGTACTTACCACACAGAGAGCCGCAGGTGGTGGGATTGCGGCAGGAAAAGACAGTCAGGAATGGGCTTCTGAGGGCGACCTGAAAAGTATAGTAGGTGAGCCGGAGAGCGTACTCCGTTAACAAAGTCGGCATATGTCAGTATGCGTGAGAGGATGCGTTTTAAGCATCAAGCTGGGTGGCACCGCAGGAGTTTTATATATTTGATATTTTATACTCTTGTCCCTGCAATAAATTATTGTGAGGGATAAGGGTATTTTTTTACCTATTTATCCCGGAAAAGTTGAAAGGAGATTATGAAAATGAACGAGAACAAAATTCCCTACAAAATTTATCTGGAAGAAAGCGAGATGCCGAAGGAATGGTACAATGTACGTGCCGATATGAAGAATAAGCCGGCTCCACTTTTAAATCCTGCTACATTAGAACCAATGACAGCAGAAGAACTTGGTGTTGTGTTCTGTGACGAGTTAGTAAAGCAGGAATTAGATAATGATAACAGATATATTGAGATTCCGCAGAAAATCAGAGATTTTTATAAAATGTATCGTCCTGCACCGCTTGTTCGGGCATACTGTCTGGAGGAAAAGCTGCAGACACCAGCAAAGATCTACTATAAGTTCGAGGGAAATAACACGAGCGGAAGCCATAAGCTGAATTCAGCGATAGCACAGGCTTATTATGCGAGGGATCAGGGCCTGAAAGGTGTGACTACGGAGACAGGAGCAGGACAGTGGGGCACTGCATTATCCATGGCTTGTTCATATCTCGACCTGGATTGCCAGGTATACATGGTAAAATGTTCCTATGAACAGAAGCCATTCAGAAGAGAAGTGATGAGGACATACGGAGCAAGTGTGACACCGTCTCCGTCTGAGTCTACAGAGGTCGGCAGAAAGATTCTGGCAGAGCATCCGGGAACATCAGGAAGTCTTGGATGTGCCATTTCAGAGGCGGTAGAGGTCGCTACTCATACAGAAGGATACAGATACGTTCTGGGAAGCGTATTAAGCCAGGTAATGCTGCATCAATCCATCATCGGCGTGGAGACAAAGATTGCAATGGACAAATACGGAATTAAGCCAGACATCATCATTGGCTGCGCAGGCGGCGGTTCCAATTTAGGGGGATTGATCTCTCCATTCATGGGTGAACAGTTAAGAGGAGAGGCAGTTTACCAGTTTATCGCAGTAGAGCCTGCATCCTGCCCGAGCCTGACACGAGGAGTATTTGCTTATGATTACTGTGATACCGGAATGGTATGCCCATTAGCGAAGATGTATACACTGGGAAGTGGATTTATCCCATCTGCGAACCATGCAGGCGGCCTAAGATATCACGGAATGAGTTCTATCTTGTCACAGCTTTATCATGATGGATACATGGAAGCGCGTTCAGTGGAGCAGACAGCAGTATTCGAGGCAGCGGAGCAGTTCGCAAGAGTAGAGGGAATCCTGCCGGCGCCGGAAAGCAGCCATGCAATTAAGGTTGCAATTGATGAAGCGATGAAGTGTAAGGAGACCGGAGAAGAGAAGACCATTCTCTTTGGACTGACTGGAACAGGATATTTTGATATGTATGCATACGAGAAATTCCATGACGGACTGATGACAGATTACATTCCAACAGATGAGGATCTGAAAGCAGGATTCGATGGTATTCCGAGATTTCCTGGGAATATGGAATAGAAACGAAGGACTTAAAGTCCGTAGAATGGCCAATCTGCAGTACATTTAAGGGCTGCTGATTGGCTTTCTTCTATATAAATGCAGGATGTGTTTTAATACTCAAAAATGAATTTTTTAAATTAAATAAAAAATATACAAAATTCTGTTGACATTTGAGGAAAAACATAGTATTATATCATTTGTAACGAGGAAACAACAAAAAACGTTACGAAATGCGGAAGTGTCGGAACTGGCAGACGAGCAAGACTAAGGATCTTGTGAGCAATGCGCTCGTGTGGGTTCAAGTCCCATCTTCCGCATTCAATATTTAAAAAGCGATGAGAAACCTTAATTAAGAGGTTTCTTTTTTGTTTTCTTTATTTAGATAGCAAGTCAGGGGAATCTATGTTAAAATGTGATTGTGAGAGCGGGTGCCGGGAGAATTCCGTTTTGAAGTACCGGCAGTACCTTTTACAGGCTTAAAATAAATCGAAAGATAATAGGAGGGCATCATGCCGCGGTCACGAAAGAGAGCGTTGAGAAGCATAAGAATTTTTTTAATGTCTGTTTTATTTATAGGGCTGTTTTTTATAATAGGACAAAAAGTAAGGGCTCAGGAGGAGCGCGTGCTGCGGGTTGCCTTTCCAGATGTTCCGGGGTTCACAGAGGTGGATGAGCATGGGAACAGGCATGGACTGGTGGTAGATTATCTGAATGAAATCGCCAATTATACCGGATGGAAGTATGAATATATTGACATATCAGACGGGTCGACCATGCTGAAGAATTTTTTGGATGGACAGTATGACTTGATGGGCGGAGCATATTATCTGGAAGGCGGGGAGGCGTATTATGCATATCCAGATTATAATACAGGTCATAGTAAATCTGTATTATTGGCCCGCAAGGACGATGAAAGTATTAAGAATTTTGATTGGAAGAGCATTGATGGAAAGAAGATCGGTGTTTATAAAAATGCAAAGGAGAATCGGCGGCGTCTCGAAGTGGCGTTGGAGAGCAATGGCGTGGAGTGTACGATCGTAGAGTATGCTTATGACCAGATGAGAAATAAGAATCTGCATTATTATGTGGAGAATGGGGATGTGGATCTTTTACTGGTGAACAGCACAGAAGATAGCGGCAATCTACGTGTTGCAGAGGAATTTGATTCTCAGCCCCATTACATCGTGACTACACCGGGGAATCAGGAAGTGCTGGATGGACTGAATATGGCATTGGAGAAAATTACCGAGTCCAATCCGAATTTTGCAGAAGAGCGTTATGAAGCGAATTTTAAAGATGGCAGTATTGAAAGTATCTATCTGACAGAAGAGGAGGAGGCCTATATCCGGGATAAGAAGACGGTATCTGTTGCGGTCGTGAGGGATTGGCATCCGCTTTTCTGTAAGGAGTCAGAACATGATATCCATAATGGAATCATACCGGACGTACTGGATAAAGTAAGTGAGTTTACAGGGCTTGAGTTTACCTATCTGTATGTAGAGGGATATAATGAAGCATTAGAACTTGTTCAACAGGGAAAAGCCGATATGCTGGGAGCTTTTCTTGGGAAGGAAGCCGAAGGAATTGTAAAGAATATGGCATTGTCTACGCCGTACGCTACTTTTAATGATATCATCGCAAGGAATAAGAAGGTCAGTTACCCGTCAGACGGTCTGACAGGGGCAATCCTTGAGGGTCGTGAGATGCCCGACAATATCAAGGCGGCCCGGGTAAAGTATTATAAGAATACAAATGAGGCACTTAAGGCAGTCAACCATGGGGAGGTCGATTTTTTCTATGGGGTTTCGCATCATATTGAGCGGGCTATCCAGCAGCACCATTATACGAATGTGATTCCTAATACCCTGGTGAACGATCTGAACCATATGAGCTTTGCTCTCAAAAGCCCAGTTAAGACGGAGCTGCTGACCGTGCTCAATAAGTCCATCAGCAGTATGACAAGTGAGGAGAAGGATGCTCTGACTACCCAGAACATGATTTCTGTCGGCAGTGGAAGTGTATCGATTGTGGAACTGATTTACAGTGCCCCGGTGAAGTTTGTATCTATCATTGGGGGTGTTGCATTGCTCCTTGTTCTTTTAGCCGGGGCGGTCGCGGTCTCAAGAATTCATGCGGCAAGAATGCAGAGCAGTCTTGAGAAGGCGGAAGCGGCCAACAGGGCCAAGGGAGAATTCCTCTCCCGTATGAGTCATGAGATTCGGACTCCAATGAACGCAATCGTTGGATTGAGCGATTTGACTTGTATGATGGAAGGAGTGCCTAAGAAGGCCCATGAGAATTTGATGAAGATTCGTACCTCCTGCCATTACCTTTTAAGCCTGATCAGCGATATTCTGGATATGAGCCGCATTGAGAGCGGGATGATGACAATTGCGGATGAGCCATTTTCGATAGGCAGGCTTATGGATGAACTGGAAAGTATGATGACAGCAGATGCCAGACGGCGGAAGCTGAATTTCAATATGGAACTAAATCTTGGAGCTGATATTCTTAAGGGAGATGCAGTCCGGTTAAAACAGGTGCTTACGAACCTGATTTCGAATGCGTTTAAATTCACGCCTTCGGGTGGAACTGTCCGTGTATGTGTGACATTGGAGGAGCAGGATGGGGAACATGTTGTCTATCATTTTCAGGTCATTGATAATGGAGTCGGGATTTCAAAAGAGAATCAGGAGCGGATATTCGGCGCATTTGAACAGGTAGGACCGAACTATTCCAAGAGTCAGGGGACAGGACTTGGACTTGCAATCAGTAAGACCATTGTGCAGTTAATGGGCGGGGAATTAAAGCTCAGAAGCGAACCAGGGCATGGCAGTGAATTTTATTTTACAGCTGCTTTCCCGATCGGAGTCATGGAAGAGGAACAACCGGAGACGATGCAGGCGCATTATCTGGAAGGGAAGACAATCCTTCTTGCAGAGGATAATGACTTGAATGCGGAGATTTCTATAGAACTGCTTAAAATGCAGGGTGCAGAAGTGTGTCGGGCCGCGAATGGAGAAGCGGCAGTGGAGCTATTTGATAAGAGCAGACCTGGGCAGTATCAGGCAATCCTTATGGATATTCAGATGCCTGTCATGGATGGATTGACAGCATGCCGTAGAATTCGTGGCATGGAACGTCAGGATGCAAAGGCAATCCCGATCATCGCCATGACAGCAAATTCCTTTAAAGAGGATGAAGATGCAGCTCTGGCTGCAGGTATGGATGATTTCCTGACAAAGCCGGTAGATGTATCACAGCTTTATCAGGTACTGAAAAAGGCGATAGACAGATAAATATTCATAATAAGGCGGAGAGCAGTATGGTGATATGACACCACAGCGGCTCTCCGCCTTTTATGTATCCTGATGGTTTTTTCTGTATGCGGCAGGGGTCAGTCCTGTGTAGCGCTTGAAGGACTGGGAAAAATAATTGGCAGAGGAAAACCCGGTGGTATGTGCAATCTGTGTGATACTGAAATCAGTAGATTTCAGTAGCTCCTTGCTGTGAAGGATTCTCCGCTCTAATAGGTATGTGATGGGGGAGATTCCAAAGGCTCTGTTGAACAAATGGGAAAGATAGTATTTATTCAAGTGAGAGACCTCAGCTAAGGTGTCTAATGTGATATTTTCCTGGTAATGCGTGTCAATATAATATTTGAGGGTCTCACATTCCGCAGGAATATTCTTTGAGGAATAGGGGGTGAACTGATTGCCGCTGATTCTCAGTATTTTTAGGAGCAGTATACTTAAAAAGTGCTGACAGATCAGTTCGGAGGAGATGCGATGGCCGCGGGCCTCGTCCAGCATCATCTGCATGAGCGGGAGGCAGGCCTCCTTCTGCTTGTGGAAATCATAGACGCGGTAAGCCCCATATTCACTTCCTGCGAATTGAAAATGGAGATTATCGATTCCCAGCACAATATAGGTGAGAGGATGTGTCTGTGAGGATTTCTCTGTGTGACGGATATTGGGGTTGATTAAAATCAGAGAATCCCTGCCGATGGGAATCTCTTCAGATTCTGTGCAAAAATATCCCTGCCCGTCCTGGACATAGAAAAGTTCTGCGAAGCTGTGGGAATGAAACATGCTGATCCAGTCGTTCCCATAGGTTGCCGAAGAAATATAAAGCAGTCGTTCCAATGGCTGCTGGTTGTATAGGTCAGTAAGAGAGTATTGAATATGTGCCATATGAAAACTCCTTGTCGGTTTTTGTAGAATTTTACATGGAAATCTGTCTTGGTCTCATTTATCATAACATTTCTCTTGAATAAAGACAAGATATATAACTTTTAGAGCAATAAATAAGTTGATACGGGTCATTTAAATTCGTATACTTGAAATAAATAATTGTGCAAATGCTATAAAAAATGATATAATGAAATAAATAATTTGTATAAAGTGAAAAATGGATTCAACGAGTTGGCACAGTCTCGTTATGTAAAAGGAGACAAATTATGGAAAGCAATTTATCTTTTGGTCGTGTAACGATTCCGACAGATGTGGATGTAGTACCTCAGACAAAAGAAATCTTAAAGCGTTGGGGAGCAGATGCCATACGTGACTGTGATGGGACAGACTTTCCAGAAGAATTACGCGATGTGAATGCCAAAGTCTATTCTACATATTATACAACAAGAAAAGACAATGCGTGGGCAAAAGCCAATATGGATGAAGTACAGCAAATGTACATCATGACAGATTTTCATACGGCCTGCGAAGAGACCCTTAAGATACATCTTATGGATCATCTCTATCCAGACATGCTTGCGGTGAATACTCATGATGATATCAAGCGCTGGTGGGAGGTCATTGACCGAACGACAGGACAAGTCGTTCCTTATGGCGAGTGGACATATGATGAGGAGTCCGGTGATGTCATCATACATCCGGCAGATTTATTCCATGATTATACGGTGAGCTTTCTTACCTATATTATGTGGGATCCGGTACATATGTATAACGCAGTGACGAATGGCTGGAAGGACGTGGAGAAGCAGATTACATTTGATGTAAGGCAGCCTAAGACAAAAGCGTATTCTATGCAGCGTCTCCGCAGATATCTGGAGGATAATCCTCATGTGGATGTGATTCGTTATACGACTTTTTTCCATCAGTTCACCCTGATTTTTGATGAACTCGCAAGAGAGAAGTATGTAGACTGGTATGGATATTCTGCATCGGTCAGCCCATATATATTAGAGCAGTTCGAGCAGGAGGTTGGCTATAAGTTCCGTCCCGAATTCATCATAGACCAGGGATATATGAACAATACTTATCGGATTCCTTCCAAGGAGTTCCAGGATTTTCAGAGCTTTCAGAGAAGAGAAGTGGCCAAGCTTGCAAAAGAGATGGTGGATATTACCCATGAGTATGGCAAAGAGGCCATGATGTTCTTAGGAGACCATTGGATCGGCATGGAGCCGTTCATGGATGAGTTCAAAAGTATTGGGCTGGATGCTGTCGTAGGAAGTGTGGGCAATGGTGCTACACTTAGACTGATTAGCGACATCAAGGGAGTGGATTACACAGAGGGACGTTTCCTTCCGTATTTCTTCCCGGATGTATTCCATGAAGGCGGAGATCCAGTCAAGGAAGCGAAGTTCAACTGGGTGACTGCAAGACGTGCAATCTTAAGAAGTCCGATTGACCGGATCGGCTACGGCGGATATCTAAAGCTCGCGTTACAGTTCCCAGAATTCATAGATTATGTAGAGTCTGTATGCAATGAATTCAGGGTCTTATATGAGAATATCAAAGGAACGACACCTTATTGCGTGAAGAGAGTCGCCGTACTGAACTGCTGGGGCAGGATGCGTGCATGGGGCAATCACATGGTACATCATGCAATCTATCATAAGCAGAATTACTCTTATGCAGGAATCATCGAGGCATTGAGCGGTGCACCGTTCGATGTGAAGTTCATCAACTTTGATGATATCAGAGAGAACCCGGATATTTTGAAAGATATCGATGTGCTCCTTAATATCGGAGATGCTGATACCGCATATACAGGCGGCGAGAATTGGATCGATGAGAAGGTCGTGACAGCAGTGAAACGCTTTATATATGAAGGAGGCGGATTCATCGGTGTGGGAGAACCGACAGCCCATCAGTGGGAGGGACGGTTCATTCAGCTGGCAAGCGTTCTGGGAATTGAGAAGGAGAATGGCATGACTCTGAACAGGGATAAGTATAACTGGGAAGAGCATGAACATTTCATTACAGAGGATGTCAAGGAAGAGATTGATTTTGGGGAAGGCAAGAAGAGCATTTATGCACTAGATGGAACGACCATTCTCTGTCAGAGAGAGAAGGAAGTACAGCTCGCTGTACATGAATTCGGAAAGGGAAGAAGTGTGTATATCAGTGGACTCCCATACAGTTTTGAGAACAGCAGGCTTCTTTATCGGGCGGTCATCTGGTCTGCATCAGATGAAGAGAACCTCAAGAGATGGTTCAGCAGTAATTATAATGTAGAAGTACATGCCTATGTTGCGAACGGAAAGTACTGTGTAGTGAATAACACCTATGAAGAGCAGGACACCGTTGTATATAAGGGAGATGGAAGCAGCTTCCCGCTTCACATGGAGGCGAATGAGATTATTTGGTACACCATTTAAGTGAATTTAAGGACAGCGAAAGCGTTCTTAAAATATCTCTGCAGGAAAAAGGTCCGCAGAGGGAAAATATTAATTAACAGGGAGGAAAAATGTTATGAAAAGAAAACTAGTAAGCGTGCTGCTTTGTGTAACAATGGTTGGAACACTGGCAGTCGGATGCGGCGGCAAAAAGGATGAAGGCAAATCAGACGAAGCTTCCAAGGATTCCGGCAAAGACGGACAGGTGCTGAAAGTAGCAGCATTTGAAGGCGGTTACGGTGCGGATATGTGGGAAGAAGTCAAGACTGCATTCGAAGAGACGCACGAAGGCGTAACAGTTGAGCTGACCGTTGACAAGAAGATTGAAGATGTCATCAGCCCAAGCATGAAAGCCGGAGATTATCCTGACGTTGTTCACTGTGCAACAGGACGTGAAGCAGGTCTTACAGAGACACTGACCAAGGAAAAAGGTCTTCTTGAACTCACAGACGTACTGGATATGACAGTTCCGGGCGAAGATGTGAAAGTAAAAGACAAGATTCTTCCAGGATTCCTGGACACATTGGGAACCATGCCTTATGGCGACGGCGTAACATACTACGCACCAATGTTCTACAGCCCATGTGGATTATTCTACAATGCAGGTCTGTTAAAGGAAAAAGGATGGGAAGTTCCGACAACATGGGATGAGATGTGGGAATTAGGTGACAAGGCGAAGGCAGAAGGCATCTCCTTATTCACATACCCGACACCTGGATACTTTGATGCATTTACATATGCACTTCTTGAGTCATCAGGCGGAGCAGATTTCTACAATGAAGCAATGACATACAAAGATGGTATCTGGGAGACACCGGAGGCTACCGCTGTATTTGATACAGTTGGGATGCTTGCAAAGTACACAGAACCTACGACAGTAGCAAATGCTAACAACGATAACTTTACAAAGAATCAGCAGTTGATTCTCGACAACAAAGCAATCTTCTGTCCGAATGGAACATGGCTTCCAGGAGAGATGAAGGATGCTCCGAGAGCAGACGGATTCGAATGGGGATTCACAGCAGTTCCTGCAGTTTCCAAAGATCAGAAGCCATCTTCTTTCACATTCTTCGAGCAGATGTGGATTCCTGCAGAAGCACAGAACCAGGATCTTGCAAAAGAGTGGGTTGCATTTATGTATTCTGATAAAGCAGCTGATATCTTCGCAAAATCAGGCGCTGTACAGCCAATCGCAGGTATGGCAGACAAACTGGATGCAGACAGCCAGTTATACTATCACATTTATGACAATGATGCAGCAGTTGCAGTTATGGGCGGATTCGCAGCAACAGATCCTGTAGAGGGTGTTTCTATGACAGATTCTCTGTTCAACGCAGTAAACAGCGTAATGAGCGGTGACAAGACAGTGAAAGACTGGCAGGCAGATGTAGAAGCTGCAAGCGACAAACTGAGAGATGCAATGTAATGAAAGCATTATTTCGATAGGACGCTGCTTCGTCGAAACATTGTTTCAATGAAACGTTACTGAAGGAATTCAGTGAGAGACTTTAAAGCGGCAGGGAACACAGATGGAGGTATTCCAGGCGTGTTCCCTGCGCTTTATCATACATAGCGCACGGGGATAGGAGGTATATGTATGCGGCACAAGAAGGGCAGAAGCGGATTTATCGCAGCCTGCGTATTACCATCCGTGATTTTATTTATCATTTTCATGCTGATACCGACCATTAATGTATTTAAGATGTCGCTTTATAAGTGGGGCGGATTTTCAAATAATAAGCAGTTTGTCGGACTTAATAACTTTAAGATTTTATTCCAGGATCAGAAATTCTTCCGTTCCTTCCAGAATTCTATCCTGCTGATCGTGCTTGTTACGATCATTACTCTGTTCTTTGCGTTGGTTTTTGCAGCAATTTTATCACGTGAGAACTTAAAGGGACAGAACTTTTTCAGGGTAATATTCTATATTCCTAATATTTTATCCGTAGTAGTAATTTCCGCGATTTTCTCAGCCATTTATGACCCGAACAGTGGTCTTTTGAACAGTATCCTGGGAATCTTTCGAGGGAAAGACGCCTCGCCGATCCTGTGGCTGGGGGATCAGAGCATTGTAATCTACAGTCTGGTCATTGCGATGGTGTGGCAGGCGATTGGTTACTACATGGTTATGTACATGGCAAGTATGACCAGTGTTCCAGAGAGCCTTTATGAATCAGCGAATCTGGAAGGTGCAGGAAAGCTGACTCAGTTTTTCAGCATCACTCTTCCTCTGATATGGACAAATATCCGTACAACACTTACCTTCTTCATTATCAGTTCCATCAACTTGAGCTTCCTCTTTGTAAAAGCTCTTACAAATGGAGGTCCAGATGGATCTACAGAAGTATTTTTAAGTTATATGTACGGTCAGGCATACACCAACTCCTCATACGGATATGGTATGGCAATCGGCGTTGTAGTATTTTTATTCTCATTCGGTCTGTCCGCAGTAGTCAATGTTGCTACGAAGCGGGAACCGCTTGAATTTTAGGAGGTGTGGACAATGAAAAATAAGAAATTCAAACCCTCCAGAATTATTGTGTATATTTTCTTGATTCTTTTAGCTGTCAGCATTATCGTGCCGGTTGGCTGGGTATTCCTGGCATCTATCAAAGAAAATTCAGAGTTTTATGGTAATCCGTGGACGCTGCCGAAAGGATTCTATTTCCAGAACTTTATCGATGCTTTTTCTAAGGCGAAGATGGGAGATTATTTCCTGAATTCTATCATGGTAACAGTGCTTGCACTGCTGATTCTCTTGGTAGTAGCACTGCCGGCTGCTTACGTACTGGCACGCTATAAGTTCAAAGGAAGTAAATTCCTCAATGTGATGTTCATGGGCGGTCTTTTCATCAATGTGAACTACATCGTTGTTCCGATCTTCCTGATGCTGGTAGACGGTGATAAAATGCTCAAAGAGTGGTTCGGGGCGGGATTTTTCATAAACAACCGTTTCATGGTGGCCCTGATATATGCAGCCACGGCACTGCCATTTACGATTTATCTGCTTTCAGGATTCTTCGTCTCCATTCCAAAGGATTATGAGGAAGCTGCGTTTGTAGATGGAAGCGGATATTTCCACACTATGGTAAAAATTATGATGCCGATGGCAAGACCAAGTATCATTACGATTATTCTGTTCAACTTCCTGTCTTTCTGGAATGAGTACATCATTTCCATGACACTGTTGACAGAAAAGGAATTGAAGACACTGCCGGTCGGACTGATGCAGTTGATGCAGGCACAGAAGTCAGCGGCTGACTATGGACGGCTCTATGCCGGTCTGATCATTGTCATGCTGCCTACTCTGATTTTGTATATCCTGGTACAGAAGAAGCTGACACAGGGCATGAGCCTCGGCGGATTGAAAGGATAGGGGGAAGTTGATATGAATAAATGGGTGAAAATAATACTTTATATCCTGGTATTTTGTGTCTGCCTCGCCCTGATCATCGTAGGGCAGAAGACGATTGGAGTGAAACATCTTCTGCTGCAGCTTGTAGGGCTGGCTGGAATTTTGGCTATGCTGTACGGCTACAATAAGAAATACCAGTAACAAGGTAAGGAGAAGTTATGACAAAGATTACAGAAACAGAACTGGAAGAGGTGCTGAAAGCGTATCAGTATATCGGGACATTAAAGTCCAGAGCACCATATGGAAATGGACATATTAACAATACATTTCTCCTGACATATGATATTCCAGGGCATGGGGAAAAGAGAGTCATCTTACAGGAGATGAATCAGGAAGTGTTCCAGAAGCCAAAGGAACTGATGGAGAATATCATTGGAGTGACTTCCTATCTGCGCCGTAGGATTATTGAGAACGGCGGTGACCCGGAAAGAGAGACTCTAAATGTTATTCCGACCCAGGAAAAAGAGAGTTATTATGTCGATTCCAGGGGAGAGTATTGGAGAGCATACATATTCATAGAGGGTGCAACCTGTTACGATCAGGTAGAGACGAAGGAAGATTTCTACCAGAGCGCGCTTGCCTTCGGAAACTTCCAGCACCTCCTTGCTGATTACCCGGCAGAGACACTGCATGAGACGATTCCGCAGTTCCATGATACGAGGAAACGATTCAATGATTTTAGACGAGCAGTGGAGGAAGATAAGATGGGAAGGGCAGAACTTGTTCAGGATGAGATTCGTTTCGTGCTGGATAGGGAGGCAGATGCGGACGTTTTTGGCGATATGCTGAAAAGGAAAGAGCTGCCATTGCGCGTTACCCATAACGATACCAAGCTCAATAATATTATGATTGATGATGTAACGAGAAAGGGAATCTGTGTCATCGATCTGGACACGGTCATGCCAGGTCTTGCGATGAATGACTTTGGCGATTCTATCCGTTTCGGCGCCAATACGGCGGCCGAAGATGAGACAGACCTAACAAAGGTCTCCTGTGATCTGGAGTTATTTGAGGTCTATGTCAGGGGATTCTTAGAGGGATGCAGAGGAAGTCTGACAGAGAACGAGATCAGGATGCTTCCTATGGGAGCAAAGGTCATGACGTATGAATGTGGAATGCGATTCCTCACAGATTACCTGGAGGGGGATCACTATTTTAGGATTCATAGAGAGAACCATAACCTTGACAGGGCGAGGACACAGTTCAAGCTGATCGAGGATATGGAAGCGAAATGGGACGAGATGGAAGCAATCGTGCGAAAAATCGCTGAGATGTAAAATTTGAATAGTGACTGAGAAGGAGCTGAGGCATGCATATGCACTCGGCTCCTTTTGTGTTGACTTTATATGCGCCCTGCGTCCTCATTTTGTTCCTCAGCTTGATGCTGGATGCGGTATTCAGATGGGGAGAGAGAAGTAATCTGTTTGAAGACTTTACTGAAATAGAACTGGTTAGCGTAACCACATAGTTCGGCCACCTCCCGCACAGTCAGTTGGGAGTGGGAAAAATAGTCGCAGGCCTGCTGAATCCGGTAATTGGTCAAATATTCTATGGGACGAATATCCGAGTATTTCTTGAACAGACGGCTCAAGTAAGTAGGGGTGATCGAAAAGTGGATAGCAATATCATTGATATTCATTTCTTTTCCATAGTTCGCACGGATATATTCCTTAACATCTTCTATTAAGGCTTCTGAAGAGGCAGAAAGGGCGCTGTCCTGGTTTTTCTGGCGGAAAAGCTGTTCAAACAGAATCTGCAGGGACAGCTCCAGTTCTTCATAGGTCTTGGCATTCGACAGATATTCATCAATTTCCATCTCTCTTCCGGTAAGCTGGCTGTTTAATGTGTCCTCATAAAAGAGGTGCAATAACTGTTTTAAATATTCGCTGAGATGCTTTTGTGTCATCTTCTGCAGGCGGCAGGTCTCTAGGAAGGTATGCAGGTGTCTCAGGAATTCAGTACTGTTCCTGGATTTTACAGAAAAACGGAAATCCTCAAGTAAGGAGCCGCTTAAAGTCTTTTTAGGCTTCTGGAGTTCTTCCAGGAAGTTCTGACCGCGAAGCACTGCGGATTGACCGAAGATCAACTGATTTTTCAACTGTGTATTCAGAAGCTGATATTCCTGATGCAGGCTGTCAAGATGCACAAAAGGTCTGGAGACACAAAATGTAGAGGAGACCGTAAAACGACGCAGCTGCTTCTGTAGTTCGGAAATCATCATGTCCAGCTTATCCTGGGAAGCCTTCTGCATCAGAAATACGAGAATCCGCTGGTTATAGGTCTGTCCGCTGCAAATATGTACGCTTTCTCCTTTTTTCAGATACTTCTGTATCAAGGGGCCTTTTAAAAGCTCGTCCAGCTCATTCTCATAGGACAGCCAGTCCTGAAAGGAAAAGGTAGCACAGGGGTCCAGATTCAGCAGGATAAGGCAGCATTCCTGAAAGGAAAGTGTATGGAGGACAGAGGACGGAATGGAAGCACCAGCATTCAAAGTTTGATACAATGCCTGATGCAGGCGGGAGTTCTGGTCCCAGAGGATTTTCTCTTCCAATGTGTTGAGCACATATTCCAAATCAGAAATACTGACCGGTTTGAGCAGATACTCGTCGACTCCAAGCTGGATAGCTTCTTTGGCATAATCAAAATCCTTGTATCCGCTTAAGATGACGGTCTTGATCGGTATATGCTCCTCCTTCAACTGGCGGATCAGTTCCAGACCGCTTTGCAGCGGCATACGGATATCCGTGATCAGAACATCCGGGCAGAACTTAAGAATCTTTTTGTATGCTTCCTGTCCGTTCAGGGCCGTGCCGACCACTTCTACGTCTTTATTGGTCTTCATTATTTTTTGGCAGACGTCCTGTTGAATCAGGACTTGATCCTCTGCAACTAATACCTTAATCATGATGGAAAACTCCTTTCAAAATAATCTGGCTGCCCTGAGTCAAATTGACGACCTGGTAGGTAAAAGAGCTGCCAAAGTGCAGTGCAAGTCTGGAAAATGTATTGTTAAGGCCCAGCCCGTTGATTTCCAGGCCCGCAGCAGCGACCGGGGCGGTAGAAATCTGGTTCAGTGCCTCTTTACTAAATCCCCCGCCATTGTCCGTGATCAGAATCTCCCATTGATCTTTCTCTGCCCGGCAGACGATGGAAAAATTCCATGGGGGAAGGGTATTCTTAAAACCGTGCCGGAAGCTGTTTTCGGCGAATGGCTGAATGGACAGTTTGGGAATCAGCAGTGTGTGAAGCTCTGGGGATACCTCAATCTGATAGTTAAAATTTGTCCCATTTGAGATCTTCATAAATTCCAAATAATTTTTTGTATGGGTCAGCTCCTCGATCAGATGCACCTCGGTCTTTTTGGAAGTAACATAACGCATCATAGAGGAAAGCTCCTGACACATTTCTGTAGTGACCTCGCTGTCATAGACCTCGCTGGCGGCACTGATACTGTTCAGAGCATTATAGAGGAAGTGAGGGTCTACCTGTGCCTGGAGCGCAGCAAGGTTCGCCATGCTTTCCCGTATCTGGAGCTCATAGATTTCCTGGATGGATGCCTTTAGATTCGTGACCATCTGATTCATGGAAGTATTTAATAGCTCGAATTCATTAAAGGAGTCTGCTGGAAGCTTGAGCTTCGTATCACTATCCAGACTCAGCTCATTCACATAAGAAATCAGCTCATTCAAAGGCCTGGTCATCTGTGTGATCAAAGTAAATATGATCAGCAGCGTCAGGGCAAGTGTCAGGATCAGGACAATGATCGTGGTGAAGATGTAACTAATGACCTGTTCACGGATGGAGGTATTATTGGAGAGCAGGACCATAGTAAGTCCGGTCGTCTCACTTTTCATTGCACTGTAGGAATAGGAATAAGTATAATCCCTGCTTTTCCCAGAAGAAATCTGCTTTTGAATCTGCTTGACAGTCTTTGCTGGCAGGGAGGAAATTTCTTTATTGTAGGGATAGACAATATTTCCGCTTTGATCCAGAATCATGACTTCCTTTTGGGATTCAAAAGAATCCTGTGTACAGATCGCATCCATCAGGCTTACAGGTACCTGGATCTCAACAATGGTATCCTGTGTGGTAGTCATATCAGAAAAGTTGCGCAGAACAGAAAGCACCATACGTTCATCTGTCGTCCAGTCACTCTGGTGGGGAGGCTTGTAGATAGAAATCAGCGTATCTGCGGGATTGGGCAGGGTAAGTTTCTCTAGCCTGTCATACACATAATCCATATCGTCATAGTAGGTCCCGGAATAATAGAAATAGCCCCTGTCCTGGTTATACAGGATGACATTGGAGATGATGGGCGAAAACATCATATTCCCAAGAGCTGTCTGGATCGTGCGTTCCCGCCGCGTCTGCTCCACATAGAGTTCTGCATTTCCGGCGTCTGCTGTATTCAGCTTTAAGATCACGGATTTCAGTGTGGGATTTTTGGTGATCGAGGTTGCAGCAATGTTCATCTGTTCATAGAGCTCATTGATCTGGGTGGAAATGCGCTCCAGAACAATATTCATGGAAGTCTTATCATTATTCATCGCATTCCGAATAGAGGTTCTGGAAAAGAAGATGCAGACAATCAACGATAATGTCAGCAGAACAGTACCCAGACTAAGAAACAGCTTTGTTTTAAAAGGGATGTTTTTTAGCTTTGATTTTCTCATAAGTTAAGGATCTCCTGTAATTATAAGTGTAGCAGTATGTATTATTTTTTTATTATAATGGATTGAAGTAAAAAGGGATAGTGGAAAATAAAAAATAAGGGGAAAAGTCAGAAAAGTGTATACGAGATGGAAAAAAATTATATTCTTTTCAGTAAAATAAGCCGATATAATAAAACCATCACAAAAGGGAGGAATAAAGCTATGAAATGGAAAATGGTTGCAAAACGTGCTGCTGCACTTGGAGTTGCTGCAGTCATGGTAACGGCCGCAGCAGGCTGTGGAAACAGTGGTGACAAAGAGAAAAAAGAAAGCACTGACAAAGGCGGAGGCGTGACAATTACCGTAGGCCTGAAAGCATCACATGTGGAGATCTCAAATATCAATACATATAAGGATGCATGGGAAAAGAAGACGGGCAACAAAGTGGATGTCCAGGCGATTGATGATAATCAGTTCGACTCTCTGCTGCAGACGAAGATGTCGACCAGCGGTATGTGGGATATCTTCATCGGAGATACCGGAACACAGGCAAGCTCATATCAGCATGAGAAGAACCTGGTAGACCTGTCTGATGAAGCATGGGTAGACAAGCTGACAGATACGGGAAAAGAGTTTGTGACTAACTCAGACGGTAAGATCTACTGCTTCCCGAACGGCGGTGTGAACTCCTTTGGAATTGTTTATAACACAGAAGTGTTCGAGAAGAATGGAATCGAGATACCTAAGACGTTCGATGAATTTGATGCAGTCTGTGAAAAGTTAAAAGGTGCAGGAGTTACACCTCTTTATGTTTCTATGGCTGATGCATGGACAGTGAATCAGATCATGAATGGAGAATGGCCGAATATCTTAAGTGCAAATCCAGATGCTCTGGAAAAACTGAATAAGAATGAAATCCGTTGGGATTCCCTGCCGGAATTCAATGAGATGTTCGAACGCCTGAAAAGCTATGTAGACAAAGGGTATATCAATTCAGATATGGCTACGGCAAAATATGAGATGGCACAAAAAGCAATTGGAAGCGGCGAAGCAGCCATGATGTACATGGGCGACTGGGCAGATCCTGAGTATGCGAAGGTTGCTCCAGAAGCAGCAGGTAAGATCGGAATGTTTGCGGCACCGTCTAAAGACGGCGACAGCAAGCTTGCAATCGCAGGTCCTGGTGGATACTATATCTCCAATCAGTGCAAGAATGTAGACGCAGCGAAAGATTTCCTCAGCTTCATGGCAGAAGATGACAACATTAAGCTGAATATGGAAACAAGAGCATGTACTTCCGTATGGAAGGATATCGAAGCTACGAACTTAAGTAAGACATTGGAAGACACACAGTCTTATATCGACGCAGGAGAAACAGAGATTCACTATAACCAGACTTATGTGATCACCCCTTCTGACGATGCGAACAGCGCATTCCTGTCAGTATTACTTGGACAGAAGACACCAGAAGAATGCGCAAAGATCTGGAGTGATTCTGTAATTACAGTCGGAAAACAATTGGGATTTGACGGATTCAAATAAATCCCTCTATGTATCAGAAAGGAGTGCTGCAATCATCCAAGCGCGGAGTATTGCGGCATTCCTTTTTTCCAGAAAAGGAGGAGAAAAGTGAAACGGAAAAATGTCAGTAAACTGGAACGGAAATATTATCCTCTGGCCTTTGCAATCCCTGGGGTCATCATCTTTACGATATTTTATATCTGTTCCATCGTAGGAGGGTTCGTATTTTCGTTTACAGACTGGAGTATTTATAATTTTGAATCTCCAAGTTTTATAGGATTGAGCAATTTTAAGGATTTGTTTTTATCACAAAGCTTTTTGCCTGCATTGGGACATACCTTTTTATTTGCACTTGTGACCACCGTGTTAAAGGTAGGGTTCGGGCTGCTCTTTGCATTGCTTTTAAATCGGAAGTTCAGAGGCAGAAATTTCTTTAGGGCCGTTGTATTTCTGCCCTGTACCATCGGGGCACTTGTAATAGGTTATGTATTCACCTTCATTCTGCAGCCGGATACAGGAATCCTCAATGAGGCGCTGCGCAGCATCGGCCTGGATTCGCTGGCTCTGAACTGGCTGGGGAATACGAACATTGTCCTTTATGTGGTATGTGCGGTGGAGTCCTGGATGTGGATCGGTTTTAATACAGCTATCATCCTGGCAGGCCTGCAGTCCATCTCAGGGGATGTGTACGAAGCAGCAAGGATCGACGGGGCAAGTGCATGGCAGACGACCAGATTCATTACACTTCCCTTAGTCAGACCTTCTGTAAATACGACGATCACGCTTTGTGTGATCGGAGGTTTTAATATTTTTGATATTGTCATGTCCATGACGAACGGGGGACCCAATGGCGCCACCCAGGTAATCAGCAAACTGTCCTATGATGCAATGAGAGTCGGAACACTGGGATATGCATCCGCAATCAGTCTGATTCAGTTCCTTCTGATCATTGCCGTGATTTCACCTTTACTGAATTTCTTAAGGAGAAGGGAGCCGGATATCTGATGAATTACAAAACAAAAAAAACATTATCCAGAACGGCAGTCTACATAATTTGTATTATCGCTACGTTTTTGGTACTATTTCCATTTTTCCTGGTCATCCTGACTTCCTTTAAGTCAGTAGAAGAAGCGGCAATCGTGGATCTTTCCATGCCGAAGCAGATCTTATGGGAGAACTTTTCCTATGTCATGGAACAGGGAAACTTGCTTAGGGCATTCAAGAACAGTCTTCTGATCACAGGCTGCAGTGTGCTTTTGACCGTACTGGTCTCTTCGGTAACTGCCTTTGTGCTCACGAGAAGAAGTGATAAGCTCAGCAAGGTTCTGTCCAATTATTTCCTGATCGGCATGATCGCGCCTCTGGCGTTGATTCCCGAGGTCATTATCGTAAAGATGATTGGATTGAGCGGAACCTATCTGTCCATTATCCTGATTCATGTAGCGTCCAGGATGCCTCTTAGTATCATGATCTACTCCGGTGTCGTAAAGGGAATCCCGAGGTCATTGGACGAATCAGCTATGCTGGAGGGCTGTGGCTTCTTTCGGATGTTTTTCCAGGTCGTATTTCCACTGTTAAAGCCTGCGATATTTACAAACGTCATTATTGTATTCATGGGAGTATGGAACGATTTCCAGATTTCTCTGTACTTCGTGACAGATATTGCAAAAAATACAGTGCCTCTTAGTATCTATAGTTTTGTGGGATATATGACATACAAATGGAACTACGTATGTGCTTTCATCGTACTGTCGATTCTGCCAATTCTGATCGTATACTGTTGTGCGCAGAAATATATTGTAGACGGTATGATTGCCGGAGCAGTAAAAAATTAAAATGAACAAAAGGAGAGACAAATATTTATGGATAGATTTATTCTGAATATCATACACCGCCCGGAGATGGTGCCGGAATATGCAGAAAAAGTGACCGGGCATGGGAAAGAGGAGAATCTGGGGAGTGAAAAACTGCTGACAGAGTCATTGGATATCTTTAAGACACAGCAGGAAATCGCCCATAGAAATGGATTCAGGACCACCATCCAGATGACATATGCCAGTCTCTTTAATGAGGAGGCAGTGGCTCTGGCAAAAGAACACCATGAAACATATAGGGATGAGATCGGATTGACGTTGCTTGGTCTTCCCTGTGAAGAATTCCGTGAAAAATATAAGACAAAGGATTTCTGCATCTGGATGTTCTCGATGGAGGATAAGAAGACGATCGTGACGGACGTATTCGAGAAGTTCTATGACTGTTTCGGATTTTATCCTGAGTCGACAGGTTCTTATTATATGGATGCTGATCTGATCCATTATATAAAGACCCAGTACCCATCCGTAAAATGTGCGGTCGCTACCTGCTGGGAGGAAGGTCCTAAGGCTTATCATACCTGCAATAATTCTTGGTATACATTGTTTGACGGCGGTCCGTGGAATCCATGGATTCCCTCTAAAGCAAATACCCATGCTCCCGCAGAAAATGAGGAGCAGGATTCAGGAATCGTGGCGATCCCGCATCTGTCAAGGGATTTGATCGCGTGCTTTGACGGCAATGGTTCTAATTTTGGTACCCATCCACAGAATGTACTGCGGGGGATGATTTATAAAGACGGACAGTATCCCTATCTGTATAACCTCATCGACCAGTACCGTTCCCTGAAAAAGTATAACCGCGGATATGCCTACAATATGATGTTCGTAGGACCGGGCTGGATGAACAAGATGGGACGCTGGGAGGCACCCTACGAGCTGCTTTTAAAGAGTTATGAGGATGGTATGGCATATTATGCCAGTCTCCGCGACCAGGGGGAGTTAGAAGAGATGACCATGGCAGAGTTCGCGGATTTCTACCGTGCTAATAAGACCTACACACAGCCCGAGTGCGCACTCTGGCGTGATATCCTGTATGGATCGAAGAAACAGCTTTTCTGGTATGTAGACCCGTATCTGCGCACCTGTGTGGATATGAACCAGGGCGGCGCACTTGTGGACTTACGTCCTTATGCTGCGAAAATCGACTGGCCCGTGGGAATTGGCACAAAACATGTGCAGGATGCTTCTTACCCTTTCTTGATTCAGGAGAAGTACAGAGCCGGATATTTTACCCACTATGCTGGCGAGGGAACGATTAAGAGCTGCAAGATCATCTATCAGGGAGAAGAGGTGGATATGTGTCTGTGCAGGACAAAGGCAAAATTCAGAGAAGAGGGTGATACCAGGATCCTGACACTCGATCCGGTAGAGATTGAATTTGCGGATCTGACGGTGAAGCTCCAAACGATTTTCTACTTTGAGGAGGGAAGCTCAGAGATCAAGATACAAAGGAAGATTCTTGAGATGAGCAGACCGGAAGCCGAAATAGAGATACAGGAATATTTTACGGGCTGCTATGGCACAACAGAATATCCAGAGGATATGACCGACATTATACTAAGCTGCCGGTCCACTGACCGGGAAGAGTCGATCCACTATGCATACAAATGCCGGGAGGCGGAGGTTGAGAACGGAGTATGTGCAGAGGTCGTGATTCCAAATATCAATACGAAGGCGTCCGTGGGTGCGAAGGAGGAAGTGACAGCATATATCCGCGAGGGATATGCATTTTCACCGATGTACACACTTGGACTAAAGAAGAGGATGAAAAATGGGGAGGTGCTGAACACATGGCTCAAAGTGGAAAGGGCAGATTAAATTACAGATGTCCATCCTGTTTTATGAGGGATCTGGATATCGATATGTTCTATGATAAAGAAAAGGATGAGTACTATTGCATCCGGTGCCAGTATACCGGGAATGAGGAGGATGTGCTCAAAAAAAATGAGATGGCACGATTCCGTTATCGCAGGATGATGGATCGAATCACAGAGTTTGATGATTAGTACGACTTTATATTGGCAGTGCAAAGAGAAGTGTATAAGAAAGCATAGGAAAGGCAGAAGATGGAGAACAGGAAATATCAGTTTTTAATTGAAGAAAAGCCGGAGGGTCTGCATATTTCCTCGCAGATAACAGAGGAGGGGGAGCTTGTCACAATCCGGCTCCATGTGGAAAGTAAAGAAGAACAGATTTTTTTGCCGACTGTATGCTCGGTGGTCGTTCCGGCATGTGAAATTCATGAAATATGGAGCCCCAAGATTCATCTGATCAAGGCGTTGAACCTGGACTGGTTTCAATATCTGAAGAAAACGAATGGCTTTACCGGGGCGCCCGTCCAGTGCCTGATCGGCATAGACAATCAGAACCGCGCTGCCCTGGGAATCTCAGATACGCTGAATACATTTGAGTTCCAGGCAGTCCCGGTGGAAGAGACTGGGGAGTATGCATTTCGCATCTGTATGTTCATGGAGGAGCATATCCCTAAAAAGACATATGATGTGGAACTTCGGCTGGATCTGCGCAGGCTTCCTTATTACCGGGTATTGGATGAGATGGCGGCCTGGTGGGAGAAAGAAAAAAGGAATCATCCGGCAGCCGTCCCGGCAGATGCAAAGGAGCCTATGTATTCGACCTGGTACAGTTTTCATCAGATGGTAGAAGAAAAAGCGCTGCTAAAGCAGTGCCGCCTTTCCCGGGAATTAGGGTGCAGAAGTATTCTGTTGGACGATGGCTGGCAGACGGAGGATGGAAACCGGGGGTATGCTTACTGTGGGGACTGGCAGAATGCAACATCTAAAATACCAGATATGGCAGCCTTTGTGAAAAAGGTACATGATCTGGACATGAAGGTGATTCCCTGGTATTCCCTTCCGTTTATTGGAGAAAAGTCAGAGAATTTTTCAAACTTTCAGGACATGCTTATTGACCCTGATGCTAAAAGACAATGGCATGTGCTGGATCCGCGGTATCCGAAAGTGAGGGAGTTCATTATCTCTCTGTTCGAACAGGCTTTAGATGAGTGGGACGTGGACGGATTCAAGATGGATTTTATAGACGAGTTCGTGGTAACTCCATTCGGCGGGAAAGAGGCAGATCCAAGGAGGGATTTCGAGTCGTTCCACGAGGCAGCAGATTGTATGATGAAGGAGTGCACAAGCAGGCTGAAAGCGAAAAAGCCGGATATCCTGCTGGAATTCAGACAGACATATAACGGGCCGATGATGCGCAGCTATGGCAATATTTTCCGAGCTGTGGACTGTCCCTTTGATGCGGTGGAAAATCGGGTCCGAGTGACAGATGTCAGGCTTTTGTGCCGCAACAGTGCAGTACATTCTGATATGATCATGTGGCATCCCAAGGATACGGTCGAGAGTGCTGCGCTGCAGATCATCAACATTCTGTTCAGTGTACCGCAGATTTCCATGCGGCTGGATGAACTGTCAAAGGAACATCAGGAGATGCTGGCGTTCTATATGGGAATCTGGAAGAAGTATCGGGACCCGCTGATCAACGGAACATTTGAGCCGCTCAACCCGATCAGCCGCTATAATGTGATCAAGGGAGCCTGCAACGGGCAGTTGGCTTGTGTCTGGCATGAGAATGCAGTGGTCATGCTGGAACAGATCTATGAGAAAATGCTTTTTGTGAATGGGACTGCCATAGGAAAACTATATCTGGACTGCAAAGAATCGGCTGGGAGATATGAGATACGGTGTTATGACTGTACGGGACACCTGCTGAAAAAGGAACAGGCAACAGTGGAAGCAGGATTTAAACAGTATGAGGTGCCGCCAAGTGGTGTGCTCGAGTTCTGCAGAATCTAAGGAACTTTTGGCCTGGAAATCGGGGCCAGTCCTAGCGAATATTCGGAATCCGCTTGGCTGCTTCCTGGATGAAATTAAAATAAGAATGAAAACAGATTTAAGGTAAATAATAAGAAGGATGATATCAGTGATTTCAGATGTCATCCTTTTTGTATATGATATTTTGAAATTTTTGATAGTTCTGCTCCTTTTTCGATAAATTCGAAACAGATTGTCAAAATATGTAAAAAATAGGCTGAATTTACATGTTCTGTGATATAATAAAAATAATATACCCAAAGGATGCGGCGATATACATACCCAGTAAGCAGTCTGTGTAAGGGTTTTAGCGGCATGCATCTGTCAGCGGTTATAAAACAGGGAACTCGTTCATACTAAGTATCAGTAATTGTCGGGAGGAAGGTATTATGTTAGAGAAAGTGGATCTTACAAAATCTATGGTCAAAGATGAGTACAAGGCAAAGATGCCAATGCTGATGGCAAGGCTCGGCGAGCTGCAGAGACAGTGCAAGACATTGAATATCCCTGTGATGATCGTATTCGAGGGATTTGGAGCGTCCGGGAAAGGTCTGCAGATCGGAGAGCTGATTCAAAGCCTTGATCCGAGAGGCTTCAAGGTGTTCGCAATTAAGGAGGAATCAGAAGAAGAACAGATGCATCCTTTTTTATGGCGGTTTTGGACCAAGACCCCGGAAAAGGGACGAATCGCTATCTATGATGGAAGCTGGTACAGGAAAGTGTTGATCGAACGCTTCGATAAGAGGACGAAGAAGAAAGAGATCCCTGATATTTTTCAATCCATCTGTTCTTTTGAAAAGCAGCTTACAGATGACGGATATGTCATGATCAAGCTTTTATTGGATATTGACAAAAAAGAACAAAAGAAGCGTTTTCAAAAGCTGATGGATTCGAAAGAGACAGCGTGGCGTGTCAGCCAGGGAGATCTGGAGCGTAATGCAAGATATCAGGAATATGCTCAGATGATGGAGGAGATGCTGCATATTACGGATACGGACTATGCGCCATGGACGATTATTGAAGCCATGGACAGAAGGTTCGCCACGGTCAAGATCTATACGGTCGTAATTAAGGCATTGGAAGAGCAAATCGAACATGTGAAAAAGTCAAAGGCAAAAGAACGGGCAGCAGAAGCTATTGCAGAGATGGATGGGGAAGGGAAGAGCCCCGCAGAAAATACAGCGGCTGAGATAGATCAGAAGGAGCTGACAGAGTCCGTTCTTGCCAAGGCCGATTTAAGTTTGAGCCTTACAAAGAAGGAATACAAGGACAAATTGAAAAAGCTGCAGAAGAGACTGAGTCTGCTTCATGGCGAATTATATAGAAGGCGGATTCCTGTAGTACTTGGTTTTGAGGGATGGGATGCTGGCGGCAAAGGCGGTGCAATCAAAAGGCTGACGGAAAAGATGGATCCCCGCGGGTTCGTGGTGAATCCGACGGCGTCTCCGAATGATATAGAAAAGGCACATCATTATCTGTGGCGTTTCTGGCGGGCAATGCCGAAGGCCGGGCATATCGCCATTTTTGACCGGACCTGGTATGGCCGTGTCATGGTGGAGCGGATCGAGGGCTTTTGTACCAAACAGGAATGGCAACGGGCCTACAAGGAAATGAATGATATGGAAAAGGATCTGGTCAATGCAGGTGCCATTGTGATGAAGTTCTGGATGCAGATCGATAAAGATGAGCAGGAACGCAGGTTCAAGGCACGTCAGGAGAACCCACAAAAGCAGTGGAAGATCACAGATGAGGATTGGCGTAACCGGGAAAAATGGGATCAATACGAGGAGGCAGTCAATGAAATGCTGATCCGTACCTCTACAGAGTATGCGCCATGGATCGTGGTCGAGGGAAATGACAAGTACTATGCACGGATTAAAGTGTTGGAGACAGTGGTCGAAGCGATAGAAAAGCGGATCAAAGAGTAATAAAAAGGAAATAAATAAAAATTACAGAATATAGTAAATAAGAAACATAAAAATAGAAGACCGTTTTATTCCCGACAGTCAGGATTCAGTATGAGGAAATGCCTATGACAATCAGAGAGCAGCTTGAGGAACGTGAATTGGAGTATTTAAGCCCCTATGCAACTTTCAGCAGGAATTCCAGGGGCAGGAAGAGACCTGAGGCCGAGTGTGATATCCGTCCTGTCTTTCAGCGGGACAGAGACCGTATCCTGCACTGTAAGTCTTTTCGTCGTTTAAAGCAGAAGACCCAGGTCTTTCTGCTGCCAAAGGGAGACCATTACAGGACCAGACTGACACATACCTTAGAGGTGTCGCAGAACGCCCGGACAATCGCCAAGGCGCTGCGGTTAAACGAAGATCTGGCAGAGGCGATTGCACTGGGCCATGATCTGGGGCATACGCCCTTTGGTCATGCAGGGGAGAGGGCCCTCAATGAGGTGTATCATTTTGCGCATAATGAGCAGAGCTTAAGAGTGGTAGACTGTGTGGAGAAGCAGGGGGCGGGGCTGAACCTGACTTGGGAAGTGAAGGACGGAATCCTGAACCATCCAACGGCTGGAAATCCTCATACCCTGGAGGGACAGGTGATTCGTCTGTCAGATAAGATTGCCTACATCAACCATGATATTGATGATGCCATCCGGGGCGGCATCCTTGTGGAGGAGGATATCCCGGCAGAGTACAGGAGGATATTAGGCGGCAGCAGTAAGGAACGTCTTAACAAGATGGTACATGATGTGATTACAAATAGTATGGATAAACCGTCCATCATCATGTCAGATCCAGTTAAGAAAGCGATGATCGGGCTGCGCAGCTTTATGTTCGAGCATGTCTATATGAATCCCAAAGCGAAAGGGGAGGAAGATAAGGCGGTCCATCTGATCGAGCAGCTATATGATTATTACATCCGGCATCTGGAGCTGATGCCGGAACAATACTTAAAAGCGATCGACAGGCTGGGCAACTGTAAGGAGCAGGTGGTGTGCGATTACATAGCGGGTATGACAGATAATTATGCAGTAAAAAAATATGAGGAATTTTTTGTACCGGAGGCATGGATGAATTAGAAAAGAAAAAAGTGAACTTTTTGCGCTGGAAGTGAAAAAAATAAAAGGAAATCGGGAAGATTTGTCGAATATATATAAAGTAAGGCAAAATGCCATGTCACTAAGGCTCGGTAAAGTGTGGGACTTAGCCGGCAGGGGTCTTTGCCACGCAAGGTCTATCAGGACCGGACCTTACATGTCTAAAGCAGGAGGGCAGTGAATGTATTATCCAGAGGAATTAGTTGAAGAAGTAAGAATGAAGAATGACATCGTGGATGTAATATCCGGTTATGTGCGCTTGCAGAAAAAAGGAAGTTCTTATTTTGGACTCTGTCCATTCCATAATGAAAAGTCGCCCTCTTTTTCAGTGAGCCGTTCCAAACAGATGTATTACTGTTTTGGCTGCGGGGCCGGAGGGAATGTTTTTACCTTCCTGATGGAGTATGAGAATTTTTCCTTTGTGGAGGCTTTAAAGTTCCTGGCCGACCGGGCAGGAGTGGAGCTCCCGGAGATGGAGTATTCGAAGGAAGCAAAGGAGAAGGCGGATCTTCGTGCTACTCTTCTTGAGATCAATAAGGTGGCGGCACAGTATTTCTATGTGCAGTTGAAATCAGAACAAGGGAAGATCGGATATACATACTTAAAGAACAGGGAACTTTCAGATGAGACGATCAAAGCATTCGGTCTGGGGTATTCGAATAAATACAGCAATGACCTGTTTCAGTATCTAAGGAAGAAGGGATACAGCGAGGACCTGATCCGTCAGGCGGGACTGATCAATACGGACGAAAAGAACGGTGTGTATGATAAGTTCTGGAATCGGGTCATGTTCCCGATCATGGACGTCAATAACCGGGTGATCGGATTTGGCGGGCGTGTCATGGGGGATGGAAAGCCGAAGTACTTGAACTCTCCAGAGACCGCTATTTTTGACAAGAGCCGGAACCTGTATGGACTGAATCGTGCACGTACATCGAGGAAGCCGTATTTCCTGCTCTGTGAGGGATATATGGATGTGATTTCTCTTCACCAGGCTGGGTTCACAAACGCGGTGGCATCCCTGGGAACTGCTCTGACAACAGGACATGCCTCTTTGATCAAGAGATATGTTCAGGAAGTCTATCTGACATATGACAGTGATGAGGCCGGAACAAAGGCAGCTCTTAGAGCCGTACCGATTCTTAAGGATGCGGGGATTTCAGCCAGGGTCATCCGCATGGACCCCTATAAAGACCCGGATGAGTTTATTAAGAATCTGGGGGCGGAAGAGTTTGAAAAACGGATTGGCAATGCGAGAAACGGATTCCTGTTCAGTCTGGAAATCCTGGCGAGGGATTATGACATGGATTCCCCGGAAGGAAAGACCGCATTTTTTAAAGAGGCGGCGAAGCGGCTGATCAGCTTTGAGGATGAACTGGAGCGGAACAATTATGTTGAGGCCGTGGCAAAAGCATATAAGGTCAGCCCGGAAAGTCTGCAGAAGCTTGTGACAAAGACTGCGGTCACGGCAGGAATGGCAAAGCCGGCAGCGCGTCCGAAGACGGCATCTGGAGAACAGAAGCCGAAGGAGAGCGGAATCCTTGTCTCCCAAAAGCTGCTTTTGACCTGGATGATTGAGGATGTGAAGCTATTCGGTACGATCAAGAAGTACATAAGTCCAGATGATTTTACAGAAAAGCTGTACCGGACGGTCGCAGAACTCTTGTATGAACAGTATGAGGCAGGAGAATTGAATCCGGCAAAGATATTGAATCATTTTACTGCGGAGGAAGAGCATCGTGAAGCGGCATCTCTATTTCATACAAAGATCAGGGAGCTTTCCACGAAGGAGGAGCAGGAACAGGCAATTAAAGAAACCATCCTTCGTGTGAAGAACAACAGCATCGATTACAGGACGATGCATCTGGAACCGACAGATATGGCCGGATTGCAGAGATTGATGGAAGAGAAGAGAAAGCTTGATGATATAAAGAAACTGCATATTTCTATTGAATAAGGATAAAATAAAACAAGATAGCCCTATTTCGCAGGGAATAGGCAAAGGAAGGAAGGACACATGGAAGAAAACACACAGAAATTTGACGAGAAGCTAAAAGAACTTGTTGCGTTAGGTAAGAAAAAGAAGAGTATCCTGGAGCTTCAGGAGATCAATGACTTTTTCAACGACATGGAATTGGACGCAGAGCAGATGGAGAAGGTGTTTGAACATCTGGAGTCAAATAATATCGATGTGCTTCGTATCAGTGGAGATGATGACGATGTAGATGTTGAGGTCATTATTTCTGACGAAGATGAAGTGGATATGGAGAATATTGATCTGTCTGTGCCGGATGGGGTCAGTATTGAAGATCCGGTCCGTATGTATCTGAAAGAGATTGGAAAGGTTCCACTTTTAAGTGCAGAGAGAGAGATTGAATTGGCGCAGCGCATGGAAGACGGGGATGAGGATGCGAAGAAGGAACTGGCAGAGGCGAACTTACGTCTGGTAGTCAGCATTGCAAAGCGTTATGTCGGAAGAGGAATGCTGTTCTTGGATCTGATTCAGGAGGGAAATCTTGGTCTGATCAAGGCGGTCGAGAAGTTTGATTATCACAAGGGGTATAAGTTCAGTACCTATGCTACATGGTGGATCAGACAGGCAATCACAAGAGCCATCGCAGACCAGGCAAGGACTATCCGTATTCCGGTGCATATGGTGGAGACCATTAATAAACTGATCCGTGTGTCCAGACAGTTGCTCCAGGAATTAGGACGTGAACCCACGCCGGAAGAGATCGCAAAGGAGCTGGACATGCCTGTGGACCGTGTGCGTGAGATCTTAAAGATTTCCCAGGAGCCGGTATCCTTAGAGACTCCGATCGGTGAGGAGGAGGACAGTCATCTGGGAGACTTTATCCAGGATGACAATGTACCTGTTCCAGCGGAGGCAGCAGCACAGACTTTATTAAAAGAACAATTGGATGAGGTTCTGGATACATTGACAGACAGAGAGCAGAAGGTTCTGCGCTTACGTTTTGGAATGAACGATGGAAGAGCGCGGACACTGGAGGAAGTCGGTAAAGAGTTTGATGTTACCCGTGAACGTATCCGCCAGATTGAGGCGAAGGCACTCAGAAAGCTGCGTCATCCAAGCCGCAGCCGTAAGCTGAGAGACTACTTGGATTAAGAATATGGAATTATCAAAGAGATTACAGGCAGTTGCCGATCTGGTGACTGACGGATATAAAACAGCGGATATAGGCACTGACCATGCCTATATCCCTATTTATCTTGTGGAGCATCGTATTGCTCCGTTCGCGATTGCCATGGATGTAAATGCAGGACCGCTGGAACGTGCCAGGGCACATGTCAGGGAGAAGCACCTGGAAGAGAAGATAACCTTAAGGCTTTCTGACGGCTTTGAGGCTTTAGTTCCGGGGGAGGCAGACACGGCGATTCTGGCAGGAATGGGCGGCGCTCTGGTTATGAAGATATTGAAAGAAAATTGGGATGTAACGCTGCAACTTAAGGAGTGCATCCTGCAGCCGCAGTCGGAGATCGCAAAAGTGAGAGCCTTTCTTTTAGAGGAAGGTTTTTTATTTCTGGCAGAAGATATGGTGCTGGAGGATGGAAAGTTCTATCCGATGATGAAGGTAAAGCCTCCTGTGAAGAGGGAAGTGCAAAATATTGAAGTGCCAGGCAGTGAGCTGTCTTACAAAGAAGAGGCCTGCGGGGCAGGACAAAAGGAGTGTCCCCACAGAGAATGGTCAGACGTAGAGGTTTGTTACGGCAGGCTTCTGTTGGAAGGGAAGCATCCGGTTCTAAAGCAGTTTCTGGAAAAAGAGATTCAGTTGAAAACGAAGATACTGAGAAACCTGGAAGGACAGGACAGCGAGCATGCAAGACAGCGCATGAGAGAACTGGACCAGGAGCTTTCACAGGCGCAGAAAGGAATGGAATATTATGCTGTGTAAAGAAATTATGCAAGTGATTGAGGCTGCATATCCAAAGAGTGCAGCACTGTCTTTTGATAATGTGGGGCTGCAGGCTGGCAGAGCCGGAAAAGAAGTAAACAAAGTCTATCTGGCGCTGGATGCTACGGATCAGGTCATCGAAGCGGCGAAGTCGGCTGGGGCGGATATGCTCATTACCCATCATCCCTTGATTTTCTCACCACTAAAAAGTGTGACGGATGAAGACTTTGTAAGCAGAAGGATTGTAAAACTGATTCAATCAGATATTTCTTACTATGCAATGCATACCAATTATGACGTTCTGGGGATGGCCAAACTCTCTGGAGAGATCTTGGGACTTACGGATACAGAGGTACTCGATATTACGTCCGATACGGATGAAGGGCCAGAAGGAATCGGAAGAGTTGGAAGTCTTGCTGCGCCCATGACCTTGAAGGAATGCTGTGTATATGTGAAAGAGAGATTAAAACTGGGTTCCGTGAAGGTATTTGGAGACATGGAGGGTGAGGTCAGTACGCTGGCAGTCTCACCAGGTTCCGGTAAAAGCGCTGTCAGGCCGGCGATTGAAAAAGGCGCCGATGTGCTCGTAACAGGAGATATCGGCCACCATGACGGCCTGGATGCCGTGGAACAGGGACTTTCCATTATTGATGCAGGACATTATGGGACAGAATACATATTCATTGAGGATATGAAGAAATTCCTGGAGAAAAAGCTTCCCTGCCTGGATGTTGTGACGGCACCGGTAGTGCACCCGTTCCAGGTATTTTAGCTTCATTTTGATTGATAAGAGGATGGAACTGCATATATTATAGAGAATATCTGTCGGATGGAATCCAAGGAATCGGATCTTCCGTAAAAAATGTCAGGCAGGGGTCCCCTGCGGAAAGGATGCGTTATGGCAGCGAGAATGTGTACAGTACGGATCGAAAATGAGACAAAGGAGTATGAGGCAGGAGTTACTTATCAGCGGATCGCACAGGATTTTCAGGAGAAGTATGAGCACCAGATCGTGCTTGTATTTGTGAACCAGTTCCGTCTTCAGGAGCTGGATAAGACCTTGGAGGAGGACTGTGAGATCCAGTTCTTGACGACAGCGGACTCGATTGGATACGAGACATACAAAAGAAGTCTTTGTTTTATGATGGTAAAAGCAGTGCATGATGTCGGAGGACACGATAAAGTCGAGCGTGTCAGAATCCATTTCTCATTAAGTAAGGGGTATTTCTGTACCATCGAAGGGAATGTGGAATTGAACCAGTCCTTCTTGGATAAGGTTGACATGCGTATGCAGGATCTGATTAGAGAGAGAATTCCGATCGAAAAGCGTTCTATCCATACTACCGAGGCCGTGGATCTTTTCAGAAAGCACGGGATGTATGATAAGGAACGGCTGTTTGAATACAGGCGGGTTTCTAAAGTCAATATCTACAGCATGAATGAATTTGAAGATTATTATTATGGCTATATGGTGCCGGATGCCGGATATCTGAAATACTACGCCTTGTACTTATACGATGGCGGCTTTATTATCCAGATGCCGACGAAGGAAGAGCCGGAAAAGGTAGAACCCTTCGTTCCTATGCCCAAGCTGTTCGAGGTCCTCAAACAATCAATTGCCTGGGGAGATCTTCAGGGAATCGACACGGTCGGAGCTCTAAATGATATGGTGACACAGCATGATATGAGTGAGGTCGTATTGGTCCAGGAGGCATATCAGGAGCGCCAGATCGCAGAAATCGCGAAACAGATTGCCGACCGGCCAAATGTAAAATTCGTATTGATCGCAGGCCCGTCCTCCTCCGGGAAGACGACATTTTCCCATCGTTTATCCATTGAACTTAGGGTAAATGGAATGAGGCCGCATCCTATAGCGGTAGACAATTATTTTGTGGACCGCGAGCAGACCCCAAAGGATGAAAACGGGAATTATAATTTCGAATGTTTGGAAGCAATAGACGTCAAGCAGTTCAATGAAGATATGCAGGGACTGCTTGCGGGGGAAGAGGTCATTCTGCCTATTTTTGATTTCAAGGCCGGCAAACGGACCTATGGGAACAAACCGAAAAAATTAGAGAAGAATGATATCCTCGTAATCGAGGGCATCCACTGTCTGAATCCCAAATTGACGGAAAGCCTGAATAACGATAATAAGTTCAAGATTTATATCAGTGCACTGACACAGCTCAACATCGATGAGCATAACCGCATCCCATCCACAGATGGCCGTCTGATCCGCAGAATCGTCAGAGATGCGAGGACACGCGGGACATCCGCAAGGAATACTATCGCAATGTGGCCGTCCGTGAGAAGAGGAGAGGAGGAGAACATCTTCCCCTATCAGGAGGAGGCAGATGTCATGTTCAATTCCTCCCTGGTGTATGAGCTGGCCGTACTAAAACAGTACGTGGAACCATTGCTATTTGGTATGGGAAAAGACTGCCCCGAATACGTAGAGGCAAAGAGGCTGCTGAAATTCTTCGATTATTTCGTAGGAATCGGAAGCGAGCCCGTGCCGACCAATTCATTATTGCGGGAATTCATCGGAGGCGGTTGCTTTAACGTATAAAATTGAATTTTATTTAGAAAAACTAAGACATGAATCCTTTGCTATGCTTCCTGCACTTCCAATCTTGAAGCAGCCCAGCCCGCCCAAAAGAGGGGATGAGGGGGAGAAAGGCCGTTTTCAGCAGGCATAATAGCGTGTGTTAGCAGCACTTAATAAGAAACAGCCGAATTTTGCCGATGGAATTTGATTCTCCAAAATCAAATTCCATGAATGGCTGAGCCGCGTTTGCATCAGCAAACACGGTGAATCCATTCAGTGCGGCAAAATCCGGCTGTTTCTTATTTAGTGCTGTTTCACAAGCGGCAAGCCTGTAGAAAACGGTCTTTCTCCCCCTCATCCCCTCTTTCGGGTGGGCGGACCTCCTTCAAAGACCTTTACTTAGATTTTACTTCTCTCCACAACTGGTTATACACTGCATCGTTGTCGTCTCCCAGGAATTTGAATGTCTCACAGTTGATTAGATCTTCCGGTTCTGGGAATGCAATCCGGCTTTCCCTCATCCAGTCTTCTTCAATCAGCTTACGTCCCTCAGAGTTCGGAATAGAGTAGGTAATATAGTCAAAGTTCATCTTTGCGATTTCTGGTCTGCAGAGGAAGTCAATAAATTTCTCTGCATTTTCTTTATGCTTCGCGTTCTTAGGAATGACCCAGGAGTCGATCCAGAGGTTTGACCCCTCTTTCGGAATTACATATTCCAGATCTGGATTTTCCATCTTCGTATAGAGCGCTTCGCCAGAATAAATCACGCCGATAGCGGCTTCATTTCCAATCATTTTATCACGTACCTGATCCACTACATAGGCCTGAACCAGTGGCTTCTGCTCGATCAACAGTTTTTTGGCGGCCTCTAGCTCATCCAGGTCCGTAGAGTTGAGTGAGTAGCCCAGATATTTTAAAGTCACACCAAAGGCATCACGCACACTGTCCTGCATCAGAATACTGTCTTTATATTTCGGGTCCCAGAGCACGCCCCAACTGTCTATCGGCTCATCGACCATCTTCTTGTTATAGAGGATTCCCACTGTCCCGAAAAGATAAGGTACAGAGTATTTGTTCTCCGGGTCGAACTGACGGGATTGCTCCATATAGGTACTGTCAATGTATTTGATGTTCGGCATATTGTCAAAATTAATCTCGGCAAGCAGATCGTTCTCGATCATTCGCTGTACCATATAATCCGACGGGCAGACCACATCATAGGCAATTGCTCCAGACTGTATCTTGGGATACATGATTTCATTCGTCTCGTATTCCTCGTAGACGACATCGATTCCTGTCTCCTTTTCAAACAAGGTCAGGACATCGGGATCGATATATTCTCCCCAGTTGTAAACAATGACCTGATTATTTCCGGCAGCATCATTTTGTGAACCATAGAAAAATCCTCCGGCTATAATGACGATCACCATTGCAGTCGGGACCAGTTTGCGGAAAACAAATCTGGCTACTCGGTGTCTCTTTTTTATTTCTAACTTCTGTGCGGAGGAGCTCTCTTTTTTCTCAGGTGTAATGTTCACCAGGAACAGTAATACAAGCACTGTGATGAACATGATCGTGGAGAGCGCATACATCTCTGGCTTAATTCCCTTTCTGACCTCACTGTAGATTTTTGTGGAGAGGGTATCAACGCCTGGTCCTTTTGTAAAGTGCGTGATAACAAAATCATCCAGCGACATGGTGAATGCAAGCAGGAACCCAGAGAACACGCCCGGCATGATATCTGGAAAGACGACCTTGAAAAAGGCGTATACCGGCGAAGCTCCCAGATCCAGGGCAGCTTCATAAGTATGCTTGCTTGTCTGCTTGAGCTTGGGCATGACGCTTAAGATGACATAGGGAATATTAAACGTAATGTGTGCCAGCAAAATTGTCTTAAAGCCCAGTGAAAAACGAAATGCGATGAACAGAAGCATCAAAGAGATACCTGTTACAATATCGGCATTCAGCATAGGAATATTGGTGACCCCCATCATAAATGTACGGAATTTGGGCTTCATCGCCTGGATTCCGATTGCAGCAGCCGTTCCGATGATCGTTGCCACGAGTGCGGACACAAGTGCAATGATCAATGTGGTGTATAGTGCGTTCATGATATCCTGGTTCTGGAACAGGGCTATATACCATTTTCCCGTGAATCCGCCCCACTTGGAACGTGATTTGGAGCTGTTAAAGGACAGCACCATCAACGTGACGATGGGAGCATAGAGCAGGATAAAAATTAAGATTAAGTAAAATCGTTTCAGACCATTTTTTATCAAAATGCAGTTCCCTCCCCGTCTTTATCATATTTGGCAATCAGTGCCATGCTTGCGATGATGAAAATCATCAGCACAAGAGAAAGCCCGGAACCGACATTCCAGTTGCTTCCCTGTTTAAATTCTTGTTCAATGACATTTCCAATGAGAAGGATCTTGCTTCCACCGAGCAGGTCCGAGATAACGAAGGTGGTCAGTGATGGCACGAAAACCATCGTGATTCCACTGATGATCCCGGGGATACTGAGCGGAAAAATGATCTTGGAAAATGTCTGCATGTTGTTCGCGCCCAGATCACGGGCAGCAAAAATAACGTCCTTGTCTATTTTCGAGAGGACATTGTAAATCGGCAGCACCATAAACGGCAGGAAGTTGTACACCATGCCGAGTACGATTGCATATGGCGTATTGATCAGCGTCTGGTCAGGCAGGTGGAAGAATTCGAGAATCATATTGATGATTCCGTTTTTCTCCAACAGGTTCTGCCAGGCAAGAGTCCTGAGCAGGAAGTTCATCCACATCGGGAGGATGAAGATCAATACGATAAAGCTGGTCTGATTGACAGACTTCTCAGAAAGAATCATTGCCAGCGGATACGCGAGTATCAGGCAGATCAGCGTGCTGATAAAGGAGAGCAGAAGAGCAAGGCCCAGTGCTTTCAGGTTCTCAGGCGTGGTGATCCTGGCAAGATTCATGAATGTAAAGTGTCCCTCTTTGTCGGTCATACCATAGTAAACAATCATCAGAAGAGGGATGATAATAAACGATGCCGCCCAGAAAAGATAGGGACCGGTCAATAATTTTCTATTCTTCAATTCCAACAGCCTCCGCATCTTCAGATTCTGGTTTTTTCATGATCTGAATGTCAAATGGGTCTACTTTGATACCTACTTCTGTTCCGACAGGGAACATGTCTGTGCTGTGTACCAGCAGTTCATAATTATTGGCAAGGACCTCCATCTCGTAATGGACTCCTTTGAAAATCAAGTGTGTGACGACACCTTCGATGATGCCTTCCTCTGGCTTGACCAGGTCAATGTCCTCAGGACGGATCACTGCATCTACTGGTTTGTTGCGGCCGAATCCTACATCCACGCACTGCCAGGTGGCTCCCAGCATTTTCACGACCTTATCCTCTACCATAGTGGCAGGAAGGATATTACTGTCACCGATGAAATCGGCTACAAACGCGTTCTGCGGTTCGTTGTAAATATCCTCGGGTGTGCCGATCTGCTGGATATATCCCTGGTTCATGACCACGATAGTATCTGACATAGTGAGGGCTTCTTCCTGATCATGGGTAACGTAAACGAAGGTGATTCCCAGTTCGTTTTTCAGACGAATCAGCTCATACTGCATATCCTGGCGCAGCTTTAAATCCAATGCGCCGAGCGGCTCATCGAGCAGAAGCACCTTCGGCTCATTCACGATTGCCCGGGCAATGGCGATACGCTGCTGCTGGCCGCCGCTTAAGGAATCCGGGGTGCGATCCTCATACCCTTCCAGATTGACCAGTTTTAAGGCATAATGAATCTTATCCTGGATATAGCCCTTTGTCTTCCCTTTGATTTTAAGCCCGAACGCGATGTTCTCTGCGATGGACATGTGGGAGAAGAGAGCGTACTTCTGGAATACTGTATTTAACTGACGCTTGTTCGGCGGCAGGTTATTGATGTTCTTACCATCGAAAATAATATCGCCGGAATTCGGGGTCTCAAAACCACCGAGAATTCGAAGCAGTGTGGTCTTTCCGCAGCCACTCGGGCCAAGCAGGGTCAAAAATTCATTTTCGCGGATATACAAATTTAATTCATCCAGGACCACATTTTCACCAAATGATTTTGTAATATTCACAATATCAATTAATTTATTTGACATTCTAATCCTCCGTATAATAGGCTTTTATTTTATCCAACCGGCTGCTCATGTTGACAAGGAGCAGGTCCGCAAGTGTAATTGCTGTCATGGCTTCCACAACGACAACGGCGCGTGGGACAATGACAGGGTCGTGTCTCCCGTGTATGACAAGCTCTGTTTCTTCCCCAGATTCCGTCACAGTTCGCTGGCTCTGTGAAATGGAAGGAGTCGGCTTGATTGATGCACGGACAAGAAGAGGTGAACCGTCACTCATCCCGCCGAGTACGCCGCCAGAATGATTCGTCTCTTTGACAATACGGTCCTCTTTTTTTAGGAAAGCATCGTTGTTCTTGCTGCCTAAAGAGGAGGCGGCAAGAATTCCGTCGCCGAGTTCCACGGCCTTTACTGCTCCGATAGACATAAGTGCCTGTGCGAGATATGCGTCCAGTTTCTCAAAAACAGGTTCACCGAGTCCAGCGGGCAGGCCCTGAACCAGACATTCAATCGTACCGCCGCAGGAATCCTGGTCCTGAATCATCTGATCCAGAAAGGAAGCAGCTTGCTTGGCAGCCTGGTTATTTGGCATATAGAGTTTATTTTCCGAAATTTCTTCGAAATGATACTCTTTTTCAGGGACCGTGACAGGACCGACTGATTTTGCGTAGGATGTAAAGGTGATTCCCATCTCATTTAATAATAAGGAAGCAATAGCTCCCGCAGCGACCCTTCCAATCGTCTCTCTGCCGGAAGAACGGCCGCCGCCGCGGTAATCACGGAATCCATACTTCTGCGTAAATGTGTAGTCCGCATGTCCCGGACGGTAGGTATAAGCAATGTTCCCATAATCGCGGGAACGCTGGTCTTGGTTGCGTACAATCAGGGAAATAGGCGTACCCGTCGTCTTTCCTTCAAATACACCGGAAAGAATCTCGACCTGGTCCGCCTCCTGTCGTTTTGTTGTATATTTGCTCTGTCCCGGCTTTCGTCGGTTCAGATATTGTTGAATATCATCTTCGCATAATGTAAGCCCGGCAGGACATCCGTCCACGACTGCACCGATTGCTGCACCGTGGGATTCCCCCCAGGTTGTTACGCGGAATAATTTACCAAATGTTGATCCACTCATGTAAATACTCCTTTCTGTCTCTTCTGTTTTTGCATATAGACCTATTATATAAGAAGTTGCATCAACACGCAATCATAAATTTTACGGAACCTTTCCATGACCAGCCGGAATCTTAATTTTCATTTAAATTCATACTTTTTTACTGTACATTTACTATGATTCGTAATATAATGTGGACTAGATATTGATTTAAAAAAGGGGAGTAATACTAAATGAGCGAACGAGACATGACAAAATCAGACGGTTTCCACGCAGAAGAGAAAGATGAAAATAAAGACTACCACTTTGATGAAATAGATGAGACAGATGAGGATTATTATCTGGACGATGAGATAGACGAAGATGATGAGGATTATTTCTTTGACGAAGAAGAGGAGCCAGAAGAAGACGAGTACGAGGAACCGGTGAAAACGAAGGGCACTAAGAAAGGAATGAACCCCAATCATAGGGCGCCAGATCAGAGGCAGGAGACTGAACAGAGGAGGCAGAAGGCCCCGAATGTGATTCCTGTGGATACAAAGGTGAAAAAGAAAGGTCCTGCGAAAAAAGAGCATTTTGTAGAAGAAACAGATTTTGCAGAAGATCTGGATGATCTTTTCCCGGATGAGGAACCGAAGAAACATAAATCAAGGAGAAGAAAAGGCGGCCAGAAAAAGAGCAGTAAGAAGATCTGGATCATTTCCGGCTCTATTGTAGCGGCTCTTGTCCTTGTATATGTGGGTGTTTCTGTATTTTTTATGAGTCATTTCTATATTAATACGGAGATTAACGGCAAGGATTTTTCTGCCAAGACTGCTTCCGACGTGGAAGATTATCTGAAAGCACAAGTAAAAGGTTATAAACTGACCGTTCAGGAAAAGGATAATAAATCGGATACCATAGATGGTACGGATATTGGCCTGACTTATAAAGAGAATGATGATATCGAGAAGGCATTGAAAAAGCAGAATGGTTTTGCATGGCCGACTGCGTTTTTCTCCAAGAATTCCTCCAAGGTGACGATTGAGGTATCCTATAATGAGGACGAACTGAACAATGCCATTTCCAGCCTGCAGGCGGTGACTGCTGAACAGGTGCCGGCGAAGTCCGCGTACCCTAAGTTCGATGGTGAGAAGTATGTGATCGAGCCGGAAGTCATCGGTACTGCTGTGAATGTGGACGTGCTCAAAGAGAAGGTGCATCAGCATATCAATGAATTCCAAAAGGAATTGGATATGGAAAAGGAAGGCTGCTACTCTGAACCGAAGTATACATCGGATTCCGAGGAGGTCAAAAAGGCATGTGATGAGCTGAATAAATTTGCCAGTGCAAGCATTACATACACGATGACAGAGAATGTGGTCGTGGATAAGGCCTTGATCTCACAGTGGCTTACCGTAGATGACAATATGAAGGTGACATTTAACGAGGATGCGGTAAAGGGATGGCTTACAGAATTTGGAGACAAATATGATACCGTAGGAACCACAAGGACCATAACCACTCCGACAGGGAAGACCACGGAAGTATCTGGTGGAACCTATGGATGGTCGATCGATGAGGATACAGAGTTCGAAGCATTGGTCAACAGTATCAAGAATGGTGAGACAGTAACAAAAGAGCCTGCATACTATCAGACTGCAGCGGCTCATGCACCGCAGGACTGGGGCAATACTTATGCAGAGGTGGATCTGTCTGCACAGCATATGTGGTATATTGTAGATGGAAATGTAGCGATGGAATCAGATGTTGTTACAGGACTTCCGACTCCAGAGAAGGAGACTACAGCAGGCGTATTCAGCATCCTGGAAATGCAGAGGGATAAGACGCTTGTCGGTGACATCGATCCAGATACCGGGAAGCCGGAATATGAGACACCTGTTACTTTCTGGATGAGGATCACATGGTCAGGAATCGGCTTCCATGATGCGAACTGGCAGCCAGGATTCGGTGGAGATCTGTATACGAGCATTGGATCACATGGATGCGTGAACATGCCTTATGGGCAGGCGGAAACTCTGTATAGCATGTTATCAGTAGGAACGCCGGTTATTGTTCATTATTAAGCCCTATCGAAGCAGCGAAGCGGATTTTGGATATCCGCTTTGCCTAAGATATTATTTTAAATATTAGAATCAAAAGAAATCGAGGGAATTATGTACGAATTAATCAAAAGAGACGGTCTTGCTAAGCGAGGCCGTTTTCATACGGTCCACGGAGTGATAGAGACTCCGGTATTTATGAATGTGGGAACTGCAGCGGCAATCAAAGGGGCAGTTTCTACGGATGATTTAAGAGGAATCAAGACCCAGGTAGAATTATCCAATACGTATCATCTGCATGTCCGCCCGGGAGATGAGGTCGTGAAGAAGATGGGAGGCCTGCATAAGTTCATGAATTGGGACAAGCCGATTCTTACGGATTCCGGTGGTTTTCAGGTGTTCTCACTGGCAGACCTGCGGAAAATCAAAGAAGAAGGGGTTCATTTCCACTCTCATGTTGATGGTCGGAAGATTTTTATGGGACCAGAGGAGAGCATGAGGATACAGTCTAATCTGGCTTCTACAATTGCAATGGCATTTGATGAATGTCCGTCCAGTGTTGCTGATCGGGAATATATGAGAGATTCTGTGGCAAGGACGACACGCTGGCTCAAAAGATGTAAGACGGAAATGGAGCGCCTGAACTCTCTGCCCGATACGATCAATAAGAATCAGCTTTTATTTGGAATCAATCAGGGCGGTGTTTATGAAGATATCCGTATTGAACATGCAAAGCAGATTACAGAGCTGGATCTGCCCGGTTATGCCGTCGGAGGCCTTGCCGTGGGGGAAAGTCATGAAGAGATGTACCGGATCTTGGATGCGGTGGTACCGCATCTTCCGGTAGAGAAGCCTACTTATCTGATGGGAGTAGGGACACCGGCTAATATTCTGGAGGGTGTAGAAAGAGGCGTTGACTTCTTTGACTGCGTCTATCCGACACGCAACGGAAGACATGGACATGTCTATACCAACCAGGGGAAACTCAACCTGTTCAATGCAAAGTTTGAACTGGATGACAGACCGATAGAGGAAGGATGTCAGTGCCCGGCATGCCGTAGCTACAGCAGAGGATATATCCGTCATCTTTTAAAGGCGAAAGAGATGCTGGGAATGCGCCTTTGTGTCCTGCATAACCTGTATTTTTATAATCATATGATGGAAGAAATACGTGCTGCTATTGAGACCGGTGAGTTCCAGGCATATAAGAAAAAGAAGCTAGAAGGCATGAACAGTCAGAAGGAATCGTAACCCAGAGACAGGATATGCCAAATAGGAACGTAAAAAAGCAAAAAAAATGGCGGAAATTCCAAAAGATACTTGAAGAATCCCCCATTTTTGTGTATAGTTAACTTATTGTTTTGAAGATAGTAGTTAGGAGGAAGTAAGATGAATGGTTTATTAGCTGCAAGCGGAGCAACAGGAATGGGTGGTATCATCCTGATTTATGTAGTAATCATCGGTGGTATGTGGTTCCTGCTGATGCGCCCTCAGAAGAAGGAGCAGAAGAGAGTGCAGGCAATGCTTTCAACAATGGAAGTGGGCGATACCGCACTGACAACAAGCGGTTTTTATGGCGTCATTATCGATATCACAGATGAAGACGTAATCGTAGAGTTCGGCAATAACAAGAACTGCCGTATACCAATGCAGAAAGCTGCAATCGCACAGATAGAGAAACCATCTGCAGAGTAAGCAGAAGGTTGATGAGTAAGTAGAGTCGGTCCGCCCGTCAGGATGCATATCGTGCTTCCTGGAGGGCGGACCGTTTGCGAAGAGACACTAACAGAGAAAGAGCTGAATGGAAGGACGCGGCAACATATATCGAGTAATCTTGATGATTACTCGATACGTGTTGCCTTGGAAATTGTTCTGGAAAACAATTTCCATCCCTTTCATTCAGCTCTTTCCCTGTTAGTGCCTCTATTCGCGCACTTTAAGCCCTCCCAGGAAGCACGATATGCATCCTGACGGGCTGCGCTCATCCGAGTGGAACAAAAAAAATCACGAGGCCTATCCGAATTGATCTGCCTTGAAATTCTCCGGGGAGTAGAACTTCCCATTGGATGCACGTAGCTTTCAGGAGTGGGATGGGGGCGTTGGGGGGATCTTTGCAGGATTAGCAGCCCTTCATGAAAAGGACGCAGGAAATGCAGGCTGAAATCAGGCTTACAACGCCTTATTTCAAGCCGACCTACAGGGTAAACGCATCCAGCGTTTACCCGCATGTCTGCGGTGTCTGTCATTTCCTGCGTCCTTTTCATTAGGGCTGCTTATCCCGCAAAAAAGCCCCCAAAGCCCCCATCCCACTCCTGAAAGCGTCCCCTATATCCAACAAGTCCCACCCCCTAATTTCACACTTTTACGAATTAAAGGGTTGAAACGTGCCGAAAAATAAGTTATCATAAAGATTAGTATTTTTTAATTCTATTTTTGGAAGGAAGTAATGGGTTATGAGATTGAATATTGGAGTGATTAAAGGGGACGGTATTGGACCGGAGATCGTGACGGAGGCCATGAAGGTTCTGGATAAAGTAGGAGAGGTATATGGACATGCGTGTTCTTATACACAGTTATTGATGGGAGGAGCTTCGATTGATGTACACGGGATTCCTCTTACAGATGAGACGATTGCAGCGGCGAAGGCAAGCGATGCTGTGCTGATGGGATCGATCGGAGGGGATGCGAAGACTTCCCCATGGTATCAGTTGGAACCTTCCAAGAGACCGGAGGCAGGACTTTTGAAGATCCGCAAGGAATTGAATCTTTTTGCAAATTTACGTCCGGCTGTTCTGTATGATGAGTTAAAGGGTGCCTGTCCTCTGAAAGAAGAAATCACGGATGGCGGCTTTGACATGATGATCATGAGGGAGCTGACAGGAGGACTGTATTTTGGAGAGAGAAAGACAGTTGAAGTAGATGGCGTGCTGACAGCATATGATGAGCTTACATATAACGAGAATGAGGTGCGCAGAATCGCGAAGCGTGGTTTTGATATCGCAATGAAACGCCGGAAGAAAGTGACAAGTGTCGATAAAGCGAATGTACTGGATTCCTCCAGGCTTTGGCGTAAGGTTGTAGAAGAGGTCGCCACAGAGTACCCGGAGGTGACATTGGAGCATATGCTGGTCGACAATTGTGCAATGCAGCTCGTGAAAGATCCAAGACAATTCGATGTCATTTTAACAGAGAATATGTTCGGGGACATCTTATCAGATGAGGCAAGCATGGTGACAGGGTCCATCGGAATGCTGGCATCCGCCAGCCTGAACGAGACAAAGTTCGGACTCTATGAGCCAAGCGGTGGTTCCGCACCGGATATTGCAGGAAAAGGTATTGCAAATCCGATCGCGACGATTTTATCAGCAGCAATGATGCTGCGGTTCTCATTTGATCTGGACAAAGAGGCAGATGCAATTGAAAATGCGGTCGCACAGGTATTAAAAGATGGATATCGTACGATTGATATTATGTCAGAAGGAAAGACACAGATCGGAACCAGTGAGATGGGCGACAGAATCTGTTCTTACATTAAGTAGATAGAATAAGCATATCATTAGCCAGTACGGCATAAGTAGAAAGTGAGGTTTTTAAGATGAGAAGTGATACAGTAACTAAAGGGACACAGCAGGCCCCACATCGTTCATTGTTCAACGCGCTGGGAATGACGCAGGAGGAACTGGACAGACCACTCGTAGGTGTTGTCAGCTCCTACAACGAGATCGTTCCGGGACACATGAACCTGGATAAGATTACAGAAGCCGTAAAGATGGGCGTTGCAATGGCAGGAGGCACACCGATCATGGTGCCGGCAATCGCTGTCTGCGACGGAATTGCTATGGGGCATGTGGGAATGAAGTACTCCCTTGTAACAAGAGATCTGATTGCAGATTCCACAGAGGCTCTTGCGATGGCACACCAGTTTGATGCACTTGTCATGATTCCGAACTGTGACAAGAATGTACCGGGACTTTTGATGGCAGCGGCCAGAATCAATGTACCGACCATTTTTGTCAGCGGCGGCCCGATGCTTGCAGGACACGTAAAGGGTGGAAGGACCAGCCTTTCCAGTATGTTCGAGGCAGTAGGCTCCTATGCGGCAGGTACCATGACAGAAGAGGATTTATGTGAATATGAGAACAAGGCATGCCCGACCTGTGGTTCCTGTTCAGGAATGTACACGGCCAACAGCATGAACTGTTTGACAGAGGCTCTGGGAATGGGCCTTCAGGGGAATGGAACAATCCCGGCGGTCTATTCTGCAAGACTCCAGCTCGCAAAGCATGCTGGTATGCAGGTCATGGAACTGCTTCGGAAGAATATCCGTCCGAGAGACATCATGACAGAAGAGGCGATACTCAATGCACTGACTGTGGATATGGCACTTGGCTGTTCTACGAACAGTATGCTGCATCTTCCAGCCATCGCTCATGAAATCGGAATGGATTTTGAAATTGATTTTGCGAACAAGATCAGTGAGAAAACACCGAATCTTTGTCATCTCGCACCAGCAGGTCCGACCTATATCGAAGACCTGAACGAAGCGGGCGGCGTCTATGCGGTGATGAATGAATTGAATAAGAAGGGACTTCTGAATACAGAATGTTTGACTGTAACAGGAAGGACAGTGGGAGAGAATATAGAAGGATGTCTCAACAAGAATCCTGAGGTTATTCGTCCAATTGACAACCCATACAGTGAGACGGGCGGAATTGCCGTTCTGAAAGGAAATCTTGCACCAGACGGCAGTGTCGTAAAACGTTCTGCAGTCGTACCGGAGATGTTGGTACATGAAGGCCCGGCAAGGATTTTCGAGAGTGATGAGGCTGCCACAGAGGCTATCAAGACAGGACAGATTCATCCGGGTGATGTCATTGTCATTCGTTATGAAGGACCAAAAGGCGGCCCTGGAATGCGGGAGATGTTAAATCCGACCTCTGCAATCGCCGGATATGGACTCGGTTCTACCGTTGCCCTGATTACAGACGGACGCTTCAGCGGAGCATCCAGAGGAGCATCCATCGGTCATGTTTCACCGGAAGCAGCAGTGGGAGGCCCGATTGCATTGGTAGAAGAGGGAGATATCATCAAGATCAATATCCCAGAACTGAAGCTGGAATTAGATGTTTCCGATGAGGAGCTCGAAGCAAGACGGGCAAAATGGCAGCCAAAAGAGCCTGAGATCACAACAGGGTACCTTGCCAGATATGCAGCAATGGTAACTTCAGGCAATAGAGGAGCCATCCTGGAAGTACCAAAGAAGAATTAGGAGGTTTTACTATGCATTTAACCGGAGCAGAAATTGTCATCGAATGTTTGAAAGAGCAGGGCGTGGATACGGTTTTCGGGTATCCGGGCGGAGCAATTTTGAATGTATATGATGCATTATATAAACATAGTGATGAGATCAGGCATATCCTGACCTCCCATGAACAAGGAGCTGCGCATGCGGCAGACGGGTATGCAAGGGCAACTGGCAAAGTGGGAGTATGCTTTGCTACGAGTGGACCGGGGGCAACGAACCTGGTGACAGGAATCGCCACGGCGTATATGGATTCTATTCCAGTGGTCGCAATCACATGTAATGTGGGTGTCTCACTCCTTGGAAAGGATAGTTTCCAGGAGATTGATATTGCGGGAATCACCATGCCTATCACAAAGCATAATTACATTGTAAAGGATGTCAGCAAATTGGCAGAGACGATCCGCAAGGCATTTCGTATCGCACAGACTGGAAGGCCGGGACCTGTCCTCATTGATATCCCGAAGGATGTAACAGGAAATAAGACAGAGTATAAGCCGGTGAAGATTGAACCAGTGCTGCCGATGGACCCGCAGGATATCTGCCAAAAAGACGTGGATACTGCGGTTGCTATGATCAGCAAGGCGAAGCGGCCTTACATATTTGTGGGAGGCGGAGCAGTCCTTTCAGGTGCCAGCGGTGAATTGATGGAGTTCGTCAATAAGGTGGATGCTCCAGTCACAGATTCTCTGATGGGGAAAGGCGCATTTCCGGGAACCGATAGCCGCTATACTGGTATGCTCGGAATGCATGGAACAAAAACGTCCAATTATGGGGTCAGTGAATGCGATCTCTTGATTGTGATCGGCGCCAGGTTCAGCGACAGGGTGACGGGTAATACAAAGAAGTTCGCAAAAAATGCGAAGATTCTCCAGTTCGATATTGATGCGGCGGAGATGAATAAAAATGTCCTGATCACGGACGGTGTGGTCGGTGATCTGAAAGAAGTATTAAAGAGAGTCAATGAGAAGCTGGAACAGCAGTCTCATCCAGATTGGATGAAGAAGATTCAGGAATACAAAGAAAAGTATCCGCTCACCTACCATACAGATGTCCTGACAGGACCATTTGTGGTAGAGGAGATTTATAAACAGACAAACGGAGATGCAATCATTGTCACAGAAGTCGGACAGCATCAGATGTGGGCCGCACAGTTCTATCAATATACAAACCCGCGGACCTTCCTGACTTCTGGAGGACTTGGGACGATGGGCTATGGTCTTGGAGCATCCCTGGGCGCTAAGATGGGATGTCCAGATAAGCTTGTTGTCAACATTGCAGGGGATGGCTGTTTCCGCATGAATATGAATGAGATTGCAACGGCAGTCAGACATCAGATTCCGGTGATCCAGGTGGTGATCAACAACCATGTACTCGGTATGGTGCGCCAGTGGCAGAACCTGTTCTACGAACAGCGCTATTCTGCGACGGTGTTGAATGATGCAGTAGATTTTGTAAAGCTTGCAGAGGCGATGGGAGCAAAAGGAATCCGTGTTACTACACAGGAAGAATTTAAAGAAGCATTTGCAGAAGCGGTGAAGATGAATGCACCGGTTGTAATTGACTGCCAGATCGACAGTGATGATAAGGTATGGCCGATGGTAGCACCGGGGGCAGCAATCAGCGAGGCTTTTGACGAGAACGATATCAGTCACAGTTAAATATCTTTTCCTGCAGCTTTGCAGCATATCGGTATGCATCCTAAGGCTATTCTGGTAAGGAGGCATTTTACCCGGGTATGCGGCAAAGCTGTATGTTAAGGTGCTAATATATTTAAAATGTTCAGGAGGAAATTAGAGATGGGTAGAGTGTACAATTTTTCAGCAGGACCGGCAGTATTACCGGAGGAAGTATTAAAGTCAGCAGCAGAAGAGATGTTAGATTACAACGGGACCGGGATGTCGGTTATGGAAATGAGTCATCGCTCAAAAGCTTTCGAAGAGATCATTACAACGGCAGAGGCTGATTTAAGAGAGCTGATGAATATTCCTGACAACTATAAAGTACTGTTCCTTCAGGGCGGAGCATCCCAACAGTTCGCGATGATTCCGATGAATCTGATGAAAAATAAGGTGGCAGATTATATTGTGACAGGACAGTGGGCAAAAAAAGCGGCCAGCGAGGCGGCAAAATATGGAAAGGTGAATAAGATTGCTTCTTCTGAAGACCGGACATTTTCTTATATCCCGGACTGTTCTGATCTGCCTATTTCCGAGGATGCCGATTATGTTTACATCTGTGAGAACAACACAATTTACGGAACAAAATTCAAAGAGCTGCCGAATACAAAGGGAAAGACCCTGGTAGCAGACGTGTCCTCCTGCTTTTTATCCGAACCTGTGGATGTGACCAAGTACGGTGTGATTTATGGCGGCGTACAAAAAAATATCGGACCGGCTGGTATGGTCATTGTAATTATCCGCGAAGACCTGATCACAGAGGATGTTCTTCCGGGAACACCTACTATGCTTACATATAAGACACATGCAGATGCAAAATCTCTGTACAATACACCGCCGGCATATGGAATTTATATCTGTGGAAAGGTATTCAAATGGTTAAAGGCCATGGGCGGTCTGGAAGCAATGAAAGCACGCAATGAGAAAAAAGCAAAGCTTCTGTATGATTTCCTGGATGAGAGCAAGTTGTTCAAGGGTACTGTAGAAAAGAAGGACCGTTCTTTGATGAATGTACCGTTTGTTACAGGAGATGCAGATCTGGATGCGAAGTTTGTCAAAGAGGCTAAGGCTGCCGGACTTGAGAATCTGAAAGGCCACAGAAGTGTGGGCGGTATGCGTGCAAGCATTTACAATGCAATGCCGTATGAAGGAGTAGAAGCGCTGGTTACATTCATGAAAAAATTCGAGGAGGAGAATCTGTAATATGTATAAGTATAATTGCCTGAATCCAATTGCCCAGGTAGGGTTGGATAAATTTGATGAAAACTATGTAAAGACTGATAAAGTAGAAGAAGCAGATGCAGTGATCGTCAGAAGTGCTGCTATGCATGAGATGGAGTTCAGTGAGAATCTAAAGGTGATCGCCCGTGCTGGAGCCGGAGTCAACAATATTCCATTGGACAAATGTGCAGAAAAGGGAATCGTTGTATTCAATACACCGGGAGCAAATGCAAACGGGGTGAAGGAACTTGTGATTGCCGGAATGCTGCTGGCAGCCCGTGATATTATTGGTGGTATCAACTGGGTACAGGAGCATGAGGAAGACGGTGACCTGGTGAAGATGACAGAAAAGAAGAAGAAGGCCTTCGCCGGAACCGAGCTGGAAGGAAAGACACTCGGTGTCATCGGTCTGGGAGCAATCGGTGTGCTGGTGGCAAATGCTGCGACCCATCTGGGAATGGAAGTATACGGTTATGATCCATATGTCTCTGTAGATGCAGCATGGAAGTTATCCAGAAACATCCATCATGCAAAGACTGTAGATGAATTATATAAAGAATCTGATTATATCACGATTCATGTTCCTGCTCTGGAGGATACGATTGGAATGATCAATAAGGACGCCATCAGCCTGATGAAGAAGGATGTGGTCATTCTGAACCTTGCAAGAGACCTTCTGGTAAATAGTGAAGATATGGTAGATGCACTTGTGTCTGGAGCAGTAAAATGCTATGTAACAGACTTCCCGACCCCGGAAATCGCCGGAGTGAAGGGTGCAATTGTCATTCCGCATCTGGGAGCATCCACAGAAGAGTCCGAGGATAACTGTGCGAAGATGGCAGTCAAGGAGACAATCGATTATCTGGAAAATGGTAATATCACACACTCCGTGAACTATCCGGACTGCGATATGGGTGTAAAAGGTGACGGAGCCAGAATCACGATCCTTCACCATAACATTCCGAACATGCTGGGACAGTTTACCGGACTGCTTGCAAAAGCAAACATGAATATCTCTTTGATGGCGAACAAGAGCAAAAAGGGATATGCCTATACCATGATAGATGTAGATGGTGTTGCAGCGGCAGAGGTAGTAGATGCACTGGAAAAAATCGAGGGAGTTCTGAAGGTCAGAGTCATCCAATAAGATTATCCATTGCTTCATACTCCGTATTGTTCATGAAGAAGACATCACTATAGAAAAGCGGAAAAAGGGAGGTCAGAATTTGGTGTTGAATGCTAGATTCTGACCTCCCTTTTTTCGCTTTTTAGTCATAAATTTAGTGAATTAACGTATTGACAAAAGTTGTATATTTGTATACAATTATACAAGGATGCAAAAACTATATGCTATCCAATTACATATTCAGCGATAAATGAATGATTCAGGAGGAGTTTTGTGATGGAAAACAGAAAAGTATTTTTAAATAAGCACACGAATTTGTTAGAACTAGAAGAGCATATGTATCCGTTGGTCGATGTGGAGACTCCGAATGTGTTCCGAAATCTGTTTCATTATGATGAGGTTCCGAAGATTGCTTTCAATGACAGAATTGTACCTCACCATATGCCGGATGAAATCTGGATTACGGATACGACGTTCAGGGACGGACAGCAGTCACGGGCTCCTTATACAACAGAACAGATCGTAACGATTTTTGATTATTTACATAAATTGGGCGGACCGAACGGGAAGATCAGACAAAGTGAATTTTTCCTGTACAGCAAGAAGGATCGGGATGCAGTATATAAGTGTATGGAAAAGGGATATGAATTCCCAGAGATCACGAGCTGGATTCGTGCGAATAAGAAGGACTTCCAGTTGGTGAAGGATATCGGATTAAAGGAGACCGGAGTGCTGGTGAGCTGCTCAGATTATCATATTTTCTACAAGCTCAAGATGACAAGAAGAGAGGCTATGGAGCATTATCTTTCTGTCATCAGAGAATGTCTGGAGACTGGGGTTCGCCCGAGATGCCATCTGGAGGATATCACTAGATCAGATATCTACGGATTTGTGATTCCATTTTGTCTGGAATTGATGAAGCTGATGGAAGAGTACCAGATTCCTGTGAAGATCCGTGCCTGTGATACAATGGGGTATGGTGTGAATTATCCGGGAGCAGTGATTCCGCGTTCTGTACCGGGAATCATTTACGGATTAAGGACTCATGCTGGTGTTCCAAGTGAATTGATTGAATTCCATGGACATAATGATTTCTACAAGGCAGTCAATAATTCTACGACAGCATGGCTGTATGGGGCATCGGGCGTGAACTGTTCCTTGTTTGGGATTGGAGAACGTACTGGAAATACACCTTTAGAGGCAATGGTATTCGAATATGCACAGCTTCGGGGAAATCTGGACGGTATGGACACGAGAGTCATCACAGAGCTGGCAGAATATTATGAAAAAGAAATCGGATATGAGATTCCAGCCAGCACTCCGTTCGTAGGAAAGAATTTTAATGTGACACGTGCCGGAATCCATGCAGACGGTATGCTAAAGAACGAAGAAATCTATAATATTTTTGATACAGATAAATTCCTGAACCGGCCTGCACTTGTTTCTGTTTCAAATACATCTGGTATTGCTGGAATTGCCTATTGGATCAATGCATATTACAAGCTAACGGGCGACCGAGCAGTAGACAAAAATTCTGAGCTTGTCAGGGAAGTAAAGCTCTGGGTAGACAAAGAATATGAAGAAGGTCGCGTTACGGTCTTGACAGATGAGGAATTAGTTGCCAAAATAGATAGTATATGCGGTGAACTGCATATAACACTCTAACTTGGGAGGACATAATAGTAAAATGGGAGAATATCAGGATAATTCCTTAAGCAGCCGCGTTTTTCAGAGAATCCGGGACGATATTCTGAAAGGTAAGTATAAAGAACACGACGAATTGAGGGAGAACACAATTGGGAAGGAGCTTGGGGTCAGCCGTACTCCTGTGCGTGAGGCTCTAAGGCAGCTCGAGTTAGAGGGGCTTGTTTCGATCATTCCCAATAAGGGAGCGTATGTGACGGGGATTTCACCGAAGGATGTCAGCGATATCTACATGATCCGTTCTATGCTGGAAGGATTGTGTGCAAGATGGGCAACAGAGAATATATCGGATGAGCAGTTGGATGAATTGGATGAGATCATGCTTCTTTCAGAATTTCATATGAAGAGAGAAGGCGGAGGCAGTGCGGAACAGATGGCAGAGCTGGACAGCAGGTTCCATGCAGTTCTGTATGAGGCTTCTAATTCCAGGATCTTGAGCCACTTGCTGCTGGATTTCCATAAGTATGTTCAGGTGGCCCGTGAGACTTCCGTTGTATCAGAGGACCGTGCACGAAAGTCTATCCGGGAGCATAAGCAGCTTTTACGTGCCATCCGGGATAAGGACGCAGACCTTGCGGAGCAGCTCGCTAATGAGCATATTCTGCATGTGATACTGAACCTGAGAAAGCAAGGTTACGAAGAAATTTAGGAGGAGACAGATAAGATGGAAAAGATTAAGATGACCACACCGATTGTTGAGATGGACGGCGACGAGATGACACGTATCCTTTGGAAGATGATCAAAGAGAATCTTCTGGAGCCATACATTGAGCTCAACACAGAGTATTATGACCTGGGCCTGGAATACAGAAATGAAACGAATGACCAGGTTACCATTGATTCTGCCAATGCGACGAAGAAATACAAAGTAGCCGTAAAGTGTGCGACGATTACGCCAAATGCTGCACGTATGGACGAATATGATCTGAAAGAGATGTGGAAGAGCCCGAACGGGACAATTCGTGCGATCCTGGATGGAACAGTGTTCCGCGCACCAATCGTGGTAAAAGGGATTGAACCATGTGTGAAGAACTGGAAGAAGCCGATTACGATTGCCAGACATGCATATGGTGATGTGTACAAGGGATCAGAGATGAAGATTCCGGGTGCAGGAAAAGTGGAGCTGGTCTACACAGCAGAGGACGGAACACAGACGAAAGAACTGGTACATAACTTCACAGGCCCTGGAATCGTTCAGGGAATGCACAATATCAACCAGTCGATTGAGAGCTTTGCAAGAAGCTGTTTTAACTATGCTCTGGATACAAAGCAGGATCTGTGGTTTGCGACGAAGGATACGATTTCTAAGAAGTATGACCACACATTCAAAGATATTTTCCAGGAAATCTATGATGCAGAGTATGATGAGAAATTCAAGGCCGCTGGAATTGAATATTTCTATACATTGATCGATGATGCTGTTGCACGTGTCATGAAATCAGAGGGCGGATACATCTGGGCATGCAAGAACTACGACGGGGATGTGATGAGCGATATGGTATCCTCTGCATTTGGTTCTCTTGCTATGATGACTTCTGTGCTGGTATCTCCAGATGGATACTATGAATATGAAGCAGCTCACGGGACCGTTCAGCGTCATTATTACAAGCACCTGAAAGGGGAGGAGACTTCTACGAACTCTGTAGCAACGATCTTCGCATGGACTGGTGCGCTGAGAAAGCGCGGAGAACTGGACGGCAATACAGAATTGATGGAATTTGCGGACAGACTGGAAAAGGCAACGATCGACACGATTGAATCGGGCAGCATGACAAAAGACTTAGCACTGATTACAACAATCGAGAATCCAACGGTTCTGAACAGCGAGGATTTCATCAAGGCGATCGCGACTCGTTTATAAGAGGAGAGTCTCTTTATGAGATAATTTATAAGATAAGAATCGAACAGGGAAGGCTGCATATCATCAGCCTTCCCTGTTCTTTAATGTTTTGTTTTTATTCTGCAAGTTCTTCCCATTTTTCATAGAGCGTTTCAAGTTCTTCCTCGTTTTGCGATTTTTCTACGGCCAGCTCCTGGCATTTTACGGAATTGGAATAGACATCCTCATGGGTCATCAATTCATCGATCTTTGCATTGCGTTCTTCTAACACGGCAATTCTTTCTTCCGTCTTTTTTAATGCATTCTGACGTTTTCGTTCCCTTGCCTGTTGTTCTTTCTGTTCCTGCCAGCTTAGCTTCCCGCCGGAAACATTCCCGTCAGCAGCGGATGATGACGACGGAACAGATGCACCAGCAGAGGAAGCGGAAGGGCTTCCAGATGAAGCGGCAGTATTTCCGGAAGTAGAAGCGTATACAGCAGTCAGTTCTTCCTTTTTCTCCAGATAGTAATCGTAATTGCCTATATAATTTACAAATGTCTGATTCACAAGTTCCAGTATACGGGTAGCAGTCTGATTAATGAAGTAACGGTCGTGGGACACATAAAGGACAGTTCCCGTATATTCGTTCAGTGCCTTCTCTAAGATTTCTTTGGAGGTGATATCTAAGTGGTTGGTCGGCTCGTCGAGGATCAGGAAGTTGGCCTCAGAGAGCATCAGCTTCGCCAGGGACACACGTCCCTTTTCGCCGCCGCTCAAGTCGCCGATCAGCTTATATACATCATCTCCGGTAAACTGGAACGCAGCCAGTGTATTGCGGATCTGTGTGTTCGTCAATGTCGGATAATCATCGGAAATTTCATCAAAAATATTTTTATCCTCATGCAGGACGTGATGTTCCTGGTCATAATATCCGATTTTTACCTTGGACCCCAGTGTGAAGGAACCGGTATCAGCCGAAACGACCTGATTCAGGATCTTGAGCAGAGTGGTCTTGCCTGTTCCATTATCTCCGATGACGGCTACATGTTCTCCTCGTTTGATCTCAAAACTGATGTCCCTAAATAAGACCTGGCTGTCAAATGCCTTGGAGAGCTCCTCTACAATTAACACATCATTACCGCTGATGCAGGACGGTTCCAGTGACAGATGCATTTCTTTTGCCGCATCCTGTGGTTTTTCTACCAGAGTCATCTTGTTGAGCATCTTTTCACGGCTCTCGGCACGCTTGATGGATTTCTCGCGGTTGAAGGAGCGGAGCTTTTCGATAACGGCCTCCTGGTGTTTGATTTCACGCTGCTGATTCAAATACTCCTTGAGCATGGCATCGCGGATCTGCTGTTTTTTGTCGGCGTAATCCTTGTAATTGCCGGAATACATGCGGACGGCACCATTTTCTACTTCTATGACCTTTGTGACAACACGGTTCAAGAAAAAACGGTCATGGGACACGATAAATACGGCACCTGGATAGTTCAGAAGATAGGTCTCCAGCCAGGTGATCGAGTTCAGGTCCAGATGGTTAGTCGGCTCATCGAGAAGCAGGATGTCTGGTTTGGTGAGGAGCAGCTTACCAAGAGAGACTCGGGTCTTCTGTCCCCCGGAGAGGGTATCGGTCTTCTTGGAAAATTCATCCTCTGTGAAGCCAAGTCCTTTCAAAACACCTACGATTTCGCTTTCATAGGCATAACCGTTCTGAGCTTCAAATTGTGACATGAGACGGTTGTAAGTCTCCAGCCGTTTATCCAACTCTTCCCCGCTCAAAGACTTTAATTCATGTTCAATGGAGCGAATCTGATGTTCCATCTCTATGATGTGGGCCTTTGCGGTCTTTACTTCCTCGTAGATAGAGCGTCCGCTCTCCAGATTCTGCTGCTGGGCTAGATAACCAAGGGTCTTGCCCTTTGTCAGCACGATTTCGCCGCTGTCTGCCGGCTCTTCCTTTACGATCATTTTTAAAATCGTTGATTTGCCGGCACCGTTCACACCGACCAATGCCGCTTTTTCTCTGTCTTCTATATGAAAAGAGCCATCTTTTACAATTAATTGATCCCCAAATGATTTATTGAGATTATGACATGCAAGTATCATAATAAACCTCCTGTATCTTAAGTGTACCCTGCAGCCGGACTTTTGACCGGTGTAAGGAAATGTATGTCCCTGTATCGCAGGATTTATGTGGACATGCCTAAAAAGGCGTATATCCAGGGATACTTTTAGGGTATACCCTTTTCATTATAACGAAAATAAAGTAAAATACAACTAAAAATTTGACTTTGTCAACGCAATTCTATATAATAAAATCTGGTACATTGTTTTGTAAACACCTATGCATGGACCGAGGTAGCCCGCATAGATATTTACAAAGCAGTGTATTAGACTAAGTTTGGAGGGTGATTGCTGTGGAAGAGAGAGAAATATCACGTGCGGTAATAGGACGGCTGCCAAGATATTACAGATATTTGGGAGAATTACTGGACGCAGGCGTAGAGAGAATCTCGTCAAACGACCTGAGCAAGAAGATGAGCGTCACTGCTTCACAGATCCGCCAGGATTTGAATAATTTCGGTGGTTTTGGACAGCAGGGATATGGGTATAATGTAAAGTATCTCTATACGGAGATTGGTAAGATTTTGGGATTGAACAGAGAACATAATATGATTATTATAGGCGCAGGTAATCTCGGACAGGCACTTGCCAATTATGCTTCATTTGAGAAGAGTGGTTTTCATTTGAAGGGACTGTTTGATGTGAATCCAAGACTGGAAGGCGTAAGTATTCGCGGGATACCAGTACGTATGATGGATGATCTAAAGACATTTTTAAAGCATAATGATATTGAAATCGCAGCACTTACGATTCCAAAATCAAAAGCGATTGAGGTGGCAGACATCTTAGTGGCAAGCGGAATCAAGGCGATTTGGAACTTTGCACATACAGATTTGAATCTGCCGGAGGATGTGATTGTAGAAAGCGTACATTTGTCAGACAGCTTGATGAAGCTCTCCTACAATATCAGCCGCTACAATGAAGAACATGGCAAATGATAGAGAATACAAAGCGTGTAACGAAGGCTGACCAGCCTTTTTTACACGTTATTTCATTTCTTAGGAAGTCAGGATGGTGATAATATGAGATACCTCCCTACAGGAGAATGGATGCAGAAAGCGGACAGTTATACGATCAACGAAATTGGACTTCCATCAATAGTATTGATGGAAAGAGCGGCACTTGCTATGGTGGATATCATGGAACAAGAGCAGCTTGATCTGTCCAAGACGCTGGTCTTCTGTGGTTCCGGCAATAATGGAGGCGATGGATTTGCCATCGCGCGTCTGTTGAAGAATCGGGGATATGATACAAAGGCTGTATTTGTGGGCCGTGAGGCATCGATGAGCGAAGATTGTAAAAGACAGAGGCAGATCGCAGAAAATTCCGGCGTTTTAGTGGTCACAACTGTGGACCAGGAGGAATATACTACTATAGTGGATGCTGTTTTCGGGGTGGGATTGAACCGTGAGATTACCGGGGATTATTTGGATGTCATCAGGAAGATGAATGCACTGAAAGGAGCAAAGGCAGCAGTGGATATTCCGTCAGGCGTTTGTTCCGCGACCGGAAAAGTGCTTGGGGCCGCTTTTGAGGCAGAGCTGACAGTCACATTTCAATGTGAGAAGCTGGGCTGTATCCTTCATCCGGGGCACTTGTATGCAGGTAAGACGGTGACTGTGGATATTGGTATTGATGCCGGAATATTTAAGAACGAAGATACACTTTGTTATACCTTTACTAAAAAGGATCTTCCAGACCTTCTTCCCCCAAGGAAACCGAACTCCCACAAGGGGACTTATGGGAAGGTGCTCATGATTACAGGGAGCAAAGGGATGGCAGGGGCGGCATACTTAAGTGCCAAGGCGGCATATACAAGCGGCGCCGGGCTGGTACAGATCTATACATCCGAGGATAACCGTGTGGTCCTGCAGCAGCTTCTGCCGGAAGCTATTATTTCTACTTATACAGACTTTGACGAAGAAAAGTTAAAAAAATTCCTTTCCTGGGCAGATGTCGTTGGAATCGGCTGCGGCTTAGGACAGAACAGAGTGTCCGAACAGATATTAAAGACCACACTGACAGAAGTAAAGGTCCCCTGTGTCGTAGATGCAGATGGGCTGAATCTATTGAGCTGTCATCTTGAATTATTAAAAGAGCAAGATACTCCTATGATTCTGACTCCCCATATGAAGGAAATGTCCGGTCTTTTGGGCTGTTCTGTGACGGAGCTTGCACAGGAGCGTTTTGAGAAGGTGAAGGCATTTACGGAAAAATATGGAGTGGTCTGTGTACTTAAGGATGCCCGAACAATCGTAGTGAAAAGAAATCATCAGATTTTTGTCAATACAGCCGGGAACAGTTCCATGGCAAAGGCCGGGTCAGGGGATGTGCTCGCAGGAGTGATTTCTGGGCTTTTGGCGCAGCACATGGACACTTATGAGGCGGCGGCCTGCGGGGTATACTTACATGCCTGCGGCGGAGATGAGGCAAAGGCGGCGAAAGGGTCTTACAGTGTATTGGCGGAAGATCTGATAGCAGGAATTGCCTGCTGTACAAAAAAGACAGAGGAGTGTATGGACAGATGAAACAATACAGCAGAGTGTATGCCAGAGTCGACCTGGATGCAATCGAATATAATATGGAACAGATGAAAAAGCATATCGGTGACGATGCTCAAATTATTGCCGTAGTGAAAATGGACGGCTACGGACACGGTGCAGCTCCGATCGCAAGAATGTTCGAGGAGAAGGACTATATCTGGGGATATGCGACTGCGAGCCTGGAGGAAGCTATTTCTCTGAGAAATTCCGGGATTGAAAAACCAATCCTTGTTCTGGGGTGTGTGTTCCCGGAGCAGTATGAGGATATGCTTACTTATGATATCAGGACCACTATTTATATGGAAGAAACAGCTCGGGAGATATCCAAAGCGGCACAAAAGCTTGGAAAAACAGCCTGCTTCCACATCAAGATCGATACCGGAATGGGAAGGCTGGGATTTTTGCCGAATCAGGAAAGCATTCAGAAAATCGCAGAGATCAGTCGTCTGCCTCATGTGAACGTAGAAGGCGTTTTCACACATTTTGCAAAGGCTGACGAGACAGACAAAAGCTATACACTGACTCAGCATGAGAAGTTTACCTGGGTGAAGAATGCTCTGGAAGAGGCTGGAATCTATATTACATATTATCATTGTGATAACAGTGCTGGAATCATCGACTTCCCGGATATGAAACATAATCTGGTGCGTGCCGGGATCGCTACTTATGGCATGTATCCTTCCGACGAAGTGCACAAGGAGGCAGTGAGTCTCCGTCCGGCACTGGAGCTGATAAGCCATGTTACCTTTGTAAAAGAGGTCGAGGCAGGGGAATCCATCAGTTACGGTGGAACCTTCACGGCAAAGGAAAGGATGAAGGTCGCTACAGTCCCTGTTGGGTACGGAGACGGGTATTCCAGAGGGCTGTCCAACAAGGCGGACGTGCTGATCCATGGAAAACGTGCACGCATCCTGGGACGTGTCTGCATGGACCAGTTCATGGTGGATGTGACAGATATACCTGATGTAAAGTTCATGGATCAGGTGGTACTTGTCGGGTATGATCAGAATGAACATATAACAGTGGAGGAATTGAGCGCGGTCTGCGGCCGTTTTAATTATGAGTTTGTCTGCTGCCTCGGCAGGCGGATTCCAAGAGTTTACACAAAAGGCGGGGAAGTCGTGGAACAGGTAGAATACCTGTCCTAGCGAGTTATATCCAAAATTTTCCGTGCACTTGCATACATCCGAAAAAGCAGGGAATACTTTAGTATACCCAATGGGCATTGTTTATACATGCCTTGCGGGCGGGATTACAGCTTGATGCTGTAAAGAAGTATCCCTATACAGGTTTTATTATGCGGCAGCAGGCCGTATGGTATACCCGTATATGAAAGTATGAGAATCGGAGTGTGAAGTGGTTTGGTGATAAAAAGAGGAGATATATATTATGCGGACTTAAGTCCGGTAGTGGGTTCGGAACAGGGCGGTATCCGTCCGGTGCTGATCATCCAGAACGATGTGGGGAATAAGCATAGCCCTACCGTGATCTGTGCGGCAATTACATCCAGGATGAATAAGGCGAAGCTGCCGACTCATATTGAAATCAGTGCAGAGAAATATCATATTGTAAAAAATTCAGTGATATTGTTGGAGCAGATACGCACAATCGATAAACAGAGGCTCAAAGAATTTGTCTGCCATGTAGACAGTGGATTGATGAGGAAAGTAAACGATGCTGTACGGATCAGTCTGGAACTTTCTACATAAATGAGGAAATTTTAAGTGAGCTTGTCATAGCTGGAAAGGGGACGCCCATCTGTAAGGGAAAGAAAGCCGGACATAGATGTGGGCCGTTTCATCAGACCTGCCGCTTATATAAGCAGCAGGTCTGATGAAACGGTCCGCATCCATGTCCGGCTTTCTTTCCCTTACAGACGGGCTGGTTTCATCCATATCGATGAGAAGCTTACTTGGGGAGATTTCTGGTGAGGGATGTGGGGACGGGTCTGGAGGAGGGACGATTGTGTTTCTGCTCACTTGTGTAATGTGGGGGATATCAGAGAGAGTGTGGCCCTATTATAAATGGATATGGAGGAGAGGAAAAGAAGAGTATCTTAACCTATCTGGGATGTAACGAGGCTGGTTCGATATTTCATTTTGACTCTACAATTACAAAAATAATATGAAGAAATAATTGAAATATCGAATAAAGAGTGATAAAATTGTAAGGCGAGTTTATCGGTTAAAATATATAGAAAAATAAGATAAAGACGAAAAGAGGAGATTAGAGATGTCAGGACATTCTAAATTTGCGAATATTAAGCATAAGAAAGAAAAAAATGATGCTGCTAAGGGTAAGATTTTTACGAAGCTTGGTCGTGAGCTTGCTGTTGCAGTGAAAGAGGGCGGCGGTCCGGATCCTAATAATAACAGCAGACTTCGTGATGTAATTGCGAAAGCAAAATCAAATAACATGCCGAACGATACCATCGAAAGAAATATCAAGAAGGCAGCAGGTGAAGGTTCTGGAGACAATTATGAGCATATTACATATGAAGGATATGGACCGAATGGTACAGCCATCATTGTTAAGACTCTGACAGACAATAAGAATCGTACAGCTTCCAATGTTAAGAATGCATTTACAAAAGGAAGTGGAAATGTTGGAACACCTGGATGTGTATCTTTTATGTTTGATGAAAAAGGACAGATTCTGGTAGATAAAGAAGAATGCAGCATGGAAGCAGATGAACTGATGATGCTTGCGCTGGATGCAGGTGCAGAAGATTTCGTGGAAAACGATGACAGCTTTGAAATCCTTACTGCCCCGGAAGATTTCAGTGCAGTCCGTCTGAAACTGGAAGAAGAAGGAATCGTCATGGCAGATGCAGAAGTGACGATGATTCCGCAGACATATGTAGAACTCACAAGCGAAGAGGATATCAAGAACATTCAGAAGACATTAGATTTACTGGATGAGGATGATGACGTACAGGACGTATATCACAACTGGGATGAGTAAGAGTGTTTATACAGCGGCTTTATTCTAACTGCTCAAGAAGATAATGTAAAAGAAAATCGAGGAAAATGTTCGGCAGCACCGTCATTTACCTCGATTTTTTATGATTTTATAACAAGGACTTTGCACAAGGACTCTACGTCCGAATTTCATCTTGCGGGCATTACTGGGATATGGTACAATATCTTGTGATATTAAAACGAATTCTAATGTTTATACGTTAAAAGGAGATAAAATGAACCATGAAAATTTGAGGTCGGATATGATCACCCTTTTTGGGGAGACAGCCGATTATGCGAAGAAGTTTCATAAGAGTACGTATGAGACGGATATGGATACGCTGCTGAACCAACATGGTGCACTGTTGGGGAGGATACGGGAGGCTTTCGAGGAATCGGATGAATCCTTGGAGGAGACAGCCTCTTACATCCCCCAATATGTGGAAGAGCAGCTTATGGCGATACCATCGAAGAGGAAGAGAGACATGGTATGTCTGGATTATAATATGAACATGGTATCCTATTTTGTCCCGCTCATGGGTGAGATCACAAGTGTGAAGACAAAGGAATTTACAGACCGGATGATTGCAGTCTGGAACCAGAAGATGCCGGGGAATAAAATCAGTCACTCCAGCAGAGACCAGATTCAGGGTGGATTCAAAAAAGGACTCTGCTATATCACTACGGCTGTTTGTAAGAGCCTTGACAAGCCGGATAATTGTTATGAGCTGAGCCTGCTTCGGGACTACCGCGATCAATACATGCTTGAGTCAAAAGAGGGCATGAAGACCGTGGAGGAGTACTATAATATTGCACCGACGATCGTGAAGCGCATCAACCGTCAGGAGGATGCAGCGCAGATCTACGAAGGAATATGGGAAGAATACTTAAGCCCCTGTGTCAAGCTGATCGAAGAAGGCAGAAAAAAGGAATGTCAGGATCTTTACAGTGATATGGTACACAAACTGGAAAAGAAATATTTATATTCATAGGAGGAAGAAAATGAGCAGCTACAAAATGGAAACAAAATGTATACAATCAGGATATGAGCCGGGGAACGGGGAGCCGAGAGTTCTTCCTATTTATCAGAGTACAACATTCAGATATACAAGCAGCGAACAGATGGGAAGACTGTTCGACCTGGAAGAGTCAGGATATTTTTATACCAGACTGCAGAATCCGACGAATGATGCGGTTGCAGCAAAGATCTGTGATCTGGAGGGCGGGGCAGCAGCTATGCTGACTTCATCTGGACAGGCAGCGAATTTTTATGCCATCATGAATATCGTACAGGCAGGGGACCATATCGTATGTGCATCCGCACTCTATGGCGGGACCTATAATCTGTATGCTCATACAATCAAGAGGATGGGAGTAGAAGCTACTTTTGTGGACCCGGATTGTACAAAAGAAGAATTAGACGCTGCATTCCAGGAGAATACAAAGGCAGTATTCGGAGAGACAATAGCCAATCCTGCACTTGTTGTCCTTGATATTGAAAAGTTCGCTGATGCAGCACATGCACATGGTGTTCCATTTATTGTAGATAATACCTTCGCAACACCGATCAACTGTCGTCCAATTGAGTGGGGCGCAGATATCGTGACTCATTCTACAACAAAGTATATGGATGGACATGCAGCATGCGTAGGCGGCGCTATTGTTGACAGCGGTAATTTTGACTGGGATGCCCATGCTGAAAAGTTCCCAGGATTGACCACACCTGATGAGACCTATCATGGGATCGTATATACTAAGAAATTTGGAAAAGGGGCTTATATTACAAAAGCCACGGCACAGTTGATGAGGGATCTTGGTTCTATCCAGGCTCCGCAGAATGCGTTTCTTCTCAATATTGGCCTTGAAACACTGCATTTGCGTGTGCCGCGTCATTGCGAGAATGCACTTGCTGTGGCGAAGTATCTGCAGAGTCATGAGAAGGTGGCATGGGTTTCCTGTCCATCTCTGCCAGGAGATAAATATTACGATTTGGCACAGAAATATATGCCGAACGGAACCTGCGGTGTTATCACTTTTGGCCTGAAAGGTGGAAGAGAAGCTGCAGTGGAAATGATGGATAAATTGAAAATGGTTGCGATCGTAACTCACGTTGCTGATGCAAGAAGCTGTGTTCTTCATCCGGCAAGTCATACACATCGTCAGATGAACGAACAGGAGCTGATGGAAGCAGGTGTTCAGCCTGATTTGATCAGATTCAGTGTGGGAATTGAAAATGTGGATGATATTATCGCAGATGTAGAGCAGGCACTGCTTTAAATAAGATGGTATGGATGTATACAATTTGCATTCATACCTTTTTTGATGAAATTTTCTAATTAAAATAAATCATCTGCCCTGTATAATTCTTGCTTTTTTTCAGATACTAAGTAAAGCGTCAACAATTCTTTTCATCCGTGAGAGATGTAAGGTAGTGCGTGATGAGAAGAAATGAAAAGCGATACTTAATTTGAACTGCGGTCCTAAGGATAGCAGAAATCTAAAAAGGCAGGAGTGGATGAGATATGATGAATGAGCAGGAAAATAAGGAGAGCAAGGATATAGACAACCAGAATATAGACAGTCAGGATATGGACAGCACCAGAGGCGAGAAGGAAGAGCAGATTCAGAAGAACCAGGCCGAGGAAAATGAAGAAATCAAAGATACAGGAACTCTCCGTCTAGGAAAAGGGAGTGGGCGTCATAATATACAGCTAATGACGATTATTGGCGAGATTGAAGGTCATGAGGCTGTATCGGGAAACACAAAGGCGACAAAATACGAGCATTTAATCCCAAGACTTGCAGAAGCGGAGGATAATGATGAGGTGGAGGGAATCCTGGTCCTGCTCAATACATTGGGCGGAGATGTGGAGGCAGGACTGGCAATTGCGGAGATGATCGCATCTTTAAGCAAGCCGACCGTTTCACTGGTACTTGGGGGGAGCCATTCCATTGGAGGGCCGCTTGCAGTGTCTGCAGATTATTCCTTTATCGTACCAAGCGGGACTATGATTGTCCATCCGGTGCGTTCCAGTGGAATGTTCATCGGAGTGGCTCAGAGTCTCCGCAATATGGAAAAGACTCAGGATCGTATCACGAAGTTTATCTCAGACCATTCCAGGATAACGCAGGCAAGACTGGAAGAGCTGATGCTAGATTCCACTCAGCTCGTGAAAGATGTAGGGACACTGCTTGAGGGACAAGATGCAGTCCGGGAAGGTATCATAGATGAAGTGGGAGGAATTAGTCAGGCACTTCACAAGCTGCATGATATGATTGAGGGCGATAACAAAAGGGAGTCATTGGAGCTGCCTCCGATATAAAGACCTGGATAAAAAGTCATTATGAAAGAAACTGATTTTGGGAGAAACTAATTGCTGAAATTGTCAGGAAACAAAATCTTAGCAGTTAAGGCTTGAAAAATTTAACCTTAACTGCTAAAGTAAATTCTTAGACGAAAAAAATCATAATGACAGGCTTTTGAAAAAATGATATACTAAATATAGTATGTTTAAAAGCCAAGGGGGAAGTATTATGGCTGCAAAGTCAACAAAAAAGAGAAAAAGCACAAGAGGCAAGCCAAAGAAAACACAGGGGAATGCTGTTTTAAAAGATGAGATTTTGATTCTGTCCATGTTGGCAGTTTGTATCCTGTTAGTAATCAGCAACTTTGGCCTGGGCGGAATTGCGGGGGAGGCAGTTTCGTCAGTCATGTTTGGGTTATTTGGATTTATGGCTTATTTTCTGCCATTCATCCTGTTTGGGGCAGCGGCCTTTACGATATCGAATAAAGGCAATGCCCATGCGTACATAAAAGTGGGCGCAGCAGTGGTCATGCTGCTGATGCTTACGGCGTTTCTGGAATTGGTGATGAATTCCTATGATGCAAAGGCCGGACTGCTCACCTATTATCATCTGGCGAGTGAACATAAGAATGCCGGAGGACTTCTGGGCGGATGTATTGTTAAGCTGCTCTGTCCGCTGATCGGTGTTGCAGGGACCTATGTGGTGATTGTCATCCTGATGATCATCTGCACGATTCTGATTACGGAGAAATCACTTCTGACTCCGCTTGGACATAAGAGCAAGAAGGCATATGAGGACGCGAGACGCCGCAAAGAAGTGTCCGCGACGAGGAGGCTGGAGCGTCAGCAGGAACGGAAAGAAGAGAAGGATGTCAAAAAGGCAAAGCGCCAGGACAATAAGGTCTCAGGAGTCTCTTTTGCCACAACCTTAACAGGCAATACATCTGGAAGAAAATCACCGGATCTAAAAGAGCTGACACCGGAAGAAGAGCTTAAGAAGACGGCACCTATACCGTCTCCGTTCGAGGACCTGGTCATTAACCGGCCAGAGCCGATAGTTGACCCGGCAGATCCGGTAGAGGAGATTATCCCGGAGGAGCCTGTGCAGATGGAGGCATTAGAACCATCCAGGAAGCGTAAGACGCAGGAAAGTGCACAGACTGTTGCGGCAGAGGCCGATCAGGTAGAAGCGACGGTCAAAGCTCAAGAGGAGAAACCACAGAAGGCGTATAAGACTCCTCCTCTTTCCCTTTTGAACCGTGGAAAGAAGACCGGAGGAGATTCGGATGCTCATTTAAGGGCCACTGCTTTGAAATTAGAGCAGACACTGCAGAATTTTGGAGTAAAGGTTCATGTTACCAATGCTAGCTGCGGCCCTTCAGTTACAAGGTATGAGATTCAGCCGGAACAGGGAGTCAAGGTCAGTAAGATTGTTGGACTTGCCGACGATATCAAGCTGAACCTTGCAGTGACAGATCTAAGAATTGAAGCACCGATTCCGGGGAAAGCTGCGGTCGGAATCGAGGTGCCGAATAATGAGAATACAGCGGTCATGCTGCGTGATCTGCTGGAATCCAATGAGTTCAAGAATAGTAAGTCAGGAATTTCATTTGCAGTAGGGAAAGATATTGCAGGTAAGACTGTCGTTGCAGATATTGCTAAGATGCCCCATCTTCTTGTAGCGGGTGCTACGGGATCGGGTAAATCCGTCTGCATCAACACATTGATCATGAGTATCATCTATAAAGCAAGTCCAGAGGACGTGAAGCTGATCATGGTAGACCCGAAAGTGGTTGAGCTGAGCGTATATAATGGGATTCCTCATCTGCTGATTCCGGTCGTGACAGATCCGAAGAAGGCAGCCGGAGCCCTGAATTGGGCAGTGGCGGAGATGGAAAAGCGCTACAAGCTTTTTGCAGATTATAATGTCAGAGATTTGAAAGGCTTCAATGAGAAGATTGAACAGATGGAACCAGGAGACGGTGTTCCGAAGAAGATGCCGAAGATCGTCATTATCGTAGACGAGCTGGCTGATCTTATGATGGTGGCACCGGGAGAAGTAGAAGGCGCTATCTGCCGTCTGGCTCAGCTCGCCAGGGCTGCCGGGCTGCACTTGATTCTTGCGACCCAGCGTCCTTCTGTTAATGTTATCACTGGACTGATTAAGGCGAATATGCCTTCCAGAATTGCATTTTCCGTTTCGTCGGGCGTGGATTCACGTACGATCATCGATATGAATGGAGCTGAGAAGCTGCTGGGGAAGGGAGACATGCTTTTTTATCCGACTGGATATCCAAAGCCGGTCCGGGTACAGGGCTCCTTTGTTTCAGATAAAGAAGTACAGAAGGTGGTCGACCATCTGATCGAGCATAACGGCAACGCCTCTTACAGTGAGGAAATTGAGGAGCATGTCAATTCCAGCACAGGAACTAATACGGGAATACCTGGTGCGGCTTCTGACGGTGGGAATGACAGAGATACTTATTTTGTAGAGGCCGGGAAGCTGATCATCGATAAAGATAAGGCATCCATCGGCATGCTGCAGCGCATGTTCAAGATTGGGTTCAATCGGGCGGCCCGCATCATGGACCAGCTTGCAGAGGCTGGTGTTGTGGGAGAAGAAGAGGGCACAAAGCCTAGAAAGATTTTGATGTCACCCGAAGAGTTTGAGCAATACATAGAAGAAAATATATAAAACCAATTACAGGAGGTAAACAAATGAAAACAGATATTCAGATTGCACAAGAAGCAGAGATGCTGCACATTAAAGAAGTGGCAGCAAGTATTGGAATTGAGGAGGACGACCTCGAATTTTACGGGAAATATAAAGCAAAATTATCCGAGGAGCTGTGGGATAAGATCAAGGACAAAGAGGATGGAAAGCTTGTTCTGGTAACAGCAATCAATCCGACTCCGGCAGGAGAAGGAAAGACAACAACAACAGTAGGTCTTGGACAGGCTATGGCAAAGTTAGATAAGAAGGCCTTAATTGCACTGAGAGAACCATCTCTAGGGCCTTGCTTCGGAATCAAGGGCGGAGCAGCAGGAGGCGGTTATGCCCAGGTAGTTCCGATGGAGGATCTGAATTTACACTTTACAGGAGACTTCCATGCAATTACTTCTGCGAACAATCTGCTCGCAGCAATGCTGGATAACCACATCCAACAGGGCAATGCACTTCGTATCGATCCACGCCAGGTCGTGTGGAAACGCTGTCTGGATATGAACGACAGAGTCCTTCGTAATATCGTTGTCGGCCTTGGAAATAAAATGGACGGTATGGTCAGAGAGGATCATTTTGTCATCACAGTTGCTTCTGAGATCATGGCGATTCTCTGCCTGGCAGATGACCTTGCAGACTTAAAGCGTCGTCTTGGCAGAATTATTGTTGCTTATAACTTTGATGGCGACCCTGTGACAGCAGAGGACCTGCAGGCTACAGGCGCGATGACAGCTTTATTAAAAGACGCTATCAAACCGAATATCATTCAGACATTGGAACACACACCGGCGCTGGTACACGGCGGCCCATTCGCTAACATTGCCCATGGCTGTAACAGTGTGCGTGCTACAAAGATGGCATTGAAGATCAGTGATATTACTATCACTGAAGCAGGCTTTGGCGCAGACTTAGGTGCTGAAAAGTTCCTGGATATCAAATGCCGTAAAGCAGGCCTGAAACCAGATGCTGTAGTTTTAGTTGCAACTGTGCGGGCTTTGAAGTATAATGGTGGAGTTGCAAAAAGCGATTTGGGAGAAGAGAACCTGGAAGCTCTTGCAAAAGGAATTGTAAATCTAGAAAAACATATTGAAAATATACAAAAATATGATGTGCCGGTAATCGTCACATTGAATTCTTTTGTAACAGATACAGATGCGGAGAATGAGTATATCCGCCGATTCTGCGAAGAGCGAGGATGTGAATTTGCTCTTTCAGAGGTCTGGGAAAAAGGTGGAGAGGGCGGTATCGAGCTTGCGAAAAAGGTTCTTGATACATTAGAGAATAAGGAAAGCCATTTCCACCCATTATATGAAGACGAACTGACATTAAAAGAGAAGATCGAAAAGATTTCAAAAGAAATCTACGGTGCACGCGGTGTTGTCTATGAGCCGGCTGCAGAGAAGCAGCTTGCTAAAATTGAGGCAATGGGATTTGGCTCATTTCCAGTTTGCATGGCAAAGAACCAATATTCTCTGTCAGATGATGCTAAGAAGCTTGGGCGTCCTGAGGATTTTGATATCCATATCCGTGAAGTCTATGTCAGTGCAGGTGCAGGATTTGTAGTTGCCTTGACTGGGGCGGTCATGACAATGCCGGGTCTTCCAAAAGCACCGGCGGCAAATAATATCGATGTTGCAGAAGACGGTAAGATTATCGGCCTGTTTTAAAGGAGAATTAGATGGCACAGATTATTGATGGAAAGCTGATTTCAAAACAGATAAAAGACGAATTGAAGGAACAGGTTCAGTCCATGAAGGCGGAAGGCACCAATATCTGTCTGGCTGTGATACAGGTCGGGGAAGATCCGGCATCTACTGTCTATGTAAATAATAAAAAGAAGGCATGCACCTATACTGGAATTGAGTCCAGGGCATATGAGCTTCCAGAGTCTACATCAGAGGCGGAATTGATTTCTCTTGTAGAGCAGCTCAATGCAGATGACGGGGTGAACGGGATTCTGGTCCAGCTCCCGCTGCCTTCCCATATGAATGAAGATAAGATTATCCGCACGATTTCACCGGACAAGGATGTGGATGGATTCCATCCGGTCAGCGTCGGAAGGCTCTGGATCGGGGAAGAGGGGTTCGTGTCCTGTACCCCGGCTGGAATCATCCAGCTTTTGAAACGCTCGGGAATTGAAATTAGTGGAAAAGAATGTGTTGTAATCGGGCGAAGCAATATTGTCGGCAAACCGATGGCAGCACTTTTGCTCCGGGAGAACGGAACAGTCACGGTAGCCCATTCCCGGACAGAGAACTTAAAAGAAGTTGCAAAGCGCGCAGATATATTAATTGTTGCAATCGGAAAGAAAGAATTTATCAATTCGGAATATATAAAAGATGGGGCAGTCATCATCGACGTGGGGATGCACAGAGATGAGAACAATAAGCTCTGCGGGGATGTTGATTATGCAGATGCCGTCAGCAAGGCTTCTGCAATTACACCAGTACCTGGCGGGGTAGGACCTATGACCATTGCGATGTTAATGAACAATTGTGTGGCTGCTGCGCGCAGGCAGGAGGAGTTAAGATGAGATGTACACATTGTGGTGCCATAATTCCGGACGATATGCTTTGGTGCCCGGAATGCGGTATGGAAGTTCAGATTGTACCGGATTATAATCCTCTGGAAGATGTCCTTGCACAGGAAGTGAAGGGTTCTGTTGAAGACGCCACAAGACAGATCAGAACGGATGATATCAGAAGATACCGCCGTGAGGGGTCAAGGGAGTATAGTAATTCTACAAGAGTATTAAGCCAGGGAGAACTGGATGAGATAAGGGCAAGAAGAAATGCAGCCATGAGGCAGGGCCGCAGAGAAGGAAGGAATACCACAGGATCCATGCGACAGTCCGCAAGAGGGACGACTGGAAACATGCGGCAGGCTTCCAGGAACACGACAGGATCTATTCGTCAGGATAGGGCAGATACAGGTTCTATGCGCAGGCAGGCTACAGGAACGATACACCAGAGAAGTGAGGCAGAGGAAAGGCGGCGCCAGCAGATTGCCCGGAAAAAGCGATTGGCTAAGAAACGCCGTCAGAGGGCTCTGATCATCTTTTTGCTTTTGATCATCCTGGCAGGGGTACTTGGATTTGTATACTACCAGAATTCTTATGAGGGGCAGATACGGAAAGGAAACCAGGCACTCCAGTCAAGTGACTATTCACTTGCAGAGTCATATTATAAGAAAGCAATCAATAAGAGCAGTAAAAAGGCAGAGGCTTATACCGGTCTTTCTAAAGTTTATATCCAGCAGGATGACCTGGAAGAGGCAGAAACTGTATTTACAACAGCCATTGCCTCACAGCCGTCCAATGTAGAGCTTTACAAGGCGGCTATCCAGTTTTATGTAGACACAAAGCAGTTATTGAAGATTTCTGAACTATTGGCAGATTGTGAATATGATGAAGTTCTGGAAGGGGTCAAAGACTATGTGTCTAAGGAACCACAGTTCAGTCTGGAAGAGGGAACTTATGAGGAAGTGCAGCAAGTGACGCTGAGTTCTGATGGAGGGACCATTTACTATACAGATGATGGTTCGGAGCCGGATACCTCCAGCAAGAAATATACGGAACCGATTTTGCTCAAGGAAGAGGGAAGTCATGTCATCAAGGCGATTACTGTCAATAAGAAGAAGGTGCCAAGTCTGACAGCAGCCCGCACTTATGTGATTCAGCTTCCAATTGCAGATGCACCGTCAGTAACGCCGTCTACCGGGCAGTATGAGACTGCATCCAAGATTACGATAACGGTGCCTGAGGGATATACAGCATATTATACGACAGACAATACAGATCCGACAGATCCGGCTGTCACTCCTGAGGAGTATACAGGACCGATTGATATGCCAGAAGGCCAGACGATGTTCTCAGCTGTCCTTAAAAATAATAATACTGGTAAATATACCCAGGTGACGAAGAGGAACTATATGCTTGAGATTACCCAGTAAGGAACCGATGAAAAATCATACCGCTGTGTTAAAAAATAGACAAAAACACAGCGGTATTTTTGTGCAAAAATTAACGGATTTTTTACATGCTAACGGTTGCGTTAAAACTTTAACAGTGCTATAATGAACACGTTAAAAAAATAACATACTGATAAAGGAGATGCAGCAAAATGAGCAGGTTTACATTACCAAGAGACATTTATCACGGAAAAGGATGTTTGGAAGAACTGAAGAATCTGAAAGGAAAGAAAGCAATCCTTGTAGTAGGCGGCGGTTCCATGAAGCGTCAGGGATTCCTTGACAAAGCAGTTGGATACCTGAAAGAAGCAGGAATGGAAGTTCAGTTATTTGAAGGCGTTGAGCCAGATCCATCTGTAGAGACCGTTATGAAGGGTGCAGAAGCTATGCGTGCTTTCGAACCGGACTGGATCGTGGCAATGGGTGGTGGATCACCAATAGATGCAGCAAAGGCAATGTGGGCATTCTACGAATATCCAGAGGTGACATTCGAAGATTTATGTATCCCATTTAACTTCCCAGAACTGAGACAGAAAGCAAAATTTGCAGCAATTCCGTCTACATCCGGAACAGCTACAGAGGTTACAGCATTCTCAGTCATCACAAACTATCAGACAGGTGTGAAGTATCCGTTAGCTGACTTCAACATCACACCAGATGTTGCAATCGTTGACTCTGAGTTAGTAGAACAGCTTCCGGCAAAACAGGTTGCTTACACAGGTATGGACGCACTGACACATGCAATCGAAGCATATGTATCCACATTAAACTGTGCTTTCACAGATCCTCTTGCAATCCAGGCAATCGAGATGGTATTCGATTATCTGCCAGCTTCCTACAAAGGAAACAAAGAGGCAAGAGAGCAGATGCACAGCGCACAGTGTCTGGCAGGTATGGCATTCTCCAATGCACTGCTTGGTATCGTACACTCCATGGCACACAAGACAGGAGCTGCTTTTTCAACAGGACATATTACACACGGATGTGCAAACGCAATGTACCTTCCATATGTAATCAAATACAATGCAAAAGATCCTGTTGCTGCTAAGCGTTATGCTGAAATCGCACGCAGAGTAGGACTTCCGGGAGCATCTGAGAAGGCCCTGATCAACAGCCTGTGTGAAAAAATTGACGATTTCAACGTACAGCTGAACATTCCAAAGACTCTGAAAGAATTCGGTATCAACGAAGACGAATTCAAAGAGAAGATCGCAAAGATTTCCGAACTGGCTGTTGGAGATGCATGTACAGGTTCCAACCCAAGAAGCATTACACCAGCAGAGATGGAAAGACTGTTCAACTGCATTTACTACGGTACAGAAGTAGACTTCTAAATATCAGATATCACATACATATCCGGGGACAACCGGTAGAAAAAGTATCAAAACGGGGATGGCCTGATATGGGCGGTCTCCGTTTTGTATATAACAGGTCACAAATCAGGATGGACAGTCTTAGAATTGATTTTTAAGGAAAATGGAGCTGGAAAACAGAGGCGGCTCTATTTTTAGGAAAGAGTACTTGCCATTCCTTTATTTATGTCGTATTATAAGAAAAGAGTGATTTTTTTTATCCGAAATGGATAGGAAAGTCCGCCGGACGGGATGCACACTGCAGCATAGGGGGTAAATGCCGCAAAGTGGCCGCCTCAGGCATGGGTTTCAGAAGTGGGACTCTATTTATATAAGGAGGAAGAAGATGTACAAGATATTAAAAGCAGAAAAACTGGCTGATAAGATCTATCTTATGAATGTACACGCACCGCGTGTTGCAAGCCACTGCCAGCCAGGACAGTTTGTGATTGTAAAGATGGATGATAAGGGTGAAAGAATCCCTCTTACAATCTGTGATTATGACAGAGAAGCAGGAACGATTACAATCGTATTCCAGGAAGTCGGAGCTTCTACAGTGAAGATGGCTGAATTAAAAGAAGGAGACAGCTTCCGCGATTTCGTAGGACCTTTGGGATGCCCGTCAGAGTTTATCCACGAAGATCTGGAAGAGCTCAAAAAGAAGAAGATGTTATTCGTTGCCGGCGGTGTAGGTGCGGCACCGGTATACCCACAGGTGAAATGGCTGCATGAGCATGGCATTGATGCTGACGTGATCGTTGGTTCCAAGACTAAAGACATGTTGATTCTTGAGAAAGAACTGGAAGCTGTTGCAGGTAATTTGTATGTGACAACAGATGATGGCTCTTATGGCCGTTCAGGAATGGTTACAGCAGTGATTGAGGACCTGGTTCAGAATGAAGGTAAGAAATATGATGTATGTGTAGCCATCGGACCGATGATCATGATGAAGTTCGTATGTCTGCTTACAAAGAAGTTAGAGCTTCCTACCATCGTCAGCATGAACCCGATCATGGTAGACGGAACAGGAATGTGCGGTGCATGCCGTCTTCAGGTAGGAGATGAGATTAAGTTTGCATGTGTTGATGGACCAGAGTTCGACGGACATCTTGTAGACTTCGATCAGGCAATGAAGAGAAGCCAGATGTACAAGACCGAAGAAGGCCGTGCAATGCTGAAATTACAAGAAGGAGACACTCATCATGGTGGCTGCGGAAACTGTGGAGGTGACAACTAATGGCTGATGTATTAAAGAAAGTGCCTGTAAGAGAGCAGGATCCAAAAGTACGTGCAACTAATTTCGAGGAAGTTTGTCTTGGATACAATCAGGAAGAGGCAATGGAAGAGGCTCAGAGATGCATAGGCTGCAAGAATGCAAAGTGTATCGAGGGATGCCCAGTTGCTATTGATATTCCTGGATTTATTAAAGAAGTAAAAGAAGGAAAGATTGAAGAGGCTTACAAAGTAATCGGGAAAGCTTCCGCACTTCCGGCTATCTGCGGACGTGTATGTCCACAGGAGTCTCAGTGTGAAGGAAGATGTATCCGTGGTATCAAAGGAGAACCGGTCTCTATCGGTAAGCTGGAGAGATTCGTAGCAGATTATGCCTTGGAGCATGACATTAAGCCGGAGTGCCCGGAGACGACCAACGGACACAGGGTCGCAGTCATCGGTTCAGGCCCGTCTGGATTGACATGTGCCGGAGATCTTGCGAAGATGGGTTATGATGTGACTGTATTCGAAGCTCTTCATGAGCTGGGCGGTGTGCTGGTATATGGTATTCCTGAATTCCGTCTTCCAAAGCAGAAAGTCGTTGCTAAAGAGATTGAGAAAGTAAAAGAATTAGGTGTTAAGTTTGAGCCGAACGTAGTTATCGGTAAGTCGACGACCATCGATCAGTTGATCGAGGAAGAAGGATTCGAGGCTGTATTCATCGGTTCAGGAGCAGGTCTTCCGATGTTCATGGGAATCCCGGGAGAGAACGCGAACGGCGTATTCTCAGCAAATGAGTACCTGACAAGAAGTAACCTGATGAAAGCATTCGATGATAACTATGATACACCAATCGTTGCAGGTAAGAAGGTCGCAGTAGTCGGCGGCGGTAACGTTGCTATGGATGCTGCAAGAACAGCCTTAAGACTTGGTGCAGAAGTACATATCGTATACAGAAGAAGTGAAGCAGAGCTTCCTGCCAGAGTAGAAGAAGTTCATCATGCAAAAGAAGAAGGCGTGATCTTCGACCTTTTGACAAATCCGAAGGAGATTCTTGTAGATGAGAACGGATATGTGAAAGGTATGAAAGTGATTAAGATGGAACTCGGTGAGCCGGATGCATCAGGAAGAAGACGTCCAGTCGAGATTCCAGGTTCCGAATATGAGATCGAGCTTGACACAGTCGTTATGTCACTTGGTACCTCTCCGAACCCATTGATTTCTTCCACAACAAAGGGACTGGAAGTCAATAAGAGAAAATGTATCGTTGCTGAAGAAGAGAACGGACAGACCTCCAAGGCTGCTGTATATGCAGGCGGAGATGCCGTAACAGGCGCAGCAACAGTTATTCTTGCAATGGGTGCAGGAAAAGCAGGTGCAAAGGGCATTGACGAATATTTGAGAAACAAATAAAATAAAAAAGTAAAATGAATCATACTTCTCCATAACAGCGGTACATAAATATTTGTGCCGCTGTTATGGAGAAATTACTTTATGGAGAAGTTATTTGACAGGAGGAAATTATGACAAAAAAGGAACTTGCTTTAGAATACCACAAAAAAGGATACAACTGCGCTCAGGCCGTAGCATGCGTTTTCTGTGAAGACTTTGGAATCGCAGAGAAAGAGATGTTCCGAATCGCAGAAGGTTTTGGATTTGGCATGGGGATGATGGAGGTATGCGGTGCGCTGTCCGGCCTATTTATGATAATCGGACTGCAGAACAGTGTGGGAGATCTGGAAAAGGGGAAATCCACGAAAGCAGATACCTATAAAAAAGTAAAAGAGTGTGCTGCAAAATTCAAAGAGAAGAACAGATCCATACTCTGCCGGGAATTGAAGGGAATCGGCTCAGACAGACCGATCTGCAGTTGTGATCAGTGCATTGCAGATGCAGTTGAGCTGGCAGAAGAATATCTGCAGGAGAATCCTGTTAGAAAGTAGTTTCGACTCATCAGGGAAGTTGTATAGTGGATTGAATATTCGTTTTGACAATATGGAAAAGGATAGATAAATGAAGATTACAGTTTTGACTGTCGGTAAAATAAAAGAAAAGTATCTAAAAGATGCAATTGCAGAATACAGTAAGAGATTAAGCAAATACTGCAAGCTGGAGATCATCGAGGTGGCGGATGAGAAGACGCCTGACCAGGCAAGTGAGGTCGTGGAGGAGCAGATCCGGGATAAAGAGGGTGAGCGCCTGCTTAAGAATATCAAGGACGACGCATTTGTGATCACACTGGAGATTCGAGGGAAACAGCTGACTTCTGAGGAGCTGGCTGATAAGATAGATAAACTGGGAGTGGGCGGAGTCAGCCACATCATATTCGTGATCGGCGGCTCCATTGGACTGAGTAAGGCGGTTATGGCGCGGTCTGACTATGCACTCAGTTTTTCCAAGATGACATTCCCACATCAGTTGATGAGAGTGATTCTGCTGGAGCAGATCTATCGAAGCTACCGGATCATACAAGGGGAACCATACCATAAATAAGAATTCACATGCTGCAAGGCAAATCGAAGGAGTCATCTATGAAAAAAAGAAAAACCAGAGTTATCCTGCTTTTGATGGTTTTAACGCTCGGGCTGACCTCCTGTGGCCGGCCGTCAGAGACAGATTACCAACAGAAGTTTGCGGAATTTGAGGAGACATTTTTTAAAGAAAAGGTCAGTGACTCTTTTCTAGATCTTCATTATGCACTGAAGGATTCGGAAAAATATGGAATTGAAAATGTACCTGAAGATTTTGGTCAATATTCAGAAGAAGGGATGAAAGAAAAAATCCGTTATCTGAAAGAAAAAAAAGAAGAATTAAGTCAGTTCCCCTTTGAGAAGTTAAATGAAGAGCAACAGGTGACAGCGCACATTTTGGAAAATATGATAGAGGTAGAATGTAACAGTGAGGGGCTGGAACTCTACAAAGAACCGTTATCAGAAGCGGTTGGCATCCAGGCAGAATTGCCTGTGCTTCTTGCGGAATATGAGTTTTACAGCAGAGAGGATGTGGAAGGATATCTAAATCTTCTGGGAAGTATTGATGAATATTATGTGCAGATTCTGGAATTTGAACGGGATAAAGCAGATGCCGGGCTCTTTATGAGTGATATGGCGGCGGACAGTGTGATACAATCCTGTAAAAGCTATATGGATGAAAATGGATCCTCCTTTTTGCTTGAATCCTTCAAGAATAGACTGGAGCAGGTTCCAGGGTTGACGGAGGAGGAGAAACAAAATCTTGTCAGTCGAAATGAAACGATTATAAAAGAAGATTTTCTGAATGCCTATCAGACATTATCCGACGGTCTTGAAAAACTAAAAGGCAGCGGACAGAATGTGAATGGGGGTTGTGGCTGGGAAAAGGGGCAGGAATACTATGAATATCTGATTGAATCCGAAATAGCGCCTTCTTATCCTGATATCGGTTCTCTGCTGGAAGCACTTGAGAAGATGGTTACGTCTAAAATGAATGAAATGAACGAAATGGTCGATGAGAATCCGAAACTGATGGACGAATGGGATAGCGCGGAGATTCAATATGAAAACCCGGTAGAAATTCTGCAGCAGTTACAGAATGAAATCATGGCAGATTTTCCAAAACTGGAGAATATGGATTACGAAATAAAATATGTGCCGGAAGAACTGGAGGATGTTCAGCCACTTGCCTTTTATGTTTCCCCACAGATTGACAGCTATCATGATAATGTTATTTATATCAACAGGAAATATGAGGGGAATGGGAATCTCTATATTACTCTGGCCCACGAAGGCCTGCCCGGACATATGTACCAGACAACATATTTTTTGAGAAATAATGAAAGTGATCTGCGGAAAATTTTGGATTATACAGGGTACACTGAGGGATGGGCCACTTATGTGGAACATCTTGCCTATCAATTTGATAATGGATTAGAACCTGCCGTCGGGAAAATTATGGCAGATAATTCCATCGCTAACCTCGGAGTCGGTGCTATTCTGGATATCAAGGTGAATTATTATGGTATGGACAGAGAGGAGGCAGTAGATTACTTCTCAGATTATCTGGATGCCGGGGCGGTTAATCAGATGTTTGACTATGTTTGTAAAAATCCGGCAGTTTATCTGCCCTATGTTGTCGGATATATGGAGATTGAGGAGATGAGGGAAGAAGCAGAAGCGAAACTGGGTGAGAATTTTGACGCAAAAAAATTCCATAAGTTTATACTGGATATGGGACCAGCCCCTTTTTCTATCATCCGGGAAGAATTTGCACAGTGGGTGAGTGATTGAAATGTTTTTTAAAACAAATTCAATGTTGTCTACAGGAGCTATCGAATCATGAATGGAGAACCATATCATAAGTAAAACATAATATTTTTATGTGATTCTAATACCGGAATTGACATTGTTTTTTAGGGTATCAGGTAGTATAATGAAACCAAAATGAAATAGAAACTAATGGATCGGAATCACTTAAAAAAGTAGTTAGGACGAAAAATGGGAAAATTTTCAGAGACAAAAAAGATTGTAGAGGCACTGCAGGATGTAAGGATTGAGTACAGCAGTAAAGCAGAGGAACTGCCGGATCGGATACAGATAGAAGGGATGCAGGAACAGGATTCTCCTCTGCTGGCTGCGGTGAATCAGGTCTTAAAGCAGTATCAGAGCAGGGTACTGCATGAGGTACATAATATCCAGATGATTAATGATACAGTTTCATCGGGACTATGGAATATGTACATTAATAAGGAGGAAGAGGTCGAGAAGGTATATTGGTCTAGTGAGTTCCGCAAGATGGTAGGATATCAGAATTTAGAGGATTTTCCTGATGAGCTGGAGTCCTGGTCAGATCTGCTGCATCCAGAGGATAAGGGGCACACGATGGAGGTTTTCTACAAAAGTATCAGGGATCATTCTGGACGGACAAATTATGATGTAGAATACCGTTTGTTAACCAAGAATAGAGGCTACCGCTGGTACCGTGCAAATGGGAGGGTGCTAAGGGATGAGAAGGGGGCACCTCTCCAACTGATTGGCATTTTTGTAGATATTACCCAGGAACGGGAGAGTAAAGAAGAATTGGATCTGACTCTTCGACGGTTTGAATCGATAGATGCTGTGTTGATGGAGGGTTCCTGGAATATGAGGATTACGGGACCAGATTATATGAATCCAGATCAGGAGTTCTGGTGGTCCAGTCAATTCCGGCATCTGCTGGGATATCAGGATGAATATGAATTTCCAAACAGACTGGGAGCGTGGGCGGAGCTGCTTCATCCGGATGATAAAAGATATGTGCTGGACAGCCTTCGGAATCATATCAGAGACTATTCGGACCGTACCCCTTATGATGTGGAATACCGTCTCTTTCATAAAGACGGAACATATCATTGGTTCAAATCCATAGGAAAGACTGTCCGGGAAGCAGATGGGACACCGCTGATGGTGGCAGGAGTCTTGGAGGATGTCACAGAATTAAAGCGGACGAAAGAGATATTTGAGAAGAATATCGGAATGCATATCAGGGAATTGACGGAGGGCCTTCAGAATATCACAAGTACAGTTGAAGTAAATACCGAGAAGATGTCAGAGATTAAGATGAAGCAGAACCAGATTACAAAATCGGCCCATGAAACACAACAGAAGGCGAATCAGGCGCTTTCCGTCATTAAGTCCATTCAGAGCATTGCGAGACAGACGAATTTACTGTCACTGAATGCTTCAGTCGAAGCGGCACATGCAGGAGACAAAGGGGCTGGTTTTGCAGTAGTTGCGAAGGAAGTACGCTCCTTGTCCCAGTCAACCAGGTCTACGGCGGAAGAGGTGACAGAAAGCCTACACAAGATGCAGGAATCCATGGATTTTGTCCTAAGTCAAATCACAGAGATTGAGAAGGAAGTGGAGGAGCAGAGCAGGAATTTGGAACAGGTGAACCGGATTGTGAACCAGGTCCACCAAAAGGCGTTGGATATTAATGAACTTACAGCCGGGATATTGTAGTTTATATAGACATATGGTGTAAGCAGTAAGGAGGAAGTGAGCAGCAGGCGTGCAGGATGCTCACTTCCTCTTTCCTACTGTTTAAGAGCAGTATTCTTCGTATAAGGATTCGAATAATTTGACATGAAGCTCTTCATCTGCGATGATTCGTTCCAGACAGTCTACGATATATGTATCCTGGATTTTCTGGCACTAGTCCCGATATTTTTGGATGGTCATTTTTTCCCTGTTTACGGAATTTAAAAGCATGGGCTTTAATTCAATCGTATAATTATTATATGCCGGTGACCAGTAACGCATCTGATTTCCTTGGTGCGTCCAGAGCCGCGGGTGTTCTCCCATGAGTCGTGCAATCTCTCCAAAAATATGAAGATGGTGCATTTCTACGATGCTGACCTGTTTAAAAATGCCGGAGAGACGTGCATCCTCATCAATCAGCAGATTATTATAAAGATAAATGCTTACGGTGGACATTTCGGAATGCTGTCCTCCCATGTTATCCAGCATCATTCTTCCATAAAGAGGATTGCGCTCGGTGGCCCGCACGGGCGGATATGGTGCTAAGGTCTGGAATTGTTCCTTTGGTGATGTCGGGTCTGCACTTGGTCCCCGGACTGCTTTTTCCCTCTGGTTTTCATTCTGCATATCGTTACTCCTTTTCAAGGCAATTTCTAATATACAATTTATGTGACCTGTGCCTTAGATATACGAAAATCACACGTTCCTTTTCGTAATACTTCATAAATAATAAGCATTGCCTCAAATCTGAATCTGATATATAATAAAACAAGGTGAATAAAAGGAGATATCATGCTAGATATCCGAACGTATCAACAAGCAGAAATAAGAGAATGAGAGTCATAGGAGTATTAGATGAATACAAAAAAAGCAAAGTATTATTATCGGGCTGTCATTGTGATCTGCCTGTGTTTTTTTATAGTCGGAATGGGTCTGACCCTTTATATGATGCAGCGTAATAAGGAGCAGAGCATCACATATTTTAAGGACTCTGTCTGGAGTGTAGACAGTTCACTGACCAATCTGATTAATAGTAATATTGAAACACTGGATGGTGTGGCTCTGACGATCGGTGAGATTGAAGTGACAGATTTAAGCCATCTTCTTCCAGTCATACGGGAGATCAACGACAGGAATGCATTTTACCGGATGGGCTTTATCCACAATGATGGAAAAGGCGATATGGTGGATATGGATGGAACGATTCATCGGGGAATTGATTTTTCCGAGGAGCCTTTCTATCAACAGGCTATGGGAGGCGAGAGTGCATTCTCCAGGACGGTGATGGATACTTACAGTGATAATTATCTGAATTATTATGGAGTTCCGGTCGTGATTCAAGGAGAGACTGTCGGAGTCCTGGCGGCCGCAGACAGGACAGAAAGGCTTAGGAATATTCTGGATAGCTCTGTATACAGCAGAGGCGGCTTCGCAAACTTAATTGATAAGGAGGGCACCTATATCATCCGTTCCGCGAAGTCTGATGATATTACTGATTTGAAAGATCTAGGAAAGTTCCGCGAGAGCCAGTTGGAGACGATTTATAAGGACTTAGAAGCTGGCAGGGAAGTATTTGTGGAATATAAGGATAATGGGGAGTGGTCATGGGCTGTCTGCCTGCCTTTGGGGATGAACGATTGGTTCGTACTTGGAATCGTGGAAGAGCATCAGATGAATGCGGCATATTATTCAATCATGGGAACGATTGCTTTAGTTGCTGCTGCAATGATCATCTTTATGATTCTGATTTATGGCATGAACCAAATGCAGAGAAGAAATGAGAGACGCCTGGAAAAGCTGGCATATCAAGACCCGCTTTTGGAAATGAACAACTTTGTCAGGTTCTCGATGGATCTGAAAGAATCTTTGAAGCGGGAGAATTTCAGAAAGGCTGCATTCTGGTATGGAGATATCGATGATTTTAAGATATTCAATGAGACCTTTGGATATGAAGCAGGGGACCAGTTCTTGAAAAATATGGCAGAACTTTTGACCGAACTTTCGGAGGATGGAGAAACGTTCTGCAGGGAGACAGCAGATCATTTTGTCGGAATTCGGTATTATGAAAGTCGGGAAGATTTAATTGTATGGTATCAGAAGCTGACAGAAAAGCTGGAACATTATGCCCTGTTTGACGGGGATTCTTTCCGCCTGGTGTTCAGCATTGGATTTTATTGTGCAGATACTCAGGAAGATCTTCTCACGGTGAATGAGATGTATAACAGGGCGAAGATGGCCCAGAAGTCGATCAAGCAGGAGAAGAATATCAAGTATGCCTTCTATTCAGAAGCGATACGCAAGACGCTCCTGCGTGAGAATGAGTTGGAAGCACGTATGAAAAGTGCGTTGGAGGCAGGGGAATTTAAGGTATTCATCCAGCCGAAGACGGCCACTTTGGAGAACAACCGAATTGCCGGCGGAGAGGTGCTGGTAAGATGGGTGATTCCGGGACAGGGGATGATCAGTCCTGGAGAGTTTATCCCGCTGTTTGAGAAGAACGGATTTATCGTTCCTTTGGACCGATTTATGTTCGAGAGCGCCTGTGCCTGGCTGAAAGACTATCTGGATGAGGGAGGAAGACCGATTCGTATTGCCGTCAATGTATCCAGGCTGGGCATTTTCCAGGAGGATTTCCTGGACTTTTATGCGGATACCAAGAGCCATTATGGGATTCCCGATGGAATGCTGGAACTGGAATTTACAGAAAGCCTGGCAATTGAGGATAATGCACTTCTGGGAAGACGTGCTCGCGAATTGCAGGAAAGGGGCTTTATCTGTTCTCTGGACGATTTTGGGGCAGGATATTCTTCTTTAAATACGTTGAAAGATCTGCCGATCGATGTCTTGAAGCTGGATATGATGTTCTTTCGAAGGGAAACGGATGTTAGGAGGGCGCGTATCATCGTTGCCAATATCATCCACCTGGCAAAGGAGCTGGATATCCGCATCGTGGCAGAAGGCGTGGAGAAACCGGATCAGGTCGAGTTCTTAAGGGAAAGTGCCTGTGATGTAATCCAGGGCTTTGTATTCGAACGCCCGATTCCGTCAGAGGAGTTCAGAGAGCTTTTGCGCAAAGATCCGACCGGAGAGTGGGGGGCAGGATTTAAGAAAAAGCAGGTTTAATGGATAGACAGGAAGGAAAAGAAATGGATAATCAGGAACAGACACATAAAAGACGGCCCCGCTATAAGGGGACGCATCCGAGAAATTATAAAGAGAAATATAAAGAGCTGCAGCCGGAGAAGTATGCCGATACCATAGAAAAGGTGATCCAGAAAGGCAGTACCCCGGCAGGAATGCATATTTCCATCTGTGTGAAGGAGATTTTGGATTTCCTCAAGATTCAGCCGGGACAGAAGGGGCTGGATGCGACACTGGGATATGGCGGTCATACCCAGGAGATGCTTAAATGCCTTGAAGGTCAGGGGCATCTCTATGCCCTGGATGTCGACCCGATCGAATCTGCGAAGACAAGAAAACGCCTGGAAAAGCTGGGGTATGGACCGGACATTCTGACGGTAAAGCTATTGAATTTTAAGGATATAGACCAAGTAGCGGCAGAAGCAGGACCGTTCGATTTTGTTTTGGCTGATCTTGGGGTATCTTCCATGCAGATCGACAATCCAGACAGAGGATTTTCTTATAAAACAGACGGCCCTCTGGACCTTAGGATGAATCCACTAAAGGGAATTACGGCGGCAGAACGCCTGCGCACTATCAAGGAAGAGGAACTGACCGGCATGCTGCTGGAAAATGCAGATGAGCCATATGCGACTGAGATTGCCCGGGCCGTTGTCACAGAAGTCAAGAAGGGGAACGAGATCGGGACAACGAAGCAGCTTCGGGATCTGATTGAGAAGACGCTCAGCTTTATTCCAGAGAGGGAACGCAAGGAGGCCGTGAAAAAGTCCTGCCAGAGGACATTTCAGGCGCTTCGGATCGATGTGAATCAGGAGTTTGAGGTGTTGTATGAGTTCTTAGATAAGCTGCCTAACATCCTTGCACCGGGAGGACGCGTGGCAATTCTTACATTCCATTCCGGGGAGGACCGGCTTGTGAAGAAGTCATTTAAACAGTTTCAAAAGGAGGGACTTTACAGTGAAGTGGCAAAAGATGTCATTCGTCCCTCTCAAGAGGAATGCGTAAGGAACAGCCGTGCCCGTTCCACGAAGATGCGCTGGGCGGTGAAAGCATAGTATCGTCCCAGTTTCCCATTTGGAAGCATTCGGAAATAAAACCAGTTATTACTTGTATCATTCAAAGTCCAGTCATGTTAATATTCTGTTTGTAACAAATATGTAACATTTATGTAATGATTACATAAAAATACAGCAGGAGGTTAACATGAAAAAATTATCATTTTTAGCAGTGACGACAGCTGCAGCAATTGCTGGGAGTACTGTACTTCCGGTGCAGGCTGCCAATACAGCAGCGATGGACAGACAGAAGCTTGCCACAAGTCAGAAGGTAACGGTAATCCAGGGCAGTAGTCTGGAGGACTTAAAGAATAAGCTGAATGAAAGGCTGAACGGTTTCGAAGGAAGCCTGGGGGATATCTATTGGCAGGTCTGCCCGCCGGATATTACCCTTCCTGACGGAAGTACTCCGAATCAGCCGGATGGCAGCACACCGGATACAGACCAGCCAGGAACAGATGTACCGGACAATAATCAGCCGGGAACAGACATACCGGATGATAATCAACCGGAAACAGATCAGCCGGGAACGGACATACCGGATCATAATACACCGGATGTGGACCAGCCGGGTGGAGACACAGAAGCACCGGATGGGGGGAATGGTCAGCCGGATGATATGAACAAGCCGGGCGGAGAGAACAATCAGCCGGATGGCGACAACAGTAATCCAGGCGGTGGTACACATGACCGTACCTTTGCACAGCAGGTGGTGGACCTGGTGAATGCGGAAAGGGTCAAGGCAGGGCTGACAACGCTGACTGTGGATGAAAACATAGAAGCCGCTGCATTGGTAAGAGCCAAAGAAATCGAGATTTCCTTTTCCCACACAAGACCAAACGGGACTTCCTTTAGCACGGCACTTACCCAGCAGGGTGTTTCCTACAAAGGCTCCGGTGAGAATATCGCATGGGGACAGCGTACGCCCCAGGAGGTCATGACCGGCTGGATGAACAGTGATGGACATCGGGCAAATATTCTGAATCCGAGATTTACAAAGATCGGAGTCGGATATTACCAGAATGCTGCCGGACGTAATTACTGGACACAGTTGTTCACATATTAATTTTATCAATTAAGCAGTGAAGCGAATCTTGAATATCCGCTTTGACGTACATCAACGAAGCCGTCCATGGAATGCAGATGACATGGCCGGCTTTTCTAATGAGCATAAAAACCTTTCATCCACTGTAAGTGTTACTGCATCCGCCCTTCCTGTATAATGAGCTTATAAAACAGCAGGGCCCATGCTGTAATATAGGTGAAGAAGGGAGTAGAACAGATGAAACAGAAGATTTTAGATATCCAGTCTTTGAAAAAGAATTATGGAAAAGGCAGCAATCAGACAAAAGCATTGAATGGAATTACATTTCAGGTGATAGAGGGAGAATTTTTAGGAATCATGGGAAGCAGCGGGTCTGGAAAGACGACTCTGTTGAACTGCATAGCCACTGCCATCCACCCGACAGAGGGGCGAATCCTCTTAAAAGGAGAAGACATCGGGAGATTTAAGGGCAGGAGGCTGGCAGATTACCGCGGAAAACGAATCGGCTATCTATTCCAGAATTTTGAACTGCTGGATAATCTGACCGGAAGGGAGAATATCCTGCTTCCTCCGGCAATCCATAATATCCCGGAAAAAGAAGGAAATGTACGATTAAAGGTATTGGCAGAATATCTGGAAATCGAAGAGATTCTGGATAAATTTCCGTCCCAGATGTCAGGCGGTCAGAAGCAGAGAGTCGCAGCAGCAAGAGCGATGATTCTGACACCAGAGATCGTCCTGGCGGATGAGCCTACAGGGGCGCTGGATACAAAAAATGCAAAATCACTGATGGAAAAACTGTCTTTATTAAATCAGGAAGAACAGTCCACGATCCTTATGGTGACACATGACTGTAATGCTGCAAGCTACTGCTCACGCATCCTGTTCATCCAGGATGGAAAGATTTTTCACGAGCTTCGAAGAAAGTATCCACAGGAGTCACAGCAGCAGTTCTATGAAAGAATCCTGATGGTCATGGCACAGTTGGGAGGAGGCAGCGCAAATGTTCTTTAATCTTGTATTGAAAAACAGCAGAAAAAACCGGAAAGAAAACGGCCTATTCTTTGCGTCACTTATTGTTTCTATTATTGCCTTTTACATCATCCTGTCACTGGAAAACCAGGATGTTATGAAGTTTTTATTGAAAATGGAGAGCGATGCAGTAAACAGAATCTATCAGTTACTGCCTGCACTTTATGGGGTATCTCTTGTCCTCTTGTTTTTCCTGGTATACTTTGCGGGACGATATCAGATGGAGCTAAGAAGCCATGAACTGGGGATGTATCTTATGATGGGAATGCGGCGCTTAAGAATGTTCGTCATGCTGATGGCGGAAGACTTTTTTCACAGTCTGTTCGCGCTCCTGGTGGGAATCCCTGCCGCTGTATTTTTATCGGAAATGATCAGTTTGATTACAGCAAAGCTTGTGGGACTTGGAATCATCGGGCACAGTTTTGGCTTCTCCTGGAAAGCTGTCCTGTGGACTGTGGTGGGATTTATTCTGATCAAGTCGGCTGCCATGCTGATTTTTTGTATCAGTGTCATGAGAAAAGAAGTCGTAAGTCTTTTGGCGGATACACAGGAGGAGAAACAGAAGGTAAAAAGACCGGTCATCTACTATCTGGAATTACTGCTGGGGCTTCTGCTGCTTGCAGGCGCCTATTATCTGGCAATCCAGGGGAAGGCCTGGGAAGATGTGAAGAACATGGGTCTGACCCTGTTTTTGGGGAGTCTTGGTACAGTTCTTTTATTTCGGGGAGGCGGGATGATTCTGGAGCTCCTCCTTAAGATCAGAAAGCAGAAGAGAGGGCTTTGGACCTTCACCTTCCGGCAGCTGCAGGAGAATGTCTTTCTGCGTCCGGGATCCCTGGCGGTCTCATCTCTGCTGATCCTGGCGGCATTGTGTTGTTTTGGATATGGAGTGTCAGTCAGCAGTCAGGCCAATGGGAAGGAAATTCATACGGTAGATTATACATTTGTTGGAAAGAAAGATGCGGTAGAAAAGGAATTAGAAGCGGCAGGCGTAAGAGACCGTTTTGCACAAATGATTGAGGTGAGAGCAGGGATGGCGGATCAGGAAATGCCTTTTTCCTGTGAAAAATTAATTAGAGCAGCGGACTCTCTGGAAGAGTCGGAGGAAAAAGCAAATGTCGTGGAGAGCCTGGGCTTCTTCACCTCTCCTTACTATATCTCCCTGTCCGGCTATAACCAGCTTCTGGGGCTTGCGGGGAAAGAGCCGATCGAATTGAAAGACCATCAGGTGGCTTTATACAGTGATGATGATTTTTATTCTGGCAAACGGCTGGAGATTCTGGAAGCGATGCTTTTGAAGATGCCGACGGTTAAAATCGGTTCCACATCCTATCAGCTGACATCCGAGATGTATCAGACGAATTTCGTGGTGGATCGTTCGATCACGGTCGCATTGGGAGTGATTGTCCCTGATAGTCTATACGATCAAATTGTTACAATCAATGATACGACGTATCTGGATGCAGTTTTGGATTCCAATCTGGTGAAGGAAAAAGGGTTGATGCAGGCCATGCAGTCTGTGAACCAGCGACTGGACCAGACCCAATTACAGTATGAGAGCTATCTGCAGAACATGGGAAGACAGTTGTTCTATCAGGTCGCACTGGGATATATTACCATCTATCTCGCAGTAATTTTCCTGATTATTGCCAATACCGTCATGGGCGTACAGTATCTGATGCACCAGCAGAAGACAGGCAGGAGATACCGCACGCTGATTCGACTGGGCAGTTCTTATAAGTCACTGTGTGCAAGCAGCAACAGGCAGATCAGGTGGTATTTTGGACTTCCGGTAGTTGTAGCAGTGATCAGCAGCTTTTTTGGAGTTCGGGCGCTGTTCACCGGATTTCTCACAGAGAGCATTCGTACGATGGGACCGCTGTTATTCAAGATCAGTGGTGCTATGATTCTGTTTATTGTTGTGGTAGAATTGATTTATATTTCTGCAGTGATGCGGCTTGGCATCCGTCAGATCCTGCGGAGGATGGACAGTAAAAGAGAAGAGTAATCAAAGGAATATGATCACAGGAGAGACGAATATGAGCAGGATCGTAATTGTGGAGGATGAGAGTTTTATGCGGGAGGAACTGGCCAATCTGCTCCAAAAGGCAGGATATGAGACCTGTTGTCTGGATGAATTTTCTGACACGGCCAAGCAGGTCATGGAACGAGAGCCGGACCTTGTCCTTCTGGACATTAATCTGCCTGGACAGACAGGGTTCGAGATATGCAAGTTCATTCGGCAGAAGAGTCTTGTCCCCATTCTGGTCCTGACGAGCCGGGATGCCATGCGAGATGAACTGCACGCGCTGGGGCTTGGGGCAGACGAATATTTGTCAAAGCCATGCCATAAGGAGCGTTTGCTTGCCAGAATCGCCAATCTGCTGCGCAGGTCTAAGGTACAGGAGCATTTTCTGGAAGTACCTGGAATCCGTCTGGATCCCAATACGTTTACCTTATATACGGAGAAGACGTCTGTCGTGCTGCCTGAGAATCAGGGTAAGATCATGGAACAACTGATGGCCCATTATGGACATATCGTGTCCAGGGAAGAGCTGTGTCAGGCAATCTGGGGTACCGTGGAATATGTGGATGAGAATGCGCTCCAGGTCAATATGACAAGGCTGAAAAAGAACCTTGGCAGGCTGGAACTGAATCACCGAATCGTGACGGTGCGGGGTGAGGGATATTATTTGGAACTAAGGCAGGAGGAATAGGATGCTGCAAAAATGGTCAGGATGTTTTAAAAACCACATCATTTGGTTTGGAATGTTGATCTGTACGGATCTTCTGTTCAGTCTCTTTTTGTGGCTGCAAAATCCAGATGCTTTCTGGGTCCTGGCAGGGGCGATGGTCTTCGTTTCCCTGTGCCTGTTCGGAATCTCCCTATGGGTCGTGTATCGCCGGGATGCGAAGAAGGAAAGTGTGTTCCGGGAAGTGTTGGAATATTCGGAGGAATTTGAGGAAGAGAAGCTTCCTCGTGTTTTTGAGGGAGCTGACAAAGAAATTATCCGGGCAGCAGTGGAAAAGCTGCAGATGCAGGCAGTGGAAAACAAGGAGCAGGCCCGGTATATCCGGGAATATGAGGATTATATGGAGGCATGGGCACACGAGGTGAAGACTCCCCTGGCGCTGATGACATTCGTTTTGGATAACCGGAGGGATGAGATGTCCGCCGAGGCCTATCAGAAGCTGGAATACGCAAGGAATCAGCTGCAGGAGGATATCAGCCAGGTCTTGTATTATGCGGGCCTTCGCTCCCCTCATTCGGACAGTCTGTTTGAACGGATTTCCTTAAGAGAGTGCTGTCAGGAAGGGCTGACAGAATACAAGGTCCTTCTGGAAGAGCACCAGTATGCCGTAAAAAATGAGGTGGAAGATCTTTTGGTAGTTTCTGATAGGAAAGGGTTGTTATTCATGGTCAGCCAGGCCGTCAGCAATAGTATCAAGTATACTGATCCGATGAAACAGAAAAATGAGCTCCTGCTGTATACGGAATGTTCCAGAGACAAAAAAGAAATTTCCCTGCATATCCGGGACAATGGTATGGGGGTCCCCGCATATGACCTGCCCTTTTTATTTGACAAAGGATTTACCGGAAAAAGCCATGGATATCAAAAGAAGGCGACGGGAATGGGGCTTTATCTGGTGAAGGAGATGGCTCGGAAATTAAAGATCGAGGTAGATGTTCATTCAGAGCAGGGGGAAGGCTTCGAGATCATCTTTCGGTTTGCGGACGTAGATTAAGAAAAATAAACCAGAGGTTAAAATTTTGCCTGATTTCGTTAAATAGCGCTCAATTGTGGAGCAATGCCCCTAAATGGTATAATAACCATGTCAGGAAAACAAAATACAAACGAGAAAGAGCCGGCGAAGTTTGTAAGAAGAGAAGATTGAAAACAGTTTGAGAGCATGATAACCAATAGAAATAAGAACGAAATCAGGAGGAAAAGAGATGCCGATTAGTACGATAATTCATGATAAAAGAAAAGAACTGGGGCTTACCCAGGAAAAGGTAGCAGACTATCTGGGGGTATCTACTCCAGCAGTCAATAAGTGGGAGAAGGGCACGACATTTCCTGATGTGACTCTTCTGGCACCACTTGCCAGGCTGTTAAAGATTGATATGAATGTTCTGTTCTGCTTCGAGGAGGAGATTACAGAACAAGAGTTGGGCGCATTCTGCATGGAATTGACGAATGTGACGAAGGAGGAGGGTCTGGATAGCGGTTTTAGACTTCTGGAAGAGAAGATGCACGAATATCCAAAGTGCGGAGCCCTGATTCAAAGTTCCGCCATTACACTGGATGGCTTCCTGATGATGCAGGGACTGCCGACAGAGGAAAAAGAGAAATACGAAGAGAAGTTGATCAGATTATACCAAAGGGCTGTAGAAGTCGGGGATGAGAAGGTCCGTCTTCTTTCCTGCCATAGGCTGACCAGTATGTATACACAGAGAGGGGAATATGAGAAGGCGCGTGAGATGCTCGAACTTATCCCGGAAAAGATAGGAATCGATAAAAAGCAATTGGAGAGCAGGCTTCTTTTAAAGGAAGGAAAAACCGATGAGGCGGCGGTGACCCTGGAACGTTCCCTGCTGGCGATGCTCAATGAGGTGATGGCGCTTTTGATGAACTTGATTGAATGCGAGACAGACAGGGGGAATCACGAGGCAGTAGATCATGCGGCACAGGCTTGGAAGAAGACCGCGGAAGCATTCGGACTGTGGGAGTACAGCGCGGAGGTACTTGCCTACCACGCGGCTGTCGTGCAGAAAGATACAGAAGCGACGCTTTCACTTTTAAAGAAGCTGATGCCGATGATTGTCCATCCATGGGATATGAGCCAGACAGTCCTGTTTAGGGATATGGCTCCGGCCGCTCCTGCCGGGACAGAAGTTCCCAACGCTGGGAAACAGTTCCTACCGGGGCTGATCTCGGAACTGACCAATAATCCAATGTATGATTTCCTCTGGGAGAACAATGAATTCAGGGAACTGATTAAGCAGTGGAGGACAGACTGATTTGATCGGGGAAGCACATTACGAATATCTGTGTTACTTTTATGTAAAAGAAGGATGTTGTGAAAACAGCATCCTTTTTCTTTTTCACGGGCTTCCCTGAGACGAAGAGCTTTTGAGGCAGATATACAGAATAGATTTCTATTGTATACCGTTTGTGGTACAATATCTCCATAAAAGGAAATTAAGAAAGAAGGAATAGTCATGGGACTGTTAAATAGTAGAAAGCTATCATGGATCATATGTGGTGTGGGATTCGTATTGACAACCATCATATATTTTTTCATGCCGTCAATGATACCAATACGTTTTAGTGGCAGAATAGCGGATTTTTATTTGGGTGGTATTGAAATATTTCTATTCCCATTGCTTCAATTGATTATTTTATATTTAAGTGGTAGAGAGCGGATAAAATATTTCCTTACACATTCCAAAGCATATGTGACGGATTTCCAATATAATTGGGTGATAAGCGGACTTTGTCTTTTCCTTTTGGCAGCCGAAATCCTTGAGATACGTGCTCCATTTTAACTTTAGATTTATTCTAAGCGTCAAAGCTGATAAAAAGGCTTTGGCGCTTTTTGATTGTAAAAAAACAAAAAAATATTGACAACTAATTGAAGTTAGAATATACTAACAATATCACAAATTATGAAAATGATTATCAATAAAATAGGAGGACGAGATGATGCCTTTATCAATGGCGAGTATGGGTGAGGAGAATACGATAAAAAAAGTCGGGGGCAGAGAAGAGACCAGACGTTTTCTGGAAGGTCTGGGCTTTGTGACCGGTGGGATTGTAAGTGTTATATCGGAGATCAATGGAAATTTAATTGTAAATGTAAAAGACTCAAGAGTGGCCATTGGAAAAGATATGGCAAATAAGATTATGGTCTAAGTTGTAGGAAGGAGGGGACGCTCATGAAAACATTAAAAGATATTCCATGTGGAGAGACAGTCAAAGTAAGAAAGTTGAATGGAGAAGGGCCCATAAAGAGAAGGATTATGGATATGGGAATCACAAAGGGCATTGATGTATTCGTCAGAAAAGTAGCACCTTTTGGTGATCCAGTAGAGGTTACAGTAAGAGGGTACGAATTGTCCCTGCGTAAAGCAGACGCAGAGATGATAGAAGTAGAATAATATTTTTTTGATAAAAGGTTAGATGCAACTAATTATAGGAAGTTCAGTGAAACAGGAAAGGAAGGCAGTATCATGGCAGTCAAAATTGCATTGACGGGGAATCCGAACAGTGGTAAGACCACATTGTTCAACGCACTGACAGGCTCCAACCAGTTTGTTGGGAACTGGCCAGGCGTAACAGTAGAAAAAAAGGAGGGAAAATTAAAGGGATATCAGGAGGTCAGTATCATCGATCTTCCGGGGATCTATTCTTTATCTCCATATACACTGGAGGAGGTCGTGTCGAGGAATTATCTGATTTCCGAGAGACCGGATGCCATCCTTAATATCGTTGACGGAACTAATATTGAGAGAAATCTGTACCTGTCAACTCAGATTATGGAATTGGGCATTCCGGTAATTATGGCAGTCAATATGGTGGATGTGCTAGAAAAGACAGGTGATGTGATACATATTGATAAACTCGCAAAAAAGCTGGGCTGTGAAGTCGTTACCATCTCTGCTCTAAAAGGGAAGGGAATCAGGGAAGCTGCGGATAAGGCAGTAAAGCTTGCAGAAAAAAAGAGGGCAGCAGTGCCGGTCCATGAGTTCCATCAGGAGGTAGAGCAGGCAATCTCTTCTGTAGAAGATCTGTTGGGAGGGGAAATCCCGGAAGAGCAGAAGCGATTCTTTGCTATTAAATTATTGGAAAAGGACGAAAAAATCCTGGAGCAGATGAAAGCGGTCCCGGATATCTCGAAGCTGATCAAGGAACTGGAAGATAGATTTGATGACGATACGGAAAGCATTATTACGAATGAGCGGTATGAATATATTTCTTCTATCCTTGGTGAATGTGTAAAAAAGGGCAGAAAAGAGAAGCTGACTGCTTCTGATAAAATTGACCGTATTGTAACGAACCGCTGGCTGGCACTTCCCATTTTTGCGGCTGTTATGTGGCTGGTGTACTATGTATCAGTTTCGACGGTAGGTACGTTTGTTACAGACTGGACCAACGACGTTCTGTTTGGCGAGATTGTTCCTCCTGCAATAGAAGGACTGCTTACAAGCATCAATTGTGCAGGATGGCTTCAAGGTCTGATTCTGGACGGAATCGTAGCGGGTGTCGGTGCAGTTCTCGGATTTGTGCCGCAGATGCTTGTCCTATTCTTGTTCCTGGCATTTTTGGAGTCCTGTGGATATATGGCCAGGGTTGCGTTCATTATGGATCGCATTTTTAGAAAGTTCGGTCTTTCAGGAAAATCCTTTATTCCAATGTTGATTGGTACAGGATGTGGTGTTCCTGGAATTATGGCGTCCAGAACGATTGAAAACGACCGAGACCGCAAGATGACGATCATGACTACGACCTTTATTCCGTGCGGGGCGAAACTCCCGATTATCGCCCTGATTGCAGGCGCCCTTTTTGACGGAGCCTCCTGGGTTGCTCCGAGTGCATACTTTGTAGGAATTGCAGCGATTATATGCTCCGGCATTATTTTGAAGAAGACAAAAATGTTCGCAGGAGATCCTGCTCCGTTCGTAATGGAGCTTCCAGCATATCACTGGCCGACAGTTCGCAATGTGCTGCGCAGTATGTGGGAGCGAGGATGGTCATTCATCAAAAAGGCAGGAACGATTATTCTTCTTTCTACCATTGTTCTGTGGTTCCTGATGAATTTTGGCTGGGCAGATGGTTCCTTGAAAATGCTGGAGGCTGAACAGCTTGACAGCAGTATTTTAGCCAGTGTCGGAAGTATTATCGCTCCGATTTTCACACCTCTGGGATGGGGAGACTGGAAGATGGCAGTTGCGGCCGTGACAGGTCTGATTGCGAAAGAAAATGTGGTGGGTACCTTTGGTATTTTGTTTGGATTCGCGGAAGTTGCAGAGGATGGTACAGAAATCTGGGGGCAGCTTGCAGGCAGCATGACAGCGATTGCGGCTTATTCCTTCCTTGTATTCAACCTTCTGTGTGCACCTTGTTTTGCAGCAATGGGAGCAATCAAGCGAGAGATGAACAACGCAAAATGGTTCTGGTTTGCAATTGGATACCAGACACTGCTCGCGTATGTGGTATCTCTGTGCGTATATCAGATCGGAAGTCTCATTTTGGGCGGCAGCTTTGGAATCTGGACCGCAATCGCGTTCCTTCTGGTCGTTGGATTTATTTACCTGATGGTTAGACCATATAAGGAAAGCTCCACCTTGAGTGTTCCCTTGAAAAAGGCAGTGGTAAGATAAGAGACTTAGAACAATTACGGCAGCTTTGCACAGCAGGCTGCCGTAAATTTATAATTATGAGTTAGCCTAGACTAACATAATTTGGAAGAAAGGATTGTCAAGCATGAGTGTTGTTATTATAGGCGGAAATGAAAGAATGGTATGTCAGTATACAGATATATGTAGAAATTATGGATGTAAGGCAAAGGTGTTTCCAAAAGAGCATGGTGGGATCAAAAAGAAAATTGGCTGTCCAGATCTTCTGATTCTTTTTACTGGCACAGCATCACATAAAATGGTGGTGGCCGCTGCTCAGGAGGCAAAAAAGAACAGAATTCCGATTGCACGCATTCATACCAGCAGCGCGAGCGCGCTCCACACCGTTTTAAAGGAACATTGTACGATGGCATAGGAGGGAGGATCAGGATGGCATTAGAAAAAATATTGATTGACCATTGTGCGGCTATGCTTGTGTCCATCAAAACCGCAAATCTGTTTGGTATCAAGTTCATATCCCAAGAAGAGCTGGATGAGCAGATATTTATATCCGGTTATGGAAACTGGGAATGATAAAAAGTAGATATAGACTTTATTAGGACAAAAGATGAAGATCACGAAAGGTCTTCATCTTTTGTTTTTAGATTCATATGAGCCTTGATAGCCTGAAAGCTTTCGGAACTGATGACATGTTCTATTCGGCAGGCATCTTCGAGGGCAATTTCCTTGGCAACACCGAGTTTTATCAGCCCGGCGGAGAGAATTTGATGGCGTTCATAGATCATCTCTGCAATCTCTTGACCGGATTCGGTGAGAGTAATAAAGCCTTCCTTTGAGACCGTGATATAGTTACTTTCACGCAGGTGCTTCATCGCAACGCTGACACTTGATTTCTTAAATCCAAGCTCTTCTGCAATATCGACTCCCCGTACGACAGGCTTTATTTTACTTAAAATGAGTATGGTCTCCAGATAATTTTCTGCGGATTCATTTATCTTCATGGTTTTCCTTTCTTATGGTATGATGAATATATGATTTTGGTATAAACAACATTTAAAAACTTTTGTCTTACTTATTAGGCGAACAGAAGTTAGTGTGGTGATACTGAAATTAGGATAACATATTTGAACTGCTTATACAAGAGGTACAAGTCGCGCGATGGTACAAGTCACACGCGCCATTTACGAACTATTCACAAAATCGCGTTCTGATACAAGGAATGAAAATTTTTGCCTGCTGCGACATTTGGCGGACCTTTTCCTGTTATACTAATTAGTATGCTTATGCTGGAAACGAATAAAAAGGGAGTGATGATATGAAACAGATTTTAATTGTCGAGGACGACATAACTATGAATAGAATGCTTTCCAATATCTTACAGACAGAGTGATATCAGGTCACTTCTGCCTACACGAAAGGGGAGGTCAGACAGTATTACAACACAAACGTCTATGATCTTACAATCTTAGATATTAACCTGCCAGATGGGTCCGGTTATGAACTCTGCAGGGAAATCCGAAAGGATAACAGTACGGCAGTAGTTTTCTTGACAGCAAATGATCTGGAGCAGGATATGGTGAAGGGATATGAGATCGGTGCTGTCGATTACATCACGAAACCATTTCACAACAGTGTTCTGCGCCATAAGGTAAATGCAATTTTTTCTATGTTGGAGGGGGCCAGAAAAGAACCGCCTCACAAGATATACGACGGCGGCCGGCTCTGGATAGATTTTTCCTCCTTTCAGGCAAAACTGAGTGGGAGGGAGATCGTTTTCTCACCTCTGGAATACCGGATGCTGGAGGTTTTTACGGAAAATAGAAGGATTCTACTGACTCGCCAGAAGCTGCTCTCGAATTTGTGAGACAGCAGTGAAAATTTTGTGGATGAGCATACTCTGACTGCAGCAATCAGCCGCATCCGTGGGAAAATCGAGAAAGACGGGCACAAGTATCTTCAGACCGTCTACGGCATGGGCTATATGTTCACAGATGGAGGTGGACGATGAAAAAAATACAGTTCCATGTTCTGCAGGACCGCCTGGCTCTTTTTACAGACCAGGTCTGTGAGACAATTGATGATATGATGCAGGGGAGGGAAACCCCGAGAATGATTTTTGATGAGGATACGCTCCTGAATAAGATCAGCCATCAGCTGAACCGCCTGTATCAGATGCTCCTGGCTGGTAAGAGGAGCATAGAGGAACAGCGTGCCGATCTGCAGGAAATGATTTCAGATATCTCGCATCAAGTCAAAACGCCGGTTACGAACTTGAAAATGGCCGCTGCCACTCTGTTGGAGCGGGATTTTTCCCGCAGGCAGCAGATAGAATATCTGCAGTCCATGAACGTGCAGCTAGATAAACTGGACTTTCTGATGCGTACGATGGTGAAGGCCTCGCGATTGGAGACTGGCATCATCATACAGAAAAAGGAGAGGAAATGCGGTCAAATATACGCCGTCAGGCGGAACTATCCGTGTAACGGCCGGCCGGCTTTCGGCCTGCACGAAAATCGAGGTCGCAGATACGGGCCGCGGCATCCCGGAAAGTCATCAGGCGGCCATATTTAAACGGTTCTACAGGGAACCAGAAGTACACAAGACAGAAGGCATCGGCCTGGGATTGTATCTCACCAGAGAAATCATAAAAAACAGACCGGAAGTGTCAAAGTCACCTCTGCGTCGGGTAAGGGTGCTGTCTTTACCATCCTTCTTCCAAATGAAGATTGAAGTCCATCTTCTGATATTTTTTGGAAAATGGCGACATTTTCGTGACCTTTGTGTTTTATCATAAGGCTACAAAAAAGAAAGAGGTGGTATATAAGATGTCAGTGTTACAAGTGATTGATTTGAAAAAATATTACCGGCAGGGTGAAAACCTGATCAAAGCCCTGGATGGTGTGAGTCTTGAAATCGAAGCAGGGGAATTCGCCGCAATCGTCGGCACATCAGGTTCCGGCAAATCCACGCTGCTTCATATGATGGGAGGGCTGGACAATCCCACATCGGGAAAGGTTCTGATCAATGGGGAGGATATTTCCCGGAAAAATGAGGAGCAGCTTACTGTGTTCCGCCGTCGTCATATCGGCTTCGTATTTCAGAGCTATAATCTTGTTCCAGTCTTAAATGTCTATGAAAATATTGTGCTTCCGTTGAAACTGGACGGGAAAAGAATCGATCAGAGACTGCTAAAGGAGGTCATCGACGTGCTGGGACTGGAACATAAGCTCGAGGCTCTGCCGGGCAATCTCTCCGGCGGGCAGCAGCAGAGAGTCTCCATTGCCCGGGCCATGATTACGCACAATGATGCAATTGCCCAGCTTGCAGACCGGAACTTCTGGTTCATGACATTTCATATGACTCTGCTCCCGGCGCTCCTGCTATTATTCAGGGATTTTCAATGCAGTTTGTATAAGGAAAACGGAATCCTCTGTGTGGCTGATGCTCAGAACACTGTGGTATTTTTCTGCGATCCTGTTCATCTGGTGCAGGCCAAAGCCATGCAGGTCCGTATCCTTCTTCGTGGTCTGAAGTTCGCCCTGCTCGTTTTTTATCAGATCGTTACCGTAAGAATTCTCGCACCGGATGGCCAAAAAACCATGGACCATTTTGATCTGGAAACGGATAAAGCGGTCTTTCGGATCTGGGACAGACAGGCATCCATCCAAGGCATTTTCCAACATATTCATGACAAAACTGCACAGATCATCTGTCGGAATGTTCAGCTTTGTCGGAACCTGTATTCGGGGAGTGAAAGAGATCTGTTCCTTTTCGGCCCGCTGTGCAATGTCCTGAAGGATAATATTAAGGGTTTCATTTTCCGTGAAAGTGTGGTGGGAGGATTTTTCATTTTCACCTTTCAGCCGCTCCAATAATTCTGACATCTGTTCATAATCTTGGCTCTTACACAGGCTCTCAAGCGCAGTAAGATGATGCCTGATCTCGTGCCGCATGGCCGATTGTTCCCGGGTCTTCTCCTGCAGGGTACGGTAGTTGTTCATCAGGAGCTGGTTACGGATGGCTGTAGCCTGTGTTTCCGTTCGCTGGCGCACAAAAGAAAGGGACAGCTCATAGGCGGAGAGGGCAGCACATACAAGTGTCAGCCAATAACTCAGCCAGTAGATCAGAGAATCATAGAAACCGTTAAAAAGTGCGCCCATCACCGCTTCTTTCACATAAGCGATCAGTTTTCCCTCCTGCAGGAAGGACAGCAGGCAGAAAACCAGCAGGGCAGTGAAGCTGCAGGCGGCAATCACTGCGAAACGCTTCAGAAAATCACGGCGGCGGTTCATGATAAGATATACAAGGAGGGACAGCAGTATCACCACCCCAACCATACGGTTTCCCAGAACTTCCGTGACAGAGGCCGGCAGGAAATAATATCCCATAGGGATCACCATGTTGTAGACGGTCAGCCCAAGCGCTGACAGAGCCAGCGGCAGGAGACTGAGATTTGCCTGCCCAAAGGAAAGCCCAAGCAGAAACACCCCTACGATCAAAAGAAAAGCAAGCGCACAGGCACCCGCCGGGAGCGCCGCATAATTGGTTGCTGCAGCCGATTGTATCTCCGAGTAGAAATCAGATAAGAAACGAAGGTACGGCGGGAACATAACGTTTGTCTCATCCAGAATCTCATATTGCATGACCAGTGTGCCGGAAGTCCCTGCCGGAAGCGGTATGGAAGCCTGTGCCATGCCGGGGGAGTTTTCGGCTGTTGATGCATTGGAATGATAGATTTCCAGGTCATTCAGCCAAAGTGTAAGCTCAGCATTGCTTGTTTCAAAGACCAGCGTGCCATCGGGAAGATCATTCGGAAGCTCACCGGAAAAAAGAAAGGTCCCGGTAAGATCAGGATCGTTGGTCAGGGTGTCTGTATAAATGGGAGTTTCTGTCCCGTCTGCATGAACCTGGACAGCCGAAGTCCAATCAATGTGCAGAATTTTTCCGTTATCCACAGAAAACAGATGTAAAAACCAAATCACTGCGGCACAGAGCAGAAAAAACAAAATGAGACTGCACCAGTTTTGTAGTTGTTTTCGATGCATGGAGAATATCACTCCTTCCTGTAATTGTACTGTGTGAATGATTTTATTTTACTTTGGTTTCATAAGTTCCACAAGAGAAAAATGGGACGAAAACGTAAACGGCAAAGTTAGCGACGTAAACGACACAGCCACAAATGGAAAAGCTGTGATAAAATATATGTAAGAATAGAAAATGTTTAAGAAAAGAAGTTGACATTTTGAAAATTACTATATATTGCCTGGGAGATCAAAAAGGGAAGATGGGAGGAATACGAAAGTGAGAAAAAGGAGAGGCCAGCGAATCATTACTTACACATTATCTGCATTGCTTGTTTTTTCATTGTTTAACGTGGACATTTCCGTGTATGCAGAATCAGAACCAGAGTTTATGCCAACAGAGCTTGAGGAACCCCAGATGGAACCTCCAGTGGAGATACGAGAAGAAAGCACAGAGCCTGTAACGGAATCAAAATCCACAACGACAGAAACTAAAACGACAGAAACCAACCAGACAGAGATTCAATCAACTGAGACAGAAACAGCAGTTGGAAAACCCCAGAGATCAGAAGAAAAAACCGGTGTTTTTAGAAGTTTAAAAGCAAATGGCATAGGAAATTTGGCAGATGCAGATGTAATCACAATTAATATAGATGACGTGACAGATAATGGAGATGGATATACGTATCATTCTCAAAGCGACACAGTTACTCTGTTGAAAGGTTATACATTCATAGTTCAAGGAACTTCTTCTGATAAAGCGATATGGAATGAAGGAGCCATAAGTGGAGGAAACTTCTCTGGAGGAGTTTGGAATAGCTTACAAGGAGCCATAAGTGGAGGAACCTTCTCCGGAGCCGTTTATAATTACGGAGACATAAATGGAGGAACCTTCTCCGGAGAAGTTAACAATAACTCAGGTGGAACCATAAGTGGAGGAACCTTCTCCGGAACCGTTTATAATCACGGAGACATAAGTGTAGGAACCTTCTCTGGAACCGTTTATAATGATAGAGCCATAAGGGGTGGATATTATTTGAGACAAATTGATAACATGGTTTCTGGTACAATAACTGGCTGTAATTACCCTGTTAAGATGACTCTTACCAATCTAAGCTATACTACTTATGCCGATAAAATAGAAATTGACGGGACTACCTATACCTTTGCCAAGTACAGCAGTTCATCAGAAGCCAGTGGGATTAGTATTGTCATTACCGCTGAGGCGGGGTACTTTGTACCTGATTATATTAGCTTCAGCCCTGATGTAGGCATAGACGGATATACCTATACAAAGTCTAGTGCTACGAATGCAACGTTAACGGTTAAGGCTTCCTCTGTTAGCTGCTCTATGATAATAAGTGCAGAGGGAACTACCACGTCACCGGCACCAAAACCAACCGTCACAATCGCTTCTCAGACTGCCAGTACGCTGACGGTGGAACCATTGCCGGATCAAAATATTTACGGAACAGCGCTATATAGCCTTGGTAACAACGAGTGGCAGTCGTCGAATACATTTACAGGACTAAAAGCATCACAGTCTTATACAGTTTATGCGAAGTATACGGGAAAGGTTGCATATACCGAATCGGAGGAAGGATCTTTGGTGATACAAACCAATGTTGCAACTTATACCATCACAATTCCTGAGAGTGCAACAGCAGGTGGAGATGAGGTAAACATTCAGGTGGATAACGATTCTTTGGATTTAGGAGCTGGAGGGCAGGTTGATGTGAAGGTTACTAATGGTATCAATAATGGGATGTTAACACTGACAAGAGAGAACGCAGCCAATACCATTACCTCTGCCATGAAAGTGAATGGTTTGGAGTTTAAAGATACATTAAAAAGTGTGGCTACATTTAAAAGCGAAGATAATACTGCAGTACCAGTCTCCTTTGAGGAACCAAAAGTATCTGTTGGAGAAACTATTCCGGCAGGAAGCTACAGCGGAACGGTTACGTTTGGCATCTCATACAGTCAATAATAAGAGGCACATAAAAATACATATAAGTAAGGGGAAGCAATATGAAGAAAACAGTTAAAAATGTTCTTCTGGCAGTCATTGTACTCCTGCTGGTCTGCGGCGGTGTATTTGTGGGCATGAACTGGAACAACTGGTTTGGAGAAAAGGATACGCCTGCAACCGGGCAAGTGGACAAAAAAGCAGAGGATTGGACGGGAGAACAGGAAGTCTATACAGGTGAGAAGAACACAGATACCATTGATATTCCGGGATTTGATTCCATGACCTTCAAGGCAGATGCCGCCGAGCAGGCAGTGAACCTATATAACCCGAAACAGAACACCTGTTATTTCAAGATGTCCCTCTATCTGAAGGATGACACGAAGCTGTGGGAATCCAATCTGGTAGAGCCGGGCAAGGGTATCTATGAAATGGAGCTGCTCCAGAGCCTTCCGGCCGGAAGCTATGAAGATGCGATACTCAAATATGAGTGCTTCGCTATGGATGAAAAACAGACACCGCTCAACGGTTCTGAGATAAAGTTAACATTAAAGGTGATGGAATAGAAAGGCGATTCTCAAGAAAATAAAACGAATACAGAAACAATCTGCAAATTAAAATCTCAAGGAGGATACACATCATGAAGAAGAAAATAACAGCAGGAATTTTGAGTATGGCACTTATAAGTGCAATGGCGATGCCGGTAATGGCGGAAGATAAAAATATGACGGTGCTATATTCGCAGGGAAGCACCTATATAGTATCCATTCCGGAGACCACACTGAGCCAAACAGATGAAGTCGTCCAGACAGTTGCGGCTACAGCAATGAATATTGAACCGGGTAAAAAGCTTCAAGTATCTATAAACGGTATTACCGATGGCACGGTTACATTAACAAGAGCTGACCAAGGAGCAACCACCACGACAACAGTGAGTAAAGGTTCAAATAAAACGGATCTCATTACCGGAGATACCGTTATTGCAGAGTTTAAAAATCAGACTACAAAGTTTATAAATGGAACCGATGGCAAACTGTATTTTTCACCGGTGGAGGAAGGGACTGCCGCAGGAAACTACAGTGGCTCAATCACCTATACCTTAGCGATTGTTGATGAATAAACTTAGCGATTGCATAGAGGAAAAAAGTATGAAAAAAAGAGTATTAGCAGGAATCATGAGTGTTATGATGATGACGACGACGGCACTGCCGGTATCTGCGCAGGAGGGAAGCACTACAGTGAAGGCTACGGTGGACTCAACTTATATTCTTACAGTTCCGGCAGAGACAAGCATTACTTATGGCGCTGAGAACACATTGCTGTCCGGAAAACTGAAGGTGACAGGCAATGTACTTCCAACGGAGCAGGTCATGGTAACAGCTTCGTGCGGCTCATTGCATAATGCGGTTCAGAATACGGATCTAACCTATGCGCTTAAGGATGAGCAGTCTGTCGCTTTCTCGTCAGCTATGTGGAGCGAAACAGAATTAAGGGGAGCGGCGAAAGAGATCGGCTTAAAGATATACATAGCAGAAGATGCGTGGAGGCAGGCAAAAGCGGGAAGTTATACCGGAACAATTACTTTTAACGCAGAGATAGAAACAGTTTGCGGCAATTAGGTGAAACGAGTACACCACAGCCATAAAGTTTGTGAAAGGAGGTGGAGGTGTGAAAAGCAGCAAAGTATTTACCATGTTCAGTATGCTGTGTGCAGTGATCATGCTGCTTTGTCCTGTGACAGCATTTGCGTCTGAAGAACAAAATGCAACGGTAGTGAAGACAGAAGTACCAAGCGCCCACACCGTTACGCTGAACATAGCAGAACATGCATCTGTGACCGTGAATGGAAAGACCTATACCGGTACACAGAAGATAGAAGTTGCAAGGCTAAAGGAGCAGACCTATGAAGTGAAAGTGGAAAGCGGCTGGAAGCTTGGAAAGGTGTCCTATGGTCTTTCCGGCCAGGAAACGACGGTATCGCTTACAGGGGGGGCCTATACAGCAGAAGCTTTGTATGAAGATGGTAACGTATTAAACGTGGCTGTGATCAAAAATACATCCGGAACTACAGGTACAGGAAATACAAGCACAGGAGATGACACCACTTCCCATACAGGAGCCAAGGGCGTAAAGACCGGAGATGAGACAGCAGTGGGCTGGTTTGCGGGATTGCTGGCGTTATCAGCATCCGTATTGACGGCTGTTTTTATTCTCAGAAGCAAACATATCGCAAGCAAACCTCTCTGGTAAACAGTGGAAATTTCAATTCTTTTAGAAAATGCCAAAAACACTTGTATCTCTAGCCATTTTTTGATAAAATGTGAAAAATTTGATTCAATGATAAAGCAAGAACAGACAAAGATGAAAGATGGGTAGAGTTATGCAGGAATACCGTTTGGCAGTCTGTGAAGATGACGAACTTGTGCGTCGTGAAATTTGCAGACTTTGTGAAGAAATACTAACAGAAGAGAGAATAAAGCACATCATATATCCATATGCATCCGCTGAAGAATTGTGGGAAACGATGACAGAGGGGGAACTTCAGCTCCGGTTATTGATACTGGACATCGAGATGGATGGAATGTCTGGGATGGAACTGGCAAAGCGTCTTCGGACAGAAGAAAACCGGATCAGTATTATCTTTGTCACCGGATCGGAAGAATATTTAAAAACAGGTTATCGGGTACAGCCAATCGATTATCTGATGAAGCCCATTGATAAGGAACGGTTTCGCCATGCACTAAAAACCGATTGGAAGCTTAATCAAGTACCGGAAACCGTCATGATACAAAGCAAAGGAAAAACCACCTGGATCAAACTGTCGGAAATCCTCTATGCAGAAAGCGAGAACCATATAGTAACAATCCATCTTGTATCGCAGAGAGAGGAAGTGTTATATACTTCTTTGAAAGAAGTAGAAAAAGTGCTGCCAACATATAACTTTGCAAGAAGCCATAACAGTTTTCTGGTCAATCTGGAATATGTAGAAACCGTTACACGAAGCAAAGTCTGTCTCAAGGGCGGGCAGGTCGTGCCCACAGGAAGAATGTATTATAAAGAATTCCAGAATGCATTGGTCTGGTATATGAACCGTTAAATAAACCCATTGTTTCTATGCAACTTTTTGTGCCATAGGAGACAATGGTTTTTTTATATCATAGAATCTGCAGCATCAGAAACCCTTGTTTTTATTCAGGGATTTTCAATGCAGTTTGTATAAGGAAAACGGAATCCTCTGTATGAATGATTTTATTTTGCTTTAGTTTCATAAGTTCCACAAGAGAAAAATGGAACGACAACGTAAACGACAACGTTAGCGACGTAAACGACACAGCCACAAATGGGAAAATTATGGTAGGATATATGTAAGAATAGAAAATGCAGAACATCCAATAAGAAACAAATGAAGGACAAGATTCAAGGAGGAGAAAATGAAAGAGTTTCCTGATAAGTGTGAAGAAGGCAAGGATATGGCAGGACAGACCTTTACCCTGACAATTACAGATATGAAGCGTGGTGAATGGCAGGGACGTTTAGTAGGTGAGGACAATTATGAGGTAGAGTTTAGAAGCGTAATAGAGTTAATAAAGGCCATCTCTCAAAAAATAGATTCCATAGAGAAGATAGAAATGGTTTGGCGGCATGATGAATGACAGCAAAACCGCTGTGTCCGTTGATTTTGTCCGCTATTTCAGGATATCTTGAGTTCATTCTGAATAGTCTCGGAAACTCAGTACGCTGGAATGCCTGAACTACGTGCTGCGCTCAGCCGTGCTTGGCACAGTCCTGGCAGTCTTTATATTATTAGCGCTGATCGTACCTGCCATCGCCTTAAGCGTATTCAATAAGGGCAGCGTGGTCGAAAGACTGCGGAAGATAGAATAGCGGGTAGATTTGGAATAGAAAAATGTGCAAAGACTGCTCCTGGGATTTTTACAGTTCAGGAAAGAAAAATGACCGTTGCGGCAGAAATAGAAAATCGGCCTTCCAAAGTATGGTATACTTACTAAAATAGCAAAATTATGGGAGGCAGAATATGAACAGAAAATCAGTGATACAGGAATATTATATTTTGGCAGTCAATGAAAAGGGGTATATGCCGTCCATGCGTGCAGATGAGTCAAATGCAGGACTTGTGGCAGCAGGTGTCATGGATTTGTTGTTAAACGAGGTAGTTATGATAGAAAGGAAAAAAATTACCGTGGTGAAAGAGATTCCCGGAGAGCTGGGACACATAGCATCTCTGTATGCCTATCTGAAAGAGAAGCCACGTACCATTGATAAGTTAATGAACGATTACATGTTTTCAACAGGGAAAAGGCTCAAGGAGCTCACAACTGAAATCGGTGAATCTCTGCTGAGTGTTCATGCAGTAACGGAAGAAAAAGGCGGATTATTTGGAAATAAGATCGTCTATATTCCTGAGCCAGGCAGCAAGGAAAGACTGGTTGAAGTTCTCAGGTCAGCAGTGCTCAAAGAAGGCAGGATCACCCCGCATGATATGGCACTTCTCTGTATCCTAAAAGAAACAAAAAATCTGAATCAGTATTTTTCTAAATCCGAAGGAGCTGATTTAAAGACCAGACTGAAAGAGTTGAAGAAGGACCCACAGAGTAAGCAGTTGGCAGAGATGGTAAATTATGTAGAGGACATGACTGCTATCATCATGTGCTGTGTTATGACAAGTATAAATTAGTTCCAAAGGAAACGCATCCAGCTTTGGACGAAACGCATCCAACCCTGGGGAAAAGAATTCAGAGAAAATGGAAGAAATTAGAAAAAACGCAGTCACTTGACAAAAGGGGGCTGCGTTTTCCTTTGCGCTATGTGCGCGCTCTAACGGGTGAAAGTCTTTATAGCTGGCTGTGATTGGCTGGCAGAGACTGCATCAGGGCAAAGAAATGTTCCGGCTTACCGGTATGGAAGTATTCATACCAATATTTTAGTGTGTCTGATTGGAAAACATCTAAATATGCAAGGATCTGTTTTGCCCACAATAACGCTCCGGCGGAGCCAGCGGTAATCAGGTTGTTGTCCGCCACAGAGGGGGCGTCTACATAAAAATTCTGCCCTTTATAATCAGGAACGAACATTTCAAGAAATCCCGGTCCATTACTGGTATGCGGACGGTCATTCAACAACCCGAAGCCCGCGAGTGCGGCGGTGGCTCCACAGATGGCACAGACGGCAGCGCCAGAAGCAAGAAATTCACCTGCTTTTTTAATAACAGCGCCATGCTTTGGATTATTCCATGTATCTGCGCCTGGCAATAGTAAAAGACTTGTCTGACTCACAGCGATATCATCGGTCAGGCAGTCGGGAATAATAGTCAGTCCGCCCATTGTATGAATCGGTTCTTTAGAACAACTGACCGTTTTAATCATCACACGTGGTGCCCCTTTTTTGAAAAACCGTCCAGAATTCAGTTCTGAAGTAACATATCCCAGTTCCCAGTCAGCTAAAGTATCAAGAACATAAACATAGATTGTAAACATAATTTTCCTCCATTTTCTTTGTGCTTCCTCCAGAGAGGCAGTTTGATTTGTCTGCCTGCTTAGTGTATCATACAATTATTGACAACAATATGGCAGCAATTAAAATACATCAAGGAAGCAGCAAAGCGAATGTGGAGCATCAGCTTTGAAAACATCGTTTGAAAGGCGGTTATTAAATGAAAATAGACAGACTTGTCAGTATTATTATGATCCTTCTTGACAAAGAGCGGATCGGCGCGCAGGAGTTGGCGGAGATGTTCGAAGTTTCCCCACGCACAATCTATCGAGATATAGATGCAATCAACATGGCAGGGATTCCCGTCCGTGGAGCGCCGGGTGTAGGCGGAGGCTTTGAGATTATGAAGGAATATAAGGTGGACAAAAAAGTGTTTTCAACTGCCGACCTTTCCGCTATTCTGATGGGACTTACCAGCCTTTCCGATATGATACGGGGTGAGGAGCTGGTAAATGCCCTTGCAAAAGTCAAGAGCTTTATCCCTGCCGAGAGAGCGAAGGACATCGAATTAAAAGTAAATCAGATCTGTATCGACCTGAGTCCATGGATGGGTAACAGCAACATGCAGCCTTATTTAGAAATTATCAAATCAGCCTTGCAGGATCATAAGCTGCTTTCCTTCGAATATATCGCCCATCATGGAAATAAAACCACGCGTATAGTCGAGCCATACCAGCTTGTACTAAAAAGCAGTCACTGGTATTTACAAGGGTATTGCCATAAGAGAAATGATTTCCGCCTGTTCAGACTATCCCGCATATTAGGACTGCAGATGAAAGAGGAGACTTTTATACCGCGAGATTATCAAAAACCGACTTTAGATTTCGAGGATGTTTTGGAAACTATGCAGACAACAGTCAAGATCCGTATACATAAATCGATTATGGACAGGGTGCTTGAGTATTGTACTTTTGAACATTTTGTACCGGATGGAGATGAGCATTACCTTGTGCAATTCCCTTTCATAGAAAACGAATACCACTACGATATTCTTTTCAGCTTCGGAACCAGATGCGAGTGTCTGGAGCCGTTACATATACGGGCAGAAATGAAGCGCAGAGCACGGGAGTTAGCTGACTTATATGAATAGAAGAAGGAATCAGAAAATAGGATCAGAAAATATATTTTCTGACAACAGCCAGTAAATCTGAATATATGTTATAATGATTCTATTAATTGCAATTTAGCGGGAATACAAAAAGTAATTAAAATAGAAAGGTGCATTTTTATGGATTTAGAATCACTTTATTCGGATATTATGAGACGTGGTCAGAATAGCGTTCTTTCAGGGAAGGAGTATGTTGATAAGACAATTGGTGACTGCTCTGATACACGTATGGGACTTACACTGGTGATACGTCCAACGAGAGAGATACAAAATGAAATAGAAAGTGTTATCAGAGAATTAAGGGGAATAGAACCCAGTCAATATTATTATCCCAGGGAAGATTTCCATATAACGTTATTTGATATTATCACCGCGAGACAGGGATTTCAATATACAGAGAATCAGAAAATGAGCTGCATCTCTTTATCCGAAGAAATCTTAAAGAATTTTCATCCTTTTCATATCGAAATGAAGGGTCTGACAATGAGTGAAAGCTGTATTATGGCAAAAGGCTTCTGTGATATGGAAATGCAGCAGATACGAGGACAGTTAAGAGAACACATTGCAGAATACGGGCTCGTGTTAGACGAGCGGTATCCCACCAAGTCTTCCCATATTACGATTGCAAGATTCAAAAATAAACTTCAGGAAAGGGAAAAGCTTGTAGAAAAGATAAGCGAACTGGGGCAGGTCAGATTTGGGGACATGGATGTTACTAATATAGAATTGACTTGTCATAATTGGTTTGATTCCAAAAAAGAATTAATAAGAACTTTTTGTTTGAAATAGATAAAGTAGAGGTAAAGAGTATGACAATTGTTTTAAAGTAACTAAAATATATGAAGGGGATTATTTATGGACTGGTATAAAAGTATGACAAAACAACAAAAGTATGATTTAAAAAAGGTAGTCGTGGCATCTGTCATTGGAACAATTTTGGTTATGGTAGTACCTGTGGTTATGGGCGTTATCTTTTAGAGGAATGGATTTTAGGAGTTGGTTAAGAATTTGAAAGTTGTGAGGGGGGAAGATTCGATGAGTAAGTATGATGCATTATGGAAATATGTACAGGATAATGGAAGACAATCTTACAAATTGACTTTTGATGAAATTGCTGAAATAGCAGGGACAGCCATCGACCATTCTTTTTTGAAATACAAAAAGGAACTTACGGAATATGGTTATCAAGTAGGAAAAATTTCAATGAAAGAGCAAACTGTCATATTCAACAAAATAGAGGAGGATGAACTATGAACATTTATGAATCATGTCCTGAATTAGAGAATGAGAAATTTTTATTAAGATTAGTGAATTATGAAGATTGTGAGGATTTGTTAAAAGTATACAGTGACAAAAATGCTTTGCCGTTTTTTAATAGTGATAGTTGTGATGGAGATATTTTTTACTATGAAACAAAAGAAAGAATGACAGAAGCTCTTAACTTCTGGAACATGGCATATCAAAATGGTTGGTTTGTCAGGCTTTCTATTGTTGACAAAACAGTAGCAAGTGTAATCGGAACAATCGAGATATGCTTACGAGTTTCCGAAGATGACTTCGATCATATGGGAATATTAAGAGTTGATGTAAGAAGCGACTATGAAAAAGAAGATGTATTGTACGATATAATGGCACTAATAACACCACATATTTACGAGATGTTAGGTTGTGATGGTATCATTACTAAAGTTCCAGTCTATGCAGTGGAAAGAACGAAAGCAATACAAAGGATAGGATTTACAAAATCAGAGCATTTTCTGATAGGAAAGACAGGATATGCTTATGACGGATATTGGATCATGAAATAAGCCGAATTTAAAATTTGTAATTAAGTTTATTTATATATTAGGAAGGAATTACCAATGCAAAAATTCATCGAAGCATTAACAAGTGAGAGTAAAAATACAGCATTACCGGATGAGTTTAACTATTTTGGAAAACTGATCGGTAGTTGGGCAATCAACTATATTGAGAGTGACAATTCTCTTGCAATTAAAGGGGAATGGCATTTCTCATGGGTTCTTGAAGGAATGGCTATTCAAGATGTTATTATTCTGCCTGGTTATGAATATGGGACATCGTTACGTATCTATAATCCCGACACACATGCATGGGATGTAGCTTATGGTTATACTGGAAAAATAATACGACTTGAAGCAAAAAAACAAGATGACATGATCATGCTTACTTTCGTCAATGATGAAAGAAGAAAGTGGGTTTTTACTAAAATAGAAGATTATTGTTTCCATTGGGAAAACATTACTGTAAAAGAGGATGGCGAATGGTATATAAATGCAGAGATATTTGCTGAACGTATCATATAACACATTTCATAGTATTTCAAATTCCAACTTGTTGAGGAGAAACGGGGTGTAAAATAGTGATCTATAAAGTAGACGATAAAGAACTTAATGCGTCAGTCTTTATTCCTTTTGTGAATCAGGTATGGCCAGGTGATTATGACATGGAAAAGACGCAGGCAGCATTATCTAAAACAATAAATATCACAGTCTATGATGATAACAAACTTATTGGATGTCTGCGTATTCTTTCAGACGGTTACTATTTTGGAACAATTACCGAATTGCTTGTTCTTCCAGAATACCAGAAGCAAGGGATTGGCAGTAAACTTCTCCAACTTGCAAAGGACAGTACACCTACGATGTTATATTTTGGTGCACAGCCGGGGCTGGAAGAATTCTATGAAAAGAATGGGTGTGCAAAGAGTCTGCAATCCTACATAATAGAAAAGTAGATAAATCCGTACACCTAATGGAATTTCAAATGGAGGGTTAGGTATGAAAAACAGAAAAAATGGAGATGAAAATTCAAATAATAATTTAGGCATAGGAATAAGTCTAGGGCTATTATTTGGACTTTTGCTTAATAGCATAGGATTAGGTTTGGTTTTGGGGGTTGCATTTGGATCATTGTCTAACGCTTATAAAAAGAAAAAGTAAAGTTTCTGTGGATGTCACAACTTTAAACTTCTGTTTTTTCATATATAATATTACGGAAATATAAAAAGAAACTTAGAAACTACAGGTGAAAATAAATGATTTTATTAGTTGTGGACACGCAAAAAGGAATTACTGATAATAGACTATATGAATTTGATAATGAATATTTTTCAAAAGAAGTGGCTTATGATTATTATAACAGATTCATGTGGCCCGAAAGATATGCGAAATGCATCACTATGGAAGATGCCTTGGAAATATTAAGGAATAGATAGAAGGTCGAGGAGGATAAAGAGAATGAATAATGTGCATATCAGGTTGGCGAACATGGATGATGCCAAGCAGCTAAGACACTTGTATTTTGAATTAGACACGGATAGTGTAAAATATCAACCTGAACATTTTGTGATGGGTTATAGGAATGATGATTTTTTCTCTTCAATATTACAAGATGATAATCAAGATATCATAGTAGCAGAAATTGATGGGAAGGTGATAGGTTTTTCTCATGTGATGATATTAAAACAGAAAAATGTTGCATGTCTGAAACCACAGACTGTCATTTACATACAAGATTTGGGTGTTTTGGAAAGTGAGAGGAGCAAAGGAATCGGGACAATTCTTATGGATGCCAGTAAAGAATATGGAAAAAGAAAGGGTGCAGATTTTATTCGGACGCAGGTTTTTCCACAAAATATTGACGGTATGAGATTCTATGAAAGAAATGGGTTTTGTGAAATGATGAAAACTATTGAGTGCCAGTTCTGATCTCTAATGAACCGAATAAAATAAAAATCCAGTTACTGAGGTAAGAGGAAATAGCGAAGCGGATTCTAAATATCCGCTTTGACTTAAAAATTGGGTGTGATTATGAAGAATAAAGGATTATGGCTGATATTTATATGTATGATTATACTTGCTGGCTGTAGTAAAAAAGGTACTGAAGGGGACTATCCGGCAGCAATAATGGTAAACGATACGATCTATTATTCTACTGGAGAACAATTATCAGGGGAAGTCAATGAAAGTGTGGTTATTAGAAATATTACTTCATATACAGATGAAATGCCAGCTAAAAATGGCGAGGCAAATTTTAACAGAGATTTAGATTCGGAATATACATTTACGGATGAAGGACTTGCTGTCTGCATAGATAATGAATGGATTCTCTTTAAACAACAAGAATAGGCAGAATTGCAATGGATGTAATCTGAGAGCTAACCGACACGTTTCTGTCCAGGAGGAGTTATTATGATTCAAGAATTAAGCAGTTATCTTACAAAACCCCAGCTATATGCTCCAAGCACAGGAGAATTCTGGAATGATCCACATATTTCCGGGAAGATGCTGGAAGCACATCTAAATCCGCAGGAGGATGGGGCGACCCGCAGGCATGAATTCCTTGATCAGTCTGTTCATTGGATTTCTCAAATTACGCCGCCGTCTCAATACAAATCACTGCTGGATCTTGGCTGTGGACCCGGCCTTTATGCAGAGCGGTTTTTCAGGGCCGGATATTCTGTCACAGGGATAGACTTTTCCGAACGTTCAATCGCGTATGCGAAAGACCAGGCTATACAAAGCAACAGTGTTATCGAGTACCATTACCAAAACTACCTGACAATGGATTATGAAAATCAATTTGATGTAGTGACATTGATCTACTGTGATTATGCTGTTCTGCCAGTTACGGACAGGCTCCTTTTATTAAAAAAAGTCTATCAGTCATTAAAACAGAATGGAAAATTTATTGTTGATGTTTTTACACCAAGTATGCGAAGAGACGAAAGCCATACCTGGCAATATTGTGAAACGGGCGGCTTTTGGTGCGAAAGACCTCATATCTGTTTGGAGTCTGTATATCAATATGATGACGAGGATGCTACAGAGCTGCGGCAATGTATTATTTTGACCGACGAAGCAGTCAGATGCTATAACATATGGGATCATTTTTTTACGAAAGATAAGCTGTTATCAGAAGTTCAAACCGCAGGTTTTAGTAGTTTCGAATTCTATGGCGACGTAGCAGGAAAGAAATTTTGGGACGAGTGCGAGACAATTTGCGGCGTTTTTACAAAATAGGGTCTGCATGCTATAAATACCATAATGAGGTGAAGAAATTGAACGAGAGCAGACTATTTAAAATGGTTTATTATCTTTTAGAAAAGGGAAGAGCTACAGCACCAGAGCTTTCTGAAAAATTCGAGATATCTATTAGAACCATATATCGTGATATTGATGTAATCAGTAGTGCCGGTATCCCTATTTATGCAACGCAGGGCAAGAATGGCGGGATATTCATTGATGATGGTTTCACGATGGATAAATCATTTTTTACAGAAGAAGAAAGAGAACATATTCTAAATGCTTTACAGGGGATTATTGCGACAAATGGTAAGAATGCAGATGAATTGTTAACAAAGTTAGGTGCTTTGTTTCAAATAAAGTCTACAAACTGGATAGAAGTTGATTTTTCTGATTGGGTTCAAAATAAACCGACGCAGGATATATTTAATTTGATCAAAAATGCTATCTTCGGAAAAAATGTCATATCGATGAAATATTATGGAGGTAATGGCAAAATAACAGAGCGGAGAGTCAAGCCGTTAAAATTAATATTTAAAAGCAAAAGCTGGTATTTGTATGGTTTTTGTCTGATGAGAAATGACTATCGCTTTTTTAAGCTGACCAGAATTAAAACACTAGAAATATTAACGGAAACTTTTCCCCCGATCCCGATTCCTTCCAATATAGAAAGCCAAATAAAAATTGAAAAAACGGTCAATACGAAATTGAAATTCGATAAACATGCAGCTTTTCGGATATATGATGAATTTACAGATCAGGTAACAGAGGATGAACAAGGTAATCTATATGTACAAGTTGATTTGCCGGATAATGACATTCTTTATAGTTATATTTTCTCCTTTGCCGAGCATGTAGAAATATTAGAACCTCAGAGTTTAAGAGAACGAATAAATGCCAAAATAGAAGAAATGCAGAAAAAATATAGAACCTGACTTAGGATGGCAGGTTATGCAGCGTATAATGAGATGCATAAGGAGGTGTTCATATGAAACACGAATGGAGAAAGCTGGAGAAAGAGTTATACGGTGTAAAAACAAAGCCTGTCATGGTCGATGTTCCTTTACAGAAATTTATCATGATCAGTGGGAAAGGAAATCCAAATGATACCGAATTTTCGGATAAGGTAGGAGCATTATATGCATTGGCTTATGCAATTAAAATGGGGTATAAGTCAGCGTCTAAATCAAATGAGATCACTGACTTTACGGTCTACCCATTGGAGGGAATCTGGAAGCAGATAGAGGGTTTGGAACTCGATAAAGACAAATTAGAATATACGATCATGATTCGTCAGCCAGATTTCATAACGAAAGAAATGGTCGATCATGCATTAGAAAAGGTGAAGATAAAAAAGCCCAATCCACTATATGCACAAATCAGCTTTGATACGATGAATGATGGAAAAAGCGTTCAGATATTACATGTTGGTGCATTTGATGATGAACCTGCTTCGTTTGAGAAGATGAATGAATTTTTAAAGGCACATCAATTAGAGAGAATCGAAAGTCATCATAGAGAAATCTATTTAAATAACGCGAACCGAACAGAAAAAAGTAAACTGAAAACCATTCTGCGTTATAAGATAAAGTGATACGTGAGGGTAAATGTGATGTTATTCATTCAAATACAATACTTACACGTCCGAAAGTCCTGTGAACCTGCAGGGCTTTCTTTATTTGCAATTACAAAAATTAGGACAAGGCAAGGTTTTGGCAAGGTTCATGCTATATAATATTTTTGGGGTCAGAAGGTATTTTGCCCCTTAGTACCGTATAATAAAGAAATACCTATTTCAAGAAATGTCTGCTATACTAAAAACGACAAAAAGCAGACAAAAGCAGCAGACAATATAACAGGAGGCGAAATTTATGGACAAGGTCTTGATTATAGATGACGACAGGGAGCTGTGCGCCCTGATGAAGAAGTGTATAGAGCAGGAAAACTTAACCGCCCTGACAGCTCATGGAGGCATAGAGGGGCTTCGGCTGGCTGATGAAAATAAGGACAATCTCTGCCTGATTATCCTGGATATTATGATGCCGGATCTGGACGGGTTCCAGGTACTTAGAAAGGTCCGGGAGATCAGTAATGTTCCGGTGCTGATGCTCACCGCGAAAAGTGATGAGGAAGATAAGGTTTCCGGGCTGCGGCTCGGAGCAGATGATTATCTGACCAAGCCTTTCAGTATCAACGAATTGATGGCCCGTGTCCATTCCCTGATCCGGCGCTATACCACCCTGAACCCGACTCTGGAAACGGATACGGAGCGTCTTATTTTGAAGGGGATGGTCATCGATAAGGCAAACCGCATTGTCACCGTGAATGATCAGGCGGTGGAACTCACAGGCAGGGAATTTGACCTTCTTTCTTTTCTGGCGTCTAATAAAGGAAGGGTATTTACGAAAAAGCAGATTTATAACCAGGTCTGGGAGGAAGATTACGCTTTTGATGACAGTAATATTATGTCCTTTATCAGTAAACTGCGGAAAAAAGTAGAGCCGGACCCGGAGCATCCGTACTATATACTGACGGTACGGGGTGTGGGGTACCGATTTAATAAGGAGGCATAAAAATGGATATCAACGGATACCTGATGTTTGGATGCATTTTCTTTTTCTTTGTGATTCTGTATCTTATTATCAAGCTGTGCCGTGTCCGAGAACAATTATCTCTGATTCGGGAAGCGCTGGAAGATATCAAGGCAGGAAACCTGAACCGTCGTGTACTGACCAGGGAAAGTGATATGACAAAACAGATCTGTTATGGCATCAATGAGATTGCGGTTGGCAGCCAATCACTTTTGATCCAGCAGAGACAGTCCGAGCAGGCATACAAGAGATTAATGACAAGCTTATCCCACGATGTGAAGACACCGCTGGCCTCATTGGTCGGCTATCTGGAGGCAGTAGAGGGAAAGCTGGTCACAGGGGAGGAAGCGGAGGAATACATCCATGTGGCATCAGAAAAGGCTTATCGCTTAAAGGAATTTGTGACCTCTTTATTCGAGTGGGTAAAGCTGGATGCGGGAGAGCAGGTGTACCACTTTGAGGTTTATGATTTGAATGAATTATCCCGTAATATCATGGCTGAGTGGATACCAGTATTAGAAAGTGCCGGTCTGGATTATGAGATTGACATTCCTGAGACTGAGGATACGGTCCGGGTTGACCCAAATGCATATACCCGTATCCTGAACAATCTGTTTCAGAACATTCTGGTCCACAGCGAGGCAGATCACGTAACGCTGCACATTGCTGGAGAGGAACAGCAGATCGGAATTACGGTAACGGATAATGGGAAAGGGATTTCAAAGGAAAATCTTCCACATATTTTCGATCGTCTTTACCAGTGTGACCATTCACGTTCCATGCAGGGCAACGGCCTCGGCCTGTCGATTGCAAAGGAACTTGTCAATGCCCATGGGGGAACAATTACGGCGTCCAGCACCCCTGGTGCAGGAACTACGTTTACCATTCTGCTTCCAAAAGTCCTGTGAAAGCAAGATAAAAACAAGATTTCAGCAAGGTTCTGGCAAGGTTCGTCTCTTATAATGGGAACATGAAAGAAAAAGAATCATACAGATGATCGAGAAAGTGAGGAAAAATATGAGTGATTTTCTGATTGAAACCAGACAACTAACTAAGAACTATGGAGACCAGACCGTGGTAGATTCTGTGAATCTTCATGTGAAAAAGGGACGGATCTATGGCCTGCTCGGCCGCAATGGAGCCGGAAAGACCACGATTATGAAAATGATCCTGGGACTGACTCCGATTACCTCAGGGGAGGTGAAGGTATTCGGCCGTAACATCAAAGGCAGGGAGAAAAAGGTTTATCCACGGATCGGAGCAATCATTGAAACGCCGGGATTCTATCCGAATCTGACCGGATCGGAGAACCTTGAGATTTTTGCAAAGCTGCGGGGCACGGCGGCTCCAAATGCCGTAAAGCGGGCAATGGATGTTGTTGGTCTGCCCTATAAAGATAAAAAGCTGTTCGGGAAATATTCCATGGGCATGAAGCAGCGGCTGGGAATTGCGAATGCCATCCTTCACGATCCGGAGCTGCTGATCCTCGACGAGCCGACCAACGGCCTTGACCCCATCGGTATTGCCGAGGTCCGTAATTTTATTCTGGACTTAAGTAAGCAGGAGGGCAAGACGATCCTGATCTCCAGCCATATCCTTTCAGAAATCGCACTGCTGGCGGATGATATCGGCATCATCGACCATGGTGTTCTTCTGGAGGAGAGCAGTATGCGCGAACTGGAAAAGAAAAACAGCAGATATATCCTTCTTCAGGTTTCAGATATACCGAAGGCGTCTCTCATTCTAGAACGCCAGTTTCATACCCAGGATTATTCGGTTTCGGATAACCATACTCTTCGGATCTATGATACCTCTTTGAATATGGCGGCAGTCAATAAGGCATTAATGATGGAGGACGTGGCAGTCATCAGCTCCCAGCTGTGTAATGACACGCTGGAGGACTATTTCAAAAAAATCACGGGAGGTGAGGGCATTGCTTAGACTGATCCAGACTGAATTTTTAAAACTGCGCCGCAGAAAGCTGATTTGGATCATGCTGTTGGCGGCCCTGATGATGCCGTTTTTAGCGCTTCTATACTTCAAATATTTAGGAAAAACAGATGTGGACCCGATGGAGTTTTACCGGTGGGCGGCGTTTGGCTTTACAGTTTTTATTATCCTGCCTGTTGTTCTGGGAATCCTGTGCACCATGCTGATGTACGAGGAAACCCGGTATGATACGGCCAAACAGCTCTGGATCGTGCCTGTCAGCCAGATGGGATATTTTTTCAGCAAGTTTTTTGTGGTTCTGATTTACGCAGTCACCTTCATGTTGATCACTGCGGCAGCCACTGTGTTATGCGGAGTGCCCACTGGGATTATTGGATTTAATTGGAGCAGTATCCTGTTTCTGCTGGAAAGATGCATGGAGCTTGGGGGAATCATTTCATTTGCAATGCTGCCGATCCTGGCGGTGGCTGCCTGTACAAAGGGATATATCCTTCCGGCCTGCCTTACGATCGTGTACGCTTTTGCTGGTTTTATATTAACTCCAGTAAATATGTATCTGCACCCATTATCCAGTATGCTGCCGATTCTTTTGCGCAACAAAGAGATGCAGGGGCTTACCCTCACACAGGATTTTAGGATTCTGCCGGCAGTTCTCTGTTTTTGTGTCTGGGATCTGGCAGCAGTTGCATTTGTTAACGTTGTATTGAGCAGAAGAAAGTGAGGATTAGAGGATGCAGAAATTACTTTGGGCGGAGCACCAGAAGATCCGCCGTTCGAAGATCGTCTGGATCACTGTGTTTGCAGTGGTCCTGCTGGCAGTCATGATTTTTGCCGGGGGACTGGATGTGTATCATGGACCAGTCGTCGGGGATGGGCTTAAATATGTGAGGGACAATTTGCGCTATATTGATAATGCGGGCTGGTACATGGATGAAGTCCAGCCGTGGTCCGTCATGTTTGTCTTTCCTGCCGTAACGGCCCTTTTTGGCAGTTATATGATCTGCCGCGAGGAGGATGAGGACACGATCAAATCGCTGCGCCTGATTCCCATCAACGAGGTAAAGCTGACGGTCGCAAAAATGATCGTCACGTTTGAACTTAGCGTGATGCTCTATCTGCTGCTTTTCATGATTACATTTTTGACCGAGGCGGTTCTGCATTTTTCGGATTTATCAGTGAAACTGGTGCTGGTCACTTTGAAAGAATATGTGCTGGAAGGCATCGGCATCTTTTTTGCAGTATCACCGGTCATCGCTTTGGCTTCACGCATGAAAAAGTACTGGCTCGCATTGGTGCTGGCAGAAATCTATTCCATTGCGGGGCTGTTTGTGAGCATGACAAGTACCCTAAAATATTTTTATCCGATTAATGTGGTATTTAACTTTTCCGGGTATTATAAAGAATCGGCAGTCGGAATCTGGGGGAGCATGGGAATTTTACTCCTGTGCGGTGCCTTGTCTGTCCTGATTTTAAAGCTGCCGGGGAAGACTACAGATTCGCGAAATACGGATTTGCAACAGAATACGGGTTTGCTACATTGACGTTCATGCTCCGGTTTGTTATGCTATAAACATATTTTACACGAATATCAGAAGGCTGTCTTTTGAAGTTGAGAATGAGATGGATCAGGCAGGCGGCCTTCTGCTATATCAGGAACCGGGGGGATAATTTGAAGCTGATTATCAATGTGTTTGGAAATCTGTTATGGGTACTGTCGATCTTCTGGGCTTACCAGAAGATATCAGGCATGAAGGTCAGTCAAAAGAAGATGGGCGGTGTAGTCCTTCTTTATTTTCTGACACTGCTGATTGAAAAATTAATACATGTAGATAAACTCGTGCTATACTTATCACAGGTCACAGGGATACATCCGATGTTGTTTCTGGGCCTGGAGATCTTTGTCGTATGCTGGATCATTACCCTCCTTCTATTTGACAGGAATATCAAACGTTCTATGTTCCTGACGGCGGCTGTCTGCACAGGTGTTCAGACGATTTTTCTGGCCCTTAACGGGGTGGTCACGCTTGTGGCAGATGGGGACAGGCAGCTGTATTATTTCCTGAATTTTCCGATGACAGCGCTGCTGCTTGCGGCGGTTTATCTGATTGTGGAAAAGCTGAATCTGGCAAGACTGTTCCGGGAATTTGAGTACCGGAATACTTCATTTCCTGTGACACTGGGAATTACGCTGTTCATCCTGCTTGGATATGATATGCTCTCTTACCTTATGACGGCTGCCTCCAGATCAATATGGACGCAGATGCTGCCCTGTCTGTTTATCATCATTATTTTTACGCTGTCCATGGTATATCTCTTGAATATTGTTTCCTTAAAGGATAAGAAAAAGTACAGCGACATGATGCTTCGGCAGCAGGAGCTTTATATTCAGGATCTGGAAAAAATCCAGCAGAATATGCGTGTATTCAAGCACGATTATAAAAATATGATGTCAAGCATTTACCTGCAGAGCAGGGAAGGGAATACCGAAGAGATAGAAAAAACGATTTCCCGGATGATTGATGATTTTGATGAGGAAATCGGCAAAAAGATGAACCTGACGAATCAGTTAGCCAATATCCAGATGAATGAGGTGAAAAGCCTTATCTACCAGAAAATCACAATAATGAATCAGCTTCATATCACGCTGCATCTGGAGGTGCTGTATCCTGTCTGTGATGTGAAAATGAATGTTATGGACCTGTGCAGGGTTCTGGGGATTCTTCTGGATAATGCGATCGAGGAAGTAAAGGACCAGCAGGGGGATATCAATGTCGTCCTGTCAAGCCAGGAAGAGGGGCTGCATATTATCGTGGATAATCAGTTATATCACGAAGTGAATATGACGGATATTTTTAAGGAAGGCTGCTCCACAAAAGGCGGTCAGCGCGGAATGGGGCTCTTTTCTCTTGGGAAGATCATTGAGAAATACCCGAATGTGACCAATGCAGTGCAGATCAAGAATCACCGTTTTATCCAGGAGATTGCGATTCTAAAGGAGTGAACATTCTAAAGGAGTGAACATAGATGCTGGAAATTTTGATATGTGATGACGAACAGTCCATACTGGATTATATCAGGACGGAAATTGAAAAACAGATACTGATACACGAATATGATATGAAGGTCAAAGGCAGCTATACCAGCCCGGAAGATCTGCTGCATGATTTAGCAGGACGGAAGGGCAGACAGAATATCTACTTTCTGGATGTGGAACTGAAGGATTCTGATTACGATGGTTTCCTTTTGGGGAGAGAGATACGCAGGCTGGACCCGAACGGGACCATTGTCTATGTGACAAGCTTTCGGGATCTGGCATATAAGACCTTCCAGTATCATATAGAAGCGTTTGATTATATTGTAAAGGATTCTCCTGAACAGTTAAGCAGCTCGATCGGCGGCTGTCTAAAATCCATAGTCCAGCGCTTAAAAGAGGAGGCAAAGGAGGCTTCTGTCTGCTATACATGCAGAAGCGGGGAGAAGCTGTACCATATTCCGATCGAGGATATCTACTATTTTGAGACCTCCTCACGTTCCCACTGTGTGATCCTGCATGGCAGGAACCAGAGAATCGAGTTTTCGGGGAATCTGTCAGATATCGAACAGGAGATCGGGGAAGGTTTCCTGAAAATCCACCGTTCCTATCTGATTGCGCTGGATAAGATAGAATCTATTGACCTGAAACATAATGAAGTTAAAGTCGGCGGAAGCATTTGTGCAATTTCAAGGAGAATGAAATCTCATCTGCTGGAGAAAATTGGTCAATAGGATTGTTTAGGAAAATAGTGCCTGAACTGTGTGCTGTCAGTAAGAAGCAGAATACACTCCCGGGGGAGTCAATCCTCTGGGAGCTTTTTGGTTTATAGATGTAAGATGGCTTACAGATATAGAAAACGCCAGGGCAGAAAAGATGATAAAATATAAAAAATGTACAGGTGAGACTATCTTTTTGTACGGTTCAATTGTTATACATAGCAGAAGGGATAAACGTTTAGAACTTTTACACTGTACAAATACCTGCTAGACTGTAGGAATGAACTTTCAAATATGCTCACGCTGGAAAGGAGGATCTTGTGGAGAATGATTTTCTTTTAATCAGAAAAATGAAACAGGGCGATGAGAACGCTTTCGATCTATTTGTCCGTAAATATTATGGAGATATTTTGAAATACTGCGCGTATCACTGTTCTGACAAGAAGTATGCGGAAGATCTGGCACAAGAGACTTTCCTTCACTTTTTTGCAAAACTGTCTGACTACCGTTATACAGGGAAAACGAAAAATTATCTATATACCATCGCAGGGAATCTCTGCCGGAATTATTATAAAAAGGCAAAGGAGATTCCGGCGGAGGAGGAACTGTCCGGGATGGAAGAGCTGACCGCGCAGGGCGTGGAAGGGGAGGTTACAGATAAGGTGATGCTGGAATGGGCCTTGAATCAGCTTTCCAGCGAATTTTATGATGTGATCACACTTTTCTATTTCCAGGAGATGAAATTAAAAGAGATCGCAGATACGTTACAGATCGGGCTGCCGCTGGTCAAATACCGGCTGCGGATGGCGAAACTTCAATTACAGGAATTAATCGGGAAGGAGGAGACAGGATATGAATCTTGACGAACAGTTAAAGCTCTATCAAAAGGAGCGAAGAATAGAACCCAGGGAGGAATGCATCCAAAGAACAATCGAGGCGTCCAGGGAGTGCTTCTTTCGGTCCGAGGCAGAAAAGATGCTGCCCTACCATTCTTTTTTGTATATCCAGCTGAGACTGATCCAGAAAAGATGGTGGGTCTTCCAGGCGCTGATCCTGGCTGCCCTGTGGGCGGTCCTGCCGCTTACGGACGATTCCCTGTATGCTTCCCGGAGTATGTCAGTTGCGGCGGTCTTGTTTATCATCCTGATCGTACCTGAATTGTGGAAGAACCGGACCAATCAGTGTATGGAGATCGAGGCGGCAGCATATTATTCACTGCGGCAGGTCTATGCGGCCAGAATGCTTTTATTTGGACTGGCAGACATCCTGATGATTACCGTATTCTGCGGTGCAGCCTCTGTCTCTTTGCGCATTTCCTTATTAGAATTGCTGGTGCAGTTCCTTTTTCCAATGGTTGTGACGGCCTGCATCTGTTTTGGAATTTTATGCGGCAGACATCTCTTCAACGAAGCGGCTGCGATTGGGATGTGTATCATCTGGAGCGCCTTGTGGTGGTTTATTTTACTGGATGAGCAGTTATACACAGCCGCGTTAATTCCGGTCTGGGGCGTGCTGTCAGGAATGGCGGTTCTGTGTCTGGGAGTTCTTATTTATCAGTCAGTACGGCGGTGTAATCAGATATGGGAGGTAAATTTTGATGGAATTGAACATGAATCATCTTACGAAAAAATTCGGTGATTTTACAGCCGTTGATCATCTGGACCTTACCATGACCCAGGGGGTCTATGGATTACTGGGGGTGAACGGAGCCGGGAAGACGACTCTGATGCGCATGCTCTGTACGCTGCTTGAACCCACAGAAGGAACGATCACCTGCAATGGTAAGGACATTTTAAAAATGGGCGGTGACTACAGGAAACTGCTGGGATATCTGCCCCAGGATTTTGGATTCTACCCGGAATTCACGGTGCAGGATTATCTGCTTTATATTGCGGCATTAAAGGGAATCCGTCCGGCAGTCGCGAGAAGAAGAGTGAAAGAACTAATCTCAAGGGTAGGGCTTGCAAACGCGGCGAAGAAAAAGATGAAGAAGCTGTCAGGAGGAATGAAAAGAAGGGCGGGAATCGCACAGGCAATGCTAAATAATCCGAAGATCCTGATTCTGGATGAACCGACAGCCGGGCTAGACCCCAATGAGAGAATCCGTTTCCGCAACCTGATCAGCGAGCTCTCAGAGGACCGTCTTGTGCTGCTTTCCACGCATATTGTATCTGATGTAGAATATATTGCGAATGAAATATGCCTGATGAAGGACGGAAGGTTCGTGCATCAGGGAACTTCAGAGCAGTTAATCTCATCGATGACGGACGGCGTCTGGAAATGTACTGCCTCAAAGGAGCAGGCGGCATTTCTGATGAAAAAATACAAAGTTTCCAACATGAAAACAGGTGCCCACGGCATAGAACTGCGGATGATTTCAAGAGAAAGACCGCTGCCTGATGCTGTGCGTGAAGAAGCGACACTTGAAGATTTATTCCTGTACTATTTTGGAGAAAAGGCAGGTGAAGACCATGCTGCGATTTGAACTGAAAAAGGTACTCTCTAAGCCGATGAACAAGGCGGCCCTGCTCCTTCTTGCGGCAGTGCTTATCATTGGCAGTATTCTGACCATCCGGGATGTGACTTATGTAGAGGAAAATGGGAACCACATATCCGGTCCGGCTGCCGCCCGCCATTTGAAAGAGGACAAGAATAAATGGAAAGGGGAACTTACAGAAGAGGTATTCAAAGAGGTAATCCGGGAAAATGCAGGTATCAATGCCATAGGGCAGGAGGATCGTACTTTGGATTCAGAGAAGAATGACTCAGAGAAAAGTGGCTCAGAAGAGAATGACTCAGACAGGATACAGGAAAGCAACCGGATCGATGCCAGAACACAGGGATTTTCAGATATCAGGCAGTTGTTGAATCTGGCGTTTTGTGAAATGCACAATTACGACTATTACAGGGCGGACAGCCTGTCACAGGAGGATGCAGCATCCTTTTATGAACGGAGAATCTCCGGTCTTAAGGACTGGTTTGAAAGCGAGGAAGTTAAGGGGTCTTTCTCCGAACAGGAAAAGCAGTATCTGATTGGCAAATACGAGGAAATGAAAACCCCGCTTTATTATGAATATGCAGATGGATGGAAAGCACTCCTGGATTCGCAGTATCTTCCGACACTCATGATGATCGTGGTACTGATCATCGGATTTCTCGTATCCGGTATCTTTTCGGATGAGTTTTTATTAAAGGCCGATTCCATTTTCTTTTCTGCCAGACATGGCAGGGATAGAGCTGTAGTTTCTAAAATGGGGGCAGGCTTTGTGCTGATTACGCTTCTTTACTGGGGCGTTGTGCTGCTCTATTCTCTGATTGTGCTGGGAGCACTGGGATTCGGTGGCGGAGAATGTGCGGTACAGACAGGGTTAAGCAACTGGAACAGCATTTATAACATCAGTTATTTCCAGGATTTCCTGCTGACAGTACTGGGCGGCTATGTGGGATGTCTGTTTATCATGACGATCTCCATGCTGGTATCGGCAAAGACGCATTCCACGATATTTGCAATCACAGTTCCCTTTATTCTGACCTGCCTGCCTCCTTTTTTAGGACGAATTGAAATGCTCACCAGAATCATGACGCTGTTTCCGGACCAAATGCTTACTATCAATAAAAATCTGGAGGATTTTGCGCTGTATTCGATTGGTGGGAAAATATTTGGAGCGGTGTCTGTCATGATACCGATGTATGTGATATTGTTTGGGATACTGTTCCCGGTGATATACTGGGTATATCGAAGAGCGCAGGTTAAATAGGTTTAAAAAGGACTCTTCTTTTTCTATGCATAATTTGTTAGACTATAAAGAAAAATGTAATGTATGCTCATAGGGCATCCGGTAATTCATGCACTAAGAGTATCTTTTTCTGACAGGCAATAAGGAGGCATAGATGGGACTTTTCGAGAAAAAAACGGCACTACAGACAGAATGGGAGAAACTCATGAAGCAGGAGCAGCGTTTTCTGTTAAAGCGGATGGAGAAAAAGGATACACTACTGAACAGGAAACTTGCCGGGAAGGTGCCGCCCAAATTACAAAGTACACTGGATATGGGATTTGCGAAGGCATTCGAACTGATCTTTGAGAAGGGCACGGGTATCATAGAAAAGACTTTTAAAAAGGAAAAAATGGAGCAGGATTATCAGGTGCGGCAGTATACGGCTGACGTCAGGCAGGATAAGAAAGCACTGAGATCATTTTCAAAAAAAGCACAGGGGACCGGAGCGAAAAACTTAATTCTATCCGGGATTTCTGGAATTGGAATGGGGATATTGGGAATCGGACTTCCTGATATTCCTGTTTTCACTGGTATGATCTTGAAAGATATATACGAGATAGCGATCCATTATGGTTATGGATATGAAACAAAGGAAGAAAAGTACTTCATTTTGCTGCTCATTCAGGGTGCAGTATCTTATGGAGAGAAATTGGAACGCATAGATAGTGAAATCAACGAATTCATTGAACAGGAAAAGATACCGGAAAATTATGAGGAAAGGGTTCAAATCCAGAGGGCAGCAGGTATGCTGTCAAAAGAACTGCTTTATATAAAATTTCTGCAGGGCATTCCAATCGCGGGAGTGGTAGGAGGCGCATATGATGCTGTTTATATGCAGCGGATTACAGAGTATGCGGGGTTGAAATACAGGCGGCGGTATCTGGTAGAGAAGAAAAATATATTCAGAAATAAGCAGGTGTAGATCAGGCTCCCTTTCTAAAATCAGCGTTAGAAATCTGAAACAGTATTTGTAAGTAATTGATTTTAACATATTGAAAATTGAATATTGGAGGTTAAAGTGGTATGATTTTAATATCATGCAGGAGGAGATGAGTAATGTATTTGAATATACTTGGAACTATTTTAACAACGATTGATGAAACAACATTTCAAAACGCGGCGATGAGCCCAAAAGATTGGCTCACAACCTTGGTTCCAGCATTTATAACTCTGCTTGGATTTGTTATTACATATTTTTCTTTACGAAAAAGCTTCAAGGATGAAATTAGGAAACAAAAAACAAACATAGCACTAGATAAAATGTCAACAATTCCTTTTGAGACACTTGACTTATATGAAAAAATAACGACTCCTATTAGAGTTAATAAGCAAATAGCAGAGATAGAGGGGAAAAGAAATATTTCAAAAGGCGACCAAGTCAGAATTCAGAAATTAAAAACTGAAAAGAGGGAAGCAGAGGATTCGCTTTATGATAAGATGACGAATTTGTATAATACGATTTATGCTTATGGTAGCATAGAGTCTATAAAAATTGTTTCATCAATGCAAAAAATCAATTATGGATTAAATATAGATGCCTCAAGCGAGGAGAGATTTATTATCATAGCTCATATGATTTTATTAGCATCACAAGTCAAAAAAGATGTAACAAATATTACGGTGAACCCAAAGCAATGGTTTGAAATGAAGATAACAGATTACGAAGAAAAGAGAAAATTATTTGACCCATTAGTTAATAAAGTTGTCGATGATCTTGGTCTTGATGATGGCTTTAAAATATTATCGTAGCGTAAATACCAACCGTCAATGAATTTGATACGCTATCCCTAGATAGGGCACTGAAATACCTAGCATTCTATTCTAATGAAACCTTGCAGTTCTACAGGAATATTCACCTTAATTAGAAACTTAATAAAACCGCAATATTTATGAAAACGTCTGCAACCTTTTCTATTATAATCTAAGCGGAAAGGAGGAGGCTGCATTGAATGGCAATTTAGAAAATATTGTAACTGTAATTCGTTATATTGAAGAGCATCTGACCGAGAAGATGAACCTGGACTTGATCGCCGGTGCAGTGGGATATTCGAAATACCATCTGCACCGGATGTTTTTGAGTACGGTGGGATTATCCATCCATGATTATGTAAAGCGGAGGCAGTTGACAGAGGCAGCGAAACTGCTTGTGTTTTCGGATAAGCCGATTCTGGAAATTTCTCTGCTGGCAGGGTATGAGAGTCAGCAGGCGTTCACAAACATTTTCCGTCAGATGTACAAAAAGTCACCGAATGAGTATCGGATGGAAGAAGAATTTTACCCTCTGCAGCTTAGATTTGAATTGGAAAAATATATGGAACAAGTGTTTTCATGGGATAACCGTAATGACATGAAGGAAAAGATCTGTTTTGCAAAAGAGGAGGATATTCCACTTTGGATGGATCTGGTCTGTCTGATTGTTGACGGTTATCCCCATCTGGATGAGAAGGAATACAGGAAAGTACTGAGAGACTGTATCCAAGAGAAAAGGGCTCTGATTCTTAAGAGGGATGGCCTTGCGGCAGCTGTCATGATACTCAATTATGATACAGGCTGCATCGATTTTTTCGGTGTTCATCCACTTTTCAGGAAAAATGGAATTGCAAAGCTGTTTCTGGATAAGGTGATGAATGAACTGCTGCCGGATACGGAGATTTCCATTACGACTTTCCGGGAGGGGGATAAGGCGGATACAGGTTATCGGAAAGCATATCAGGCACTTGGTTTTGCAGAAGCGGAGTTATTGGTTGAATTCGGGTATCCGACCCAGCGGATGGTACTGACACCAGATCAGCAGATGGTGCCTGCACCAACAGGAGGGCAGACGGATGAGTAAGACCGGAAGGATGGCGAATCCGCTAGATCAGGATTTTACACTTTTCTCCCTGCTTAAGTTTGCTTTTCCTACGATAGCCATGATGCTTTTTATGGGCTGTTATACGATTATCGATACAATCTTTATTTCTAGGTTCGTGAATACAAACGCATTGTCAGCAGTGAATATCGTATGTCCTGTCATCAATCTTATTGTCGGACTGGGAACGATGCTAGCAACAGGAGGGAGTGCGCTTGTTGCCAGAAAGATGGGAGAGGGAAAGAGAGACAGGGCAAAGCAGGATTTTACCCTGATTGTCCTATTTGGTTTTGTTTTGGGACTTCTGATTACTGTTCTTGGAGTCTGCTTTTTAGATGAAATTATCTGGCGGCTGGGAGCGAGTGAGATTCTATTTCCATATTGCAGAGATTATCTGCTTATCATCTTTCTGTTTACTCCTGCCAGTATGTTACAGGTGCTATTTCAGAACCTGATCGTTACTGCGGGAAAACCTGGATTTGGTCTGGTCCTGTCTGTGGGAGCGGGAATCGTCAATATTTTACTGGATTATCTTTTTATGGTTCCTTTTGGTTTGGGAGTTAAGGGAGCTGCACTGGGAACAGGCATCGGATATCTGATTCCTGCAGTTGCAGGTCTATTGTTTTTTATCGGCAGGAAAAGTATATTGTCATTTAAAAGACCCGTTCTGGATTTTTCTGTACTAAGGAAAAGCTGTGGGAATGGTGCATCGGAAATGGTAAGCCAGATTTCAACAGCGGTGACAACATTTTTCTTTAACCGAACGATGCTGCAATTGATGGGAGAGAAGGGCGTGGCGGCGATCACAATTCTCATCTACAGCCAGTTCCTGCTGACCACGTTGTACATTGGCTTTTCCATGGGGATCGCGCCTGTCATCAGTTTTCATTATGGAGCGAATCACACCATACGGTTGAAAAGAATCTTTAAAAACGCACTAGGATTTGTGGTGGTCAGTTCCATTTTAGTTTTTCTGATTTCTACAATAGGGAATGAACAGTTAGTGATGTTGTTTACGGGAAGCAATACAGATGTGTATGAGATTACGACGCAGGGATTTCGAATCTTCGCATTCAGCTTTCTATGTTCCGGGATCAATATATTTTCCTCTGCTGCTTTTACTGCATTGTCCAATGGAAAAGTATCGGCTGTTATCTCATTTCTCAGGACATTTGCTTTCATTATGCTGGGACTTATAGTACTGCCGTGTATGATGGGGGTGAATGGCGTATGGCTGGCGGTGCCAGCTGCTGAACTGCTCACACTTGGTGTGGTGTTATTTCTGATAGAACGGAATAAAGATCATTATAAATATGTGAGGGAAAATAAGTGAGACCGTTTTAGTTTGACTTTTCATTCTGATGAGGTATAATGAAAACATATGTTGCAAAACGAATGATTTTAGTTGGCTGACGAGACGTAGAGAGGAGATTTTATGAGAGTAAGCAGCAATGCATTTGAAGAGGGCGGATGGATTCCTAAAAGGTATACGGGAAGAGGGGAAGATATTTCACCCGCCCTGCATATTGAAGATATCCCAAATCAGACAAAGTCGTTTATCATTACCCTGGACGATGCTTCTCATCCAATATTTCCAAATTATAACCATTGGATTATTTGGAATATTCCAGTATGCAGTGATATCCCAGAGTCGGTTCCCAAAGGGGAGGTAGTTTCAGAACTATCAGGGGCAATTCAGGGGATTGCTTATGGACGGCATTGCTATCGGGGACCAAAACCTCCCTTAAAGACAACACACAATTATACCTTTACCATCTATGCATTATGTGATCTGATAGATTTACCAGCTGCATCTACAAAAAAGGAGGTGCTGAAACAGGCATCAAACCTGATACTGGATCAGGCTTCTTTGACAGGGAAGTTCCAAAGCCACAGGAATGAGAGTGAAGATGCAGGATAAAAAGAAACAAACAAAGTCAAGACATTTTCACTCTATCATGATAAACTTAGAAGAGAAGCATTTTATGTAATGAGACCCAGGAGGTGAACCGGGTGGAAAGCTGGGAACAAATTAACGCCGTTCAGCGGATGCAAAGCTATATAGAGGCACATTTGTAGGAACCAATTACGCTGCACTCCCTCGCAGAAAGTGCGGGCTATTCGCCCTGGCATTGTGCAAAAATCTTCAAGGAGCTGACCGGCAAGGCTCCCTTCGAATATATCCGTATGTATCGGCTTTCAAAAGCGGCTATGGAGCTACGGGACAGGGATTTAAAGGTTGTTGATGTAGCGATGGATTTTGTCTTTGACAGCCATGAGGGGTTTACCAGAGCCTTTCGCAGGCAATTCGGAATCAGCCCGAATGAGTATAAAAAGCACACACCGCCAATTTACCTTTTCCACCCGTGGTCTATCAGGTAATATTATTATTGGCTTAGAGAGGAACAGGAGGAGATGCCTCCAGTCTCAAAGGATTTTTATGTGCAGGTGCGTAATTTTCCTAAACGGAAACTACTGTTAAAACGTGGTGTGGCCGGAAACGATTATTTCACTTACAGCGAGGAGGTCGGCTGTGATGTATGGGGATTACTATGCAGCATCAAGGAGGCGCTGTATGAACCGGTTGGCCTATGGCTGCCTGATTCGTTATGTCTGCCGGGTACTTCACGCTATGCACAAGGCGTTGAGGTTCCGGATGACTATTCGGGTGTGATACCGGAAGGGTTCGACCTCATGGACCTGCCCGAATGTAAAATGATGATGTTCCAGACTGCACCTTATGATGATCTGCACTTTGAAGAGGTGATCATGAATTTATCTGAGGTCATAGACAACTATGATCCGACGCCGTTCGGATATGGGTGGGATGATGAAATAGCTCCCCGTTTTCAGTTAGATCCACAGGGATGGCGGGGGTATATCGAAGCCCGGCCTGTGAAGGAAGTTTTGCTTGCCGATATTTATTATGAGAACCAGGGGTGATGATTTGAAAGACAGCAGGCTATTTAAAATAGTGTACTATATTCTGGATAAAAAGCATGTTACCGCGCCCGAATTAGCAGAAAAATTCGAGGTGTCTGTGCGGACCATATACCGTGATATAGATGTAATCAGCAGTGCAGGTATTCCAATTTATGTGACAACAGGCAGGAACGGCGGAATTGAAATATTAGATGATTATGTGTTAGAACAATCCTTTTTCTCCGACAAGGAGAAAAAGGATATTTTATCTGCGCTGCAGAGTGTATCGGTTGTAAACAGCAGTTACGAAAGGGAAATGCTGACAAAGTTATCTGCTCTTTTTCAGATTCCTTCGGATGATTGGTTTGAGGTGGATTTTTCACGCTGGGGAAATGCTTCGCAGGACAACACTACCTTTGAATTATTGAAAAACGCGGTTATTTCACATAAGGCGGTATCCATTCTATATGTAAATTCCAATGGTGAAAAAAGCAGGAGAAAGATCTATCCAATCAAAATGATGTTCAAAAGCAAAGAATGGTATCTGAAGGCATATTGTGTGGAAAAGTCTGACTTTCGTATTTTTAAATGTAACCGTATGGTCAGGCTGGAACTGTTGGACGAGGAATTTGCACCGCTTCATTATCCTGATGAGGAAGAAACCCGGCAAAGCGGGGAATGCCAGCAGCATACATCCAATGCAGAAGGATGGCCGGGCAGGCTCACTCCTATGGTGCTTCGGTTTCCGAAAGAATGCGCATATCGGGTCTATGATGAATTTGAAGCGGACTCCATAAAAGAACAGGATAACGGGGATCTTCTTGTTTCCGTAACTATGAGAGAAGATCAGTGGCTGATTGGATATCTCTTATCCTTTGGAACGCAGGTTACAATACTGGAACCTGTCCACTTAAAAGAAGCGATTGCAAGGCATGCGAAATTAATCTATGAAAAAAATAAAGAATGACATTAGAAAAGGAACTGCTCTGCTCATACAAGGCGGAACCAATGGAGGGTTTGTTTCGTGAAAATGTATGCGGACAAGTAAATTTTCCCATATTGATTTTTTCAGGAGCAACCTTGCCTTACGAGGTGATACCCTCCGCGGTGCCACCCTTGTTCTACAGCCGAGTCTCCTTCTTCAGACAATATAACGCCCAACTAAAACTTCCGACTCCCAGAAGGAGGAACAGGACGGCCACGGGTGCCACCGTCCGGAAATCAATTGTTCCATAAAAAATAACAGAACGCAGGGCATTAATGACATGGGTAAATGGATTCAGGTAGATGATCGTTTTGAGTATTCCTTGAAGTCCGTCTGCCGGGAACAGCGCGGAACTTAGAAAGAATATCGGGAGCACGATGGCGTTCATAACTGTTTCATACAGTACTTCATTGGGGAGGACCAGGCTGACACTGTAGGAAATTCCAGCCATAAAAAAAGCCGTCAGCGCCACAAGCAGGACCATGAGCAGGAGGCTCGGGAAATTCGGAAGAACATTTACAAAAAACAGAAGACTGATTACGGTCATGATTCCCACTTCGACAAAAGTACAGCAGACCGCCTCCAGAAGCTGTCCTAATACAATGGAACTCCTGCGGACCGGCGCGATCAGAACCCGGTAAAAACTGCCGTCAGCTTTCATCAGATAGTTCATGATACCGTTGCTGCTGCTGGCTGAAAAACTGACCAGCACAATCAGACCAGGGAAGATAAAGGCTGTGTAATTCTCAATCCCCGTCCCTGCCATGGTTCCCTCTGCCACTGTGCTGTAAAGCACCAGCCACAAAAGAGGCTGTAAAATTGTGATTACGATGGTAAAAGCATTATGGAAGCGCCATTTGACGTTCCGGTAAAAAATAGTAGCTGTGCTCATTTCTCTTCCCCCATTTCCTTTTTCTTAGTCAGGCGTAAAAACACATCCTCCAGAGTAGGCTGCACAATCTGGATGCCGTAAAATGGGATGTGTGCTTCTAACAGAAATCCTGCTGTACGCTCCAGATCGGAACGTACATCTTCGGTATTCATCATGATATCCGTATTCCTCACCGTCATCTGAGATGCCGGGAAAACAGACTGCAGAAATACCATCTGTTTTTCTGCCTCCGCTTTCGTTGGAAAGAGAATCCGGAGGGCATCCTGCCGGATGAAAGAGCGCAGTTCTTCCGGTGTTCCCTGGGTCACTTCCTTTCCATCTTTCATAATGCAGACTGTATTGCTCAGGATATCTGCTTCCTCCAAATAATGCGTGGTTAGAAAGATGGTGGTACCAAAATCATTCCGTATCTTTTTCAGCATATCCCACATAGCCATACGCGACTGGATATCCATACCTACTGTTGGCTCATCAAGAAACAAAATCTCTGGGGCTGACATCATATTGAGCGCAATGTCAAGCCGCCTTTTGATGCCTCCGGAGTAGGAGGATACTGGGTATTTTCTGTAGCTTTGTAGGCCGAAATCCTGAATCAGCTTTTCCATTCTCAGTTTCGCCTGAGTTTTTGGAATCCGGTACAGGCGGCTCTGGAACATCATATTTTCTTCCAGCGACAGGTAGGTATCAATGGAAGTTTGCTGGCCCACGCAGGCAATTTTCGGACGGATCCTGGCCGCCTTCATGGAGAGATTTTTTCCAAGTATTTGTACTAGGCCCAAATCCGGCTTTAGATAAGTGGTGAGTATGCGGATCAGAGTGGATTTTCCCGCACCATTTTGTCCTAGCAGAGAAAAGATTTCCCCTTTCCTGACATTTAAACTGACGTGATCCAGTGCCCGTACACCGTTTTTATATGTTTTTGAGACGTCCTGTGCCTGTATTGCATACATGTTATTCCTCCTCGATAGGAAATTGTATTTCCGTAATATATTTATCGGGATTCCCTTTCAGGAACATTCCCGGCCCCTTGATGTAGACCTCGCGGAAGGGAAACTCTAATTTCAGCCCGTGTTCCAGTGCATACTTGTCGAGTGCATCATAGGCCGCCGGCAGCGTTTCATAGGAGCCTGTATGTGTTACGCAGAGAGCCCTGATGCGCGGCATCTCTTTTATTTCCACGCCGTTTCCATTCGGAGTCTGAGCTGTGGGGACACATAGTTCCATCTCACCGTTTTTTGTCTCAGGGTCCATGGACAGGTAACTGAAAAAGGGCGCCCCGTCCGCTTTCCCTCTGATCGCTTTAAAAACATTGGGAAACACCTGATTGGCTTTGGCAGTACTTCCCCGGTATTTCATATATGCGACCCGCAGAGGCTCCACATCTCTGACCTCAATTTGATATTCCATAATGTTAAATCTCCTTTTCTTTTTTACTGCGATCCATACCTCGGAATGCCCTGCAGAAGGTTTTTCGGTATCAGCCGGATAGACCTCGATATCCGGCAGCTGCGCATAGGTATAGCCTGAGAGTGGAAGCCACTCTGTATAAAAACGGCGGAAAATCCCCTGCACGCTTTCTTTAAAAGGACCGTCGTTTTCAAAAACTGCCCAGACTGCCGCCGGGATGACGCATTCATGCATGCCTTTCGGGACAGGTCCTTTTGATGCCGCCGCAATATAGTAATAAAAATCCTGGGGACCATGGTAGACACTCACCCCCAGTATCCCCTCAGGGGCCTGATCAGATATCGAGCAGATTTCCCGGACCTTCCCTTCGGCAAATGCTCTCTGGCAGAAAACCGGGACTTCCATTTGGTTTTTTTCCATATCCTCACACAGAGGCATTCGTATTCCCACGATTCTTATCTTTTCTTTCTCTTCCACATGAAATGACATAGCAGTACCTCCTGTAACTGTAAGCGAAAATTTAACCGCCGGGTAGGCGTTCAATGTGCTGCCTGCATTCCTGGCGGCGGCAGGGCTTATTCCATGCACGGCCTGAAAAGCCCGGTTAAAGGACGACGGGGACGCATAGCCGTATTTCAGTGCAATGTCGATCACCTTCTGATCCGTTCTTTGAAGCTCGAAAGCAGCCTGTGTCATTCTGCGGCGCCGAATGTATTCTGACAGGGAAAGCCCGGTGATACAGGCAAACTTCCGTTTAAAATAAAATGGGGAATAGCAGGCAATGCGGGCCGCCTCATCCAGAGAAATCTCCTTGTCCAGATTTTCTTCAATATAATCAATGGCCTTGCTTAAACTTTGCAGCCATTCCATGGAATCACCTCCTTACTCACTCAGTATATCGGACGGAATTCTATATTTCTTCTCTTTTTGTGTTCTCTTTTGTCAACTCTTTGCTATGGGACATCTGTCATCCGTGTCCTATGTCTCTAATGCTGTCAAACTTGCGGGATTCTCATTATGGAAGATAGCGTATATATTTTACTTTAGCGCCGAAACATAATGTGTTATGATAAGCCTTATATAGTTAGAATTTGAGGAGTTTATGATGACAGAATTATTTGATGTATTTCCATATTTAGAAAACGATAAAGTAATTATAAGAAAAATGGACATGAGCGATGTTGCAGCGTTGTCAGAGATTAGCAATAACGACAATGTTTATAAGTATATATCACCGTTTTTATATAAGAAAAGTATTAAAATGTTAGAGACTGCAATCAAAAATTTGGGTGGAAGAGATTTTGAGAAGAAAAGGCTAATAATTGCAGGAATCTACTTAAAGGATAATCCTAATAGGCTTGTGGGTTTAGCAGAAATGTTCGACTACAGAAAGAGAGCAAACACAATAACGGTAGGTTATCGATTAAATGAGGATTATTGGAATAAAAAAATTGCGTCAAATGCTTTGAATCTAATGATGGAATATTTAGTAAATGAAATTGGAATTACAACACTTAACGCATTTGTTATGCCAGAAAATATATATTCATCAAAAGTATTATTGAACAATGGATTTGTTAAAGAAAATTATACTTCACAAGAAAAGAATTGGGGAGGTAAAGAAATTGTGTCTGTCGATGTATATACATATAGAAAAATGTAGATTACTCCCAGTTTCACGAACTGGACAAATATTATATGTATGTTTTTAGGTATGATATTGGGGCCGATTTCACTTAAGCATTTCGCTGTTATGAGTGGTATTGGAACACTTGGGAAAAATAGTATATTACTCAATCCGGTGTATGGAAATTTACTGACATTGGGGGCAATTCTTTTTGACCTTGAGCTACAGCCGGATATACTGTCTGAAAGCATTTATTTCTGATACAATTGCGGTGACGAATTATTTACGAAATCGCTTTGGCAAAGAAAAATATATGTTATGGGTCATTCTTGGGGGTGCTCACTGTACAACAGCAACCAGAGCTTTTCTATGCCTATATAGGTATTGGGCAGGTGGCACAACAAGATAGGTCAGAACGCTTGGCTTATACTTATATGTTAGAGGAATTTTGCAAGAGAAACTAAAGTTACAAATCCCAGTTTGTACGGATGAAATTTTGTAGTTATTGAGGTAGAAAATATGGCATATGAACCGAACTTAGATGAGTTGATGTTTTTTAATGAAAAACCAGTTGCACTTGAGTTGTATGAAACTTTGGCTGATAAGCTCTTTGCTCAGTTACCGAATATCGGTATGAGAGTGCAAAAGACGCAAATCACTTTTACAAACCCAAAGGTTTTTGCCTGCATTTCATTTGCAAAAGTGAGAAAAGCGAAAGAACGTCCAAAAGAATATATCGTGGTTACATTAGGCTTGGATAAGCAAGTGCAATCATCCAGAATTGATATTGCTACAGAACCTTACCCCGGTAGATGGACACATCATATCCTAATAGAACATCCTGAGGAAATTGATGATGAATTAATGGATTGGTTTCGGAAAGCGTATCATTTTGCACGAGTCAAGTAGAGGGCAATAACCATCGCTCAGTTTTGATTGTAGAAGGGAGAATCAGATTATGTGGGTATGTCCAAAATGTGGACGTTCATTTAAGAATACGAATCAATCACATTATTGTGGCGAGAAGCCGAAAACAATAGATGAATATATTTCCGTTCAGGATAAAGAACAACAGGTGTATTTGGTACAGGTACGAAAGGCAATTCATGAAGCCATTCCGGAAGCAGAAGAAAAAATTTCCTGGGGTATGCCGACTTTCTGGAAACAGCATAATATCATTCATTTTGCTGCAAACAAAAAGCATATCGGTATCTATGCTGGCATACAGGCAGTGATTGAGTTTGCAGAACAGCTGTCATCATATAGAACCAGTAAGGGGACGATTCAGATTCCCTACGAAGAACCGATGCCTCTGGAGTTGATTGCGCAGATAGCATTATGGTGTTATGAAACCGGTAATCATCCGTAAATGTTATTGAAGGAAGAATTGAATTTAGGCAGGTGGTAAAATGGAAGTCTATAAATATAAAACTCGAATATGTCTTGTTCCTGTACTCACTACTGAAAACAGAATCGTAACTTCCGGTTTGTGGCTAGAAAATCCCAGTTTTTCTGACTGGAAAATTTAAAAATTGGAGGGCTGTATATGTATGAAAGAATCCTTGTCTGTCAGGTGGAAATGGGGGAAGAGCATGATAGGAGTATATTTTAGCGGAACAGGAAACTCAAAGTTTTGTATAGAGAAATTTGTACAAGAGTATGATGCGGGAGCAGCCGTATTTTCCATTGAAAGCGAAGATCTTTCGGGGAAAATCGGACAGCATGAAGATATTGTATTTGCATACCCGGTGCAATATAGCAACATACCCAAAATAGTGAGAGATTATATTATCAATCACCAAAATATTTGGAAAGGAAAGCGGATCTTCGTAATTGCCACGATGGGTTTGTTCAGCGGTGACGGCGCGGGTATGTTAGCTCGCTTGTTGGAAAAATATGGCGCACACATTATTGGTGGACTGCACCTCAAAATGCCAGACTGTATCGGTGATGAAAAAGTATTAAAGCGACCGTTGGAAACAAACAAAAGGCTTGTGGCAAATGCGGAAAATAAAATAAAAGCCGCTGTACGAGAATGGCGAAATGAAAATCCACCACAGGAGGGAATTGGATTTTTCTATCATTTAGCCGGTCTGTTTGGACAGAGATTATATTTTTCCAACAAGACACGGCACTATTCGAATAAATTGAAGATTGATGCACAAAAATGCATTGGCTGTGGTAAGTGCGTTGCTCTATGTCCTATGAAAAATATTGATCTAAGAAACCAGGTTGCGGTAGCAGATAGCCGATGCACCATGTGCTACCGCTGCGTTAGCAATTGCCCCAAACAGGCAATCACGCTATTAGGAAAACAGGTTGTTGAGCAGTGCAGGATTGAAAATTATCTATAAATCAAATTCCAGTTGTTGTGGCCGAAAATATATATCCAGAGGACATCACAAAATAAAAGATTATTCCACAGCTCCGCTATATGGAATAAAGCAGGAATTTCACCAGGGATTCCAGAATTTCTGTATCAATCAATTCCAATGAATCTCTGTCCGAATGGAGTACGCTGTCCACTAAATCGAAGATTCCACTGGAAGTAACAGAGATTGCCGGAACTCCGGAAAAAGAAAACAATGTATGGTCCCCCTGAGGCCACGGATCAATTTGCTCAAACCCCTCGATTTCTGCGGCTAACTTAGAGAGGTTGTTTATTAGCTTTTCAGAACATTCATAAAACGAGTATGCAAGAGCCTGCCCTTTTACGCCAACTCCATCAATATTAAATGCGCAGACATAATCTGCAGGAGTTGAGAGGTAAGATGCAAGATATGCCATCTCTCCCGGATTCGAATAGTAGTCCTCACCATTAAAGAGGACAAATTCGATTTGATAGGGCAGCTCCCTGTCGGACAGCTCCTCCGCCAGCGCAAGCAGTACAGCTACGCCGGAAGCATTGTCCAAGGCACCGGGAGTTGCTGGTTTGGTGTCAATATGGGCTGACATGCAAATCTTATGTTTGCCTTTTCCATGAGTAGCAAGTACATTGGCGGCCCTCGCCGGACGTCTTTTTGTGTTCAGTGACAGTGTGGCAGAAAGTCCGCTGGAAAGCAGTGGTAAAATTCCAGGGAGAACCATTGCGCACGGGATTTCAAAATCTCCGTCTTCGATGATTGGTACAAAGCATTCAGGTGAGAGACTGACCGTGAGCACCGCTTGTGCCCCACCGCGTTCCAACAATGCAATTGTTTCTTTGTGCTCCTCGGGATTCCAGAAAATAAAACTTTTTGGCATAAGCGGTTCTGCTGCTAAAGCATCACAAAGCAGAACAATTTTTCCTGAAATTGGTGTAATACGCAATTCCTCCAGAGTATGAATGCAAACGAGTTCTCCCTGTACATTGCAAGGAAGCGAATAAGGAGCTGGTGCAGTCAAAATGTCCTGCCCTTCAATAGTAAGAGTACCACCGCCTTCTGACCAGTCCATGCAGTCAAATTCCTGTTTTAGGACATTCAGTCCGGCACGCTTAAATTCTTCACAGACATATTCTACCGCCGCCTGATTCGCCTTAGAACCCGTTGGGCGTGCACCAATTTCATTACAAAGTACATTTAGGTGCTGCTCAATCCTTTTTCTGATTTCCATTGTATTTCCTCCTGTTTTTTGTTTGTTTTCTGAGTTACTAATATAAAGATAACAGAAGGAGTACCCATGTACTTGACTTTCCTTGTGATATGACAGAATTCTTAAAAACGCAGATCGTGACATCTATCATCTGTATCTTGACTTTTCACACTTAAATAGTATAATTAAAACATATGTTGCAAAATGAATGTTTTAGTATTTTGAGAGGGAGAATCATATATATATGCCGCGGAAAGCAAAGCTTTCAAGGGATGAAATAGTGGAAGCCGCACTGGAACTTGTAAAGACAGATGGAACAAAAATAAATAAGTGGAAGACAGAGTGTAAGTGATCTGGAACCTGTCCGCCTGAAAGAAACGATTGCAAGGCAGGTGAAATGAATCTATGAAAAAAATAAACCCTGACAGATGATGTCATCCTTTTGATGTTATAATCACAGGTAGAGTTGAATTTTATAAAATAGTGGTTTTCAAGGCGTTGAGCCGGAAAAACAGAAAGTGCAGAGGAGATTGGATGATGGAGCTTATAAGAATCACACATGAAAATCTGGAAAAGGAACACATTTGCTGTGCCATTGCAAATAATAAAGACTGCCAGGTGCTTTCCAAAAAAGCATGGCTGGAAGGCCGGTTAGACGAAGGGCTTGTTTTCCTGAAAGGGAATGTCCGGGGAAAATGTTTCATTGAGTACATTCCTGCTGAATGCGCATGGGCGCCAGTTGCGGCAGACGGTTATATGTATATTGACTGCCTTTGGGTATCCGGGCAGTTTAAAGGACACGGGTATTCCACACTTCTTCTGGATGAATGTATCAGAGACAGCAAAGAGAAAGGGAAAAAAGGCCTTGTTATCTTATCATCCAGAAAGAAAATGGGTTTTCTTGCAGATTATAAATTTCTGAATTACAAAGGATTTGAAACGGCGGACACAGCAAGCCCCTATTTTGAGCTGATGTATCTGCCATTTGATAAAGATGCTGAAAAACCCTGTTTCCGTTCTTCTGTGAAGGATACAATACAACAGGATATGGGCAGTGGGTTTACACTGTACTATACCAGCCAGTGCCCATTTACAGCAAAGTATGTTCCCCTTCTGGAAGATGCGGCTAAGAGGAGAAATGCCCCATTTCAGGCAGTTCATATTACTACGCGGGAACAGGCTCAGAATGCCCCTGTTCCATTTACGACATTTGGGCTGTTTTATCATGATGAATTTATTACACACGAAATACAATCCGAAAAGAAATTTGAAAAAATACTGACTGAGAGAGGATTTTAATCTTTAAATAGGCTGGTTTGGGTGACAGAGAGACTTACCGTGATGGAAGGAAAAATTATGGAAATATTTGAGGCACCAATTTACAAGGATGATATCGGCAGAAGAACCTTTCTTGAAATCCCGTTTGATGCAAGGGAGCGATTTTGTAAACCGAAGGGCACAATCTATGTAAGCGGAACAATCAATGGCACCCCGTACCGCGGTAAATTATTATCCCGCGGAGGCGGAAAGTTTCTTATGGGCTTAGATAAGGCGTTACAAAAGTCCATTGATTTTGACGGACGGATCATGAACGCGCATGTCACCATGTCCGCCGAGGAGCTGGAACCTGCCGGTAGGAAACAGGAAGAGCCTGTTGCTGTCAGCAGCGGAATGGATGTACTGATGGCAATAAAAACGCGGCAAAGCATACGTAAGTTTACCTCAAGATCCGTCGGGGACGATATGGTTACGACAATGCTTTGCTGTGGAATGTATGCACCAACGGCAAAAAATAAGCGGCCCTGCCATTTCATCGTCATAAGGAACAGACAGCTTCTGGCAGAGCTTGCCTCACAGAACTCACAAGCGACTATGCTTGAATCCGCCGCTGGTGCTATCGTCATATGTGGCGATAAGAATATAGAGGGAATGAAAGAGTTTTTGTATGCGGACTGTGCTGCTGCCACACAGAACATCCTGCTTGGTATTCATGGCCTTGGGCTGGGAGGCGTTTGGTGCGGAGTGGCATTAAACTCTGATTGGCGGAAGCGAATGATTGCTGCGTTAGAGCTTCCCTCTAAACTGGAACCCGTTGCGGTGATCGCATTCGGCTGGCCTGATGAGGAAAAGGAATTACGGGACCGCTGGGAACCGGAAAAGATCCATTATGATAAGTGGTAACGATTTGCAGGAAAATGGTCTTGTTGGGAGCGCATGCGGAAAAAGCACAGAATTTGGCAGGTAGAAAAAGCCCTGTTTATCGAAAGGACACTATAATGAAAATAGAAACAGAGCGCCTTAATATCATTGCGCTTACTCCAGATCAACTTCAATTATGGACGTATAGCATAAAAGAACTTGAAGAAGAGCTGTTCTGTTCATACAAGGCGGAACCAATGGAGGGCTTGTTTCGTGAAATTGTATGCGGACAAGTAAAAAAAGCTCAAAAAGACCCTGACAATTATCTATGGCACACGTTTTGGTTTATCGTTAAGAAATCGGATCATTGCGTGGTTGGGGCAATTGATTTTAAAGACGTTCCTAACCGTGACGGAGAAGTTGAAATTGGCTATGGTCTGGGGCGTGATTTTGAGCATAACGGTTATATGACTGAAGCGGTGCAGGCATTTTGTAATTGGGCATTACAACAAAACAGAGTAAAGCATATTATTGCTGAAACAGATATTGATGGCGTGTCATCGCAAAAGATTTTAATAAGATGCGGTTTCGAAGAATATGAGAGAAATGATACTGTATGGTGGCGGCTGTAAACTCCGGTTCATAGTACGGATAAATTTGAAGTTTGAAGGAGAATATTGTGTTACTTAATATAGAAGATACCTTTGAATTATTGTTTGATAAAAATAATAATGTTGCATATAAGGCCTTACAGGAATTGCAAAAAGAAAGTAAAGAAACAGATTGTGTCTATCCCTATATGGATAGATTAAGTGATATGCTTGACAGTGATAATTCTTATATCCGTACAAGAGGGCTTACACTACTTGCCTATAATGCAAAATGGGATAAAGATTATAAAATTGATGAAATCATTGATACATATTTGCAGCACATAACAGATGTTAAACCCATTACGGCAAGACAGTGTATTAAGCTGCTCCCGATGATTGCAAAGTATAAGCCAGAATTAAAAAATGACATTCTTTCTGCACTTCAAAAGGCAGATATAACTGTTTATGACGATAGTATGCAACCTTTAGTTTATAAGGATATTCAAAAAGCATTGAAAGAAATACAAAAATGATGAAAATACAAATTCCAGTTTCTAGGATTGGACAAATTTGAGCTTGGAGGAAAGAAATGAAAAAAATAATTGCATATTGTGGTTTAATATGTTCAGAATGCCCTGTGTATATTGCAACTCAAACAGGAAATGAGGAACTGAAAGAACAGTTAGCAAGGGACTATTCAACAGATACCTGTAAATTTGAAAAAAATGATATGACTTGTACGGGTTGTCATTCTATAAATGGAGTAAATGAAAAGATGTGTGTGGATTGTCCAATGCGAAAATGCGGTATGGAGAAAAAGGTTTCTCATTGTGCGGAATGTAATGATTATCCATGTCAATATATAGAAGACTATGTGCCAATAGAAAGCGATAATCGAAAGGTTTTAGAAGAATTAGCTAAACAATCTAAGGAAAGTGATTGCAGATAAAAATAGGTATTTATTTCAAAGTCTGAGCATGCAAAACGGATGCCCGGCTGCCATTGAAGTGGAAAGGAGACCTGCCATGTTGGATATGATACCTGGTACAGAGGAAATGACGGCTTTACTCGGACAATCTTTATATGATGTATGGAATCAGTTATGTGCTGCCATTGATGAAAATTATGATATGGAATGTCTGTGGAATAAAGGGGGTAAAGCATGGACTTACGAATATAAATACCGCCGGGGTGGTAAAACGCTTTGCGCCTTGTATGCAAGAGAAGGTTGTGTAGGCTTTATGGTTATTTTGGGAAAAGACGAACGGTCAAAATTTGAGGCAGAGAGAGAAACCTTTTCAAAAGAAGTGCAGAAAATCTATGATGAAGCCAAAACCTACCATGATGGAAAATGGGTTATGTTTGAGCCAGTGGATAATTCTTCGTTTGACGATTTTATTCGACTGCTGAGAATCAAAAGAAAACCAAATAAAAAATAGCGGATAGGGTGAACTTAAGAGCGAAAGGACAGGTGGTTAGAGATGAAAGATATTCTTGCATTTCTTGGGGCGAATGTGGATGGTAAGACACTGTTTACAAAGGAATTAGTCTATAAACTGGAAAATGATGCGCTTCAAGGTGTCTATTCTGATCAGATTTCCTTTTCTAACCTCAAGCATTCTCAAAGTGGGTTTCAATTAGATATGTTCATTGTATCTAATGAGAAGATATGGCTTATGGGAGCTGATGGTCAACGGGAGGAATTACGGAAAGACTTTAGCGGTGTATCCTTATTTCGTTTCGAGTTGGCAAAGCGAAAAAGTACAAATGCCATGACAGGATCTTTCCGATTGATATCTGCTTCTGGGAAAAATGTAGCAGCGGAGGCTGTAATAAGTGGTATTTATGATATTCGTTTTGAAAATAAAGTATTAAAGCTTATGGAAGATCAGGTGCTGTATAGGGATCAGCCGGTACAAGGCGGACGTTTCAAGCCTGTTGCATTCCAATCGGAACACCGTTTTTATTGTAAAGATGGGAAATTACACTATGAATACGATGGAAAGAGCTTTGACGTGGATGCAAAAACAATGCGGCGTATTGAGAGCCCCGATCTCTTTCCACCGTTTTTATCAGTGGAAAAGTAGGCTGCAAGATGGAGTATTTATGGACTGGCGTTGTGAAAGATGGTATTTCATCTATGCATCTGAAAAAGATATGGATTTGAGAAGAAGTTATCAGGAAGACGAGAACGTAACAGAAATCAGAATTTAGAGGAAATGAAAATATGATAACGGGATATTACTGCACCAATATTTTTTCTAAGCAAGCAAATGAACTTATCGCCTTTTATAGAGAGGTATTAGGAATACCCTTTATTAAGACAGATATGGACGAATCAAATGGGGTTTATCTTGGCTTTATAGAAAACGCCCCTACTCTTTGTATATGGGATTGTAAAATATTCGACGCACAACCGACAGGACATCAATCATTTGTTTTTCAAACAGATAATCTCGATTTAACAATGGAATGTTTGAAGAAAAAAGGGGTTACCCTGTCCGAAGCCATTAGATATGATTGGGGTACTTATGAGGTTCGCTTAAACGATATTGACGGAAACGAGATAGTGATAGTTGAGTTTACTAAATAACTAAATCCTAGTTACCAGGAAGGCGAAAAGTATCAGAAATCAGAATTGGGAGGGACAATGTATGGGTGATTTTATAGCAGATTTTATAGCAGGCATTATTGAGTTAATAACAAAACCTTGGGTAGATAAGATGAACAAGAAATGGAGAACCAGAAAAAAGTAACTTCCAGATTGTCGGGTAGAAAAAATAGAATTTAAAAATGTGAGGGAAAATTTATTTTGAAAAAAAGCAACAGAATAGTGCTAAAAGAATTGCTTTCCATTATCATTTGCCTAACAATAATTCAACTTCTTTTTATTGGAATCAAGCAAGGGGTGTTTTGCTTTTATCCTGAAACACTTTATTCAAGAAGTATGGTTATGATGTTCACTATGATAGTATGTCTGGTAATCATGATTATCTATTGTAGACGGAGAAAGTGTAGTTACAATTTTTTCCCTAAGGTATTTGGATACTTATATATTATCATCACAATAATTGCGGTTATTTTTTATGTAGTAACATTGTTTTGGGTTAAAACATTTTCCTTTGAGAATAGTTTAATATTTTTTTATGGAAGTATTGTAACTCCGGTTTTTGAGGAATTACTATTTAGGGGCATTATATGGACAAAAGTGAATGAATGTATTAATAAAGAATGGAAAACTTATTTGGTGGTAACAGTGTTATTTGCCTTATGGCATATTGGATATGCGGTAGGTATTTATTTATGGAGTGGCGGGAACTTGTTTATCTGTATTGTTATGAAAGTAATATTTGGCGCAGGGTTTGGCTTGATTATGGGAGCGATAAGATGTAAAACAAAAAACTGCTATTTGGGTATACTTGTCCATGGAATATTAAATATATTTGGATAGAATAAAACTCCAGTTTATCAAACTGGACAAATCTTGCTAATGTTTGTCAACCCTTTTTTTGATTTTTTCAGAAGAAAAAAGAGTAACCTTAATAAATCTACCATATTGTAGATTTGAAAAAAGAAGTATAGAATTAAGA